>JBBQUM010000023.1:0-124039 GCA_038212445.1 Bryobacterales bacterium
CAGGAGTCGCGCTGGCGCCATTCGGAGTCGAACCTGATTAGCGTAGTCCAGTGGGCGTCGCGGCCCGGCTCGTCGCCCTTGCCCTGATAGTGGGCGAAGGTGACGTAGCGGGAGTCCTTATGGAAGTCGACCCAAGTGGCCGAGCCGGCGAAGACACCGAAGCTGAAGGTTCCGGAATGCTGGAGCGTGTCGGGCCGCCACATCTCAATCGAACTGACCATCGGAACACCCGGGTAGTTGGAGTGCGCGCAGTAGAGGACGCCGTTGTGAATGACGCCGCTGTCGAGATGCGTGAGCGGCTTGCCGGGTTCACATTCCCAGATCGCGACGCGCTTGCCGGTCTTCTTGTCGTACTTGCCGATGACCTGATTGCCGATGGCGTAAAGAAATCGCTCATCGGCGGCGACTGCCTGATTCGCCTCTGGTGCGGCCATGCGGCGCAGTTCTTCAAATCGAAGGCGCGGGGGTGCAGCGGAAAGGCCGGCCGCGGCCAAGGGCAGAGCGAGCGCCTGCCTGCGAGTGATGATCGCCATCCCGCCGTTCAATTGGGTGTGGACTTGGGCACCGACGCGGTCCGCCGGTAGACGGTTTCAAAGTCGGGTTTGCCGCTCATGACTACGTTGCTGGTGCTGTTAGTGGTGGGGGCGCTGGTCTCATTGGGCCGGCTGCGGGAAGGTTCAGGGTCCTTGGTTTCGCTTTTGGACTCCACTTTGACGCGGCTCTTGGTTTGGATGGGGCGAGCGTCGATGCGGTCCACTTCGGCGCGGGGGATGGCCTGCTGCTCGTTCTTCATCACCACCATCAGGTGGTCGTCGGTGAGGTCGTCATATTGCGCGAGTACGGGACGCGGAACGCCTTTGCGGATGATTCGCAGTTCCTGGCCGCTCTTCAGGTCTTTCACTTTGGCCCAGGGGTCGTCGGCTGCCGGGAGAAGCGCAGGGATCGAGAGCAGTGCACAAAGCCGCAGGATCATCGCTTGAATTTATCAGAACTGGAACGCGATGGAAGTGACCTCGCGAGTGGCTGATTGATACTCCACTACGACGCGGACATTCTGAGCGCCGCAGCGTAGCTCAGCCTTAACGCCGCGAGTGCCGCGCAATGAGATGCGATCGGGCGACGACAGGCGGAGAGATTCCGCTCCCACGCGGACGGTGACGGGAGTGGCGGAGCAGTCGACGCTGGTCATTTGTCCTTCGATGCGGGCATCGCCTCGCGGATTATCCCAGGCGGCGGGTGTTTCGGTCGCGGCAGTGGCCGGCTTGGGCTGGGGATTGGAGAGTCCGAGAGCGGACTCGGCCATTGCGATCTCCTGTGGTGTGACGGCGGCGCTCCGGGAGCGGCGGGCAGCGTCGCGAGACTGTGCGTCATCACCGGAGCGGTGATATTGGAACGCCAGCGCCTGCCAGGAGAAGGCATCGCGCGGCGCTAACTGCGCGGCGCGCCGGAGGTGGACGATGGCTTCAGTGGAATCGCCGTGTGCTGATAGTTGCTCGCCGAGGAGCAGATGCGCTTGGGCGTTAGTTGGATTCGCGGCGACGGTACGGTTCAGGGCTTCGAGCACCTGTGCGTCGGGGGCGCGGGTTTCACGCAGCAGCATGGCGTAGTCAAACAGAATCGCGCCGTCGGCGGGGCGGGCTTCGAGGGCTAAGCGCATCTCGGCGGCTGCGACCGTGTAGTCTCTGGTTCGCAGAGCGCGTCCTGCAAGCCAGTGGTGGTAGGCGGCGGAGTGCGGATCGTTCTTTGCCAACCTCTGATACAGGCGTTCGGCGTCAGAAAAGCGTTCCTGCTGCTCAAGCACAGCGGCCTGGATTTCGATGGGTTCATCGTTGGAGCACTTGCGGACAGCGATGTCGACTCCGGCACGCCCGCCGGCTTCGACGTCAACGGAACGGAAAGGACGGTGGACATAATCGTCGAGGGTCGAGACGACGTTGGCGAAACTCTGGTGATAGATCTTCTCGAAAGCGGCTTCGGTGGAGTCGCCTTGATCGAGAGCAGCGGCGAGGTCGTGGATGCGCCCGCGGAACGCCGGGTCGATGTAGAGCATATGGACGAGCGCCCAGGAGCGAGGGTAGAAGAGGGCGTCACCGGGCTGGTCAAACTTTGCAGCGCTGCCGGCGCCGGATTGGTGGAGTCGCAATTCATGGGATTCGACGGGCGCGCCGATGTGGAGGCGAGATCCGTTCCAATCGATAGTGGAGTAGAACTCCGAGAGTCCTTCCTCGAACCAGTGCGGCAACTGGACAGACTTGCGCTTTAAGAGGATATGGGCGAATTCATGCATGGCGATCTGCCGGCCCTGCCCGGTGAAGGCGAAGACAATCGTGTCCGCGCCGGGTCCGGTTTGGGCAAAGCCTGCAATGCCTGAAGAGGGTCGCAGAGGGGCAAAGTCGGCTTCGTGGGCGAAGGCGAGGACTTGAATGGGAGTGTCGCCTGAAGCGCCGAAGAAGTCCCACGCGGCTTCAAGATGCAGCAGGATACGGCGTCCGGCGGCCTCTCCCGCGTCAGTGTAGACGGCTAAGTGTGGTCCCTTAGCCTCGATCCAGGCAGGAGCGGACAATAGCTTACTAACACTAAGTAAATAAAGCAGTAACCGGAGTGTCACGAGACCTCGAACAATCGACCCGATTCAAATTTTCGATTGGACGCCACGCCAGCGTGGGTCTTACGCTTGGTTATGGCGACACTGACTATGAGCGTAACCGAGCCGCCTTCTTCCCAGGTAGGGATTCTGCATCGTATTAGTAGCATTGTCAATTCCGAGCTTTCCTTGGATGAAATGCTGGGAGAAGTGGTTGGTCTAACATCGCAGGTGACCGGGTGTGATGCTTGCCTGGTATACCTGATTGAACGAGATAGCGGAGAGATAGTACTGCGGGCCTCGCAGGTTCCACACGCAGCCGATCTAGGACACCTTCGGCTGAAGATGGGTGAGGGCGTCACCGGTTGGGTGGCGGAGCACAAATCGGTGGTAGCACTTTCCTCGAACGCGTCGACGGATCAGCGTTTCAAGCGCTTTCCGGCACTGGTGGAAGATACATACCAGGCATTCTTATCTGTACCGCTGGTGGATCGCGGCGAAATTATCGGAGTGATCAACGTCCACCATCGTGACGAGCACGAGCACCTGTCGGACGAGATTGCACTGTTGACGTTTGTCGGCGAGCAGATGGGCAGTGCGATTGCGCGCACCGCGCTCGAGGACGAGAATCAGCGGTTGCATGAAGAGGCGCAAGAAGCTCGGCGCCAGTTGGAATTGCGCAAGCTGGTGGAGCGCGCTAAGGGAATTCTGATGCAGCGGCACAGTCTTTCGGAGGAAGAGGCGTATTTGCGGCTGCGGAATGAGAGTCGCCGGTTGCGCCGTCCGATGAAGGATTTGGCTGAGGCTATTATTCTTTCTGAGGATTTGGCGCGGAAGTCGGAGCCGTCGGAGTAGGTTCCGGCTTTTCTCTTTGCTAAGCACGGGTCGGGAGACCCGTGCTACTTCCTTTTCGCTTACTCGTGCTACTCGTATCGCAGAGCGATGTTTGGGTCGACCTTGGTGGCGCGGAGTGATGGGAAGTAGCTTGCCAACAGTGCTATCAGCAGCCATGCCAGGGCTGCGGTTGCGAAGGTGAGCGGATCCAACGGACTTACGCCGTGTAGGAATTGGCGCAGGAAGTGTGTCGCTCCGGCGCTCAACGCTAAGCCGGCCACGATCCCAGTCGCCGTCAGCCGGATAGCCCGTCGTAACACCATCCATTGCACATCCCCGGCCGAAGCTCCTAGCGCCATGCGGATTCCAAATTCGCGGGTACGCTGGGCTACGGAATAGGCCACCACGCCAAAGAGTTTGCTTGGCACGGGTCGGGAGACCCGTGCTACTTCCTTTCCTTTGTGTTTTCGTTTGGGCGCGTGATAACACCAGCCACGGCACATCTGCGGCCGACGGTCCCATGCGGGCGAATTCCAAAATACGCCACTACGCCAAGAAGTGAAAATGTTGCGTACGGAATAGTGGGATATCCTGAACGCATAGGCGGTAAAGATGTTGTCACGGGTATTCGTAACGGCGATTTTTCTACTTTCTTTTTGCGTGATGGCGCAGCCTGGCGGTGAATTCGCGGGCACTTGGAAGCTAAATGCGAAGGCGAGCGAAATTCACTCCCTGCCGGCGCCGCCGGACGCGGTTCTGAAGGTCGAAATCAAGGACAAGGTGATGGTGGTCTCAGGTGCGTCGATCGCCCACTATCCGCTCGACAACCAGGAGACGCGGCGTAAGGCGGGCGATAGTACCTACAGCACGCGAACTAAGTGGGAGGGGTCTGCGCTACTGGTGAACACGCTAGTGACAGGTCCGCAATCGTACACGGTGATGGAGCGTTGGAAGCCGTCGCGCGACGGGAGCACGCTGAGTGTGAAGCGGACGATTGTGCGGATGTCGGGCGAGAGCGAGTCGTTGCTGGTTTACGAGAATCCGGCGGTGGTTGCATCGAAGAAAGAAGATGAGCCAGTGACGATTGTTCCCGCCAAACCGCGGGTGTCGGCGCCGGAGGAATACGTGGTGGACGCCGGTACGCGAATCCTGTTGAGCCTGGTGAGTTCAGTGAATACGAAGCAGGCGGCGCCGGGCGATCGCATTCAATTACAGACGAATTATCCGGTATTGTCGCTAGGCCGCATCGTAATTCCGAAGGGGAGTTACGTGATGGGGACGGTGACGGACGCGCAGCGGGCGGGTCGCGTGAAGGGAAAGGCGTCGCTCTATTTGCGGTTCGACTCGATCACTCTGCCGAACGGTGTGACGCGTGATTTTCGGGCACGGGTGGGAAGCGCCGATGCGGATGTCGATCGCAAGGAGGGCCGGATCAACGGCCAAGGCACGAAGGGCAAGGACGCAAAGACCGTGGGGACGACGACGGCGGCGGGTGCGGGAATCGGGTCAATGGCGGGCGGAGCGATGGGCGCGGGAATCGGCGCGGCGGCGGGAGCGGTGGGCGGACTGATTGGAGTGATGGGGTCGCGCGGCCAGGATTTGATGCTGCCACGAGGGTCGACGATGGAGATGGTGTTGGACCGGGAGTTGCGGTTCACGGGGGACGAGTTGAGGTGATGGCAGGCTGGAAAAGCAGGACAGACAGCCCTTTGTCGCCCTTGGCAAATCTCTAATTCCAGAAGGATGACAGCGGGCGAAAACGGAGTCAGTCCCTGGCTTTTCCGAATCGAGACTTCGCGCCACGGGCTGCTAGGCTTCCATGACGCGGGCTACTGCGGAGGCGAGGCGGGTCCAGTGGGCATTTTCTTCAGCCAGTTGTTTGCGGCCGGCGGTGGTGAGGCTGTAGAACTTCGCGCGGCGGTTGTTCTCGGATACGCCCCACTCGGCGGTGAGCCAGCCTCGTAATTCCAGTCGGTGGAGCGCGGGATACAGGGCGCCTTCCTCCACGCGCAGCACCTCTTCGGAAGTCTGGTGGATGCGCTCGGCGATGGCATAGCCGTGTTGCGCGCCGACCGTCAGAGCCTTCAGGATGAGCATGTCGAGGGTACCCTGGAGGAGGTCGGTTGCTTTGTCTTTTCCCATAAGCCGCTTATGGAAGAGTGGCACAGAAGGTACGGCTTGTGCAAATCGCGGGCCGAGCGGCACTCCTTATTTGGGATAGCCGGGCGAAGCTTTGACTTCGGCGATCTGCTTATCGTGGCGCATGGTGTGAAGCGGGACGTAGATAAGCCACTGATAGGCATTGAGCGTATTGAAGACGGGCATGGGATGCTCGGCGGTGTGTTCCTTGAGTGCGGCGTCTGTGGTTTTGGCGAACTTGACGATCTCAGCGCGTTGCTCGTCGAACTTTGCGCGTACTTGTTCGGGGGTCATGCCGCCTTTGGGGACGATGGCTTCGGGTGCCTGCGCCTTACCCATGCGGGGCGCCATGACACGTTCGATGAACTCCGTTTTCCCCTTGGTTTTCTCTTCCCATTCGGGGTTGGGAGCGGAGGCGAGAGCGCGGGTAACCTGACCGAACAGCAGTCCTTCGGCGAGGACGATGTGTTCGGCGACTTCGCCCACCGACCAGCGATCGGGCGCTGGTTTCCAATTCCATTGCTCGGCGGTGACGCCCTGGATGGCGTCGAAGAATTCCTTATGCGATTCGTCGAGCCAGTTGATAACCTTCATCCGTTCTCCGTCGGTGATGCGCGCGTCCGCGGCGAGCACTGGTAATGATAATACGGCGATAGACAGCGCACAGATTTTGAGCATGCCGGATCAGGATAGCACGCGTGAGGGGCCGAATCTCCCCCATTTGCTGTGTGGTATCACGCAACAGGCAGAAGCTAGGCGACCGTAATAGACTGATTTCATTAGCCTTTAGATTTGGCAGTAAGTCTGCTATCTTAGCGGGGAACGGGAGGATCTCGTCTATGGCCAAGGTCCCTTGGATAGTTGGGGTGGCGGTGGTGTGCATAGTGGCGCCAGGATTGCGCGGCGCGGACGCGGACGCGCGCAGGGGCGCGGAGTTTTTTGCCAACCAGAAGTGCAACACGTGCCACTCGACCGGGGGCGCACGCGACCTCGGACGGACGTTGGACCGCGACTACACGCCTGCCGCCATAACGGCGCAGATGTGGAATCACGCGCCGTCGATGTGGGCGGCGATGGCGAAGGCGAAGATTGCGCCGCCGGACGTTTCAGAAGGGCAGGCGGGCGACCTTTTCGCATTCCTCTATTCAGCGCGATATTTTGACAAACCAGGCGATGCGGGGCGCGGGTTGCGGGCATTCCAGACGAAGCATTGCGCGGAGTGTCACGCGGTGGGAAAGTCGGGAGCAACGGGCGGTCCGGCAGTGAGCAAGTGGCGGTCGATGTCGGATCCGATTGCGCTGGTGGATCAGTTGTGGAATCACGTACCGCAGATGAAGGCGGAGTTTGCGAAGCGGAAGTTGAAGTGGCCGGAGATGACGTCGCAGGACCTGGCGGACATCCTGGTTTACTTGCGCAATTTGCCGGACACACAGAAGGCGGCGGGTGATTTTCTGCTACCTCCGCCTGAGAATGGCGAGGAGTTGTTCAAGCAGAAGGGTTGCACCGAATGTCACCACGGCGCTTTGGCGCTGGACCGTCGGCTACAGGACAAGACGCTCACCGATATCGCGGCTGCGATGTGGAATCATTCGCCGAAGATGAAGCAGGGGGCGACGCCGATTTCGTATGAAGAGATGCGGCAGATGATTGGCTATTTGTGGTCGGCGCAGTTCTTTGAGCCGCGGGGAGATCCGGCGAAGGGCAAGCGAGTATTCGAGGCGAAGCGGTGCAGCACTTGCCACTCGTCGAACGCTCCCGCGGTGGGGACGTTACCGGCGATGGTGTCGGCATTGTGGAAGCACGGTCCGACGATGCTAGCGACGATGGAGCAGAAGGGTGTGGACTGGCCGATGTTGACCGCGTCCGAAGTATCGTCGCTGGTCGCTTACTTAAAGAAGTGACCTGCCAGCGATGGATACAATGGCGATAGATGCCGGCGCCACCCATTCCGCCTCCGTTTGACCAGGTTGGATCGCGGCCGTTCTCATTTTTCCCGGCGATATTAGGTATCGAGCACAACCAATGGGCTTTCCGCAAAGCCACATGGTCGGAGGCGCTCGTATTCAATCCTCAAGCCAATCTCGAACTCTGGATACCGCGGCGATTTTTAGGCGAGGCATCGCGGATAGATGAGCCGGTAGTGATTCTCGGACTCACCAAGGAATTGGAATATCGGAGCGGAATCGTGGTGCCGCACGAGCGCCGTGTGATTCAGATGCCGATGGCGGTGAACGAGTCGCCGCGAGTTGGCGCGGTTGTTGCAGAGTCGCCGAGACCGGCGCCGGTGGTGGGCATCAAGCTCGAGAGCGGGCCGGAACGCCGGATTGGCCGCCTGCTGATTTCGGCGATCGCGGTGGGAATTCTGGCGTGCATCGGCGTGGTGCTGCTTTTGCGCGACGGTCGCCGGATCAGCTATCAGACGGTGGTGCAGAGTGACCTGTCGTTTACCAGCGCCGACGGTTATAGCGCGGTGGTAAGCCGGATGGGTGCGCCGGAGGAAAATCGCTGGCGGTCTGACCTGGGGGAGATGCAGTATCAGATGCTTGGGTATCCGCGGCAGAATCTCTGGATTGTGCTGATGGGTCCTGACCGGCGGGACATGCATTACGCGGGCGCGTTCAACCGTGATTGGCGGGTGGTGCACTCGGCCAACCCCGATGTCGGTAGAATGTTGCACAATCTCAAGCGTTTTTAGCGGTCCACGCTCTTAATTATTCTTTACATCCAGCTTGCGGTTTATTACACGCTGCGGAGGCACTTCTCTCGTCATTACTAGTGAGATGACGTGGAATGACCTCTCACAGTTGAACCAGCGCGGCGGACTTGCGGCTACGCTGGTTTGCCTGGCTTTGCTGGTGGTGGAGACGGTGGTGGATGGTGCGGTAGCGCTGAATGTGCTTCAGTTGCTGGGCCGGTTGGTGCGAGGGTAGGTCCCGCTTTTTCGCGTCCGGTCGCCAAGGGCAGGCGGCAGCCGTTACGATGAATTCTCATGAGTTCTCGCGTCACGCTGATTCTACTGACCGTCCCGGTCGTCCTCGCCCAAACGCCGCCGCGCACGCCGGAGCAAGCCGGGCGCGACATACGAGCGAACTACACCAAGTACGAATACCGCATCCCGGCCCGCGACGGCGTGAAGTTGTTCACTTCGGTCTACATCCCGAAGGACGTTTTCAGCGACGGCAAGACGTACCCGATCCTGATGCAGCGCACGCCGTACAGCGTGGCGCCGTATGGGGAGGATTTGTACCGGACGAATCTTGGTCCTTCGGAATTTTTCGAGAAGGAGAAATTTATCTTCGTCTACCAGGATGTCCGCGGGCGCTATCTGAGCGAAGGCGAGCACATCACGATTCGCGCTCAGAGTCGGACGCATGGCTCGGTGAAGGATATCGACGAGAGCACGGATGCCTACGATTCGATCGACTGGCTGGTGAAGCATCTGGCTGGAAATACGGGAAAGGTGGGAGTGTGGGGGATTTCGCAGCCGGGCTTCTTTGCGACGGCCGCGATGATCGACGCGCATCCAGCGCTAGTTGCGGCGTCGCCACAAGCACCGGTGACCGACTATTACATGGGCGACGACGTTTATCACAACGGCGCGTACATGCTGGCGGCGAATTTCGGCTTCTACACGAACTTCAGGCCGCGTGAGGGCGAGCCTGCGAAGCCGCAGCAGACGCCGCGCTTCGATTTCGGTACACCGGACGGGTACGAGTTTTATCTATCGATGGGTCCGCTGTCGAATGCGAACGATAAATATCTGAAGCACAAGAATGCGTACTGGACGGACGAAGTGACGCACACGGCGTACGACGAATACTGGCAGTCGCGGAGCATTTGGAAATATTTGAAGGATGTCCGGCCGGCAGTGCTGCTGGTGGGTGGGTGGTACGACACGGAGGATCCGCAGGGAGTGATCCGGCAGTACGACTTCATCGAGAAGAACAATCCGCCGCGGCAGACGCTGGTGCTGGGGCCGTGGAATCACGGTGGGTTTGCGCGGGGCGATGGTGAGCGGCTGGGCAATGTTAATTTCGGGTCGAAGACGGCGCTCTACTTTCGGGAGAGCATCGAGTTTCCGTTCTTCCTTTTCTATCTGAAGGGCAAGGGCTCGGGAGAGTTTCCCAAGGCGTGGCTATTTCAGACGGGTGTGAACCAGTGGCGGCGTTTCAGCTCGTGGCCGCCCAAGGAAGCCAAGCCCGCCGAGCTATTTCTCGATGGCGATGGGAAGCTCGCATGGCAGCGTCCGGGCAGCGGCGCCTTCGATGAATACATCGCGGACCCCAACAAGCCGGTGCCGTATGTCTCGTTTGTGACGCAGGGAATGATCAACACATACATGGTGGAGGACCAGCGTTTTGCGGCGTCGCGGCCGGATGTGGTGGTGTACAAGACGGAGGTGCTGGATCACGATGTCACGATCACGGGTCCGATCTCGGTAGACCTGAAGGTGTCGACGAGCGGGACGGATTCTGATTTCGTGGTGAAGGTGATTGACGTATATCCCGGAGACTATCCTGACCTGAATGCGCCGGCGCCTCCGCCTGCGGCACCTGCTACGCCAGGATCGATTGTACCGATGGGCGGGTATCAGCAACTGGTGCGCGGGGAACCGTTCCGTGGGAAATACAGAAAGGGTTTCGAGAAGGGTGTACCGTTTGAACCGGGCAAGCCGGATCACATTGTCTTCACGCTACCGGACACGGCGCACACGTTTCGCACTGGCCACCGGATTATGGTGCAGGTGCAAAGCTCGTGGTTCCCGCTGACGGATCGTAATCCACAGAAGTTCTGTGATATTCCCAATGCGAAGCCGGGTGATTTTGTGAAGGCTACGCAGCGGATTTACAGGGGTGGGGCGGATGGGTCGCGGCTGTGGTTTCAGGTTGAGGAGTGAGGGTGTTGTCAACTATAACGCTTGCCGTATAACGCCTACCGTTATACACTAAAGCAGAGTGATCAAGAGCTTTGCGGAGAAGCAGACCAAGACGCTTTTTGAGACGGGAAAGAGTCGATGGTGGGACTCAATCGCCCGTGCGGCGGTTCGCAGGCTGGCTCAGTTGGACTCAGTAGTTAAGTTAGAGGAATTGAATGCGCCTCCGGGAAACCACCTGGAGGCACTGAAGGGCGACCGCCAAGGCCAGCATAGTATTCGGATCAACGATCAGTGGTGAATTTGCTTCCGGTGGGAAAGCGATGGTGTCTACGAAGTTGAAATTGTGGATTACCACTAGGGATGGAAGGGATTTGAAGATATGAGTATCAAGCGCCCGGAACGCGGATGGAATATTACCCGGACTCCGGTTCATCCTGGGGAAATGCTCCGGGAGGAGTTCATGAAGCCGTTGGGGATTTCGATCAACGGGCTTGCGCTCGAACTGCATGTGCCTGTGACACGCATTAGCGAGATCGTCAACGAACGGCGGGGGATTACCGCGGATACGGCGTTGCGTCTAGCGAGGCATTTCGACACAAGCCCGGACCTCTGGATGAACCTTCAGAAGGAATATGAGCTAACTCTGGCGCGGCACCGGTCGTTGAAGGAGATTGAGAAGCAGGTCCGTCGCCGGACTGCGGCAGCATAGGTTCGTGATGCTGCAGGTGAGAGTGCCCGCCTTACGACGGGCACTCTGCAGCTTGCTACTTGAGTTTCACCGGGTCTGGGGGACGGGTGGGGAAGGGGGCGGTTTTGCCTTCCTTTAGTTGTTTCATCAGTTCGGCTACGCCGCGTTCGAGTTGAGGGTCTTTCCCTTTCGCTACCGACATTGGGTCGTTCTCCACTTCGATATCCGGGTCGACGCCGTGGCCTTCGATGATCCACTGGCCTTTGACGTTGGCGAAGCCGAATTCGGGGACGTTGACGGAAGCACCGTCCATCAGAGTGCCGCGATTGGTGATGCCGACTACGCCGCCCCAACTGCGCTTGCCGATGAGCAGGCCTAGTTTTGCTTCGCGGAACATTGCTGGGAAGATGTCGCCGTCGGACGAAGAATTCTCATTGAGGAGCGCGACCATGGGCCCGTTGAAGGCGAGCGGATAGAGTAGCGGGGACTCGTTGGAGCGCTGGATCTGGGTGGCGAGGATGCGGCGTCCGAGGCGCTCTATGAGCATGCGTGAGACGTTGCCGCCGCCGTTGGCGCGGACGTCGACGACCAGGCCGTCCTTGCGAATTTGCGGGTAATACCACTTGATGAATTCGCTGATGCCTTCCGCGCCCATATCGGGGACGTGGATGTAGCCGAGCCGGCCGCCGGAGAGTTTGTCGACCGTGCGGCGGTTGGTGGAGACCCAGTCGAGGTAGACGAGTTTGGCTTCGTCGGTGATGGGTTTGAACGTAACCGAGCGTGAAGCGTCCATTGAAGGCTTGCTGTTCAGAGTGAATGCGACCGGGTTGTCGGCGAGGTTGCGGAGGAGTCGGTAGGGGTCGTCCTTGCCGGTGAGTTCCTCACCATTGATGGCGAGCACATAGTCGCCCACTTTGGCGTCGACGCCGATTTCGGTGAGGGGCGAGCGGTACTCGTCCTCTTCGTTCTGGCCGTCGTAGATTTTCGAAATGCGGTAGCGGTTGGCGGCTTTGTCGAGCTCAAAGCGAGCGCCGGGAAGCGCGACGCGGGGACGGGGTTGCTGCTGCATATCGCCGCCGTCGACGTAGGCGTGCTGCACGGTGAGCTCGGAGATCATCTCGCTCATGACGTAGTTGAGGTCGGAGCGATGGGCGACGTCTTTGAGCAGCGGCCGGTACTGGGCGCGAACCTTCTCCCAGTCGTACCCGTGCATGTTGGGGGCGTAGAAGTAGTCGCGGTAGCGCCGCCAGACCTCGTTGAAGATCTGCTCCCACTCGTCGGCGGGGACACGGTCGACGAACATGCCGGCGGTGGACACCGTCTTCTTGCCAGCCGCGCCGGTGGGCGTGGTGTCCATCAACGTGAGAGTTGGGCCCTGGCGGACGATGAGTTTTGAACGGTCGGGGGAAACGGACCAGCCGCCGATGTCTTCAAGGAGCGTGGTCTCCTTGCGGTCTTTGAAATTGTAAATGCGCAGGCTCGATTTGGTGTCGGGGGCGCGGCCATACCAGAAGCCCGGTTGGACGCTGTAGACCAGCGCGCCGGATTTGGCAGTGATGCCGCTGTAATTGGTGAAATCGACGGGGACGCGCGCGACGCGGGATTGGATGTGATCGAAGTCGATCACGAGGTCCTTGTCCTTATCTTTATCCTTGTCCTTGTCGGCCGGCTTTTTAGCGTCCTTGTCGTCTTTCTTGTCGGCGTCCTTGTCCTTGTCTTTGTCTTTGTCCTTGTCTTTGTCGTCGGCCTTCTTGTCGGCTTCGGTTTTCACTTCATCGCTCTCGGGCGGGAACGGCGGCTTAACGTCTTTGCGGAGTGCCATGGCAAAGATACCGGTCTGGCGATTGGTGGCGAAGTCGAACTCAGCGGCGGAGATCATCGGCGCGAATTCGTGGTTGGACAGGTAGTAGAGGTAGTTGCCGTCGGGGTCCCAGGTGGGGCTGAAGGAATTGAAATCGTCGCTGGTGACCTGGCGGAGTTGATTGTCGCGGGCGCTCCAAACATAGATAGAGGAGAAGCCGTTAACGGCGTTCATGCTGAAGCTGAGGTGATTGCCGCGCGGCGACCACTCATAGTCGCGAATCTGGCCTCGCTTGGACCAAGCGACCTCGGTTACCTTCTTATCGTCGAGCGTGATGACATAGACTTTGCCGTCCTTGTCGCTGAAGGCGAGACGCTTGCCGTCGGGGGACCATTCGGGAGCGAAGCGCATGGCTTTGCCGCCCTGGGTGATCTGCTCCGGTTTCTTTGAGCCATCCTGGGCGACGATCCAGATTTCCTCTTCACCGGTGCGATCGGAGATGAAGGCGATCTTGCTGCCGTCGGGAGACCAGCGCGCTTGCTTGTCGTGAGCGCCGGGCGTGTTTGTGACATTGCGGGTAGGTCCCTTCTCGATGGGGACGCTGAAGATGTCGCCGTGCGCGGCGATGAGGGCGCGCTCGCCTTTCGGGCTGAGCTCAACGCCTTCGATGAACCGGGCGGCCGCGATGTGGGAGGGCCGGCGCGCGATGCCGTCATCGGGGACGGTGATGGAGACCGGCGTCGTCTTTTTGGATTTGAGGTCGTAGATCTGGAGTTCGCCGTTCAGTTCGTAGACAATGCGGTTTTCGCGGTCAGAGGAGGGCCAGCGCACGTCGTAGACGGCATTGCGAGTGACCTGGGAGGTTTTGCCGGAAGGCACATCGTAGGTGTAGAGATTGAAGTGACCGTCGCGGTCGGAGTTGAAGTAGATGGCGTTGCCGATCCACATGGGATCGCGGGAAGCGCGCTCGCTGTCGGTGATCTTCTTGGCTTCGAGGGTCTCGGTGTCGAAGACGTACAGCTGGTTGGCCTGGCCGCCCGAGTAGCGCTTCTCGGTGCGGAAGTCGCGGGACATCGGCGAGTAGACGAGTTTGTTGCCGCCGGGCGAAAACGAGCCTGCACCGGACATTGGCATGGGTAGCGGCTCAGCGGCGCCGCCGTCGGGGGAGACGGTGTAGAGGCGGGAATATCCAGGGTACCAGCCGTCGCGCATGGAGCGGAAGATGATCTTGCCGCCGTCGTTAGTCCAGCCGTAGACCTGGTTGTCATAGCCCCAGCGTGGAGGAAGGGGTCCGCGGGCCGGGTAGTAGGTGAGTTGCTTAGGGACGCCGCCGGTGGAGGGGATGACGTAGACCTGCTCATCGCCGTCGTACTGGCCGGTGAAGGCGATCCATTTTCCATCCGGCGAGAACTTACCGAAGACTTCGATGCCGGGATGTGCGGTGAGGCGGGTGGCAGTGCCTCCGCTGGTGGGGGAAGTCCAGAGGTCGCCGCCGTAGGTGAACACGATGCGATTGTCGTGAATATCGGGGAAGCGCAGCAGCTTGGTTTCAGCGAAGGCGGAAGCGATGAGGGCAGTCGCGGTAACGGCTGCGCGCAGGAAAAAAGAAGACACACTACCTCCAAGGGGTGTTGGACGAACTGGCACCTATCAGGGTAGCAAGGCTACTTGAAAATCACGTCGGATTTGGCGCCAAACTTATGATAATTGCGGAATTCTATCTGATTTTTGGTGCAGTCGTTGGTGCCGCGCTGGCAGCTGAGGACTTCGCTCTTGACTGGCAGGAGGAAGCGCTGGGTGTCGCCGAGGGTAATCCAGTCGTAGTCGACGGCCATCTCGGTGGTGTCCATCGGAAAATCCTTAGGCACCTTGGTGGCTTGCATTTCGATACGGAGAACGCGGGCGGAGTCTTTGGCGACCCAGACCGCACCTTTATAGGATGGCTGGATGAACTGGCCGGGAACACCGATGTGCCAGTGTGAGCCTTCGCGGTCGACTGTGAAGTTGTATTGGGCGGCGGCCTGACGCTGTACCTGGTTATAGCCGGCAAAGCGGAAGGTGGCGGCGGTGGCGGGCGAGAAGAGGTCGGCTAGAACTGTGCCGAACTCGCCGGTGGACCAGCTACCGGTGTCCTCCATTTTGCCTTTTACGGCTTTGCCGTTGATCTGCAATTTCTCATAGCGCTCTTTGCCCTCCTCGAAAACGAGGTCGGCCTGAACGACGTCGATGGCGCGCCAGTTCATGGCCCGGCCATTTCCAGCGCCTTCGTAACGGGTGGTGAACTGGCGACAGGTGTAGTTGGGGAGAGTAGTGAGGAAGTTTCCGGCCTCGGCGCGGGACTGATTGAGCAGCGCCATCTCAGCGTTGGTGGAGGGCGGCGGTGCGGCGCTTCTTTCGGGCGCGCGATCGTCTGAACTGGCAGCGGGCTTGTCGCCCGGCTTGTCGTTGAACTCGCGCGTTTCCATTGGCTCGGGAGCTTTGACAGGCGTTTTGACTTCGGCGATTTTGACGTCATCGTCGGCGGCGGTTTTACGTTTGGCAGGAGCGGGCGCGCCGCGATGGAGCCGTGGCGGTTCGTCGCCGGCGTCGTATTTCGCGTTGGCCTTGACGATGGTGCGGGACGGTTCAGGAGGCTCCTGCGGTTCAGGCGGAGGGGCTTCGGTTTTGGCCGATTCCTTGGGCTGTCCGGCGGCGTCCTTGGAGTCCTTCGGCTTGTCGCCTTTGTCGGCTGATTCGGTGTTCTGCACCGAGAGCATGGGCGGCTTGGCATCCTTGGGCGGAGTGACTTTGCGCACGTTGACGGCGGTGTAGAAGCCCTTGTCGTCCTGAGAAGTATCGATCTCAACGTAGTCGCCGGGCGCGAGTTTATCGGGCTGTTTGGTGCGGGCGACGATCTGGAATTCGATCATGCGCGAATCGGCGGCTTCGACGGTGAGCGTCTTGGCGTCGACGGTGCGGAGCCAGCCTTTAATCAGCGTCAGCATTTCAGCGTCGGTGCCCTTCTTGGAGCGCCGTGGAAAGGGCGAGGTGGGACCGGAGCCGGGGCCGCGCGGGAATGGATCCTGTGGGTACTGGCCCATTTGCGCGAGCAGCAACACGGCGACTAAAGTCACTGGCGGCATTTAATAGACAGACGTCCTCAGACGGCTTCCAGGATACAGGTTTTTGAAGAGCTAGCGGCCCGTGGCAGATGTTGTGCAGGCTGGAAAAGCAGGACAGCCAATCCTTTTCGCCCTTGGCGAATCGTTGATGCCGGGAAGGTGACAACGGGCGAGAACGTTGTCAGTCCCTGGCTTCTCCGAATCGAGGGTTTTCGTTACTAGCTGCTAGGCGACGGCCACCGGGGCGGTTTTCAGCATTTTCTGGATGCTTTTGGCGGCTTGCTTGAGCCGGTGCTCATTCTCGATCAAGCCGAAGCGAACGAAACCTTCACCCAGCGGACCGAAGCCGATGCCTGGTGAGACGGCCACGAGCGATTTTTCAAGCATGAGCTTGCAGAACTCGAGAGAGCCGAGATGACGGAAGGGTTCAGGGATGGGTGCCCAGATAAACATGGAGCCGCGCGGCTTTTCGACATTCCAGCCGGCGCGTTCGAGGCCCTGAATCATGACATCGCGACGTTTCTGATAGGTGGCGGCGATCTTTTCGGTATCGTCCTGGCATTCGCGGAGGGCGATGATGGAGGCGACTTGAATGGGCTGGAAGATTCCGTAATCGAGGTAACTCTTGATGCGGGCCAGAGCGGCGATCATCTTACGGTTACCCAGGCAGAAGCCCACGCGCCAGCCGGCCATATTGAACGACTTCGACAGGGAGTAGATCTCGACCGCGACGTCGGAAGCGCCAGGGACTTGAAGGATGCTGGGAGCTTTGTAGCCGTCGAAGCAGATGTCGGCGTAGGCGAAGTCGTGGATGATCATGGTGCCGTGTTTGCGGGCGAGTTCGACGATACGCTCGAAAAACGGAAGGTCGACGGTATGGGTGGTGGGGTTGTGGGGGAAGGAGATGAGGACGACCTTCGGCTTGGGGCCGGGCTTGCGGTAGAGGTCCTCGAGTCCGTTGAGGAATTCGGCCGGTGTCGACATGGGGAGCATGACGGCATAGCCTTCGGCCATGATGACGCCGTATTGATGGATGGGGTAGGCGGGGTTGGGTGACACGACGATGTCACCGGGACCGATGATGGCGAACAGCAGGTGCGCCAGAGCGTCTTTGGCACCGATGGTGGCGATGGCTTCGACGTCAGGGTCGAGGGTGACGCCGTACTGACGCTGGTACCGTTTTACGATTTCCTGACGGAGATTGGGCAGTCCTTTGGAGACGGAATAGCGGTGATTCTTGGGGTTTTGAATTGCTTCGACAGCCTTTTTGACCACCGCGTCGGGCGTAGCGCCATCGGGATTACCCATTCCCAGGTCGATGACATCGAGCTGTGCAGCACGAGCCTTGGCCTTCATCTCGTTGATAACGGCAAAGACATAGGGGGGTAATTTCGCAATTCTGTAAAACTGTTCGTTTTCGCCCGGCATATTGTCTATTGTACTGGGCAAAGCGCGCTTTCATCTGGGATGATGAGTGTTTGCGTTCGTCTCCCCTCCTCCCGATCTTTCTAATCGTGATGGTCGACATCCTCGGCTATACGATCATTCTGCCGCTGCTACCGTTTTATGCGGAGCGATTGGGCGCGTCGCCGGCGACGATCGGAGCCATCGTAGCGGTGTATGCGTTGGGGCAGTTGGTGTCTGGACCGATCATTGGGAACCTGTCGGATCATTTTGGCCGGCGGCCGCTGTTGCTGATCAGCCAGGTGGGAACATTTATTGGATTCCTGATGCTGGCCTACGCCACTTCCCTGCCCGTGGTATTTGCGGCGCGCGCGGTGGATGGAGTGACGGCCGGCAATCTTTCACTGGCGCAGGCATACATTTCCGATGTGACGAAACCTGAGGACCGGGCTCGGGCATTCGGCATGATCGGCATCGCGTTTGGGGCGGGATTTCTACTGGGTCCGGCGATATCGGGAACGCTGGCGGTGTTCGGCTATCAGTACCCGATTCTGGCGGCGGCGGGATTATCGGCACTGAGCATCGCGGCGACCTATTTCCTGCTGCCGGAGAACCCACCGCGTCCGGAAGGCGTGGAGTCGGGTCCAGTGGCGCCGGGCGGAAAGCGCCTGAGCATTCTCGAGTGGAACCGTTATCTCGACTATTTCAAGCGTCCTGAACTGGCTCCTCTGCTGGCAAAGTTCTTCAGCTACGTGTTGAGCTTTGGGCTGTTCACTGGCGGTTTTGCGCTTTTCTGTGAGAGACGTTACACCTGGAACGGGCAGCCGTTTGGACCGAGGGAAGTGGGGTACGCATTCGCGTTCGCCGGACTGCTCGGGGGGATTCTGCAAGGCGGACTGTTGGGGCGGTTGATAAAGCGCTTTGGAGAACGGCCTTTGATGGCGGCGGGGTTCGTCTCGGTGGTGGCAGGATACGTAGCGCTCGGCTTCTCGTACACGGTGGCTTCGCTGGCTCTGGTGACAGTGATCTCGGCGTTTGGCGGCGTAGTGCGTCCGATTGTCACGAGCCTGATTACGCAAGCGGCGGGACGGCAGGAGCAAGGCACGGTGCTTGGGCTCACACAGTCGTTAACGTCGGTGGCGTTGATTCTTGCTCCGATAACAGCGGGGGTGCTGATTGAGAATCACTTGTTGACGACGTGGGCGCTGGTAGCGGCGGTGATTGCAGCGGCGGGATGGTTGGTGCCACTCCGCCGCTCCTAACTTCTCTTCTTCTTTTACATCTCTTTCACATCTTTTACTTCTTTGAGCGGATGTAGGCTGCCATTTGCTGGAGGAAGCCGTCGATGAAGCCGGCGCCGCTGCGGAGCAGGTTGTCCTTGGTCATATAGTCGGCCTGGATATCCGGTAGGACGCCGGTGTTCTCGATCAGATTCGATGAGGGGAAGGCCGGGTTGATGGCGAGCGTTTTGCGAGTCTGCAGCGCGAGGGTCATGCCGGTGGTGGCTTCAGAGTAGACACCGGTGTCGAAGGTGGTGTTATTGCCACCGGCGCCGTTGGTTCTCCAACCGTACATGAGGGCTCGTCCAGATTCCTGCATCATGCCGGCGAAAGAGTCGGCGGTGGAGGTGGAGAACTCGTCGGTGATAACCATGATGGGTTTGGCGTAGGCGATGGGCGTTCCGGTGGAGTCACGAACGACATCGCGGGTGAGGCTCGAGGTACAGAGCGGCACGGGTTTGGTGAGCCGGCCCTCCTGACTTGCGGCAAGCAGTTCAGTGAACAGCAACTCGTATTGAGCGACAATTTCGGGCGACGCGTTGGCTGACTTGGCGGCGATCATCGAGTTATAGAAGCCGATGACACGGCTCCAGAACGGTTTGGTCTGGAAGCCGGTGGCCTGGAAGGAATACGGAATCAGGCGCGACGCGACGTCTTCTCCAAAACACAGACTGCCTCCCGTGTTCCGCATCTCATCAATGATGAGGCCGTCAGTATTGGCGTTCATGAACGCGATCTCCAGCTCGAACTGGCGGAGGGCGGTGGCAGAGGAGGGAGGCGCATAGTTGGGAATGCGGATATAGCCGATGGTCAGCTCAAAGAACTTGAAGGTTCCAGAGTAGAAGAAGTCGGCGGTGGCGCTGCCGAGGCGGCGGGTAAACGTCGACGGCAGGCCGGCGATGAAGATGGGATTGCGAGAGCCGTAGCCGTTGACTGCGTCGAGGTCACGATCGGTGACGCCGGAGAATTGCAGTTCGCGCAGGGGCTTCATGTAATCGGGTTCGGTGGGTTCGGTGAGAACGCGAGGCTTGCGTACGGCGTGGGGAGAGAGGACCGGTCCGACGGTGAGCGGAGTGCCGGTGCGAATCCAGGGGATGGTGTAAGTCTCGTCGGCGCCGCTCTGACGTCGAATCACGATTACGGATTTATCCGGTAGATCCACGACGTGCGGGAAACGCGTTTGGGCGCGGTTGGTGAGGCGCTGGGCGGTCTGACGCCGGTTGGCGCGGACGTTGCCCTGCGGCACATATTTCGTCAGGCTATCGAGTACTTTCTTAGCGTCGACGCCGTCGATGGAGACGAGTTGATCGCCGATGGCGAAGGGGTAGTCGCGAGCGGGCAGGAGTGTCCGATCGAGTGTGTCGATGAGCAGAGTGTCATCGTACAAGTCGACGCCGAAGCCGAGGCGGGCGTTGAAATCCGAGTCGAGCAGGTAGGTGTCGTGGGTATCGTTTAATTGGGACACGTATTCGAGGCAGATCTCATAGAAATCGAGATCGCTCTGAGAGGCGTTGACGCGATCGACCCAGGACTTGATGTTGTAGATATCGACGCCGAATTGCTGTTTCTTCCAGTCGGCGGGTGCGTAGTAGGTGGAGAACAAGCTGGCGAGATAACGGAAGTCGGCCTCTTTTTGGGCGGACGTCAGATTGTTCTGGGCCGGCAGGGCGGTGATGGTAAGGGCAAGGATCAACAGGATTTTTTTCATGGTCGGCCTCCTACTTGTTCTTCCGGATGTGATCAATGATGGCGGTGTTGAAGGCGTCGTAAAACGGCTTGCCATTATTGGTCAGGTTGTCGAGGGTCATGTAATCGATGTTGATGTCGGGCCGTACGCCGATGTTCTCGACGTAAGGCGCGGCCAGGTATTCAGTGCCGGTGACGTTGGCTTTTCGGATCATGAGCGACTCGGTGACGGAGGTGGTGGCTTGCGAGTAGCTGCCAGCCTCCCAGGATTCGACGTTTCCGCCGGCGCCCATGGTGCGCCAGCCGAAGATGGGTCCGCGGGCATTGTCCTGGATGGTGGCGGCGAATATTTCAGCGGCGGACGCGCTTAGTTCGTCGGCCAGGACCATGAGTGGCTTGCTGTAACCAAAGAAGTTCCCTTTGGAGTCGAGGAGGGGCTCGCGATCAATCGTCACGTCGTCGAGTGGAAGAGGCTTGGTCAGCAACCGTCCTTCTTTATTGGCCGCGATGAGCTCATCGCAGACCGGCTTAAGTAGGGCGGCAGTTTCCGTATCTCCGGCGGCCTTGGTGGATTCAAGAGAACTCGAGCAAGAAACAACCCAATCGGAAGTTGACCGGACGGCAAACGGGATAGCACGCCAGGTGGTGGGCATGAGCAGAGACAGCAGCACATTTGTGTATGCGCCATCTCCGCCGCCGTTACGCATGACGTCGATCACAAGGCCGTCGGTATTGGCTTGCATAAAGACGATTTCAGTGGCGAAGATATTTATCGCCGCGGTGGTGTTGGCGGGAGCAAACGTCGGTATTCGAATGTAGCCGACCTTGTAGCCGGCGGCGTTGAAGGTGCCGGAGAAGAAGGGGTCGGCGCTGGAGCGGCCTTGTCGAATGACGAATGTGGGCGAGAGCAAAGAACCGAGGAAGACCGGAGTCTGGCTGCCGAACCCGATGATCCCGTGGTCGGGCAGGCGGCAGTTGAGGAGACGGCGGAGGACGTCGGGATAAGCGGGGGCCGGCACGTCGCCATCGCTGGTTTCGTCATGTTTGCCCACGACGCTTTTGGGCGTGGTGAACTGGCCGATGTTGGTGAGAGGCAGGCCGGTGCGAGTCCAGGGGATTCGATAGCTCTCGAGCTTGCCGTCAGGGCGCTTGAAAACGACGGTTGAGATTTCGGGGACGGACGGTGCGCTGGCGATTAGCTGTTGAGGACGCACGGTGAGAAGGTTGACGGCAAAGCGCCGGGTGGAGCGATTGTTGGCAGCGATCTCGTAGCGCATGAGACCGTCGGCGAGTTTCTGGGCGTCCTGGCCGTCGATAGAGACCAGTTCATAGCCGATGAGGAACGGGAACTCTCCGGCGGGAAGGCGCGTGCGGCCGATGGCCTCGACTAGAATCTTTCCGTCGTAGAGGTCGACGCCGAAATTCAGTCGAGCGGTAAAGTTGGACGGGATGAGGTAGCCATCGTGCGCGTCGTTGAGGCTGGAGACATATTCGGTAGCGAGGTCGTAGAAGTCGAGATCGGATTTAGTTTTGCGAACGCGGTCGAGCCAGGGGGACAGATTGAGCAGATCGAAGCCGACCTGGTCGCGTTTCCATTCGTAGGGGC
Organism: Bryobacterales bacterium; assembly: GCA_038212445.1. Lineage (GTDB taxonomy): Bacteria > Acidobacteriota > Terriglobia > Bryobacterales > Bryobacteraceae > TMP-7. The sequence goes on from JBBQUM010000023.1 coordinate 22,000, forward strand.
CGTAGCGTTTGGCGTAGAGCCCGGATAGGTATTGAAAATCAGTAATCTTCTGATCCATGGTTAGTTGGGCAAGCGCGAAGGGGGCGCAGACGGCTGCCATGAGACAGAGCTTAAAAAGGTGCATTCACAATCTCCCGTGAAACTGTTGCTAGAGCGCTCATCATTCTAGCGCCGTCCCACGGGGGGCGTTTGTGAACCTGGCTATGGCAGGCGGCGAAGTCCCTGATGACGGACACGGAAACCGGGCGGGAATCCCTGAGCGCGGACGGCCATCATTGCGGTGGCGGCTAGGAGTCCGCCGTTGCCGGGGAGATAGCAGTGGAGGCCGGGACGCTGATAGTTGTGGCCGTTGGGCAGATAGCGATTCTTCGGTGTATCCAGGAGCAGCGCGTCGAGGGCGATGCGAGGTTCGCCGAGGCGAGTGGCGGTCATCGCGACCATCGGGTAGTCCCAACCCCAGGTGTCGGGCCATCTCCAATCGCGCATGACCTTTTTGAGAGTCGAGCGCATCGTTTCCTTGTCGACGGTTTCGCCGGGCAGGAAGCCCAGGGCCATGAGCATGGACGGATGGTCGCGATTGCGTTCGGTGTAGGTCTGGGGGCAGTTGGCATGGGCGAGATAGACGCCGTCCTTGACGGCAAGGGGTGCGAGGTTTTGCCGCACACGGTCCCAAAGCGGCTCAGGTGGGAGTCCAGCACGCTGACGCCACCTTTGGGCAGTAGCAAGTCCCCAGCGCCAGTATTCAAGTTCGAACGCCGGATCCCAAGTTTCTCGAGGGGGATGATTTTCCTGGGCCGGGATGACTGGCGGTCCGAGGTGGAACATGCCGTCCCTTTCGATTGCATAGGACGCCATGAAGCCGGCAGTTTTGAAAACGAGGTCAGCGAGGTCGTACCGTCCGGCGAGTTCGGCAAGATAGATGAAGTGAGGCTGCTGCCAGATGAGCAGCGGACCGATTGGTGACGGGCTATCGCGCCCTTCGGGACCCACCATCTTGGGCCAGCGGACACCGGCATAGCCTTGGCGCCGGGCAGTCTCGGCGGCTTGCGGGACGATCTTGCGATACCAGTCGAGGCTGCGTGACAGCATTTCGCTGCGGCCCCAGAGCGGAAAGTGAGCCGCATGCCACCAGTGCATCTCCAGGTGAAATTTGCCGTACCAGCTATTGCAGGTGAGACCGGTTTCCTGTGGGGGAGTTGAACCGGAGCATTGGATGGCGGTGAGGTATTGCGACAGAATTATGCGGCGTTCGAGTTCAGGGGCGCGTTGGTCGGTGCTGGCGGAGAGGTCGATGGCGCCGCCTCTGGTCCAGAATTGTGCCCAATGCTTTTCCGAAGCGGCGAAGATTTCGGCGGAGTCGGGAGCGCCGGAGTGGGTTGTGGCTGAGAAGTGGACTGAGAGATTGAGGGCGTTACCTGTGCTGTGGACGATGAAGCGATGAGGGGCGTCCTGGCGAAGAGGAGCAACCTGGGCGCTAACAACTTCGACTTGATAGCGAGTGTCGTCGAGTTCGCGCAGGATTGAGGATGAATTCGCGGCGAGGTTGCTTTTGTGGGCGCGCGGCGATCGCCAGTCAGCGCCGGTGATGTCGGGCGAACCGTAGGGGAACTCGATGACGATGCCGGGAGAGGGTCCTTCAATCGAGATAGCGAGAGAGTCGTGCGACGGATGGCAGGCAGTACGGACGGTGTAGGCCTGATCGCGCAGGCGGAAACGGCTGGTAAGGATGCCGGAGTAGAGGTCGAGGGTCTGTTCGGCGGCGGTGAGTTCATGAGGTTGGGCATCGGTGACGAGTCCGATGCGCCCGAGGTGAAGGCGATGGGGATTTTCGCGGAGCCAGTCAAACAGGGTTTTCTGGTTGCCGGGGGCAGTGGGGTAGGCGACCTCGCGGCCGTTGGTGCTGTAGGCGGTGAGACGGAGTTCACCTGAAGGGCGATTGGGATGGCTATGCCAGCCCCACTGCGACATGGTGCAGAGCGGGATCGCTTTCTCATACGCAGCCGGAAAAGTTTGCAGTCCGGTGAGGTCGGCGGTGAAGCAGAATTCGCCGTTGCCGACCGAGAGCGGGGAAAAGGGATCGAGAGAACGGTTGACGGGATTGTGCCGGCGGGTGAGTGTGCGCCGGTCGATGCTTTCAGCGGAGGCGAGCGGCGCCGCAGCAAGCGCGACAGCTTCGCGGCGAGTGATTTTCGGAATCAAGCAACGAGACCAAACCGTTCGAGCAGTGCTTGTGGGTCGGGGTCGCGTCCCATGAAGGAGCGGTAGAGTTCGGCGGGATCCTCGCTGTCACCGCTGGCGAGAATCCGGTCACGGTATTCGGCGCCGGTGGCGGGGTTGAAGATGCCTTCCTTTTTGAACCGTGTAAAGGCGTCGGCATCGAGCACTTCCGACCACTTATATGAGTAATAGCCTGCGCCGTAGCCGACAGGGCTCGAGAACAGATGGGAGAACGAAGCCACCATGGCGTGATTTGCCGGTAGATCGGTGGCTGAGAACGACTGGAGAATGCGTCGGGTGTAATCGATGACGCCGCCGTCCTTATCGGGCGAGTAATCGCGGTGGACAGCAAGGTCGACAGAGGCGAAGCTCAACTGCCGCATCTGGTAATTCGCACCCCGGAATGTTTTGGCGCGATGTAGTTTCTCGAACAATTCGGCTGGAAGCGGTTCGCCGGTCTCGTAGTGGCGGGCAAAAAGGTCGAGCGACTCGCGCTCGGAGCACCAGTTTTCCATGATCTGCGACGGCAATTCCACGAAGTCCCAGGCGACGTTGGTGCCGGAAAGACTGCGGACATCGACGCGGCTCAGGCAATGGTGGAGGAGGTGCCCAAATTCGTGGAAGATGGTCTCGACGTCGCGGTGGGTGAGCAGGGCGGGCTTGCCGCCGATGGGCGGGGTGAGGTTGCCGCAAATGAGTCCGAGATGGGGCGAATCTGGATGGGTAGCAGGCGAACCGGTAATGAGAACGTCCATCCAGGCGCCTTGACGCTTGTTTTCGCGGGGATACCAATCGGTATAGAACGCCCCGATCTTTTTGCCATCGCGATCGAGGATGGCGTAGTAGCGAACTTGCGGGTCCCACACGGGCACGGCCTGTTCTTCGACCACGCGAATATCGAGGACGCGGCCGAAGATTTCGAACATTCCCTGGACGACGCGGTCGAGCGGAAAGTAGGGACGGAGGACTTCTTCATCGAAGTCGTAGAGCGCTTTACGCTGTTTCTCGGCATAGTAGCCGACATCCCAAGGCTCAAGCTTGTCCTTACCGCTGAACTGAACGAGATCCTGATTTTCCTTAGCGAACCGGGAGGCGGTCTTCTTGCGCAGTTCGTCGACGAAGGTTTGGGCGCGGGCACCGTCGTGGGCCATACGGTCTTCAAGGACGAGGTCGGCGAAGTCGCGGTAGCCAAGCAGATTTGCCTTGGCTTTTCGAAGTTCGAGAATGCGCTGAACGTTAGGGGCATTGTCCCGCTCGCCACCGTGGGCGCGCGTGGTGAAGGCGATATAGATCTGGCGTCGAATATCCGCGTCGTCGAGGTAGGTCATGACGGCGAGGTAGCTTGGGCCCTGGAGGGTGAACCGCCAACCGTCCTTGCCTTTGGCTTGAGCGCTTTCGCGAGCCATGGCGACGGCGCTTTCGGGCAGGCCGGCGAGTTGGGCGGGATCGGTGATGATCAGTTCGAATGCATTGGTTGCGTCGAGGACGTTCTCGGAGAATTTAGTGGTTACTTGAGCGAGTTCGACGTCGATTTGCTGAAGTTTTGCTTTGCCGGCGGGGTCGAGTTCGGCGCCATGACGTTTGAAGCTGTCGAGGGTTTTTTTGAGAAAGCGGGTGCGGACGCCGGTCAGGGTGTGGGCTTCATCAGTGACGGCGAAGGCCTTAATCGCGTTATAGAGCCCCTCGTTCAGGGGAAGGCTGGAGAAGAATGCAGCGGTTTTGGGCTGAATGGCATTGTAGGCGGCGCGAAAGTCGGGAGTTGTCGCGACATGCTCCAAATGGCGCACGACATTCATGGCGTACTCGAGCGGTTCGCTGAAATTATCGTAGACGTCGAGGGTATTGTGGTAAGTCCGAGGTGCGGGGTGGGCGATCAGGGCGTCGATGCGTTGCTGGGATTGTTCAATGAGCTTGTCGATGGCTGGTTCAACGTGTTCAGCCAGCACCTTGTCGAAAGGGATTTTGAATTCAGATACCAGGAGGGGATTTCGGTTCATCGCGTGATAGAATCAAGCATATCTCATGCACCCAGATCTCAATCTGGTCATCAAACTGCAGGGTCTCGACCATCGAATTTCAAAGCTGGAAAACGAGGTCGCGGCGCTGCCAAAGCATATTGCCGTGATCGAGAAGGCTCTGGATTCGCATAACAGGCGGCTTGAAGCCGATCGGGCGGCCCTTATCGCGAACCAGCGCGACCGGAAGAATCTCGACAACGAAAATCAGGCGTTGCAGCAGAAGATTGGCAAGCTACGCGAGCAGACGCTACAGTCGAAGACCAACGAGCAGTACAAGGCGTTCCAGAGCGAAATCGCGCATTTTGAAGGCGAGGTTCGCAAGTCTGAGGATCGGATTCTCGATCTGATGGGCGAGTCGGAACCTTTGGAGGCGAACGTCAAGAAAGCGGAAGTGGCGCTGAAGGCGGAGAAGGCTCAGGTGGACGGCGAGAAGGCACACGCGATTGGGCAGACAGCGGCAGACAAGAAGGCGCTGTCGGAGATCCAGAGTGAGCGGAGCCGCATAGCGTCGCAGGTGACGCCCGAGTTACTTCGGATGTACGAGCGCGCGCGCAAGAAGTGGAAGAACGGCACCGGCATCGCCGAGGTGCAAGACGGGCGCTGTACTGCGTGCAACATGGGCCTAAGGCCGCAGCATTTCCAGAATCTTCGTGCCGGGACGCAGACGCTTACGTGCGAAACCTGCGGCCGGATTCTGTTCTATAACCCGCCGGTGAGTCTTGAAACGGAGATGGCGGACCGGCAGGTGAAGTAATGCTGAGGTTCGAAACGGCCGGCGAGAGCCACGGAGAGTGTCTCGTCGCAACCCTCACTGGACTGCCAGCCGGCATTCCGATATCGCTGGACAAGGTTAACCGCGAGTTATGGCGGCGCCAGCAGGGCTACGGGCGCGGCGGCCGGATGAAGATCGAGACCGATCAAGCCGAGGTGGTGGCAGGGGTCCGACACTCGCAGACGATTGGCGCGCCGATCGCGATCATCATTCGAAACAAGGACTGGAAGAATTGGACGGACATACTGCCGGTGGAAGGCGCGGGCGGACGAGCCAAGCCATTGACGCGACCCCGACCGGGCCACGCTGATCTGGCGGGTGTGATCAAGTACAATTTCGACGATGCACGTTATGTATTGGAGCGTGCGAGCGCGCGGGAGACGACGGCGCGAGTGGCGGTGGGTGCATTTGCGAAGTCGCTGTTGGGAGAATTTGGCATCACAGTGCTGAGTCACGTGATCCGCGTGGGCAGCATCGCTTTGGAGCGTCCGGCGCAATGGGAAGAACTGGTCGCCTTGAGCGAGAAGGACGAAGTTTTACTCGGGTGTGTGGATGCCGAAACCGAAGCGCGGATGAAGGAAGTGGTGGATCACACTTATCGCACGGGCGACACGGTGGGCGGTATTTTTGAGGTAGTGGCGCACGGCCTGCCGATCGGGCTCGGGTCGCACATAGCGTGGGACACGAGGCTGGACGGACGGCTGGCGCAGGCGATTGTTTCGATGCAGGCAGTGAAGGGCGTTGAAATCGGATTCGCCGAAGAAGGCGCGGCGTCATTTGGGTCGGCAGTACAGGACACGATTCAGTATGACCGCGGTGAGCGGAAGTTCACACGCGGGGCGAACCGGGCGGGCGGGTTGGAAGGCGGGATCACGAACGGGCAGGATATTCTGGTTCGGGGATTTCTGAAGCCGATCTCGACGCTGCGGCGGCCGCTTGAGAGTGTGGATTTGAAGACTCGGGAGTCTGCACTGGCGGCTTACGAGCGCAGTGATGTATGTGTGGTGCCGGCGGCCGGTGTTATTGGCGAGGCGATGGTGGCAATTGTTCTGGCGCAGGCGTTCCTGGAGAAATTCGGGGGCGATTCGCTGGGCGAGACGCGCAGAAACTACGAAGGCTATCTCGAACAGGTGAAGAATTACTGATGGTTTACCCGATCGTGAAATATGGCGACCCGGTGCTCGAAACCAAAGCCGCGACGGTGACGGAATTCGATACGCCCGAATTGAATAAGCTGCTAGAAGACATGTTTGAATCGATGTATGCCGCAAAGGGAGTGGGCTTGGCGGCGCCGCAGATCGGCATTTCCAAGCGAATTGCGGTGATTGACACTTCGGTGGGTGAAGACGAGACGCAGAAGATCGTTTTGATCAATCCGGAGATCGTCGGCAAAGAAGGCGCGCAGACGAGTGAGGAAGGCTGTTTGAGCATCCCTGGATTCCGCGAGCAGGTTACCCGATCAAACCGGGTGACGGTTCGGGCGTTCAATGGCAAAGGCGAGAGTTTCGAGATGACTGGCGATGGCCTGCTGGCGCGGGCGTTTTTGCACGAGACCGATCATCTAAACGGAAATCTGTATATTACGCATGTCAGTCCGCTGAAGCGGGACCTGATACGGCGCAAAGTGCGCAAGCTGCAAAAAGCTGGAGAATGGAGCTGAGTTGAACCTGGTCTTCATGGGAACGCCCGCATTCGCGGTGCCGACCCTCGATCGTATCGTTGCAGCCGGACACACAGTCGGCGCGGTCTACACACAACCGGACCGGCCGAGGGGCCGGGGGCAGCAGGTGGCATCACTGCCTGTGAAGGAAGCCGCCGTACGCCACGGCTTGCGGGTTGAGCAACCTGAAAAGGTGAAGCAGCCGGAGGTGGCGGAGCAATTGAAGGCGCTGGCACCAGACGCGATTGTGGTGGTGGGGTACGGGCAAATCATCCCGCAGTCGATCATCGACATTCCACGTTTGGGGATTATCAACGTACACGCGTCGCTACTGCCGAAGTATCGCGGTGCCGCACCGATTCAGTGGGCGATCGCCAATGGCGACGAGGTGACCGGCGTGACGACGATGCGGATCAACGCAGGACTCGACACCGGCGACATGCTGATGAAGTGGGAGACTTCGATCGGCGAAGAAGAGACTGCCGTGACCCTGGGCGAGCGCCTGGCTGTCGCGGGGGCTGACTTGCTGGTGCAGACGCTGAGCGGGTTGGAGGCTGGAACGATCACGCCGGAGAAGCAGGACGACAAGCAGGCGACGCTGGCGCCGATTCTCAAAAAAGAGGATGGCCTGATCGAGTGGACGCGTCCGGCGCCGTACATCCTGAACCGCATGCGCGGTTTTGTGCCATGGCCGGGCACGTATTCGACATTCCGGGGTTGGGGTTTTCACGTGTGGAAGGCGAAAGAGAGCGACGAAGGCGGCTATCCCGGGATTCTCGAGAAGCGCGGCAAGCAGTTGTTTGTCGGCTGCGGAGTGGGAACTTCGATTGAACTTCTAGAAGTGCAACTCGAGGGTCGGAAGCGGATGGACGCGCAGTCTTTCCTGAACGGCAATCCGATTTCAGAGCCTGAGACATTGGGAGAACAGCCCGCTTGAAACTCCCGCTCGGGTACCGTTACGCAGCGGTCTATGCAGGCATCCGGAAGGTAAAGAAGGATGACCTAGCGTTGATTGTCTCAGACCGTCCAGCGGCGGCCGCGGCTGTTTTTACGCAAAATCGCGTACAGGCGTCGTGCGTCCGGCTGGCCAAGAAGAATCTAAAATTATCGGGCGGCAAGGTGCGCGCGGTACTAATAAACGCTGGCAATGCGAATTGCGCCACCGTGACCGGCGACGACGTGGCGTCGACGACGACGCGCGCCGCGGCGCGAGCGGTTGGCTGCCGGTCTGACATGGTGATGCCGGCGTCGACGGGCGTGATCGGCGTCGAGTTGAATCCGAAACTCATCACGAAGGCGCTGCCCGGCCTGGTGCGGAAGCTGGACGCGGACCGTTTTGACGACGTGGCGAAGGCGATCATGACCACCGATAAGGTGCCGAAGACTGCATGGCGGGAAATCACCGTGCGGGGCACGTCGGTTTGCATTGCGGGCATGACGAAAGGTTCGGGCATGATTATGCCGAACATGGCGACGACGCTCGGGTTTGTGATGACTGACGCAGAGATTCCTCCGGCGCGGCTGCGGACGATGCTGACGGCGGCGGTCCATACGACGTTCAACCGGATTAGCGTTGACGGCGATACCTCGACCAACGACACGCTGGCGCTGCTGGCCAATGGCGAGTCGGGTGTGGCGTTGAAAGTCGATGAGCGCGAAGTTTTTCAGGTAGCGCTGTGCGAGGTTCTGGAAGAGCTCTCGCAGGCAATTGTGCGCGACGGCGAAGGTGCACGCAAGCTGGTGACGATTGACGTGACGGGCGCGGCAGATGACGAGTCTGCGGCGCGCATGGCGAGGGCAATCGCGAATTCACCGCTGGTGAAGACGGCTGTGGGCGGTGCTGATCCGAATTGGGGCCGGATTATTTCGGCGGCGGGAAATGCGGGAGTCGCGTTTGAACCGTCGAAGGTAGCGATCTATCTGCAGAATGTCCTGGTGTGTGACGGCGGCGTGGCAGCGGATTTTTCCGAGAAGGAAATGACGCGTCTGCTGGGCAACAAGGAATGCTCGATCCGTTTTGTATTGCGCGGCCGCGGACAAGGGCAGTCGCGATTCTGGACCTGCGATTTCACGGAAGAATACATCCGGATTAACGGGAGTTACCGGACGTGATGCGCGGCCCGATTGTCGCCGGGCTGCTGTTTGCGGGGTTGGCGCTGGCTGACGCGAGCACCGACGTCTACAACCTGGTGGCGACGATGGCATCGGCGCTGGCGGAAGACAACGCTGCGGACTTCGCCAATTCGCTCTCTAAGGAGATGCCGGGCCGGGAGGCGATCCTCAAAGACGTCAGGGCACTGCTGGCTCAAGCCAACGTCGCATCCACCGTCGTTCCTGGGCAAGATGCCGGGGACGACTCGAAGCGCACGCTCGTGGTGGAGTGGACACTGAGCATGAAGCGGCGCGGCGAGGAAGTACGTGCGGAGCAGCGCCGGGCAGAGGTGACGCTGACGGCGGTCCGCGAAGGGAAGAAGTGGAAGGTGACGTCGATTGAGCCGGCGTCGTTCTTCGCGCCTCCTGATTTCAGGTAACCGGATCGGGCCCGTACTGGACTACCGTCACCTTTTCCATCGTGACCAGACCGCTGCCCATGATCCGCTCGAGTTCCGGGAGAAACGCATTGATGCGCTCCTCGCTGTCGACGATCTCAACGACAAAGGGAAGATCTTCCGACAGGCGGAGAATCTTGCCGGTATGGAGCCGACTCGAGTGTCCGAAGCCCATGGGGCCTCGAAGAACTGTCGCTCCGGCGAGATGCAGCTCGCGAGCTTTCAGGACGATGGCCTCGTAAATGGGCTTGCCCTCAAAGCGATCGTCCTCACCGACGAAGACCCGAAGCAGCACTGATTCTCGCGGAACCTTCATGATTACCCTACCTATTCATTGCAGCGGCGGCGATGTGGCCAAGCCAGACCCCGGCCAAACAGAGCGCGATGGAGAAGAACACATTGGCGGCGGCGCGGGCGGGTTGTCCGTCACGCACCAGATTCAGCGTTTCGAGACTAAAGGAAGAGAACGTGGTGAAACCGCCGCAGATACCGATCATCACAAACTGGCGGGTGCGGGTGTTCACGATGAAGCGGGAGTCGGGACCGGTGATGGTCGCAAACCAGCCGATGAACGAGCAGCCGACGATGTTGACCAGGACGGTGCCCCACGGGAAGCCGGGTCCGGCGAGGCGCTGCACCCATCCTCCGAACGCGTAACGGCCGACTCCGCCCAGCGCGCTACCAAGCGCGATCCAAAGATAGATCACAATATTCAGTATATGAGTGCACACCCGGTGTTCCTGGAGTACTCGGCCAGCAAGCTCGAGCAGATGGCTTCGCGGATTGCGACGTGTCTGGACCAGCTCAGTGCTGAGCAGATCTGGATTCGCGGCAGCGATAACGAAAATGCAGTAGGCAACTTAGTGCTGCACCTGTCCGGCAACGTGCGGCAGTGGATTGGCATGGGAGTGGGCGCGCTGCCGGATGTGCGTGAGCGGGACTGCGAGTTTGCGGCGAAGGGTGGCGACGGAGCGGGTCTGAAGGAGCGGCTGAAGTCGACAGTCGACGAGGGAGCGGCGATTATACGCGGCGTTTCTGACGCAAGGCTGATGGAGAAGACTCGCGTACAGGGCTACGAAGTTACGGTACTGGAAGCGATCTATCACGTGGTGGAACATTTCTCGGGTCATACCGGGCAGATCATTTTCGCGACCAAGCTGTTGACCGGGACTGACCTGGGGTTCTACAAGCATGTCCACAAGAAGCAGCATGCGGAGCGGGTTCCATAGTGGCAGGACGCATTCTCGCACTTGATCTGGGGAAGAAGCGGATCGGGCTGGCGGTGAGCGATCCGCTGGGCATCACCGCGCAGGGCCTGACCACTTATCAGCGCATTCGGATTCGCGACGATTTGGATGAACTCGCACGCATTGCCGAGGAATATGAAGTGCGGCTGCTGCTGATGGGGAATCCGATGCACATGAGCGGTCGCGACAGCCGGCAAGCGGTTTACACGCGTGAGTTCGCCGGGCGATTGGTCCATCGTACCGGCATTCCGGTGGAGTATTGGGATGAGCGTTGGACGTCGACGCAGGCGGAGAGAGTTTTAAAGGAGAGCGGTATTTCGATCGAGAAACGGAAGAGCGCAGTGGATCAGCTGGCGGCAGTGATCCTGCTCGAGAGCTATCTGGATTCCCTACCCCGAGAGCATCAGGAGTTCGATTGCGACGAATAGTTATCGTGCTGTTCATTTTGGGGCTGCTGGGCGCAGCGGTGGTGATGGGGTCGCTATTTGTGCCGTACCGGGGATTTCAGAACCAGGTCTTCCTGGATTTTGAAAAAGGCACGTCGACGCGAGCGATGGCGTCGCAATTGGAGTCGTCCGGGGTTGTGAGGTACGGCTGGCAGTTTCTGCTGGTGCGGGTGGTGCGGATGTCGTCGAAGCTGCAGGCAGGCGAGTACCGCTTCGACAGGGCGGCTTCAGCGTACGACGTCTTCGGGCGAATCCTGCGCGGCGATGTTTTCTATTATGAGGTCGCGGTGCCGGAGGGCAGCAACCAGTTCGATATCGCGGGGATTGTCGAGGGTACGGGGTTGATCAAGCGCGAGGATTTTCTGAAGGCGGCAGGAAACGCTAAGGACATCCACGATTTGGATCCGATGGCGGCGACGCAGGAGGGGTACCTTTTTCCATCGACGTACAGGATCACGCGGAAGACGACGGCGCTGCAGTTGACGCGGCTGATGACGGAGCAATTCCGCAAGGAATGGAAGTTGATTGGCGGCGGCAAGTCGAAGGTCCATGCTGCCGTAACGCTGGCGTCGCTGGTGGAGAAGGAGACAGGCGCGAGTGGAGAGCGGCCGATTGTGGCGTCGGTATTCATGAACCGGCTACGGCTAGGCATGAAACTCGATTGCGATCCCACCACGATTTACGCGGCACTGCTGGAGGGCCGTTATCGGGGGGCGATTCACCGGTCGGACCTGGACAGTCCAAACGAGTACAACACCTATCAGCACGCCGGACTGCCGCCTGGGCCGATTGCGAATCCAGGGGTGGCATCGTTGAAGGCTGCATTACAGCCGGCCGAGACAGAGTACCTGTATTTTGTCGCGAAGCCGGGAGGCGCAGGGTCGCATAATTTTGCCGCCAACAATGCGGATCACAAGCGCAATGTGGAGCTATACAGGCGTGGCCTCAAAGCAGATCGATAGAGTGCTTAAGTGGATTGGCACGCACATGCCGGAGTGGATCGGCGAGAGGGAGTTCGCCGAGATGAGCGCCGAGTTGGGGATCGGCGAGAGGCCGTTGAGAAAGCTGCTGCGGGAGACGGGCGTGCGGCTGTCGCCGATGGTGGAGGGAGTGCGGCAGGACAGCTTTGAGAATCTGGGGCGGACGCTGATTGCGCTACAGGATGAGTATGAGGGTGCCGATGCGGGCGTGGCGCGTGCTATCCGCAGGCTGGTGATCACGGCGAAGGATCATGCGCGGCTGGCGTCGCGACGGAAGCCGGAAAAGGCCGAGATGGTGGAATGGATGCTGGTGTGGCTCGAGAATCCGCCGGTATTTGATTCGTGGTGCCGGCTGCGGCCTAGCGCGAGAACACCTGGAAATACTGATACGGAAGAGTCGTCAGAGTCGATGTGAGTTTGAAGCCAGCCTGTTCGAACTCCTGCTGAACAAGCTTTTCATCAAGCTTCATGGCGACTGGGGGACCGAGGGGAAGTTCACGCTTGTAGAAGTCGACGTTGACGATGCGCCCGCCGGGTTTGAGAGCGGCCTTGAGCTTCTGGTAGTAGGCGGGGCGATTCTCGATGTGATGGAGGACGTCGCAGAAGAAGATCACGTCGACGGATTGCGGCGGAAGTTTAGGATCGTCGGGAGTGGCGAGTACCGTTAGCAGATTCGCTGGTGCTTTTTCGGCGGCGATCTTTAACAGCTTCTCGTCAATGTCGACGGCATAGACTCTGGCTGCGTGGCGCGCAAAGCGTCGGGAGAAGTATCCTGTACCTGCGCCGATGTCGGCTACGGCGTCGGTGGATTTCAGGTTGAGAGCCATGACGACGTCATGTGGCTTTTGCCACGCGTCGCGAGCTGGATCCTCGAGAACACGCGCGTACTCCTGGGCGTCCTGCGGCGGATGGTGCTGATGCGCGGTCTGCGCAAGGGCAGCGGCCGCAGCTAGCGCCAACAGGGACGACGTCATCTCTCCATTATCGCGCGTTTTCGGAGTGGCTCAACGGGGGACCGTCTCAGGTCCCCTTTCCGAGCTAGACAACGTAAGGTTTGCGGTAGTCGCGGGTGAGCAGGCGGTTGGCTTCTGTGTCGCCGCCGAATTTGGGACCGTCGGTGAGCGTGAGTTTGCGTCCGACGCGGTAGCTGATGTTTGCCAGGTGGCACATGGAGGCGCTGAGCACGGCGTTACCCAGTTCGTCGTGGAGATCTTCTCGCCTGCGGGAGTGGCACACAGCGAGGAAATTTTGCATGTGCAAGCTGGTGGGATCTTCGCCGCCGGGGCCCCGTGTTGGGCGCTCTTCCATGATGAGTTCGCTACTTTCGCCCTTGAACGCCTGGAAGCCGTTGTCGCTCATCGCCGCCCAACCCTCCGTGCCGTAGATCATATTGCCGGTCATGACGCGGAGAGGCTGGCCGTTGACAGGGGCGGTGGAGGTGGGTGACGGCGCAGCGGCACCGTCAGGAGGCCGCGGAGCACGCACTGGGGGAGGCGCACCTTCGCTACCGGTGAGCAATCCGCGCACTTCAAAGACGAGCTCGCGGCCGCCGAAATCATAGCTCGCGGTAAGCGTGTTGGGTGTTTCCTGATCGTCGACGTAGGCGTACTTTCCACCGTAGGCGAAAGCGCTCTTAGGCCAAGCGGGGTCGCCCATAGCCCAGCGCGCCAAGCCGAGTTCATGCACTCCCTGGTTGCCGATGTCGCCGTTGCCGGTGTCCCAGAACCAGTGCCAGTTGTATTTAAAGCGAAGTTCATTGAACGCACGCATGGGAGCGGGACCAAGGAACATGTCCCAATTAACGCCGGGCGGCGTGGGGCTGTCGGGCTTGTGTCCGATGGAAACGCGGCGCTTGTAGCAGAGTCCCTTGGACATATAGACGTTGCCGATGAGGCCGCCCTGGATGGCCTTCATGGCTTTCATCTTGAACGGCGCGCTGCGGTGCTGGGAACCCACCTGCATCATGCGCTTGGTTTCGTGGGCAACCTGAATCATCTTCTGCCCTTCGTAGATGTTGTAGCAGGCAGGCTTTTCGCCGTACACGTCCTTGCCCGCCTTCATGGCCCAGATAGCGGCCAGGGCATGCCAGTGATTGGGCGTGGCGATGGAGACGGCCTCGACGTTTGAGTCGGCGAAGGCTTCGCGCATGTCCTCGTATTCCTTGGCCTTCTCGCTGGTATTTCTGAGCAGCGTCGCCTGCGCCTTTTCACGCGCGGCCTGATTCACATCACAAAGGCCGACGACGCGCGCCTCGGCGAGCTTGGAGTAAATAGACAGGTGGTTGGACCCACGCCCTCCAAGACCGACGATCGCGACGTTAATCTTGTCGTTTGCGCCCCAGACGCGCATGGATGATGCTGCAGTGGCAGCACCGATGAAAAATCTTCGAGTAGTTTGATTGGACACAGCGGTGAACTCCCGGCGCTCGCGATTATATCAAAGGGCGAACTTTGCCCGGCTGGATTTTCGCAAGGCGTCCGGAACGTTCGCGTAATCTAGCCCATTGACTTCCGCACGCACTTGGCTTATGTTTGCTCAAATCCCAATCTGACCGCGCTCCCAGGCAGTTTTGAAATGTTTTTGGTATTTCGCCATTACTGGCCTGTAGGTCCGTGCAAAGGCTGGAGGCGCGACGATGCTGAGATATTTATCCCTGGTAATGGCCGTACTACCGGTCCTGTCATTCGGGCAGACAAAGGTAACGCTCACGACTCCTACGATCCAAGTGGTTTCGTCTGGAGCCTATCTTAATGGGAACGCGGGCAGCGTCTATAAGAGTGTCAAGCTGACGCAGATTCCCGCCGCGAACGGGACATTCAGCTTCACCTGGGCGTACGGCGACAACCTGGAAAAGACGGCCACCGGGAGTTTCTCGATCACCACGCCATCGGGGCCTGGTCAGGTGGTCACGAAGCTGGACAACACGGATCCATTCTTCTACTTCGATACCAAAGCTCCCTTCACGATCCTGTTGACTCAGGGCGGCACGGGCCTTGAGCAACCGCTTGCGAAGGTAACGCGGCGGCTGCCGGATTTCCAGGACACTCAGTTCGATGTGTGTTCGGCAAACTCCGCTAGTCCGGTGAATTGCACGGTGGATTCCATGCCTGTCGAAACCGCGCCGACCGGCGACCGTCCTTACTTGAACGTTTCGGTGATTCTCGAGGATTTGTACCCGCCGTCGTTCAAGAACATCTATTTGTTCCTGAATCTGCGGGTGTACTTCGGCGGACTGACAGTGCCGGTGCAGACCTGCGCGGTGGTAGGAGTGGATCACATCGAGGTGGTCCAAACCATCCAAGATGTCAAGAACAGCATTCCGCTCATAGCGAACAAGCCGGGGATTGCCCGGGTTTTCTTTCAACTCGCCAATCCGCCGCAGATTCCGGTGAAAAGTGTAACAGCCAAACTCCGAGGCTTTCGAAGTGGGAAAGAACTTACGGGCTCGCCCCTGTTCTCGTTCAGCCCACCGATAACCGTCCCGAATGTCTCGCAGAGGGAGGTAGCGGATAATTCGCAGGAATTCTTCCTTCCGCTGGACTGGCTTTCGAGCGGGGATCTCCAGTTGACGGCCGAGGGAGTAGCGCCGCCGTGTGGAACACGCACTGATCCACTGCTATTCCAAGGCAGCGAAACGGTCTCTTTCGGGAGCGCGATGCAGGACGGCCGGGAGTCGTTTCGAATCGGTTGGATTCCCCTCTGCTTCAAGACCGACCAGGATTGCGTCGAGGAGTCGTCTATCCCCAGCTACGACTACCTGCTGAAAAAGTGGTACCCGATCGATCCGGAGCAAGTGCATTTCGAGCAAGCGGACATTCCGAAACAGCCGGTTGTGCAAGAGATGATCACGATAGCGAATAACACGGCTTTCACGAGCAAACTGAAGAAGCTACTCGCACTCTCGGAGGCGAAGTTCTTCGATCAGCTTGTTGGTTTTCTACCTACCAGCGCCAGCAAGGAGTTGGCGGGGTCGTCGACGCCAAATTCTGGCGGCAAGGTGGTGGCGGTAGTCCAGGTGAATTTGTCGTGGGCACCGCTGCCACTCGAGAACGTCAACAATCCTCAACACTATAATGGCAACTCCATTGCTCATGAAATTGCCCATAACCTGGGACGTCGTCACACCGGCAAGCCGTCAACCTGGACCGGTTATTCGTGCGGCGACGCTGACCCTAGGTCAGGCTGGCCCTATCTGACGGCTGATGTTCAAGAGGTCGGCTACGATCTTGAGAACTTGAAGATTACGAGCGCAATCTACGGCGATTTCATGTCGTACTGTTCGAACAAGGACGTTCCCGACTGGGTATCGCCATTCACTTACACGAAACTGGCGCTCACTCGATTCGTACCACCGGGAAAGTTTATTTCTTCGAAGGGGCCCGCGACGCGCGCAACGATCTCGAACATCAGTTCGCAGGTTCTCATCAGCGGCTCCGTGACTAAAGATGGAAGCCAAGCGAGGCTCGATCCCGCCTACAGTCTGGTGTCAGGCGATGAGCCCGATGCGCCGGTGAGCGGCGGCTCGCACTGTCTCCGCTTCTCTGGCGCGGCTGGCCCGCTCTCCGATTTCTGCTTCCAACTTGATTTTGTCGACTCGGAAACCTTCACGCCAATTGATCGAGAGTATTTCTCATGGAAGGTTGCGCTGCCGGATGGGGCGACGCGCGTTGCACTGATGACAGGTGGGAGCGAGGTGGCCTCCATTCAAGCGGGTTCGGCGCCGCCTTCGCTCACGATCACTTCTCCCGCAGCGGGCGACCGGTGGGCGGGAGGACTGCAGACGATCGCATGGTCGGCGAGCAGTCCCGATGGTTTGGCGCTCACCTATGCGGTGCAATACTCCGCTGACGGAGGCCAAAGCTGGCTGCCGGCGGGCATCGATCTCACCACAAATACTTACACTTTCGACCCAGCGCAAATCAAAGGCGGAAAGAACATAAAGTTCCGCGTGTTGGCGACTGACGGCCTGAGCACGACAAGCAAGGACGTCGGGGGAGTGGAAGTGGTGCAGATACCGGCGATGCAAGTCAGCGCCGGCCCGATTGACTTCGGCGCTCAAACAGCCGGAGTGACCGCGTCCCGAACATTCGAGATCAAGAACACAGGCAGCGGCCCACTCTCCATCACAAGAGCAACGGTTGACGGAGCGGCGCTGAGCGTGATGCCCAAGACGCTGACGGTGCCGGCAGGGGCGACGCGAACTCTGACGGTGCAATGGAGAGTCGACTCGAACTCGCTCCCTTCGATGCTGCACATGGCCTCGAGTGATCCGGTTCAGCCGACGGCGGACATTCCGATTCGGGGATCTGTTGGAGCCGCCAAAATTGACCTTTCCTCAACAACGGTGGATTTCGGCAATACGAACACGGGCGTCAGTCCGGTCATCAAATCGCTGTTCATCAATAGCAAGGGCTCCGCAGTGCTGCGGGTTCGGTCGATTTTGATTTCTGGAGCCGGCTTCAGCCTTGCCAGTGCCCAGTCCGCACCGTTCGACCTAGGCGATGCTTCGGTCCCGATTCAGATCAGCTTTGCTCCGCCGACCGCCGGCAGTTTTGAGGGAAGCCTGGTGGTCGATAGCAATGATCCCGGTGGTGCCGTGACGGTCAAACTCATTGGGACCGGCGTCACCGGCGGAGCGACGGGCGGTGGAGATGCGGGTGTGGCAACGGCGAATCTGATCCGGAATGGCGACGCTGAGGAGGTGACGGCAGGATCCGGCAACTGCGCCGCTGCTGCGATTCCGCAATGGACGTTCACGCAAGGGCGAGCGACGGTATGCGCGTACTCACCTACCGGCATCAGCAGCATCGCACCGGGTCCGCCGCTTCGTGGCGCGAACTACTTCACGGGGCTCGACGCGACGGTGGTGATGACGCAGACAAATGCGATTCCGCTGACGGCGTCTGCCATTGACGGCGGTAGCACGGCATTCGCACTCGAGGGATGGTTTGGTGGTTACGGCAGCCGGTCAGCGAGTCCGCAACTAACGCTCACGTTCTTTAGCGCTGCGGATGGAGGATCGCCGATTGGTAAGCCGGTGACGATCGGTCCCGTTCTCGGCGCCGATCGAGCCAAGGACAATACGACGACCGGAATGGAACTTCGCTCCGCTAAGGGCACTGTACCAACCGGTGCCAGGAGTGTCCGGGTGGATGTCCAATTCGCGGATACCGGCGAGGGTAGTGGCGGCGATGCGGGACGCGATGCTGTAGGGGATAATTTCTCGCTCATACTGACGCCTCCGGCAGGAACCGCCGGCGGGGGGACGTCGACACTTCAGTTCTCGCTGAACAATATCGATGCGGGTGGACGCGTGAACTTTCTAGGCGTCCCCGTCGGTTCGACCTCCGTGGTTCAACTGCTGGCGAAGAACACTGGAACCAAGCCCGTGAGCGTGACGTCGACAGTCAGTTCCAACGCGATGTTCAGCGCCTCGCCGGTGTCGTTCAGTCTGGATTCAGGCGCGACAACGCCCTTCAAGATTACCTTTGCACCCACCGTTGAAGGGCCCCAGACAGGGGTGTTGACGTTGAATCTCGGCGACGGGACTACATCCGCGCTGAATCTCTCGGGAACCGGCGTTACGGTACCAGCGATCCTGGTCTCGCCGATCAACATCGATTTCGGTAGCGTGGCTTTGAACGTGAACCCGCCGGCAACCACGCCGGTGTTCATTTCGAATAAAGGTTTGGGGTTGCTGACCGTTCAGTCACTGACGATCGCGGGCGCGGGCTATACGCTGGTGAGTCCGCCGGCGACCCCGTTCAATGTTGGGGATGCGGCGTCGAAGATCGTTGTAGGATTCTCGCCTGCGACCGCCGGGCCCAATCAAACTGGAACGCTGACGATTCGGTCGAACGATCCAGCGCTGCCCTTGGTGACCGTGTCGCTGTCGGGTACCGGAGTTTCGGCGACCAACGGGACTGCGACTCAACTGGTGGTGGATGATGGAACCTTCGAGGTTTACGCGGGCTACCCGAGCGGAGCGGCGTCGGCCTGGTTCGTCAACCGCCTGACGCCCCCCAGCTACCCGGCGACGCTGCGCAGCGTCCAGATCGCTTTTCTCAATAGGACTGACTCGCTCGCGGCGGGAACTCCGATCACGGTCGTGACCGCACCGAACCCGAGCGGTTCAGTGAACCTCAACAACATCGCGATGACGCGATTGCCGTCCACGGTGCTCGCGACCGACGCATACAACAGCTACGCCGTAACGCCGATTACGATCACTTCCGGCGACTTTGTCGTTGGTTTCTTCGCTAATAATCCGCCGAACATTTATCCGATGGCGGACGATATTTCGTCCGGGTCGAAACAGCGCTCCTATCTTGGCGTGGACGGCATCACGTTTACGTTGAGCGATACTTATCCGACGCTGGCGGGTAATTTCGGCATTCGCGCCACGGTAGACCTGGGCGGTAGTGGCGGCGGAACCGCGCCGTCGAACAATATTTCGGCGCTCCCGAATCCGATTGATTTCGGGAGTATCGCTGCCGGCGTGTCGAAGGATGTGCAGGTAACGGTGCGCAACACGAATGCGACGGTGAAGCTGACGGTGTCATCCGTAACCGGAGTGAGTGCGCCATATTCGCTGATCCCGGGCACGGCGAATCCAGCGCAGTCATTCGACGTCCAGCCAGGAAGCACACAGACATTTGCCGTACGATTTACGCCGGCAGTCGCTGGTGTCGTGCCCGCGCAGACGATGGTTCTCCGCAGCAACGACAGCGTGCTCGCTGCGTATTCGGTGAACATCACTGGAACGGCAACAGGTGCCGGAGTCGGCGGCGGAACACCAACGTCGAACCTCATTCGCAATGGCGGCGCCGAGCAACTGGCGGCGGGCGCCGGCAACTGCGCCAATGGCGCCATTCCACAGTGGACCTTCACGCAAGGCCGAGCAACGATTTGCGGATACTCTCCAACGGGGATCAGTGTCGCAGCCCCCGGACCGCCGAACCGCGGACTGAATTACTTTACTGCGCTTGACGCTACCGCTTCGATGAGTCAGTTGGACACCATCCCGCTTGACGCCGCAGCTGTCGACGGCGGCAACACGACATTTGCGCTCGAAGGCTGGTTTGGAGGTTACGGATCGCGTTCAGCCAGCGCGAAGATGACGATTACCTTCGTTAACAAGACAGATGGGACGGGAATAGCAGTTGGTCTGCCAGTGACGGCCGGTCCAGTGCTCGGAGCGGATCGGGCGAGAGACAATACGACGACCGGGATGGAGGTGCGGACGGTGAGCGGCAAGGTTCCGGTGGGGGCGCGCGGCGTCCGTGTGGACGTGGTGTTCGCAGATACCGGGGAAGGCACAGGCGGCAACGGCGGCCAGGACGCTATCAGCGACAACCTCTCGCTGATTCTGACGCCGCCGGTTGGATTTGGTCCTACGGGCGGAGGGGGCGGCACGGAATTTGATACGAGCATTGTGGGCGACTGGCCTCTCAACGACGCGCCGATAATCAAGGATTATTCCGGTTTGAACAACCACGGCACAGCGCAGGGCGGCGTAGTGAAGACCGCGAAGAACAGCAGTTTCATTCTCACTTTTGACGGCGTCACAGGGAATGTCGCGGGTAACTCGTCAGGCACAAATTTTCCGGCGGGCAATTCGCCGAGGACTTTTGCCGTCTTCGTGAATGCAACGACTCCGCCCTCGAGTGACGCCACCATCTTCCAATATGGATCGGGTACGGCAACGGCCGGCTCGAATTTCGGTCTTTATCTTGCGACGGATGGACGTGTGGCATTCGGAACGGCGCCAAACGCTGCGATCAAATCCGCGACCGTCGTCGCCGATGGCAAGAGTCACTTGATCACGGCTGTTTACGAAGGATCGCCGACAAATCGTGTGCTTATTTACGTGGATTCGCCAGACGACTTGTCCGCGCCCGCCCCGGACGCCTCAGGAGTGCTGGCCGCCGTACCGAATACGGTCCTATCATCGAACTGGAGGATGGGTGCGCCACCATTCAAAGGCACTCTCTCGGGCGCTGTCCTCTACAACCGCGCGCTTGCCGGGCCCGATATCACCGGAGTTTTTGCGGGCACGGGAGGGTACGCGTCGATGACAACTTCGGCATCGAGCCTGGCTTTCGGATCGGTCGGTATTGGTCAAACAAAGGACCTGACCCTGACGGTGGGCAATAAAGGGACCGTTGATCTGGTGATTGACTCGCTAGCGTCCAGCGCGCAGTATTCTGTCCTCGTGCCCAAGGCGCCGTTCCGTGTGGCAGCGGGGTCGCAGCAGTTTGTCACGGTCCGGTATGCTCCGACCACGGCCGGACCTCTTACGGGAGTGGTTCAATTCGGCACTAACGACCCGGTGCGCTCCGCGTTCAACCTGCCTCTGAGCGGAACAGGAACCGCTCCGGCGGGTCCCGCGATTTCGATTACGCCCGCAAATCTCGATTTCGGCACGATCGCCGTTGGCCAGACCAAGGACCTGATCCTGCAGGTTTCAAATACCGGCGGCACGGCTCTCACGGTGTCGTCTATCTCTGGCTCGAACGGCAGGTTCACACTACAAAGCGGCGGGCTACCGGGTGTCATTCAGCCCGGTGTCACGGTCGCGTTGACCATCCGCTTCACTCCTACGTCGGCGGGCGCACAGAGCGGAACGCTGACGTTCTCGAGCAACGATTCCGCCAAGCCTACGCTCTCGGTGAGCGTCAGCGGAACGGGCGCCGCGGGAAATCCAACGATGACGATCGTCACCGCATTCCTCGATTTCGGTACCGTCAGCGTTAATCAGAGCAAGGATCTAACCTTCACGATCAAGAATGGCGGCACGGGCCCGTTGACGATCAATTCGCTGACGCAACAAGTAGTGAAGCCATCTCCGGGGTCGCCGACGCGATTCACGGTGTCGCCAGCCGCGCCGTTGAGTATTCCCGCCGGCGCGACGCAGACCATGACGGTGCACTACGCGCCGCTCGAGGCTGCAGATCACGGCGGCACGCTAACCATCGCAGGGAATGATCCTGCCAAACCGACTGCGTTTATTGTGCTGACGGGTACGGGAGCGGGTCCGGCACCCATCATACGAGTGGCGCCGTCAGTCGATTTCGGGAGCGTCAGAGTGGGTCAGTCGAAGGAATTTTATCTGGTGATCAATAACGACGGCAATGCCACGCTGACAGTCACATCCATTACTGGGGTCAGTCCGCCGTTAGGACCGGGCGTTGGCACGGATCTACTGCACCAGTCGTTCACTACCGGCCCCGGGAGTTTTCAGGGGTTCAATGTACGGTACTCGCCGACAGTTACCGGCCCGCTCAGTCAGACTATGATAATCAACAGTAACGATCCCGCGCATCCGAAGGTGACCGTGGCAATGACCGGCGCCGCAATCCCATGATGCGCAACCCTGATTCGACGGACGCCCGATAGCTTGTCGGGGAGGTGCGCTTTAACACTCCAAGCTCCAGTACTACTAGAGCCACTTGGGTTTCGCAGGATCAACCATGTATTTGTTTTCAAGCTTGCACGAGGCGGGTTCGGGCTCACATGCGTTTTGGGTGCACGGGTCGTCCAGCGCAAGCAATATATTGTCATGATCGCGCCCGTGATCGGATACCGGCGGATTCACCAGTACCTTTCGGCCTGGCTCAATTACCCCAAGTTCTCAGACTCTTGGCCCGTTTCTCTACTCGATTGACTCGCCAAGTTATATCTCACCTACGCGGACCATCGGCGCATTCACCACCGGCTCGTTGTCGTTTAGATGACGGAGGCAGCGGTACCTGCGCCGACCACGCTGGCCAGTGCTGGATTGTCGCTTCTTGCGTTGGCGCCATCTGGAGTAGGTCGACGGAGGGCGTAACTGTCGGCGCTATTTTACGGTGATGAGCGGCGACATCGTCAGTGCAGAGCACAAGTACTTGGGCATCCGATGACTGATCGAACCCTCGCCTACTATCCTTCGCGGCGGTAGATTTCGCGTTCGATTCGACGGTCCGGGACCAGCCACAGGGCGGCGACAGTTGCGTAGAGGACGTTCGCGATCCAAGGATACGCAAAAGCCAATGGAACGGCAGCCAGATAGATTACCGGGGACAGTTTACCCTTCCAGTCGCGGCCGATGGCCGAAGCGAGCACGGAATTTCGTCCTTCATTGGCGATGATGGCGCGTTCAGGATATACCAGGCGAGAGCCGCCATCAGAAGGATTACACCGTAGAACGCGGTAGGGATGGGCCGTACATGGCTCTCGCCCAGCCACGCCGTGGCGAAGGGTAGAAGAGAGATCCAGAACAAAAGGTGCAGGTTCGCCCAGAGCACGCCGGCGCTCACCTTCTGCGCGGCGTGAAGCAGGTGGTGGTGGTTGTTCCAGTAGATGCCGACGTAGATGAAGCTCAGGATGTAGCTGAGGAATACCGGCAACAGGTGCGTAAGCGCGTCCCACTCCGTACTCGCCGGCTGCTTCAACTCTAGGACCATGATGGTGATGATGATGGCCAAGACACCGTCGCTAAAGGCCTCGAGCCGGTTCGTGTGCATCTGATCATCTTAGCTGGAGGGAACGCTTGCCTCCGCAAGGTGCGTGAGTCAGTGAGCCACTGGAGGCTCGACGCCGCAGCGCAGCAGACCTTGTTGATACGCAGTCACATTGTTACATTCAGCGAATTGCTGCCGGCCGCCATTGAAGGAGTAGTCGTTGGACGGGTCAAAGCCGTCTGCCGCAGTAGCCAGACCGTTCCGCTGGTCACTCCGATCCTGATCGCAGAACTATTGCTCGATGGAGACAAGCCCCCGCTGCGTCCCTCATCAGGTAGCGTACCTTGTCATTCATGCTCGTTTCTCCTAAATAGAGCGTCTCTCCTCGTTCTTTAGTGATTCAGAGCATAACCGGTAACTGAACGGTGACGACGTTACAAGAGGTGACAGAGAGTTCGACCATAGCCGAAGCCGCGGCGTGCAAGAAGCAGGGCGCGGCGGAAGTGGCGGTAAACGCGGAGGATTCCCCGTAAGAATTAGGGGACTCGCAGACGGCTCCATGTTAGCTAAGAAACACACGTCAATAGAGCCGGTTCGCTCGAGGAAGCAACATTGCACGTTGGGTGAGATACCTCCGCCGAGGTCTTCATGCACCTCTTGTTGGAGCATCCTCACCAGCCTCGGCCTTCCACAAGGAGTACTTCAGGGGTCGGGTTCACTTGGTACTATTAGTACTCTAAAATGACTTCCTCGAAAATGTGTCTTGACCGAATTAGTACTTAGCCGTACTTTCACAATCGGTAGATGTTCTTGATTCTGTCCCGAACATCAACCGACATTAAGTAAGGAGAATTTCGTGAAGCTAAGTTTTTCATTGGTACTGTTGTCATTGGCTGCCCCCTTTCTGGCTAATGCCCAGTGTCCGGCCGATCCCTTGCAGAAGCTCAACGGCCAGCAATGGGTGTTTGAATTAATCTCAAGTGATTACCGGCAGACCGGTTCCGCGGCGATTGGCCGTTTTTCAGCAAGTGTCGTCGGCGGCCAAGGGGTGCTCAACGTCACAGAGACTATCAACGACGGCCTCGGGGTAATCCGCCTGGCGGCGACTAGCGGGCGCTACCAGGTATATCCAGATTGCTCCGGCGGCGTTCTCATGTTCATGTGGAATGGCTACGCCGCCCAACTTGAGTTCGTCTTTATCAACGCGAGCGAAATGTATTTGGTCACAACATCCCTGCGAACTAGCCTTTCGTTTATCACCACGCTCACAGGCACGGCTAAGCTGACCTCGCCACCCACTTGCCCGGCGGGCGTCACCCCGCTGCAAACACTATTGAATAGCTCTTGGACATTACGAACTCTCAACTCGCAATGGGAACGACCGGGCGGCTCGGGTTCGGTGGGCTTTTTCAATGCCTCTATCGTAAACGGCCAGGGATTTCTGAGCGCTGTCGAAACGGTAAACAACAATGGGGCCGTCACACGGCTGGCTGCTGAAAGTGGGCGCTACACTGTTTACGCGGACTGCTCGGGCGGCCAAGTCACTTTGACAAACCGTACTGTGCCGGTTCAGTTTGAATTCATCTTTACCTCGCCGGCATTGGATGAGATGTACATGGTGACCAATACGACGTCCTCCGGCCTGGCCATTCTCGTCGGCCAAGCAAGGAAGCGCGCCCTGTCGGCCGCATGCCCAGCCAATGCGCTCGATTTCATCGGGAGTTCCACGTGGTCGTTCCGGTCCAGGGCGAGTCAGGTGACAGCTAATAAGGACGGTAATTCGGCGGCTGCTATTGGTCGATTCACGACTTCAGTGGTGAACGGCCGGGGCGCCTTGTCCCTCACGGAGACCTACCGCGACGGTGCTTCGATTACCCGCGGAGCTCAGGGAAGTGGCCGCTTCGACGTCTATCCCGACTGCTCTGGCGGCGCACTGCTGTTCAACGTCAACGGACAGGCCGTCCAGCTGGAATTTGTTATTGCCGGCGACAACGAGCTAGATTTCGTAAGCGAGGGCGCGTCCGGATTGCAGGACCCGCAGGCGGTCCTTGTCGGGAAAGCTATCCGCAACGCCCCCTCAGCTTGTCCCGCCGGTGTTTCTCCGCTGCAGTTGCTTGAAGGGAGTTCATGGGCCTTCCGAACGTTCGATCCGTACTTTCCATTTCCGCCCTTCAATACCGCCTTTGGTTCGGCCTCGGTGGGAATCTTCAAGCCGGCCATCGTGAAAGGCGCCGGTACGCTTACCGCGGTGGAGACCGTCAACAATGGCGGCGAGATCACCCGCCTTGCGCAGGAATCGGGGCGTTATAGCGTCGAAGCGGATTGTTCGGGCGGCGTTATTATGCTGATGGATAGGGAGCAGCCGGTGCAGATGGAATTCGTCTTCGCCGATGCGAACTTTAATCAGATGTTCATGTTAAGCGATTCACTCACGTTTAACTTCGGCCGCACTCTGCTCGCGGGTGACGCCCGCAAGCAATAGCCCAATGCGGAGGCACTCCCTTTTCAATAAAAGGGGAGCCTCCGCTCAACTCTTTTCCTCAAGCGCTAAAGGCTTCGAACCGGTTCAGGTGCATTTGATCATCTTAGCTGGAGGAGACGATGCATCCGAATTGCGCGCGAGTTTAGTGCGGCGTAGGAGGCTCGACGCCCCAGAGCAGCACGCCTTGTTGATAAACAGTGACGTTCTTCCATTCAGCGAACTGCTGCTGGGAGCCGTTGAATGAGTAGTCGTTGGACTGGTCAAAATCCGACCAGTCATCCTTGGAGATACGCGTCTGGATATCGCCGCTGGTAGCGCCAGAGGAAATTGAACCGGCGGTCAACGCGAAAGTGACTTCGGCATAGAAGTTGCCGCCGCCCTGATCGACGAAACGGATTTTGACGTTGCGGCAATCGACGGCGGCATAATCGCACCAGGCGTTCAAAGGCTGGGTGCCCTCAACGGTGAAGTAGTAGCGCAGGGCGAGTTGAGACAGCGGGACAGCCGCAGATCCCTTATTCACAATCCGAAACTGCGGACCGAGTTGGTTACCCGTTGTTCCGCCGAGATTGGTCCGGTACTGAAGCTGGATATTTGCATCGGCCGGCGAGGGAGGCGGTTGGACCTGAAGAGAGATGTCGCGGCGGGCCGTGGAGCCCTTAAGATCTGACACCTCGACGGTGAGAGTGGATGTTCCGACATTTTGAGGTACGCCGCCGATGGCGCCGTTATCGAAGAGTAACCCTGCGGCGAGGGTACCGTCGACGATCTTCCAGGTGAACGGCGGAACGCCACCGTCTGCCTGCAGGAGATATGAGTAACTGATGCCTGCGAAGGCGTCGGGCATTGAGCGCGTCGAAACGGTCAAGGGCAGCGGCGGTAATGATGTTAAGGTAACTTGGCGGGTCGCCACGTTGGACGCAAAGTCGATGACGCGGACTTCAAACGTTGTATCGCCTGCGGAAGTAGGAGTTCCCGTAATCTGACCGGCTGTTGGATTGAGCGATAACCCGTCGGGCATACTGCCGCTTGAGATTTCCCACTTGGTGTAAGGCTGCACTCCACCGACTGCATCGAGTTGCAGATGATAGACGACTCCGGCGGTCGCTTGCGGAAGCGCCGGGGCATTCCTAACTGCGAGCGGTTGAGGCGGGCCACTGGGCGGCTCAGTGCCCCATACACGAACACCGTTCAGATAGAGGACAATGCGATCGGTCTTGATCAGGTTCGAGGACGGGAAGACAAGGCCCGTAATCGACCAGTCGTTGTCGGGATTCCAGGCGCCTTTGCTCGTGATTCTGAATTGCGACTGCTTTCGATAGGCGCTCCTGCCTGCCGGGGCAATGACTTGGCCGGCGCAACTCACCTCGATGTAGAATACCTTGTCCAACCAGCGAACAGGTGGCCCCGGCGCGGCGCACTCATTGAAGGCGGCAGAGACGGTAAGATCGGCGGGATCGTCGGAATCGAGTGTAAAGAAATATCGAAAAGACAGCCCAGTAAGGGCGCGGGCTGGCCAGGCGGTTTGATTGTTTATGAAGGCTGCAACCTCGGTATAGTTGTCGCCGCGATTGTTCACGGCAGCCTCGATGAATAACTCGTCACGGCTCGGGGTTTCGACTGGCGGAAAGTTCGTGATCGGAGTTCCGCCGTAGCGGCGGTACATTCGTGCCAGTGCTCCCACGAACGCGGCATTGTAGTCGAGGGCCACTTCATTACGTACGTAATCGGTGCGTGAGTCGGCATACCCGTCTGAAGCGTCGGGGCCGCCAACAAGCGCCCCGTAGAGAGTGTGCACAGAGTTCGCAGGGCTGTTGATGTCGTCGCCAAACGAGCCATGCGACGTGCGGTGGTGCGGATTGGCGGGCGCGCCGGAACCGAAGCCGATCAGGTAACTCGAGTGTCGAGGATTATCTCCAAGGATATAGTCGATCTGCTTCTCAGCGAAGGTGAAATAGCGCGCGGCGCGAGTCACGTCGAGGTTATTCGCCTGGAGCCAGTCACTATAAATCAGCGCGATAAATGCTGTGTTGGCGGAGTAGCGAAGGGAACCCCACTGATCCAGCCAGGCAAGTCCGCCGGGCGTGTAGCGTATGCGCTGGCCTTGATAGCCGGAGGTCCAGTAATCGAGCCAACGCTCGGCCGAGGTCCTGTATTCCGGGTCATCGGTCAACTCGGCCATCAGAACATAGGTTCCATAGCTCTTGTCATCCCAGCTATGGGTCCACTTATAGGGCTTCACCGGCGTGCCGACTTCGTTGGCGATGCTCTGGTACGCGGTTGCCGCTTTGTCACGGTAGCTGGTTTCGCCAGTTGCCTTGAACAACCAGGCGGCGGCCCAGGCGAGTTCGTCGGAGTATCCGCTCCACGACTGATAGAACGCCTGAGCGTTCTTGATGCAATCGGAGTAACGCCCGCGGTAGGTATCGCCGAAGGTGTAGAGCGAGCGGGCGCGGGCAAGAAGAGTGTCCGCATAGTCTGTAGCATTTTGACTGCGGAATACCAGGGAGGTAGAGGCGAGTGCGGCCGCGGTTTCCGCCGCCAGATCAGAACCAGGACAGTCGGCTGTGATGCGAAAGGAGGGCCTGGCCATCGGGAGAACTTCAGCGGCGCCCCAGAAAGCATGGTCCGTATTGCCATCGCCCACTTGCCCCCACAACTCATTCGGGGTCCGGCTAGCTTTCATGAGGTAATCCGAGGCCCAGCGCAGGTTATCCAACATCGGAGACATCTGCTTGCTGTCTCGGAAAGCGTCGGGATATTCAATGACGCCCCACGCGAGTAGCGTCACGGCACCTGCCATCGGAAAGCCAAACTTTACATTGTCGCCCGCGTCGTACCAACCGCCAGTCAGATCCACCTGATGGTCGCCGCCGTCGGCAAGGGCGGAGTCTCCGCGCCAGCTAACGCGGTTGTTCGCGGGAAGCGGCCCGGAGCGTTGGACATCATAGAAGGAGATGGCCTTCTGCAGGGCTTCGGCGAAGTTGTACTGTCCCTGAGTCTGCGCTGGCAGGCTGGACGTGGAAGTGAGAAGTAGAGCGAGAGCGACAATTGGGTCGCGGAGTGGGTACCGGTTATTCACGATCTACTTCACCTGCATGGTCAGGGTATTCGCCGTTTTTCCGTCAGCCGTGAATACGATAGTCACTTCACCTTTGCCGGAGAGTGTAACCGGAAGCGGTCCTGCGTTGATTTGATCCAGGCCCTCAAACTGCCCTTGTGCACCCGCGAAGGTAATGGGTATCGTCTCACCGCCGACGGCTAGTTTCGCGCCAGGGATACCGCTTAGTGCGCGAAATCCGGTTCCGTAGAGCGTGAGGAAAACATTGCCGGACTTCACATCCACCGGGTCGGCGACGATTCCCCTCAGTGCATCCGAATGGAACAGGAGGGCTGAATGGCTGCCGGATGAGTCATTGTAGGCTGCCACTCCGGCGGCTGTGCCGGCGCCGGAACCGGCCGCGGAGAACAGTCCCGGAGCAATTGGTTCGACCATCAAGTAGCCGGTAGCAATGCTCTGCCCCGAGTTCGAAACCGTGAGGACGGCCTGTCCCGGCTTTGTAGCCGCGTCGAGGATAAAGTTGATCTGCCCCGGAGATACGAGCATTAGCTGGGACGTACGCCGGGCGCCGGTAATGTCAATCACGTCGACATTCACACCGGCGAGTTTGGTAGCCGGCGTACTGCCGGAGATCTCGGTAGTATTCGACAGTTTCGCGCCGAAGGCCGCAATCAAAGATCCGGGCGCAACCGTGGTGCCCGTGTAACTCGCCGCCGACACACCCGTCAGTGGTGACTGTGAAATAGTGGGCACGAGCCGGAACGCGGTAACAGGATCCAGCGAGGTTTCGACAAACGAAGGTTCCGGCGCGATTGTCGCCTGATTGGGAACTGGTCTACCAGGAAACACCGGTCCGAGCCTGCCGAGGACGGTCGCCGAGCCCAAGCGTGCCGGTCCATTCAGCGCGAGCAGCCGAATCTCGAAGCTCAGGTTTTCAATCTTGTAGGGGTCCGCCGACACGATCTCATAGACGATGGTGGCGGTTCCGTTGTCGGGATAGATGAGAGAGAAGCCGCTGCCGACGGGGGCGGAATAGCCATAAGCTGGGAACGTCTGAGAAAAGGGACCATCGCCATTGGCGGAGGTGTAGGTGAGCAGCGCATGTGGCGTGGCGTCCGAATAGTCAGTGGTGCCGGTGGCAACATCGCGCCCACTGGCCCAGAGCATGACATTTTCGGGGATATTGCTAACGGTGACGAGAAGACGAGTACCGGAGTCGGCAAGCCCGGCGGTACTGAGTCCATTTGCGATCGGGAAGTTTGTATTAAAGACTCCGCTTTCCGTGTTCATGAAGACTCCCGGATCGGCCTGAGTCACGAGCAAATTCGGATCAATTCCGCTGGTACCGAGGTTACGCCGGCGGAAGGCCCCGGCGAAACTCTCAGTGAACTTCACATTGAACGCGGTGGAGGACGTCGGAAAATTCTGAGGCACCATGGCGGGTGTGAGCGTGAGGGCGGCGTCTTTGGAATCAACCGCGCCATCGCTCGCGGTGCGAACGCTAAACGTGTAGCTGGGCTTTGCGGTGGCTACTGGCTTCAGGATGTTTGTGTCAGTGGAGAGTTGAGCACCCTTGTAATCGAACACTTGCGCCGTGAGAGTAACATCGGGCGCGGTCTTGGGGAGCTTTGAAGGATTCACGCGGAGGTTGGTAATGCGGATTATCCGAGTCTTCCCTGCACCGGGCGCGTCGATCGGGATCTTCGAGAACACCAGCACATTGTCCTGAATGCGCTTGCCCTGAAAGGTATTTGGGTTGGTGGCATCTCCTGCCTTCGCCGCACAACCCTCGGACGCACCGGCGGGAACACAGGCCACCTGATACCGGGAAGGAGCCTCGTCGAGAATGAGTAGCGCGTCGGTCCAATACAGGACCGAGGTCAAAGGCGCGTCGAGCGAGACCTGTGTGGGTGTAGGTGGCGTAATGGCCCGATTCACCAGGGGGACGCTCGCGATGGCCAGGACTTCGTATTGCGGCACGGGTGACCCGGCGGCTGTTGGAGTGCCGCCGGTACAGGAAAGAATGAGATCCGGAGCCAGTTCGGACAGGCCCTCCGCACGCATCGTAGCGGCGGGGGTGTCCTGGCGAGTACAAGTCATTCCCTGGCCGAGCAGGGTCACTCCAGCCAGGATGACCAGGGAACTGATTGTGATGACTTGTCTCATCGCGGCTCCTTATTGGACGCGGAACGGTTCCACGCCGCGCCAATCGGGAATCGCCGGCGCATCCGCTTCCGCATTCAGCGAACGGGGACGGAAGGTGTATTTCACAACAACGCCGGCAGCCTGCGAATTGTAGTTGCGAGCATTGTTGAGATTCATGAAGCCGCCGAGATACCAGTCGGGCGTGATCTGCCGCGCGACGCGGGCGTCAAGGCTATAGTTGGCGCCGGTTGCACTCTGAGCGTCGTAGTAGGGGCCATTCCTACCTTGGACCGCAGGCAGCGTGGGGAACAGCGGCGCCTGGTCTTCCTGGAAGTGCTGCGATCCAAGGCTTCCAGTGGCCGAGTATTGGATCGTCCGATGATAGGTACCACGCCACTGCACCGGCACGTTGAAAAGGAAATACTGCTGCGGACTGAAGTAGCCGCCGTGACCGATGGTGAAGTAGCGGAGGTTCTTTTCATAGTGCATAGCGCTAAAGTTGAGTCCGGCAGTCAGAGTGGAGTCATGAAGGTTGATGACTCGCCAGTACGTGCCGAAATTGCCGTCCATGCGTTTGTTGTCTTGAACGCTCAATCCGGTGATGTTTTGGAAGCCGACGCTGGCGTAGAAGCCCGAGGCGGCGCCACCCCATTTACCGATTGCGCTAAAGGAGTTTGCGACCACTCCGCCCCATACTCGGTTGCTCACCGGATCCTTGACACCTGCGTAGGAGAGCATCGAGTCCTTAATGACGTCGCGTTCGGCGATAAGCGTGATCGGGCCGTTGCCAGGACGGAAGCGGATGCCACCGACGAAGTTACGGAGCAGGAAGTTAGTGGGCGTGGACCCAAAGCGCATACCGAGGGTCTCTGTCGACACTTGTACCTCGCCGGCGATGCCGCCGACCGATTGGGAACCGAAGGTCGCACCGGTGGGAAGAAGACCGAATCGCTTAATGCTCTGACCGTCGGCCTCACCCGCATCAAGGTAGGTGGGACGCGCTATGACAGACACACGCATGTGACCGGCGATGATATTGCTTGCTTCGATGTCGGCCTGTTGAATCAGCAAGCGCTCGAAACCGGCGT
This sequence comes from Bryobacterales bacterium, assembly GCA_038212445.1. GTDB lineage: Bacteria > Acidobacteriota > Terriglobia > Bryobacterales > Bryobacteraceae > TMP-7. The sequence goes on from JBBQUM010000023.1 coordinate 54,109, forward strand.
CGCCGCTGCGGCCAGTGATGGAACTTCCCATGCCCATGAATGGAGTATTCCGGGCAGCGATAGCGTCCAACTGATCCTCAACCTCCTTGCGTAGCGATGGAGCCTTGGTGGGTTCCACGAAGGGCGCCGGCATATTCAGGTTCGCCGTCGGCGGAAGCGTGGGGTAGGCCGAGTCCGAATTCGGTTGCGAGACTCGAGAGCCTTGTGCTTCAGGCTCGAGGATGGCAGTGCGCATCCGCGGCAGGACCGAATTGTTCTGCACATCGCTTCCAGAGAGCTTGGGAAGGACGGATGCAGCGGCTGCGGGATTAGGAGCTGGACCGTCCTCGGCCGACGCCACCGGACTGTAGCTCACGTAGCGCACTTCCGCACCGCCCGGAAGCCGCCGTACTTCGGAAATCCGGTCGGACTTGGACTTCGATGGTTCCGTCCTGCCTGGAGAAGGTAGTGGCGTTTCCGGCTGTGCCGCAGTGCCCGCCGCGGTTCCTCGATCCACCTGAACCGCATCCGGACCCAGCAAAAGCTGTCCCATGGTTTGCGAGGGTGTGGCCTGAGCGGGCGCTCCAGGGGCACCGGCATTACGGAGTCCGGCGTTGGAGCTTTCTCTGGGCAAGGCGATGAGAGCAGCGCGCCAGTAGTTCTCTGCTCGCTTGTAATCTCCCGCGGATGCCGCCTGCTTGGCCGCCATTGTTAGAAGCTGCGGATCGCTGGGCCATTTGCTCAAAGCCGTGGTGAGCCAACCGGCGGCCAGCGAGTGTTCGTTTTGCGCCATGGCCGTCCCGATGGCGCCGGCATAGTCGCCCGAGTTGCCGCCCGAAAGGCTCCATTCCTTGTAGGCGCGCAGTGCCTTTTGCTGTTCACCCGCTGTCAGCAGTGCGCCTGTCAGAGCTGAGCGAATCGCGACATCTTTCGGCAGCAGACGAACAGCACCTTCGAGAATCGCGATGGCGAGAGCTTTGTCACCGGAAGCGATGGCTGCCTGAGCACGGCGCAGACTCCAGGTGGACCAGATCTCCGACACAGCCCGAGCGTCGGCGGGCGGAAGGTCATATCGGGCGCCGAGCCGCTGCAGGGTGGCGTACAGTTCCTGCTGGTCCGCTTGCGTGTTCAGGAGCAGCCATGCCGTCTGGATCTCGAGAGCCGGGGGCAGCGGACGCTTTTGCTGGCGAAGTACATTTTCGGCGCGTCGTGCATGGCGGAGTGCTTCGTCGTAGTTTCCCAGGCCGTTCTCACACGCGGCCAGCAAACTTGAATAGTCAGCGTCGCTGCGGAGGCTCGCGCTTACGCCAGCGGGCATCCGCCGATCTTCACGAAGCGCGATGCTGTCTTGCTTCACTTCATGCAGTGCGGCGATGAGAGCTTTCCAGACGTCGGGATTTTCGGGGTAGGTACCGGCGAGTCGTCTGAGAAGCGGCTCGGCGCGATCGATGCGGCCCTGACGCACCCAGATCTGAGCCAGTTGCAACTGTGATGCGATAGAGCTCGTGTCTTCTCGATTGGGCGAGAGCCGGATGGACTTCTCGAGAGAGACCTGGGCTGCGTCGAGCTGTCCAAGCGCGGTGTGGACGGCTGCAAGCGAGCGTAGAAATCCCGCGCGCTTACCGGCGGCGTCATAGGCGTCCTTCGGCATGCGAAGGACAAGACGCATGGCCTTGGCTTCCTGATGTTCACGAACGAGCGACGCAAGCAGGCCTTCCCAAGCGTCGACGGACGCCGAATCGAGGTCCACCACGCGTTCAAAAATGGTTGCCGCCTCCGCACCCTGGCCATGACGGAGGAATAAGCCGGCGAACTGAAGTTGAAGTGGAATGGACAACTCGGTTCCGCGGGTGTTGGCAATCTCAACCGCTCGGGCCAGAAGCTGTTTCGACTCGTCGAAATCGTTGAGGTCGCTGTAGGCCGAAGCCATCACTGCAAGGTATTCGAGGTTCTGATCGAGTGTGCGGTGGACAGATTCAGGAACGCGGCGCGACGCGGCCAGTGCGCTGTCAGCGCCGGCTGAACGATAGCGCGCATTGATCAATTGGCGCCAGAACTCTTCATTCTTTGGCTGCGACTCAAGTAACTTGTCGAAAGTCGCCGCGGCAGAAGCGGCGTCGCCGGACTTGGCGTAGGCTCCACCGAGCGCCTGCGCGGCTTCCACGCTCGCCGGACGGATTTCGGCAGCCTCGCGATACTTCTCGATAGCAGCGTCCAGATGGTTGGAGCGGAATGCTTCGCCGCCCTGCTTCATGGCTTTCCAGAAGCGCGCTGTTTCGAGAGCGTCCGCGACTACGGAATCCTGTTCCGCGCCCGCCTTGGCACGTTCGAAATAGTCGACAGCGGAGGCGAACTCCTCCTGTTTCATGCGAACGAATCCCATTCCAGCGAGAGCACCGCTGCTTTTGCCGTTCTCGGCGAGTGCCTTCTCGAAATGAGTCTCCGCGTCCTTGATCTTGTTCACCTTGAGCGCGGCATAGCCGAGGTTCTCGGTGGGCGTCTGGGCGAGTCCGGTGCGTTGCGCTGCCTGAGGCGCTCCCTGAGTTGGGGCGGCTTGCGGGATGGTCGCGAGTGTCTTTTGCAGTTCGGCGTCGGGATAACGGGCCAGGTACGACCGGAGCGGCGGGATCGCCTGCGGATTTGCGGCCTCCCAGACCAGTGCTTGGCGCCATGCCTGGCGTGCTTTGCTCGCAGTAGCTGAATTCGTCTTAATGGACTCGAGCATGTGAATGCCGGCGAAGCGAGTGGCGGGACGGTAAGTGAGAAGGCGTCCGAGCGACAGACGGTAGTCCTCAGAGTCGGGATAGCTGTCGGAGAGCTTGCGAAGTGCTGCCGTTGCACTTTCCCAGCCTCCGGGCACGGCCGCCTGGGTTTCGTAATAGGCGATCGCGTAACCTCCAGGCGGAGGTTCCCCGCCGAACACTTCCCGGTAAACCTGAAGGGCCTGATCGAACTGCTGGTTGCTGGCCAAGCGCTCAGCTTCTTTGAGGCGCGCCTGTTGCTGGCTAACGACGCGCATCGTCTGCACCTGCCCGAGAGCGGAGTGATTGGGATTGATTTTCCGCAGTCGCTCAAGGTAGGCGGCGCTCTCCTGGGACCTTCCGTTCTGTTTCGCGAACCGAGCGAGAGCCGCGAGCGCCTCCTGTTGGTTGGGATCCGCCAGGAGCACTTGTTGCCAGCTTTGGGCCGCGAGATCAGCGCGACCGCGTCCTTCGAGCGAGCGTGCTTTGTTCACCAGTAATTCGGTAGAGGATTGAGCTTGCACCAATGCGAGGGACGCGATCAGTAGCATGAAGCGCAGAACAGATGTTACGAGTCGTCGATCAGTCATTTGTTTTTCTCCCAGGCAATCTCAAACTGCCGTTTCGGCCAAAGCTATAGAGGCCGTCGTGCCATCCGGTGGCGAACATGGCCAGATTTTGGTCGTAGTAACGAGGTGGCGCCCCGTATAAGCCAGCGACCGGGTTCCATTCAGCAGACAAGCGCCGCAGTTGCTCGGTTAGGGTTCTATGTTCCCCGAGCGCGCGCAGATACGGGATAACGGACGCAGAGAAGGCGATACCACCGGCCGCATCTCTCACCTTGCCGTCGTGGGTGACCGCTGACGGAGGTAAGGGATTCTTTCGTAGCTGTTTCGCCATGCCTCCAAGCGCTGCCAGCATTTCGGCGCGTCCGGAGGTGTCGGGATCGAGCATTCCGGTCCACAAATATACGCGTACCGCGTCATAGCTCGAGATCGATTTGTTGCCTTGGGCGTCCTCGGCAATGAAGCCGGCATGGTCTTGGTAACTTACCCAGTCAAGCGGGAATCCTTTCGGTGAGGTCTTGGTGACCATTTGCGGGACTCTCGCCGCTATCGCCGCCCACGGACCGGATGGATCAAACTCTGCGAGACGAATCAGCAGTTGAAGCGGCAGATAGCTTGGATTAAGAACGAACCGGTTTGGGGACACTTGAAAGCCGTGGGGCCCCGGCAACAGCATCTCGCCGAGTCCGGGCAGAACCGCTACTTCCTGACCGGCAACTAACCGCGCCAATCTCACGCCTAACGCCGACAAGTCAGACCGCTGCCACCTGGCACCCGCTTCGAGCAGCGTGTAGACAATCCAGAGGTCGGCGTCGGACGCGGAATTCTCGTCGCGTATGCCCCATTGATCGTCATCGGACTTTCCCCATAGCCAGGCCGGTAACTGTGCCCCCAGATCACCTTTCGCCAAATTGTCCTGCGTCCAGCGGAGTAACAGATCAAAGCGCCGTGTATCGTTTGCAACGAGCGCGAAAAACATGGCGTAGGCCTGCGCTTCAGACGTGGTGCGATCGTTGCTGTCCCGATCGATTACGCGGCCTTGCGCGTTGATGAAGTAGGAGGCATAGCTCTCCCACAAGGGCCAGGCGGAGCACCAGGTCATCGAGGCCGTAAGCCCAAACAGTATGGCGAGGAGCCTCATTGCTCTCCTCGAAGGCGAATTCTGGCGTGCTCTTCAGACCAAGTGTGAAACCAGCGGGCGAGAATAAGCGAAGAGCACACTGCGAAAATCGCGATGAGCCAGAAGCGGGCCGCAATCCAGTTATTGAATGACTCTCGCCAGCTCAGTTCACCGATGTAGTTTGAATCTCGTCCGGTTGAGAATGACTGGAAGCGGCCGTTCTCGAGCAGGCTCACACTTCCGCTGACGTCTCCGAGGTTATCACCCGCGAGGGCGGCCAGCATGGCCTGGAAACCGTCGTTCGCAGTCACCAGCACAACGCTGCGGTGGGGATTCATCGGCGAGGTGAATCCATGAATCAGGCCCTCGGACTTGCTGTCGGCCGCCACGATATCGCCGAGGCGGCGCCATTCCTTGCTTACCGCGAGAAGAGGCATCCGCACCAAGAACCCGAACAGTCCATTCGCCTCGGTTTGGCGGAGCCGGCCATGGTCGAGAAACACAGACATGCCTCCGGTCCACTGGGAGATCAACGGTTGATCCTCGGAGGTTCCAATCAGCAGAATGTCCTTGCCGGCCAGCATCTGCGTGAGCGAGGGCGAAGTGACGGTGACACGCAGAGACGGATACCCGGTCTGTGCACCGAACCTGCCGAGCAGATTCAGATAAGTCGAAAGCTCGTCTTCCGTGGGTTTCTCCGGAAGAACAACGGCGGTTTGAGACAAGTCCGCCAACCGCGTGAACGGGAAGCCTGACTTCATGAAAAGGTCGAGGCGAGGCAGTTCAATGAAGCGCGGGATTCCGGCCAATTCGAGTGTTGACGTGGGCAAGACAACGGCTTCCGGAAAACGGTCTGTGGCGCCTGATTTTGAGGGCGGGAAAACAAAGTCAAGCGAGATTGTATTTGCCGGATAAAGGGCCGCCACCGGGAGCGAGATGGTCTCTCGTTGTAGCGTCGCCAGATCGCTGACGTTCACTCTTACGGTGGCCACGGGAAGGTCGTTCAGGCGGACACGCAGTTCGCCCTTCTCGTCCACTGTGGAACCTGAAGTACGAAACATCAGGCGCAAGGGAACGGTGGAACGCTGGCCGAACGAAAGGTCGGGCGGCAACCGAAAGTATAGATTGACTGAGCCCGACCCATAGACGCGAAGTTGGTCTGGCCCCAGGGCGTCGCCGAGCCCTGCCGGCTTGTCTGGATTCAACCACCGCTTTGAATCGTAGGGAGCCGAGACAGGCGGTAGAGCGTTTCCGCCGACCGATGCGGTGTCTCCTTGCTTTTGATATTGTCCGAGCACCAGCGATCGCGCCGCTGCCAGTATTTCGTTGCTTGTGTCTCCGGAAACCACCAGCAGTTTGCCGTAGGTGTCAGCCGGGTTATCGCGCAATGCGAGCGTTGGGCCTTTAGCCGCGAGTTTGAGCGCCGAACTGATCGCTGAGTGATTCCGCGTAATCAGAACCGCATCACCGGTATCAGGCGCACCGATGCGCACAGGCAATTGCACTCCGCGATCGTCAGCAAGTACGCCAAACCAGGATGAGACGACGCCGGCAGCTTCCAGCATGGTGGCGTCCGGAGACTCGCTAAACACCACTGGCACGCGCAACGGACGATGGACCGAGGGGTCGAAGTAGGGCGCGGGCAGGAGGCGCAGGTCGTTGGCAAGCGCAAGCATCGTCCCGCTGAGTCTCACGCTGGTTGAGGTCTCGATGCGAACCCAGTGGAAAGCCTCGCGGCATCCCGCTGAACAATTGCCGGAAAACTGGAAGCTGAGCAGGTTGTCGCTCACCACGAGATCGGGAGGGAGTTCAAGTTGAACCTGGCGTGCAAGGTCTCCGGTGATTTCCTGATTCGGGACTGGGATCGATGCCACCGCGCTTCCATTGAGGAGAACCGTAATGCGGCTCGACTCGGGCATGAATCCCCCAGACGAGCGGAAGTGAAGCGCCAGCCAGGCATCCTTCACCACCTTTGTCACCGGAACACCGAAATGAAGGTTCAAGCGGCCTTCGCGTCCGCGAAACGTGATCGCCTGGCGCTGCCCGAGCGCGGGGAGATCGCGCACGTCGGAAAAGGGCTCTCCCGCTTCCGCGTGCGCCGCGAAGACAAGAAACGCCGCCAGCAGGATTCCGAGGAAAGGCAACGCGGGCGCACGCTTGGCGATGGGCTTGGGCAAGGCCGGTAGTTCGTCCTTCTCGTCGCCCGGAAGCGACACGAGGCCTTTGGGGATGGACAAGATGCCTTTCAAGGAAATCAGGACGATTCGGCCCAAACTACGCAGCGGCTTGTCCTTCTGGCGGCCTTCGGTCCAGAGCATCCAGGCGTCGGCGCGACCGAATACCAGACGCGTGATCAACTCCTGACCAGCGATCCCTGTTTGCGGAAAACTCAAGCCAAAGCGCAGTCCGTTCGTTCGTTGGACGACAGCGGGCAAGCTGAACTCCGATCCATCCAGGGCGAAGATCAACGATGTCCGGTCACCCGGGCGAAGGGCACACGAACGGCTCAATTGAATGGCTGCGCCGCCGACTGACATGTCAAGAGCGACGCCGTCGGTCTCGGTTCCGTCTGGAAGCGCGATGCGGAGGTTCAACCGCACCGGTACTCGTACGCTCGAACGGAGTTGCCGGATCTCCCACGGCACTGCAAGCGCGGCGCCGAGAACTAGAACATTGACCGCAGTCCAGAAGATATTCACGATGAGCGTGCCCTGGGAGTCGACACCGGCGCGGAGTTGAAACCCTGCGGCCACCAGACCTGCGATGTTCAGCAGCAGAAGGAGGATGAAAGGCGCGGCGATTCGCAGGTCGAAGTAAGACTGAGTGACCACCGTTCGCTTTGGTGTGACATTGAATTTTCCCCAGCGCGGATTGATCAACGCCAGCAGTGTGGGAATCAGGATGTAGGGAGCCAGGATCGTCTCGAATACTTCGTTCCAGAAGGAGTGCCGGTGTCCACCATGTACCCGCGAATTCGTCAGAGTCGCGAGCATCAGATGCGGAACGACATAAGCGAGAATGGCCCACACATAGCCGTACAGATTCGACCGTCCGAGCAGCAGATAGACCAGCGGAGCGGTGAGGAAAATCAGGCGTGGACCAGCGTGCAGAAAGTGCAGCACAGCGTTGAAGTAGCAAAGACGCTGAGGTAGCTTGAGGCCGGACGCAAAGAGCGGGTGCTCGAGCCGAAGCACTTGAACCATGCCGCGCGCCCAGCGAATTCGCTGCGTGATGTGATCGGCGAGGTTGGCAGTCGCGAGGCCGGCGGCCTGCGGGATGTTGATGTACGCCGTATTCCAACCCAGCTTTTGGAGACGCAACGAGGAGTGAGAATCTTCGGTGACGGTTTCGGTAGCGATGCCGCCGATTTTTTCGATCGCTCGACGGCGGAGGACCGCGCAGGATCCGCAAAAAAACGAAGCGTTCCAAAAGTCGTTGCCGGACTGGAGCACGCCGTAGAACAACTCGCTCTCGTTCGGGACACGACGGAAAGTGCCAAGGTTGCGTTCGAAAGGGTCAGGGGAATAGAAATGATGGGGCGTCTGAACCAGCGCCAATCGGCTGTCCTGAAGGAAGCAGCCCATTGTTGACTGTAGGAAGGACCGGGTAGGAATGTGATCGGAGTCGAAGATCGCTACGAACTCCCCATATGTTTTGAGCAGGGCGAAGTTGATGTTCCCCGCCTTTGCACCTTCGTTGTCCAGGCGCGCAATATAGTGAACCCCGCACTGCTCGGCGAGTTCATGGATCTCACCGCGGCGGCCGTCGTCCAGCACGTAGATGTTCAGGCGGTCGGGCGGCCAGTCCAGATTCCGGGCGGCGAGCATCGTGGTGCGGATGACGTCGATGGGCTCGTTGTAGGTTGGGATGAAGACGTCCACCGACGGCCACTCGTCTGTGTCATCCGGAAGGGCAACGGGCCGGCGTTCGAGAGGACGCGCGTTCTGGAAGTAGCCAAGGACCAGAATGAGAGAGGCGTACCCCTCGGCACCGATGAGCAGCAGAGTGAAGAAAAGGTCGGCTGTCGGGATGCTGGACCAATTCGTGATTAGGTACGATCCTGTTTCGGTGAACCGCCACCACAGATATCGCGCTGTTACAAAGATCGAGATGGCCATGAGGGCGATGGTGGTCTGGTGGGCGGAAGATCGCCGGTTGAGGAAGAAGGCTCCACCGAACAGCACGAGTCCGAGGATGGCTTGGTTCTTCCACTCCAGGGGTACAGTCGCACATAAGGCGAGGGCAGACAGCAGCGCGATCACCGTGGCAATTCGAAGCCATTTTGACTGGTTTGCGCTCAGCGAGCGTGACTCTGCGCCAGGCTGACGTTTTCGTCCCCATCGATCAAAGAGATTTCGAATCATAGTTATCGTCCTGCGCTTGTGGCTTTGGCCCGCACTGTGACAGTAGCGAGCGACTCCAGCCATTGGGCGACGTTCAAGAAGTCCTCAGCGATCCCTGAATTGGGCGCGTAGTCCATCACGGTTGAAAATCGGGCGAGAGCCTCTGCAATGGCGTCACTCCGCCGGATGGAGAACGGCAAGAGCCGGTCGCCCAGCTGCCGGGCCAACCGGGCCCGCATTTCGACATGCAGGGGTACGGAGGCGTCAAACCGGTTTAGCAGTACGTAGAGTGGGTGTTTTGATTCTGACGCTGAGGTCAGATTTCTGAACGAGCGCTCGAGATGGCGCAACCCAAGGACGGCATGAAGATCGGGCACGACGACGGCGACGCAAATGCTTTGGGTACTGAGCGCCCTCATCGTTTGCATGGTGGCGTCGCTCCACGCGCCGAAAACTAGACGGTCCAGCGACGCGCGAGATTCGCGGATGCCGCGCATGATGCTCTGTTCCAGTTCTTCGGGAGTGCTGTCGCACCGCGAAAACGCGTAGAGCGCCGACTCTTCGCTGTTCCGGCCAGGCAGAAAAGTACTCCAGCCATGGACCTCGCTTTGTGCACCGAAATAGTAAGGCAGGATCGAGCGTTCAGTGCCGTCGACGGCAAGCACTTTTTGGCCCTGGAGTGAAAGCGTTCTGCTTAGGGTTGCTACCAGGCTAGTAACACCCACTCCGCCCGCACATCCAAAGAGGGACACTGTCTTGCCAGGCAGCACTATCGCATCAGAATCCGTATCGGCGGGCTCATCCCCGGCCGTTTCGAAGATCGAGTTTAACGCCGACCACGCGGCGCGATCGGGCCGGTTGGCTATCTCACCGTAAGTGGCCTCCCCGGCTCCATCACCGGCCCGTAGCGTACGAACCGGGTCAACGAGGCCGTTCAAGGCAGGGATCGTCGCGTGGCTCCGCGCATCCGGTTCCGGCTTCTGGCGGGGCCGCCCTTTCTGCCGGAAGGTCTTATAAGCGCCGGGATCCAAACCTACGTGTGAGTAGAGAGCGGCTACGTCGTCCAGCTTACGGTCCAATTTGCCTCCCAGAAAGATTCACGTCACCGTAAGAAGAGGTGACGACAGAGTTATCTTGGCTTTGTTACTAAAGGGAGAGGATCTGGGCAAAACCTGTCATGTTTGCCGAACTTTTTTGTAAGTCGTGATTTTGTTGTCGACGCCTCTTACTGAACGCAGTGCGACAACCTATAATTAGGAGTTCCTAAAACTAGACGATGTCTGAACTCAGCAAGTTGATGTCGGCGTTTCGCACCGGCGATAAAAGGGCCGCTAGTGACCTGGTTGAGTTGTTTTATCCGGAATTGCGCCGTTTGGCTGCGCTCAAGATGCGCGGGGAGCGGGCCGCTCACACTTGGCAACCCACTACGCTCGTTAACGAACTGTATCTCGAGTTACTGAAAGTGAAGCAGTTAGATCAGAGCTACGGCAATCAGGATGAAAGGGCCGCTTTTCTTGGCCTCGCATCTCACGTGATGAGGCGTCTCCTGATTCATCATTCCCGTCCGCTGGAAAAGAAAGTAGAGAGGGTCGAACTACATGATACATCCGCCCAGTCTCCGGCCACTGACGCGTTCGAGGAGATCGACCAACTGCTGGGCCGGCTCGCATCCATTCATGCTCGTCTACGCGTAGTGGTTGAGATGAGGATCTTTGAGGGCTGCACAGTTAATGAAATCGCCCGACGCCTGGATTGTTCGGAAGCTACAGTCGCCCGATCCTGGGCATTTGCCAAAGTCTGGCTGCGAGAGAACCTGAATGGAAAATAGTTTAGTCAAGGAGCGTTTTCTTGACTGAGGAGCAATGGTACGCCACATGGGAACTCGTAGAGCAGGCGAGCACTCTCGAGGATTCGCTTCGCTGGGAGTTTATTGAATCCTCCAGCGCTGACCCTGCGGTAAAGGCTCGTGCGATTGAACTTCTCTCCGATCCCGGCGAACCGGCGCCTCCTCCGCCGGCAGCGGACGAGCCACAGATCGGTGAGATGGTAGGGCGTTATCGACTCAAACTGCTACTAAGCCGCACCGGATCAGGTCTGGTATTTTCGGCGGACGATACGGAACTCGATCGCACGGTAGCGCTCAAGTTTCTTGCGCAGGAGACGCTAGGTTCGGGACCAGTAGTGGCCAGGCTGATCCGAGAGGCCCGGGCTGCATCAGCGCTCAACCATCCAAACATCGTCACGATTTACGACGTGGTGAGAACTGGTTGCAGGATCGCGATCGTAATGGAACTTATAGAGGGACGGGTCCTCCGCGATGTCGTCAGCCGCGACGTCCGAACCGACCAGTTACTCCTCTGGTTCAACCAGGTGGCGCAGGCTCTCAGTTCGGCTCATTCACTGGGGATCATCCATCGCGATATCAAACCCGAGAACATCATGGTGCGAGACGACGGCTACGTAAAAGTGCTGGACTTTGGTCTCGCGCGGCAATTCGCCGGAGACATCTCCTCTACGCCCGGATTACCTGTTGGTACTTTGCGGTACATGTCGCCCGAACAGATTCGAGGCGCCAAGCTTACCCCAGCGAGCGATGTATTTGCTTTAGGAGTTGTCATGTACGAGTGCATCACCGGAACCCATCCGTTTGCAGCGGAGTTTGTGATAGAGACAACTAACGCGATCGTCGCTAAGTCACCTGCTCGTCCTTCATCGTTCGTTCCCACGATTCCGACGGTGCTGGAGACAGCAATCCTCGACATGCTGGAGAAGGCCCCTAGCCGCCGGCCTTCGATGGAATCCGTCGTGAAGCGCCTTCAGGATGCGCTTCGACAGGTAAGCCTGGACGCGAGGAAAGGCCCCCTGGGGAATCCCCGAGGTACGTCACTAGGCCGATTCGGCGGAGCCGTTTCCGCGGGACTGCTTCTTCTGACTGCAGTTACCCTCGCAGCGATGTTGATGCGTTGCAATTGACGGTGCGCGTGTTGCGTTCTCCCTATCAACGCTGACCAGCAGAGTAACTGACTAGTACGTCTAAACCTAGACTACCGAGCGTACTGGAGCTGTGTCGAGCAATGCGACGAACGCCCTTCTCCTATTACTCACTATTTCTACGACCGATCTCAAAAAGAGGGTTGTTCCATTCCACAATGAGGCTATAATGACTGATCGTTTTACCCCCAAGTGAGGGGACCGAGTAACATGGAATACTTTGACTCTCCATCTCACTTGAATCCGGTCGGACAGGCCGAAGACTGGGGTGAGATTGTCACTTGCGGTGACTTTGTGGGGCGGTACCGGCTTTTGGAACCGATTGGCCGTGGTGGCATGGGAGTGGTTTACAGCGCTGAAGATCCGGAGCTAGACCGTACCGTAGCGCTCAAGTTTCTTCGAGCGAGCAATGCCGGCTCAGCGGAGGCGAATGAGAGATTTATTCGAGAAGCCCGCTCCGCTTCAGCCTTGAATCACCCGAACATCGTCACAGTTTATGACCTGATCCGAACCGAGAGCGGTCTTGCGATGGCGATGGAGCTCATTCACGGCACTTTGCTGCGGGAGTTCTGCGATGGATCCTGCAGCAACGAGCAACTGAGCATGTGGACTCTCCAAATCGCCGAAGCGTTAGGCGCGGCGCATGCCCGAGGGATCGTCCACCGGGATATCAAGCCCGAGAATGTAATGGTGCGAACAGACGGTCGGGTGAAGGTGCTTGACTTCGGCTTGGCGCGGCAGCTCACTCACCCGGGGCTCAGCAGAACTGGGGATCTTCCCACAGGTACGATCCGCTACCTCTCACCCGAACAGCTGACGGGGGGACTGGCTACCTGCGCGAGCGATATCTTTTCTCTAGGGATTGTGCTCTACCAGCTTGCAACCGGCGTTCATCCATTTGAACGAGAGTTTGCGATCGCGACAGGCCATGCGATCGTGACCGCAACGGCCGTGAATCCTTGTAGACGAAACCATACGATAAGTTCCGGATTTGGGTCCCTCATCCTCCAAATGCTTTCCAAGGACCCGATTCAACGTCCTTCCGCAAGTGCTATTGTCACGGCTCTCTCGGGGCAGACGGAGTCTATTAGCCGCATGTCACCTGTAGCTAAAACATCCCGATTACGAAGAGCGCGATCACTCGCGGTCCCCATGCTCCTACTGCTGGCCATCTTATTCGCTGCCGCTGTCCTGTTGTTTCGGATTTCAACGCCTATTGGTCCTGTCGCGTCCTTCGAAAAGAGCACTCGGCCGCCCACTCGTTAATTAACCCATGATCTGCCGGCATCAGGACAACCTGCGCCCAACGCGATGGCCGTAGGTTGACTCGAGGCCAGATGCGACGGTAGGTTGTCTTGATGGGATATGGAAGCGCCGAACAATGAGATCGACGGTAACCCTGCACATGGTTTCAAGCCTGGATGGCTTCATCGCGAGGAAGGACAACAGCGTTTCGTGGATGGACAGTACTGACATCTAAGAAAAAGGCGTTACCGACGACGGTGCGGACGAACTTCACTCCATCGAATGCTATGTGCTCGGGTCTCGCACCTATGAGCACGCGCTCCAACTCGGTTGGCCGTATGGCGACACTCCGACAGTCGTGGTAACCAGCCGCAAACTCCCGAACGACAGGAAGAGTGTGGAATTCTACTCCGGCGATCTAACGCGCTTAGTTAGTGAAATACTCGCACCTCGATACGTGAACATCTGGCTGGTGGGAGGAGCGATGCTAAGCCAGAGGTTCTTAAACTCGTCTTGGTGGACGAAATTAGGCTGATGGTAGCGCCGGTCACATTGGGTGACGGATTGCGCCTCTTCGGCGCTTCCGGTCCCGAGCAGAGGTGGCATCTGACGAACGTGGTCGCTCAGAGGAGCGGTTTTGTGGAACTAGCGTACAGGCGTCAGTCCACCGACGCTTAACGTGGAAGGAAGCAGAACGCACCAGTGGGGCGGGCCATCTATAGTCGCGCCTGGCTGCGATCGTCACGGCTCACGTGAAAGTACCGTGGATTCTCCCAGCCTTGTTGCGAGAGAACCTAGATGGCCTAACAATAGCTTTTGACCGAAAATTCAATGACGACCCTCGTTCCGGTAGTCTTACTGTGTTCCCGGCCTTGCCGCCGGACAGCCGCCGCCTGGCACGATTACAATCGACGTTCAGGAATGGCGCGACCAGCCATCGCGGCATCTTTACATCCACGGGGTCTGGAATGCCGACACGGCCTTCCAAGTCCGCTTGCCTGAAAAGTCGAACTGGAAGGGTCGCTTGCTCCATTTTCTCGAAGGCGGAATGGGCGGCCATGAGAAGACCGGCGAGAGTATAGGCGACCACGCCTACGCCCTCACAAACGGGGCGATCTACGTGGAATCGAGCCAGGGACATCGCGGACCGTCAATCTACCGGGAGACGGACACGCTCTCCAAGATCGGTTATGAAGCCACGTATGCGGTTGTACAGTATGCGAAGGCCCGTGCTGTGCAACTGTACGGCCAGGAGCCTGCGCACTGTTATATCTACGGACAGTCCGGCGGAGGCATGCGGACTCCCGGCATCCTCGAACGCTTCCCTGCCCTCAATCAGGGCGGCGTGGCGATGGAAGGCGTGGATCCGTCAAGGGTCTCCTGCTTTCCTATTCCGTTTACGAAAAATACCGTGATGCCGCAAACCCGGCTACTGCGGGGAATCCTGATCCGGCATTGACCACGATCCTCTCCGCAGGATTTCCCGCACGTCAGGTGGCTCGCCTCGGACCGTCCGTCGTCTCGGGCCTGATGCTCGATCTATTGCGCTGGAAAATCGACCCTGACTTTTTTCAGGAGTTCTGGCAGGATCCCCTCCGCAGTCGAAAGGCGAAATCGTATCCGGTATCAAAGGTGAGGTGACATCGACGGTACCACGACAGAACGTGATCGCCACTACTCTGCCCGCCACAACCGCGGATCTTTCCGGCTACACCCTGGCGTTTCAGACCGGAGCGGAAGCGGGTCAACACCACCGCGTGATGGTCAACCAGGCGAACACCCGTTTACCGATCCCGTTGCTCCCAGCCTCGATCGCGTCAAATCCGGCGACAAGTTCACACTGGACAACCTAGACCTTATCGCGTTTCGCGAATATCACCGGTACATCACGCAACGCGACGACCTCGCGATCAACGGAATCGAGCCCGCACAGAAGTTGCGGCCACCACAGGTTCTCGACTTGATCAACGAGGTTGGACGTGCGCCTGGCCGGCTCGAAGGCAAATTGATTGCAATCTTCAGTGTCGATGATTACTTTGCGTGGCCCACAATCGCGATTCGCTACCGGAAGCAGGTGGAACAGGCGCTCGGAAGCCGCGCCGTCGATCACTTCCGTCTCCACTTCGTCGAGCATCTCCCACATACCTTCACTGTTAACCCGGCCTCAGAAGTCGGTTGGCTCTCGCTCGAACACAAAGCTCTCGATGACGTGGGGGCGTGGGTGGAGGAAGGAGCGGATCCCCAGGAATGCGGTTTTCCAACTTGTTCTCTTAGAATGCGTCGTTTTTTTTCGAATGAACAGAGTCGCGAGCAAGGCGACGAATGCACACGACATCATGAAGGCGGGCTTATTTGAAAGGCTGCTTCAACGCGCAGCATTCTTAAGGCATCTTACCGAATACCCAAACGGCTTCGCTCGGCCCACGCCGCGTTGCAACTCCCGCCAGCACCAAGACTACATTCCATTTTTGTCGTAGCGGGCGGTATCGGTCGGAATCCTCCAGATCACCGGCTGCTCTCGCGGGAGGGCGAGGTCCCCCGAATGTAAGAATGTATTCGACGTACTAGAAACTCGCTCGGAGGCGCGCGATGGCCATACACATGCTCGATAAATGAACAGCGGAACCGATCCTTGGCGTGAGTCGGAGATTTTTTGGCAGTCAGCGAAGACGGCTGAACCAGTTACGAGGTTACTGGTCCCCGCGAGAGCAAAACTCGATTCAACGTAAGGTCAGTAAATGTTACCGATGGGTGCAGATCCGGAGTGGGGGGGATGATGAGGGTAGGCAGATTAGAAGTGGCGTTGCTGATGTTCGCATCGTTGTCGATGGCGCAGACTGCAACGGGATTAACCAGCTCGTTCAAAGGCGATCGGCTGAACCAAGAGTCTTTGCGAGAGCGTCGGCATCCAACTAAGAATAGTGGTCAGCCGCATGTCGTGGTCTTTCCAGGAGATCGTGTTATCGCTCAGTTTGTCGACGGGGGATCCTGGAAGACAAGTATGTTTTTTGTGAACTTAGAGAATCATGGTGTATCGTTCCAGGTGCTCTTTTTCAACGACGACGGGAGCGATATGTCCGTGCCCATTGCCGGTCAAGGCCTGGTCCGCGGTTTGAACATCTCGTTGGAGACGGCCGGCAGCATCGAATTTGAAACCTTGGGCGTGGCGCCGAACCTCACACAGGGGTGGGCTCTGCTTTCACAAACCACCAACGATTCGGTGGGCGGGATGGCGATATTTCGGCAGTCCATTTTTGGCCGTGCTGATCAAGAAGCGGTAGTGCCGATTGTCAACCAATTTGACAACCATTTCGTGCTCTTGTTCGATAACACCAACTTCACGACCGCTATCGCACTTGTGAATCCGACAACGGACAACGTCGTTATTCCCGTCAATATTCGAAACCAGGCTGGACAGATTATCGATCAACGCACCATTAGACTAGGACCTTATAATCACACGGCGTTCACGCTCCCTGACACGTGGGCATCCACGGCGGGCAGACGAGGCGCAATCGAGTTTCTCACTTCGGGCTTCGGGGTTGGCGCGCTCGGCCTGCGGTTTAACGGTTCCGCATTTACATCGTTCCACGTGCTCGAAAATTACAATTGGTCGGTTGCACCACCAAAGTGAGTTCCAATGACAAACCTACTTCTTGCATCGAGTGCACTGGCGATTCTGACCGTATCGTTCCAGCCCGCACGCCTAATGGCTCAGGACGCCTATCATGGCGGCGCCTTGGATGCCCGTCGGCACGCATACGAGCACGGTTACCGGGAGGGATTTGCCTTCGGGCAGAATTCCCAAGTCAGTAATCGGGATCAGGACATCGTCAATCAACGGCTACAAGCGGCGGATAGGGAGTATCAACCGGGTTTTGGCTCCCAGGAACAGTACCGTCAGGGGTATGCCGAA
This sequence comes from Bryobacterales bacterium, assembly GCA_038212445.1. GTDB lineage: Bacteria > Acidobacteriota > Terriglobia > Bryobacterales > Bryobacteraceae > TMP-7. The sequence goes on from JBBQUM010000023.1 coordinate 71,010, forward strand.
GGGTTTCGGGCCGGAATGGAAGATAGCCGAGCCGGCAACCGATCTCGCCTAGAAGAACTTTTTCGGGCGAGAGATCCAAATTACGATCCCGATCGGAACCGGGACGACCGGATCGACGGCATCTATTCTCAGAATCACTGGCCTGCGACACACGTAGCCGGAGATATTGGCTATCGTGACGGTTTAAACGCGGGCATGCGGGACCGGAGCGACGGTCGGAGCTTCCAACCGCGCCAGCACAAGGCGTGGCAGGCGGCATTGCACGGCTATGACGGTCAGAGTGGCCCGCAAGGACAGTACAAGCGGGCGTACCGAGCCGCGTATGAACTCGGATATCGGAATGGATTCAGCGGTTTTCGCTCAGACCAATGACGCTCTCGCTCCGGTTAACCGGGTGCGTTGGGAATCGAGTTAAGATCACGTCCCTGAATCGCGCCGCGACAGCGCACTTCTTCCCAAGACAGGGAGTCTAATTCGGGGTATACATGTCGCGCATACGGAACGATCGATATTCGAGCCGCTGGTTCTGCATCGAATAGACAATCGCCCCGGTGGGATCTACTTCTTTCAAGAGGCTGCCGCTCGCTTTGGGAAGCCATCCGATGCATATATGGTAATTGCCGTTCTGGAGTTTTTGGGCGGAGCCGAGCGCGAAAGCGTAGACCCCAAAATCGGCGTTCAAAACGAAGCGCGGCGGTACGATGCTCTTCGTCGATCTCGAGGACTTGGCCACGGCTGTTCGCTGTCGACAAAGCTGCCTCACGAGTATTGCCGTCGCCGGAGCGGTCGTGGAAGAGTCCGACCTGGACGCCGAGGATCGCGTCGCAATCATTCTGAACATTATGACAACGAACGCTCAGCTTAAGAGGCCGTCCGCGACAAACTCTTCGGCACGTCGGGAGTTCTAATTGTCGCCGATCACGCTTGGAAATAACAGGGAAACGCGCAGTTCAATCACTTCACAACTGGCGGGGAGAATGCTGTTTCTCCCCGCCGAAGAAGAGCAAGAACCTCCGCGCGCCCGCTCCCCGTGGATGCCATGTGGAGGCGTCCTATCTGTTCAATCCGATAGGTCAGACTCCAGATTACAGTCAGCGTTTCATCATTTAAGTGCAGCTGGCCTTCCGAGTACCGGCGGGTCGCGGCTGCGGGTGACGACCTGCTGCGAGCAGCAGGCGAGCAGGAGGGTTCTCAGCTTGATCGTAGGCGGCAATTCAAGTCAAAATCCTCGTGCTAACCTGCTGATCGCAGGAGGATCCCACTTCAATGATATCAGCGGACTCCTAGCGATCTCTACTAATTGATGCGCTCGAATGCGCTCCTGATGCGCGTCGGTTGAGGGCGAATTGGGCGTCAGACCTCGAACCCGCTTCCTTTCAGATCTGAGGCCTGACTACAAAGCCCCGGATCGACGCGCATCCGAAGCGCATTTGAGCGCAAAATGTAGACTGTTGGTGGCGGCTGGCACGGCTTCGTTCTGCTGAATCGAACGTCTACATTTATCTACAAGATCGAAGGTGCAGGCGAATCGACGCATGCTCCCATCCTGCTTACCTTCCCGCAGCCGGAGTTATTGACATCATTCAGAATGACCGTAGGCGGACCGTTCTATTCGCGTTTTGACCTTAGTACTTGTTGTTTGGGGCGCGCCCCGCAAGGGAACAAGCCCCGGGATTGGCCCCCATTGAGGGCTGGCGCATCCGGTTCCGCCACCGCCTTCACCAGCAGTTCATAGATAAACAACTGCGCAACCCCAGATACAGGAAGAAGGCGCACATCATAACCGGGTGCCACAACTGAGGCGTCGCCGAGCTGCCAATACTGGTCGACGAAGATATCCGAGCGGCCAGAAAAATCCGCCTGATTCGGAAGTTCTCCGGTTACCCAAACCGCATTCGCCTTAGCGAGACGCACTCTTCGCCAGAGTTCGAGATCCACGCCGCTATACCCTAAGTCGACGAGAAAGCCACTTTGGGCGAGTGCCGCGTCGAGTTGCGCCGGATCGGCGACGTACTGAAATAGAGTACTGTTTTCGAGATGGATAAACGGCAGTAAGTGGGAAACAACAACCAGTGTTGGACGGTTTCCCGTCGCGTTACGCTGTGCTATCTTTTGCCCTGCCGCCGCGATCTGCGGCAGTTCCGCCGTGATCTGCCAGAATGATGAACACACAGTGTCGAGGTAGGCGGCGCTCAGTAGCCCTGTATTGACCGATTGCATTTGCGGAAATCCGCTATGAAACATCTGGTCTGCATAATGAGCATTGCGCTCCGGACCACCGGGAACGACGATGCCCTGCCAAAATACCAGCGTCTTTCCGCGCCTTGCGGTTGCAGCCGCTAACTCTCCTTCCATCGTCCACAGCGAAAGTACGTTGGCGAGAAGAACGAAATTGTCGTCGCCGCCCCAAGGGGTGAGACTGTCGATCCAATAGGTGAAGGGAGGAAGTCCCGTCGGAGGCTGCGGTCCAAACGCAACCACGACGACGTTTTGCGCCGTCAAGCGAGCGTAAATGTCGAGGGCCCCTCGATAGTTCGAAGCTGTGTAACTCATCCAGGCAACATCGCCGGCACGCACAGTCGCGTCAGCGTCGAACAGTTGCGTCTGCATGAGGCCGCCGGCCCGTCCGATGCCCTCGTAGAACCACGCGGGGTTGTCGCTGCGGCTTAGATAGAACTGTCCCCCAGAGATAAGCGCATCTGCGCTGGCATTGGCTGCCGCTGTCAGGCGCCCCACCGCATCACGGTGTGCCGAGATCAGCCTACTGACATCGGCAAGGTAGGCTCCGATGGACGTATCTGCTTGCGCATTGAGAGCAAACGCGAGCAGTACCAGGGTTCGAAACATCGCTCGATTATAACTGCTTGAGGTGCCCGTCATCCGGGACGATTTCACTCTCGCCCACCTTTGGATGCGGGCAGAGCCGGTGGTACACATTCAAAATTGAGCAACCCAGACGGGGGTGAGAGAATCTATCGACGGCCGAGAGGCGCGCAGCCACGGCGATCCGAAGGCGGCGAGCCGGGTCGGTTGCCATGCTCTCGATGGTGTTCGCTAAGCTCTGCACGTCGCCGCGAGTAAAGCCGACTGCGTCGTAGTCTTCCTTGAAGAGCTCAACAGATCCTCCGCCTCGAGAGACAATGACAGGGCGTCCGCATGCCATCGCCTCAACGATGGTCCTCCCGAACGGTTCCGGCTCGGTACTGGCGTGAACAACGACGTCAAGCATCGAGTATATTGACGCGGGCTCCGCCTGAAATGAAATCAGGCCAGCTCGGCCTGTCAGGCCTAACGAAGCAATTCGGGCTGTCAATTCGGAGATAGAGAATTGAGATCCGGAGGTGTGATAGATAGGACCGCCCACAATGAAATACCGTAGCTGCAGATCCGGGCGCTGGCCAGTGAGCCGTGCAGCGGCATCGAGAAACAGCAATTGCCCTTTCCAGCGTGCGTATGTGGCGACGAGTCCAACGCGGATGACTCCTGGTCCGGCAACTGGCAGGCCAGCCTCGCGGTCCAGTCTGGCTCCGTCGGCTGTCTGCGGGGCAAATCGAGCAAGGTCGATCGCATCATACACAGTCTCCGTCGAGAGGCCGGGTATCGCTTTTATTGTGTCCAGGCGAACTGCCTCTGAGACCGCAATTGCTGCGTCGACCCCACTGCTGGCATAACGGAGCGCCGTTGACATAAGCGCGCGGGAGCTGAGGAAGTCCCGAACGTGCCAGATGACAGGAACATTTTGCGGCCTCGCGATGGAGAGAAGGCAATGGGTCTTGATCCCGTTAGAGTGAATCAGGTCTGGCGAAAGCCGAGTCAATAACCGGCGCAGGCGTCGAGCGTAGACGTAACCCTGAAAGGCCGCTGGGCAACTTCGAGCAGCAAAGGCGAGCATGGACAACGAAGCAAAGCCGTTGTTGAAGCTGCTATCTCCCAGAGTCATCATGCTGGAAGGCATCGGCAGGGGGTGCACATGAACGCCGAGTTGCCTCGCCCTCTCGATGAGCGGGCCGCCGGCACAGACGATCAGGTGACGCTCTAAACCGGGCCGGCCGTGGCTTGTAGCCGATAAGAGATCCAGTAAGCTCAGCTCAGCGCCGCCGAGGACGCCTACCGGATTTAGATAAACAACGCGCACAGGATTGGTACCCACCTGCGACAGCGCTCCGACGCCCCGCTGATACGGTGGATCTAACCATAATAGAGCGTCATTACGAGTAGCAGCTTGGGCAGGCGTCGCATAGTATGATCATCAATTCCCGTACGGCTACGCGCTGGGAGCGGGGCTGATTTCATAGGAAGGCAGATTTGATGCAGTCGATTTCTAGCTTAGCGGGTTGGGAAGAGCCCGATCCTGTCGCGCCGCTGCCCTACTGGCAGGTTTTGATAGAGGACGCGATAGCCTACGTCCCTCCCCAGAATCGCCAACAATCGACTCGGAAACCGAAGCGCACCTTGATTCGCTCGGCTTCGAGATCAGCCGGCCTGAGGGCCACAATACTCTACCGAACGGCGCATAGCGCGTCGGGTCACCTTGGATTCGCCGGCAAAGTGATTGCCTACGTTCTGTCATGGATCCTTCGCCACCTATACGGCTGCACAATCTCTCACCGCGCCAGGATCTACGGGGGACTGGTGCTGCCGCATCCTCACGGCTTGGTAATTGGCCCAGGAGTGATCGTGGGCCCGCGCGCCTGGATTTTTCATAACGTTACTCTCGGGGGCGCTCCGGACAAGGTGGGCATGCCCTACGCGGGCTCCGATTCCCGTCTCTTCGCCGGTGCCGTGGTTGTGGGCCCCATTCGCTTAGGAGACGGCGTCTTTGTAGGGGCCAATACGGTGGTGGCGTCGGATGTACCCGCGGGCACGATGGTCCGTCCGGCTGCGGCGGTGTTTTCCCCATTACCTAATCGCGTCGTGCGTACTGGGGACCCGGGACGCGAAGAATGATCTGCACTGCGGGAAAGCTATGCGATTGGATCAGTCGCTTGCACGAACTTCCTCGATAGGGAGAGCAGGTTTGCCTGTGAGCTTTATCCCGTAGTCCTGCAACGGCTTTTCAAAGAAACGCCAAGAAAGCCAAGCTACGGCCAGTGTCGCCGTCAGCCAGGCGAGGCTTTGACCTGGTAGCCGTTCCGGCGTTCCCAGGGGAGATCTGGCGAGCAGCTTCATCAGAGATTGCACCGGCAATTGAAGCAGATACACTCCATAAGAGATCTTACCGAGCCATCCAAACGGTGTCCAACGAAATATCCCAGATGCCGGCTCGTTCTGATGCTGGACGGTCCACAAGATCAGTGAGGCAAAGGCCAGAGCATTTACGGAGTAGCCAACCGAGCGAGTCATGGGGTTGCTGGGCTCATTGCCTACCATGGCGTAAAATGCCACCAAGAATATCAACGAGAGTGGCATGACGAACAGCATGGCTCGCCGCATGCGGGACTGTGCAACGTTGCGCAGGAGAAAGGCCGAAAGACCTCCCGCCAGGAGTGAGTCGAGTCTACTCAATGTCCCGACGTATTGGATCATCGAGTTATTCGAGGCATGGATCAACCAGTAGGAGCGCCACAACAGCGAGCCGATAATCAGGCCTAGCAGTAATTCCAGGAAACCCTTGCGGAAGAATCTGACCACGGTTGGAAAGACAAGGTAAAACTGCTCTTCAATCTGCAAGGACCATGGAGGTCCTAGTGGACCAAATAGGGGAAAGACTCCCTTACTGACTGAAATGAAGTTAGCAAGGTAAACAAAGAACCAAACCGGTGACCCCCACTCAGTTTGAAGCTTCTTGATTTCCAGCCCGCCGTGCCATCCCGCGAGGAAACCAAAGATCAAAATGAGAAAGGCATAGTAGAGTGGGAAAATTCGAAAGACTCGTCGTATATAGAAGCGGCGATAGTAGTCGGGTCGATTGACGCTGTCGAGCAAAATTCCTGTGATCAGAAATCCGCTGAGCACGAAGAACAGATCAACACCGATCCAGCCGAGTTCCGTGAATGGGAGCGCTGTACGCCAATATCCGACGTTGGGCCAGAAGTGCTGGATCAAGATGAGCCCGACGGCGATGCCTCTGAGGCCATCAAGTTCCGGAATACGCCGAACTTGATCGCCAGGTTCCCGCTTAGAGCTCATGTCTTGTCAAGCTCAACGCCTGCCGGCGGAGGCCTTTTGCGCCAACTGAAGCGAGCCGTGACCGCTGCCCAAGGAGATTCCGACGATGGGATGTCTCATTTTCCGCGCTGCTGCGTTTTCGGCTCAGATAGCAGCAGGATTGCGTCTTTCGCCCATGCAACCAAGCTTTTCAGTCCTTCGTCTAGCTGTCGAACCGGACGCCATCCAAAGCACGCTTCCGCCAGGCGGATATCGGAAATGTAGACGCGCTGGTCGCCGGGCCGCCAATCGCCATAGAGCTTCGCGATGGGGCGCTCCGTGATCCGTTCCAGGGCCGCCAGTACCTCATGCAATGACGCCGATTGACCCGGACCGCCTCCAATGTTGTAAACGAACTTTGGCAGAGCTGATTCCTGCTGTAGCAACAAGAAGTAGAAGTCCAACAGATCGTCGATATACAAGAGGTCGCGAACCTGCTTCCCGTCACCGAAGATGGTCACGGGTTGGCCAGCGAGGGCACACATCGCGAACCAGGCCACCCAACCCTGCTCTTCCCAACCGAGTTGGCCAGGACCATAGATACACGACTGGCGAAGCACATACGAACGGAGTCCGTAAATTCGGCGGTAGTCGGCGACATATTGATCGCCGGCCCCCTTGGAACATCCGTAGGGCGAATGGAAGTCTAACTTTACCTGCTCAGAGATACCAAAGGGTTGGTCCGGAAGGACGTACCGGTCGCCCAGTTCGACCGATGGGCAGTCTTCAGCCGGGCCATAAACTTTATTCGTGGAGGCGTATATAAATACGGGATCAGAGCCGGACTCACGGATTGCTTCCAAGAGATTCAGCGTGCCGGTGGCGTTGACTTCAAAGTCGAGGCGAGGGTCGATTACGGATTGGGTCACAGCGACCTGTCCCGCTAGATGGATTACCCCGTCGAACCGCTTTCCGGCAAATAGCTGGTCGACAGCGTGCTGATTTCGAATATCCAACTCGTGGAAATCGAAAGGCCCGATCTGACTTCGCAGTCGGGAAAGATTAGCGCAGGCTCCGCGTCGTGAGAGGTTGTCCACGACGGTGACAGTGTGCGACTCACGGTTGGCCCGCAAGACGAAGTTCGAGCCGATGAACCCGGCGCCACCAGTAACCAGTAAGTTCAATTTTCCATCCTACCCGAGCTGAGCACTTGAACTGTTTCCGTCATCCGTCGCAAACACATGAGTACATCTCCGACATTCTCCGCGCGTATTCCGCCGAGGTGAATTTGGAAGCCTGGCGCAGACTCAGCGCAACCCGCCGGCGCCACGCTTCGCCTTCTGAAGCTCTCTCCCGGATAAGGGCTACCGTAGCCGGAACCCAAGGATCAGGATCGCCGGCCTGACAATAGACCGCGGCTTCACCGCCAGTTTCACGCAATACCGGCAGATCGCTTGCGATCAACGAGGCACCACAAGCCATTGCCTCCGCGACGGGCAAGCCAAACCCCTCGCGATCCGACGGCATCAACGTAACCGCCGCACGACGATACAGTGCGGCCAATGTTCGCTGATTCAAGTGCGGGAATACATCCACCGCATCCGGTATTTCGAGGCTGTGTAGCAAGGCCTGCTGCGAGGAAGTGAATAAACCGCCGGCGCGGACGAGCCTTGCTGACGGAACTTGCCGCCTCACTGCTGCGAAAACATTTAAGAGCACATCAATGCGCTTGCGTTCCGCGACACTGCCGACGTGAAGCACTTCAGGGCGCTCCGGATCAGGGTCACCCAGCAGCGCGCATGCCTCCGCCTCTGCCTCAAGGTCAAGTTCGGGACGGAAGACAGGGTTGATGCCGAGAGGGACGACCTCCAGTCGCGCCGGTGGAACAGCCCCGGCTTGAACCAGTGCATCGCGCGTAGCAATGCTGTCGCAGGCAACCCGAGAGGCCTTCTGCAGGCCGCTCAAAATATGCCTCGCCATTCGTTTGAAGAGGTATGAGCGGGGTTCCAGTTCAGGTGTGAACAGGCAGCGGAAGGTATCGACATCGTGACAGGTGACCACGACGCGCTCGGCGGGCAATGCGTGAACCAAATTCGCGTAGCTATGGTCGACTACATGGTATACGTCGAGCCCCTTGTGTGACTCCAGGTGGCGCGGATACTCATGCAGACGATTGATCAAGCGATCCAGATTGCTCGCGAAGCGTCGATTTCCGAAATTGGAAGGCCGGGAAAAGCGTAGCTTCATGGAGGGCCTGATCCGGCTGGGATTCACGCCCGGCAAACTCGGGAGCGCCTCCATCAGCGTGTCGGCAACGAAATCCATGCTGTACCAGCGCTCTTCGATGAAATCGCAAACAATCCCTACGTCCATCAGACCTGTTTTATTGATAGCGCACGAACCGTCGTTTGACGCTCGCCGGAATGTTGTCTGCTCAAGGTGCGTCGCGTTCTCGGATCAGCGCAAGAGATCAGTTGCCACCAGTCTTCAAAAGTATAGCGGAGTTGCCTCGCAAAACTGCGCGCCGGCAGTCGAGAACGGTGGATGGCGCAGACGAGGGGGAGACCGATCGCGCGATGTTGGCGGGCGCATGTTTATGATCCAATCGCCGAAGCCGGACTGGCCGGCCGTGTCATACTGTTCACCTTGGACGATAGCCCACAGATCTCCGAGACCCTGTCAGGCCGTCTACGCCGCGCGCAGGCGGCGCTTCGAAATCTACCCCGCGCGATCTTCCTGGTTTGGTCAGCCGCTCGTGGCTGGACGATCGCATGGCTCGCCGTCCTGATACTCCAAGGGATCCTCCCGGTTGCCACGGTTTACCTGACGCGATTGCTGGTCAACAGCCTTCTGGCTGTAGTCCGAGCGCAGGGTGATCGTTCGGCCTCTGGACTATTGGTGAAGACTGCAGTTGCGATGGGCCTCGTGTTGTTGCTCGCAGAATTGCTGCGCTCAGCGTCGAGCTGGCTGCGTGAAGCCCAGGCCGAACGCGTCCGCGACCACATCAGCGATTTGATCCACAGGAAGTCCGCTTCACTCGACATGGTCTTCTACGAATCGCCCGAGTTTTACGATCACCTTCACCGCGCACGCGCTGAGGCCAGCCACCGGCCGATCGCATTAATCGAGAACCTGGGCACACTGCTGCAAAACGGGCTGACCGTGACAGCGCTGCTTGCGGTCCTGATTCCCTTTGGGATCTGGCTACCCGCGGCGCTGCTGATCGCCACACTTCCCGCGCTTTACGTCGTGTTGCGATACGCGCTGCGACAGCACGAATGGCGTCAAGGGGCTACGAAGGACGAAAGGCGAGCCTGGTACTACGATTGGTTGCTGACAGCGAGCGAGCCGGCGGCGGAACTGCGACTGTTCGGCTTGCAAAGCCATTTCCGAAGACATTACCAGAACCTCCGCCGGACACTCCGCGGCAACCGGTTAACGCTGGTGAAGGAGCAGAGTAAAGCCGAGTTTATCGCCAGTTTCTGGGGGCTGATGGTGACCGGTGGCGCGCTGGCGTGGATGGGATGGAAAGCCGCGGCCGGAGCCGTCACCCTCGGTGATCTGGCGCTGTTTTACCAGGCGTTCCAGCAAGGTCTCGGACTATCACGTTCGCTACTGGATCACGCCGGACAGTTCTACCAGAACACTCTATTCCTCTCCAATCTGTTCGAATTTCTGGCAATGGAGTCCACGGTTGTTACGCCGCCGAACGCGATCGCCGCGCCTCTTTCTTTAAAAGACGGAATCCGTTTTCGGGATCTTTCATTCCGTTACCCGGGCCGGGACGGGTGGGCGCTTCGAAACTGCAACCTAAGCGTCCCCGCCGGCCAGATCGCGACGATCGTCGGTCCCAATGGCGCAGGCAAGAGCACATTGATGAAGCTGTTGTGCCGCTTTTACGATCCCCAGGAAGGGGCCGTCGAAATGGATGGCCTGGATATTCGAACCATGCGCATCGACGAACTCCGCGAGAGGGTCGCCGTGCTGTTTCAGGATCCGGTACAGTACAGCGCTACCGTAGCCGAGAACATCCGCTGGGGCGATCCAGGACGTGAGGCCGATCACGCAGAGGTGATCGCAGCGGCGGAAGCCGCGGGGGCGGAGCGGATCATCGCGAAGTTACCTCGCGGATACGACAGTCTTCTGGGCACCTGGTTCGATGAAGGAGCGGAATTGAGCGGAGGGGAATGGCAACGGCTCGCGTTGGCGAGGGCATTTCTCCGCGCCAGTCCGATCGTCATTTTCGACGAGCCGACCAGCGCCATGGACCCTTGGGCTGAATCGGAGTGGCTATCCCGTTTCCGTAAACTGCTGGAAGGAAGAACCGCGCTCGTTATCACGCATCGCTTCACTACCGCGATGTTCGCCGACACGATACATGTCATGGATGGCGGCGAGATTGTTGAGTCAGGCACACACACCGAGTTGTTAGCGAAGGGTGGCCTTTATGCCAAGGGCTGGACAACTCAAACCGCGGACGCAGCCGGGAAAGTGACTTCTGAGTAGGCTATCGCGCCACTGAAGCGAGCGCATTACGAATTTGCTGAAGCTGTCGCCTCGGATCGCACAGCGCTTCGGCCCGGGCGGGTCCGGCGCTAGCCAGCCTCCTTCGCAAATCGTCGTCGCAGATTAGCGATTTAAGTACCGCGGCTAATGCCTTTGAATCCCCGGGAGGAGTCATGCGTCCGCAATTGTCATCCAAAATTTCCCTGGCGCCGCCGAAGCGACTTGTGACCACGGGCAATCCATTGCGAAGGGCTTCGATGAAACTAACGCCGAAAGCTTCCGGTTTCTCGTTTGGCTGACAGTATATGTCGGCCAGACTCATCAGGAATTGCACATCCTCTCGAAAGCCCAGGAAACTCACTCTCGATGAGAGGCCTAACGCTTCACACCGGCGAATGAGTTCCTGCTCGAAATGAACCTCGGATGGTCTTTGCGCTCCGCCAACGAACCAGCAGCGCCAACCGGGAACAGATTTGATTTGCGCAAGGGAATCCAGGAGGACCCGGTGCCCCTTTCCCAACTGCATGCGAGTAGCGTGAATGATCGTCACCGTCCCATCCCGCCGCGCGAGTTCCTCGCTGACGTCCAGGGGGCTGGCCGCCTCGGATGGACGCGGACAGGAGACCGGATAGGTGACGGTTGGCGGAATTTTAGAAAAGACTCGCGATAAGTATGAGGCCGTAAAATGGCTATTGCAAATCACGAGATCCGGCCGTTGCAGCGAGGCCCACCATTCGATCCAGTGATACTTTGACGGCACATCGTGAAGCCAGAAGACTTGGGCCACTTTGCTGTCACGCGCTACCGACCCGAACATTGCTTGAGACCAGGCGCTGTGGCAGACGACAACGTCCCATCGCTCACTCGCCAGGAGTTGCCGCAACTTATTTCGGGCGTGGCTTACCGTCCAGGGAAATCTTGACCGAACGGCGCCAAGAACAATCGGACGGTTACCGGAGTCAAGCAGACTCCGGCTCAGGGTTCCTTCGAAGCAAACGGCGAATCCCGGCTCCATGTCAGGGACAAGGCTGGACTCGCGGGCTATTGTCACCAGCATCCGTTCGATACCACCGAACAGATTTCCCGCGACGATGTGCAATACCTTCATACGCGGTAGCGCCGATCGGCGGCCATGCGGACCGGGCTCATGCGGACGCTGGCCTCCTCCGGGCTTCAAACCACACCTGACTCGACAACGCGGGAGGAAAGCCTTTCAGTGGCGAACCGAAGACTTGTTGAATTTCGAAACGGCCGGCAATCTTCAGTTGCAGCCAGCGCCAGTTGAAACCTTTGTGACAGTGGCAAGGAAGAAAGTGTGGAGGTCGATGGACGGGTCGATCGATATGTGCAGCCGATCCGGCAAACAGGCTTTTCCAATATTCCGCCAAGGTGTGCCGGGAAGCCCACCGGTAATCTCCGATGCCGCGCCAGCCCGCCACGATACGAACGGCCTGTTTGAAGAGAAGAACGACACCCGTCTCAACAGGAACGCTGATGATCAACATCCTATTCTCGGACAACAGGGAATGCAGCTGGTCAAGCAGCGCCTTCGGCCGGGGTGAGAATCTCGTGCGGCAATCCTCGATGAGCTTATCCGAGATTTCAGCGCCGGTGACCTCGAGGGGAGCGCATTCGGCGGCAAGCAGTGTATGGATGAAAGTACCGTCGCCGCAGCCGTAGTCGAGAATCCGCTTGCCAGTGGCATGGGGAACTACCAGGTCGAGACCAGCCTGGAACCGGCGCAGGTGACTGAACGAAATCACCCGCGACTTGCTGTGCAGCCGCTTTCGAGCATAGGCGCCTTCATTGGGGATATCGAGTGATTGCCGCATCACAAATTCACTTGCCGGTGGATCTTGGCGTTTCCTTAGAGAATACGCTCGTCAGCTTCCGTATTGACAAGCGTGGATGGATGGGCAGGCGCCTGCTTCATCACGTCCCGGTACAGTTGCAGGGTTCGTTCGGTCATCAGTTCATCGCCAAACTCCAACTCGACGCGCCGCCGTGCCGCTTGGCCGTACCGGGTACGAAGTTCCGCGTTGTCGAGCAGCAGGTTGATCGCCACGGCCAGTGCGTCTGAATCGGATGGAGGAACCGTCAACCCGGTAATCCCATTCAACGATACCGAGGGAGCACCGGTGGGAAGCCAAGTGTTCACCACCGGCTTACCGCAGGCCATGGCCTCCAACTGGACGATGCCAAAAGCTTCGGTGCGGGTGGTCGAGGGTAGAGCAAACACGTCGGCCGCGTGATAGTACGGCACAAGGTCGGCAATCCCGCCGATGATCGAGACGCGATCGCCAACGCCACACTCTGTGATCTCCTGTTGTAACGCGCCGGCGAGCGGTCCCTCACCGGCAATGATCAGCTTGGCATTGATGTTTCGCATTGCCCGAATCAGGTGGTCGAAGCCTTTGTAGTAGACGAGACGACCTACGGCGAGGACAATTCGCTGGCCGTGTTTTTCACGGATCGCGCGTATTGACTCAGCATCGCGCGCATCGAAGTCCCTGATGGGAATACCGAAAGGAATAATGCGGCAACGCGCCTTGAATCCGGCGAGAACAGGGGAGTTGTCCAGGCACTGTTGAGACGACACGATAATGGCGTGGCACCGTTCCAAAGCTCGCCTGAGAATTGGCTGGAAAAAGCGAGCCAACAGTTTGTGGCGGAACGTGTCGCTGTGATAGGAGATCACAAGAGGCGCCTGCTGATTGCTCGCTAGATAAACCAGGACCGCAGCGGGATTTGGAAGATGTATGTGCACCAGGTCCGCCGGGTCGCGCCGCGCGGCGGGAATCATGGCCGGGCAGAACGGAGTGGAGGCGAGGCGAAACAGCGTGCCTGCCCGGAGAACCGAAACCCCGTTCACGTGGCCTTCTTCGCTCACACGGCGGTGGTTAGCTACGAGCAGCCGGACGTCCACTGACCTGACGAGTCCGGCCGTCAGGACTCGCAAGTGAGTCTCGATGCCACCGAACGTTAGCGGGTCGAACTTTCCGATGTGGAGAATGCGCACAGATATTGAAGCCTCATCAGAAAATCGCTTCGCGAGGTCCTCCTAGAATAGGCGATCCGATTGGCGAAGCGCAAAAGCTGCCGCCGTTAGAGCAATTCCTCGAAAAACTCCAGGTGCCGGCGTGCGATATGGGACCAGGCGTAAACGTCTCGAGCCCGATCCAATCCCGCAGCGGAGAGCTTCGCCCGGCAGGACGAATTCTCCAGAACTTCTCCGATCTTCTCAGTCCATGCGGCGACATCGCCTTCGGCCAGCACGAGCCCCGCGCTACCGACCACTTCGGGAATTTCTCCACTGTCGCTGGCGATAACCGGCACTCCGCAAGCAAAGGCTTCGATGAGCATCCGCCCGAACTGCTCGCGCCATTGCGGGGTGGTTTGACTGGGAGCGCAGAGGACATCCATTGCATTGAGGTAGCGAGGGACGCCGGCATGGGCCACTCCGGTCACCACCTTCACCCGATCGCCGTAGCGCGTTCCCCAAGTTCTTAATTCACTCTCCATGGCACCGCTTCCTACAAACAAAGCGCGCCAGGGAGTAGTGAGCGCGTCCAGAGCACGCATGAGCAGGCCGAGGCCCTTCTCGGGAACGAAACGCCCGAGAAAACCCACTACCGGTGCGCCGTCGGACGGCCAGGCCAAATCCGTGAGGGCAGCCTCGCGCGCAAGCGGGCTGGGGGAAAAGTGATCCACATCCACTCCGAGAGGCATGACGCGGTGAGGCTTTGTCGAATAGCCCCTGCCGGCAAGTGCACGATAAACGGATTCACCGCTTGCCAGCCAGCCAGCGCAACGCTCTACGCAATAGTTTTCGATCCAGCTGAAAGGAGGCGGGTAACGTTTGGAGATGTTCTGAAAAGTGTAAAAGACGAATGGCGTCTGCTTGGGCGTAAGGTGCGCCACTTGGCCGCCGGCGAGAACGAAGGGCTCTTCCCAACAGTGCACCAGGTCCCACGGCTGTTGCATCAACTCCCGAAAACGCCGCCGGTAAATCAAGAAATGGATTTTGCGAGTGAAGCGCGTTGGAACCTGCTCGACGCGGCACAGCTCATTGTCCAGTGGCTCAAACGGGATGGGCCCGAAATCGCCATGGAAGAATGATGGGGCCACCGCAGTCACGTCCCAATTTCCAACGCGTGCCATTTCGTTGGCCAACCTGCGGTTCATTCCGACGACGTAGGAATGACCAACAGAGATCAACCGTCGACGTCTCATGATGCGCGCAACGTTTTGACTGTGTGGCTGAGCGCGAACGTCTCCCGGTAGACATGCGCTGCGCGAAGCCCGAGTTCGGGCAGTTCCGGCGTGCTCGATAGCAGTTCTTCGACAACCTTGACCAAACTCTGCGCCACCATGTCCGGCGCGACCGCAACGGCCCCCGATTGCTTCCAGAACGGTTCCGTCAGCGGACCCAGATTCGTCACGATCGGCTTGCCGAGAGCCAGCCCTGCCATCAAGCTCGAGCGCCTGGTAGTCACGCCGTCGGGGTAAGGCTGAACGAGGAGATCGCACGCGGCGAGATGCATAGCCAAAGTGTCTGCGCACTCGGTTTCGACGGCGCGGGTACGATCCGAAAAAGTGGTGTGCGTCTGGAGGAACGCCTTCCGAAATTCCGTGCTGCCGCGTCCGGCGAACAGGGCGACACGCCGTGCGTCTGCCAGCAACAGGCTCGAGAAAATTGCAATCAGGCAATCCCATAGCGCCACGCCATAGGTGCCGAAATGGCCAATAACCACGGCCGCCGAAATGCTGGAAAGGCCATAACGCAGAGCCGCAGCTTCACTCCGATCCACGGTTTCCGCGAGATTACTGGGAACCGGCAGCGAGGTCTTCGGCGTCGAGGGTGCCAACCGGTGGAGCAAGGGGAGCCATGCGGCGGTGGAATAGAAAATGCGTTCCGACGCCGATGCCACCACACGAGCCATCTCGTAGGTCACCGCTCCAAGCAGATGCTCCGCGGGTCGTTGGTTCCAACGCCGCGGATAGCAAACCTCATGGAACATACTCCAGACGGGTTCCTTTCGGGATCGCAGCCAGAGGCAGAAAGGGACATTCATCGCTTTCCAGCCGAAGACATGCGGCACGTACTGTACGAACAGGCATGGCGCAGTCAGCCGCCTCAACTCAGCGTCCAATTGCCGAAGAGCGGAGACGCCGTAGCGGCCAGGCAAACGGTGAACCGTCACGCCCTCCCTCTTTTCAGACTCGTTGGTGCATTCCGGCGCCCATACATGAACCTCATCACCGCAGTCAGCCAAGCCGGTGGCGACCAGACGGGTATAGTCGCTTACGCCGCCCGTTTGTGGTGGATATTCGCCAGTGATGAAGGCCCAGGTCATCCGTTTGCGACTCCATCGTCCACCTGCGTTCGATCGGCGAAGAGTACGGCGTTCAAGCGCTCTTTCCAGACTTTACGACCGTCGCGGGAAACCGCCGAAAAGTACCAGACCGCGATTCCGCCCGCGGCAGCTGCGCTCATTTCGGTCAGCAGTCCCGGCCATCCCCACGCATTATGCGAGCGGGCGATTGCCCAGAGCAAACCTGCGTATGGCAGGCCGGCGAGCAGCGGTTTGCCCGCAGCCCGCAGCAGTGTCCCGGCGCTGACCCCGAAGGACCGTTGGAGAACCGATGGCAACGCCCACAAGTTCACGGACAGACATGCAACCAGAGTGCCGATCAAAGGCCCGAGCAGCCCAAAGCGAAGCGTACCGGCAATGCTCACACCGACGTTGATCAGGACGAAGACCATCGAGTACGGTGCCCAGGCCCCGATTTTACCCGTGCCGGATAATGGCCAGGCCCAGAGACTGAAGATCGAACATAGCCAGGCGTTCAGGCAGGCAAGCAGTGTAATGGCGTCGCCTGAATAGCTGCTCGATCCAAGCCAATGTTGTACGAACTGGCGATTGTAGGCTGCAACGGGACCCAGCACGGCCACGCCAAGGCCGCTGACGAGCCCGGTCAATTCCAGGAGTCTCGCGCGGAAGATTACATTCTCTCCTTGCGCGTGCAGCTCTGCCAGGCCTGCCCACGTACCATTTCCGATGCCTTGGAGCTGCAATTGGACCAGCGCGGCCAGCCGCTGTGTAAGGTAGAACGGAACTACCATCGCCGGCCCGAGTGCCCAGCCGATCACGATGTTGTCGCTCATCAGGCCGGCACGGCCGCTGATATTGAAGATCAGCGTCGGCCAATTCAGTTTCCAGAGAGCAGCCTTCATTTCGCTGCTGGGTCCAGCACCTTGGCGGTGGGGATAGTCACGCATACCAATGAATGTCAGTACCACCGCGGGCAAAAGAAGTCCTATGGCATTGGCAGCGGCTTGCCCCGGCAGCTTCCAGTTGACCTTCGCCGCAATTAGGGAGAGTGCCGTAATCAAGAGATACTGAGCGATCAACAGCAGATTGACGAGGTAGCTCTTCTGTCGAGCTTCGGCGAGCGCCTTAAAGACACTCGCGGAGATCCAAACGGCCGGCAGAGCAAGAATCATCCCGGCCAGACGCAACTCGCGGGCGTCCACTTCCGGAATCAGACGAGGCAGCATTACCGCAAGCACCACACCCCCTGCCAGCATGGCGAAAGTGATTTTTCGATAGATGGCCAGACTGGAAGCGATCACGTTACCGGCGGTCAGGTGACTGCGGCTGCCCACAGCGCGGGCGAGGAATGCCATCATCGCTCCGCCGAAACCGAGATCGAGCAGCGTTAACCAGGCGAACGCGTCGGACATGACGCGCCAAGTCCCGTATCGCTCCTGTCCAAGCCAACGCAGCAGCCAGGGAGTGGTGAAGATGCCAACCGAGACCGTGGTCGCAAGGAACGCCAGGCCGCTGGCGACGTTCCACGAACTGTGTCGAACCCTTTTCATCGTGCCGCGACGA
This sequence comes from Bryobacterales bacterium, assembly GCA_038212445.1. Lineage (GTDB taxonomy): Bacteria > Acidobacteriota > Terriglobia > Bryobacterales > Bryobacteraceae > TMP-7. The sequence continues at coordinate 88,502 of JBBQUM010000023.1, forward strand.
CCATGCCGCGCGGGCTTGGCATACGAGCCTCGTCAGTGCTCAGTTTCCCGAAGAATTCCCGCAATGCTGCGAGCGCGCAGGCAACCCGCATACGGATTGGTTTCATCCAACTGCCTCGATGAGGTCAACCATCTCAGCGCACGCATGATCCCACGTGCGGGAACGAAGCTTTTGGCTCAATTCGGATATTCCGGCGCGATCCTGATCGATACAGCCACGCCATCGAAGTAATCGCGCACACAGGTCGGCTGGATCCTCGGGATTTGTCAGAAGCAGGTGCTGCAGGTCAGCAGGATATCTCTCGGCCACACCCGCGTCGGCAGTCACAAACGCAGGCAACCCGCTGCACAAGGCCTCGTGAACGGCCAGGCCATAGGCCTCGTAGCGGGCCGGCGAGACGAGTGCGTCGCAGGCAGTGAGGACTTGGGGAATATCGTCGCGGAAGCCCAGGAAGTGCACGCGGGGCTCAAGAATCTTCGCTGCAGGTCCCGAGTTCGCCCCCGCCACGGCGAGGTGCACGTCCCAGTTGGGATCGGCGCACAGACGCTTCCAGGCTTCGATCAGTACCGAAAAACCTTTTCGCGCATCAGCCATAGAACCCACAAACAGTACAACGGGCGGAGCGGCGGGCAAACCCAATGTCTTTCTCGATTGCTGCTTTGCCTCGATCGAACGAGGATGAAACGCATCGGCGTCGGCGCCGTAGTAAACAGTTCGAATGCGATCAGGATGGACGCTCAGACGGTTGATGAGGTCCGATCGGGTGCGGGCGGAGTTCGCGATGATTAAGTTGGCATCCAGGAGCGCACGTCGTTCGCTGGCGAGGTAGAACCTTCTCTGCATCGAGCATTTCAGCCCTCGCACGAGACCGCCGGTCGCACTTGGCTGATACGCCGCGTGGACATAGTGCACCCAATTGCTGCCTCTAAATTTGCAGTTACCTCCGTTAGCCACCACCCGACCGCCTCGCTTAGCGATTAAGCCGGCCCAGTAGCGCCCCGCGCGATCCAGTAGCGGTTCACCTAAGAAGGAGGAACGGAGCGGCTTATGTACCCGGTGAAAACAGATATTTGAGCGCTGAGCCAAGTCGCCGGCAACGCGATGGGCTACCAGGTGAACCTCATGTCCGCGATCGGAAAGGTGTCGCGCCAGCCAGTAATTCGCCACGTCCATTCCGCCGGTTTGAACGAAGTCCCCGGAAACAAGCACGTAGGGCTTCACTGGGAATTGTTCTCTTCCCTGCCTGCGGCTCGCGCTTCAGCCACCGCGGCGCCATGCAGCGCGCCGCACAGCAGCCAGTACTGCAACCCAACCTGGGTTGTGAAAGGAGTGAAGCTAAGTGTCAGGGCCGCTGTGCCGGCGTTCACGGCAAGCACCAGAGCGGCCACCGAGCGCAGGCTCTCGGAGCGTCCCCGCATCATGATCTGGAAAGCTTGAGTCAACGAGACAATCAAGCCTCCGGTATAGAGAATTGTGAGAACAAATCCTCCATCGAGGATCCAGGCGGGAAACTGCACCTCAGCCCAAATTAGCGGGGAGTCCAGGTTCCAGGGGTTGCCAAAGTAATGCCGCATCATGCCCCATCGCGCTAATCCAGCTCCGAATGGATGCGTGGTAAGCAATTCAGTGAAACCATTCTCGAGCTGCGATCCGCGGCTGGCGTAATAAACATTCGCCGGATTCTGCGACCAGAGCGTCGCGAATCTGTCGCGGATGCTACTGCCGCCGAGGAAAAGCGCGAGGGAGAACGCGCCCACGGTGAGCATTGTCGCGACAATGATCAACGACGTCGCCTGCGAAATCTTCCGTAGCAAAATCAGCGACAACAAGTAGACCAGCAACATCGCCACCAGGAGAATGAGCGATGTGCGTACCTGCGTGAGATAAATCACTGAAACGCCCATGAGCGAGAAGAATAGCGCCGCCGTCTTTTTCACAGCTCCTGAGATGGTCGCGAAAAACGCCAGGCCAATGAACCCCGCAAACATTCCCGGGCCGGCCACAGCGCCGGGGCTATCGAACAGTCCCGTGGGCCGAATTACTCGCTCGCCATTCGCGCCTTTATACGAGAGGACCTTAGCTCCATTTGACGGGACAGTTCGGATCTGGACCACACCACTCCAGTCGGCGGAAGTGATTTCCGCCGGCATCCAGGTAGCCGGAGCATAAACCTGGAGAACACCGATGCCGGCATTGACGCCGTTCAGAATGAGGAGAAGCCAAAGGATGCGTATGAGGTGGGCACCACTGCGGACTAACTGTGGCGTCCAGAATAATGGCGCCAGCACCGCGAGATAGAGCATTACTTGAGCGAAACCTGCCAGATAGGTATTCGTATTCGGATGGAAGACCATCAACAGAAGGTAAGCAATGGACCCGACAAGCCACGGAGTGCTCGGATGGCGCGGATCTCTTTTACCCCATCCGGCCACCGCTAGCCCAAGAAGGCTAATCAGGAACGAGCCGACCCGGATTGGCAGCCGGAGCGGTTGGAAGACCGAGAAGTAAAGCAGAGCCGGCAACACTGTCTGGCCGATGACGAACAGCTCCAGCACGCCCCACGGGGGGAGCAATCTGCGGCGGGGCGCCGGAACCTCCGTTGCGACCCATTGGGGCTCGGGAAAGATGATCTGGCTCATCGTGCCCTCAGGCGCCAGCCTCCAGCGCCGTCAACCAAACTCATCACAACCTACGCCCATGGCCTTCCACTGTGGGAAGAGCCGCCGCGGTATTTGTTGTTCGACTGCCGATACGCGATACCGGAGGCGCCCTGCATATCCCAATTATTCAAAATGGTGCCGATTACCGGAGTTCCATCTTCGGCCAGCCGCTGACGAGATGCCAAGGCCGTGTCGCGACTCGTCTGCCCCGCCCGGATCACCAGAACCACTGCCCCGGCCGCACGCCCTAAAACGCGCGCATCCGGAACCTGGAGCATTGGCGGTGAGTCGATCAAAACAGAGTCGAATTCGGCGCGCAGGCAATGTAGCAGTTTGGGAAGCCTGGCTGAATGGAGCAAGTTTGAGATGTTGGAATTCACTTTCCCGGCAGGGAGGACGTAGAGCCCTGAGCGCAGGGGCACGGGAACGACGAGCTGCTCCATTGTTTGCCGGGAAAAATCGCCGGCTCTGAGCCAGTCCGCCAAACCAACGTCATTCGGAATATTGAAAATCTTGTGCAACTGGGGGTGGCGCAGATCGCCATCAATCAGCAGTACACGACGCTCCGTCTCCGCCATGGCCGCGCCGAGATGGCTGGTGATTGTCGATTTACCCTCGCCGGGCGCCGCGCTGGTGATGACAATTGCGTGATGATCCTGGTTGCGATTGGAGAACAGCAGAGAAGTGAGCGTGGCGCGGAACGATTCCTCAAAAGCCGTGCTTTCGCCCGCTTCAAGGGCTGCTTCATTGCCCGCCTGATTGAAGGCGGAGCCGCGGCGATTCGCTAGCGCGAGTGACTGGCCGGCGTGCCCTTCCGGCGCCTCCAGGAGCCGCATGCCGGCGTGACCCAACCCGGCAGCGGGAATGGCACCAAGTTCCGGCACTCGCAGGCGCATCTCCGTCTCTCCCGGAGCCCGAATGTTAAAGTCGGCGCGCTCACGGATCGTGATGAAGGCAATCCCCAGGAACAGTCCGGCGAACATCGCCAGCAGGGCATTGCGGAAGAATCGCGGTCTGTAGGGCTTCAGAGCCGTTTTGGCGCGGTCAACCGGGCGGACATTGTTGGCGCGCATCGCCTCGGCAACTCCCGCCTCCTTCACCTTCTGAAGCAGCGAGTCGTACAGGGCCCGGTTGGTGTCGGTCTCTCGCTTCAAGATGGTGTACTGGATGGTCTTTTGAGCCTGGTCAGCCACCAGGTTTGACTGCGCTTCATAGTTCGATCTCAGTAGACCTTCACGGCGCCGGACGGCCTCATATTCGCTCGCAACTTTCTTGGCGAGACGAACGCCTTGAGCGCGGACCGAATCTTCGAGCGCCGCAATCTGCGCCTTCAGACGGACGATCCTAGGATGTGTGGGGGCCATATAGGTGACCGCTTCAGCCAATTGCCCCCGCAGTTCAGCCAGTTTAGTTTCATTGTCACGGGAGGAGGCGTCGTCCAACATCGAGGGAATCAACTCCGGACTCACGGTAGACGCTGACTCGAATTGCGACTGCTTAACCGCCCGCTCACTCTCAGCCGTGGACAATGCCTCCTGCACCTGACGGAGTTTGTCCTCCGCGACGTTCGTCCGCGCCTCTCCGGTAAACATCAGATGGCTGCGTTGTGCGTAACTCAACAGATCCTGTTCCGCCTGCTGCAGCCTTGTCCTTACCTCACGCAGCTGCGCCTGAAGGGCGGCCTCGGTTTGCTGGATAGCCCGGGTGCGCGATTCCAAATTCTGGCTGATGTAGCCGTCAACCAAGGCGTTCACGAAATCCGCCGCCACCCGGCCGTTTGGTGAACTGCAGACCAATTCGAGGATGCGGGTGTCGGGAATGAGCCGGACTTGTAACGACTGGGATGCGTATGCCACCGCCTCTTCACTGCCCCGAGCCAGCGCGGGATCCTTGGCGTAGCGCGAATTCAATTCACTCGCAACACGGTCCACCACGGTGTCACTCTCGATGATCTTCGCCTGCGTAAGGATTTGTCCTTCTGGGGAAAAATCCTGGAAGGTGGTCGTCGGGTCAAAAGACTTGAGGTTGAGATAATCTCCGTTCAGTCCCTGAATTTCCACCGACGCCCGCGCCATGTAGAGCGGCGTTTGGAAATAGGAGAAGAGAAGACCTGCGAGCAGGGCGAGGATTGCCGGCAGGCATAACCCGATCTTGTTCCTGTTGAGCAGGAATAGATATTCGAGTAGAAGTCTCGATTCGTTCGACGGACCGGCCTCCAGGAGAGGGTGACGGGAGTCTCCAGGCAAAATCGGAGAGCCGCCTGCAAGCAGGTTTCCCGGAATCGGATGGCGGTCTGGTTGGATGTCGGTTGCCAATGTTTGCCTACTGAGCACCGCGCCAGATGGCGATGTTGGAACCAATGCCCACCATGGCCTCGATGGTCCGCATGGTGATCTGTTTGGTCAGATCGCCGGGCACGAACAGTATGTCTTCAGGACGCAGGCCGAAATCGGCATCCTTATTCCTGACCATGCGCTTCAGGTTCACTGGAATTTCCTTGCGTTGGGATGCGTCCTCCTCCTGACGGAGAACTCGAGCGTTGGCTGGCGCAGCATTTCGCAAAAGGCCGCCGGCAAGGGCTAGTGCCTTCAGGCTCGACATCTCGCTTTTCTCCCCGAGCACGTACCCGCCGGGGCGCACAACGTCGCCGAGCACATAGACCATTTGAACGCGCATCACGGTGACGACATCATGCGGCTTGAGGAAGATGTTTGCCGACGCGCGCGTTCCGGTGGTAAGCGCCGAGATCTTTAGCGTTGCCAGACTGAATTTGCCGGAGGGATCATCTACAGCCTCGGGCAGCGGGAGCCTGCCGTACTCGAGACCTCGCGAGATCACTAGAGTTTGCCCGGCATCGGTCCGCAGTCCTCCTGCTTTGGATAGGATCTCGAGCAGCGTCTCCTGGCCACTCATACGCACCAGTCCGGGCGTTGTCACGGCTCCGAGAACCGAGACCGGGTCGGTATGAAATTCGACAACCGAAACAGAAACGCGAGGTGTCAGGTAGAAGCTCTTCAACGGTTCGGCAAGCTCGCCTTCCAACTGGCGCGCTGTCCGCCCGGAGGCCCGACGGCGCCCAATGAGCGGAAGATTCACGAAGCCATCATCGTCGATTCGAAATGAGATCTTATCGGAACCGAATTCTACAGAATCAGGCACCCGGACAAGAATAGTGTCCTGTGCCGACAAAACGTAGTCGGTGCTGTTCGTCTGTGCGTCCGCCGCTCTGGAAGGAGCTTGTAGCAGCAGGAAGGCAACGATTGCAGCGCAGAATGCTTTGGGGATCTGCGTCATTCTCCTGCACTCCGGTAGAGTCGAGGCAATCGCGCCGATTGAAATGCCCTGCCCTGAATCACGAAGCTGCGTTCGATTCCCGATGCCACCAAGCGTTGCAGCAAAGTCACAAAACCACCACTTTCGCTTCACCGTCGACGTGGATTAGATAAGCCCCGAGCTTCGTAGGCCATCTTCCTTAGGCCGGACCTCATCCGGACCTCAAGAATGAACAAGCTGACCATCGCCTCCAGACGTCAGCCGAGCGAGGTTTCCATTTATGTCTTGGCCGATTATGGACGAGGGGATCAACTCCTGTCAACCGGACCGGCCGATGTACAACAGCCGGCTGCAAGTGCAAAGAAACACAAAAGGCTATTCGTCGAAGTACGGCCCAATCCATGTGGAGACGGCATTCCGATAGATGTTCGGCGATCAGCAGGGAATCTCAGCCCCATGAGATCATGCGCATGATTTTACCTTCGATAGTAGTGTAGGATACGTTATTGGTTCTCGGAGGAAAAATGAGAAGAATTCATTATTTGGCGGCTGCTGTTTTCAGCGTTGCGATCGCCGGACAACTCAGTGCGGCACTGATCCAAATTCCGCAGCCGAACGCGGCCTACACTTCATCCACGAGTCTGCTGCCTGTTACGGGAGTAGAACTTTCAAATGTGAACTCGTTGACAGACGGTACCCTGACGGCGACGTTCTCAGCACCCTTACAGATCGCCACAGTACCTACCAACTGGTTGAACTGGGGCACCCCGCCGGCCGTAGAAAGCGCAACGCCGCGCGTTCTGATTACTCCGGGCGTTAACGCTACTCTTCTTACGATCACTTTGTCCCAAGGCGTTACTCTCTTTGGGCTCGAAGCCATGCCGGACGCGTTTGGGACTGCGCAAATAACGGAAAACTTCTACAACGGCAACACCAACATCGGGAGTATCACGTTGAGTCCGGATGGCTCGGTGGGCGCGCTCCTGTTTGCCGCGAGTTCAACCACTCTCATTACGAGCGTTGATATCACGGCTGTCGGTACGGACTTTGCGATTGCGAATCTGCGCTACTCGCTCGCTACTCCCGAGCCCGCCACTTGGATGTGCATGCTGGCCGGGTTGGGTGTGATCGCGAGCCTGCGTCGCCGCAAACTCTCATAACAGGTCCGGCGTGAATGACCATCAACTCATAAGGGTTTCGGCAGACCAGGTCTGCTGCAGCTTGGATGGCGAGGCGGTTATTCTCAGTTTGAAGACCGGAAAATACTACGGCCTGGATGAGGTGGGCGCACGAGTCTGGGCTTTGATTCAAGAGCCGAAGAGCATGAGCGAACTAATCCACTCAATCCGGTCGGAGTTCGAGGTCGAGGCGGGCCGGTGCGAGCGGGATCTTTGCGTTCTCCTGCAGACCTTGGAGGAAGCCGGATTGGTCGAAATCGGGGGTTCCCATGACTGGCCGCTTCCTCCGGCTGCCTGCGCCTGACAAGGCGCTCCTGATGACGGCCGCCGTTCTTGTTATTTCCTCTCGGGTAGCGCTCTGGCTATTTCCCTACCGGGTGGTAAGGGAGCGGCTCAATCGGCGGAAAACGATTAGTAAAAAGACTCTCAGCTGTTCGCGAATTGCCTGGGCGATCTCGGCGGTGAGCCGCTTTGTCCCCGGCGCAACATGCCTCACACAAGCCGTAGCTGCAGAGGCGCTCTTGCGGTCACACGGCTATGCGCCGAACCTCCACATTGGCGTCACGAAGAATAAATCGCAAGCTCTAGAGGCGCACGCCTGGATTGAAGTCCATGGAGACATTATCCTGGGCAACGCGGGCGTGGAGCGCTTTACGCCTCTCCGAGCCCCTGGTGGAGAGCGGTGAACAACATCAATCCATCCGACGCTCGCGTTAGTCCGTCAAGCGACGTCCTGGTTCGCGTTATCAACGGAGAAAGCTTCATCCTGAATGTCCAAACGGGCTGTTACTTTGGCTTGAACGCGGTGGGGGCAAGGATGTTCGAAGTCTTGGGTCAAACCACTTCGCTTGGGGACGCATTCGAAAAGATCCGGCTCGAGTATGAAGTGGACCCAGAGACGTTACGGCTCGACTTCGATCGCTTGGTCAGCGAACTTCTTCACCAAGGCCTTCTCGAACTGCAACCCCTCTCGCAAAGCTGATGAGCGGATTTGCCGGCATCGTCAAACCTACCGGGCACGCCCTGGATGGAGCGCAACTTGCGGCATTCTCCCAACCCCTGGTCTTTCGCGGCCCGGCTGGCCTGGCAACTCTTACCGATGGAACGGCGGGATTCGTCCTGTCGCTGCTTCACACCGCCTCTACCTCTGTACACTCAATCCCGAGGCTAGACGATTCCACCTGGGTGGTTGGCGATGTGCGTTTGGATGGCAAGGCGGAACTCATTTCGAGATTCGACCCAGCCGACAGATTGACGATAGCCGGTTTGTCAGACGCAGAGTTGATCCTGCATAGTTATCGCCGCTGGGGTGACAATTATCTGGCCGGACTGGCCGGCGATTTCTCGTTTGCGATTTGGGACGGAGCTCGCCGGCGGTTGCTGGCCGCTCGCGATCCGCTCGGAGTGAAGCCATTCTTCTTCACCGTCAACGACGATCGTCTGGTCTTCAGCAATACCCTGCAATGCGTCCGTGCCTACCCTGGTGTACCGGCCGATCTCGATCCTCTTGCGGTTGCTGATTTTCTCCTGTTCGGCTCGCGAAAGGATTCCTCGGCAACCGCGTTTTCCGCTATTCGACGCCTACCCGCCGGGCACTCACTGGTCTACGAAAGTGGTGCAATAAAAGTACGCCGGTATTGGACGCCGGAGTGGGGAGATCCGGTTAGATATCGCCGTCCGGCCGATCAGATCGAGCACTTTAGTCAGGTCTTGCAACAAGCGGTGAATGACCGCGTCACCCTCCCGCGGACAGCGATGCTGATGAGCGGAGGCCTGGATTCGACGGCAGTGGCAGCAGCCGCGCGTACGACACAAACGCAAATCAAAGCGTTCACCGTCGTCTATGACCACCTGATCCCAGACGAAGAGCGCAATTATTCCGGCTTGGCCGCAACTTTCCTGGATACACCGATCGAGTATCTCGCCGCTGATGATTTCGAGCTCTACAGTGATGCCGCGGGTCGGGAACCGCTCCCGCCAGAGCCGGTTGACGAACCGCTCGCAAATGTTTTCCTCAGCCACATGAGGCAGGTTCAGAGTTTTTCCTCTGTCGCGCTCTCCGGACAGGGCGGCGATGCCATCTTTGCCACGACACCCGGACTTGGAGTTCGCATGCTTCAGAGCGGGCACCTTCGCGATCTCACAAGAGGCGCATGGCAGTATCTCTACCTACGGAGACGCATCCCGCCACTCGGGTTTCGTGGATCGCTAAAGAGGCTCCTGTCCGTGTCTCCGGCTCTCTTGTCTCCCGAATATCCAGGGTGGCTGAATCCGGAGTTCGAATCGCGATTCCACTTGCGGGAACGCTGGCTTCAGCATCAGGCAATCGCCGAGCCACAGGCGGCACACGACGTCATCCTGGACCCCTTCTGGTCCAACCTCCTGGAGGGCTACGACGCCGGGATTACGGGCGTACCGCTGGAAGTTCGCCATCCGCTTCTCGATATGCGCGTTGTTCGCTGCTGTCTGTCAGCGGATCCGCTACCCTGGTCGATCGACAAGACAATGCTTCGCCTTGCCATGCAAGGTCGTCTTCCCGAGGCTATCCTCTCTCGCCCTAAGTCTCCCGTTTGTATGGACCCGGTGGCGATCAGGCTCCCGCATTGCAATTGGATCGATACCTGGAGACCATGCGTCCGGCTCGCCGAATTTGTCGCGCGGGAGAGGCTTCCCTCGATTTCCACCGGTAGCGGCGCCCCGATCCCGAATCTGAGACCGCTCGCGTTGAATCGATGGCTCACGCGTCTTGATGGTAATGTACTTGACTAAATCGTTGGATAGCGCTACAACTTGTTAGGACTATGGAAGCCAAGGCCGAGATACCCAAAAAGCCGTACACGTCGCCGACACTGACGACCTACGGCGATATTCGCCAAATCACCCAGACCAAAGGTACCACCGGGGTGAAGCGCGATAACAATTCGGGTAGAAGCCCGAACAAGACCGGCTAGGAGCGGCTACCGCCGAACTCTTGGGCATTGATGGTTTATCGTGCCTTCGGTCTTCAGATAGAGAGCGAGGCACCTCTCCAGGGAGTTTCGCTCGTCGAGACGGCGTCTCGACATGACGTTACAGTTCGCGTGGGTCCCCTTCCGGATGGCGGACCCCTCACGAGCTTCTTCCGCACTCCAAATCAAACCGCTGACGGAACTAATGTGTTGCGAGTTTCCACAACACATGACGGGTCCTTTCAATTCTGTTACGGCGACGGTATTTCCTTCCTGATTGATCGCACGGGATCAGAAGTGTGGATGCACTGGCCCGAGAGCTTCACGCTTGAGGATGCGTCCACCTACCTGCTCGGCCCGATTTTTGGCTTTCTCCTCCGCTTGCGCGGTGTAGTTTCGTTGCATGCCAGCGGCGTGATGATCGGGGATGCGGCCATTGCTCTTGTAGGCCAGGCGGGAGCGGGTAAATCCACTACCGCGGCGATGTTCGCGCAACTCGGGTACCCGATTGTGACCGACGATGTATTCGCCCTAAAGCCTTGCGGCGATCGATTCGTGGTCGAGCCCGGTTATGCGACCCTGCGATTATGGCCGGACTCAGTTGCGGCCTTGTACGGCTCGCCCAGCGCCCTTCCGCTCATCACGCCCAATTGGGACAAACGCTATCTGGACCTCCGCAGCAGTGACGACCTTCACTTCGCTACGGCAGCGGCTCCTATTGCCGCGGTTTACGTGCTTGGTCATCGCAACAGCAACGACGACTCGCCGACCATTGGTCCCGAGGCCGAGCCGTTCGTCACGCTTTTGGCCAACACCTATTGCAACTATCTCCTTGACCGGCCCGCCCGGGCTCACGAGTTCGATGTCCTGAGCCGGTTCGTGAACTCGACGGACGTGCGCCATGTAACTCCTCACGTTGACCCTTCGCGCCTTCCCGACCTGTGCAGGCTGATCGCCCATGACGTCCAACAACGTTCGCTTCCGGCGGTAAGCTGAACCAGGATGTACACGCTGCAGGAGTACGGGAAGATGCTGGCGGACCGCGTCCGCCTGGATGCTTATCTTGAAGCCTTGCGCCGTGCGGTGTTCCCCGGTTGCACCGTGGTTGATCTTGGCGCGGGGCCCGGCATTTTCTCGCTGTACGCCTGCCGTTGGGGGGCCGGGCGCGTCTACGCGATCGAGCCTGGCGAATCCATTCAACTAGCAAGAGAACTCGCCCTCGCCAACGGGTATTCCGATCGACTCGTCACGATCGATGACTACTCCGCTAATCTCACGCTTCCCGAGAGGGTCGACGTAATCATTGCGGACTTGCGGGGCGTCCTGCCGTTCTTTCGAGGTAGCGTTGCCGCCATCGCCGATGCTCGCGACCGCTTTCTGAAACCTGGGGGAGTCCTGATACCGCTTCGCGATGTCCTATGGGCCGGCGTCGTGAGCCTTCCTGAGGTCTACCGCAACCGGGTAGACGTCTGGGAGCAGCCGGGCTTCGACATGTACCCGGCTCGCATTCGAAATGTGAACACCATCTCGAAGATCTATCCGAAGACCGGCGATCTGATGACGAGACCACTCGAGTTGGGCCATGTCGAATACCAGACTGTCAGCAACGCCCGCTTTACTGCCAATCCCCGCTGGCAGGCCGAGCGTTCCGGCGTCGCGCATGGATTGACTATCTGGTTCGCCACTACGCTCATTGATGGAGTGTCTTTCTCAAACGCCCCTGAAGTGCCGGAGATGATTTACGGTGCGGCGTTCCTGCCGTTTTTCGAACCTCAGCGGCTGGAAACTGGGGATCGGGTAGACTGCGAACTCAAGATCGATCTCTCTGGTGACGATTACCTTTGGCGCTGGGAGACAACTTTCGAGAAAGCGTCGGGAGTTCGCCAAGCGAAGTTTTCACAGTCTACTTTTCACGCCACGCTAATCCATCCTGAGGCGTAAACCGCCGTACGTCTTCGTATCGTTTGATGCCCTCCTTTATCCTGTACGATGGAAAGTTTGCACTCACCTGGTAGCACAGACAAAGCTGTTACGCGGTCCGAAGCGCCCTTCGAGTCTGTGAACCAAGCCCATTGCATGCGTCCGGAGATGGAGTTGCTATTGCTCTTCGTTCAACCGGAAAAGAGTGAGGAGCAAAGGTCTCGGATCGTCGATCTGACCCGAGGAGCCGTGGATTGGGAAAGTTTTCTGGAGCTGGCATCCTGGCATACGCTTGGTCCGTTTCTGCATTGGAATAGTTCAGATCTAGATTGGTCCTGCCCGCCGGAGGTCACCGGCAAATTACGGGAGATGTTCAGAGCCAACAGTCTCAGAAACCTCTTCCTGACTGGGGAACTGGCGAAGCTCATGAGCCGGTTTGAGGAGTTGGGAATACCTGTCATCGCCTATAAGGGGCCATTGCTTGGCAGCTATTATGGGAACCCCGGAGTCCGCGAGTTTCAGGACCTCGATCTTCTCATACATAAGAAGGACCTCTCCCGAGTTGACCGTATGCTTGAGGAGACTGGTCTTCGAGCCTCCGAGCAGCGTCTCGCTTTCGCTCGCGCCTTCGATTTTGAGTTGACCTACGAGACAGAAGAGCAGGGTCTTTCTGTCGACCTGCACTGGTCGTTGATGCCGCGCTTCTATGCCCTGCCGGATGCGGCTGAGCGGGTTTGGGATCGGTCCGTTATAGCACAGCTGGCGGGTAGAAACATCCGCACCCTGCAGTGCGAGGATACGGTGCTGTTTCTCTGCGCGCACGGGACCAAGCATACTTGGGAATCTCTTGGTTGGATCTGCGATGTCGCCCTCATCGTGCGCGCCCATCCTGAGCTCGATTGGGAGGCGCTGTTTTTGAGAGCGGTGGAGCAACAGCTGGTTCGAGCGCTTTCCCTCGGGCTGTGTCTCGCGAGGGAGTTGCTGCACGTAAGGATACCCGAACCATACGGCTCCAGAATCTCTAGCGACAGCAACGTGCGCCATCTTGCCGGCCGGGTCTACCGCCAACTGTTCGAGGACCGGTCCTCGCACTGGGGTGCCTTTTCGAGTTCCCGCTTTCTGATGCGTTCCCGCGACAATTTTCAAGATGCGCTCCGCTGCGGAGCTGAGCGTGTTCTTCAACCCACTACGGCGGAATGGCGTTTCATTCAACTGCCCAGACCCTTATTCGGCCTCTATTACGCAGTGCGAGTTTTCAGGCTGTTCAGCAAACACACCGGAAATAATCCCCAACGGTAGGCGGACTCCAGTGGCGGTCCGCTGCCTAAATCCCAACCGCGCCTCGTTGCCGAATTCCGACGTCCGATTTCATTGTGCTGAACGTTCCACTGGTATGGGGTATGCTTGTCACTGTACCTGCCGTGGTTCCGCAGTTCGTGCGCATATGTATTCACTACTGGCCCCGGCAATTGTTTCCTTCCTCCTCAGCCTCGCGCTGACCCCGCTGGTCCGAAATCTTGGCCGGAGCCATGGACCGATCGACCATCCGGGCGGCCGCAAGTTGCATCAACACCCCATTCCAAGAGCCGGAGGGATCGCGATCGCGTTGGCGTATGTTGGAGCCTACGTGATTCTCCTGATGATCGGCTTCAAGGGGGGGCTCGTCGTCTGGTCCGCTCGCCCAGAAATCTGGCATATGCTGCCCGCCGCGGGAGCCATTTTCTTGGTTGGACTCATCGATGATCTTTTCGGCCTCGGACCGTCGATTAAGTTCATCGGTGGAGCAGTAGCGGCCATGCTGGCCTACTTCGCAGGAGTGCAGATCGCGGCTATTGGAGGTCACGCCATGCCACATTGGGCAAGCCTCCCGCTTACCATCGCGTGGCTGCTGCTGTGTACAAACGCTGTTAATCTGATCGACGGTATAGACGGCCTCGCAGCCGGTCTCGCCCTGTTTGCCAGCGTCACCGTTGCCCTGGCCGCGATCATGCAGGGAAATGAAGCACTGGCGTTAGCAGTGGTCCCGCTCGCCGGAGCGCTTCTCGGCTTTCTCCCCTATAATTTCAGTCCAGCGACCGTCTTTCTCGGTGATTGCGGCAGTCTGTTCATCGGCTTTCTCCTCGGCTGTTATGGCATTCTCTGGAGCCAAAAATCAGCGACCTTGCTGGGTATGACCGGACCGCTTATGGCGCTTGCGATTCCCCTGCTCGACTCAGCCCTAGCCATTGTTCGCCGCTTCGTGAACAACAAGCCGATCTTTGTCGCCGATCGCGGCCATATCCATCACCGACTGCTCGATCTCGGCATGACGCCTCGGAAAGCAACACTGGCTCTGTACGGTTGCTGCGCAGCCGGAGCCGTTTGCTCGCTGGCCATGGCTTACAACAAAGTGGCCGGTGCAGTGCTGGTCCTATTCGCAATTGCGACCTGGACCGGTGTGCACCGTCTGGGATATGCAGAGTTCGGTGCTGCGCGACGCATGCTGACCGATGGCGCTTTCCGTAGCCACCTGAGTTCTCGAGTGGTCATCAGATCGTTTGAAGCGAAGCTCGAAAGCGCTGAAACGCCGGATCAATGCTGGGAGATCATCCGCGCCGTCTGCCACGATTTTGGTTTCGATTCCGTTTCCCTTTGCCTTGCCGGCCGGGTTTTCGAGCACACGAATGGAACCGATCTCGAGAGCGTCTGGACCCTTCGAATACCTCTGTCGGCGACGGACTACCTCGAGATTGCTCGAGAATTCGGGCAACCCGACCACTGCCCCGTGATCGGTCCGCTTGCTGAAGCTATCCGTAAGACGCTGACCCGGAAAATTGCTGAACTCGAGCGGCCATTGCTTCAACCTGCTAACGATGACGCAAGCAACCTCCTTCGAGCGGCAAGTGACAAGGAGATTTGACCCGATGGCGCCCGTTACGCCGATCAATTCGCAAACCTGTTTGGGCACCGCCGGGCGACAAGGCTTGCCGTGGCGAATCTTCCATCTCAGAATAAGCCAAAGCCCTTGCGCTGCCCGCCAATCACCGTACCGGCCTCAATGATGCGGACGTGTGATTCCCAACCGTTCCAGATCGAGGACCGCCAGCCCCAGAGAGAGCGGTCCACGACGGTCAGGTTGGGGCGCTTTACCAAGCAACTGGAAGACACCGATCTTGACGCCAGGCGAGGATCTCCAACTGGAGGGTGGCGCGGGGCCGAAATGAGCACTGAGAAAAAGCGAGAAAGGCCGTCCAAACCAAACTCAATTCTTTTCAGCCACGGGCTGCTGGCGCCGTTTTCAGGCCATACCGGGCAGGTTTTAGTGGAAGTCGCTGACAACGATCAGGTTAGATGTCGCGACATCCGCTTGCATGTAAAGGAAACTGCCACCATTAGGGGAAATCGAAATCCCCTGGTGCACGGTGCCTGGGAAGGGGCCACAAAGTAGATGCCCTGCGGGGAATTCTCCGAGTACAGATGCAATTTCTGTCCTAAATGAGAAGTCAATATGAGTCGTTGCGGTGACTTAGCGAGCGCAGCTGGTTAAACCGCCGGCTACAAGGTAAGCATGATGGAAACAATTATCGATTCGGCCGGACCTCTGATCTTATAGATGTCACGGCCGGTGCAAAAATCCCCGTATAGCCGGTTGAAAAATCCCCACCCTGATCCGGGGTAAGACCGACCGGTAACCGACCCTCGAAAGAGGGAGGACCGGACCTGTTATGGGGAAGAGACGTGTTCGAGATCACAGAGTTCAAGCGCGAAGGCTTAAGCATCAAAGCCATCGGCGAACTGCTCGGCTACGATCGCAAGACGATACGCAAATACCTACTCGCACCGGAAGCCGTCCCTGGCTATGGCCCGCGAGAGCCGAACCCAAGCAAACTCGATCCATTCAAAGAGTATCTGGCGGACCGGATGAAGGCCGGCGTCTGGAACGCGCAGGTCTTGCTGCGCGAGATCAAGCAGCGGGGCTTTCAGGGCGGCGACACGATCCTGAAGGACTGGCTGCAGCCGCAACGCGCATCCGCCAAGACCGTCGCGGTCCGGCGATTCGAAACGCCACCCGGCAAGCAGGCCCAGGTCGACTGGAAACACCTGGGCTACTGGAAACTGAAGCCGGGCAACGGAAGATCTGGGGCTTCGCCGTCACCATGGGATATAGCCGGCGGATGTGGGCGTCGGCGGCGCTCGATCAGAAACGGGGCACGCTGTTACGCATGCACAAAGGCTGCGTTCCACCCATGGGGTGGAGTACCCGAAGAACTGATTTACGACCGAATGAAGACGGTCTGCCTCGGCACCGATGAACGCGGCGAGGTTCTGTGGCACCCGGTGTTTTTCGACTTCGCACGCTACTGGGGATTCAAGCCGCGATTGTGCCGGCCCTATCGCGCGCAGACCAAAGGCAAGATCGCGTATGGCCCGAGCCCAAGCTGAGAAAGGCATTCTGAATTCCTACCATTCGCGGCGTGAGTCGATGCCTAGCGATAGCCGTTAGTCTCCAGACTCGGTCAGTGGTCGGAGTAGGCGCTCCGTGCCAATCGACATTTCGGCCGGCGCCGAGCTTCATGCGGCAGCGCGATAGTAATAGTTCAGCATCCCGCCCAACCGCTCACAACGCAGCACTGCACCCCGAAGGCTTTCTTGGGATTGATCTGACATAATCAACCTGTTGTGGAGACCTTGGTGATTTCCCTCGGCGTGATAATGCAAAACGAACTCATGTATAGCCTTGCGTATCGAGCCCTCTCCGAAGAAAATCATGCGGTCTAAGCAAGACTCTTTGATGCTCCGCACAAATCTCTCGGCGTAGGCGTTCAGATTCGGGGAACGTGGTGGTAGTTTTACGGACTCTACGCCAGCCTCTGCAAGCATCCCCAGAAAATCTTCGGTGAACAGCGGATCGCGGTCGTGGATCAGATAGCGCTTTCCATCGAGGATACCGTCGACGGCGTCAGTGAGGTTTCTGCCAATCTGGCTCATCCAGAGGCCGTTAGCTGTCGTCGCGATGCCGGCTACCTCCACCTTCCGTGTTGACAGCTCAATGAAAAACAGGACGACGAAGCGCTGCAGTCCTCGCCGAGTCCACACTTCATCGTTAAAGAAGTCAGCAGCGACGATCAGTTCCCAGTGGCGGGTCAGGAACTCTTACCAGGTTGTCTTCCGCTTTCGCTCCGGGGCTGGCTCAACCCCGTGCCGTTGCAGGATGTCGGAGATCGTGCTCCGGGCGACCTCGTGCCCGAGGTTTGATAACGCGCCCTGAATACGCCGATAGCCCCAATCCCGGTTCTCCTCTGCCATACGCAGCACCAGAGCCTCGAGTTCACCAGCGGTGCGCGGTCGGCCAGGACCACGTTTGCCGGTGCCATCATATTTCTGCGCAATTAGTTTCCGATGCCAGGCGAGCAGGGTCTCGGGCGTGACGATAGTGGCTACTTCGGACAAAATCTTTCGTCCCAGTCCCTTGGCCTTAGCCGCTAGGCGGCGACGTTGGTCGTCATTGAACCTCATGCGCCATCCACCGAGTTGTTCTTGAAGAACGCTGTTCTCTTCACGTAAATAGTCAATAACCTGCAATTGGCGTTGATTCATCCAGCCGGCGATGGCAATCAACACGAACCGGTAGGGATCGAGGACCTGCATCATCTCGTCTATCCTTATCGCCGTGCCGGTTGGGCTTCTAAAATCCGTGCCGAACCAAGCAGATCCAGTTTTCGGGCCATACGGGAGCGCCAGCAACGCAAGCTGCCGTTTTCGCCGCGCCAAAGACCGTCTTCACCGTGCGAAACGTAGGGCTTGGCGTCGGTTCCAGGCTGTCTACCGGAGCGCACGCGCAACCGGTGAAGTTAGTGGAGACTGATCACTCGGGCAGCAAAGGTTGAGGGGGCGAGAACCCCTCCGTCCAGTCCGCGGGCGGCGAAAGTGGCCGGATACGCCGTGGGATACGATCCCACGGCCAGCAGGCCGAATGGAATCCCGGTGGCGACCGTGGCCGGCAGGTTCGCGAGCATCTCGGGTGGAATCGTGAAATGGTTGGACTCCGAGGCGGCGGTGCAAAGGCAGAAGCCGGCGGCACCGGTGGAATCATCGAGAGCGGCGATGACGATCAGCATGGTAGAGGACGGCCCCGCCGACGCCCATCGGACCGTGATACCGCGCGCCCGTGTCAGGTTGCGAAGGTGGTCGCGATTGGTCCAACGGACCACCTCCGGCATCGCTGTCTCAACTGTGAAGGGACCGATCTCGGCAGAGCCTTCGCCTGTCACGAGCACCCGGCCGGGATTGAGCAACAGCGGCTCCTTGCCGGCCTCGAGACGGCGCATGCCGGGAACCGTGCCGCCAAGAACGCTGGCGTAATACTCCGGCCTGACTGCGTCGGGCACGAGGTCGCGCGTACCGGCGGCGGTTGTAAGATGGAGAGCGCGTCCGGCACTGAGCAGGCGGTGAGACGGCAGCCGAAAGGGTACGTTCAGATCCAGCAGTTGGGAATTCAGATCTGTAGTGGCCGGCGGATTGAACAGGCCGCCGACCTCGAGTATTCCGGTGAAGGTAGCACATGAACCGTGCGGCGGGAAACCGAAGTCGTCCTGGGATTCATCACGGGCGCTCTCGGAAAAACCGGCGAGCGCCATGTCGAAAGTGTGGTCCTCAAAGATGCCGCGTCCAGCTTCAAGGCGGAGGGCCGTCCGGAATATCCAGATTGACCCGTTGCGACCACGCTTATGCAGTTCGCGAGTGACCCAGCCGCTGGCGTCAACGCATGACGTGCGGGCGGTTTCGAGGCGGGCCGTGACCGTGTTACTCCATACGCCACCGGCTCCTACCACGACGGGGACTTCACATCCGAGCGGAGTGTCTGCAGGGATGCGAAAAGTGGCACGTTCGATGCCGGGCACGACTTGCGCAATGTCGGAGGTGGTAGTCCGGCGTCCACCGATGAGTACTGTGACGGAAGCGCCGCCGAAGCCTGTGCCTAGCACCGAGATGGTTTGGCCGGGGGCGCCGCGCGGGCGCTTGCCGCTGATGGCCATCGCCGGCAGTTCGTCCGAGAGTGCTCCGTCGTGCGAGAACAGTCCGGGGCTGGCAGCGACGACGCGAACGTTCCGCGCCGGCCCTGTGGTGCCGTTGCGACGCACCGCCATCTCAACTTCACCGAGAATCTGACTGGCTGGCATCAGAGCGAGCAGGCGGTCCTCACCTGCATAAAAGAGAGGCACCGGGTTGCTGTTCACAAGCAGTGCAGTGCCCGCGATTTCGAGTGACCCGGTGGCGTTGCGCTGCGGCTGGTTCGGACCTAAACGGGCTCCGCGAACGCTGAATAACGAGCCTGCGGCGATGGAACCCCCGGCGAGGCTCGAAGGCATTCGGGATGCGGCATTGCGGACGCCTGCGGCGGAGATATGCGGCGGTCCGTCAACGACGGCAAGGAGCAGCATCGCAGATAGCGCCGCTCCCAGAAGAACCGCTGCCTTCACTTCAGCGACACCGTGAGCTTCTTCTGGCTCTCAACAGTGCCCACCTTGACGATCACCTCCTGGTTGCCGGCGCCGGCGCCTGGAGGAACCCGGACGTTCACCTGGAACAAGCCGGCCACCTGGAACGGAATCGCACCGTAGTAAAGAATGTCAGTGGCGGGCTGGCCCCCAACCGTGACCGTTACCGGCAGCGACGGCTTGGGATAAACATCGGCAGCCACCCGGCCGTCGACGCCCGCCGGAATGGTCTGACCTTCGCCGGTACCGAACAATACGATGATCTGTCCTTCCGAGGCCGGATTGGTGGGAGCGTTGAGGCTGTTGTCCTGATTGTAGATAGCGCCGGGTCCAACGCCCGTTGAATCGGCGGCGAAGAGTCCGGGGGCGGCGTCCGCCACTTTCACCGTCAGAGGCAGCGACTTGGTTCCCTGGTAGGAGACCTGGACCTGCGTGCTTGCTTTGCCCGCTACAGAATACGGCACGATGGCAGCACTTTGGGTGGCGGATACGTACACGATTGGCGCCGGGACGCCATCGAACAGGATCTGGGTTTGGGCAGTCGAGTTATCGAGCAGACCGGAGGCCGTGACGCCGGCCTTGGTCAGGGTGGCAGGCCCGATCTTGGCGCCATAGAGGATGACGATTTCGCCTGGCGCAACCGTACCGGCGCCGTAGCTGGCGGCATTGGCGACTGCCGCGAGTTTCACATCCGGCTCGGCGGCGGGCGAAAGGTCCGTGATCTTGGCGAGGAACGCATCGCCTACTAGCAGGCCGGCATTGTTGCGGCCGCCGTAAACCTTCTGTGCAGCGGCGGAACTGACGGGGAGGTTGGAGGATGCCGTCGATCCGGTGACGTAGGCGTTGCCGGCGATGTCGAGCGCGATGCCTCCGATGGCGTCGTCGCCGTTGCCGCCGAGGTAGGTCATATACAGGAACTGCGAGCCGGTCGGATCGACTTTGAGGAAGATACCGTCACCGACAGCTTGCGATTGTCCTCCACGTCCCCCAAACGTCTTCTGCAGGGCATCGGAGGTGACGGCCAGGTCGGATGAATTAGTTTGCCCTCCGACGTAGGCGTTGCCGGCGGCGTCGATGGCGATGGCCCAACCGATTTCATCACCCGTGCCGCCAAAGTAAGTAGCGTAGGCGAGCGCCGAGCCAGCGGGGTTCAGTTTTACGACGAAGCCGTCGCCGAACAGCAGATATCCGTTGGCGGCCGCGGGTCCCCCAAAGGTCTTTTTGGCGGCGCTGGCCGTAACCGGGAAGTTGGCCGATGCCGTGGCTCCGGTGGCGTAGACAGCCCCCGACGTGTCCACAGCGATGGAAGCCACTGAGTCATCCGCCCTGCCGCCAAGATACGTAGAGTAGACCAGCGCCGTGCCGGTGGGATTCAGTTTGGCGATGAACCCGTCACCACCTTTGAAGACCGGCTGGGCGTTATCGTCAGACGCTCCGCCGTAGGTGCGCTGGAAAGCGGAGGCGCTCACCGGGAAGTTGCTCGAGGTGGTCTTGCCACCGATGTAGACGCCGGTGGAATCAACGGCGATGCTGCCGCCGAGATCGTTGCCGCTGCCGCCGAGGTAGGTAGAGAAGATAATCTGCGAGCCCGTGGGGTTGAGCTTGGTGACAAAGGCGTCGCCGCCGTCATAGATGTCAGTAGCCTGGCCGCCGCCGTAGGCCGACTGGAATGCGCCGGCGGTAACGGGGAAGTTAGAGGAGATGGTGTTCCCGGTGATATACGCGTTTCCTTGAGCGTCAAGGGCGATTGCGATGCCGCGATCGTCGCGGGAGCCGCCGACGTAGGTGGAGTACATAATCTGATTGCCGGCGGGGTTCAGTTTGACGACAAAGGCATCGCCGCCTTCGTGATATCCGCTATTGCGGCCCTGGCCGCCGAAGGACGGCTGGACGGCTCCAGCCGTGGTCTTGAAGTTTGCCGAATTGGTGTAGCCGGTGATGTAGGGACTGCCCTGGGCGTCGACCGCGACTCCTATGGCTACGTCGTCGGCGCTACCCCCAAAGTAAGTCATGTAGATCAGGGCTCCGGCCGGAGAGTACTTTGCGATGTAAGCATCGCCCGTGGATTGGTGGGACGGGATACCGCCTCCGTAGGTGGACTGAACGGTGCTGCCGGTGCCAGGCAAGTTTTCCGACGTGGTGTAGCCCGCAATGTAGATGTTGCCCTGGGTATCGAGGGCGATGCCGCGCGCGGCGTCGTTACCGCTGCCTCCCGAATAAGAGAGGTAGTTCAGGGTCGGATCGATGACGAGTTCGCGGGAGTGGTCGTAGGAGGCGAGGTGGAAGGAAACCTGGGAGCCTTTGACGACGAAGCGACTGGCGACGATCTGCCGGTTTCCGCCGGAATCCTTCTGATAGGCAATTGGGCGATGCCAGCGAACTCCGGAAGGGCCGATGAGAAGGTCACCATGGTCGAGGCGTGGGATGGTACCGGCGGCGATGTCGAGTCGGATCTGGCGGTAGTCGCCATTCGGAGCAATGACGAAGTCGTACTCGATTTCGCCGTCGTGGCCGTAATAGGACAGGTCGACGCCGGGATAGACCCCAGCGTAGTGGACGCGCTCGTAGGCAGCAATCCCTGTAGCTTCGAGGTTTGTCACCAGGGAATTGGACTGTCCGGGCAGCAGGCACTGGCCCTTCGGGGTGACGCGACGGGCTCCCAAAAGGCGAGTGCGGATGGTTGATCCTGCTACGAGGAATTCGCTCGCACCGGCGTCGTATAGCGCGAGCCGGTGTCTGGCGCCTCTGGAGGTGAAGTGATCGCCGAGATCTTCGAACCTGGCTTGGCCGTACATAAGACTGAAGCCGAGCAGAAGAAATGGCAGAATCCTGGGACAACGCATTCGTTAAGAGTACGACTATTTACGCGGCCTATGCAGTACTAGTACTTTAGTTCCCTCTTGTCGCATTTGCGACGCCGCTTCGGGTGCTGTGTGTATCGCTGCCACTTCATTGGCTAGGATGCTGGCGCAGTACTCCAAGAAGATCCGCGACGACCCCTTACTCCCTGAGAAACCTTCGCAGACCATCACCGGAACTATCGCCTTGACGCTGTTAGTAGCGACCTCCTGCGAGCAGCAGGCAAGCAGGAGGGTTTTGAGCTGGCAGTACCCGCTGTCGTCGACTGAATGTCGACTGAATATTGACATGTGGTGCCGGCCGGAAGAGGGTCGGTTGGCCTACGTTAAGGCTCACAACATTTGTCTACCACCCGCTGCCAAGTCCCGCATCGATCAAGCTGAGAATCCTCCTGCTTGCCTGCTGCTCGCAGGAGGTCCCGGAGGCGAAGCTACAAGGCCGGATTTGAGCCGCACCCAAGAAGAATGACACAATGTTGTTTTCGGTAATTGGCCATCACCGGCGAGGGAGATCTCTGAGTGGAGAACAGACTGGTCCAACGCGCTAGGCGGAGCCGTCTGCTGCGATACAGCGTTGCGGTGGCATCGGCCCTTGCCGGTATACTTCTTCGCATCTCAGCTTACTAGTGTCCTTGGCGACAAAAGTCCGTACATAACCTCTTTTCTTGCCACCGCCGTTAGCGCGAGCTTCGGAGGCTTTGGTCCCGGAATTCTCGCAACGGTTCTGGGAGCCGTTTTGGCAGGCTTTTTCGTTGTACCACCTCACGGCTGACTCGCTTTTACAGAGAGCAGCGATTACCTAGGGCTTTTGCTATTCATCAGCATCGGCTCTTTCGTCAGCTATCTAGCTGGCCGGTTGATCAAGGCCATTCAGCACGAAAATGCACTCCGCGCTCTTTTCGAACAGACCTTGGTCGGTACCGGTGACGGAGTCATTTCTACGGACGGACAAAAGCTAGTCCGCGTCCTGAATCCCACCGCTGAGCCGCTAACCGGTTGGAGCCGTTCTCGTTTGAACAATCCGTACAAGATTTTCTTGTACGGATTGGCTCTTGATCCCTTCAGAAAGCTCTTGAGCGAGGCCACCACATCAATCCTCTGGCTGAAGCCCGGCTGGTTGATGCCGGCCGTAATGATTGGGAAGTAGAACTGGCTGAATCCGCCGCGCACGACCGTCTTCCCGCCGGGTCCGGCGGGCGTCCATCTGATCGCGCGCTCTTCTTCCTCGTCGAGCGCTTGCACGAACCGCAGCGCCGGGTAACCGGGGAATGCCGTATAATCGCGACATCCAAATGGACACAGCGCCAACGCCCAATGTCACGGCCTGTTACACGCTGGAGGAACGGGGACACCCGGGGGGAGCAGCTGATGACCCTGCTTTATGACGAACTCCGCGGTACTGCCAGACACTACATGCAACTGGAGCGTGAGGGCCACACGCAGACCACCGCACTGGTCTGCAAGGCCTATTTGCGCCTGGCCGGTGTGCAGCAGGTGGAGTATCGGGACCGCGTGCATTTAGTTGCCATCGTCGCGCAAATGAACCGTCACTTACTCGGGGACCATGCAGGCAGCCGCGGCTATCTCAAGCGGGGCGTCGGAGTCGGTCCCATTTCCGTGGAGGATTTCAGGATTGCGTCCCTGGACAGGGATGCGGCGGTGGCGGCGCTGGACGTGTCGTCGCAAATCGTACTTCGCGACTGGAGCTTGTCGACCGCCTGTGTAATGCGCGAGATGAGCCATGCCTGAGCCGCCCGCCACGCCCAATCGCTTGACCCGCGTGCAGGAGCTGTTTCATGCCGCACTGGAGCAGGCGCCGGAAGATCGTGCCGGGTTCCTCAGTCTCACCTGCGATGCCGACGCCGAACTGCGGCGCGAGGTCGAGTCGCTTCTCGCCCAACACGGCGCCCTGGATTCTCTGTCGGGACGCCCGGCTCTGGCGCATGCAGGTCTGCCCGCGGGACCCGTCGCCGGCGCAAGGCCGGTGTGGAGCCCCGGGATGATGGTCGGGACCTATCGCATTCTGGGAGCGCTGGGCGCCGGCGGAATGGGGGAGGTCTTTCGCGCCCTGGACACCCGCCTAGACCGCGAAGTGGCCATCAAGACGGCCCACGAGGAGTTCAGCGGACGTTTTCAGCGCGAGGCGCGGGCGATTGCGGCGCTCAATCACGCGAACATCTGCACGCTTTACGATGTCGGTCCCAACTTTCTGGTGATGGAATTGATCGAGGGCACTCCGCTGAAGGGCCCCCTTTCTATTGAGAAGACCGTCGAGTATGCGGGGCAAATTCTCGACGCGCTTGACGCCGCGCACAAGAAAGGGATTACGCATCGTGATCTGAAACCGGCCAATATTCTGGTAACGAAACAGGGCCTGAAGTTGCTGGACTTCGGCCTTGCCAAGCAAACCGCCCCGCTGAAAGAAACGGACGCAACCCTGACCGAGGCGCTGACCCTCGAAGGGCAGATTGTCGGGACGGTGCAGTACATGGCTCCCGAGCAGCTACAGGGCAAGGATGCCGACGCGCGAAGCGATCTGTTTGCCTTCGGCTGTGTGCTTTACGAACTGATCAGTGGCCGGCGCGCGTTTGCATGCGACAGCAGAGCCGCCACCATTGCCTCCATCCTAGACCGAGATCCGGCCCCACTGGGCAGGGTTACTCCGCTCGACCGCGTCATCAAGACGTGTCTTGCGAAGGACCCGGATCAGCGTTTTCAGAACGCCCACGACTTGAAGCGGACTATCGCCTGGGCCATGGAGCAATCGCCTGCGGCAGCCGTCCGGCGATCGATGTTGAGGTGGGTTGTGGCAGGCTTGACGATGCTGGCATTGATGGCTTTGTGGGCGTGGTGGCGGTGGCCGCAGGCACAACCGGACCGGCCCGTAGTCCAACTCGACTTGGATACGGGCGATGCGGTTTTGGAACCCGCGGTCTCACCAGACGGTCTGAAGCTGGTCTTCGTCGCCAAAGACCAACTGGCAGTGCGGCGGCTGGACCAGCCGAACATCACGCTGCTCGCTGGAACCGAGGGCGCGCGATTTCCCTTCTTTTCGCCCAACGGGGAGTGGGTGGCTTTCTTTGCCGGTGGCAAGCTCCTAAAGATGGAGTCGGCTGGCGGCAAACCGGTGATGCTCTGCGACGCTCCTGCGGGGCGCGGAGGCAGTTGGGGCGAGGACGGTACTATCGTCGCTTCGTTAAATGCCACGGGAGGACTGTTCCGGGTCTCCGCCTCAGGTGGGATGTCCGGCCCACTCGCGGACCTGAAGGGATCTCAGGGTGTGATCGGCCAGCGTTGGCCCCAGGTACTGCCGGGTGGCAAAGGGATCCTGTTTACATCCAGGTCAGCCGCTGCCGCGCAATTCTCCCTGGCAGTTTTGGCGCCTGACGGAACAACGATTAAGACATTGGTCAAGAACTCGCCCTACGGGCGTTACACTGGCGGCCATCTCGTCTATTACCAGGGTGGGACGCTGTTTGCCGCACCGATCAATCTGAACCGGCTGGAACTGACGGGTCCGGCTGTTTCGCTGGTGGAGGGCGTGGCTTACGACAATATTCACGGGGCAGCGTTCGACACGTCCTCTTCGGGAATGCTCGTGTACCGCAGGGCCCCAATAGCAACAGATTACACCTTGTCCTGGCTGGACTCATCCGGCAGGACAGAAGCCATTCTGCCGAAGCCGGGCGGCTACTCTAATCCTCGGCTGTCGCCAGACGGTATGCGGTTGGTGCTGTCGGCGGGGCAGGAGGGAGAACAGAATCTCTGGATTTATGACCTCGCCGGCAGGACTATGAACAAGCTGACGTTTGACCCAGGGGGCCAGAGTTATCCCGCATGGACCCCGGATGGCCAATTCATCGCGTTTCGGTCGGGCCGCGGGCTGGCATGGACCCGAGCGGACGGTGCGGGGAAAATCGAGGCTCTCCCGCCGGGGAGTACGGGCGACGTATATTTAGGGTCTTTTTCGCCCGACGGGAAATGGCTGGCATTCCACCAAGCCGATCCGCGGACCGGGGAAGACCTCTGGACGGTGTCGGTGGAGCGAACGCGCGGAGGGTTGCAACTTGGGCAGCCGAAACCCCTACTGGTGCAGGAGGGGCAGCAACGTCAGCCCGCCATCTCGCCGGATGGACATTGGCTAGCGTACTACTCGGACGAAACGGGGCGAGACGAGGTTTACGTGATGCCGTTTTCGCCGGAAGGCCCGGCGCGGGGCGGCAAGCGGCTGGTGTCCACTGAAGGTGGGTTGGATCCACGCTGGTCACGAAGTGAACTCTTCTACCGAACTCACGGCGGGCAGCTGATGGCGGCTACCTACCAAGCAAAGGACGATACTTTCGTAGCACAGCACCCTCACGCTTGGCATGAAAAGCCGCTGGTAAAGACTCCCACCACTCGACCCGCCATGTTCGACCTAGCGAAGGACGGCAAACGCATGGTGGGCCTTTTCGCTGTCGAGGAATCCAAGCCCGACGAGACGCATCTCCGGGTGCTGCTGAGCGTGGGCGATGAGTTGCATCGCCGGGCGGCGGCGGGAGTAGCAAAGTGATCGTCGAATCATCGCTTCTTGTCGTGTCTTGGTTCTCGCCGCAATGATGATGCTTGGCTTTCAGCAGGAAATCCGGTAACTGTTGCATGCCATAAGTGGTAGGGGCCGAAAGGTTCGCTTGTGTGATTGCGTTGAAAGTGGCGGATTCGTCGCCGTTGAAGAGTGTCAGCACTGTGCCGTCTCCCAGAGCCGCGATACCGCCAAGGCCGGTATAGACTAAGTCGGCGACGCCGCCTGTGCCGATCGCACCGGTGTCGAGATCGAGGGTGGTGCTCATGAATCCCAACTTTGGCCGAAACGTCAGCCCGTGCCGGGAAAAGCAGACACAATGCCGCTGCGATAAGTGCCACTGCTTGTCGAGTCATGGAAATCCCTGGGGGTCTTCTCTAACTCAAAGCCGACGGCTTATGTCAGTGAGATGCAGGCTGCGGCTACGCAGCAACTAGAGCAGGCCGGCGACGCTTTATCCGGGGATCTGTAGCGATTACGCTGCACTGAATTCGCATCCCGAGTTGGTAGCAGGACCTGTCCGAGAGTTGCTCCGTAATGGGCATTTGGCAATCCCAGCTGATCTTGCCTATAGACGATTTGTTTCAAGGGGTTTGTGGGGCACGCCCGTGGAACTTGCGACAGCAACACGCTGAGTCTTTTTGGCGGCGGCGGTAATTTGCTGCTGACCTCACAGACTTCCGAGATCGACGTGGTGGACGGACTTCCAGAACTGGCCCGGGTGTACTTGATGGCATGCGGGATCGCAGGGTTGGCGATGCTCCGGGTAAGACGCTTACGGCGTCCAACGACCGCCACGGGCTGACCTACACGGATCCGCTATTGAGGCTGCAAGAGTCGTCGCGATGGGTGGTGACTCAACGATGAGTTTTGGGATTAGTAGTTGGCTGAGCGTCCTGCGCCGATGAGCACCAACATGGTGGCAAAGTCCAGGCCAAAGGCATTACTGAAGTATTGCTGGCCGACCGCAGAGAGCGTGAGATCACCCTGGTTCGGCGGCATCGCCATGAGAACGTACGACGGGATGGTGAACTGGCCCGCACTGGCGTTAGCCAGGCAGGAGAATGACGCGTAAGCATGAGTTTCAGAGGAGGATACACTCCCGTTCACCAATACATAGGCGGCGCCGCTGCCACCGCTCCAGGTCACGGTTGCCCCCTGCCGGTCGATGGTATTCAGAGCGGCGGAGTTGGTCCAGGAGAAGTTCGAAGGCAATGGCACGGCAGTGCTGAAGCGCGACACATCCGGTCCCCCTGGAGAACTTTCGAGGATCAGGTCACTACCCGCCACCGGAAACAAACCCTGCGGTACACTGTCCGCCTCGTAGTCTGTTGAATCCGCGCGCACCTTTCTAGCCATCGTCAGGCTGAGGGGACCGGTGCGCTGGGTGACCTGAATGCCAGGTCCGGCATCCAGCGGTGCAGAGGTATGGATTGGGTTATAACCGCCGCCAACTGAAGTTAAGCAGTTGCCAACAGAAACTGATCCATTTCCAGCTGTGAGACCAAAGCCGTTAGTTGTTTGGAACTTACCCTGCGCTTGCGTATAAGTCGCTCCGGGCGTTGACACCCGGGCCAAGGTGATAGAGGCGACGTTTGTCGTTGCCTTTGCGCTGAGGGTCTGAATAATAGCCGGCGTAAGAGGGTCATTGGGATCGGCACAGGTTTTGCCGCTCGCGGCGACCGGAATCGTTACGCCGTTGCTTACAATATTGCCGGTAATGACCGAAAGTGGCACGTAGCAGCCCGTAGGACCGCTGAAAGGCAAGGTCACAACGATTTGATCCAGGCCGGGGAATTGCGACCGTCCACGATACAGAATGGTAGCCACCCGTCCCCCCACCAGCACCTGCATGGGAACGTTCACCAGATTGTTGGTTTTTTGCGGAAAGAGCCGGTCGTCATTGGCCGCATCGCTTCCGACGCCGGAACCCCAGATCACAATGGTCTGGCCGGGATTGGCAGCGTTCAACCTGGTGATGAGAGCATTGTTGGCGTCGTAGGTAGCGGCCAGGGAGCCATTGTAGTTCAGGATGCCAAATGAGCTTTGGGCAACGGTGATACTGAAGGTGGCACTCTTGTCCTGATTGTTGGTGACGAAAACCGTTCCGCTACCTATGGGCGTGTTGCCCGGCAGGACGGCATTGATTTGCCTGGGTGACAGGTAATATAGCGGGCAGTTGAGCGAGATGCCGTTCACGGTGACTGTGACGCTGACTCCACTGATGGTGTTCTGAAGGCCGGGGGAGGCGCTCGAACGCAGCGACTGCCCATCGTTCACAGGCGACAGATTCGTGCCTTTGACGAAAATCAGAGAGCCCGGAGCTAGAGCGGAGTTCGGCAAACCCGCGTCAATTTGTCCATAGTTGTTCTGCACGGAAACGATGGTGGGCCCCACGGGATTGGCGGTAAAGGTATTGAAAGTCAGC
Organism: Bryobacterales bacterium; assembly: GCA_038212445.1. Lineage (GTDB taxonomy): Bacteria > Acidobacteriota > Terriglobia > Bryobacterales > Bryobacteraceae > TMP-7. The sequence continues at coordinate 117,806 of JBBQUM010000023.1, forward strand.
ACCAGGGTGCCAGAGACGTTGTTCGCGACCAGAAGCTTAGAATACTTCCCAGTCTTGGTTCGCGCCGCAATGATGACGCCTGGCTTCAGCACGAAATCCGGTAACTGGGCCGAGCTATAGGTGGTGAGGGCCACGAGGTTCGCTTGTGTGAGTCCGTTGAAAGTGGCGGTTCCGGTGCCGTTGAAGATCGTCAACAGTGTGCTGCTTCCAAGAGGCGCGATACCGCCAGGGCCGGTATACACGATATCAGCGGCGGCGCCTGTGCCGATCGCCCCGGTGTCGAGGTCGAGGGTGGTGCTCGTGGTCATCCCAATAGTCGCGGTAACGTCAGCCCATGCCGGGAAAAGCAGACACAATGCCGCTACGATAAGTGCCGCTATTCGTTGAGTCATGGAAGCTCCTTCGGTCTACTCTAACCCAAAGCCACGGCGTATGTCAGTGGGTTCCCCCGGGGACGGTCAGCGATTATGCTCAACTGTTGTTTTCATCCCGAGTTGTTAACAGGTCCGTTCGGAAAGGTGCACTGCAATGGGTATGGACACATCATCTCAACTCATGGTGACCGCAAAGGATTTGTTCCCTGTTATCTTCCGCATTGCCGACCGTCCGCCAGACACTTCCCGGAAGGAACCGTCAGGCAGGTGAACCTTGACGCGCGGCCGAAAGCTCTATGGGCTGGGCGGGTGAGGACTATCATGAGACCCCGATCGTACGGGGAGATTGTCATTGTTATGGGCAAGCTTCCCGGCGTTAGCTACTTCGGCATCGTCGCAAGCGCCGCCAGCGTGACGGAGAAATAGAACCCATTGAACGGCCAGTTGTATGCACGCTTTATGTCATCGTTGAGGAACCTTGTCCAGGTGCTATGAAATCACGTAACGACGAGCGACCTGATGGGGTGGAGCGTCGCGGAGGTGGGGCACCAGGACTGATTGCCCTGATTCTGGTGTCTGCGGCAGGCGCACTTGCGCAATCAACTCCTGCAAGCATTAACTCGATGTGCAGCACCCCAGTGGCGCCCGTCCGATTTTTGATGCATTCGGAAACGCTTACTATCTGAGTGGACAGCCGGAGGCGGCACGTGTTACATACCCGGCTTTCATGGCATCCCGATTCCGGCGCAATGTCCTGATGCGTGGCTGATGAAAGTGGACTCTTCCGGCAACCAGATTTGGGTTGCTCGGCAAGGCCGGCCGCCGACACCGCAACCGCCCTCGCTTCGCCATTGATACCAATGGAAACGTCTTGCTCACGGGCTCGACGGGCGGTCAGTTTCCCAACGCCTGGCGCGGCCATCGGATCCAGTACCAGCGCCACGGTGTTTGCCGCCAAGGTCTCCGCGGATGGCGGCAAGTTTCTTTACTCCACTTATCTGCCAGAGCCGATGGCCGCTTCTTCGGCCATCGCCGTGGATGCAGCGGGCAACGCTTACATCGCCGGGAAGACATCGTCGGGCCACGCTTTCGTCGTGAAGTTGAGCCCGAACGGCTCTATCATCCAGTACAACGTCGCTCTCGCCGGCAGTGGTGCGGACGCGGCGACCGCCATTACTGTTGATGCGGCGGGCAATGCCTTCGTGGTGGGACAAACCACGTCGGCGGATTTTCCAGTTTCGGCGGGCGCGTTCCAGCAGCACCTGAAAGGCGCCCAGAATGGCTTCCTGGTTAAGCTGAGTCCTTTGGGCAGGGTCCTGAGCAGTACGTACTTCGGCGGGAGCGGATTGGACAGTCCGTCCTCGATAGCGGTGGACGGCGCGGGTAATATCGATCTGGTGGGATTCACCAGTTCACTGGATCTCCCCACGACGCCGGGAACCATGCAACCGTCGGCGATGGTGCCTGCGTGGAACAATTTCGCGCCCGCCGGTTTCGTGGCGCAGTTCGCCCCGGACGGCATTTCGCTGAAGTGGGCGAGTTACGTGATGAGTTCCGATCTTCGCTACCTTGGTACGAAATTCGACATTGGTGCTGGTGCACTTGTTGTAGGCCCGGCTGGCGATATTTACATTGGCGGGCTAACCGGCCCAGGATTTCCGGTGACACCTTCGGCTCCCGTGATTGCTCAAGGCGCCAGCAACCGCACCAATGCCTTCCTAGCGCACCTGGGCCCAAACGGTGCGCTTCTAGATGCAACCTATCTGGGGAATAGCGCCGGAGGAGATGTCATCTTCGTTGGGGGATTAGTGGCGCTTCCCGGCGGTACCGTGCTGATCGGTTGGCGCGAGTCCGCTTACGGTGTCGTCTCCAAAGTGCGATTTGGCGGCGATGGTTGGACGACGCCGGCTTGCCTTTCCACCAACGTGCTCAACGCCGCGACGCAATCGGCAGCGGCGGGATCGCGCCTGGGGAACTGGTTACGCTCACCGGTTTTGGAATCGGGCCCGACCTCGGTGTGGACTACCAACCCAACGCTGACGGCAACGTTCCCACTCAGTTGGCCGGTGTTCAGGTGCGATTCGACGGTGTGCCGGCGCCAGTTCTGTACGCGCAAGCGCGGCAGATCAATGCAATTGCCCCGGCTGGGTTGGCCGTGAACGGCACGGTGCAGGTGACGGTGATTTACAAGAATCAGGAGTTCGGACCGGCGGTGGCGCAGGTGATATTCGGGAGCCCTGGGATTTTCCGGTTGCAGATCGGGCAGTTGGCGCAGGCCTTTGCAATTAACCAGGACGGGACGCTCAACGGACCAATGAATCCTGCGCAACGAGGCACTATCGTGGCAGTGTGGGGAACGGGCTACGGGAAGACCAATCCCCCATGCCCGGCAGGTGGACTCAACGTTCCTTCGGCGGCGCCACTGGGCCCAGGCATAAGTGCGCTAATCCGAAGGGTCTTCGTTTATGACGCTTTTCAGGACCTCTTTCAGGGCATATCGGATGTACCGGTGCAGTATGCAGGCATTGCGCCAAGCATGGTGTGCGGAGTGGAGCAGATTAATTTTCAAGTGCCGTTGGATGTCGCTCCAGGAGGCTTCTTCTTTTTGCCATGGGTCCAGTTTGCAGACACAACCACTTTGAGCCAATACCAACCGCCGCTCGGCGCCACAATTGCGGTGAAGTGAACGTGCGCTAAGAGACCAGGGGTGCACGCCGTTAAAGGGGCCGGGCGGAAGAGTACGAGGACTCTCCCGTTGTCTCCGGCGCGGGAGGAGTCAGCCTTCGTCCATGGCGGTCCTTAGATCTCGAACGTGGAACGAGGCTGACTGCCGGGGGCTGGGCTCCACAGGCCGCTGTCTAGCCGATAAGAGTGGTCGCGATGGGGTGGTGACTGAACGATTCGTCTTCGGATTAATAGTTGACGACGCGTGAGAAGCCGATTTCCGCCAAAATGGAGACAAAGTCGAGGCCAGGGATACTAGTCGAGTATTGTTGGCCGACCGCAAGGAGAACGAGATTGCCCGGGCCCGGCGGCATCGCCATGAGAGCGTAGGACGGAATGGTGAACTGGCCCGCGCTGGCGGGAGCGCGGCAGGAGAATGACGCATACGCTCCAGTTTTGGACGAGCTTGTGAAACCCATCATCAATATATAGGCCGCGCCGCTCCCGCCGCTCCAAGTCACGGTTGCCCCCTGCCGGTCGATGGTATTCAGAGCCGCCGGGTTGGTCCAGCTAAAATGTGCAGGCAATGACACGCTCATGCTGAAGCGCGGCACCTCCGTTCCCCCTGGAGAACTGTCGAAGATAATGCTACCGCCCGCATCCGGAAACAAACTCTCCTGAACATTGTCCGGCACGTAATCTGTTGAATCCGCGTTCACCTTTCTGAACATTGTGAGAGTCTGGGGACCGGTGAGCTGGGTGACCTGAATGCCAGGGCCGGCATCCAGCGGTATAGACGTTTGGTTTGAGCTATAAGCGAGGGTAACTGAAGTCAAGCAGTTGCCAACAGAAACTGATCGGCTTCCAGCTGTGAGACCGAAGCCGGCAGTTGTTTGGAACTTGCCTAGGGCGTCCACAAAAATACCGCCGGACGTTGACAACCGGTCGAGGGTAATTAAGGCGGTGCGTGTCTTTGCTTTCGCGCTCAGGGTTTGAAGAATAGCCGGCGTAAGAGGATCATCAGGATCGGCACAGGTTTTGCCGCTGGCGGCGACGGGGATAGTTACGCCGTTGCTCACGATCGTGCCGGTAATGACCGAAAGTGGGACATAGCAGCCGGTGGGAACGCTGGAAGGCAGGGTGACAACGATTTGATCCAGGCCGGGGAATTGCGAGCGTCCACGATACAGAATGGTAGCCACTCGTCCCCCCACCAGCACCTGCATCGGAACATTCACCAGATTGTTGGTTTTCTGCGGAAAGAGCCTGTCATCATTGGCCGCATCGCCTCCGACACCGGAACCCCAGATCACAATCGTCTGGCCGGGATTTGCAGCGTTGAAACGGGAGATGAGAGCATTGTTGGCGTCGTAGGTAGCGGCCAGGGAGCCATTGTAGTTCAGGATGCCAAACGAGCTTCGGCCGACGGTGATTGTGAAGGTCGCGCTCTTGTTCTGATTGTTGTTGACGAAAACCGTTCCGCTACCCAGGGGCGTGTTGCCCGGCAGGACGGCATTGATCTGTGTGGGTGACAGGTAATATAGCGGGCAGTTGAGCGAGATGCCGTTCACGGTGACTATGACGCTGACTCCACTGACGGTGTTCTGAAGGCCAGGGGAGGCGCTCGAACGCAACGTCTGCCCATCGTTCACAGGCGACAGATTGTAGCCTTTAACGAAAATGAGAGAGCCCGGAGCGAGAGCGGAGTTCGGCAAGTCGGCGTCAATTTGTCCATAGTTGTTCTGCACGGAAACGATGGCGGGCGCGGTAAAGGTATTGAAGGTTAGCACCAGAGTGCCAGAGACATTGTTCGCGACCAGAAGCTTAGAATACTTCCCAGTCTTGGTTCTCGCCGCAAAGATGACGCCTGTCTTCAGCGCGAAATCCGGTAACTGGGCCGAGCTATAAGTGGTGAGGGCCACAAGGTTCGCTTGTGTGATGCCGTTGAAAGTGGCGGATCCGGTGCCATTGTAGAGGGTCACCAGTGTGCCGTTTCCGAGAGCCGCGATACCGCCAGGGCCGGTATACACTAAGTCGGCGGCGCCGCCTGTGCCGATCGCCCCGGTATCGAGATCGAGAGTGGTACCCGTGGTCATCCCAACTGTGGCGGTAAGGTCAGCCCATGCCGGGGAAAGCAGACACAATGCCGCTGCGATAAGTGCCACTGTTCGCCAAGTCATCGGAACTCCTTCGGTCTACTCTAACCTAAAGCCGCAGGCTTATGTCCGTGAGATGCAGGCTGCGGGTACACAGGACTTCAAGCAGGCTGCCGACGCATTCCCTGGGCATCGGTAACGATTTAACTGACTCATCCCTCCATACTTTAGTTCCCGATTATCGCAGGCATGCCGATCAAGGACAGCCTCATCGCGGCGACGGCAGTTCTTCAAGGTCCGGCAGTGGTCATGCGGGTCGTCGGGACGTAGCCGGATAACATCAACCCAAGGGTGGGCCAAAACAAAATGCCGAAGTGGGCCGAATTCGGTTTGGACTGAACCCCTTAGCTGAGACAACCCGAAGTGGACACACTTGCCCTTCGATCATTTCTTCTTCCCTGATTTCCTGCCGCACTTCAAAATCATCACAGCTGGTGAAGCGGAGTCGGGCTCTGGTGGAGACCAACCCGGCGAGGAATAGCCGTTCCTGCGGGAGCTGAGGAGACTGATGGAACGGGAAACGCCGCCCCAGCGGTAGCGAGAGGCGGCGTTGGTGGATTGGCGGGCGGGCTATTTTGCAATTGCGATAGGTGCGGTCCCCAGCGCTCCGCACGGATTGGACGCGAGGCCCTATGGATAATTCCTCCGCCGCACCGCTGGGTCAGGATCTCACGGCTTTCCTGTTGGACCTTCCAAGTAGCGGCGGATTCGATCGGAATGCCGCCTGTCCCTACCGCAAATCCCATCTGCGTCAAGAGGCAACACGTGCCCGCCTCCAACTTCGCCGCGCGGCGGAAAGGAGACGCCTGCCTGGCGTGTCGTTGGCCCTGGTTCCAGTGTTCCAGTGAAGGAACCGGCGCAATTGCCCACGGAGGGAAGGTCGACGAGGGCTACTTTGTAGTTCAGGCGGCGCACCGCTCGTACCGGTGATGAAGTCCGCCAACTTGCGGTATCGCAACAATGGCTCCGCGTTCCGGCGGGTGCACCGGCCTCGGTTCGGGCGAGTCTTTGCCCAGTGACAGGTGCGTCCGGGACTCATG
>JBBQUM010000024.1:0-124010 GCA_038212445.1 Bryobacterales bacterium
CATGGATGTCTCCTGAGTGTTTCAGATGTAGCGGGAAAGCCGGTCGAGATTCTGGTTCCGCGCGGCTGCCAGCCGTTCCAGAGCCAGGTCCACCGACCAACCGTCATGGATGATGCCGCCCACGGCCGCCGCCATCGCTTGGGGGTCGTCATCACCGGGATAAAGCACGTTGCGTCCCACCAGCGCTCCACGAATGTTTCCGCCCGCGGAAATCGCAGCGGACATCTCCTGTAGGAATGGCGCTGGACCGCCTGCCGCCTCGCCGCCCAACAACAGAATGGGGAGCGACGTCGAACGAGCAACCGTCTCGTAGCCGTTGCAGTACGGCAGCTTGAGCCACATGTGGCGGCTCGAATCTCCTAGCGCCGAAGCGACACCGGCAATGTTGGCGAGCGCTTCCGGCGTCTTCACCACGGTCCAGCCTTTGTCGGTGCGCTTTACCGGCAGTGGTTCCAGAAAGAACGGCAGGCCAAGCGCGTTGGACTGTGTCATAGCTTCCGCCGCTTCCAGCAAGGTCTTCAGCGAGCCGGCGTCATCAAGCGCAATGCGCAGCAGAAATTTGGCGCCGTCCAGGTGCCATTCAGCGCAAGTAGCAGGCGTTGGACCACTGATCGGATCGTCGAGTTCCCAAACGCTATTTGCGAGTCCAGCGCGATTGAGACTGGCGATCAGCACTTTGCCATCGAGCAGCGGCTTGCCACCGGCTTCGCGCAGATAGGAGTCGACGATGAGCAGTTCCTCGATGATGTCCATGGTGGCCATCAGGCCGTCGACGCCATCCGAGCTCAACACGCGCGCGATGCGCGAGAGGTAATCCCGGCGGTCCGCCATGGCGAGCGGGTTGTCGCCCACTTTGGTCACACCGCGGGCCGGATGGTCGGCGGCGAGAATATTGAGCTTGCCACGGCTGGTCATGCGCTCGCGGCGAACACGCGCTGCGGCGGCGCGCAGTGACCGTTCGGGGTCGTTAACGCGTGCGTCGGTGATCCGCGTCATCCACGCGGGTGACAAGAATTGTGAGCTGTCGAAACTCATGTGGTTGGAGCCGCGGCGCCTCGCTGCTGCTGCATCAGCTCGTTTACCTCGGCGAGGGTCGGCATGGCCTCTGAGCAACTCAAGCGGCTCACCACGATGGCCGCCGCCGCGTTGCCGTAGTGCAGGCACTCGAGTACCGGCTTGCCGTTGAGCAGCGCCGAAAGAAATCCTGAGGCGAACCCATCGCCGGCGCCGATGGTGGAGAGCACCTCGACTTTGTAGGGCGGCAGGAAAACCGATTCCGCGCCAGTCCAGACGCGTGTGCCCTGATCGCCGAGTTTGGACACCAGCATTGGGACGCGCTCGCGCAGTTTGCTGGTTGCGGACTCCAGGCTGGTGGTGTTCGATGCCAGCATCAACTCGGGCTGATTGCCGATCAGCACATCCACAAACGGCATCGCGAGCCGGATGGCCAGACCTGCTTCTTCCGGGCTGGGCCACGACATCGATCGAAAGTCGACATCGAGCACCACGCGAACGCCGGAATCCTTGGCACGTTCAAGCGCGCGATAGGTGGACTCGCGCGAGGGCGACGCGCACAGCGAAGTCCCGTTGGTGATGAACATCTTCGCGCCGGCCACGTAGGACAGGTCGCTGTCGTCAACGCGAAGCATCACATCTGCCGGATCGTGCCGGTAGAAGACCTGCGGAAAATGATTCGGCGGGGAAATCTCGGTGATGGACAGAGAAGGCAGGTATCCGCCCTCGGCCTTAACGTGCGCGGTGTCCACGCCTTCGGCCTTCAGAAAATCGATCAGAAACTGGCTGAGACTGTCGTTGCCCAGACAAGCTACCATGCCGGTCTTGACGCCCAGACGAGATAGTCCCACGGCCATGTTGGCGCTTGACCCGCCCAGATAGCGCGAGAAGCGCCTGGCCTTCGCCAGCGGAACGTTCGGTTCTTCAGAGTAAAAATCGTAGCCGATCCGGCCTAATATTGCGGCATCCATGAATTGTCCTAGCGCACCACTGGAACCCGCGGGTCCTTATCCCGCCAGGTTTCGCGCACCCACGCATATTCGGGATCGTCCGACGCTGCCATCGAGCGCGCCGAGCCGGCCAGCGCGTTCAAGTAGTACACGTTGTAGCCATGCGCGGCCACCACCGGATGGTAGCCTTCAGGCACGATTACCAAGTCGCCGTCGCGGACCGTCATCGTTTCGTCGATTCGGCGATCGGCGGTGTAAACCTTCTGAATCGCGTAGCCTGTGGGCTGGTCGACGCGATAGTAATAAATCTCCTCGAGGTCCACTTCGCCCGGAGGATTGTGGACGTCGTGCTTGTGGGGCGGATAACTGGACCAGTTCCCGCTCGGAGTGTAGACCTCAACAACCAGCAACCGGTCGGCTGCGAAGCCCGGCTTGATCATGGCATTGATCTGACGCGTGGCATTGGCGCCGCCGCGGATCTCCACGTCCACCTCTTCCGGCGAGATCAGGCGCGCGGGATAGGCTTGGGTGGCGCGAGCGTAGCAGAAAGCAACATCGCAGTCGGTGGTAGCGGTGAGCTTGAACGTTGTGTGCAGCGAGAGGTAGAGCGTGTGGGGCATGCCGGCGAAGACGTTGGCACGTCCTCCCACTGTCGGCCAATTTCCGGCGGACGAGTCAATCGAGCAGATGCCGCCCAACATGACGATGGCGACTTCACGGTCGGCAGTATCGCCCTCGACCGTTTCCCGGGCGGCCAACTTCCGATTCTTGAACCCTAACAAATCGAACCCAAATGTTTCGATTTCACCAGCACCCGACGCGGGGTGGACCAACAATTTCATGAGGAACTCTCTTTCACTGGCGCAGTGGACTGGCGCACAATCAACTCGCCTTTCAGCTTGTGGCTGGACTGGACCTCAGCGCCCGCCAGCAACTTCAACAGCGTGGCGAAGGCGAGCTTTCCCATCTCGCGCATCGGCTGACGGATGGTGGTGAGAGGCGGAGTGGAGGTTTGGGCAACGAACAAATCGTCGAAACCGACCACGGAAATGTCGTCCGGAACCCGCAGTCCGTGAGCGCGGATCGCGGCAAGCGCGCCTAGGGCGGTCATGTCGTTGTAGCAAAAAACAGCGGTCGGACGATTCTCAAGCGAGAGCAGTTCGACGGCTGCTTCAAAACCGCCCTCCGACCGCCCGTCGCCATGCTTCACGTACTCAGGCTGAACGGGCAGACCGGCTCTCTCGAGAGCTTCGCGGTAGCCGCCAAACCTCTCCGAGTCCGTCTGAACGCCGAATCGATCGCCAATGTACGCAATCCGGCGGTGACCGAGATCCACCAGGTGCTGCGCCGCGGCGAGGCTCGCGACCGGGTTATCGATCATCACTGAGTACATGAACTCGCTGGCGTGCTGGTTGTTGAGCAGGACAATCGGGACACGGCTCGCTTCGAGCATTTCGGCATAAGTGGCGCCGACGCGCGAACTGGTGACAATAATGCCGTCCACGCGCCGTTCCTCGAAGGTGCGAACCACTCGGAGTTCCCGCTCAGGATGGGCGTTGGAGTTCGCCAGGATGATTGAATACTGCTGCTCGTCGGCTGCGTCGTCAATCCCCATCACCACCTCGGCCGCAAATGGATCTGCAATGCTGGTGACCACAACTCCGATCGTGTGACTGCGCTGGGTGACCAGGCTGCGCGCCGCCGCGCTGGCCCGGTATCCCGACTGCTCGGCGATCTTCCTAATCTTTTCTGTAGTTTCTGCGCTGATTAGTGGACTGCCACGGAGTGCGCGTGAGACGGTGGAGTGAGAGACGTTCGCCAGCCGGGCGATGTCTTTGATCGAGGCGTGACGGGCTCGTTCCTTACGGGGGAATAGCGGCGATGCTGTTAGTTCGTGCACACGTTTGCTACCAAGGCGGACAAATGGATCGTATCGCCTTCAACAGTATATAGTCAACGAACCCTACGGCCTTTCGGTTTCAAACGCGCCACCGCGACTGCAATACCGCAGGATCCCTGGCGCCCGGCGTGATCTACTCTTCGCTCTGTTCGGCCTCTCCCTTTTCGGGAGTCTCCACGTCAAGTCCTTCGCCGGAGCCTTCCTTATCCTCCATCGCGGCCGGCAGACCGATAGACTCGACTATCCCACGCAACGCAAGGGTGGAATCGGCGCAGACTTGCCAGTAATGATCGTTATGCGCGTGAGGGCGAATGCCAAGGGTGCATTCAGAGTCGTTAAAAGCGAGCAGGGCGACCTCGGGCTCGGGAATAGCCAAAACATTCGGCACTTTCAGCAGGCGCGACCGGATCTCCGCCACGGTGGTATCGAGGTTGGCGGAACTCTTGATGGTCCCGGTTAGTTCAATCCGGCGCGACATATTGGCACTGAAGTTCTTGAGGTTGTCGCCGAGGATTTTCGAATTTCCAACGAACGTTTTCACATTGTCGACAGTGAGGATGGTGGTGGCGAACAAACCAATTTCCTGAACAATGCCGGTCACGCCTCCTCCGCTGATGGTGTCCCCTGCCTTGAACGGCCTCAAGACAACCAGAAACGCGCCGGCGGCAAAGTTGCCGAGCAATCCGCTCCATGCGGCGCCTACAGCCAATCCAGCGCCCGCGATGAAGGCAGCGAACGACGTGGTCTCAATTCCCAACACTCCCAGCAACACCACCACCAGAATGATGTTCAGCATCACTGAAATGGTGGCGCGCGCATAGCCCACCAGCGTGTGGTCGACTTTACGTTTTTCCAGCCGCGAAACAAGAAGGTTGAGGCCGAACTTGATTACCGCACGGCCGATGATCCAAATGGCTAGCGCAGCCAGGATGTGCAATCCAAACTCTGTGAGGCGGATCCAGATCGCCGCGAGTAGCGCTTTGTCGACTGGCAAACTCTCCAAGGCGTTCATCTCCTTTATGAAAACAATGAGGTGGAATGAAGCGACAGTATATACCGGGGCAGGCCGATATCATGTAAGGAACTGTGACTGTGCTTCCAACCATCTGCCAGGCGGCGATCGCCGTGGTTTCAATCACTGCCGCTGTCTACGATATCCGGATTCGGAAGATCCCGAACTGGCTGGTGCTGGCTGGATTCCTCTCCGGCATCACAGCCAATACCTGGCTTCTGCATTGGGCGGGATTGCGCGCGTCGCTGCTGGGATTACTGCTGGCCTTCGCGATTTATCTTCCGCTTTACCTGCTGCGAGGCATGGGTGCCGGCGACGTCAAGCTCATGGCGGCCATCGGGTCCATCGCCGGACCCTCCAATTGGCTGGTGATCTTTATCTTCACCGCGCTGTTGGGCGGCGTAGCGGCAGTCGTCATCCTACTCGGACGAGGAGGCCTTGGCAGGGCTTTAACAAACGTTGGCTTCATCCTCACGGAACTAGCACACATGCGGCCGCCATATGCGCGAGAGGAATTGGATGTGGGCAGCGATAAAGGAGCCAGGTTGCCGCACGGCGTGGTGATCGCCGGCGGAACCCTGCTGTTTTTGGGAGCGGCTCAGGCGCTCGCGCAGTAATCAGCAGCAGCCTTCGGTGTCCATGAACGCGTAGCCAATCATGTGGCACACGATCATGTGCGCGTCCTCGATACGGCCCATATGCGGAACCTCAACCTGAATGTTCAAGGTAGCCAAGGGCCCCAGTTTGCCGCCGTCGCGGCCGGTGAGAGCGACGGTCGTGCATCCGATTGAATTGGCGTACTCCACGGCACGCAGAACATTGGGCGAGTTGCCTGAGCCGCTAATGGCCATCACCAGGTCGCCGGGTTGGGCAAAGTTTTTCAACTGCTCGGCGAACACGCAGTCATAGCTGACGTCGTTCGAGTAAGCGGTGAGCGTCGGCAGGGAGTCAGTGAGCGCGAGGATTCGGAATCGCTTGGCCTTCTGATAACTCGCGCCTTTGACGATGTCGCACGCAAAATGGGACGCGGTGGAGGCGCTGCCGCCATTGCCGCAAACGAAGACGTGCTTGTTGTTCTCTCGCGCCTCGCGGAACAGCTCAATGGCGTTGTCCACTTTGGTCAGGTCAATTTTGCCGATCGTGTCGATCAACTGTGTCTTGTAGTCTTCAGTAAAGCTCATGTTTAGATTCCTTTCGCCAGCGCCATCGCGCCCCACAGCACACTATCGTCTCCAAGCGCCGCCGGCTGGACGTCCACCACGGCCCTCGACCAGGCTGTGATGCGGCCGCGCAGTTCGGTTCTCAATGGACTAAATAAACGGTCACCCGCCTTGCCAATACCGCCGCCGACCACGATCCTTGCCGGATTCAGCAGCATGATCGCCGCCTTCAGGCCAAGCGACAAATCCACGACATAACGTTTGACGAATTCCGGATCCTCAAGCAGCTCCTTCGCCGGACGGCCATGGTCCCGCTCAAGCCAAAGGCCGCAACACATTCGCTCAAAGCAGCCATACGCGCCGCAGAGACACTCGGGACCGTCGGGACGAATGGTAATATGCCCAATCTCGCCGGCGTAGGAGTCGTTGCCGCGGTACACCTTCCCGTCGATGATGACGCCTCCGCCGATCCCCGTGGAGAGCGTCAGATAAAACAGTGGATCATAACCGCGGCCCGCACCGTACAGGGCCTCGCCGAGCGCGCCAACGTTGGCGTCGTTATCCATGACGGTGGGAATGCCGCCCAGCCTCATCTGGATGTCCGGTACAAGCGGATAGTCCTTCCAGCCGCCCACATGAGTGGACATGATCACGGCTTGTTGGGAATAGTCAACAGGGCCGCCGAAGCCTATTCCGCAGCGCTGGAACGGCGCTTCCTGGCTCCATTTGGCGGTGATCGCGTCTATCTGCGACACCATCCAGTCAGGACCTCCGGCGCGATCGGTGGCGCGGCTCTCCCGACCGATCATCTGACCGCCGTCGAAGGCAGCCACCGAAAACTTGGTGCCGCCGATATCAATTGCCAGGATTCGCATCGAACTACCGCCGGGTGTCAGCCTCGAGAAGTTCCGCCGGTGAGGCTGTGCCAGTGCCCTTCTTCATGATCGTCACCGACGACACCAGGTTGCCGAAACGAGCGGCTTCGTCGGGCGAACCGGTGATCGCGAGAGCCAGCGCGCCGCCCGCGGAAAAGCTGTCGCCTGCGCCACAAATGTCCACTGGATGGGCAACCGGCGTCGATGTAATCAGCCGCTCCTCACCATCGACGATCAACGCTCCACGCTCTCCCTGCGTCACAATTAGCGGTTTGCCGCCGATTGCGGCGCGTAGAACCTGGTATTCCGCGCTTTCTCCAAGACGCTTGCATGCCTGCTCCGCTTCGGCAGCGTTGCACTTCAGCAGTACGTCACGAAACTGCTCGCCACGCATACGCGAGTCCACCCAAACCACTTTCCCGGGAGTCTGCCTCGCTAACTGACCGAGCGTCGTACGGACCGCCGGGGTGACGATGCCGCCTTGGTCGGTCTCGGCCTGGTCTGACACCAGCACAACATCGAAGTTGTCCCAATTGACGCGCAGCCGTTCGCAAATCTGACGGTCGACGGACTGCGGCATGGGTTCTGTAAAAATGAAATCCACCCGCGGCAGATCCTCTACATCGGTGTCGAGGTTGATCAACTTAGTGTAGGTGAATGTCGGGACAGCGGTTGCGATCACGGCCATCTCATGAGTGATTCCGCGAGCGGCCAGCGCCTGTCGCAATTCGTAGCCAAATCCATCGTCGCCAATCGCACCTAACACGGCAACGCTGCCCGCACCGAGCGCGATCAGATTGTTCGCTACGGTGCCGGCCGCACCCGGAGTGACCTCAGTAGAAACCACGCCGATGCGCGGAATGCCGGTCTCGCGCGATGGTTCAGCGGTATTCGGATCGTACTTGCACCACCTGTCGAGGCATATATCGCCGATTACCAACGCGCGGAGCCGCGGGATCCGGCTGAGGATTTCCGCTGTCCTCATCATGACCTTTCCAGGACCGCCCTCCGGAGCGCTGGCAGGGTCGCGCGGTGCTCGCCGCAAAAGTAGAAGCTCTCGCCACCTTCAGCCACGGTCCGGACCAGTATGGTCTTATGCGGCCGGAAATAATAGCCTGGATCCGTTTTCGGGAGTTCCTTACGAAAATCGCCGTGGATGGGGAGTATGTCGAACACCGCGGTTGCGAAATGCCGGATTTCACGCCCTTCCTGATGCGCGACGTTGCGGGCCATTGCGAGGGCCTTCAAGTAGACTTCAGGACCCATGATGGCGGAGCCGAAATTGAGCATCACGCCGCCTTCGAGCCGCTCGACATTATTGGCGAAGATCAGGAAATCCCGATAGCTCGCCTGTCCCAGCGCCGCACCGTCGCAATTCGGATGTTCATGCAGGATGTCGTAGCCGATTCCAGCATGGACAGTCACGGGAACGCCGGCCCGGTACGCGGCGGCGAAAACACTGAGATCGCGGAACGGAAAATCGCTTGCGCCGATCCGCCGGCCAACGTTCTCACCGAGACCCAGACCCTCACGGGCCGCCTCGACAATCCAGTCGTTTAACTCACCGGTCTCGCGCCATAGTCCGAACTCTCCGCTCTTGACATAGCGGGCCACGCTCTCCGTGGTGGCGCCGATTCGCGCCAGTTCATAGTCGTGGATGGCGCCCGCGCCGTTCATAGCGATATGGTCGATGGCGCCGCGCTCCACCAGATCGATGAGATGCCGGTTGACGCCCGCGCGCAACACGTGCGCCCCCATCACGAGCATTCGGGCGGAACCCTTGTCCTTCGCAGCGGCAAGGCGTTCGGCCACGGCGCTCAAATCAGCATGTTCAAAGGGAGGGACGGCATCCTCAAGACCTAGCCAGCGACTGGTTTGAAGATCGTTCACGCGTTCGGCCAGGGGCTTTATCAACAGCCGCTGACGGTCAAACACACCAAACTTAGAGTTCATCGAATTACGCCGGGAAAAGCATTTGCATCAGGTTCGCGAGAGGAAGGTAGTTGGCAACGATCAGGTCGGCACCGACGCCGATGAGGCGAGTACGTTTCCATTGGTCGATGGTCAGGCATTCGGGCTCAGCCGTAGCCGCTCCCACAGCCACGCCTCCCACTTTTTTCACTTCCTCGATCTCCACGTAACCGTCGCCGAACCCGAGAAACTCCTCGCCCCGAAATTTCGCCGAGTCGAGAATGCGCCTGACCAGGATGCCCTTGGAGAAACTCTTGTAGTCGTCGATAGCGCCGTACACGCCGCCGTCGAAATATCGCTCGACATCGAGCAGGCGAGCCTCGTCCTTCATGTATTCTTCGTCGGTACCGCTTGCGAGGTAGAGCGTCATGCCGCGATCGCGCAACGCTTCAAGCAAGGCGCGGGAGCCCGGCACCAGGTACTTTTCGGGCGAGCCGCCGGAACGCAGGTCGGCGAGCCGGCCTTCAATGCGCTTTCCCAGGAGGTCGAGGTACATGCGCTTGTATACGAGCGGATCGAGCGGCTTGCCACCGCGCTTCACCACCTCATCGGACAACGCGAACATCTGGTAGACGGTCTCTTTGCCAGTGAGCTGCCAGACGAAGTCCTCGACGACAATGCGCAGCGCGTCTTCGCTTTCTCCGCTTTTGGTTTCGGCCAGAATCTCGACCATCATCGGAACCATCACGTCCATCCAGCCCGCCCGGACCAGCGACAGGGTTCCGTCAAAATCGAACAACACAACGCGGGTATGCGAGGCATCCAAGTGGTCGCCGACCCGTTCCATCAGAGGCGTTTCAGAGTTCACAGCCAGTATTCCCATTTATGACCGAAGATCACGTATGCACAGAGACAGCCGTTGGTAATAGCGTGAGCGGCTATCAGGTCTCCGAGTGACCGCGTTCGCACCATCCACCAGTTGTAGATTGCTCCGGCGATTAAACCGACGTCCCAATAAGGCCCATGCTCCGACGCAAACAGCGCGGCGGTCAACCAGAAAGCACTGGGCAGATAAGTACCGAGTTGGACTTTCCAGAAATCACGGTCCACCAGCCAGCGCATCAACCACGCACGCCAGAATAACTCCTCCACCACCGGCACGATGAGTGTCGCACGTAGAGTTCTGAACAGCAGGACCCAAGGGTCATTGAGGCCAGCGGCAGCGACAGTGGTCTTGGCAGCCCCGGTGATGCTGTTCTGGAACAGCCAGTGCGAACGATACCCGGGGATTAACAGGTCGGGGGCGATCCATATCAGGAAGACCGCCAGACCAATACCCAGCGACGACAGCGGGCGCACCATGCGGAAGCTGATCACATCGCGCGAGAAATACCAAAGTACACCCGCCATGATGACGATACGCAGTCCAAACTCTATCCGCTGGTCGAGCGGGATATAGCTCTGGATCGCCAGCAAGGCTAGGAAAACGACAAATGGAGCTACGTAGGGCGTGGCGGAGGGCGCTTGCGCCTTCTCAATGTTGACAGTCAAGCAGGCGCCGTTCTAATTCGCTTTTTGCAGCAATTCGCGAATCTTGGCTGCCTCTTCCTTGCTGGGATTATTCTGAAGGGCCAGTTCGCATTCCTTCCGGGCGCTAGGACGGTCCCCTTTCTGAAACAGGGCCATTGCGAGGTGGTAGCGAAGTGTCGGACTCTTGGGAACCTTGGCCACTAAATCCCTAAAAACACGGACCGCGTCATCACTGAGATTCTTCTTGATGTAGACCCAGCCCAGGGTGTCAGCGATGTTCGGGTCGAGTGGCATGGCTTGCTTGGCACGCTGCGCCAGGCTTAAGGCAGCATCGAGGTCGGTGCCTTCCTCAGCCTTAATGTAAGCCAGATTATTTAGCGCGACCGCTTCGTCAGGTTTGAGCCGTAGAATCTGTTCGTAGAGCGGCTTGGCCTCGCCCCGCCGGCCGAGGCCATCGAGCAGCATCGCCATCCGGATGAGCGGAAGGGTGTCGTTTGGCGCCAATTGGTTCGCCTTGCGGAAAGAATCGATGGCGGCGTTGAGATCACCTTTGAGGCGGTAGGTTTCGCCAAGCTTAATTTGCAGATCCGAAGATTTGTTGTTCTTATCTACGAGTTGCTTGAAGTTCGCGATCGCGTCGTCATAGCGCTCAGCGCGGACCTGAACGTTGGCAAGCGCGAGGCGAAAATCCTGCCGGTTTGGATCGCGTTTCAGTTGATTTTCAACCGCTACGATTGCAAGATCGTATTGCTTCTGCGCGACCTGGGTCTCGAGCACGCCCATCAAACCGCGGTTGTCATTGGGATTCGACGTTTCCATCTCGCGGAAGATCGCGTCGGCTTCCTTAAAGTTCTTCTCGCCGTAATTGACCAGTCCTAACTGGAATTTCGCATCAGCGAGGTTCGGCTGAGCTTTCAGAATCGTATCCAACTCTGCTTTTGCCTTGTCCCGCTCGCCCAACCCGATCAACGCACTCGAACGCAAAAGGTGCGCGGTGAGGTTGTTTGACTCGGTACGAAGCACGTCGTCGGCAAGCTGTAGGCTCTTTGAGAAATCTCCCTTTTGCGTATACAGCTGACCCAGCAGTATCTTGGGGGCGCTGTAGTCCGGCCGCATACGAATGCTCTCTTCAAACTGCACCCTGGCTTGATCCACCGAACCCTTAACCATGAGTGCACGTCCCAGTTCAAAGCGGTAAATTGGATTCTCAGGATTCTTCGTCACCAGCGACTGTAGTTCGTTCACGGCCGACTGGACTTCAGTTGGATTGCCCGTCTGAAGCTTCAATGCCGATCGCATCTCCAACGCCTGAGCATCCTTGCCATCAGCTTTGATGACGTCATCCAGGATCGCCCTGGCTTCCTGATTCTTATTTTGGGCGACTAACAGTTCGGCAATGGACTTCTGATATAGCGCCTTTTCAGTGGAGTTCGACTTGACGCCCTCATCGTATTCACGCCGAGCACGGTCAAAGTTCTTGAAGCGGAAAAAGAGCCGGCCAATGGCCAGCCTTGCCATCGGAAAATCCTTAGGATCGTCGGTCAGGCGCTTCAATGCGGATTCCGCCTCGGGATTGCGATTCAAAGCGAGATAGAAGGTGGCCAACTGCAGGTAGTAGCCTTGTTGCTTCGGGTTAGCGTCGATCTTTTGCTTGAGAAGCTGTTCGCCTTCGGCTGCGCGATTGGTTGTGAGGTAAATCATCAATAGCCGGTCGTATATCGGCGCATAGGTCTTCTCGTGAACCAGAAAATCTTTAGCAAACCGCTCGGCTTCGTCTGTTTTTTTAGACGCTATCAGAGTCTGCATCAGCACCAGCGAGAGTTCGGGCTGATATGGCTTTACCTTATTGGCGGCATTGAACTTCGCCAGGGCGCCCTCGGCATCGTTATTAACCAGCGCGAGATAGCCGGTAAACCGCAGTCCGTCGAACGAATTAGGGTCCTTCTTAAGCAGGTTGCCGGCCAACTCTTCGATCTCGGGCTTCAGCATCTTGAACTTTTGGGGATCGGAAATATAAGCCAGCCAGTATATGTCGGCGAGCTTCGTCGCGGCATCAGTGTTATTCGGCTGCAGATCGAGCGATCGGCGGAATGACTGGGCCGCAGTGGGAAGATCGGAGATCTTCAGCGACGTCAGACCGAGCTTGTAGTAGGCCTGCTCATACTTCGGAAACTTCTGAATGGCCCTCCGGTACTGCATGGAAGCTTCTTTGAACTTTCCACGATCGTAAAACTTGTTCCCGCTATCGACCAGCCGTTTGGCCTGGGTCTGAGGATCCCGGCTGCAACCAACCGCCAGAATCAACAACGGGATAATTAATGAGCGCACAACTCGTAGCATTGGCTTCCTTCTAGATACACTTCGACGCACTGGTGAACCCTTTAACTTCACCATACATTCCCCCTGACGCGCAACGGGCTGCGATGAGGCTGTTTAGGCCCACCGCTACCCGGTCACCAGTGCTTCTTGTAAACCCGCATCGCCTTGTGGATGGATTTCCATCGCTGCTTCTGCGCCGCCGCGGCAGTGGGACTGGAACGGACTTCATGATAACGAATTTCCGCCCGCAGTTTCAGATAACTGGCCCAGCGGTCCTGCCCGAGCTTCCCGCTATCCAGGGCGGCAGCTACCCCGCAACCCGGCTCGCTCGAATGGGAACAGTCGGCGAACTTACAACTTGAAGCAAATGCAGTCACGTCAGCGAAGGTTGTGTCCAGACTGGCTTCACCAGCCCACATCTGGAGCTCACGCATACCCGGGTTATCAATCAGGCAACCACCGCCCGGAAGCGGCATAAGCTCCCGATGCGTGGTCGTATGCCGTCCGCGGCTGTCGGACGCCCGAACGTCGCTGGTTCGTTGCCGTTCTGCATTGAGCAGCCGGTTGACCAGCGTCGATTTTCCCGCGCCAGACGAACCCAAGAGGGTGACCGTGCGCCCGGGTCCCATCCAGCGGTCAAGCGCATCGACTCCGAACCCGTCCCGGGCGCCAATCACCACAACTTCGACGCCCCCGAGAGTTTCTCGTACCTCTGACGCGCGATTTTGAGGGGCATCGCACAAATCGGCTTTGTTCAGCACCACCACCGGTTCGGCACCGCTCTCGTGAGCCAAGGTCAGGTACCGCTCCAACCGCCGAAGATTGAAATCGTTATCGAGTCCGCAGACGATCAGCACAACATCGACGTTGGCGGCGATCACCTGTTCGTCCTCTCGCTCGCCGGCGGCGCGCCGTGAAAACTGGCCCTGTCGGGGTAGTACAGCATGCACGATGGCGAACTCGGCGTCTGCCTGTCGCGCTGCCACCCAATCGCCTACTGCCGGCAGTTCCGATTGGCGAACAGCGCCGTACAGCAGGGCGCCGGCGGGTTCGGCCCGCAGTTCGCCATTCTCTACAAGCAGCCGGTATTCATCACGGATGGAGACGCAAACTCGGCCCAGCATCAAACCCTGGGTGGCAAATGGTTCAAACGCGGCTAGCACGCGCGCGCCGGCTCCTAAATCAGCCAGAAAGTTGGAAGGAAACATTGGATCCGCTCTTCATTTCACCCTCGAGACACACGAATCCTAATTCGTGCAGGAGATGGTCGAATTGATTAGCGGACAATGACGGGATTCAAATCGCTAGTCTAGCATAGCGACGATCTGCTCCCGGATGGCGGCATTCAGATGGCCGCGGTCGCGCATGGTAAGTGACGCGGTGGGTATTGGTTCCCCGATTTGCAGTTTTACGCGGCCCGGCTTGATGCGCCCGGAACCAAATGGCAGTACCGCCCATGTCCCGCGCAGGGCTACCGGCACGATCGGTACTCCGGCCTTGATGCCGATATAAACCGCGCCTTCCTTGAACTCTTGAAGAACGCCATCGGCCGCGCGGCCGCCCTCGGGAAACACGAGCACGGAGATGCCTTTTTTCCTGATGATCTCCGCCGCCGCCGTCATGGTTTTGATGGCAGCGCGGGGGTCCTGCTGCGGAACGGGAATGTGACCGGCGCGCGCGAGGTGGGTCCCCAGGAAGGGAATCTTGAATAGCCCCTCCTTCGCCATAAAACGAAACTGGACCGGAATGTTCGCCAGCACCACTGGCGTGTCGAAGTAGCTCAGGTGGTTCGAGACGATCACGTAACTGCCCGACGGCTGAATTCGCTCAAGACCTTGAACCTCGACTTTGACGCCGCCGATGGAAAGGAGGGAGCGCGCCCAGCGTTGCGCCACGCTGTTCTGTTTCACCCCCGTGGGATCGAAAAAGGACAGAAGCACACTCACGGAGCCGTGCACGATCGTGCTGAGAATGACTCCCAGCGCGCGAAAGAAGTACATGAAAAACCCTATTGTATGAATAACGCACGCGCTTCGCCGACTAAAAACAGCGAGCCGCACACAAACACTGCGTCCTCAGGGGTGGCCTGAATGCGGACGATCTGCAGAGCTTCGGCCAAATTCGCGGTTACTTGCAGGTTATCCCCGGGCCACACCTGCCGCAGTGACTCTGGGGCCAGGGCTCTCGAGTAAGCTGGCGCGGTGGCCAGAATCCGGTATGCGAGCGGGAAGAGCGTCGACGCCACCTCCTCCACTGCCTTGTCGCGCATGGTTCCGTAGATCATCCAGATCCGGCGGCCCTGGTAGAACCGCGCGATGTAGGCCGCCAGCACGCGTGCGCCCGCGGGATTATGGGCTCCGTCGAGGACGACTTCCGGCTTTTCCGCCACTCGCTCGAGCCGGCCGGGCCAGACCGTGTGCGCGATGCCTGCAGGTGATACTCCCAATGCTCGCAACGCCAAAGCCGCCGTCACGGCATTGTCTACCTGGTGTTCGCCGGCCAGAGGACAGCGGATTTCGCCCGCGCCGAGCCTGAACCGGCTTGCCCTGGCGTCAATCTCGAGATCCTCCACCACGCAGTCTGCAGCACGCTGATACGGCACCTCAATCTCCGCCGCCCGCTCTTCAAGCACGCGTTCCGCCTCTGGGTTTTGACGCGCGAACACCGCAGGCACGCGCGACTTCAAGATGCCTGCCTTCTCACGAGCAATCAAGCCGATGGTGTTGCCGAGGTACTGTTCGTGATCGA
The DNA here is from genome assembly GCA_038212445.1 of Bryobacterales bacterium. Classification (GTDB taxonomy): domain Bacteria; phylum Acidobacteriota; class Terriglobia; order Bryobacterales; family Bryobacteraceae; genus TMP-7. The sequence goes on from JBBQUM010000024.1 coordinate 15,420, forward strand.
AGTCCACCGGCGTGATCACGGTCAGATCGGGCGTAATGACGTTGGTCGCGTCCAGCCGTCCTCCCAAGCCGCATTCCACCACGGCCATTTCGACGCCGCGGTCGCGGAACAGGTCGAACGCCATCAGCGTAACCGTCTCGAAGTAGGTGGGGTGCAAATCGATTTCGTTAGAGGCGAGGAGTTTCTCCGCGACGCGGTGAACGCGGTCAAACGCAGCCGCGAAATCTTCCGCCGAAACCTGCTCGCCCTGAATGCGGATGCGCTCGGTGGGCTCCACCAGGTGAGGCGATGTGAACAGGCCGGTCCGCTTGCCCGCCTGGCGCATCGCCGACTCGATCATCGCCGACGTCGAGCCCTTGCCGTTGGTCCCGGCAACGTGGACTGCGTGGAACGAGTGGTCCGGACTGCCCATAGCGTCCACCAGCCGTGCCATGCGCTCGAGACCCAGCTTGGCTGTTTTGATCTCGTTTCCGAGCGAGTACAGGAATCGTACGGAGTCGGGATAGTTCACTTGGACGCAAACTGCTGGTACAGCGCGGCGACATCGGCATCGCCGGGGTGAATCGACACGCGCCACCGGAACACGATCTTCTGGCCGGGCGCGAGCTTCCAATGGCTTTCTTCCTGGGTAGAGTCGAAGGCTTTTCGGCCAAACGGATTCAGCGCAAACAGGCCGTAGTCGCGCGCATGCCAATAGGTGGGATGGCGGGGATTCTCAGGATGATCGAACATCGCGACGCCAATCGACTCGCCGTCCATGTCCGTCTTATAATCCACCCAATTCGACCGCTTGCCCCAAATCTGCTTCATGCCCGTCCGCCCGTCGGCATCGGTCATCTTCATGCCTTTTCGTTCGGTGAAGTTCTCGGCCAGGCGAATGGCGAACGCGCCCTCCTTGGTGTCGCCGAAGGTCACTTCCTCGGGACCCGAGAGCGTGATGCGAAAGTCGATGTTGCGCAGCTTGGCATCGCCGGAGAACACCATCTCGCGGTCCTCCACCAGCACCACTTTGCCCTTGGAATCCATCCAGTCCATCTTTGCCACCAGCTTGCCGTCGGTCCAGTTCAACTCGCGCACGGCGATGCGGCCGATGTTGCCCTTCTTGTAAGACGGGTCGTTTTCCCAGAACTTGACGTTGTTCACTTCGTCATAGGAGAACCAGATTCCGCGATGGTGCAAGTGGTCGCGGCTCTCGCCTTCGATCTTCTCCATGGGAAACCCGCGGGTCACGATCTTCCCTGACGCTGAACGCACGGGCGCGAGAAAAGGCTTGTTGGCATCGTCACCACGATTGAACTTTGCAAAGGGCTTGCCGTCGATGCTGACCGTGCCGTCGTCCTTGGAATAACGCACTTGCGCGGTGAGCGTTGCGCAGGTGGCCAAGCAGAAAATCAGGAGAGAGGATCGCATAGGGTACTTCCGCCAGCGATAATAGCATCGATGCGCGTACCACTTGCCGCTTTCGCACTTTTCGCGGCTTTGCCCGCCGCCGCCCAGTCGCTCCCCGAACTGCATATCGACGCCGCCGATGGAGGCTCCGTCCTGCGCGTCCGCAACAACTACACCCAAACGCTGGATGCGTTTCTCATCGAAATGGTGGACTATCCAGGCAGTTCATTCAGCTTCTGGGAGGACGGCAACCGCGGCGTGATTCCGGGCGCCGAAGCCCGGATTCCCATCACCAATATGACCGTCGGCGCAGCTCCCGAATACGTAAAGATGCAGGCCGCCATCTACGAAGATGGCACTACGGCCGGCTCGCCGGCGAAGGTGGCCGAGCTCATTGAACGTCGCCGCGTGTCGCTGCAGGTTACGCGCGAACTCATCGATCGTTTGAAGAAAGCTCCGTCGGCTGATGCGGCCAAGGCCGGCCTTCAGCAATGGCTGGAGACTATCCCGATGAAAGGCGCCTCCGATTCACTTGAAGCCGCGCGGCGCTCCACTTCGCGAACCATTATCGGCGGCGTGATCTCGAAGCTCGACAGCAAGAAGACTTCGGAGATCCTCAGCGATCTCCACGCCTCTGAGAAGCGCCTCGTGAAGAGCAAGCCGCCGCTATAGCACGACGCGCGAATCGCCTTCGCGCCGGGTCATGTGTTCGCGGTCTGACCACTCGAGCAACGGAATCGCATACTTGCGCGAAATGCCGGTCCATTCTTTGAATTCGGCCACGCCAAATCTCTGACCCTTGCGGTCGGCCATTAGTTTGCGTAGCGTGGCCAGCGCCGTGTGATGGAACACCAGATCGTCGCCGATCTTCACCAACTTGCGATTGCGCAGCAGGATCTGTAGCAGCGACCGTGCACGACCGGCTTCAACGCCCGACCGCGCCAGCACTTCCGTAGTCGACGGTACCGCCAGACCTGCAGTCTCGAACGCAGCTTCGATTTTGCCGACGGCGGCCTCTTCGTCTTCCTTCAGCGCCACCTTGTGCGTCGCCAGGCGCACCACTTCGCCCTCGGCCACCAGTGTCTTGCTCTGCGACATCAGCGCTTCGAGAATGAACGGGGCGGCGCCGCCTAACTCGCGGCTGCGCAGATCCTCCTTCGACATACCCGGCGAGAGCGGCTTCAGCTTGTGATACGCCTGGACCGCCGCCGTCAGCCGTTTACCCGCATCCTGCATTCGTCCCGAATCGACGAACCAGGCCTGCGGATCGCCGAGCGTCATTAGTCCGGCTGTCTTCGCCGCGGCGGCGATCTCCCGTTCGAGGAAGCCTGTCCGCGCTACCAATTCCGATAGGCCGAGGCCATACGCCGACTCCCGTACCAGCAGCGCAATGCGATCCGGCGCGCTCGCCGCCGCCAGCGTTCGCACGCGCTCTCCGGCTGTCAGGCGCCGTTGCCTCTCGGGAGCGAAGGCGTCCACCACCACGCCGCCGCCAATCGTCACCACCGGCGAGAACATGCGGACGATAAAACGGTCACCGGGCAGCATCAGCAGCGGTTCACGAAGGATGAAGCGGACCTCGCCGCTTGACCCGGGCGCCAGAGCTGATCCGGCTGCGAGCAGTCGCGCTTCCGCCTCCACCTCCGCCGTCCCGGCATGGAAGTGGACCGGCGCCCCGTGCTTGAGCGGCTTGGCCGACTTCAGCAGTTCGAAGCGCGTGTCTACCCGCATGGTGGGGCGGAACCTGCCCGCAGCCGAGAGCGTCATGCCGCGCCCGAGGTACCCCACATCCACCCCTGCGAGGTTAAGCGCCGTACGCTGGCCTGCGGACGCTCGCTCCACAGCGGCGCCATGTACCTGCACACCGCGCACCCTCGCGCGCCGCCCGGACGGATGCAGTTCCACTTCGTTCTCAAGCGCCACCACACCTTCAACCAGCGTGCCTGTGACCACCGTGCCGAAGCCCTTCATGCTGAACGCGCGGTCCACCGGCATGCGGAACCAGCGTGTTGAGTCTTTCTCTCGGAGACGCGCGGCGAGACTTGTCATCTCACGCTTCAACTCGCCGATACCGTCACCGGTCACCGCACTGACGGCCACCACCGGCGCGTGTTCAAGAAACGATCCCCGCACGAATTCGTCTACTTCAAGACGCACCAGTTCTACCAGGTCGGGATCCACCAGATCGGTCTTCGTTAACACGATGATGCCGTTGGGGATTTGGAGCAGCCTGCAAATGTCGAAATGTTCACGCGTTTGAGGCTTAATGGACTCGTCGGCTGCGATAATGAAGAGAACAAAATCGATCCCGCCCACGCCCGCCAGCATATTTTTAATGAACCGCTCATGCCCTGGTACGTCTACAAAACTGAGGGATATGTTTTGTTCAAGTTCGAGATGAGCAAAGCCTAAATCAATGGATATACCGCGCCGCTTCTCTTCCTCCAGCCTGTCGGTGTCCACTCCCGTCAGCGCCCGCACCAGCGCCGTCTTGCCGTGGTCAATGTGCCCGGCGGTGCCGGCTATGATGTTGCGTCTCTTGGCTGTCGTCATCGTCCTGTCGAGTCTTTTGGCGCGCGCTTACGCTCAGGATCAGGGTACAGCAGTGTTCCGCACCGGCGTCTCCGACGTTCGCGTGGTGGTGCAGGTAACCGAGAACAACAAGCTCATCACCGATCTGAAACAGGAAGATTTCATCATCAAGGATGAAGCGGCCGAGCAGAAGATTGCCTACTTCAATTTCGAATCGGAGCCGCTCACTTTGCTACTGCTGCTCGACATCAGCGGCAGTATGAAAGAGCACATCATCGAGATGTCCGACGCGGCGCTCGAGTCCTTGAAGCATCTTTCGCCGGGCGATCGCATCGGCATCATGACGTTTGGCTCACGCGCAAACATGCACTTCGACTTCTTCGACAACCACGCCGAGGTTGCGCGTCAACTCCGCACAGCCACCGACGATCAAGACAAGGACGGCTTTGGCACCGCGATCAACGCCGCTGTCATTGAGGCCGCCAAGGCGCTGATGAAGGATCCGGCCACCGGTCGCAAGTCGATGCTTATTGTCACCGACAATCTCGGCATCAATCATCGCGCCAACGACGAACTCGCCACCGGCTACCTGCTGCGTGCCGACGCTCCGCTGAACGCTATGGTGGTGGGCCGTGCCATTCGTCCGGGTACGAACAAAATGGAGGACCCCGACGACACGCCGGCGGACGTCTTCAAGCTGGCGGAGGCCACTGGCGGTGAAGCGGTGAAGTCGGAACGCGCGGCTGCCCGTTTTGCCGACATGATCGCGCGCATCCGCGATCGCTACACGCTCGCCTATCACGCACCCGAAGGCGCCAAGGCGGGTTCGTTTCGCAGCATTACAGTGACGCTGACTCCGGCCGCTCTGCGGCTGCACCCCGGCGCCCTGCTCCGTTATCGAAGTGGCTATTTCGTGCGGGAATAGCGCCAAGCTTCACTCGCTCCGAGAACAGCCCGGCACTCCGTTGGAATCTTCAACGCAGATTATGCGCGTCCGGTAACCCAACCGCTTGCGCCGCATGGTCCATCGCTGTAATATCGGATTAAATATGTTAAGACCTTATAGTCTTATACGTCTCATTTGTACTCTGACTTTTACCTTGGTCATGGGATTTGCACAGGCGCCGGTCGGCAGCATCGACGGTACAGTAACTGACGAGTCCGGGGCTGTCGTCCTAGGAGCTACGGTCACCGTAACGAATAAAGCCACCGGGTTGAAGCGGGAGTTAGCCTCTGACATGGCCGGCGCCTTCAGTGCGCCATCGCTACCCGCCGGCACGTACGAAGTCCGCAGTCAGATGAGCGGCTTTCGGCAGTTGGTGCGCGACGCCGAGGTCTTAACCGGCAGCACCACCACCGTCAACCTTCAAATGACGGTTGGCGCGGTCACGGAAGTGGTGAACGTCGCGGGCACGGGCGCGCAGATCGCCTATGACAGCCACACGATCGACGGAGTGATTCAGCGGGCGCAGATCGAGAGCCTGCCGCTCAACGGCCGCAGCTTCCTTCAGCTTGCCTTTCTCGAGCCTGGTGTCGGAGTGGGCACGCAATCCCTGTCCCAGTACAACGCGCAGTTCGGCGTGTCGATACTCGGCGGCAGCAGTTCCATGACGGCCATCACGGTAGACGGCGGCAACGTCCGCAACTCGATCAACGGCGGCACGGCTCAGAACTTCTCCCAGGAAGTGGTAGAGGAGTTCCAGATTTCGTCGGTAAACTTTGACCTGTCCACCGGAATCGCTGCGGGAGGCTCGGTAAACATCGTGTCCCGCTCCGGCGGCAACGATTTTCATGGCAGCGGTTACTTCTTCTTCCGCGACCACAACATGTCGGCCTACCCCGCGCTAAACCGGAACGCTTTCAATCCGGATCCATTCTTCGCTCGCAGACAATCGGGCGCCTGGGTCTCCGGTCCCATCAAAAAAGAGAAGCTCTTTTTCTTTGCCAATCTTGAGAACAACAATCAGGACTCGGTGGTTACTGTTCAACCCACATCGACGTTTTTCTCAAATCTGGCGGGCAATTACGCCAGTCCATACAACGGCTTTCAGCCCAGCGTGAAATTCGACTACCGCATCAACCAGAACCACAACCTGTTCGTCCGCTATTCACACGACGGCAACAACAGCTTCGGCCCCCGCGGCGGCGCCAACCTCCCGTCGAACTGGCTGGTGAACCGCAATTGGGCGGACCAGAGCATTCTAGGCATCACCAGCACGCTGAGCGCGCAACTGGTGAATGATTTCCGATTCGCCTATCACTATTGGAGCAATCGAAATCTGTTTCCGACCGAGAACGAATGTCCCGGCTGTATTGGCCTGGGAATGCCGTCCATCTCGATTCAGGGCTCCGGCATCACGCTGGGCAATACTACCAACGCCCCACAGGGGCGCGATATGCGCCGGTATAACTTCGTTGAAAACATGACGTGGCAGAAAGGCTCGAACCGGATGCGGTTCGGAGGTTCATTCGAGAATGCGCCCTTCAGCGGCTATTGGGCCTTTGGCGAACCGGCGGCAACCCAGGTCTTTGGACCAGACCTGCTCATCGCCAACCGGATCCCGATTTCGCTCTGGGGACTGCCCAGCCAGTTCACGAGCAATGCCGACCTGCTGAAACTTCCGCTCGTCGCATTTGGCTTAGGCCTCGGCGATCCCTCGCAACCCCCTCCCTACAATGCCGCGAACGCCCGCAACAACCGTCGTTACCATACGTACTTCCAGAACACTTGGCGGGTTCGACCGAAGCTGACGCTGAACTACGGCCTCGCCTGGCAGTTTGAATCGACGTTGACGAACCACGACCTGGACAAGCCGGCATACCTTGCGCCTTTGATGGATAGCACGGCGCCCACGAAGCAGGACTGGAACAACTTCTCCCCGGTCATCGGCTTTGCCTGGAACGTCGGCAAGAGCAACAAGACCGTGATCCGCGGCGGCGCGGGTATCTACTACGACACGCGCGAACTATCCCAGCGGCTCAATGAGAGATCGGTCATCGGTCCCGTAGGCAACGGCCGGCAGCAGATTCTCAGCACCGGCATCCTGAACCCGCTGCCCACCATCGCCAGTCCCCTCCCCGGCGCTCTACCAGCCGTCCCGACAGGCGCTCCCATTTATTTCACCCTCCCGACTGGGTTCACCCTTGGCACACTGATGCAGATCCTCCCCCAGGTGAAGGCCACGGCGGCAGCCGCTCTCGTCAATCCGAACCCGAACGATCTGTCCGTCCGCAACATCAACATCACCAAGCAGGGCACCGACCTGTTCCAGAACAGCTACCCTGCCGCGTACTCCCGGCACATCTCTATCGGCGTGCAGCACGAGATCGTTAAGAACCTCGTGGTCACTGCGGACTTTGTCTACCGCCATTCGTTTAAGGACGAAATCGGCGACATCGACTACAACCGCTATAACCGTGTGCAGGGACCCATCATCCCGAAATGCACCACCACTGCCCAGGCCGCCGACCCCAAAGCGAATTGCTCTACGGGACCCATCGAGTTCCGCGCTCCCGTCGGCCGCACGGACTACAAGGCCCTCCTGGTCAAAGTGGATAAGCGACTGGCCCAGCGCTATCAGTTCACCGCATCTTACGCGATGACACGCCAGTACGGGATCAACGGTGTAACCAATCTGGACAACTGGTTTGAAGGTTGGGGTCCGCAGGGCGGCCGCCACAGCCTCAACGTCTCCGGCATCGTCGACCTTCCGTTGAAGTTCCAGGTTTCGTTCATCAACTCCATGGGCACGCGCGGCCCCTACCGTCCCACTGTCAGTGGCGTGGATCTGGATGGCGACGGGCTGGATACCGCGTTTCTGCCTGGATGGAAGACTCCCGATCGTGACCCGACTCGCGAAAAACTTCAGACGGCCGTCGACGCCTGGAATGCCGCGTACCCGGATTTGGCCAATGGACAACGTCCCCGAACATCCCGCAACCAGGTGATCCCGAAGCTCGCACTACCGGCCAACTACTCGTTCGGGGAGAATTTCTCCTCCCAGGACTTGCGGCTAACAAAGATCATCACTTATCACGACCGGTACAAGCTGAGTATCTTTGGCGAGGGCTTTAACATTCTGAACATCGCCAATCTGGGCGGGATTAGCTCGACACTCAACGACTCCGGATTCGGCGTGCCTACCAGTCGCGCCGGACAGGTGTTCGGTTCTGGCGGACCGCGCGCGTTCCAGCTCGGCGCACGTTTCTCGTTCTGATCGCGAAAGACTGTTCGCCGGTCGGGGTTTGATATTCTGGCCTTACTTAGGTGACAGCAATGGACCCCAATCGGGTAATGGTTTTCGACACCACTCTCCGCGACGGAGAGCAGGCGGCAGGGACGCGGCTCGGGAGCAAGGAAAAGCTCTCGCTTGCGCGCCAACTCGCGCGTCTCAAAGTCGACGTGATCGAGGCCGGCTATCCCAATTCTTCCCCGGAAGATTTCGAAGCCGTGCAACTCGTCGCCCGCGAAATTGAAGGACCGGCGATCTGCGCTCTCTCGCGCGTCGTCGCGGAGGATATCCGCGCTTGCGGCAGGGCGCTCAAGGGCGCGCACCGTCCTCGTATCCACACCGGCATCGGCGCGTCCGACATCCACATCATGGGCAAGTTCCGCGACGAGCGCTACGGGCGTACACTCGCGGAAAAGCGCGTCAAGATTCTTTCGCTCGCGGCCGATGCCGTGAAACTGGCGCGCGAGTTTGTCGATGATGTCGAATTCTACGCGGAGGATTCCGGCCGTTCAGAGCCAGCCTACCTCTTCGAGATGATCGAGACGGCGATCAACGCCGGCGCTACCGTCGTGAACATTCCCGATACCACCGGCTACACGGTGCCCGAGCAGTACGGCGCTCTTATCGCCTCGCTCAAGAAGAACGTCCCAAGCATCGAGAAAGCCGTCATCAGCGTCCACTGCCACAACGACCTCGGCATGGCCGTCGCCAACTCGCTCGCCGGAGTGCTGGCAGGAGCCCGGCAGGTGGAAGGCACTATAAACGGCATTGGCGAACGCGCCGGGAACGCGGCCCTCGAGGAGATTGTCATGGCGCTCAAAACGCGCCGCGACTACTTCCCCCAATTCACCGAGGTGGAAGCACGCGAGTTTGCCCGCACCAGCCGCATGGTCGCCGAACTCCTCGGCATGGCCGTGCCGCCTAACAAAGCTGTGATCGGCGCCAACGCCTTCTCGCACAGCTCCGGCATTCACGTCGACGGCTTCCTCAAGGAGCGCACCACCTACGAAATCATGCGTCCCGAGGACGTCGGACTCTCGGAAAGCCGGGTTGTCCTCACCGCTCGCACGGGTCGCGCCGGACTCCGCGATCGCCTGGAAAAGCTCGGCTACACAATCACCAAAGAACAGCTCGATCAGACCTACGAGCGCTTCATTGTTCTTGCCGACAAGAAACAGGAGGTGTTCGACGAGGATCTGATGGCGCTGCTCCACGACGAACTCGCGGACCTCGCCAACGCCGCCACGCTCGAGTACCTGCACATCTACAGCGGCACGTCCGCCATCCCGACGGCTACCGTTCGTGTGAAAGTGAACGGCCAGACTCGCGAAGCCGCCGCCATCGGCGACGGTCCCGTGGACGCCGTGTACAAAGCGATCTCAGTGGTGATGGGCGCCTCGGCGACGCTGCTCCGCTACGACGTGCGAGCCGTCACCAGCGGTACCGAAGCTATGGGCGAAGCTATCGTGCATCTCGAGGAGCACGGCCACAAAGTGGTGGGCCGCGGCGCTTCTACCGACGTCATTGAGGCCAGCGCCAAAGCGTATTTGGACGCGCTCAACCGTCTTGCCGCACGCGCTGCCATGGCGCCACCGCTGGCTGCAGTAGAAGTCCAGCAGCCCTGATCAGCGACTGAACTCAGGCACCCGGACGTACTTCATAACGTGCGTGCTGATCTGCGTCTTCAGCACGTACGAGTCGATGAACCTGCGTACGCGACCTGAATTGAGAAAATCCGCGAGATAACGCGCTTCCTCGGCCGACTCCACTGCGACCGTCACCAGCTTCGCGTCGGCGATCACGCCCCGTTCCAGCACTGCGCACTGGAACGTCGAGGACTGCTCACGCCAAGCCACGCGGTGTTCGGCGAACGTGTAAGGACCCACGTTGTACATCGACCAATACGGCATTCCGCTTTTCTCGAAATGCTGCTTGTAGTGCGCGCGTGCCGTCATCGGCTCGCGGAACCGCTCGAACCAGGCGTAGGTCAAAGGATAGTCGCGTTGCATGACGGCTTCGGCCACTGGCTTTCCGGTCGAGCTAAAATGCGGCACCAATACAAACCCCGACGCCTGCGCGACACCGTCCCGCAGGTCGCGCCCACGCACGAGTGGACGGACGAACTCGCGTTCCACCTCTGCCGTCACCTCTTCGTACTGGTTCCGTCCCGCCGACGCGCGATTGCGGATCAGCAGTGTCGCGCCCCGATCCTCCATAACGTCCACCCAGTACACGCCTGCCGCTCCGCCGGTGTGCGCTCCCACGCGTGCTCGGTACGGGGACGCGCCACGCAGGTCGTCGAACGATTCGCCGCTGCAATTTGCCGTCACCACCCACGGCGACGAGCGATCTTCACCAATCGGACGTGCCCCGCACGGCGCGCCGTCGCGCAGGTAGGCAACCGGGTAGACCGTCTCCGTTCGGCTTTTCTCGAACACGGCGATCGCGGCGCGGGTGGTCGCTCCTTCGAATGGCCGCGACTCGCTCACCTCCTCAACGCGCACCACGCGCAGGAAGTAGCCGCCGGGCAAAGCGAGTTTGCGAAAGCCCGCGCCGCCGCCCGCTGACTGGAACAACTGCGCGGGCAGCAGAAAGGCCAGGCGGCCGTCGGGGGCCAGATAGCGGTCGGCACAGGCGAAGGTCATCAGCGCGCTCAGGTCGTCCATCGCGCCGCCCAGTCGAGCGCGCAGTCCCTTTTCGGCAAAGAGGCCGTAGTGCCGCCAGAGCGGCTCGATTCGCTTCCGGTACTCCGTCCCCAATCGCCGCCAGTTCACCCAGGGCGGATTGCCTGCGATGAAGTCGAAGGACGGGTGAGGCTGCGCGTCGAAGGCGTCCCGCACCTGGATGTCGGCGAGAGGGCAACGCGCACGCGCCATGCTGACGGCGAGCGGATGGATGTCCCAGCCGGTAGCCAGTTCACCGCACGGCGCGAGAAATGCGCCCGCTCCGCAAGCCGGGTCGAGCATCCGCTGTCCCCCATATTCGCCGCGTGACAGAACCTGCTCCACCAACCAGGGGGGCGTGTAATACTCTCCGAGCAAACGGCGCGCCTCCCGAGGCACCCGCGAAGCGTACTGCTCAGCTGTCGGCGAGTTTCCTAACTCGAGATGCGTCTCATAGAGTGCGCGGTCGGCAGCCTCGCCGTACAGCGGTCCGTACACCGCTCGCCACTCCTCGAAACCCGCCATGGCTAGAGTGTAATCGGTCCGTTAGGGATGCCACACGGCGAGCGGCGACTTCCTGCGCACAAACGACAGCCACTCCTCGGCAAACGTTGGGGACGGCATCCAGCCGGACGGCAACTCTCCGCTTGCGGCCTTGCCGGGCTTCCCGATTCTCGCGGCCGTCACGTTCACCACCGGCCGCTTCCACTCGTCCACAGTCCCCGATTCCTGAACTCTTATGTACCCCGTTAGCCCCGCTCGGGACGGCTTGGCCAGCGCTTCGTCCAACCAGAGGAGAATTAAACTTTCGGCGTTCTGCAAACAGCAATGTGGCGTTCTGTTTTGGATGACAAACGTCCATGGAGCGCCGCGCTCGAAGTACTTTCTGAAGTAGGCATAGGGACGCTCGGTACCATTCACATTGTCGCTGCCATTCGCAATGATCAGTTGCGGCTTACGAATCGCCTCATCGGAGAGTAGGATCGTATCCATGCCGAGAGGCTCATATTGTCCAGGCGCATAATCGATGCCCGCCAGATAGCGGTCGGGGCGGTAGCCGGCGAGCCGCGCGGCTAGTGAGCCGGCGCCCGACCAACCCATCGCGATCACCGGAGCGGACGCCAGTTCGGGTCGCTGTTTCGTCAGGGCGAACTGGTCGAGCGCCGTATATAGCGCCCGTCCCACTCCCTTGGCTGGCTCCACGATCATGTCGTCGCGCTCCTTCGAGCGGCAATGCGTCGCCAGCACGAGAGCCAATTGATGCGTCCGCGCGAAGGCTCGGATTCGCGGATCGAGATACCACCTCAGGTAATCCTGCCCGCGATCGAAGATCGTCCATACCGCCCGTACCGTGTCGGCAGGCAGCGGGACCGCCAGTCTGTATTCGCAAGGATTCAGGATGTCCTCCGACGGCAGCGGAATGACCTTCGTCACGTGTTCCCCAGGCGTCTGAGCGAACCCCAATCCGCAACATAGACAAACCAGCCATCCGGCCCTCAATACGCACCCAATCTCTCTCGACGCATCCTCATAGACCGTTGACGGCGCCCGACACGAAATCGTTGATGCCCGCTCGGCGCGATTTCGTCACTGCTCCTGTTACTGTGTACTCTGATGTCCTCATCGAGATTGGAAGAGGTCCGGCGCAGACACGCTGCCGCCGACGCGGGCGGCGGGCCGGCGCGCCGTGAACGCCAGCACCAGGAAGGCAAACTCGCCGCCCGCGAGCGCATTGAACTTCTCCTGGACGAAGGCTCTTTCGAAGAGATGGACAAGCTCGTCCGCCACCGTTGCCGCGACTTCGGCATGGACGAGCAAGTGATCGACGGCGACGGCTTCGTCACCGGCTACGGCCGCATTCACAACCGCGTTGTTTACGTGTTCGCGCAGGATTTCACCGTCTTCGGCGGGTCGCTCTCGGAGACCAACGCCCAGAAAATCTGCAAGATTATGGATCTCGCGTTGAAGACCGGTGCTCCTGTCATCGGTCTCAACGACTCGGGTGGCGCGCGCATCCAGGAGGGCGTGGTCTCGCTTGCCGGTTATGCCGACATCTTCCTTCGCAACACCATCTCGAGCGGCGTCGTCCCGCAGATTTCCGCCGTCATGGGGCCCTGCGCCGGCGGCGCCGTCTACTCGCCGGCGCTCACCGATTTCATCTTCATGGTGGACAAGACCAGCCACATGTTCGTCACCGGGCCCGACGTTATTAAGACCGTCACCCACGAGGACGTCACCAAGGAAAAGCTCGGCGGCGCGCTCACTCACAACTCCATCAGCGGCGTGGCCCACTTCCTCGCGGCCGACGATGCCGACTGCCTCCGCATGATTCGTGAGCTTCTCAGCTACCTGCCGCAGAACAATCTCGAGGATCCGCCGCGCAAGCCCACCGCCGATCCCATCGACCGGCAGGACGCCAAACTCGACTCGATTGTCCCCACCGAGTCCAGTGTCCCCTACGACATTAAGGACATCATCATCCGCGTTGTGGACGACGGCGAATTCTTCGAAGTGCAGGATCACTGGGCCAAAAACATCGTGGTCGGCTTTGCGCGTTTCGACGGCCGCAGCGTCGGCATCGTCGCCAATCAGCCCGCCTTCCTCGCCGGATGCCTCGATATCGATTCATCCACCAAGGCCGCCCGCTTCGTCCGCTTTTGCGACTCGTTCAACATCCCCATCGTCACCTTCGAGGACGTTCCTGGCTTCCTGCCCGGTACCGCCCAGGAGTTCGGCGGCATCATTCGCCACGGAGCCAAACTCCTGTTCGCCTACGCCGAAGCCACAGTACCGAAGATCACCGTCATCACACGCAAAGCTTACGGCGGCGCCTATTGCGTGATGGGTTCGAAGCATCTGCGGACCGACATCAACCTCGCTTATCCAACCGCTGAAATTGCGGTTATGGGCGCCGAGGGAGCGGTGAACATCGTGTACCGCCGTGAAATCGCCGCAGCCGCGGACCCGGTCGCCGCTCGCAAGGAAAAGGTTGCGGAGTTCAACGACCGCTTTGCCAGTCCCTTCATCGCCGCCGAGCGCGGCTACATCGATGACGTCATCGAGCCGCATGAGACCCGGCCGCGAATTATCAAGGCGCTTAGAATGTTGGAAACCAAGGTCGATACGCTTCCCAAGAAGAAGCATTCCAACATTCCGCTCTAATGGCGAAGTCGCGAAAACGGGCGCACAAGCGGTTTGACGGCGCAGAGTTACACAGCCCGATATCGCTGTTGGCGTTCGCCTATCTACTGCTGACGACGGGCTTGGCAGTCGCCGACCTGCGAGGAACGGTCCACTGCCCGCTGTGGCTCGTCGTCTATTGCTGGGCTGTGCTCCCGCTCAGCCTGCTGACGTTCATCCTGTATGCACGCGACAAGCGGCTCGCCGTCATCCACGCCGGCCGGACGTTCCGCGAGGGCGCCACGCGCATCCCAGAAGCGACGCTGCATCTATGGGAATTCCTGGGAGGCTGGCCGGGCGCGTTGCTTGCACAAAAGACTCTGCGCCACAAGTCGAACAAGTCTCCATTCCTGGCGATTACGTGGCTAACGGTCACTCTGCATTTGGTGCTGATCTTCTTTGCGATCCGTTTCGTCTTTCGGTGAAGAGCGTGCCTCACCGGCGGCGCTTGATTAAGGGGTTCACCACTTTTAATTGGGCGAAACGACTGAAGTCACGATCCACCGACCATAACTCAGACACGCCATGCTGCAGGCAAACCGCCGCAATTCTTGCGTCGTGAACCTTCGGCCCAACCACCCGGCTGCTCTTGAGTATCGGCGCGAGCGATTTCCAGTGTGCCGGCCCTTCAGCAATCAATCTGAAGGTCGGACACATGCGCCAGTTCTCAACCTCTTCCATGGCCTTGTCCATCGACGAGGCTGGCGAATAAATCTTCGGATGGGTCGCGATGGCCAGAAACTCGTGAACACACTGCCACACGACACCCCACACGCGTCCGCTGGCGGCAAGCTCGTCGAGCACGGACACCGCTGCTTCGTGAAACGCAGAGTCTGCGCGGTGCGAGTACACCAGCAGATTTGTGTCAATCGCGATCATTTCGATGGCGTCCGGTTGGCGAGTTCCACCATCTCTTCGAACGTCATTGCCGGATTCTTCAAGCCCTTGCCTTTAACAATCGTGTGCCGCAGCTGGAACGGCCGGGTCTCTGTCGCTGCCACGGCGATCAGATCCAAGTAACTCCGAAGGCTTTCCTCCAGCACCGTCCGCACCGTCCACCCTTTGGTGCTGGCCAAATGGCGGGCCTTCTCGAGCAAGTCGTCATTGAGCTCGACCGTGGTTTTCATGTCTTCAGTTTAGCAGTAATATGGGTATATGGGTCTGGTTGTATGGACAGCCATATGCGGCAACCGATTCGTGGGTGCTCTGATATGCTATCCCTGCAATGACGCTCACTCGCCGGTCCCTCCTTGCTGCTGCCGCTGCCATCCCAGCGTTCGCCAAGAAAAAGTCGGGGTTCGCCCATCCCCTCGGCGCTGAACTCTACACCGTCCGCACCATCCTTCCCAATGACCCCAGCGGCACCCTGAAGACCATCGCCGACATCGGCTACAAAGAGGTGGAGTGCTCCCCCACCGACCTCGTCAAGTACGCGCCACTCTACAAGCAGTACGGCCTGTCCGCACCCGCCGTCCACGCCGACACCGCGCTCATCCTCAAGGGCGACCTGTCTCAAACCATCGACGATTCCAAGGCCAACGGGGTGAAGTTCGTCGTCATGCCCTACATCGCGCCCAACCTGCGCGGCAGCGTCGAAGGCTACAAGAAGATCGCCGACGAAATGAACAAGGCCGGCGAAATTTGCGCAAAGGCAGGACTCCAGTTCTGCTATCACAACCACGCCTTCGAATTCGGCGGCAAGCCTGGCGAGCGCGCCTGGGATATCTTCATGGAGAGGTGGGATAAGAAGCTGGTGCACCTCGAACTCGACGTGTTCTGGCTCGGAGTAGCCGGCAATATCCCGTCCGACATGATCCGCCAGTTCTCCGGCCGGGTGCCCCTGATCCATCTCAAAGACGTCGCGTTCGGCACCAAGACGCAGTACAACGAGACTGTTGAACCAGCCACGTTCCGCGCCGTCGGCACCGGTACCCTCGATTTCAAATCGATCTTGAAGGCTTGCGAAAAGGCCGGCGTCCAGCACTACTTCGTCGAACAGGACCAGACCCCCGGTCCTCCGCTCGACAGTCTCCGCCTCAGCTACAACACGCTTCAGAAGATGAACCTGAAGTAGATCGAGGCTGCGTCGCGCATCTCCGCACCACCTTCTAAAATAGGAGCAGATGCAGCGCTCCGGCCATGCCGACCTTCCTCTCCACGGCGGACACGTTCCCGCCTGGCTCGCCGGCCGCATGACCCGACTCGGCACCGCCATTACTGAGGCCATCGTCCACGATTACGGCGCGCCCGCCTTCCTGTCGCGACTCTCCGACCCCTTCTGGTTTCAGGCGCTCGGCTCCGTTATGGGAATGGATTGGCACTCCTCCGGCATCACCACCTCCGTCATGGGCGCACTCAAGCGCGGACTCAATCCCCGCGCCCATGAACTCGGGATCTACATCTGCGGCGGACGCGGCCGGCATTCGCGCGCCACTCCCGATGAACTCCGCGCCGTCGCAGCCGGACGCTCGCTCGACGGCGACGCGCTGGTCCGCGCCAGTCGACTCACCGCTCGCGTCGACAACAACGCCATTGCCGACGGCTTCCAGATCTATCTCCATACCTTTGTCGTTACCGCCGCCGGCGAATGGGCGGTGGTCCAGCAAGGCATGAATGAGCGCACGCGCCTCGCCCGCCGCTACCACTGGCATTCGCCCTCCATCCGCGACTTCACGTCGAACCCGCACACCGCCATCGTAGGCCGCAACGAGGGGACGATCCTCAATCTTGTGGACGGTCAGGCGCTCCCTGCGCGCGAGGCCCTGCTCGCTATCGCGCACGAGCATCCCGACAAGACTCTCGCCGAAGCACGCAAGCTGGTCATGCCGTCGCATCATGAGGTGCGCGCGGAGAATGTCGACTTGAAGAGGCTCGGCGCCGTCCTCGCCGTCGCCTACGAACGAGACCTCCGCGACTTCGCCTCGCTGCTTCTGCTGGAGAACCTTGGACCACGCACGCTGCAATCACTCGCGCTGATCGCCGAGGTGGTCCATGGCGCACCCAGCCGCTTCCGTGATCCTGCGCGGTACTCTTTTTCGCTCGGCGGCAAGGACGGTCACCCGTTTCCGGTTCCGCTCAAGACCTACGACGAATCGATCGACGTGCTCCGGCGTTCGCTCGACGCTGCGAAGATCGGCGATACCGACAAACTCGACGGCTTCCGCCGTCTTGAGCAATTCACCCGCGCTGTCGAGTCGCGCTGTCAGCCCACAGCCGACTTTGACGCGGTGATTGCCCATGAACACGAAATCTCGCCGTCACTCAACGGCCGCACTGTAATGGTCGATCGCCGTCCGCGAAAGTCGCAGCTCAGTCTCGATTTCTAGCTCTTCGATCCGTAGTCGGCTGCTATTGACGGGCGACGTGGTCCAGCAGGGTAGCGTTGGAGACCGCAGTCTCGCGGCCCTCTGACTCGATCACCAGGTGCGTTGCCGTGATGGCGGTGAGCACTCCCTGGTGTCCAAGCACTTCAAGCGGCTCATGCTGAGAATCTTGCGCGCGTAGAAGCCGGCAGCGATGTTCCGGATAATGTCACGGGTGCCGAGTCCGAAAGAGAGTCCAAAGGCCAGTGCGGCGCCGCCCAGGACGAAGCTCGTGACAATCCGAACAATATCGGTGTCGATCTTCAACTGCGCGATGGCCATCATGGCGCAGACGAACAGGATGACGCCTGAAACAAGCTTGCCAAGCGCGGGTGCGAATTCAATCCCCGAACTTTCGGCCGACTGCGCGACGGTTTGCCTAGCGAACTGACCGACGGTGCTGCCCAGAATGAGCAACAGCAAGGCGGCGAAGATATTCGGCAGGTAAGCGAAGAAAGCTCCGATTGCGCTCGAGATCGCCACGATGCCGAGCGCGTCACCGGCGGGCCTGGCGAGAATCAACAGCACCAGAAAATAGGCCAGACGCGGAAACAGCACAGTCAGTTGCTGCCGGATTCCGAGCCGCTGGAGCGCCTGGTCGATGCCCGCTTTGCCGACCAACTCGTCAACGCGAACCTTTGCCAGGGTGTACCGCAGAACCTTCTCGACGATCTTAGCGACGATCAATCCGAGAATGACAAGCAGGATGCCCACAGCGACTTTGGGCAGCCTGGCAATGGTGGAATCTAGAAGTCCGCCAAATGCCTGTTCCAGTTTCTCTCTCATCGTCGAGTCTCCTTGCCTGTTCCGAATGCCTTCATCAGGTGCTCAACAACGCCGATTAACTCGACGAGAATCACTTTGGGGAGGTGCCATGAGTACGATGCGACCTGTGTCGTAGCGCTTCGCCGGTGGATCTTGCGGCGGACGCGCCCAATGAAATCCGTCGAGGGCTCGAACTCCTCCTCCCTGAGGAAGTCGAGTGGTCGCCCCAACTGTTCATCAGATGGGTTTATGTTCGTGCCTGATTGGATGCGCTATCGGCTCCATCGGCGTAGCGCAGGCGAAATTGCTCACGTGCGCGCTTAACCCGCATCTTCACGGCCGAAAGCCGGATGCCGAGCGAGCTAGCGATCTCATCATAGGAGAGTTCGTCCATATCGCACATCACCAGTGGAATACGCAGAGTGTCGGGCAATGATCGCAGGATCTCGCCGATCTGCTCGCGGCGCGCTTGTGCAGCCAGATTTTCATCCACCGCAGGCGGGACATGTAGTTGCGGAATCGTCTCCGCCGACTCTTCGTCAATGGAAAACGCGTCTTTCCCGTCACGCCTCTTCAAATGATTTAAACAGTGATGCACTTTGATCTTCTGCAACCAGTGCCGGAAGGACGACCGGCCTTCGACATTTCGAATGCCGAAGAACGCTTTCACAAAAACCTCCTGCGCAAGATCCTCGGCATTGTTCTCGTCACGGGTCAGATATCTGCAATCGGCCAGAATGCGCTTCTGATGCTGCGAAACCAATTGCTCGAAAGCCCGCAGATCACCATCGCGGGCGGCGCGGACGGCTGCGAGTAATTCAAGATCCTCCTTGTCCGCTTTGCTGTCGTCAACCATGCGCCGAGGATCTCACAACTCTGGACATGTACGCACTGAAAAAAGTCACTTCAGTAGCACTGGGATAACCGACCCTCCATCCGTGCCGCGAATGATTCTCCGAGAGATGTGACTTTCAGGTGGGGACGTCTGTCTGAGGATGTGAACACACAATCAGCTGAGCGCGAGAACGGTCTTGTGCCAGACGCTCTCCAGCGCCGGGCGCAAATAATCGAATGGAATTCGACACTTGACAGAACCGACATCGAGGCGACTTTCCCCGGTCTGGAATCGAGAAGGTGAGCGTTTAGCCGATCGCGATAAGACAAGCATGCCGAAACCGGCTCGGCTGCTCTATCGAAGCAGCGCCGAATTACTCGGAACATTTTGGCTGGTGTTTGGTGTTTGCGGCAGCGCGGTGCTGGCCGCATCGTTTTCGATCAATGGATTTCAGTTCCTGTGTGTCGCAGTGATGTTCGGACTTTCAATGGCGGGACTGGTTTATTCGGCCGGCCGCATCTCCGGGTGTCATCTCAATCCGGCGATCTCAGTAAGTTTGGCCCTGGCCAAGCGGTTCGGTGTTGCCGATTTGCCCGCCTACGTCGCTTCACAGATGGCGGGCGCGATCCTAGGCGCGGGCGTAATGTATTTTGCCGTCCGTGGCAAGGTGGGTTTCAAAGTGAGCGCTAGTCTGACCTCCAACGGATATGGCGCGCACGCACCCGGATTGTCAGCCTGGACAGGCGTCTTGGTGACGTTTCTGTTTGTGATAGCGATCCTCTGGCTTCTTGACCACCCGGGCGAACACAAATTAACCGCCGTGACGATCGGAACAGGCTTGACGCTTCTCCAACTGATCACCCTCGCGGTGACTACCCTCTCGCTGAATCCATGGCGGGGTGCGCGGCCAGCAGTATTCATAAGCGCGGAAATCCTGAAGACGTTGTGGGTCTGCGGAATACCGTCCTTATTAGGAGGAGTGCTGGCCGCGTACGCGTACATGAACGTGACTCAATTCGCTCCGGCACTCGCAATCTTCAAGATTCGAAGAAAAGGACAAGACGAAAATGTTTAAAGAGTTCAAAGAATTTGTGCTGAAGGGCAACGTCCTTGATCTGGCAGTAGCGGTGATCATCGGCGCTGCATTTGGGGCCATTGTGACTTCGATGGTGAACGACGTGGTGATGCCGCCGATCGGCTTGCTGTTGGGTCAGATGGATTTCAAAGAGCTGTTTCTCTCGCTCAACGGCCAACCATATCCGACCTTGGCGGCGGCAAGAACTGCTGCCGCACCCGTGATCGCTTACGGCCAATTCCTGAATACCATCGTTAACTTCCTGATCGTCGCCTTTGTGATTTTCCTAGTGGTGCGAACAGCAAATCGCCTCCAAAAACCCGTGGCGCCGGCCTTCGTGCCACCTACAAAAGATTGCACCCAGTGCTTCACGGCGATCCCGGTTCCCGCCAAGCGATGCCCGCACTGCACATCGCAACTCGCTTAAGAAGGTTTTGAAGATCAATGACCAAATACAAAATCGCCACGCTCCTGGCGCTGCTTCAAACTACCTGGGCCGACCAGGTTGTCATGAAAAACGGTGACCGCGTCAGCGGCGCAATTGTGAAGAAAGACGGCAAGAGCATCACGATTAAGACAGACCAGTTCGGCCTCTTGACTGCGGCGTGGGATCAGGTGGAGTCAATTCGTACCGACAAACCGGTCAACGTAGTGCTTCAAGACGGCAGGATCGCTAGCGGCACACTGGAGACGGCGGGCGGGAGAGTCGACCTCAAGGGAGCCCAGGGCTCGCTGAGCGTCGCGCCGGCAGAGGTTGCGGCAATTCGTAACGCCGACGAGCAGCGCGCGTACGAGCGTTTGCTGAAGCCGGGGTGGGGTCAGCTATGGGCAGGAACGGCAAGTCTTGGATTCGCCGGGACGAGCGGCAATGCGAAGACGCTGACGTTCAGTACAGGGGTAAACGCAGCCCGCGTGACGAATACCGACAAGGCTTCCTTATACTTCAACGCGATCAAAGCCTCAGCACTGGTGAACGGGAAGAATGCTGATACGGCGCAAGCGATACGAGGCGGTCTTGGTTACGACCACAACTTGACGTCTCGTCTATTCGTGAACATCTTCAACGATTATGAATACGATCGATTCCAGAACCTGGATCTGCGCTTTGTGCTCGGCGGTGGTCTTGGCTTTCACGCGATCAAGACCGAGCGAAGCCGCCTCGATCTGCTCGGTGGCGCTGATTTCAACCGGTCGAGCTTCAGTACGCCGTTGACCCGGAAGTCGGCGGAACTTTACTGGGGGGATGAATACAGCCTGAAACTTACCGGCGCCGCGTCACTGGTGCAGAGTTACCGGATGTTCAATGATCTAACGAACATCCGCTCGACCCTGAACGAGCGGGAACGCGGCTCATGGTGCCGGCACTAGCAATGCATGGGAGGCGTGCCGGCGCCCTGGTTTTTTAGTTTTTGAAAATTTGGAGTTCGAAAGAGTTTCGGGACACACGACTGAAAGATGGGTGCAATCGAGGATTGGGCGGCTGGGTTTCGGGAGATGTCCGAGGTTCAGCATAACCCTGATAAAGTTGTCGCTGATGAAGACCGTCACCCTCGACCAGCCTGGTCACTTCCACCTAACCGATACACCTCCACCCGCCGACCCCGGAAAAGGAGAAGTGCTGGTGCGGGTGCTGACCGTGGGCATTTGCGGCACTGACCTGCATGCTTTTGAAGGAACGCAGCCCTTCTTCACCTATCCACGAATTCTCGGGCATGAACTCGCGGTCGAAGTAATTGCGACGGGCGACGCCGTAGCCGGTTTCAAGCCTGGCGACCGCTGTGCCGTCAACCCCTACGTGACTTGTGGAGTGTGCGCCGCCTGCACACGTGGACGCACCAACTGCTGCGCCAAAATGCGCGTGATCGGCGTCCACACCGACGGAGGCATGCGGGACCGCATCGTCATTCCCGCCGCTCAAATCTACAAATGCGAGAAATTGCCGGACGTGCAGATTCCGCTGGTGGAAACGCTTGGCGTAGGAATCCACGCGGTGGGACGCTCAGCGGCAGAAGCAGGCGATAGGGCGATCGTGGTCGGCGCCGGGCCCATCGGACTGTCGGTTATCGAATTCCTGAAGGTTGCTGGAGCCGAAGTGGGAGTGGTGGAGAAGATGCCGGAGCGGTTAAGCTTTGCGGCGAAACACAATCAGCTCAGCCGGTACTATCCTTCGCACGAAGAGGCGCGTCAGGAACAGCCGTCGATGCTGGTATTCGACTGCACCGGCGATCGCGGCTCGATGGAGAGTTCGATCCACCTGCTGGAGCAGGGCGGAAAGCTCATCTTCGTCGGACTGGTCAATGATCAGATTTCGTTGTTCGATCCCGACCTGCACCGGCGAGAGGCAACCATCCTCGCGAGTCGCAATAGCACTCCCGCCGAGCATCATCGCGTGCTGGACCTGATGGAGAGCGGACAGATTGACATCAGCAGTTGGCCCACCGAGGTGGCTTCGCCGGAGAAAATGAGCGAACGTTTCCCGTTGTGGCTGAGACGCGAAGCGGGCGTGGTGAAGTCGATCGTCAGCTGGTGCTGATCACGCCGGACGGCCCCGTAGCTAGACGCCGCTGCAGGGTTTTAGAACGGCTCAACGGCTATTTTAGAAATCCTCGTTTGACGCAGTATTGCGGACCCTCATATCTTAGAGGGGCACATGAGCAAAAACATTATGGACCTGGACGGCCGCCTCGCCGTAGTGGTTGGCGGGACGTCCGGGATCGGGCGCAAACTCGCCGTCGGACTGGCTGAGGCGGGCGCCGACGTCGTTGCCACCGGACGACGCGAGGATATGGTCAAAGAAGTCGCGGCTGAGATTGAAGCCACCGGCAAGCGAAGCCTGGCGCTCACCTGCGACGCCGGATCGAGGCCATCCATTGATGCCTTCCGCGACGCCGTAATGGCTAAGTTCGGACGCGTCGACATCCTGGTAAACGCCGCGGGACGCATTTTCCGCAAGCCGACCCTGCAGGTGACTGAGGCTGAGTGGAACACACTTTTCGACGTCAATGTCACGGGCATGCTGCGCACCTGTCAGAGCTTCTTCGAGCCCCTGGCAGCCAGCGGACACGGCCGCATCGTTAATATCGCATCCTTGAATTCCTTCGTCTCGCTGGTGGAAGTTACAGCCTATGCGGCGTCGAAAGGCGCTGTGCTGTCGCTCACACGCAGCCTGGCGGTCGAGTGGGCCAAAAACAAGATCAACGTGAACGCGATTGCGCCTGGTGTCTTCCGCACCGACCTCAACGCGGCACTGCTGGACGGTACAACGCGTGGAAAGGAGTTGCTCATGCGGACGCCCATTGGACGCTTTGGGCAACAGACTGAGCTGATCGGCGCGACCATTCTGCTGGCGTCAGATGCTGCCAGCTACATCACGGGCCAGTGCATCACGGTGGACGGCGGATTTCTCGCATCGGGAGTTAATCAATGAGCAGCAGTATCGTACTGGAGAAATTCTCCCTCGGAGTGGGCGACCGGTTCGCGCACCAAGCCAAGGCTCAACTAACGGCTTGCGTGAAAGCGCTGCAACAGGGCGTGCTGGTTGTACCGGTCTGGAACAAGTCAAACCGGGAGCACAACATCGTTCATTCGGAGCCGTCCAGCGTCCGTGGTGCGGCAGATGCGGCGGTGAAAGCTCTCGATTGGAAACAGCCGCACCACGTGGACGCCGACCACATCAACCTCACCACCGTCGACCGTTTTGTCGCTCCCAGCGATTTCTTTACCCTCGACGTCGCCGACTACATCGGGCGCCCCCCCGCCGCCGGCGCGGTCGAATCGTTCCTCAACCGGCACCCCGAATTGATTGGCCGCTATGAGATGGACGGCATCACCGAACCACTGACCATCACACGCGAGGCTGCGGCAGAGGCTGCTGGAAAATACCTTTTCGCCGTGACCGAGGCGGGGAAAATTTACCGCCACATCGAATCCGCGAAAGGCAAAAGAAATTTCGTCACTGAAGTCTCCATGGACGAAACTGATGCTCCACAGACGCCGCGGGAATTGCTAATCATTCTGGCGGCAATCGCCGACGAAGGCATTCCCACGCAGACAATCGCGCCGAAGTTCACCGGCCGTTTCAATAAGGGCGTGGATTATGTTGGCGACGTGGTGCGGTTCGAGAAAGAATTCTCGGACGATCTTGCGATCATCAAGCACGCTGTACGGGCCTACGGCTTGCCGTCGAACCTCAAGCTCAGCGTACATTCCGGCAGCGATAAATTTTCCATTTACGGAGCCATCCGGCGTTCGCTCGCCAGTTCAGGCGCGGGTGTTCACGTCAAGACAGCCGGCACAACATGGCTTGAAGAGCTCATTGGACTGGCGGAAGCGGGCGGCGACGGCCTGTCCCTGGCCAAGGAGATCTACGCAGGGGCCGTCGAGCACTTCGACGAGCTGTGCGCCCCCTACGCGTCGGTGATCGACATCGACAAAGCGCAACTGCCCTCGCCAGCGACAGTTTGCGGGTGGACGTCGGAGCAGTACATGGGCGCACTGCGGCACGACCAGAAAAATCCGCAGTACAACGTCAATCTCCGCCAGTTGCTCCACGTCGGGTTCAAGATCGCCGCCAAGATGGGCGAGCGCTATACCAACCTCGTAGTGGCGTGCGAAGGTCCGATCTCGAAGAACGTCACGGAGAATCTGTATGACCGCCATATCACGCCGCTCTTTCTTCAGAAGTAGCGCGGCCCTCGCAATTTCAGCCTCGGTTGCTCGAGGCTCTGAATTCGACGATGAAGTCGCCGCGATTCTCAAACGCATCCGTGCCCCAAAGTTCCCGGATCGCGATTTCGTAATCACGAAGTTCGGGGCGAAAGCGGGCGGATTCGACTGTACGGCCAGCATTCGCGAAGCGATCGCCGCCGGCGCCAAGGCTGGCGGCGGTAGGGTCCTCATCCCGCAGGGCGTATTTTTCACCGGCGCGATACACCTCGACAACAACGTGAACCTGCATGTCGAGAAGGGCGCAACGCTGAAGTTCATCTTCGACCCAAAACTCTACTTGCCTGCGGTTGTGACGCGCTGGGAAGGCACTGAGTGCATGAACTACTCGCCGTTCATTTACGCGTACGAGAAAGAGAATATCGGGATCAGCGGTGAGGGAGTCCTCGATGGACAGGCTGGCTGCGAGGCTTGGTGGCCTTGGGCGGGCAAGGGACACTGCGAGTTGAAACCGGGGGCGCCGTCACAGCGTGCCGACCGCGACGCGCTGATAGCGATGGCTGCCAAGGGCACACCGGTAAGCGAGCGCAAGTTTGGCGACGGACACTATCTGCGACCGCAATTCGTCCAGCCCTACAAGTGCAGAAACGTCGTCATTGAGGGTGTGACGATACGGAATTCCCCGATGTGGGAACTGCACCCGGTGCTGTCAACCAACGTGATTGTGCGCAACGTCAAAATCTCGAGCCACGGCCCGAACAACGACGGTTGCGACCCGGAGTCATGCAAAGATGTGTTGATCGAAGGCTGCGAGTTCGATACCGGCGATGACTGCATCGCCATTAAGAGCGGCCGCAACGAAGAGGGCCGTCGGGTTCCTGTACCGTCGGAAAACCTCATCATCCGCAAGTGCGTGATGAAGGCTGGCCATGGCGGGGTTACTTTGGGCAGCGAGATCTCGGCCGGCGTTCGCAACGTCTACATAGAGGACTGCCTGATGAGCAGTCCCGACCTCAACCAAGGCCTGCGTTTCAAGAACAACGCCATGCGGGGGGGCGTGCTGGAACACATTCGCGCGCGCAACATCGAGATCGGCCAGGTAGGCGTCGCGATCGAGGTGGACTTCCTTTATGAAGAAGGAGCCAAAGGTCCCTACAAGCCGGTGGTTCGCGACCTTCTGGTGACCAATCTGAAGTGCAAACACGCGAGGTCGCCGTGGACGTTGCGGGGACTGCCCAACGCACCCGTACAGCAGATCCGGCTTGAGGACTGCACCTTTGAACATACCGACAAGGAGCCAATTGTCGAGCATGTGGAGGGCTTAAGTCTTAAGTCAGTCAGCATCAACGGCGCCCAAATCCGCTGACCCTCGCTTGCAATTTCGCCCCACACGACTATGATTGATAGATTGGCCAGCTGGGACTGGCCGCTCTATGAAGCCCGGACGTACTCGTACCGGGGGACGGGACGCGCTTTGCTTTACTGCGGGTCCTAAGGGCGCTTTCTTCGGAATCGGCGTCATTCACGCATGGCTCGCGGCAGACCGCAACCCCCCTGAGGCGGCTGCCGGAATTTCGACCGGCGCGTTAACCGCGACGGCCATGCACTACTCCTATCGTGCGCTTGAGAACGGCGACCCAGCCTGCGATCTCGAGGTCAGGCGTTGGACTTGGTTTCGGCGGTACCTCGCCACTATGTCGAGTTCGCCGCTCGATGTCATTTGGAAGGCAATCCCCGACCCGGTAGACTTCTTCGCTGACAAACCTCCTGTTAAGGATCTGTCCTGTCCTGCGGAACTGAAGGAAGAAGAAGCAGAGGCGCGGCGAAACTATTACGTACTAACGCGATTGGGCGGATGGCTGGGGGGACTGCCCCTGAAGGTGAGCCGAATAGCTACCTGCGCCGTCTCCTACGTCCGTTGGAAAGAAGATTACGGGTCCGTCATTCCGCTGATGATGCGCCTGTGGTTCTACGTCAACGTCACCGTGATCACACTGCAATTGCTCACGATGCTGTGCCTGCCGTACTTCTTTAGCGAGCATACATTCCGGGTGTTTGCCCCCACGCCACCCCGCCGGAGCGGCTTGGGCAAGAGAGCTCGAGCGTTTCTGAAACGGGGCCTCGCCACCGCTTGGTCGTGGCGAATCAGACCCCTTTTCGGCTGGCGAGTTTGGATGGGCGCATTGGCGGCGACGGCCTTGCTCATTTACATCACAGTCGGTAGCGTCTTCCGCTGGGCGCTGTACTTCTTCCCCAGCCTCGACTACATGATCGGTTGGACAACACCAGCCGCCGAGAGTCTGGTCTGGAAGACGGGCTGTTGGATCTCATTGATCGCCACAATCACCCTGTTGGCGGTTTTGATGTGGACGCCGCTGCGCCGGAAGGCGTCGGACTGGTTGATGCAATTCCTGCTCGAAGGACTGGGGCTCGAGCGCGGCTTTCTTCACGACTATCACTTTCACCGGAGCCTGCTCGAACTCTTCGCCGACGAGCCGTCAAACCCCACTGAGCCGGTTCTTACCGACAAGCCATTCCATCTCATCCTGGTTGCGGCCGCGCTACAGGATGTCAGATGGAACGGGCATCCGCTAAAGAGCCAGCAGGTATGGGCTGAACTGGGAACTAAATTGACAGTTGCCCTACGAGGCGCCCTGCGCATCACGGGGTTGTTTCCGCCGCTACACCTCAATAAGCGTAAGGACATCGGACAGTGGGTGGAACCGGAAGGCACCCCTGAACTCGACCTGGTAGACGGCGCCGGCATCAGCCAGAATCCTGTAACTGCGCTCTGCGGCTGGTTTCACGATCATCCCGACATAGCCCGGAAACTCTGCGCCACCAGCCCTTCAGACCGCCGGGTGCATGTGGTGCACAGCGTCCCCATCGAGCCGTACGGGGCAGGAGCGAAGCGCCCGGAGTCAATTAACATCGTGGAATCGGCCACTATAAGCCGTGAGTTGGAACGCCGCCGCGACACCAACCAGGAGGCGCGCCAGGCCAATTTCATGAGCGAGATGGAACTCAATCTTCCTCCTAAGGAGAAGAAGCATCCGCTCAACCAGGGGCCGCGAACCCTCTTCACGATCTTTGTCGACGAAATTGCACCGCGCCAGGACATCGCTTTCGCCAACAACCTTGACCCCACAGCTGACGAGATTCGAGCAGCGGCAGCGGCCGGTTGCCGGCAGACACTCGAGTCCCTCTACCGCGATCAGCTATCGTCGTGGCGCGGAGAACCAGTACCCTGTCATGAATTGCTGAAACGCCTGGCCCCGGAACGCCAGCCGCATATGACGGATGAGGCTCCCGGCGTGCGCGAGCTCTGCGTCAATTGCACGCGCTTGCTACAGTTCCGGCCTTCAGGCGAGGAACATGCCCAACCGGTCTACCGGAGCTACGGACAGGACTCCGAGGCTCCTGCCCTGTTGCCCGCCTTCCAGCACCTTCGCGGCGAGGAGCAGAGGATCGTGTTTCTCGGCAGCGGCGGTGTGTTTCGCGGAAGTTTTCACACCGGTGTGGTCGCGGCAATGCACTCGCTGCGAATCAAACCCGATCTGATTGTCGGAGCCTCAGTGGGCGCTCTCATGGGCGGCGCTTTAGGCGCGATTTCCACGCTACCTTCGAAAGAGAGCTCACTGCTCCTGAAGGAACTGTGCGATACGTTCCTGTGCGTGGACCGCAAAGTGTCGCTCACCCGGACGCTCAAGAACACCATGAAGCAACTGGGCGTGAGGGCCCGGCGCATCGACCTGTCGCCGCGAATCCTACGTCGCATGATGCGCCGCGGCGGCCGCGGCGATGCCGGCTTTGCCGCGGTGGGCGCACCCCCTGCCCTGATCGACGCGATTTCCGATCTGTTCCTGATCCCCCGCAGCCGCACTCGCTCCATCGCCTCGGAGTTTGTCGCCGGACATATGAGCCGCGCCGCGAATCGTTTCTGGAAGCAGGTGGAAAAAGAGACACTGCCCAGCCTTGATATCGAAACGTTCCTAATGGGGACTTCGTTACTCGAACCGCTGGCCCGCAAACTGCTTGGCGGAGATTTCGGTTTGCCCCTGAACACCTCCCAGCCGTATCATCGCGGGGCTCATCCGATTTCCTTCTTCTGCACAACGTCTGACTTGTACCTGCGCCGGTCGTTCGTGCTTGGTCGTGACTTCCTTCAAACCGGTAACTTCATGAGCTCGCCGGGCTCCTACGATTTCGTCAATGCCGCACTCTGTTCGAGTGCATTCCCCGTGGTGTTCGCGCCGCGATCGGAAGCACAGGTGATTCCGGGGCGCGGCCGTACCGATGTCCTCCTGGCCGACGGCGGGATGTTCGACAATCTTCCGTTTCTTCCTGCCATCGAAATTCTCCAGGAAATTCAGACGGAGTATCGCGTCACTCAATTGCAGGGAGAAACTCCGGAGGAAACCGCACGGCAGGCACTGGATTTTCTGAAGCGGCGCCAGGAGAGGCCGACGCTCATCATCTCAGCAGCTTTAGACGCCGATCGCTGCTCCGCCAAGAACTCAAACCTGCGCAGTCTGCGTGGAATTCTCGAGCGTGTCAGCAGTCTGGCAAAGAACGTAAAGGGTCACTCATTCGAAGGCACGTCCGAGCGGGTCGGCGTACAGGTCGATGAGTTGGTCAGGCGCAAGGTGGAAGATCTGCTCAGCCGGCCGGATGCGGATGCCGCCGAGCTAACCGCATTTATGGACAGTACCGTGCCATCGGGAGTTCTTCAAATCACTCCAACCGATAAAGCGCACATCAACGGCACGTTCTCCTTTTGCCGGAGCGTCGGCATGGAAAAAAAGCGCGTGCAGCGATCGATCGCCGACGGCTGTTTTCAAACCATGCGTTCCCTCGCGTTAGCGAGCGGCAAGGAAGGTCTGCTGCGCAAAAATCGGAAGATGCTGGATAGTGCCATCGGAGGACTGGTGGAGGCGCAAAGGATCCCTTTGGTGAGGATCCGGCCGGCAGAAGAAGCGCCGGCGAGTTCAGAATGTCGGTACTTCGAGGAGAGGCGCCCGTCGGGAAGTTGGAAGCCGGTAGTATGTCCCTTTGCCATATGCGCCGGAGAAGACAAGAACGTCGCGAAGATCTGGCAAGTCTGCGTCGACGACCGCGACCATCAAAAACTGGTCAGCGTGCCTCCAGACGCCAGTGTCGAACCGCCTCAAGATGATGGAGGGGGACTGACTGCCCTGCATACTGCCCTTACCGAGTTCCAGGGCAGTACAACGCTGCCAAAGCGCAAGCGCCACGCGCAGACAAAACCTTAAACCGGCGATAATTCTAGTTTCGCGCTGGACGTCCAATATGTCGTTCGTGATGCTCAGCGTAGGGCAGAAACTAACCGCCGGCTTTGCTGGTGTCGTAACTCTCACGTTGGTTTTGGCTGTCGTCTCCGTGGGTTCCATCGACAGCCGCGGCGGCCGGATGGGGCGCACGATGCGTAAAGCGAACACGTCGTCCGACCTCGCTAGCAGCATCAACTCCGGAATTAACGACATGAAGGCTCAGGGAGGATGGTCCAATTCGCCTTTTCGTCGAAACAGACCTCCGGACACAAGATCACTGGCGAGTGCGCGGGTTGACGCGCGCCGCCCACTGCTCCTGAAGCGCAACAGGAATTCGACGCGTTTGGCAATCGCGTGCTTACTAAATACAGGCACTCCGGCAGCACGGCTCGAGCGCGGAACTCGATCTGCCACCCAAATCCGTCGAATCCGCCACTACTGCGTGGTCCAATCTGTTCGGCCAATATCTCGCGATGGCGTCTTCAGGTCGATTTCAAGCGGCTCGTGCGGTCATCCTCGACAAGATGGAGCCGTAAGAAAAGAAATCGAGAGCGCGGGGTAGCAATTCGCGGAGTTCCAAGACAAGGATCTCGAGAAGGAGACGCGTGCCGCGGAGCAGACGGCTAGCCGGATGCGCTGGGTAACGTTCGGGCTTACACTCATTAGCCTGGCAGCCGCGCTGCTGATTCTGTGGCTCGTCCGCTCCACAATGAAGTCGCTACGGGAACTCACAGAGGAGCTCTCGGAAACTTGTGAGCAATGTGGTGAGCAATCGGCCAAGGCCCCGGAAACGTGCAGCGGCTTTACATCCGGAGCAGTGGAGCAAACAACTCGCATCGCCGAAATTCGTGAGCGGAGTCAGCGAAGTCGGGCAGTCCGCTGCCGACAACGAATCGATGAAATCGATCAAGCGATCAATCTAGCCGCGACATCGCAAAAATCATACACGTGAGTGACGAAGTTGCATTCCAGATGAATCTCCTCGCTCTGGGTGCGGCGGTGGAAGCGGCCCGCTCTGGCGAAAGCGGACAGGGATTCGCGGTTGTAGCTGACCAGGTACGTAGCCTCGCGCAACGGTGCGCTGGATCGACCAAGAAAACCGAATCACTCATTGTCGACAGCATGACGCGCTCAAGAGACGGCCGTCAGCGCTTGGACAGGCTGAGGCGGTTTGGACTATCGGTGAGACTCTCGATGCGGCCAGTCGGATCACCGAGCGAAACTCGGCAGCGGCAGAGGACTCCGCAGCAACCCGTGCATCCTTCCGCGCCCAGTCAGACGAGCCAAATCGAGACTGCAAATGCTGGCTGAGATGGTCGATGGAACAACCTGAGCTTAACTGTGCAAGCACGACCAGTATCGCTACGGACACGAAACTCGCATCGCAAACTACGGCAAATTACTCCGCAAACATCGGGTCCTTCGCCCGGACTTCGCGGGATACAACGGTGAAGGGACACTGCAACATATCGAATGGGATGAATGGTTCAAAAAGGTTGACGAAGGCGAATTAGCGTCATCCATCAGGGCGAGACGGCTGACAGGAAGAAAAGCAACTTCAACAAGCTCGTCCATCGTAAGTTCCGAAGACACGAATCCTAAATTGAGAACTAGATAGCTCCTGTATCGACCCAGATACCTTCACGAGCGGATTTCAGTACCGCGTCGCAGACCTTCTGCGTTTGTAGTGCAGTGCGGAAATCAGGCTGCGTGGGTTTGCCGGACTCGATCCCGTCCACAAAATCGGCTAATGCATTTAAGAAGGTATGCTCGTAGCCGATGCAAGTCCCCGGGACCCAGTAGCGATTCATGTACGGGTGCTCTGAGTTTGTTGTGTGAATCTTCCGCCAGCCGGTTATGTGACTTTCTGTCTTGGAGCCGGACGCGCGGTGAAGATACTCGAAGAAACTGAGATACTCCGGCTCTTCCAGATCGAACTGCAAGCTCCCGTCGGCGCCGTTCAGCTCAAAGGTGTTGAAGTTTTTCCGCCCTCTGGCGTATCGAGTAGACTCGAAAGTTCCTAGCGAGCCATTCGCGAACTCCGCTATAAATGCGCAGGCGTCGTCAATTGTAACGGGTTGGATTTTTCCAGAATCCACATGTTTGCGCTCGGTGATGAACGTCCGCGTTGTCGCGGTTACTCGGGCGATGGGTCCATTGAGCCACATCGCTGTGTCGATGGAGTGGGCTAACAGGTCGCCGGTAACGCCTGATCCCGACACGGCTGAATCCAACCGCCACAACCCCGCCCCGCCTTGGGGCAGATCGGTGGACATCGTCCAATCCTGGAGATAGGTAGCCCGGTAGTGGTAAGGCTTGCCGATGCGCCCCTCGTCCACAAGTTGCCGGGCCAGAGCGATCGACGGCACGCGACGGTAGTTGTACCAAACCATGTTTGGAACGCCGGCAGACTCCACCGCGCGTACCATCTCTTCGGCCTCAGCTACGTTCATCGCGAGCGGCTTCTCGCAGCAGATCATTTTGCCCGCCTTAGCGGCCGCGATTGCGATTTCACGGTGGGTGTTATTAGGCGAGCCGATGTCGATCAGATCGATGTCCGGTGCATCTACCAGCGCGCGCCAGTCCGTTTCCACTCGTTCGTAGCCCCACCAACTCGCAAACGCCTCGGCCTTGCCCCGGTCGCGCGCGCACACCGCCTTCAAGACGGGCCGGTGCTCCACCGGGAAAAAATCATTGAGGCGTTTATAGGCGTTGGAATGTGCTCTACCCATAAAGCCGTAGCCGATCATTCCAACGCGCAGTTCCTTGCTCATCCCGGGCTCCTAAGCGGACCAGCCGTGCGCATTGCGTACCGCAATCATCGTTGCGAGAATATCGCGCCACGTCTGGCCGTCCATCATTACCGAGTTTGGAAACATACAGCCATCCCAGCAGATGTGCTCGAAGGCCTTAGTGGTGTTGCCGTGGTCGTCCCGCATCCAGAAACCGGCGTCACGAACAATGTCGAGCTTGCCGTTGGGATCGGTGGGCTGACAGTGCCGTCCAGTGCGATCGTGCGAGCCCGCCCCCTTTACCGTGCCGTCGTTCTGCGCGACGTGGAAATCGATGGTCCACGGGCGGAGCGCAGTGGCAACCTGCTTGAGGGCGGCGCGCAGTTGGTCGACATTCTTCCAGTCGTAATTCTCCGGCAGCAGCCGATCCTCCGGCGCGTTGTAGCCGAGAACGTAGAGCATCGTGTGCGCCATGTCAGCCTGGAATCCCATTGTTTCGGGATAGCCTACCGCCTCCAGCAGATCGCGCATGAGCCGCCAACTCTGCATGCCGCCCCAGCAAATCTCGCCCTCCGCCGCCAGACGCTCACCATAATCCTCAGCGATGCGGCACGCCTCGCGAAACGTATCGACAATCCGCTTTGTATTGGCCGTCCGGTCGCTCGCCCACTGCTCCGGACTTGTGGCTGAGTCCACCCTCACCACGCCGTACTTTCTCACGCCGGTCTCGCGCAGGGCACGGCCGATGCGGCAGGCCTTCTCCACCTGAGTCAGGAACGCCTTTCTCTCCGCTTCGCTGCCGGCCGCCGAACCTCCGCCGGTCGCTCCCCATACTGGGGCCACGAGCGAGCCAATAGCCAGGCCGCGCTTGCCTACATTCTCAGCAAGCTGCTTGATCTGGTCTCCGGAAGCGTCAATCGGCGTGTGCGGCTCGGCGAGAAACAGGTCGACACCGTCGAACCTGACGCCGTTTACCTCTGCGGCGGCAGTCATGTCCAGCATTGTGTCGAGGCCAATCGGAGGCTCCGAGTCCGGCCCCTTGCCGACGAGGCCAGGCCACATCGCGTTGTGAATCTTGGGGTAAGTGTTTTGCACGGTGGTCCCCAACATCATAATGCAACCGCATTTGAAAACGGATAGCCTGATCAGGTGCGCCTGACCCTCGTTCGTTTCGCCTTCGTCATCTTCTCCGCCACGCCTTTACTGGCCGCCGACACCACGCCGGCTAGCCTTTACCAGCAGCACTGCAACGCCTGCCATTCCAACCCGGGCGCTACCCGCGCGCCGGCCATCACTGTGATGCGCCAGATGTCGCCGGAGAATATCCTGAACGCTCTGGAAAACGGCGCGATGAAGCAGCAGGCCTCTGTCCTGCAACCTGCGGAACGGCGCGCCATCGCGGAATGGATCACCGCGAAGACCATCGGATCAGCGCCCGTATCGGCGGGAATGTGTGAGAACCGGAGCGCGGATTTCGTTCCGTCAGAAGGCTGGTCAAGCTGGGGCAACGGTGTCACAAACCCGCGATACTCGGCCGATCCCATCGACCCCGCCAAGCTCGAGTTGAAATGGGCATTCGGAATCCCTGGAGCCGCGGCGTCATTCGCCCAGCCGTCCATCTCCGGCGGCCGCATCTTCGTCGGCGGCGCCTCCCGCAAGGTATGGTCGCTCGACGCCCGCTCCGGCTGCACCTACTGGACCTTCGAGCCGCAAGCCAACGTCCGCGCCTCCATCACTATCACTTCCGAAAGAATCGCGCTCTTCGCCGACCAGTTATCCAACGCTTATGCAGTCGACGCCCGCAACGGAGAGTTACTTTGGAAAACGCATCTGGATGATCATCCGTCGGCACACGTCACCGGTGCACCCACCTATTACAAGGGCCGTCTCTACGTCCCCATCTCGTCCGGCGAGGACGGCCCCTCTCTCAATCCCAAGTACCAATGCTGCACGGGACGCGGCGGAGTGGTGGCGGTGGATGCGAGAAACGGAAAGATCGCCTGGCACACCTATTCAATCCTGGAAGAGCCCAAGCCGACCACCAGGAACAAAGCCGGCACGCAACTCTACGGTCCCTCGGGGGCGAGCATTTGGTCCGCCCCGACCATCGACGCCAAGCGAGGTTTGCTCTATGTGGGCACAGGTGACAACCACTCGGAACCCGAAACCAGCACCAGCGACTCGATCCTCGCCATGGATCTGGAGACCGGCAAGATCGCATGGGTGCGTCAACTCACCGAGCACGACAAATTCAATATCTCGTGCGTCGCGATCGAGCAATCCAACTGCCCTCGGCCCACTGGACCCGACGTGGACATCGGCTCCTCGCCGATCATCGCCGGCAATCTTCTGATCGTTGGTCAGAAGTCCGCGGTGGTCCACGCCCTCGATCTCGACCACCAGGGCGCGGTCAAATGGCAGACCCGCATCGGTCGCGGTGGCGCGCTTGGCGGCATTCAGTGGGGTATGGCGGCGGACAATCGCAACGTCTACGTCGCACTGTCGGACGTTGATTTCAAAGAAGGCACCGCCGTCTTTGGAGCCGGCAAGCGCTTTGAAGCAGATCCAAAGATTGGCGGCGGCCTGTTCGCACTCGAACTCGCTACAGGCAAGAAAGTATGGACTGCCGCTCCCCCCATTTGCGGTGATCGCAAGAATTGTAGCCCAGCTCAATCCGCGGCTATAACCGTCACGCCGAAGGCTGTTTTCTCCGGCAGCGTTGATGGAATTATCCGGGCTTACGGTACGTCTAATGGGAGAGTGCTCTGGGAATTTGATACGGTTCGCGAGTTCACGACAGTAAATAGAGTGCCGGCTCGCGGCGGATCAATGGACGGTCCCGGACCTGTAGTGGTCAACGGTATGCTGTACGTGCCGTCTGGCTACGGAAACTGGGGCGGTAATGCCGGCAACGTCCTGCTGGCTTTCGGAACTCGTGACTGACAAAACTTCGACTGACTATGATGCGATGGCTTGGCTCTACGCCAACCATTGGGGCGCCGAATATCATGAACAGGGCTACGGCATTCTGGACCATGTGTTACTCCGCCATCTGCCGCGCGGCGCGGTTATTCTCGATCTCTGCTGCGGCGACGGGCGCATCGCAGCTCAACTCTCGCAGTCCGGTTTCGACGTCACCGGCCTCGACAGCTCGCAACAGATGCTTGGATACGCGCGATACCGAGCCCCGGGCGTGCCGTTCATTGCCGCCGACGCGCGCGATTTTGTGGTCCGCCGGCCGGTGGACGCCGTCATATCGACGTTCGACGCGCTGAATCATGTAATGACCACGGCTGACCTGGCGCGAGTCTTCGGCTGCGTGTTTCAAGCGCTGAAGCCGGGAGGCTCATTCGTGTTCGACCTGAATCGCGAGGAAGCCTATACGACTCTGTGGTCGACTACCTACAGCATCGTGGATCCGGAAGTTGTCTGCATCTGCGCCGGGACTTACGAGCATTTCGCACGCGTCGCCAAAGCTGATTTCACCGTGTTCCAGCCTGCCGGCGTCGAATGGCGGCGCTCCGACTTCCAAATGAAGCAGTTCTGCCATCACGAGGGCGAGGTAGTGGAGGCACTGCGCCGCTCGGGTTTCGATCACGTCAAGGTTCTTGATGCAGAAACGGATCTGGGTATGTTCGGTAACATCGGAAGAGGGCGCAACTACTATTCGGCCCTCCGACCGAATGCCTGAACGACGCCTGCCTGACTCGCTCGCTCCACTCGAAACCCCTATCTTCCGCTGGGTCTGGATGGCCGCCATGGTGTCCAACCTCGGCACCTGGATGCATAACGTCGGCGCCGCGTGGCTGATGGTTTCGTTGTCCCATTCACCCTTGCTGATCGCTTTGGTCCAAACTGCGACCACCTTGCCGGTCTTTCTTCTCGGTGTACCCGCGGGGGTCGTGGCGGATCGCGCCGATCGCCGCAAACTGCTCCTTTGGACTCAATCCTGGATGCTTGTCGCGGCCGCCGTCCTTGGCGCGCTCACACTTGCCGGACGGACCGGACCTTGGACCCTACTCGCCCTAACCTTCGCCCTCGGCCTTGGATCCACCATGAACGGTCCCGCCTGGCAGGCCACAGTCCCACAACTCGTCCCGCGCCAACACTTACCCGCGGCAGTGACGTTGAATTCGGTTCAATTCAACATCGCCCGCGCCCTGGGCCCTGCACTCGGAGGTCTCGTAGTCGCTCTTTGGGGGCCGGGCTTGGCATTCGTGTTCAACGCCTTTTCTTTTCTGGCGGTCATCGTCGTCCTCTATTCCTGGCGCAGTGTAGAGGTGACAAACGAGCCAACCGAGTCAGTGATGTCTTCAGCCATCACCGGTGCGCGCTATGTCTGGACCTCGCCCGTCCTGCGCGTAGTAATTGCACGGACTGCGGTGTTCGTCTTCTGCGGGAGCGCCATCTGGGCACTGCTTCCCGCAGTGGCAGCACATTTGATTGGAAGTGGATCGGGCGGTTACGGAATCCTGCTCGGCTGCCTAGGCGCCGGCGCGGTAGCCGCTGCAATCGGATTCACGCGGATCCGCGGCGTGTTCAAAGCGGAACAGATTCTGCTTGCCGGAACACTCATGTATGCACTCGCCACGTACGGACTTGGTACGCTTCATCGATTCGAGTATCTGTGCCTGGCTATGACGCTCGGCGGGTTCGCCTGGATGGCTACGATGTCGACGTTTAACGTAACGGCTCAACTGGCGCTGCCGGGATGGGTTAGAGCACGAGCGCTCTCGTTTTACATCTTCACTTTTCAGGCCGGACTCGCGTTAGGCAGTTGGGCTTGGGGAGAACTGGCTGTGCGGCTGGGGACTCGGACCGCTCTCGTGGTAGCGGCCGGAGGACTGGTGGGAGGATTGATTACTGCAAATTGGTTCCGGCTCGGGACCGGGCCTGACCCCGAGCCGGTTTAGAGTAATTAGCGTTTGGCAGGACTACTGCCGGCAGCGGCAAAATCGCCGGCCTTCCCAGTCGAGTCTCGAAACGCCTTGATCTGATCGTGAGCGGAGAGAATTTCACTATATTGCCGCTCGACGATACTGCGGAGATCCTGAGGTAGCTCGATGTTCAATGCGGGTTCGTAATTCTTCACAGCCGCATCCTCGCCACGTTCGCATTCCCCAAGAATCGCGTGATCGTCTTTCCCACCAATCGCGCTCTTCAGATTGATCCAGCCGCGATGAAGAGAACCGGCCACTGTGCCGGAACGCTCCGGGTCGCCACCAAGTCGAATTACTTCGGCCTGCAATTCCCCGGCAAATTTGGCGCGCTGACGCGCATATTCACCTAGCGTTGTGCGCAGGCTCCCACTCTGGACGCCGTCCGATGCGTCTCTAAACCCCTCTTCGCCATCCTTACAAGTCTGAATCAGACCGTTCAGGGTCGAGATTGCTTCGTCATTTGATTTTTTCATAATTGCCTCGCTCGCAGGTTTGACTCCCACCCTCCGCGACAGTTTCCGATTACCCGGAGAATGTCGCCGTTAGCCGGTGGATGAGGGGCGTTCGCCTACCCGTCGTAGATGATTCGAGCCAGCCCCGTTAAGCTGCCTTTCAGAGGATAAATAGATGAAACGTAGACGCTTGACGATGGTGGTCGCGGCCCTGTTGACGTTTATCGTTGCTTTTTTGGCGACGCTCAAATCGGCACCGGCACAGGAGCGGTTCGACTCGAAGGTCCGGACGGATTTCTTTACTGGCTTCGCTGGCAACACAGCTGCACTCGATCGGGGCATGGAAGCGTGCGAAAAGGCGCTTGCCGCCGATGGAGCAAATGCCGAGGCTCTGGTGTGGCACGGTAGCGGCCTCTATTTCCGTGGAGGGCAAGCCTACCAGCGGGGCGACGAGCAGACGGGCCAGGAACTTGTGATGAAAGGGCTCGCCGAAATGGATCGAGCGGTTGATCTGGCGCCCTCTAACGTAGGCGTACGCGTTCCCCGAGGCGCTATATTGCTCCAATCCACCCTGTACATGCCCGAGAATCCCTTTAGACGTCCCCTCCTGGAAAAAGGCTTATCCGACTATCAGAAGACCTTGGAAGTGCAGGCATCGCAGTTCGACAAACTCGGCACTCATCCTCGCGGCGAACTGTTATTCGGAATCGCCGACGCCCACCGGCGACTTGGCGACGAAGCGGCTGCCCAGAAGATGTTTGAACGCATCTCCGCCGAACTCCCCGGCTCCACCTACCAGAAACGCGCCGACATCTGGTTAACCACAAAACACCTCACCCCTGAACAGGTGACCTGCGCCGGCTGCCACACGCCTGGCAAATAGAACGACATACTTCGTCAGTTCTCGACGTCCATTACCAAGCACGACCCCGGTGCCGTATATTGGCGAGTGGGATATCGCAAGCGAGGAGCATTATGCGAGTTGAGTTCTTAGTCGGTGGACTGGCAGTGGGCGCGGCATTGGCGTGGAGGTACAGGCACAAGTCGAAGTCCGAAGAGATAATTCCGTTACCTGTCCAAAATGAAGTGGCCGAAGATTGGTCGATGGCCGAACGGATCGCGCTTGGCGCGGCGGGCGGCGGTCTGTTGATCTACGGTATGCGCTCCAAGAGCAAATTGGGTCGCGTTGCATCACTGGCAGGCGCGGGAATGCTGGCCCGCAGTGTCAGGAACGAAGCGGTCCACGAGTTGAGTGACGTGGTCAACCCGCGCGCACTCCTGCTCGCATAGGACTCACTTCATGCGGTCGGGCAGTTTTGCCTGGTTGGCGACTTCCATGCCCAAAGTGAAGCCGAAACGGGCGATCCGTTCCAGGCCGGAGAAGTCCCAGTTGTCTTGAAACTCGTCCGAGGGCTGATGGTAGTGCCGCTCGTTAAATTCGGCGAACATCTTATCGCCGAATCCCGCCGGCTTGCCCCAGAATTCATTGCCGCCGTGGACCGAGAACGCTGGAATGCCGGCCTTGGCCATGGAAAAATGGTCACTTCGGAAGTAGCTGCCCTGCTCCGGTCGTGGGTCGGGTTTGATCTCGTACTGGAACCGTTTCGCAACGTCCTGGACAGTGGTCCAGATGGATGTTTTCTCGGCTCCCGTGAGCCCGATGTCCTTGGTTACGCCATAGGGCTCAAACGCGTCGAAGTTCAGATTGAGAGCCGTCTTGGCCGCCGGCACAACGGGGTGCATCGCGTAGAATTCCGATCCTCGAAGCCCCGCCTCTTCAGCCGTTACGAAAAGAAAAATCGCTGACCGCCGTGGTTTGTGTGGCAGGGACGCCCAGGCACGCGCCATCTCGAGAACCATGGCACATCCCGTCGCGTTGTCAACCGCGCCGTTGTATATGGAGTCGCCAGCCACCGGCGCGCCCACGCCTAGATGATCCCAATGCGCGCTGAACACCACCGCCTCGTCCTCATGTTCCGGATCACTGCCGGCGATCCTCCCAACAACGTTCCGGGTATCAATTTCGCGAATCTTGGCAGGTACATGCCCACGAAGGTGGACATTCAGCGGCACCGGACGAAAATTGCGCGTGTTCGCCATAGCTAGCATCTCCTCGACGGAATGGCCGGAGAGCGCGAATAGCTTCTCGCCAGCCGCTTGACTGATCCACCCAGCGAAAGCCAAAGCTTTGTCACCAGCGGCCACTCGCACCTGCGCGTCCTCCTTGCCCCAGGAAGATCGGACCACGTCCCAGCCATAGCTCGCAGTCGGTGTGGTGTGGACCAGGATGCAGGCAAGCGCGCCTCGCCGCGTAGCTTCTTCGAACTTGTAGGTCCAGCGACCGTAATAAGTGAGCGCCTTGCCGCCAAAGAATCGCTCGTTGTCCGATGGCGGCTCATTGGTGAACAGGACCACCACTTTCCCAGTGACATTCACTCCCTTGAAATCGTCCCAATCGAATTCCGGAGCGCTGATGCCGTGGCCAATGAAAATGGCCTCGGCGTCGAAGTCTGACTCCGGGCGCTGCTGTTGAGTGACGCCGACGAAATCTGTTCCCCAGGTAAGGTTAAGGTCAGAGCCTTTCCCCAGAATCGCCAACCGGGCCTCTTCCGGCTTGGTCTCCGCGCCTGCGAGAGGAACGCGCTGGAACCATCCACCGTTGTCACCCGCCGGCTTCGCGCCCACCAGTGCCAGTTGGGTGGCCAGATACTCGGTTGCCAGGTCACCTCCGCGAGCGCCAACTCCCCGCCCTTCCAGCAAGTCGCTGGACAAGAACTTGGTCTGAGCCCGAATGCGGGAACCCAGAATGTCCTGAACTTGAGCCGGTAAAAGACTGAGAGTGAGGCACGCGAGAAGAAAATACTTCACGAACGTTAGTTTATCGAAGGTTCATATTCGCAACTCGCACGTATCATACGCATGGCACTGCGGAAGTCGAATTGGACCGCTGTCGTGCTGACGCTGATCAGCATCACTGCGCTGCCCGTAATCGCAATGGCGGACTGCCCGCTGACGAAAGCAGCGGCAGCTCCGCGCCATCCCTGTTGTCCAAAACCTAAGCCTGCCACGCCTCTGCCCGCGCAGTGCTTCGCCGGCTGTCTAACAGCCGCAACCGAGCCAGTGCTTCATGCACACATGAAGTTAATGGGACTAGACGATGCGCTACCCATCTGGACGCTGGGCCAGCAGACCCGGACGGCCGTCGATTCTATCAACCCGTCCGACCCCGTTTTTTATCGTCGCAATTTATATATCCTGCTCCGCGTGTTGCGGCGCTGAGTTCTCCAGCCCACCCGTTCTTACTCATTCGAATTGGCCCTGGTGTCCTTCTTCGGACGCCCGAGCCGGCCTGTGTACCGGGTTCAGAGAAAATGGAGATTCCAAAATGAAATTGATGACGAGTTTTTTGAGCGTTCTACTTCTTTCAGCAGTGATGGCTTCCACACCGCTCCGGGCCGAATGCGGCTCGACGTGTCCGAAGAGCGGCGAAGGCTGTAAGAAGGAGAAGCCCTGTCCTCAAGGGGATTGCAAAGATCCCTCTAGCTGTCCTAAGAAGTAGCTGAAGCAGTGCAGCACGGGGACGGTTCGCCGTCCCCTGCCTGCTTAGTGCCGGATACCGCGCTCCTGAGCCAGTTGGATCTGACACGCCAGGCAAATCGGCCTACCGTCCACGACCGTCACAAGCATGGCTTTAGGCGGAATCTTCTGTCCGCATCGGCCGCAAACGCGCTCCGTCGGATTCGGCTCGTTTGTTACGTTCACTCTCGCTTTGTATTCCCACCGTAAGATAGCTCATTTATTGACGTCTTCGGCAGAAGGACCTGTCGGACCCCGACGAAAGCGCAGCGTATCGCAAGCAGATCGAACGGGTTGCGGCTCAGCAGCGCGCTCTGCCGCCGGGAAAGCCAGAATCCTCAGGACTTCGAGTTTGTCTCGAAGCAGGGCGCCGTCCCGCCTGTCGAACTTGTTCGGCGATAAGACCACATTGCTGGTGTACCGCATGATGTTCGGTCCGCAACGCCAAGCGCCGTGCCCGATGTGCACGTCATTCCTTACACCCTGGAACGGGACCGCGGTGAACCTCCGTGAGCGCGTCGCCATGGTGGTGACTGCTCGCTCACCGGTCGAACGTCTCATCGACTTCAAGACGCAGCGCAGCTTCTCGCACCTTTTCTTTCGCTTCGGGCAGGTCCGGTGACTATGCGCGAACGTATTTGAACGCCGGAGATGCCGATGTCTCGAAAGTTCCTTCGCGCGCTGCTTGCTGCCCGCAAGAGTAGCTTCGGCCGAATCGCGATCCTTCGCGTAGATGGCGTCCTTCGGGAAGTGACCTGCATCTCAAGGTAAGCCCATCGTGATAGGATTCGGTTGGATATCGTTGAGTACCCTTCACGATCGCTTTAGTCCGGAACACAAACAGCAGGCGCTGGAGGCAGTGCTCGAAAGCAACACCTTCGCCCGCGCGGATCAGCTTCGCCGATTTCTCCGCTACGTCTGCGAGAAGGAGATCGCCGGACAGGAGCAGGACATCTCCGAGTATTCGATCGCGACCGAGGCATTGGGCCGGTCCGCTAAGTACTCGCCCGGCGAAGATTCATCGGTCCGCG
The DNA here is from genome assembly GCA_038212445.1 of Bryobacterales bacterium. Classification (GTDB taxonomy): domain Bacteria; phylum Acidobacteriota; class Terriglobia; order Bryobacterales; family Bryobacteraceae; genus TMP-7. The sequence continues at coordinate 58,140 of JBBQUM010000024.1, forward strand.
GCCGTGCCCACGCTCTTCGGCAGAAGTTGCACGAATACTACGAAACCGAGAGCCCCGACCAACCCATTCGGATCGAGCTTCGAAAGGGCGGCTATGTTCCGCTTTTCCTTGCTTCCACCGAAGGCACTCATTCTATTGAGGTTTCGCAGATTCGCGAACCGCTTCAGCCAGTGTTCGCACCTGTTGCTCTACTCCCGCAAAAGGCGTCATCCCAGGGTATCGTCGCTGCTTTCGCAGCAGGCATTCTCATTGCTGCGCTGTCCGCCTGGGTCTACATTTCGTTCCGGGAACGGGATGCAAGGCCGACGGCGATACTCGCTGAAGCATGGGGTTCCGCTCTCGATCCCAAGGCTGAAGTACTGATCTGCGTCGGTTCTCCACCGGCTCTGCTGCTGAAGTCGTTTCGGAAAGGGAAATTGCCCGACAGTCCGCTCCTGATGGTCCCTCCAAAGGAAGTCGGCGCGTGGTACTCCGGTCTGCAAGAAATGGATGGAGGCGGTGATCTCTATATGCAGACCACAATGAACAACATGCTCTCAGGAGATGCCCTCGCTGCGATGCGAGCCGTCCGTTTCCTCACCGGCTTTGGAGTGAGCGTACAGGTTCTCCCGGAATGGGGCACGCGCGCATTCGCCTTCCGCGGCCGGAACGTCCTCTTGATAGGCTCTCCCAATTACAGCCCCTATGCAGGTCGGATTCTCGCCAGTACGCCGTTCACGGTTCGCTATGATGAGGTGCAGCATGAAGAGGTGATCTCCGACGGTGTCCCGGGAGTCTCGGGGATCACCGTTTACCGCCCCAAGCGCGATGCCTTCGGCGAACTGGTTGAGGTATATGGCCTATTGACCGTGGTGCCCAGTCAATTTGCGGACCGGCGGGAGCAGACCGTGATCTTTTCCGGCGTCACGGGAGCGGGGCCGCAGGCCGCCATGGAATTCTTCTCGTCGCCCTCCAGCCTACGGGAACTGAAGCAGCGCTTTCTGAAGCAGGGGCACGCCTCAATGCCGCATTCGTACCAGGTGGTGCTCCGCTGCGGGGTTGACCGTGCGCTGGCGCTCACCTGGAAATACGAGGCTCACCGCGTAATCACACAGCCTCCCCCCCCTCGAATAATCCCCGTTTTGCTGCGGTTTTCTCCACTTCGAAACGTCACGAAACATAGAATAACGTTTTGATTCGCTTCAGCCACAAACCTCCCGAATATACTGGCCGTGATCCCCTACGGATTTAGCCAGGAGGCTTAAATGAGGCGTAGTGTCCACCCCAGTTTGTGGAATCGAACCAGCACTTTTATCTACTTTTCCCTCGCGGCAACTCTCTTCTCTCTAGGCGCTTACGGCCAGACCTCGACCGCTTCCCTTTCCGGCAGCGTTCGCGACCAGACACAAGCTGCCGTCCCAGGCGCCACCATCGCTCTCCGAAACGTTGACACGAACGAGACGCGGTCGGCCATTGCCAATGGGTCCGGAACCTATTCATTCCAATTGCTCCCGCCGGCCTCATACCGGCTGGAAGTACAAACCACCGGCTTTCGCCGGTTCATTCGCGAAAACATCAAGCTCGACGTGGCCATGTCGGCCGTGATCGATGTTGAACTCCAACTGGGGGAAACCTCCGACGCCGTTACCGTGTCGGACAGCGCTCCCCAACTCGACTCCGTTGACTCATCTCTCGGCCAAGTCATGGAAAACAAGCGGCTAGTCGATCTGCCCATCAACGGGAGAAACAGTTACGGTTTTGCTGCACTAATCCCCGGAGTACGGGCACCGTCACTCTTTACGGGAGTGGCCTACGCCAGCTATAACGATCAGTTCATTTCGATCAACGGCTCGCGTGCGAACGTCAGCCAGTTCTATCTGGATGGCGGCGCCAACTCCACGGCCGGCTTCAACGGTCCGGGCATCTTCCCGTCGCTCGATCAGATCCAGGAGTACAAAGTACAAACCAATAACTTCAGCGCGGAATTCGGCAACACGGCTGGCGGTGTAATCAACGTCATCTCGAAGACCGGAACCAATCAGTTGCACGGCAGCCTCTACGATTTTGTCCGCAACGACAAACTAGAGGCGAATAACTTCTTTGCGAATCGCGGCGGCATTCCGATTGCTCCACTCCGGTTCAACCAGTTCGGAGTGTCGGTCGGGGGTCCTGTCTTGATCCCGAAAGTCTACAACGGGCGCAACAAGACATTCTTCTTCTTCTCCTATGAAGGGCTGCGCTGGGTGCGAGCGCTCACCGCAACGGGCACGATGCCCACCGCCCTGCAGAGAGACGGCGACTTCTCCAAAACCCTGAACGCGGCGGGGGCCCAGGTGACCATCTACGACCCCCTCAGCACGGTACCCGATCCGGCCAAGGCCGGCCAGTTCATCCGCGCTGCTTTCCCCGGTAATGTGATCCCCAGAAGCCGCATGGATCCGGTTGCCCTCAATATGCTCCCCTACACGCCTCTGCCTACCGGCCAAGGCGCTCCCTTCACCGGCACAAACAACTACGTGTCGAGCAATTCCGCTCCCACGCAGAAAGATACCTATTCCGTCCGCCTCGACCATTCCATCACCGATAACCAGAAGCTGTTCTTCCGCTATTCGCCGAACAACACACTCGTTAACCGTCCGATGGTCTATGGCGATCAGTACGGTCCCTCCAATCCCATCAACGGCGTCGATACGCTGCATCATCGCCAGGGTGTTCTGAACTACACCTGGGTGCTGAATCCGAGCACCGTGCTCGAACTCAGTTCGAGCGTGCTTCACTACTGGCTCGGCCGCATCAGTCCCGGCCTTTACTTTGACCCCGTGAAAGTCGGCCTTCCCTCCTACATGCACAACATCCCGTTCGATTCCTGCTTCCCCTCTATTTCGGCAACCGGACTCGGCGTGACACTCAGCGTAGGGGACAACGGAGGCGGCTATCTCGGTAATTGCAATCACACCAGTCAGAGCTACGACACATTCCACCAGTACGGCAACCTCACCAAGGTGCGCGGCGCGCATACCATGAAGATGGGTGGCTCCATCGGCGCCAATCGTTGGACTCAGCGTTCCAAGCCGGCAGGTGGTAGTTATTCGTTCACCTCCGACTTCACGCAAGGTCCAAATCCGCTAGTGGCGAGTTCCACCGCCGGCGCCGCCTTCGCCTCGCTCCTGCTCGGCGTGGGCACCAGCGGCAGCATCAACAGCGTTCAGCCCGGCCAGTTCATCAGCTACAAATACTACGGCGCCTACTTCCAGGACGATTGGAAGCTGACCAGCCGGCTCACGATGAATCTCGGTCTCCGTTATGACTACAACGCGCCTTGGACAGAGAAGCACGATCGCATCAATAGTTGGGACGCGAGTTCCACGGTTCCTCTCCAGGTTCCAGGTCTCCCACTCAAAGGCGGCCTTGTGTTTCCCGGCGTGAACGGCCTGCCGCGCGGCGAGTATAGCAGCGACTTCAACAACTTCGCCCCGCGTTTCGGCTTCGCCTACACGGCGAATCCAAAGACCGTCGTGCGCGGAGGCTTCGGAATTTTCTACGGTCCTTCAAACGGTGCAGGCTTCACCGGCACCGCCGCTATCGCAAGCAGCGGCTTTGCAGCCACCACCAACTGGGTGAACAGCATTGATGGCGTGACTCCAGCCAACTACTTGGCGAATCCCTACCCGGGCGGCTTCCAATCAGCGCCCGGAAGTTCGCAGGGCTTGAATACCCTGATCGGCCAAACCATTGCCACTATGGACCGCGGCCGCGAGTCGCTGTACGCCGAGCAGTGGAACCTCGCTATCCAACGCCTTCTGCCCAACAATCTGTCCATGGAAATTGCCTACGCCGGCAGCCACGGCGTCCATTTGCAGGGGCCGCTCAACTACAATCAGTTGCCCGACCAATACCTGTCCATGGGCAATGCGCTGCGCACCTTGGTTCCCAATCCCTTCTATGGCATTGTCACTACTGGAACGATGGCAGCAGCCACTATTCAACAGAGCCAGTTGCTGCGGCCATATCCGCAGTTCACCGGCATCACCACCATTAATTCCTACGGCAACTCGATCTATCATTCCCTTCAATCGAAACTGGAGCGCCGCTTCTCCAACGGCTTCAGCCTCCTGGCGGCATATACTTTTTCCAAATTGATCGATGACACCCTGCCAACTACTGCCAGCGCCGGTTTCCCCGGTGAGAGCTTCAGCGCGGGCAACATCCAAAACTACTACAACCGGCGCCTCGAACGTGCAGTAGCAAGCTACGATACGCCTCATACCTTAACTCTCAATTCCAACTTCGAACTTCCGTTCGGCAAGGGGAAGGCTTTCGTCAACGGCGGCGGTTGGAGGGATTTGATTATCGGAGGCTGGCAGCTCAACGGTATTGCCACTTTCCACAGCGGCGCTCCCATCGGGCTGACAACATCATCCAGCACGTTGAACAACTACGGTGTCGGTCAGAGACCGAATTACGTGGGCGGCGAACCGAACGGCCAAGGTCCCATTTCGCAGCGGCTCAACAACTACTTCAACGTGAGCTCCTTTGCCGTACCCGCGCTCTACACCTACGGCAATACCGCCCGCCTTCTGGACTGGATGCGCGCGCCCGGCACCGCGAACCTCGACGCGTCGCTGTTCAAAAGCGTCTCCGTGCACGAGGGAATGCGGGTGCAGTTCCGCGCTGAGTTCTTCAACGTGCTGAATCATCCGTTGTTCGACTTCCCTGGCACTGCTATCGGCTCGCCAACAGCTGGCGTCATTTCCAGCCAGGCGAATTCGCCCCGCGATATCCAGCTCGCGCTTAAGTTTATCTTCTAAAGGACAATTTTCGATGATGAAACTCATCCAACTAGCGGCTCTATCCGTTGCAATGGCCGCCCTCGGCGCCGGGCAGACTCCGCCCCTCTTTGAAGCAAACGGCGATGTCGGCATCACACCCGCCAAGGGTAAGGTAGACGTTGATCCAATCAAGGCCGAATACCGCGTGACAGGCGGCGGCGCAAATATCTGGGGGGCCGTGGATGCCTTCCAGTTCGCCTACAAGAAGATGTCCGGCGACATCGTCATGACGGCCGACATCCACTTTGTCGGGACCGGAGCGGTAGCCCATCGTAAGGCCGCCCTCATGATTCGTCAAAGCCTGGATGCTGGTTCGGCCTACGCCGATGTCGCCATCCACGGTGACGGACTCACTTCGCTGCAATTCCGTCCCACGGCCGATGCCCCTACTGCCGAAATCCGCTCGGAATTGAAAGGCCCGGTGCGCATCCGAATTGAGCGGCGCGGCAATACGTTCACCATGGCTGCTGGGAATCCCGGCGAAGAACTGAAGCCTGCCGGACCCGCCACAGTGGTCCTGCAGGACCCCGTCTATGTTGGCCTCGCCGTCTCCTCGCACGATGCCAACATCCTCGAGACGGCGATCTTCACCAACGTACAGGTGGAGCCCATCGCGCCGCGTCCCCGGTTTAGTAGCAAGGTCACAATCTTCGATCTCAAGACGAAGGCAATGAAAACCGTCTATCAGTTGAATGAGATTGTGGAAGCGCCAAACTGGTCGCGCGACGGCAAATTTCTGCTCGTCAACTCGCGTGGCCGCATTTTGCGCATCCCCGTCGATGGACCCGCGGGCGAGCCCGAGCCTCTGAAAGTCGACGCCGCGCTACGCTGCAACAACGATCATGACCTCTCGAAGGACGGTCGCCTGCTTGCCATTTCCTGCTCCACAGCGACCTCCCGTGGTTCGCAGGTTTACGTCGCCATGGCAGATGGTTCAGGTGCCCGGCTGATTGCCCCCACCGTGCCCAGTTACTTCCACGGCTGGTCCCCTGACGGGAAATACCTGGCCTTCGTCGGCCAGCGCAACGGCGTCTACAACCTGTTCCGCGTCCCCGTCAATGGTGGGGAGGAGGAACGGCTGACCTCTAAGCCGCCCTACGATGACGGTCCCGACTATTCTCCCGATGGCAAGTGGATTTACTTCAACTCGAATCGCAGCGGCAATTGGGATGTCTGGCGCGTACCCGCCACCGGCGGCGGTCCGGACGATGCCAAGGCCGAGCAGGTCACCAAGGACGACCTCGAAGACTGGTTCCCCCATCCTTCACCGAACGGCAAGCACATTCTCGTCTTCTCGTTTCCGAAAGGGACCAAGGGACACAACGATCGTATGGAGGGCGTTCAGTTGCGTCTGATGGCCATGTCCGGCGACAAAGTAAAATCGGTAAAACCACAGACGCTGGCCACATTCTTCGGCGGGCAGGGGACGATCAATGTCAACTCATGGTCGCCCGATTCCAAACGCTTCGCGTTCGTAATTTTCGCACCTCTCAGTGAGGACGGTACTAAGTGACCGCTTTCTCTCGACGAACTCTTCTGAAGCAGGCCGGCGCCCTTTGTGCGGCGCCGGCCTGGGCGGCGGCCGCCCAGCACACGCTCAGTGCTATCGGTGTTCAGCTCTATACGGTGCGCGATGTGATCGCAAATAGCGATCCAGCCGTCGTGCTCAAAACACTTGACCAGATCGGCTTTCGTGAGGCTGAGGTAATCTGGGCGAGTCTCGACAAAGTGTGGCCCGGGCTCAAGCAGACGAGGCTGCAGCCCGTCAGCATCCATATGGACTCAGAGTTGTTCAAGCCGGACAACCGCGAGAAGCTCACGGCCGCCATCGACGAGGTTCGGAAGCACGGCTTCAAATACCTTGTCTATCCGGCCGTTCCGCGCCCCGAGCGTACTGCCGGCCTGGACCGGTTTAAGGCACTTGCGGACATGCTGAACCAGGTCGGCGGTATGTGTCAGAAGGCCGGATTACAACTCTGCTATCACAACCATGCGTTTGAGTTCCAACCCGTAGGGTCGTCCACTCCTTGGGAAGTCATCACGTCGCAAACCGACAAGCGGCTGGTTGGCTTTGAATTGGATATATTCTGGGCGAGCGTCGCGGGACATAATCCCATTGACATGCTGAAACAGTATTCCGGACGCTTCCAACTGCTGCATGTGAAAAACAAGCCGGACGCTATGCCGGTGCAGTTCAACGAGAACGTTCCGGAAAGCGCCTTTCGAGAGGTGGGTAATGGCGTGCTAGACATCGCTCCAATCCTGCGGGCGGCTGCCGGCAATGGCGTGAAACACTATTTTGTGGAGCAGGACCGGACTCCGGGAAATCCCGTTGACAGCCTTCGGCAGAGCTACGGCTATCTCACCAAACTGAACTTTTAAGCAGGTATCATCAGGCCGCCGGTTCAACCCGACGGCCTGTCTTTTGTCCGCCTCGCGGCGCTGCCTCGATGGCGGCTCAGAAATGCCTTTCCGAGTTCCGGATCGGCGGCGTTCGCCCGACAGCGCGCCGTCGTTTCACGTCGCGTGGATATACGATGCGGCCGGTCGCTCATTAGAGATCTCTCCACTCATTAAGAGCTCGGACGGCAGACAGGCACAAGATATCGGGATTGGGTTGGGGGTGAGTGGACGCCGTGGTGTTCTCAGCCCCTGCTGTTTTTGGGAACTTTTTGGCCCAGACCAGTACTCGCGCGGCGCCAGGAGAGTTTAGGGGACTGTTATCAAAAGCTTTAGAGAGGCGTGGTAACGGCTGGCAACACCCCCCTTCGAAGATCCTGTTCGTTTTCAGGGGGATTCGTCGGAACCCGTGCTAGACTGGTTTTTGTATCGGGCCGTGGCGCAGCCTGGCTAGCGCGCTTGCTTGGGGTGCAAGAGGTCGCGAGTTCGAATCTCGCCGGCCCGACCAATCCGAAAATCCCCTTTGATCCTTCCGAGCTCCTTCGCAATTCTGGCACACACGCGCACTACCAAGTCGGAGCACGTGTAGCAAATCGCGAGGCTCTTACCCCTTCTTCTTGCCCGGAATCCCGGACTCTGCCTTCGCTTTCAAACCCTCCAGCCAGATTTGGTGATAGCGCGACATACGCGCCGGCATCACGAGTTTCCCGAGTCGTGCAACCCAGCCCTTCTGCGTCTCCTCGGTCAAAACCAAACACTGCTTGGGGCCAGTACGCTCGATCACCCATGCGTGGTAGGCTGCGATGCCCGTGGCCCGCGCGTCCCACGCAAGCCGCGAATACGGTTCAAACTCCTTAACCGTGGACACCAGGCCGACTCCGAACGTCGACCATTCGAAAACCATTCCCGGCGAAAGGTCGGGCGAACTTACCGGAAGGCGCACGTTCGATGCGTTCGAATACCAGTCCGGCCATTGCTGCGCGCGCACCAGCCAGGCCCAAATAACCTCCGGTTCGGCCGCAATTGTGATCTGATTCGAGACGAATACCTTCGTGTTCGCCGGATCGTACTCCGACGGCCACCGGACTGCCGCCATGCGTCCCCCTTCAGCTTGAATGAACAGAGTACCATTCCCCTCGCTACAGGAAAGGAACGAGGAGTGGGCTGGACTACCTTCCAAGACTGGCTAAGCGCGAGCTATCGCGCTGCCATCTTTAGCCATCACACCAGCGACGATCTCCGCAGCGCGATCGCAGTCTGCGCGGCTCACGTCATAGTGTGTCAATGCTCGTAAAGTGGTCGGATTGATCGAACTCAGCAGCACGCCTTCCCGCTTGAACCGAGGCAACAGATCGGCGGTCGTCAGGCCGGTTCCCGAGACATCCACACGGACGATATTAGTTTCCGGCTTCATGACCGAAAACCCGTCGACCCGCGACAACGCTGACGCCAGTGCCGCAGCGTTGGCGTGGTCATCCGCCAACCGGCTCACCATCTTCTCCAGCGAGACCAGACCCGCCGCGGCAAGCACTCCCGCCTGTCGCATGCCGCCACCCAACCGTTTCCGGTGCAGCCTTGCCTTCTCCATGTCCTGAGCCGATCCGGCGATCATCGACCCGGCCGGCGCACCCAAGCCTTTCGACAAGCAGAACATCACAGTGTCGGCTTGCGCGGCGATTTCGCGGGCAGCGACACCGCTCGCCACCGACGCGTTGAAGAGCCGGGCGGCGTCCATGTGGACGCGAATTCCAGCATCGTGCGCCTCGCCGTGAATCTCTTTCAACACCTCCATGGGATAAACGGTACCGCCGGCCATGTTGTGCGTGTTCTCCACCTCGATACACGCCGTACCTGCACAATTAACTGTTCCGCGGCGCAGTGAGTTTCGGATCACATCCCAACGCAGAATGCCGTGATCGCTCGCTACCGCACGAATCAGACAGCCGGAGAACCAGGCCGTCATCGACAATTCCCAATCGAGGATGTGCGAATGTTCATCGCAAATCACTTCCTGGCCGTGGTCGGTGTTGAGCTTGATGCCGATGGTGTTGCCCATGGTGCCGGTGGGCACGAACACTGCAGCCTCTTTGCCCGTCAGTTCGGCGGCCTTCGCTTCTAGCCGGTTGACGCTGGGATCTTCGCCATAAACGTCATCGCCCACTTCGGCCTCGGCCATCGCCCGCCGCATTTCATCAGTCGGTCGGGTTACGGTATCGCTACGCAGATCAATCGGCTTCATAAGACAAACTCCGTGAAGACTTCGTTGGACAGCAGTACGCCTCGACGTGTCAGCCTCAGGACGCCATCCGACGACTCGAGCAACCCGTCGTCGATCCGGCGTCGAATCGGTTCGTCGTAACGAGCCCATTCCTCATCGCTCGGACGGATGCCGTCGCTCAGCCTCAGTCCTGTAAACATACGCTCCTCTACCAATAGGGCGGTGTTGTGTTCCAGGCAGACCTCGGGAGAGCGATCGACGTATTCCTTCGCCGATTCGACGTTCTGGCTGCGCATCGTTCCGTCAAAGGAGTGGGCGTCCGAGCCAAAGCCAACGTAGGGCTCCATCCTCCAGTACTTCAAATTGTGGCGCGATTCAAAGCCGGGGCGCGCGAAATTCGAGATCTCGTAGCGCGGAATTCCCATCGCCGCCAGACGGTCTACCGCCGTCTCGTACATCTCCACGGTCAGCTCTTCAGAAGGAACATCGCTCGCGCCATAGCGAATCCCGCCCGAAAGAATCTCCTTACCCAGTCGACTGTCCTCGTCCACTTCAAACATGTAGACCGACACGTGCCGCGGAGCCAGCCGCTCAATCCAGTCCAGGGATTCGCGCCAGCTTTCCCGCGTCTGCCCGGGAAGGCCCGCGATCAGATCGATATTCACGTTCGTGAGTCCATGACCCGCGAGCAGCTCAAGATCAGCCGCCACCGTCTCCGCCCTATGCTTGCGTCCGGTGCGCGCCAACTCGCCTGCGACGAATGACTGCACACCAAGACTCACACGGTTGATCCCGGCGCTCACCCAAGCTTCGACATTCTCCTCGCCGATCATCCCCGGCGCCGCTTCGATGGTCGCCTCGAGCCACTTCGATACAGGCAGCATTGATAGCAGCCGCTTCAAGGCCGAGGGTGCCATCTGGCCCGGCGTGCCCCCGCCGAGATACAGTGTTTCCGGTTCCCACTGCCACTTGTGCGCCTCCACTTCGCGTTCCAGCGCGTCGAGATAACCCGTCTCAAGCGAGCGCGGCAAAACGTCCGAAGCGAAGTTACAAAAGGTGCACTTCTGCGAGCAAAACGGGAACGAGATGTAGACGCCCGCCATTTAGAGCGTGACCGTCTCACCCAGGTGCTGGCTAATCGCCGACCCAATCAGTTCGTTCAGGCTCTGGCCGGTTTCAGGCAGCACGAATGCCGATTTCGCCGGGTCCCACGCCAGCTTAAAGCTGCGCGTCAGCGCCGACACCCAGATCTGCCGCACGGGCGAATTAGGACTAACGACGAATTTCGCCGGCGGCTCCTCGAATTCGATGGCCAGCGCACCCGCGTTAAAGTCCACTTCAATCTCGTGCTCGTCCGCCGCCGTCCCAAGCTTTTTATACAGCTCTTCCAACGCTTGGTCGGCTCTCGTTTTGAATTCCTGATCGTCCATCATGTTTGCGTGCCGCAGTTCACCCTTCAGGGTACCCGTTTTTGCCGAATCTTTCGTCAGTTGGAGGTCATCTGCTAACCTTGAGTGGACTGTGCCTGATGGACGCATCCTGTATACGGCAGACTACGCTGCCACACACCTCTAAACTTTTTGAGGATTTTTCCTATCATTTTGATCGCGTTGCACAGTTCTACCCCCATAATCCCCACTATCCTGAATCCTACAAACGTGCTGCCGCCGAGTTGAATTATCCCGACGATCGTCGCGCCGCTCTCGTGGCGGCTCTCCGAAAACAGAACGGCGATTCCCCCTCGCTCCACCGGTTGGCGCAGCCCGGCACCGTGGCCGTCGTCACCGGACAGCAGGTGGGCCTGTTCTCCGGCCCGTCGTACACGATTTACAAAGCGCTCACCGCAGCCCGTCTCGCTGAACAGCTAACCGCCGCCGGCGTTCCCGCAGTGCCCGTATTCTGGCTCGCCACCGAAGATCACGATCTCGCCGAAGTGGACCACGTCTCCACCTTCGACGGCAGTCATCAGCCCGTAACACTGCACGCTTCATCGCAAGGCGGCGGCGCCGAGCGTCCGGTGGGCGACATCGCCTTCGAGGGTGTCCCGCTTCACCGCCTGCGCGAATGTATTGGCGGGTTTCCGTTCGCTGAAGAAGTGCTCGCGCACGTCGAAGCGGCCTACCAACCCGGGACAACGTTCGGCAAAGCGTTCCACAACCTGTTGAAGCGTCTGCTCGGCAAATACGGACTCCTGTTCGTCGATCCGCTGGCAAGCGACATTCGAGCGATTGGCGCCCCTCTGCTCGCAAAGGCCGCTGAGAACGCGCCGGACCTAAAGCAGCGGCTGGCCGAACGCGATAAGGAACTCGCCGCGGCCGGTTACCACTCGCAAGTCCACATCGAGCCGCAAACATCCCTACTCTTCCTCTTCGAGGACGGCCGGCGGGTTGGCCTGAAGATGCAAAACGGCCACTACGTTTCGTCGCGCGACGGCAAGTTCACTGCGGCTCAATTAGCCGCACGCGCCGAACACCTGTCGCCAAACGCTTTGCTGCGGCCCGTCATGCAGGACTACCTGTTTCCCACGGTGGCCTACGCCGGCGGTCCTGCGGAACTCGCCTATCTCGCGCAGTCCCGCGTCCTATACGACGAGTTGCTCGGACGCATGCCGGTGGCCCTGCACCGAGCCGGATTTACAATTCTTGACGCACGGGCCCAGAAGCTCATCACCCGCTACAAGCTCGACTGGCCGGCGATCTACACCGGCGAAGAAGGTATCCGCGAAGTCATCGCCCAGAGGCTCGTACCAGACAGCGTGCGTCAGGCGTTCGACGAGACGCAGTCAGACGCCAAAGCCTCTCTCGACCGGCTGACAAGGACTCTCAACAACTTCGATCCCACGCTCGTCGCCGCCCTGGACAAGGGCCGCGCCAAGATCGAGTATCAGCTTCAGAAGGTCCAGCATAAGGTGGGACGCGAGACGCTGCGGCGTAGTGAGCGCGCCGAAGAAGAGGCGCGCTTTCTCGCAGGCCTGCTTTACCCGCATAAGCACTTGCAGGAACGCCTCTACACCATCCTGCCGTTCCTGGCCAAACACGGCCTCGACCTTACCGATCGGGTCTACGAGCGCATCTCGCTCGACTGTCCGGATCACCAGGTAATCGTCGTCTGATATCGTGGTTCCGGTTCCACGATGATCGTCAATAAAGTGAAACGTGCGCTCGCCGAGGGTCGCGTCCAAATCGGCACGTCCGTTGCCCAACTGCGCTCTCCTGAAGTTCTGCGGATCTACGCCGCCGCTGGGTTCGATTGGGTGTTTATCGACGGTGAGCACGGTGGATTCGGCATCGAGACCATCCAGGACATGTGCCGCGCCGCCAACGACCACGGACTCTGTCCCGTCGTTCGCGTCGCCAGCATGGAGTACGACCTGGTGGCGCGTGCACTGGACAATTTCGCCATGGGCGTTATCTTCCCGCGTGTGGAATCGCGCGAACTGCTCGAGCAGGCCGTGAGCTGGACCAAGTTCCCGCCTGAAGGCGTTCGCGGCTTCGGCCTCGCGCCCGCCTGGATCAACTACGAGAAGGCGACTCTCGCCGACGTCGGCGTGCATACCAATCGCGAGACGATGGTCGTGCTGCAAATTGAGACCAAGACAGCGGTGGACCGTGTGGACGAACTGCTCAGCGTCAAAGGGCTCGATGCTGTGATGGTGGGTCCGGTGGACCTGTCGATCTCCCTCGGCGTCGCCGGGAATTTCGAACATCCGAGCATGGTGGCGGCCATGGAGACCATCCGCGATGCCTGCATTCGTCATGGCGTCGCACCCGGTACGCAGACCCGCAATCTGGCGCTGGCCCGTTTCTGGCGTGAGCGCGGAATGCGGTTTCTTGGCTGTTCGAGTGACACCGGCATGCTTTACGAAAAAGCGGTGGAACTCGCGAAAGCAATGCAGTAGCATTTAGGAATGCCTCGCAATCTGTCGCGGCGGGCCTTTGCGTCCGCACTTGCCTCTCTGCCCATTTTCGAGCGAATCGCCCACGCCGGCGAGAATTGGTCCGGCGATTATAAGGAGTGGAGCGATAAGCAGATCGAGAAAATGCTCGGCGATTCTCCTTGGTGCCACAAGGTCAGCATCTCGATGGGTGGCGGCGGCATGGGCGGCGGAGGTGGCCGCGGCCGCCGTGGTGGTGGTGGTGGCGGTGGCGAAGGCGGCGGAATTGAAAACGGCGGAATGGGACCCGGCGCCGGTGGCGGAGGTGGCGGCGGCGGCCGTGGAGCCTCGAGCATGGAGTCGGCTGAGGGCGGCGGAATCCCGCAAATGACGGCTACTGTCCGTTGGATCAGCGCACTCCCGGTTCAGCAGGCAATGGCACGCAGAACCAAGCGCGAACTCCCGTCGGTCCATGCTCCGGAGTACGTAATCGGCATCTTTGGACTGCGCGGCCTCGGGCGTGGCCCCGGCGCAAATCGAGACAGCGCGTTCGATCCCGACGAAATGAAACAGCGACTGAAGTCGTTGACCACGTTGAAGGTAAAAGGCCGCGCCCCCATCAGCCCGACAACCATCGACGTCGGCAGTTCAGAAGGAGCCACAGCCGCCATCTTCCACTTCCCGAGCGAGGAGCCGCTTACGCTCGACGACAAAGAAATCGAATTCTCAGCCAAGTTCGGCCCCATGGAAGTGAAGACAAGGTTCAAGCCGAAAGATATGGTGTACGACGGCAAACTGGCCGTCTAGCAGTCCGTAGGCGAAAAATTTCGCCTGCGCTTCGCCCGTGGCCACTTTTCCGTCAGACCAACATCTTCTCGTGCACCACCCCGGCCACATCCGTCAGCCGGAAATCACGACCGCTATAGCGATACGTCAGCCGGTCGTGCTGTAGCCCGAGTAGCGCCAGAATCGTCGCGTGCACATCGTGCAAATGCATGCGATCCTCGACGGCGTGATAGCCGATATCGTCGGTGGCGCCGTAAATGAATCCCGGCTTCACTCCGCCGCCCGCCATCCAGATCGTGTACCCATAAGGATTGTGGTCGCGACCGTCCGAGCCCTGCGACACCGGCGTGCGGCCGAATTCGCCCGACCACACCACCAGCGTATCCTTCAGCAATCCGCGCGCTTTCAAATCCTTCAGCAAACCCGCGATCGGCTTGTCCACTTCCGCGGCATTCTCGGTGTGCTTCTTAAACAACTCGCCATGCTGGTCCCACTTATAGCTGTGGGTGCACTGTATGAACCGCACATTGTTCTCCGCCAGCCGCCGCGCCAGCAAACACTGCCACCCAAAATCCTGCGTCACCGGATCGTCCAGCCCGTACAGCTTCTGAGTCGCCTCCGACTCTTTCTCCACCTGGAACACCGCCGGCGCTTCCGCCTGCATGCTGAACGCCAGCTCAAAGGTGCGAATCCGCGCCTCTAACTGCGGATCGTACTTCCGCATCTCCGCGTGCCTGTGATTCATGTTCTGCAGCATGTCGAGCTCGAACCGCTGCTCGTCGTTCGAAAGCCGCTTGTTCAGCAAATACTCGATCGGCTCGCCCTGAATGTCTTCAGCCTTCATGCCGGCGTTGCCGATCGCCGTGCCCTGATAAGCACCCGGCAGGAACGCCGAACTCCAATTCTTCGCGCCCCCATGCGACAGCGTTGGCTTGATCGTGATGAAACCCGGCAGATTCTGATTCTCGGTACCCAACCCGTACAGCACCCACGACCCCATCGACGGCCTCGTGAACGTGCTCGACCCAGTGAACGTCTGGAGCAGCGCGGCGCCGTGGTCCACGCCCTCGCCCACCACCGAACGGATGATGCACATGTCATCGACGCACTCGCGCACGTGCGGGAAAAGATCGCTCACAGGGATGCCGCTCTGCCCGCTCGCCTTGAACTTCCAGGGCGACTTCATCAGCGCTCCCGCCGGTCCGCCGGAGAACGCCAGCGGACGCTTGAACGGCAGAGGCTTCCCATGGTCCCGCTCCAGCCGCTCCTTAGGATCGAATGTGTCGACACTCGACGGACCGCCGTGCATGAACAGGAAGATCACCCGCTTGGCGCGCGGCTGAAAGTGCGGCGCGCGCGGCGCCAGCGGATTGTCCACCGCGGCCTGCACATCTTCCGCCAGCATCGACGCGAGCGAAAGGAACCCAAAGCCGCAACCAGCCGCACGCAAGGCCGCACGCCGGCTCATCGGCTTTTCCTGAGGCGGTAGGAATTTAGTCCACATAGATAAACTCGTTGGACCCGAGCAACGCGCGACAAAAACTCTGCCACGCCTCGCTTTCCGATTTGCCGGCGAACTTCTGCCGGTAATGGTTGATGTAGGTCAGCGCCGTGTCCTTCTCGACTGCCGTGGCTGGACGGCTCAACGTGCGCAAATAAATGCTGTCCAGACGACCGCCATCATCAAGGCCGCCGTTCTCCAGAGCCCTCGCCGCCAGGTTTCGTGCCCGCTCCACGACGAACTCGCTGTTCATCGCGAACAGTGCTTGCGGCGCCACCGTGGTGATCACGCGCTTGCCGTTCACGGTTGTCGCATCGCCGAAATCAAACAGGTTCAGCAACGTCGGCAGATTGGCGCGGCGCAGCGGAATGTAGACTGTGCGACGGCTGAGCTTCTCGGGATTGAGGCTCAGCCGGCCTTCGCTATTCTCACCGTCCGTGCCGAAGCCTTTTTGCAGGCTTCCCCCCATCTCGTAGTCGATGGTGCCGTCGGCGGCCAGCAGACCGTCCCGGATCTCTTCCACCTCGAGCCGTCGCCGCGTGAAGTGCGACAGCAGTCGATTCTCCGGGTCCTTTTGACTGGCCTGCTCCGTGACTGCGCTCGACATCTGGTATGCGCTCGACAGCATGATGGTGCGGTGCAATTGCTTCACGCTCCAGCCGTGTTGCACGAACTCAGCAGCCAGCCAGTCGAGCAATTCCGGATGCGTGGGACGCTCACCCATCCGTCCAAAATTGTCAGGAGTTCGTACCAGCCCATCTACGAAGTGCCATTCCCAAACGCGATTCACGAACACGCGAGCCGTCAGCGGATTGTCGGCGCGCGCCGTCCATTCCGCTAGTTCGAGCCGGCCGCTCCCCTGTCCAAATTGGGGAGAACCTGCCTTCGTCAGAATCGACGGCACAGACTTTGGCGCAACCTCCCCCGGCGAGTTGTAGTCGCCGCGCACAAAGACATGCTGCTCTACTTGAGCGCCCTCCGCCACCGCGTCAGCCATCTCCGGCTCGGGCGGAGCACCCTTCCGCATCTCGTCCAATTCGGCACGCAACGTCCTCAGCCGGTCGCGATCGGCGTCGGTCAACAACTCCTCCCGCGGGACCGTCATCTCGCGCTCTCGCCGCATCTTCTCCTCGAGCTTCCGCTGACGCTCCTTGTCCTTATCGACATTCACGACGTCGTTTTCGCGCTTGCGCGCATCGGCTACCGCGAACGGACCGCCAAACGTCACATCCGTGAAAAACGGCTCCTCCTCGGCTTCCACCGACGGCTTGCCCGGAGCGGACTTCATCGCGGCTTCCGTCTTCGTAGCCCGATCACGCCACTCGGCGATTTTCTTGTCGTAAGCCGCCAGCTTCTCGAGGTACTTAGTCTGATAGTCGACTGCCACGGCACGCGCAGTCTTCGTATTCGCATTGGCCCACGCCTCGAGGTGGGGACGTCCGGCCGCTCCGGCCTCCAGGTAATCCACCCAGCGTCTCAGTACGCGGACATCCAACTTCTCTCGCGCAGCCACTCTCTCCACCGGCTTCCCGTCAACGTAGACCTGTCGCGCAGCCACCATCCAGTCGGCTAGACGCTTGCCCAGTTCACTATTCCGCTCGTCGATCCGGCGATCGTACACCTCGTTGATCGAGCGCTGCTTCGCCGCCAGCCAGCGCTTGTACGTCTGGGAGGTTCGATACTCGGAGTCGTCGCAAAGCGGCGTCAACAGCATTGGAGACACGCCACTTGACTTGCTGTTCGCGAAGCTCTTAGTGCTCGCAAACACGCCCGTCATCGCGTAGTAGTCTTTCGTGCTCAGTGGATCAAATTTGTGATCGTGGCAGCGCGCACATGCTAGGGTCACGCCAAGAAATGCCCTCGACGTGACGTCCACCTGCTCGTCGTAAACGTCGTAAAGCATCTTCTGTTTGTCCTGCTGCGCGAGCGCCTTTGGCCCCAGCGAGAGAAAGCCTGTCGCAATGATGCCGCGCCGGTTCACCCCGCCGTCGCTCGACGGCAGCAAGTCGCCGGCTAATTGCTCGCGGACAAACTGATTGAACGGCAGATCGCTGTTGAACGCGTCGATCACGTAATCGCGATACCGCCATGCATAAGGATAACGATGGTCCTCGTCGTTCCCCGTCGAGTCGGCGTAACGCGCCACGTCCAGCCAGTGACGGCCCCACCGCTCGCCATATCGCGGCGACGCCAACAAGCGGTCCACTACCGTCGCGAAAGCTCCTGCCGAATCATCACTCAAAAAACTGCGGACTTCGTCAGCAGTCGGCGGCAGCCCAGTCAGGTCGAACGTCGCGCGGC
This sequence comes from Bryobacterales bacterium, assembly GCA_038212445.1. Classification (GTDB taxonomy): domain Bacteria; phylum Acidobacteriota; class Terriglobia; order Bryobacterales; family Bryobacteraceae; genus TMP-7. The sequence goes on from JBBQUM010000024.1 coordinate 76,028, forward strand.
GAATCAACGCCTCTCGCGACGCCGGCGCGGCCGGCTGCATCGCCTTCGCCTCCAGCTTCTCGAGGATGAAACGGTCCACAGGCGACTGCACCCAAGCCGCGTTCCGCACTTGGGGCGGCGCTATCGCCTTTACCGGCTGGAACGCCCAAAAACTCTTCTGCTCGGCCGACCATTCTCTAGGCTTCGACTCCGCCATAACAGGAACAGGAAGGTCCTTCGGCGCCCCCGGCCAAGGAGCACCAACCTTGACCCAGGCGGCAAGATTCTGCAGATCCTCCGCAGGCAACTTGCCCATTGGCGGCATCTTCAACTCGAATTCGTAGGAGATGACCTTGAGCAGCCGGCTTTCAGCGCCGCCAAGCAGTGAACCGCTCGGCCCCCCGGCCGCGAATCCCGCAGCGGTTGAAAGATCAAGTCCCGCAGTCTTCAGCTTTGCGTTGTGGCAACCCTGACACTTTGTGACGAGAACAGGCCGTATCTTCTTCTCGAAGAATTCGTCGGCCGATTGAGCGTGAGCGAACGACGCCGCCACGAGAACAGAAACAGTGAGCGTCTTGATTCGCATGCGAGCCCAGTCCGGCGGAAGCGCCGTTTCTGCTCCACTTTATCGTTACCGGTGGGGCAAGTCAATCCATCGAAAAGGTTAGTGGAGGAGGACATTTGGCCCATCCCATGCGCAGAGGAGAACACACGGTGAAGCCCCCGGGCGACCCTGGCCTGTTAGACTAGAGGCTCTAATGGCCGTCAGCAAAGATCTGCTCGAAATTCTCGTCTGTCCTCTTTGCAAAGCGCCCGTTGAATTGCTCCAGGACCAGAACGGTCTGAAGTGCGTTCAATGTAAGCGCGTGTATCCGATCCGCGACGACATCCCCGTCATGCTGATCGACGAGGCACGGGTCGCGGAGTAGTTCGGCTTGCGATGGAAAGCGTACTCGAGGGTCTCGCGACTGACGCCCACGTTACAGTCCTGCGATTACGCTCGTTAGGCGACTGCGTCCTCACCACGCCCGCCCTCGCGTTACTTAAATCCTACCGGCCCGATTTACGGCTGTCTCTGGTCGTCGAACCTCGCTTCCATGCCGTATTTGAAAATAACCCTACGATCGATCGCCTGCTGCCGCCCAGCCCCCTGGCCGTCGCCAAAAGCGCGCCCGAACTGCTCCTAAACTTTCACGGCGGCACCAGGAGCATCGCGCTGACGCTCGCCTCGCACGCCCGTCTCCGTGCCGGATTCGCCCACTACCGCGCCCAGGCAGCGTACAACCTGCGAATCCCAACCGCTCAGGAAATTCTTGGCGTCGACCGCCAGGTCCACACGGCTGAACATCTGGCGTCGGCCCTGTTCTATCTGGGCGTGCCCCACCAGGACATCCCGAGGGCTCAGTTATTCTCGCAGCCAGCCCAACGCGACCGCCCCTACGCCATACTCCATCCGTTTGCATCGACACCCGAAAAAACCTGGCCCGCCGAGCGTTTTCTGGCCGTGGCCCGGGATCTCGAGCGCAACCAAATTCAACCCATCGTCCTCTGTGGCGCGGCTGAGAATCCTGACACGGTACCCGGCGTCGAAGCATTCCGCGGGTTGCCACTCGCCGACTCCATTGCGCTCATCCAGGGTGCCAGCCTGTTCTTAGGCAATGACAGCGGCCCGGCGCACATTGCTGCCGCCTGCAACACACCTCTGGTCGTACTGTTCGGCGCGTCCGATCCTGTAGTTTGGGCTCCGTGGAAGGCTCCTGAATCCGTCCAGATCGTCCGTTCACAAATCACCGGGATTAGCATCGACGACGTTTTGGGCGCCATTCAGACCTTAGGCGTGCGCGCATGAGAGAACTCGGCCGCCTCCTGAAACTCTCGCGGCCCTACTCGGCAACTCTCGGGGGCGCCACGGTGCTGATGGCCGGCGTCGGAGCCGCCCAGGCACTCACCGCTTTACTCATCGGGCCGGTGTTTGACCGCGTACTCAACCCGCAGGCGGCCAACACTCCGGTCCTGCTGGTCACGCTGCCGGTCTTCAACTACCCCGTCTACCTCGACGCGCTCATGCCGTCGTGGATCCACAACGTGTGGACCATGGTCGCCATCGGCATCGTCTTCGTCTATCTGATGAAGGGCATTTGCGACTACGCCGGCAACTACCTGGTGAATTACGTCGGCTTCTCGGTAGTTACCGACCTCCGTCAGAAGGTCTTCGACCGCGTCCTTCGCCAGGACGCCCAATTCTTCGAAAACAATTCTACCGGCCGGCTAATGTCTTCGATCATGAACGACATCGAAAAAATTCAGGTAGCCACTTCTCACATTCTGGCCGATTGGATGCGTCAAACGTTCACCGTCCTCGGCCTGCTCTGCGTTGTGCTTCAAAAGGATTGGAAGCTGGCTGTAGTCAGCCTCAGCGTGCTGCCTTTCGTCCTTGTCCCTACTGCCCGCATCGGACGCCGGATCAGGCGCACAACGCGCAGCACACAGGATTACGCGGCTGAGGTTAACCAGGTTCTCCAGGAAACCATCAGTGGCCACAACGTCGTAAAGTCTTTTGCGGCTGAGGAGATTGAGTCGAATCGCTTCCTTGCGGCCGGCGTCAAGCTGAAGCGCAGCAATATGCGCTACGTGGCCCAACAGGCGCTGTCGTCGCCGCTCATCGAATTCTTCGCCGCTGTCACCATCGTCGCGCTGCTCTACTACGCCCGGCTGCAAATCAAGGCCGGCACCATGAGCACCGGGACTTTCATCAGTTTCATCGCCGCACTGCTGCTGCTCTACGAGCCCGTGAAGCGGCTCACCGGAATCTACAACATCTTCCAGCAGGCGCTGGGCGCTTCACAGAAAGTCTTCGAGTACCTCGACGGCGACCAGAGCGTTAAGGAAAAGCCCAACGCCGTACGGCTCGCGAAATTCGAAAAAGGCGTCACTTTCGAGAACGTCCGCTTCCACTACCCGAACGTTCCCGACGGCTTCGTGCTCGATGACATCAACCTCTCTGTTCCGGCCGGACAGGTGGTTGCGCTGGTGGGCCCGAGCGGCGCCGGCAAGAGCACGCTTGCAAACCTGGTACCGCGTTTCTACGATCCGTCGTCGGGCAGAATCCAGTTCGATGGCAAAGACATTCGCGATCTCAAGCTCGCCAGCCTTCGGCGCAAGATCGCCATCGTGGCCCAGGAAACATTTCTTTTCAACGACACCGTCTTCAACAACATCGCCTACGGTAGGCCGGCGGCGACCAAAGCTGAGGTTGAAACCGCGGCTCAAAACGCTCTGGCCGAGGAGTTCATCCAGCATTTGCCCGAGCGCTACGACACCATGATCGGTGAGCGCGGCGCAAAGTTGAGCGGCGGTCAGCGGCAACGGATCGCCATCGCTCGAGCTCTGCTCAAGAATGCCCCGATCCTCATCCTCGACGAGGCGACATCCCATCTTGATTCCGAATCAGAATCGCTCGTCCAGCATGCGTTAGCCAACTTAATGGCAAACCGCACCGTCATCGTGATTGCCCACCGCTTATCCACGATCCGCCGTGCTGATAAAATCGTTGTCCTCGAACGCGGACGCATTACCGAAACAGGAACCCACGAAGAGTTGGTGACTCACGGCGGAATTTATCAACGATTGCACGACCTGCAGTTTCTCGAGGCAGATCCGATGGTGAACCCATAATGTCCACTCCACAAAGCGCACAAGCGGCTGCCCAGACCGCACGTGTACGCAGCATGACCGGCTTTGCCCGGGTCCGCCGGCACACCGCCGACACCGAAATCGTCCTCAGTGTCAAGAGCGTGAACCATCGCGCCCTCGACTTGCATTTCCATTGCCCGTCTGAGCTCGACCCCATCGAAAATGAGATGCGCGCCATGATTCGACGTAAAGTGGTGCGCGGCCACGTCGAGGTCCGCATCGCCATGCAGCGTCCGGCCGAGACGGGCGACCTCGGCTTGAACAAGACGTTGCTCGACGCTTACGTGGCGGCGTTCCGTCAAGCCGCACAAAGCTTCGCCATCAAGGCTGAGCCCGACCTGAATGCCGCGTTCCGAATGCCGGGAATGTTCGGCGAAACCGCAGACCGCGAACTCAACCCGCTCGTCGCCCAAGGCGTGCTCGAAGCCTTAACGGAAGCTTTGGAATCACTCGGGCTGGAACGTGAGCGCGAAGCCTCCGAACTCGTCGCGGGACTGCTGGAGCACAACGACAACGTCCGCGCGATTGCCGCGGAATTAGCCGAGATCCGGGCCCGCGCTATCCCCCTGTTTCAAACACGGCTGAATGACCGTCTTCGCGAATTGATCCGCGGCAATACGCTCGACCCGCAGCGTCTCGCCCAGGAAGTAGCGATGTTGGTGGACCGCAGCGATGTCAGCGAAGAGATCGCCCGGCTCCGCATCCATTCTGATCAGCTCCGGGATCTTCTCAGCGGCGGCGGCGAAATCGGCAAACGCATGGACTTCCTGCTCCAGGAAATGAACCGCGAAACGAATACCATCCTTTCCAAAACCACCGGCATCGGCGAGTTGGGCCTTCGCATCACCGAGATCGCGCTGTCCGCCAAAGCTGAAATCGAGAAAGTACGCGAGCAGAGCCTGAACCTCGAATGAGCGCAGTTTTTATCATTTCCGCGCCTTCCGGCTCCGGCAAATCAACCCTTGTCAACGGCCTGATGCACCACGAGAAAGGGTTGCGGTTCTCCATTTCGTACACCACCCGCGCGCCCCGCGGCAGTGAGAAGGACGGGGAAGACTATCATTTCATTAGCCGAAACAAGTTCGAGGAGATGATCGGTAACGACGAATTTCTTGAATATGCCTGCGTTTTCGACTACTACTACGGCACCCACCGCTCCGAGATCGATCTGGCTCGCCGCGAAGGCCGTGATCTGGTGCTCGACATCGATGTCCAGGGTGCGCGACAATTGAAAGAGAAGATTCCGCACGCCGTTAGTATCTTTATCCTTGCACCCAGCCGTGAAGAATTGGAGCTGCGTCTCCGGGCGCGGTCTGATACCAAGGAAGAAGTGATTCAGCGGCGGCTGCAAGGTGCAGCAGACGAAATTCGTAATTACGATCAGTATGATTATGTGCTGGTCAACCGCGATGTAGAAGAGAGCATCGATACGCTTTGCAGCATTATCAAAGCAGAGCGGGTGCGCCGGCTCCGGGTGGAAGAACAGATCCGCCCCATACTCGCGACTTTTGAAAGCAGTGAGGTTTCCAATGGCTGAGAGAAGAAACGCACAGTTTGCAATTCCCGACGATCCGGAGTCGAGCACTTACCGGTTTATCATCGTGGCCGCCAAGCGCGCCCGCCAATTGCAGGGTGGGGCTCGCTCCTTTCTGCCCACCACCTCCAAAAAGCCGACGGTCACCTCGATGGAAGAAGTGCGCCGCGGCTTGGTGAACTACACCGACACGAACCGCGACGCGCCACCCGTCGAGTAGTGCGCTATGCGGGCGGTCCTCGGGGTCTCCGGCGGTATTGCGGCATATAAGTCAGCCGAACTTGCGCGCGCTCTGATCGAACGCGGCTTTACCGTGCAAGTTGTCATGACTGCCAGCGCCCAGGAATTCATACGCCCCCTGACTTTCGCGGCTTTGACCGGTGAGAAGGTGATCACCTCCCTCTTCGCCGGGACCGACGATAGCGATACCCTCGCCAGTTCCATTGAGCACATCGCGGTGGCGCAGTCCGCCGACGTTTTGGTTGTCGCGCCCGCTACCGCCGACGTCCTGGCGAAATTCGCCCACGGCATCGCCAACGATTTCCTCTCGACAGCCTACCTCGCCTATACCGGCCCCGTGGTGCTTGCGCCCGCCATGAACACCAATATGTGGAATCACGCCGCCACACAAGCGAACATCAAGACGCTGCGGGACCGCGGACACGTAGTGATTCAGCCCGACGAAGGCTTTCTGGCATGCGGCATGGTGGGGCCCGGCCGTCTCCCCGAACCGCAACGCATTGCGGAAATCGTCTTCGAGTCCGCTCACCCGCGCCGTGATCTTGAAGGCGAGACCGTGCTAATCACCGCCGGCCCAACCCGCGAACCAATTGACCCGGTCCGCTATATTTCGAACCGCTCGAGCGGCAAGATGGGGTATGCTCTCGCGACAGCGGCCGCCGCGCGTGGCGCTAGAGTGACGCTCGTTTCCGGACCCGTAGACCTCACGCCGCCGCAGGGCGTGGAACTTGTGCGTGTCTTGACAGCCCTTGAAATGCGCGACGCCGTTATCAAGCGTGTCGCCGCGTCTACCATCATCATCAAGTCCGCCGCCGTCGCCGACTATCACGTTGCCGATGTCCCTAAGCAAAAAGTGAAAAAGACCGCGATGCGCTACTCCATCGAGCTTGACCCCACTCCCGACATCCTCGCTGAAGTCGGGCGCATCAAAGAGGATCGCCTGCTAATCGGCTTCGCCGCCGAAACCCAGAATATGCTCGAGGAAGCGCGACGGAAGTTGCGCACGAAGAATTGCGACATGATCGTGGGAAACCTGGTTTCGCAGGACGGAATCGGCTTTGAGTCCGATCAGAATGAAGTGACGCTCGTCACGAGCGCCGGCGACACAATCCCCATTGCCAAAGCTTCCAAGCGCGAAATCGCCGATCGGATCCTTGATCAGGTCCTTAAATTGCGACTGGCGATCCACGCGACACAATGAGAGACCGGCTGGAGTTCTACCGGGATCTTGGAATCAAGACGCTCTACCGGCGTGAGTCGGTGACCCTGGTAGCGGCCGCGCTGGAGCCTGCCGTAGACATGAAACCCAAGATCATTCCGCCGCCCGTCGCCGCAGCTGCCGCCATCGAACTTCCTGCGCTCGCCCCGCAGGACGACACCATGCTTCGCATCATCGAGGACATCGGCGACTGCAAGCGATGCCGTCTGCATGTGGCGCGCAACAAGATCGTCTTCGGCGTCGGCGACGAGCACGCGCCCATCGTCTTTGTCGGCGAAGGTCCGGGCGCTGATGAAGACGCGCAGGGCATCCCGTTTATTGGCCGCGCAGGGCAACTGCTTACGCAGATGATCGAAGGCACTTCCTCAAAGGAAGGCATCCCGCTCTTGCGCAGCCAGGTCTACATCTGCAACGTCGTAAAATGCCGGCCGCCGGAGAACCGGACTCCCGAGCCTGACGAGATGGAAGTCTGCGGCCAGTTCCTATTCCGTCAGTTGATGGTGATTCGCCCCAAGGCGATTTGCGCGCTCGGAGGCACCGCCGCCAAGGCACTGCTCGGCGCCAAGGAAGGCGTCACTAAGATGCGCGGCAAATGGCACAAGTGGCACGACATTCCCGTGATGGTCACCTACCATCCGTCGTATCTGCTGCGCCCCTACAATCAAAACGCCAAGCGCGAGGCCTGGGAAGACCTGAAGAAACTCCTGCATTTTGTCTATGACTAACCGCCGCCGCGGCAAATTCATTACCTTCGAAGGGATCGACGGCAGCGGCAAGTCGACCCAGTTGCGCTTGCTCGCCAAACGCATGCGCGCCCAGGGACTGCCCGTGGTAGAGAACGTCGAGCCCGGCGGCACACCTATCGGCCGCCAGATCCGCCGCATCCTGCTCGACTCCGCCAATCAAGACCTCTGCCCTACCGCCGAAATGCTGCTCATGTTCGCCGCCCGCGCGCAGAACGTCGACCAGTGGATTCTTCCTGCGCTCGGTGAAGGCAAGATCGTGCTAAGCGACCGCTTCACTGACTCGACTCTCGCCTACCAGGGCGTCGGCCGCGGCCTCGGCGCCGAGATCGTACTCGACGTTGACCGCATTGCCTGTCGCGGCCTCGTGCCCGACCTCACTATCTACATCGACATCGACGCCGTTACCGGGCTCACCCGCGCCCATGCACGCAATCGCGACGATGCGAGCGAGGAAACGCGCCTTGACGAAGAGGAAGTCGGCTTCTATCGCAAGGTGCGCGAGGGCTACCGCGCCATCGCCGCCGAAGAGCCGAATCGCTTCCGCTTGATTGACGGCGCCCGCACCATCGACGAGATCGCCGCCGATGTGTGGGACACTGTCACATCACTGCTCCCCGCCCCAAAATAGACTCCGCCCGCGACTTCTACAAGCTGTGGACCGGCCAGACGATCTCTGAGATCGGTTCGCGTATCACACGCGAAGGTCTGCCGCTCACCGCCGTGCTCATGCTCGGCACCAACCCGGCGAAGATGGGGATTCTCGCAGCCGTGGGCAGCGCGTCCGTCCTCGTCTTCGGCGTCGCCGCGGGAGTCGTCGCTGACCGCATGCATCGCCGTCCACTGATGATTGCCACCGACTTGGGACGCGCCCTGCTGCTCGCCACTTTGCCGTTCGCTGCCTGGCAGGGATGGCTCACCTACACGCATCTAATGGTGATTGCGGTGCTCACAGGAATTCTCACCGTGCAGTTCGACGTCGCCTATCAGTCGTACCTGCCGGCACTCGTCCCGCGCGAGGATCTGCTCGAAGGCAATCGGAAACTCGGCATGTCCGCCTCGGTCGCCGAGATCCTCGGACCCAGTCTCGCCGGCATCCTCATTCAGCGCTTCACCGCGCCCATCGCGATACTGGTCGACGCTATCTCTTTCCTCGTCTCGGCGGCGTCGGTGTGGGCAATCCGGACTCCCGAGCCGCCGCCCAGGCCGCAAGTGCACGAATCGTTGCGCGAGGAAGCCCTGCAAGGCGCCCGCGTAATCTGGGCGCATCCGCTGTTGCGCGCGCTCGCCCTGCGCTCCATCACGATGTTCTTCTCGATGGGGCTGTTCTTCGCGCTCTACATGCTCTACGCGATTCGCGTGCTGCACATGAGCACGTCGACACTCGGCGTCACCATCGCGATGGGCGGCGTCGGCAGCTTGATCGGTGCGTATTTGTCCGCCCGCATCGCCACTCGCTTCAGCGTAGTCCCCGCCATGCTCGGCTCAACAGTAATCGCCGGATTCGCAAACTGCATGGTGCCGCTAGCCGCCAGCTATCCCGCACACGCCATGCTCTTCATGGGCACAGCACAACTCTTCGGCGACTCCGGCTGGGCCGTCAACTTCGTCAACGAAACTACGTTGCGTCAGCAACTCGCCCCCGAGCACACATTGGGCCGCGTGAACGCCGCCATGCAACTTGCATCCCGTGGCGTATTGCCGGTCGGAGCTCTTCTCGGAGGATTCCTTGCCGAAAAGATCGGGATCACGAACACGATCTGGATTGCTGTCGGAGGACTCCTTCTTTCGACCTTATGGCTGGTCCCCCTGTATCTGAAGTCTCGCGCGAGTAACGACGTCGCTGTGCCATGATATGTCTCAATGACCCGGCGCACCTTCGTCGCGGCTGCCGCGGCCGCCCAAGTTCACGCGGCATTGCCGCCAGTCCGTCTTGGCGTCGACCTGTTCAGCATCCGTTCATCGAATTACAGCGCCTTTGAGAATCTCGACTATTGCGCCAAACTCGGCGCCAAGGTAGTCCACTTTTCCGAGATTCGCTTCATCGGAAGTCTGGAAGACGAACACCTGAGGAAAGTACGGGAACACGCCGCTAAGCTCGGCATCGAAGTCGAACTCGGCATGCGCTCCATCTGCCCCACTTCAGGAGCCTTCGATTCCAAGCAAGGCACCTCTGAGGAACAACTGACGCGCATGATCCACGCCGCAAAGACGGTGGGCTCGCCGATCGTGCGCTGCTTTCTCGGCACCGCCGCCGACCGCGCGACTCCCGGAGGCATCGACGCTCGCATCGACGACACCGTGAAAGTGCTCCGCGGAATGCGCTCCCACGTGGTCGATTCGGGGCTCAAAATCGCCATTGAAAATCATGCCGGCGACATGCAGGGACGCGAACTCAAGCGCCTCATCGAGGAGTCCGGCAAGGATTTCGTCGGCGCATGCCTCGACTCCGGCAATCCGATGTGGGCCATCGAGGATCCTCATCTCACTCTCGAAACGTTGCATCCCTACGTCCTGACAAGCCATATCCGCGATACTGCAGTGTGGCGTGTGCCGGAGGGCGCCGCCGTCCAGTGGGTTCGCATGGGCGACGGCAACATCGGCATTCAGGACTATGTGCGCAAGTACACTGAACTCTGCCCTGGTCGTGCGCTGTCGCTCGAAATCATCGTTACCGGACCGCGGACCTACCCGTTTCTCGATCCGAAGTTCTGGGAAAGCTATCGCACCACTCCCGCCTGGCAGTTCAGCCGCTTCCTGGCTCTCGCCGACCGCGGTCATGCCCGTCCTCAACAGCCGCCCGTGCCCAAGGAACAAGCCGCCCAGCGTGAGCGCGAGGATCTCGAGACAAGCTTCCGTTACACGAAAGATCTCCTACATCTATGAGCACACCTCTTCTGAACGGCCGCGTCGCCATCGTCACAGGTGCCAGTCGCGGTATCGGAAAAGCTATCGCACAGACATTCGCCAATGAAGGCGCCACCGTCGTCATCTGCGGCAGAAAGGCAGAGACTCTCGATCAAGTGGCCGCTGAGAAGCTGGACGGTCCGGGCCGCATCGTCCCGTGCGTCTGCCACGTCGGACGCGCGGAGGACACTCAGCGACTCATCGAGACCACCAACCAGCAATTCGGCAAGATCGACATCCTGGTGAACAATGCCGCAACCAATATTGCGCAGGAACCGGTTCTCGGCATCGACGAAGGCAAGTTCGACAAGATGGTCGACGTGAATTTGAAAAGCGCGTTCCGGCTGATGCAGGCGGTCGCGCCTGGAATGTGCGAGCGCGGGTGGGGGTCGATCATCAACATCGCGTCGATTGCCGGGCTCCGGCCGCAGTACCACGGCATGCTCTACAGCATGACGAAGGCGGCGCTGATCATGATGACGAAGTCGTACGCCATTGAGTTGGGATCGAAGGGCGTGCGTGTGAACGCGATCGCTCCGGGGCTGATCCAGACGGTACTCAGCGAATACTACTGGAAAGAAGATTCCAAGCTGGAGGGGGCGATGAAGGCTCAGCCAGTCAAGCACCTCGGCCAACCCCAGGAGATCGCCGATGTCGCACTGCTCCTGGCAAGCGACAAAGGCAGCTACATCACCGGCCAGGCACTAGTAGTCGACGGCGGCCGCACCCTCATTTAATCGGTGTCAGAGACCGATTGTTTATTTAATCGGTGTCAGAGACCGATTGTTTGTCGTCGTTGAATGGCACGTAAGCCAAGGCTAGATTTGCTCTTACCCAATACTAGACGACTCGCCAACTCCTCCGTCGCCGTCGCACGCTATCCTAGATGCTGTGTACCTCCGACTGTCGGCATTCCTCCTGATGGCAGCCATCCCCGCCTCTGCGGCGATCGTCGGCGACGTCCGCAAAGCTCTCTCCGTCAATAACCTCGCCCTCGCCGAACAGCTCGTCCAGGACTACCGAAAGCAGCACGGCGTGTCACCCGAACTCATCCTCGCTCAGTCCTGGCTCGGACGCGCCGCGCTCGAGTCCGGGCAGAACGCCAAGGCTCAAGCCAACGCCAATGCCACCTACGACCTCGCCATTGCCCAACTTGCCTCACGCAAACTCGACGCCGAACCCCAACTCCCCATCGCTCTGGGCGCCGCCATCGAAGTCCAGGCCCAACTCCTCGCCAGGCAGGGCGACCGTGGACCAGCCATCACCTACCTGAACGAACAAATTCGCAAATTCGGCGCGACCTCGATCCGCACGCGTCTCCAAAAGAACCTGAATCTCTTGTCGCTTGAAGGCAAGCCGGCACCCGCCATCGACGTCACTCAGTTCCTGGGACCCAAGCCCCAACCGCTCTCCGCCCTCCGCGGCAAGCCCGTCATGCTCTTCTTCTGGGCTCACTGGTGTGGCGACTGTAAAGCGATGCAGGAATCCATCGCCCGGCTCTCCCACGAGTACGCGGGACGCTTTCATCTCGTCGGCCCCACCCAGCTCTACGGCTACGTAGCCAAGGGTGAGGATGCGCCCACAGCCGCCGAGACCGCCTACATTGACGAAGTGCGCAAACGTTACTATGCCGACCTCGCCACCATGCCAGTCCCACTTAGCGAGCAAGCCTTCAAAGCCTACGGCGCAAGCACCACGCCCACCGTGGTACTGATTGACAGCAAAGGGATTGTGCGGCTTTACCATCCCGGCCAGATGTCCTACGCCGAGCTCAAAACGGCGCTCGAGCGCCTCACTACTTCTTAGACCCGTGGTACACTGAAGTTTTCCTCCTGAGGTTCCAGTGGACAGGCTCACCCGAAAAGATCTGAAGACGGACAAGTTTGCGCTCGAAGTCGAGCACGGCGTCGAATACGTTTCCGAACACAAGCAGCAGGTGACGAAGTACGGCGGTGCCGCCGTCGCGTTGATCGTCGTTATCGCCGCGGTTTACTTCTTCATGCAGTATCGAGGCGGGGTCCGCGAAGACGCCCTGCGATCCGCGCTGCGCATCCAGGATGCCCAGGTGGGCGCCGGCGCGCCGACCAGCGAAATCGCGCCAAACTTCGCCACCCAGGACGAGAAGGACAAGGCTGTCGTCAAGGCTCTCACCGACGTCGCCACCACCTACTCTGGAACCGCCCAGGGTTCGGTAGCCCGGTTCTTCCTCGGCACCAGCCTCGCCGATAAGGGCGACATGGCCGGCGCTGAAAAGAACTTCAAGGAAGTAGCCGATAATGGACCTGCCGACTACGCATCGCTCGCCAAGTTGGCACTCGCCCCCATTTATAAATCTCAAAACAAGATGGCAGACGGCGAGAAACTGTTGCGCGACGTCATGGCTAATCCCACGGTTTTCGTTTCCAAGGAAGAAGCTACCATCGCGCTGGGACAGTACCTCGCCACCAGCAATCCCGTCGAGGCCCGCAAACTGCTCGATCCGCTCCGTTCAGAGCGTAGTGCCATTAGCAAGGCAGCCCTGACCGCTTTGGCCGAAATTCCGCAGAAGTAACCGGCCCGATGCTATCCCGCCTGCGGTTTGATGTCAGGCAGTCTGCCGGCCGGCGCTATCCCGAACTTCCACACCCTTACCGAGACGACTTTCAGCGCGATCGCGCACGCATCGTTCATGCCCGCGCTTTCCGGCGCCTCGAGAATAAGACCCAGGTCTTCCCTACCGGCTACTCCGACCACTTCCGCAATCGCCTCACTCATACCATCGAAGTCACACAGGTGGCGCGAACCGTCGCTAGTGCGCTCGGCCTCAATGAAAGCCTCACCGAGGCGCTCGCGTTGGTCCACGACATCGGACATCCCCCGTTCTCTCATGCCGGCGAGCAGCAGTTGGATAAGATCATGCGCGGCTACGGCGATCGTTTCGATCACAACATCCACGCGCTCCGCATCGTCGACCGTTTCGAGCATCGCTACCCACGTTTTCCAGGTCTGAATCTGACCTTCGAGGTCCGCGAGGGTATCGTCAAGCACTCCCATGACATCCTCCCCGGCGAGAGCCCCGAACTCGACGAGCTACTTCCCGGACTTCGCCCTCCCCTGGAAGCCCAAATCATCGACCTATGCGACGAAATCGCCTACAACACCGCAGATCTCGATGATGCAATGTCAGCCGGCCTCATCAACGCCAGCAGAATGTGCGCTGAGGTGCCGGCATTCGAGAAGTTCTACCTGATTGTCCAGAATCAATACCCTGGCGCATCCGAGCGTGTCCAACTCGACGAGGTTGTCCGCTCCCTCGTCGACTGGTTCTGCACCGGCCTTCTTACCGCCACCGTCGACGCCGCCAAAGACCTACAGAATGTCGACGACGTTCGCCATCACCCCACCCGTATCGCTCGCTATACACCTGAAACGGCAGCGGCCAGCGCTCAGTTGAAGTCCATCCTACGCCGTGAAGTATACAGTTCAGGAATGGTTGCAGCCGAACGAAGTGTTTCTACCGGCCAGATCGCTCACCTTTTCGCATACTTGATGCAACATCCTGAAGCCCTCCCCGCTGGATATCTGGACGAGTCGTCACCCGGCGAGTTACACCGCGTCGTTTGCGACTATATCGCTGGAATGACAGATGGTTACCTCGAGCGCACCTGTCAGCTGATATTCCACGAGTAATGGGCGAATGAACCGGGAATATTCCCTGCAGCTTCTCCGGCTCACGGCCGATCTACACTTGTGAGAGTACTTGCTCTGGGGCTGCTCCCGATCGTTGTGTTTGCTCAGTCAGACGCCATACGGTCTGCGATGGAGGCGTCCATCCAGAAGCAGCGCGATTCCATTCGTGTCCAGATGACAAACGCGGTTCCGATTGCGGCGGTTGCCGCGCCGTCATCCGCATTCTTTACAGTCGCCTGGCCTAAGCCTGTGCAGATGCTCCCGGCCAGCTGCGATCCTCTGCCCAAGCAGCGAGTCGACGAATTAGTAACGCAGGCGGCATCCCGCGAAGGTCTCAAACCAGACCTGATTCGCGAAGTGATTCAACGTGAAAGTGCGTTCCGACCCTGCGCAGTTTCGGTAAAAGGCGCGGAGGGATTGATGCAGTTGATGCCCGCGACCGCCCTGGAACTGGGCGTTAAGGACTCGTTTGATCCGGAACAGAACGTGAACGCCGGCGCCAAGTTCCTCAAGCAGTTGATGGCGAAATACAACAACGATCTCAGCCTGACACTCGCCGCCTACAATTCAGGTCCTTCCACGGTGGACAAAGCCAACGGCATTCCCGAGAATTCGGAAACTCAGGCTTACGTGCGCGAAATCCTGAAAAAACTCATCTTCTGATTATTTTCTCGACCCAGGATCATTAATACCCCAGTCGTAGTCGCGATACCGGATTACCGGATCCTTCAGCACTTCGACAGCGCGCCTTTTGTCGTCCGCAGTGTGGCTCAGGATAAAGCGCCGGACGCCCTCGTTACCGCCGAAGTCACCGCTGTACCACTCAAAGATCTTCGACAGTGTGATGGACTTCTGATGGAGGTCGATAGCAACGTTGCGATCTTCATTGACGAACCTCTTCGCCGCCGCGTCCAGTTGGCTCTCTAGCGTCGCACCGAGGTAAGCATCCCTTGACAGAAACGGACATCCCAGAGAGGCACACACGATCGCAAAATGAATCCGCGGCTCATGAAAATCCAGGCGCAGCGTATCGTGCTCCACGTTGTCGGGACTCATGGACACGCCGCCAGCGGTGAAGGCCTTGATCCGAAAGAAGCCAGACACTAACCCGATATCGCGAACGCTCTTTACCGGATATCTCTGCGCCACGCCCCACGTTACAAAGGCGTTGTAGGCGTTAATCCAATAGGCGATCACGTGGGCGCGTGTTGGAAACAACTGCGGCTTGTTTACCGGGCTCGACGCCGAAACTTCCGCCAAATACGCCTGCATCTCTGCGGGATCCCGGCGAAGGGCGGCGTAATCCACCTCACCGCGCTCGCTCACAAAACGCTTGAGGACGTGATCCCAATGGGAGTGGTCGAACTCAGCTCCAGCAGTCGCCGGAGACGCGGCCGCCAGGGCCACCATGACCACCAGTGTGAGCATTCTTCGATATTAGCGGACGTTCCTCATCATTGCCGACAGATCCACTTGAGAGCCCGTGCCCGACGCCCGCGCGGCCGACTGCAGCACCCGCTGCGATTGCGCCCGGTATGACCGCGATTCCGCGCAGTGCCCCGACTTCCTCAATAGCTCGGCGTACTGCTTGAGCAGCGTTCCTCGCGCCTGATCCTCCACACCCCGTTTCTCGTCAATCGCCACCGCCTCGCGGTATGCTTTAGCGGCATCCGTAGTCCGTCCCACCGTCAATTCCGCGTCAGCCAGGTTCGTCAGCAGCCGGATTGCGAAGACGCCTCCGCCCTCCAACTCCCTGGCAGTGCCTAACCCCGCCTCAAATAACTCCATTGCCTCCGGCACCCGCCGTTCTCGCAATCGCACCACCCCGAGCGCATTCATCGCGGTCAGCCGCAGTTCGGCATCCCGAGAAGCCGCCGCCTCCGCCAGCGGGATCGCGGCCTGCCCGTACTTCCCTTGCATCGTCAGCAACTGGCCGAGCGCAATCTGCTGCCGGACCATCGCTTCGTCCCCAGTCGCCACCCCAAGCTGAAGCAGCGTCCGCAGCGCCTCTCGCAGCAGAGGCTCCGCGCGTGTCAACTCACCCTGCTCCAGGTACAGTCCGCCGAGACTCCCTTCGACGATCGCGTACTCCCGGGACTCCCGTCCCCAACTCGATTGCGCTGTCGTGAGTGCTCGCGCGTAAGCTTTCGAGGCGTTGAACGTCTCGCCGCTGTCAGCGTACGCGCCCGCTAAAGCGGTGGTCGCCAGCAGCTTCGCCCGCCCACTCGCATCTACCATGTCGGCTAAGCCCACAGCCTCAATAAAGCGTTCAATTGACCTGCTGTACTGACCTGATGCCCTCAAACTTCGGCCGCCCTGCATCAAGCCGAGCCAGTTCTGGTCAGGCGTCTGACTCCACAAAGGAAGGATGACGATCGAGAGATAGAGGAGCGTCTTCATGCCGCAATACTGGGCCCGATGCCTCCATATTCGCGAGCGGAAACTCGCCAACGCGGAAAATGACCGTTGAGCGCCCCGGTGCGCAAAACGCGCTTACGCCGCCTCCTCCGCGACTGCACGATTTGCGTCCGCGCAGAACGGCCCTTTCTCCGCGCTCGCGGCAATCCACTGGACCGTCCCCGCGTCCCCGGCTATCCTTGATGGAACGTGACCCCAATTTTCTCCAACCCCCTGCTGGTGGGAGATCTCATCGGCTACACCGCCGGATTGGCGATCGCTGCATGTCTGCTGTTCCTCGTTCTACGCGCCCGGCGACTGCCGGGCAGCGGCCGCGCCGGTATCGCCCTGGCGGTCTGCGCCGTCATCTGGAACCTCGGCGGACTCACTCACGCCGTCATCCACATCATGTACGGGCCCGAGATTTGCCGCCCAGCGCTCTTCGCTCTTGCCTTCCAGTTCACTGGCGCCGCCGCCTTTTCCATACCCATGCTCGTGATCTGGAGCCGCTTCGCGATTAACCGCCGCCAGACGCAGGGCGCTCGCATCCTCATCGGGCTCACATCAATCAGTGCGCTTGTTATTACCTTGTTTCTCTGGACCGGCGCCGCGTCAGGCGATCTCGCGTTCAGCATGAAGCGCTACACCTCCTATTGCGCTTCCCTCTTTCTCGTCTCCGGAGCCATCCTCCTGCTCCGCGGACAAATGAACTCGCGGACCATCCGCGTCTCGGCTCTTCTTATCCTCGCCGCCGTCCTGGCTGGCTCCGCGGCAGTCGCCGTTGCCGAAAACGCTAACGTCTCTCCAATGGCCTCCGCTGCGCTCTTCACCTTTGCCTCCCAGGCCGTTCTGCTCGCCGTCATCGGCGCGTTTTTTCTGTTCGCGCGATTCCGCTATGCCGACATCGCCATCCGTTATTGCGTTCGCATCGCTCTCGCCGCCGGTTTTGCCCTGGCGCTTGTCGCCATCCCCCACACCAACCTCGTCGAACAAATGGTCACCCGGTCCGCTATCCCCCAGGCAGCTGAACTCTTTGCCAGCGGCCTCACCGCTGCCTTTCTGCTGATTGCCTTCCGCTGGCTCGACAAACGACTCGCCACCGCCGTGAACCGCACCATCTTCCATACCAAGGGCCTGCGCGCAGCAGCCGGCATCATCGGCGATCGCATGCCCTTCATCAATTCCGAGAAGGAACTCGCCCACGCCATCGAACTCAGCGCCCGAGACACACTCCAACTCCACGACTCCCGCCTGCTCCTGCTGTCGAGTGATTCTGTCAATCCCCTGCGCGCCTCCCTCGCCGCCGGGGAAATCGTCGAACTCCTGCCATGCCACGGCGCTCAGAAGGACCTCCCCTTCCCCTGCGACCTCCTGCTGCCCGTCAATAGCGCCGGCAAGACCACCCATGTCCTCGCCATCGCCACCGGTTGGAGCCGCCCCGGCCTCGTTACTCAGGAAATTACGTTTCTCCGTTCACTCGCCGCGCATTGCGGTAGCCGCCTCGACGCTCTCCGCATCGAACATGATCGGGTGGACCGCCTCAGTCGAGAAGCTGTGCTCCAGCGCCAGGTTACCGAGGCCGAGTTGCGGGCCCTCCGCGCCCAGATTAATCCGCATTTCCTCTTTAATTCGCTCAACACCATCGCCGACCTGATTGTCACCGACCCACCGCGCGCCGAGCTGATGACCCTCCGGCTTGCACGCGTCTTCCGCCATCTGCTTACCCACTCCACTCGACCGCAGACTTCGATCCGCGAAGAAGTGGAATTTCTCCGCACCTACCTGGACATAGAAGAAGCCCGCTTCGGCAGCCGGCTGAGCGTAAACATCGACATCGCCGGCGACGTTGCACATGAGTCGATTCCCGCGCTCATCCTCCAGCCCCTGGTGGAGAACGCCATCAAGCATGGCCTTAGCCCCAAGCCCGGAGGCGGACGCTTGTGGATCACCGCGGCCGCGCTAGACGGGCATATACAACTGACGGTGGAGGACGATGGCGTCGGCACCTCTCATTCCCTCGAATCGAAGAACGGAAATGGCGGCGGAATTGGACTCAGCAATGTGGCCGACCGGCTGCGAACCCTCTATCAGGGCCAAGCTGGTGTGCGTCTCGAACCGCGACCTTCGGGCGGCAGCCGTGCCGTTCTCTGGCTGCCTCGCAGCCAGCCTTGCATGACGTCATGAGAGCACTTGTAATCGATGATGAGTTGGCCGCGCGCTCACGGCTGAAGCGCCTGCTCGCCGTATACCCCCAGATCGACATCGCAGGCGAAGCCGAGGACGGCCTCCAGGCTGTCAGCGCCATCGAATCCCTGCGTCCCGACTTAGTCTTCCTCGACATCGAATTGCCCGGCATGAGCGGCTTCGACGTCCTGCGCTCCATACAAGACCCCAAGAAGATCCCGCTCGTGATCTTCGTCACCGGCTACGACGAACACGCTCTAGCCGCCTTCGACGCCAACGCCCTAGCCTACCTCCTGAAGCCCGTCGAACCCGAACGCCTGGCGCAGGTGGTGGAGCGCGCTCTTCGCCTCCATGACGCCTCAAACCTCCGCACCGTCGAGCAAGCTAATCTACTCAAGGCGGCCGCCGGCGAGCCCAAGGTGCTGAAGCAGATTGTTTGCCGCAAGCTGGATCGGATGCTGCTCGTGCCCCCCGACCAGATCCTCTGGTTTCAAGTCGACGCATCCATCGTCCGCGCCAAGACTCCAGCCGACTCGTTCTGGGTGAACCACTCCCTCAACGAGTTGGAGCAAAGCCTCCCCCACGAGCAGTTCTTCCGCGCCCGCCGCGAGGTACTGGTGAACATGGCGAAGATACGGGAAATCCGACCTTATTTCAAGAGCAGCTTCCTGTTAGTAATGAGCGACCCCGACAACACCGAGTTCACCGTAAGCGAACGCCAATCCCCAGCCCTGAGAAAACGCATCCCAGGGCTGTAAGAGGCTGAGGGGCGAAGTGGGCTTCAAAACTCGCCACTCGCCACTAATCACTCGCCACTCCTCCTCTTGCTAACCGCAAGTTAACATTCCAGTCTAAAGGGCAGATGGAAGATAGCGACGCACTGGCAATAGCCAGGGCGAAACAAGGCGACAGCGATGGTTTCCGCAGTCTCGTGGAACGCCATAGCCGCAGTGTCTTCCGTCTGGCCTATCGAATGACCGGCAATGAATCGGACGCGGAGGACATCGTGCAGGAGACTTTCTTGAGGGCGTATAAACAGCTCAACCGGTATGAGTCGCGATCGAGCTTCTCGACGTGGCTGTACCGCATCGCCTCCAACTGCTCGGTCGACCTCATCCGCTCCCGTAAAGTCCGTCAGCCGGTGGAGGTCCCTGAGACGCTCGCCACTAACGATCCCGAACCGGACCGCATGGTGTTTTCGAGCCAGGTGCAGAAGAAGGTCGCCGAAGCGATGGAAGAATTGAGCGGACAGGAGCGCACCGCCTTCGTACTGCGGCATTTCGAAGGCCTGTCCATCGACGAGATCAGTACTGCCCTCGGTGTCGGGGGCAATGCCGCCAAGCACGCAATTTTTCGCGCGGTGCAGAAACTGCGCCGCGCACTGGAGCCTGTTGTATGATGCACCCTCCCCAGGAGGACTTGGTCCTGTTCTATTACGGCGAACGTGACGATGTCGCCGTTCACTTGCGCGAGTGCGAAGCCTGCCGCCACGACTACCAGTCGCTGCAGCGTACACTGAACGCCGTCGACTCTCTTCCCGTTCCCGAGCGGCCCGAGGATTACGCCAGCATCATCTGGAAACGGGTGGCGCCAAAACTCCCCGCGCGACCACGACGCTCGTTCTGGTGGGCAGTCCCAAAATGGGCCATGGCAGCGGCGCTTGTCATCGGTGCATTCCTCATTGGACGCTCCATGCAACGGCCAGTGATGTCGCCTCTGGCCAGCCAGGCAAACCGGACGCTGCTGGTGGCAGTCGGCGATCATCTCGACCGCAGCCAGATGGTGCTCGCTGAAATCGTCAATGCCGGCGATCCCGGAAAGGGACAATTGGACATCAGCTACGAGCAGAAAATCGCCGAGGATCTGGTGGATAACAATCGCCTTTACCGCACTTCGGCCGACAGCGCCGGCGATCGCGCAACGGCATCGCTGCTCGACGATCTCGAGCGCGTGCTCATCGAAATTACCCACACTCCTTCTTCGGTCTCAGGCCAGCAGTTCGAGGAATTGAAGCGCCGCATCGAAGACCAGGGGCTCATGTTCAAGGTACGAGTTTTTCAAAACCGCATTCAAGAAAAGGATAAGACGATATGAAGTTTCTTACTATTGGGACGCTCCTTGCGGCCGCTGCCGCCGCGCAACCCGTAGCCCCGGTTGCTCCGGTGCCGCCAGTCCCACCTGCCGCCTACGGCTTCGGTTCAAGTAACGGCGTCAGCTTCAGTTCGAGCTCCAGCATGGGCCTCGCACTCCAGGCTGCCAAAGCGGGCCTGGGCCGCTCGGATTGGTCCGACGGACGCTACCGGCGCGGCACACGCGCCTTGGACGAGCGCCGCTATGAAGAAGCTGTTGAATCGTTCGACGCCGTCATCTCCAATAAGGAGTCGCGCACCGACGGCGCTCTTTACTGGAAAGCGTACGCGCTGAACAAGCTTGGCAAGCGGACCGAAGCGCTCGCGTCTCTCGATGCGCTTGAACGCGAGCACGCTGGTAGCGCGTGGCTCAATGACGCCAAGGCTCTGCGCCTCGAGGTCCAGCAGGGTTCGGGCCAGGCCGTATCACCCGAGTCCCAGTCCGACGAAGACCTGAAACTGCTCGCTCTCAATGGGCTGATGCGTTCAGACCCCGAACGCGCTCTCCCCCTCATCGAGAAAGTACTGGGCGATCCAAAGCTTGCGCCGAAAATCAAGGAGCGCGCCCTGTTCGTCCTCGCGCAGAATCGCACCGGCAAGTCACGCGAAGTCATCATGAACATCGCCAAGGGCGGCGGCAATCCTGACCTACAAGTAAAAGCCATCGAGTATCTCGGCATTAGCGGCGGTCAAGCGGAAGTGGCCCAGTTATACACTACGGGCGCTTCCATTCAAGTGAAAGAGGCCATCATCAACTCGCTGATGATGTCTAAGAACGTCGACAAGCTGGTTGAAATCGCTCGTGCGGAAAAGGAACCTCGCGTCCGTACTGCTGCCATCGAGCGTATGGGCATGATCCGCTCCGACAAGACCGCCGAGTTGCTGGCTTCGTTGTACAGCGGCGATACCGTCGCCAAGCAAGCCGTCATCAATGCCCTGTTCATGCAGCACGGCACTAAGTCGCTCATCGATCTGGCACGTAAAGAGCAGGATCCGAAACTGAAGCGCGAACTCGTCGAGCGCCTGTCCATGATGAAGGACAAAGAAGCCACCGACTACATGATGGAGATCCTGAAATGATCCGGACGCTTGCTCTAATCACCCTGGCGGCCGCGACGGCTGGCGCTCAGAGTTTCGCCGATCGCGTGGCCGCCACAGAGGGGCCGGCGTGGTTCTCCTACGTCGTTCCTGTGATTGCCGGTCAGCACCAGATGTGCAACTGGAATGAGCAGCGCAAACTGATGCTCGAGGGCGCGCGTGAACTTACGGTGCTCTATCGCGTCGAGCACCGTGCCGTCCAGAAGATCCGCGTGGCCACCGAGGAATGTGAGATCGACACCGGCGGATTGCCCCTCGAAAAGCTCCAGGTCACTCCCGCCGAGAGCATCGCGATCCTCACCGGCTTCGCCAATATGTCGCAGGACTCCGCCCTGCACGCCATCTCCATGCATCGCGACCCGGCCGCTGCCCAGGCGCTCATCAAACTGGCGCGCGATAGCTCAAACGCGCACACCCGCGGCAAGTCATTGTTCTGGCTCGCTTCCACCGCGCAGCGCAGTATCGCCAACGAAGAGATCCAGCGCGCCATCGATAAAGATCCTGAAACCGAAGTGAAGAAGCAGGCCGTCTTCGCGCTCACCCGCCTGCCCGCCGGTGAAGGCGTCCCGAAGCTGATTGAACTGGCTCAAGGTAATCGCAACGCCGAAGTTCGGAAGCAGGCGATGTTCTGGCTCGGCCAGTCCAAGGATGCCCGCGCCATCGACTTCTTCGAGAAGATCCTCACCCGCTGATTGTCCCCTCGCGTGACCGCGATAAGATGACAGCGATCATGCGAATCATTCTCCTCCCTTCCATAGCCCTGCTCGCAATCCTCACACTGGCCCTGTGGGCGCAGCCTGCCTCCGACCCGCTCATCGAGGGCTTCCGCCTGGTGGAGGTGGCGTCTGTCGCCGACGCCATCGAGCAGTTGTATGGCACCAAGTCGTACATGAGTCACGACATGCGTCCGCTGTTTCCGGCCAAGTTTGCCGGGCCCGCGGTCACCGTGCAGATGAAGAAGGTGGAGCACAAAGAGGGCGGCGCGGCCAGCCAGGGGATGCTCGACGCAATCGACACCGCGCCCCCGGGCAGCGTTTACGTCATGCAGGTGGAGGACGGCCTCGACATCGCGGGCATTGGCGGATTGATGGGAACGGCGATGAAGTTCCGCGGATTAGCCGGCGCCATTATCGACGGCGGCGTCCGCGACACTCCGCAGATTCGCCGGCTCCAATTCCCAGTCTTCAGCCGCGGCATCGTGCCGTCGACATCAATTAATCACTACCGCTTCGACGGCATGAACGTTCCGGTGAAATGCGCCGGCGTTACGGTAAATCCAAACGACATCATCGTTGCCGACGAGGACGGCGTTGCCGTCGTCCCCCGCGCCAACGCCCAGGCGATCCTCAAGAAGGCGCAGGAACTCGACGATACCGAGCACCGAATGATTCCCTTCATCGAGAAGTTCAGGTCGATCAAGGAAGCTGTAGCGAAATTCGGTCGCATCTAGCTGGAGTACCAAGGGCTCCCGCGCCGTGAAGCTACAAAACACTCCTGACATCACGCTGTCAGGACCCCAGCGCATGATACTCGCATCACCAAACCACTCAACTTGGTGTGAGTCGCGAAGGACTTCGGTAACTTTCGCCTCGATCGCCTTTCGTCCTGCGAATTGCTGGACGAGCAGTTCGAACAAGAGCCCGGCAAAGATCTGGATACCTTCCTGGTAAAGATGAAAGCTAAATTCAAGCCGTGAAACAGCTCGCCTTAGTCATTGAGCAAAAATAAACAGGGCTTATCTCCATCGCCCGAACCCGCCTCATAATACTGCTGCAGGATCGTGTACACCATCAGACCTGTCTCGCCCTCTCCCAATAGGAAGTACCGGAACGACTGCTTCATCAGCCCCTGCCCGCTCATTCCGATAAACACACCGTGCGGGTTCAGCAACTCCGCGAGATAGGAGATCGCGTTGGCGATCGCCACCGATTGCGAAGCTTGAATGAGGTACTGCCCGCGCTCCTCGGTGACCGCGATCTCAATCGGCGATAGAAACTCGCTGCGATTGTCGAGCAGATTCACATTTACAAAAGCGAGCGGGCCTTCGAGCTTGTAGAAATGATTCAACGTTTCCGCACGTTTGGCGGTCACCTCAGGAGTGAGACTGCGCACCGGAACGAGGTTCACACGCTGGAGTGCCAACTGATTCCAGAGGCGCTCCGATTCCGGATCGCAGAACTGATGACCCTCCACGCGCAATTCCGTCGCACGCCAGAAGCGGCTGGCTACACTCAGCAAAACGATAAAGAGAATGAAACACAGCGCGATGATGAGTCCATCAGGCCGTTCCACGATGTTGTCCGAAGTAGTGTAGAGGAACACCAGCACGACGAAAGCGCAATAGGCCGACATCAACCGCCGCCGTTCGCGCCAGAGCGAGATGGTTGCCGCCACTGCCGCCGATGTCATCAGCACCAACACGCCGGTTGCGTAGGCTCCGCCCTGCGCCTCAACGTTCGCTTTGAAGATCAGCGTGATCACGACATCGAAGCCGAATAGAACGAGGACGAGCGGCCGCGCGTACGCCACCCACTGCGGGGCCAGTCCAACGCGGGGCAGATAACGGGGCACTAGATGCAACAGGCCGGCCATTGCAGAGGCACCGGCGAACCAGAGGATCAGAATCGTCGCGATGTCGTAAATCGAGCCGAATAGGTTTCCCAGGTACGCATGCGCCAGGTAAGCGAGGACACGACCACTCGCCGCCCCTCCGTCGCGAAACGCTTCTTCGGGCACCAACAGAGTCGACACAAAGCTCGACGCCATCAGCAGGACACTCATGATCAGAGCGGCTGTGGCGAGCAGTTTGCGTGTGTTCCGGATGCGGCCTTCGGGGCACGGCTTATCAGCATCAGCAGAGTCGCCTTTGATCAACGGCATCACGGAAACGCCTGTCTCGAAGCCGCTCAAGCCCAGGGCCAGTCGCGGAAACAGCAGTGCCGCGGCAATCATCAACTGCGTCGAATCGCCCCGTCGACCCAGCGCCGCATGCCAGGCGTCCAGCATCGTCGGGTGCGACAGCGCTTCATAGCCTGTACGAAGCAGCACCACCACGTTCAATAGAAGGTACGGAATGCAGACCGCGGTGGCCAGGTCGATCGCTTCCGCAAATCCCTTCAGGAAAACGGCCGCCAGCAGCGCGAGAAGAATTAGTGTGAGGCCCAGGTGAGCGTCGCCGACAAAGGGATGCAGGTACGGATTCTGCGTGGCGTGCGTCGCCGCGTCGGCTGCCGACAGCGTCATGGTGATGACGAAATCGGTTGCGGCAAATCCGAGCAGCACCAGCACCAGCAGCCGGCCCCACCATCCCGGCAGGATACTCTCGAGCATCGCGATGGAGCCCTGCCCCACGTACGATCGTCCAGCTACCTGCGCATAAATCGGCAGCGCGCACAGCAGCGTCACCACAATCAGGATTGCCGTAGCCAGCGGCGACAACGCCCCAGCCGCGAGTAGCGCGATGCCCGGCTGATACCCCAGAGTCGAGAAGTAGTCGACTCCCGTCAGCCATATAACGCGATACCAGGCATACGGCTTTGGCCCTTCGCTTCCGTGTGCCCCTAAAGACTCGCCGCCTAATAGCCAATTCGCTGCTCTGGATCTCTTCTCCCCTGACAAACGAAGCTCCCTCCCACAGAATCGCAGTTCTTAAGGCTCTCAGTGAAATCTACACCACGGCAGGTCCCCAACCATTAACGTGCCGCGCCCGGCCCGGATTTCCTGTCAACTCTTTAGACGTGGATTCTTGTGATGACGCCTCAACGCGACGGCTCGATGCCCCGCCATCACGCCCGTGTTCAACAATTAGGTGTGACGCGATCACTGCGCTGGCGTTACTGAATCTATTGCGATTGGCCCTTCAGATCGCTGCCTGTTCCCAGTTGAACCACCCACTTGAGAGAAGAATACCAGTGAGTGTTCATGCCTCTTGCTTGACTCACATTCACGTTGCTTATCCGGAGCTCTCCCGAGTGACGAAGCGTAGTCGCTTTTTTGCGGAGCGCGTCGTTTGTGCCGTCGTCCACCAGAACGGCAGTATCGTGCAGCTTACCGGATAGGACGGACGAGGTGCGGGCGCTGACAAATTTCACTGCCGACCAAACCGGTCGCGCCCGCAACTAGGATCATTGGATCCTCCCGAGAGAATTCCCTGCAGTCGCACCTGCGTTTGCTAAGCGAACCGTCCGCATGTCGCGCGCTTATGTAACAAGAGCCCGATAAGTCTCCGGATCGCGCAAATCCCTGTGGCAAGAGCTAATTCTTAATCCCCACCTGCGCCATCAACCACGCGTACTCAAACGCCGTCTCCTTCAAACGGTCGTAACGCCCCGACGCGCCTCCGTGGCCTGCACCCATGTTCACCTTCAGTAGCAGGACACTACTGTCGGTCTTGAGCGTGCGTAAACGTGCCACGTACTTCGCCGGCTCCCAATAGCCAACCTGACTGTCGTTAAGGCTCGTTGTCACCAGCATTGCCGGATAACCGCGCTTCTCGAGATTGTCGTAAGGGCTGTACGACTTCATATAGTCGTACGCCGCCTTCTCGTTCGGATTGCCCCATTCAAGATACTCGCCGACCGTCAGCGGTAGCGACGCGTCCATCATCGTGTTCATCACATCGACAAACGGCACCGCTGCGTGGACCGCGCGAAACAGGTCGGGACGCTGATTCACCACTGCGCCCATCAGCAATCCGCCGGCGCTGCCGCCCTCAATCACCAGCTTGTCTTTCGAGGTCCACTTCTCCTTCACCAGGTACTCCGCGGAGTCGACAAAGTCGTTGAACGTATTCTTCTTCTTCATCAACATCCCATCGTCGTGCCACCGCTCGCCCATCTCATCACCGCCGCGAATGTGCGCAATCACGTACGCCATGCCTCGATCCAGCAGGCTCAACCGCGCCGCTGAAAAACTCGCCGGTGTGCCGAGTCCGTATGAGCCGTACGCATACAGAAATACTGGCGACTTGCCGTCACGCTTGAAGCCCTTCTTGTACACCACAGACAGCGGCACTCTCTCTCCGTCCCGCGCCGTGGCCCACTGCCTCTCTGAAACGTACTGCTTCGAATCGTACCCGCCCGGCACTTCCTGCTGCTTCAGAAGCTTCGATTGCCTCGTGTTCATGTCGTAGTCGTACACGCTCGAAGGCGTGATCATGCTCTGGTAGGAATAGCGGTAGATCTCCGAATCGTACTCCGGCGTACCGCCAGGAAACGCCGAGTAGACCGGCTCCGGGAACGTCAGCGCATTCCACTTGCTCGTCCTGAAATCGTAAAAGCGCATCGTGTTCAATGCCTTCGATTTCTCGATCACGACTGCAAAATTGCGGAACAGGTCGATGTTCTGAATCTTCACCTCCGGCTGGTGCGCGACAAATTCTTTCCAGTGCGCGGGATTCGTATCGCTCACCGGCGTCGTCATGATCCGGTAGTTCTTCGCGTCGCGATTGGTGCGGATGTAAAACAGACCCTCGCGATGGTCGATGTCGTACTTGTGCTTCTTCTCCCGAGCCAGAAAAACGTGGAATGCGCCCTCCGGCTTGGTTGCGTCGAGGTATCGCGCCTCGGTCGTGTCCGTACTATCGGCATCGAGGACAATGTACTTCTTATCGCGCGTGCGACCCAGTCCGATGCGATACAACTCATCCTTCTCGTTGTATAACTCCTCGGCCAACCCTCCCAGCTTGTGCCGGAACAACCTGTCCGACCGCTTCGTCACCTGGTCTTCCGTCGTAAAGAACAGCGTCTTGTTATCCGTCGCCCACTCAAGCGAAGTTACCCGCTCCGCGCTATCGCCCAGTGTCTTCCCGCTCCGCAGATCCTTCACGTGCAGTTTGTACTGCCGGTAGCCGGTATCGTCCGTCGTGTATGCCAGCAGGTTCGCGTCGTCGCTCACTATGAACGCGCCGAGGCTGAGGAACGACTTCCCCTTCGCCAGTTCGTTCGAATCAAGCAAGACTTCTTCCGGCGCCTCCATCGTGCCCTTGCGCCGGCACTGAATCGGGTACTGCTTTCCCTCCTCGGTCCGCGAGTAATAGAAGTAGGCGCCGCGCTTCACCGGCACACTCAGGTCAGTTTGTTTGATGTGGCTCAGAATCTCTTTGTAGAGCGCATCGGCAAACGGCTGGACGTCCTTGGTCATCGCGTCCGTGTAGGCGTTCTCCGCCTTCAGATAGTCGATGACTTCAGGATTGGACTTCTCCCGCAGCCACGCGTATTGATCAACCACAGTCGCTTCGTGACGCACCTCGCGATGGTCAACGCGCTTGGCTACCGGCGGCGCCGGCAGATTTTCAAAGCCAGAAACAGTCAAAATGCTAACTCCGGATAGAGCGAGAACTACGGCGGAAGGTCGAAACGCCATCTAGTAATTATAGGTGCTTGCCGTTTCCCTTCGCGGACGCGAGTTACAATCAAATAGAGGATTAATAAGGGCAAAAGCTCTTTTTATCTTTATATGACCCACAACTCCCAGACTTCACGTCGACACTTTCTAAATTCCGCCGCGGCTCTCGGCGCTCTCGCTCCAGCCGCCCTGCTCGCCGACGGACCCGCACCCACGCTCCTGCCCACTGTGAAGTTCGGCAAAGCCGATATCACGCGTCTCATTATCGGCTCGAACCCGTTCTACGGCTACTCCCACTTCAACCGGATCTTCGATCAGTCGATGCGCGAGTGGTATACACAGGACCGCCGGATCGAGGTGCTGCGCGCCTGCGAACGCCAGGGAGTCGGCACTTGGCAGCTCCACTACAACGACGCTCCGATGGAAGACTTCCGTCGCTACCGCGCCGAGGGCGGCAAAATGCAGCTCATCCTGCTCGCCGACTTCGAGCTCATGTCGAATCCCAAGCTGCTGCCCCAGGTGGCCAAGCTAGGTCCGCTCGGCATCGCCCATCACGGCAACCGGACCGACGAACGCTTCCGCTCAGGCCAGAAGCAGCTCGTCAAGGACTTTCTAAAGATGGTGCGCGACACCGGCGTCATGGTCGGCCTGTCCGCTCACAATCCAGCCGTCTTCGACACTGTCGAAAGCGAGGGCTGGGACATCGATTATTTCCAGACCTGCTTCTACCGTGTCTCGCGGACCGCTGAGGAAGCGCGCGCCGAGTTCGGCGAAGCTCCAGTGGGCGAAATTTACATGGAGAAGGATCCCGAGCGCATGTCGAAGGTGATCCGGCACACCAAGAAGCCCTGCCTCGCTTTCAAAATCTTCGGCGCCGGGCGCACCGTAAACACACCGGCTCAAATCGAAGCGTCCTTCCGCTTCGCCTACTCCAACATCAAGCCCACCGACGCTGTGATCGTCGGCATGTACCCGCGCTACTCCGATCAGGTCCAGCAAAACACAAGCCTGGTCGCCAAGATCCTCGCCGGTTAAAGCAGCAACATGAAGGTCAAGCGTCGAACCTTTCTTCGGTGCGGAATCGCTACTGCGGGAGCAATAACCGGCTGCGCGGGCCGTCAACCGGCCACCGGTCTCCGCTACTTCACAGAAGCCGAAGCGAAGACCGTCGAAGCCATTTGCGAACAGATAATCCCCGCCGACCAGCATCCCGGCGCGAAGCAGGCGGGCGTTCTGCGCTTCATCGACATCCAGCTCACGCGGCATTACCGCAAGCATCGCGCGGCTTACACCAAAGGGATCGACGCCGTGAACACCGCCGCCGTTCAAGCGTCCGGCAAGCCGTTCGCAGACCTCGCGTTCGCCCAGCAAACGCAAATCCTCTCCGGAATCGAAAACTCGTCGAAGCCGTTCTTTGACCTCATCTCCGCTCACACCATGCAAGGCTTCTACGGCGATCCGCGCCACGGCGGCAATCGCGAGATGGCGAGCTGGAAGATGCTCGGCCTTCCCGAACCTCCGGTGCGCGGCCGCACTACCAACGATCGGAAGGCAGGCTGATCCATGGCACTCAAGCACGTCAACGCGGTCATTGTAGGCGCCGGTGCAGGCGGCGGTGTCACGGCCAAAGAACTCGCCACGGCAGGCCTCAGCGTGGTGCTGCTCGAGCGCGGGAAATGGTACTCGGCGGCCGATTGCCGCAAGGACGATCTGCGCAATCAGCGCACCACTCTCCTCGGCAATGCGTTCGGGCCTGATGACGAACGATACCCACGCATGCTGGTGGACGAGCGAGGCGTCGAGCGCGTCGTCCTCGCCAGCGAAGGCGGCTATCACAACAACGCTGCCTGCGTCGGCGGCGGCACGTTCAGCTATGGCGCCCAGGCCTGGCGCTATATGGAGCAGGACTTTCGCATGCGCTCCACCTACGGAGCCATCCCTGGCAGCACGCTCGAAGACTGGCCGATCAGCTATCAGGATCTCGAACCTTATTACGAGAAGGCGGAATGGGAAATCGGCGTCTCCGGCAACGTCGACAACAACAAGTTCAAGGCTCCGCGCAATAAGCCCTTGCCGATGCCGGCGCTGTCGCCCAACCGAGAGCACTCGATCCTCAAACCCGCCGCCGAGCGCCTCGGACTCCACCCATTCGACATTCCCATGGCGCGCAACACCGTACCTTATAACGGCCGCCCGCCCTGCATGCGCTGCCGCTGGTGCGTCGGCTTCGCCTGCGAATTAAGTGCGCGCAACGGCACGCACAATACCGTCATCCCTAAGGCGCTCGAGACGCGGCTGTGCGAACTGCGCACCGAATGCGTCGTCAAGGAAATCCTGGTCAACGATCGCGGACGCGCTACCGGAGTCGCCTACTTCGACGCTTCCTCGCACCTGCAAACGCAGACCGCCGACCTCGTTATCGTCGCCGCCTCCGCCACCGAGTCTCCGCGCCTGCTGTTGAACTCGAAGAGTAGGCTGTTCCCCAACGGCATCGGCAATCGGTACGACTGGGTAGGCCGCAACATGCAAGGCCACACCTACGCCGGCGCCATCGGCCTGTTCGATTTCGAAACCTATGACGACATCGGGCCCGGTGCCCAGATTGCCGTCTGCGACTACAACCACGGCAACCCCGGCCTCGCCGGCGGAGGCATGCTGGCCAATGAGTTCATTCGCCTGCCCATCCACATGACCACCACCATCCCGCCCGGCGGCGCGCGTTGGGGTGCAGCCCACAAGGACTGGATGCGCAAAGCCTTCAAGCAGACCGTCAGCATCATGGGCCCCGTGCAGGAGATCCCGGTCTTCGATGCGCGCATCCAGGCCGATCCGAAACTGAAAGATCACTGGGGCATCCCCGCCGGCCGCATGTCGGGTGGAAAACACCCGCATACGATGGAAGTCGCCCGGTTTCTCGCCGCCAAAGCCGCCGAATGGCTCAATGCCGCGGGCGCCGTCCGGATCTGGACACGGCCTTCCGGTCCTGGTCTCAGCGGCGGTCAGCATCAGGCTGGAACCTGCCGCATGGGCAACGATCCCAAGACGTCGGTGGTGGACAGGGATTGCCGCGTGCACGACGTCGACAACGTCTATGTGATCGACGCGAGCGTCCACGTCACCAACGGCGGCTTCAATCCGGCCCTCACGATTCTCGCCAATGCGTACCGCGCTTCCGAGCGCCTCGTACAGTCCTGGAAGGGCTCGCGAGGCAGCGTATGAAGCGCCTCGCATTTGCCGGCGGATTGCTCGTACTGGCACTAGTCCTGACGGTCCCTACGGCCAGCCTCTACTACGAATCGGGCGGCGGCAAAGGCTGTACGAGCTGTCACGAAATGCAGCCGCAGTTCGACACCTGGCACGCGTCCAGTCATCGCGGGATGGCGTGTGAGAAGTGCCACGGCGGCGCGTTTACGCCCAACGTCAAATTTCACTGGAACAACGCCAACCGTCTGCTGACGCATCTGCGCGGCGACGTGCCGGAACAGATCGCATTCAGCGAAGGCTACGTGCAAACGATGATGGACCGCTGCAAAGGCTGCCACGCGCAGGAGTTCGCGCAGTGGAAGTCGGGGCCGCACAGCACGACGTACGCCCGCATCCTTCTCGATCCCAAACACAACCGCAAAGTCCAGCCGGTGGACGACTGCCTGCGCTGTCACGGCATGCATTTTGCCGGCGGCATCGACGCAGCGATGACGAGAGCGCGCGCCGACCTGGCCAACGAGCCCGCCATCCCATGCCTCGGCTGTCACGGCATGCACCGGCAGGGTACCGTGCTGCAGAAAAGCGACGTACAGGGCCGCGTCCCCGGACCGGCGCAGGAGATCAACCGTCCCTCCCTCGCGCTGTTTGACCGCCGCACGCAAAACCATATCCCTGTTAGTGCGCTCACGCTTCCCGTAGTCAAAGAAGGAACCCGCACCGTCAAGATAAGTCCCGACCAGCGCCAGGCACTCTGCTATCAGTGCCACGCGCCGGTAGCCGGGGCTGAAATCGGTACGGGCGATGACCGCACGCCGATGGGCGTCCACGAAGGGCTGAGCTGTCTCGCCTGCCATCAGAAGCACGGGCAGCAAACGCGGGCTTCGTGCGCCAACTGTCACCCGCGGCTCTCCAACTGCGGACGCGACGTCGAGAAGATGGACACGACGTTCAGCTCCGCCGGCAGCAAGCACAATATCCACTTCATGAAGTGCATTGACTGCCATCCAAAAGGAGTGCCCCGGAAGCAAATCGCATTGAGAGATTAGAATCGTACAATGCGTTACTTTGGGGTACTGCTCGCCGCGGGCATGCTGTTCGCGGTTGCACCTCGCTTTCTCAGCCTCGACGACCTCGCCCGCTTCCAGGACATTGCCGACCCACAGGTTTCTCCCGACGGACAGTGGGTGGCCTACACGCTCACCTCCACCGATACCAAGGACGACAAGCGCGACTCCGACATCTGGATGGTCAGCCGCGACGGTGGCAAGAGCGTCCGGCTCACCTACTCGACGGAGTCAGAAAACGCGCCGCGCTGGAGTCCCGACGGTCGATACCTGGCGTTCCTTTCGAGCCGTGCGGGCAAAGCCAAAGGCACGCAGGTCTGGGTGCTCGACCGCATGGGCGGCGAAGCGCATCAGCTAACCGAAGTCAAAGGCAAGCTGAGCGAATACGAGTGGTCGCCCGACTCCAGGCGCATGGTGCTCGTCATGAAGGAGAACGACGAACCCGAGCCGGAACCCGGCAAGCCGGCACCCGCCAAGCCGGTGGTCCTCGACCGCTATCACTTCAAACAGGACCAGCAGGGCTACCTCAGCGGCGACAAGCGCAACCGGCTCTGGCTGTACGACGTGGCAGGCGCCAAGGCCGAGGCGCTCACCACTGAGACTACGTTCGACGAATCGAATCCCGCGTGGTCGCCCGACGGGTCGATGATCGCCTTTGTCAGCAACCGCGACGCCGACTGGGACCGTTCCCGCAACTCCGACGTCTGGGTGGCCGACTCAAAGCCGGGCTCCAAGCCGCGCCGCTTGACGACGAATCCGGGGCCCGACGGAGGCCGACTGGCCTGGAGTCCCGATAGCCGCCTGATCGCCTATACCCAGGGCAGCGATCCCAAGTTCTCCGCCTACAGCCTCAACCGCCTGGCTGTGGTTGACGCCAAGGATCCCGTGCCGCGAGTCCTCACCGAGAAGGTGGACCGCGGTATCAGCGCGCCGCAGTTTTCAAGCGACGGCAAGTCGATCTACGCGCTCATGACTGACGATCGCTACGAGCACCGGGTTCGCGTCTCGGTAGCCGATGGCGCGCTCCAGAAGTTGACCGGGGGCGGCGGCAGCGTAATCACGGCTCACTCCACCGCGGGTGGCCTGACTGTCGTACTCGCAAGTTCCGACGACGCACCCGGAGCCCTGTATACGATGGGTCCTTCGCCGAGCCAGAAGCTGACCACCCACAACGAAGCCCTGCTGGCCGAGTTGAAGCTCGGCGCCACCGAAGAGTTCGGCTGCAAGAGCAAGGACGGCACCGAAGTCCACGGGCTGATCACCAAGCCGCCCTCGTACGAGGCCGGTAAGAAGTATCCAACTCTGCTGCGGATCCACGGCGGCCCGAACGGGCAGGACGCGCACTCCTTTCAGTTCGAGCGGCAGTTTCTGGCGGCGAATGATTACATCGTCATCAACGTCAACTACCGCGGCAGCGCCGGCCGCGGCTCCAAGTACGGCGAGAGCATCTTCTCTGACTGGGGCAACAAGGAAGTCCAGGATCTGATGGCTGCTGTCGACCACGTAGTGGCGAGCGGCATTGCCGACCCGGAGCATCTCGGCATCGGCGGCTGGAGTTACGGCGGCATCCTCACCGACTACACCATCGCGTCCACGACCCGTTTCAAAGCGGCGATCAGCGGCGCCGGCAGCGCGAATCAGATCGCGATGTACGGCGTTGATCAGTACACTTATCAGTACGACAACGAGATCGGAGAGCCGTGGAAGAATCCGCAGAAATGGGTGGATCTTTCCTACGCCTTCTTCAAAGCCGATCGCATCAAAACACCGACTCTGTTCATGGGCGGCGAGAAGGATTTCAACGTCCCTGTGGCCGGCAGCGAGCAGATGTACCAGGCCCTGCGGACGCTCGGCGTGCCCACTCAACTAGTGGTTTATCCGGGCCAATTCCACGGAATTTCCCGCCCTAGCTTCGTCAAGGACCGGCTCCAACGCTACGTCGCCTGGTATGACAAATACCTAAAGGCAAGTTAAAATCAGAAGGTTGGGAATAAGCACTAAACTCCTCCCGCTGTTCGTGTGCGCGTACGCTGTTGCGCAGACACCCGCCGCGATCGACGCCATGATGGAAGCCGGACATTGGAAGCAAGTCCGCCAAATCGCATCGGCCCGAGTCGCCTCCAATCCGAACGACGCGCAGGCCCGCGCGTGGCTGGCAAAAGCCAAGATCACCTTTGGTGACTTTGACGGCGCCATAGCCGACGCCGAACGCGCGCTGGCCTCTGAACCCAAGAACCCGAATTATCTCGCGCCGCTCGCCGAAGCCAACGCGAACGCGGCCGATCATTCATCTGCGATTCGTGGCTACGCCTATGTCCGCGCCATGAAAAAAGCGATCGAAGCCTCTCTAGCGGTCGATCCCAAACACATCGACACCATGCTGGTGGAGATGATGTTTGCCTGGAAGGCACCCACTATCGCCGGCGGCGATAAGAAGAAAGCGCGCCGCATTGCCGACACCATCCAGAGCATATCTCCACAGTGGGGCTACCTGGCCCACGCGCGACTGCTGCAGGATTCGGGAGATGACGCCACAGTGGAGCCGCTCCTGCTGAATGCGGTAAAGGCGGCACCAGGATTCTACCGGTCGCGAGTTGCGCTGGCACGGTTCTACTGCTGCACTGCCCGTACAAAGCATCTTGACCTTGCCGAGAAAGCTGCGAAAGAGGCCATTGCTCTCGATCCGAACGCACCGGCAGGGTACGAGCTCCTGGCGCGCGTTTACGCCGCCAGCCAGCGCTGGGCCGACCTCGAAGCCACGATTGCACGGGCCGACACCGCCGCGCCGGAAGATCGCATCGCCTATTACGCCGCAGCCCTGTCGCTGATCGATATCGGACAGGACTTTCGCCGGGCGGAGAAGTACCTGGCACACTATCTGAGTCAGCCGGTGGAAGGCCGTGAGCCCACGGCGGCAGAAGCGCGCTGGCTGCTGGCAACGATGTATGAGCACGAAGGCCGCAAGAGCGACGCAGTGCGTGAGTTGCTCGCCGCGGTTAAGCTCGAGCCAGGTTTTGAGCAGGCTCGCCGCGATTTAAAACGATTGCAGAGGGCGTAAGAGAGTGTCGCTGACGCCGGTAGTCGTCCAGGATCCGCACTTTGTAGTCGACCAACCGGGATTTAAAGCGCCTCCACCGCGCGTAACGAAAGTAGAACGGGCCTCCCGGCCCGTTCAAGCACCCACTTACACGGCCCAGGAATAGTCAGGCACCGTCAGCGCAGTGGCGTGGGATTTGTGCCACCGCGATAACTCCAATTGCACCGCGGACGACAACGCCAGCCAACTGGCTTCAATGAGATTGTCGCTGACGCCGGTCGTCGTCCAGGTCTCTACCTCATCCGTAAACTCCGCCAACACATTCGCCTTGGCTGCGAAGCCTTTTTCCGGATTCAGGATCCGCACTTTGTAGTCGACCAACCGGACACGGCCAAGCGAAGGGTAGACAGGCAGGAGACATTGCCTCAGTGCCAGATCCAATGCGTGTACAGGCCCTTGTCCGGCGGCGCTCGCCGACAGCACGGCATCGTTCACTTCCACACTCACATCGGCTGTGGAGTGGAGGTCGAAGCATTGGGTCTTGCGGACGGATACTTCGTAGCTCAACAGCGTGAAAAACGCGATGTCCTGTGCGGACACAGTCTGAGCCGGCTTATTGCCGACGAATTGGGGACGGATATGCTCCGTGCCTGGCACAAAGGCTTCAGAACCCACGTAAGGTTGCTCGGGAGGCATGACGGCGTTGGCCAGACCGGCAATGTAGTGCGCCAGTCCGTTGAGCCCTTCAAGGTGCTCGCGCCCCACTGTCTGGTGCCCGGCCTTCAATTCAAGATTCGGCAGAATCGAGCAGAGATTGGCACAGCCGCAGCGATCACCATATCCATTGATACACCCCTGAACGTGGTTGAAACCGTTCTCGACGGCGGTGAGGGCATTCGCGACCGCCAGGTCGGCATCATTGTGTGCATGAATGCCGAGAGTGCCCTTGAAGCAATGACGGACACCGGCACAGATCTCGGCCAGCCGGCTCGAGAGCGTACCGCCGTTGCTATCGCAGAGGCAAATGGCATCTGCGCCAGCGGCGTCAGCGGCCTGAATCGTCGACAGTGCGAAATTTGGGTTCGCTTCCCACGCGTCAAAGAAGTGCTCCGCGTTGTAGATCACCTCGCGCCCCGCATCCTTTAGCCGGCGGACGGCGGTGGAGATGCTTGCGAAGTGTTGGTCGGCGGTGAGGCTCTGTGTCTTGAAAACGCGCAGATCCCAGCTCTCACCACTCAGGCACACAGCGGGCGTCACGGCTTCAAGCAGGTGTTCGACATCGCCAAGTCCCCCCGAAGCAGCGAGGCGGGCATGCTTGAAACGGACGTTCCGCGCGCGCTCGAAGAACTCACGATCGAGCGGGTCGGTAGGACGTCCGCCGTCGATATAGTCGATACCGAATTCATCGAGCCGGTGAGCGATCGACAGTTTGTCCTCAACCGTGAAGAAAACCCGTCCGGACTGCACCCCGTCGTTGAGGGTGGAATCGAGAATCTGAATCCGCATGACTAAGCCGCCTTTCCTGCTACGTTCTGGTGGTACACAGACCACAGCCAGTGGCTGTAGGCAGACATCCTGCCGCGCGTTGCATCCACATAAAGACTGCGGAGCCGGGTGGCGATCTGTCCGGTGTTGCCGTCGCCAACTCTGCGATGGTCGACTTCAACGATGGGGGCGAGTTCGACGGCGGTACCGGTGAAGAAGAGTTCGTCGGCCATGTAGAGTTCGCTGCGATCAATGGAACGTTCCACTACATCGAGGTGCATTTCATTGCGGGCCAGCTCGATAATGCTGGCGCGGGTGATGCCTTCGAGGATGTTATCGGTGCCGGGAGGAGTGATGAGACGGCCGGCGCGAACCATGAACAGGTTGCAGGTGGCGCCTTCAGCCACATGACCGCTCTCGGTGAGAAAAATGGCTTCATCGTGCCCGTTGCGGCGGGCTTCATCGGTGGCCAGGACGCTGTTGACGTAGGCACCGCAGATTTTGGCGCGGCCGGGGATGGCGTTGTCCTCGACGCGCCGCCAGGAGACCACGCCCGCGCGCAGTCCCTGACGGCTGTCGAAATAATCCCCGAACGGCAGTGTGACGATGGCAAAAGCGTCATTGTCGTCCGGTGCAACCCCAATGCGCGCCGATGCCTTATACGCCAAAGGACGCGTATAGACCGGCGTTCGGAAGCCATTCCGGCGGCAGAGCTCCGCCGTGATACCGGTCAGTTCAATGGGGCTCAGTGGAATCTCAATACGGAGGATGCCTGCGTTGCGCTTCCAACGTTCGTAATGCTCAACCGGACGCACAAGGAGCAGTTCCTGCTGCTGTTCGCTGTAGTATCCGCGGATTCCTTCAAACACGCCAGTTCCGTAGTTGAGTGCGTGGGTGAGGATATTGACGTTGGCGTCGCCCAGCGGCATGAACTGGTTGTTGAACCAGACCGTTGTGGACGGATTAGGTGTATCGGCCTTCATACACAAACTCCCTGCTCGAGAAACGCGGCGCGCCCGGCAGCCAATGCCTTACGGTCGATTTCAAGCCAGCGCGGAGTCTTCACGATGCGCTCCAGAGCCGTCATCACTCGGGCTTCATCAAGGATGTTGGTGGCTTCCAGCAGCGCGCCGAGCATCGCAATGTTGCCGGCCCGGGTATCGCCAGCCTGATCGCCCAGTTCAGAAAACGGCTGGATGATCCAATTCACATCGGTTCGCGAAATTCCGGGAGGCAGTGCCCGGCCGTTGTAAAGAATCCAACCGCCGGGCTCCACGCTCGCGACGAACTTGTGGAGTGATGGCTCATTGAATGCCATCAGAATATCGGGACTGGTAACAAGGGGAGAATCAATCTCATCGCTCGAAATACGGACGTGGCAGTTTGAGGTGCCGCTGCGCATTTCAGGACCGTAGGAAGGGAGCCATGAGACGTGCAGTCCGGAGTCCAGTGCGGTTTCAGCGAGCACGTAGCCGAGGGTGAGCACACCTTGTCCGCCAAAGCCCGCGACCTTGATTTTCGAGCAGCGCTTCAGCGTATTCACGGGCGGTGCCGGACGATCCTTCTTGAGGTTGAGCAGTTTTGGTAGCTCTTCCAGCGTGGGCGAGGCGGCCGGCGCTGGACGGGACTGTGCGTCCTTAGTACGGTCGCGGAAATTGCCAAGCGGGTAGACCTTCGTCAGTTCCTCGCGGATCCAGGTCTGGGCCTGTTCCGGCTCCATTTTCCAAATGGTGGGACACGGAGATAGGATCTCGACTAGTGAGAAACCGAGTCCCTTCACCTGGTTGTCGAGCGCTTTGCGGATGGCCTTCGCGGCCTGCTGGATCATCTTGTTGTTGCCGAGAGCGACGCGTTCGATGAAGACCGGTGCTTCAAGCGAAGCGAGCACTTCAGAAACATGCAGCGGATAGCCTTCATTCCAGGGATTGCGGCCAGAGGGGGAGGTAGTGCTCTTGGCCCCGAGCGGAGTTGTCGGAGCCATCTGGCCACCAGTCATTCCGTAGATCGCGTTGTTCACGAAGAAGACCGTGATGGGCTCTCCACGATTGGCGGCATGGAGGATTTCGGCGGTCCCGATAGCAGCCAGGTCGCCATCGCCCTGGTAGCTGATTACAACCGAATGGGGAAGCGCGCGTTTGAGCGCTGTTGCGGCGGCCGGGGCGCGTCCGTGGGCCACCTGCACATTGCCAACGTCGAAATAGTTGTAGGCGAATACCGAGCAGCCTACCGGACTCACCAGCACCGTCCTGTCCTTGATTCCCAACAGGTCGATGGCCTCGGCAATCAGCTTGTGTGCATTGCCGTGACCGCAACCCGGGCAGTAGTGCGTTTGGTGCTGGAGTTCGCCTTTGCGCTCGAAACGATCGTAGAACGAATCCGGCTTGGAGTGAAACATCTGAAAGTCAGACATGCAGCACCTCTTCTTCGACGGCGATGGAGTGTCGGATAGCGACTTTGCGTACAACTTCGAGAAGTTCTTCAGTGGAAGGAACGTTGCCGCCCGAGCGGCCGTAGAATTCCACAGGCGCGCGGCCTTCAACGGCCAGCCGGACATCCTCCACCATCTGTCCCGTCGAAAGCTCAACCGCCAGAAATGCCTTCGCTTCAAGCCGGCGAATCGCTTCCGTCGGGAAGGGGAACAACGTGATGGGACGCAGAAGCCCGACGCGCAGTCCCTCGGCGCGTGCCAGGCGGACCACTGATTTGAGTAGGCGCGCGACAATGCCGTAGCCCACCAGCACGAGGTCGGCGTCTTCGGTCTCCACCGCTTCGTAGCGAACCGCTTCGCGCGTGGCGCGATCGTACTTGGCGGCCAGCTTATTAATGTGGCGCTCCAGGTCGTCTGGCTCGAGGTAGATCGAGGACACCAGGTTGTGACGGCTGGCGGCGTCGGCCCGGACGGCCCAATCAGGCGGCGTAGGGAGAATCGCCGTCTCAGCGAATTCCACCGGCTCCATCATCTGCCCGATAAAGCCGTCGGCGAGCACGTAAACCGGATTCCGGTATTCGTCGGCCAAGTCGAAGGCGAGAGCGGTCAAATCGGCCATTTCCTGGACCGAGTCAGGCGCGAGAACCAGCGACCGATAGCAGCCGTGTCCACCATTCTTCACCACCTGGAAGTAGTCGCCTTGCTCAGGCGCGATATTGCCTAGCCCGGGGCCGCCTCGGGAGATGTCGGCGATGACGCAGGGAAGTTCAGCGCCGGCGAGGTAGCTGACGCCCTCCTGCATGAGGCTGATGCCGGGTCCGCTCGACGCGGTCATACAGCGGAGGCCAGCCGCTGCGGCTCCGTAGAGCATGTTGATGGCAGCAACTTCGCTTTCTGCCTGTAGAAAGGTGCCGCCGGACTTTGGGAGGTAGAGAGCGGCGGCTTCCGCCAGTTCACTGGCGGGAGTAATGGGATAACCGTAAAAGGCTCGGCATCCGGCCAGAACGGCCGAGCGGACGATAGCTTCGTTTCCTTTGATTAATTGTTTCGCCATGGGATCGCTTTCCTTCGCTATGCGGCTGCTGTCCTTTTCATCACGGTGATTGCGCCAGGTTCGGGGCAGGCGTAGAAGCACAGGCCGCAGGCAGTACAGCCTGAGCCGGTGTAGACGGCAGTGTGGTAGCCGTAGCGATTCAGGCCTGTGTCGAGGTGAAGCACTTTGGGCGTACAGGCAACCAGGCAGAGGCCGCAGCCTTTGCACTCGGCAGTGTCGATGATTACTGTCCCCTTATCCATAGGTCCTCTCTTAACCAACTAGAACGCCGCGAGCCTCAAGCAGGTGAGACTTCTCAGCGGCTTCGAACAATTCGTTGTGAAACTTCGGATCCGCGATTCCAATCAACGCTTCAGCCCGCTGCCGCAGCGTCTTGCCGTGCAGGTAGGCGATACCATGTTCGGTGACTACGTAATGAACGTCGCCCCGGCTGGTGACTACCCCCGCTCCCACATCGAGTTGCGGCGTGATGCGCGAGATGGTGCCGTTCTTGGCCGTGGAAGGCAGGGCGATGATGGGCTTGCCGCCCTTGGAGCGAGCCGCGCCCCGGATGAAATCCACTTGCCCGCCGAACCCGCTATAAGGCTTGGTGCCGATGGAGTCAGCGCAGACCTGGCCGGTTAGATCCAGCTGGATCGCCGAGTTAATCGCCACCATGCGGTCGTTCTGGGCGATGACAAACGGGTCGTTGGTGTACTCGGTGGTGTGCATCTCAAACACCGGATTTTCGTTCATGTAGTCAAATAACTTGCGTGTGCCGAGGACAAAGCCGACGACAATCTTGCCGCGGTGGATATTCTTCATTTCGCCGTCTAGGGCGCCGCACTGTATGAGGTCGAGCACGCCGTCCGAGCACATTTCGCTGTGGACGCCGAGGTGTTTGCGGTCCCGCAGGTAGAGAAGTACGGCGTCGGGGATGCCGCCAATGCCGGTCTGTAGAACGGCGCCGTCAGGGATCAGTGACGCGACGTTAGCCGCAATCCGCTGCTGAAGTGCCGTTGGCGCCTCGCCGCAGAGTTCGAATAGGGGGCGGTCGGTTTCCACGATCGCAGTGACCTTCGACATGTGAAGGAAACTGTCGCCGAGTGTCCGCGGCATCTGATGGTTCACTTCCGCGATGACGATTCGAGCGGTTTGAGCGGCGGTGAGGGTGCAGTCCACGCCAGTGCCAAGGCTGAGGTAGCCGTGCTCGTCAGGGGCGCTGGTTTGGATGAAGGCGACGTCGAGCGGTAGCTGTCCGGTGCGGAACAGGGCTTCGATCTCACTGAGGAATATGGGCGTATAGTCGGCGCGACCCTCGGCCACAGCTTGGCGGACGTTATGGCCCAGGAATAGTCCGTTGTGGCGGAAGCTGCCTTCAAACTCGATCCGGGTGTACTCCGCGGTGCCGAAGGTGAGCATGTGGCAGATTTCAACGTTCTGCAACTGCGAGGCGCGGCGGACGAGCGCTTTCACCAGTACGTCGGGGGTAGCGCAGCCGGGGTGGACCCATACGCGGTCGCCGGAATGGACCAACCGGACCGCTTCTTCCGCAGTTTTCAACTTGGGACCGAACTCGGTCTGCCAGCACATACTAGTCGCCATAGCGATAGCACCACCTGCACGTGGGTTTCCATATTAAAGATGCAAATATCTGAATAAGCTACAGCGTGAGCCGGGGATCGACAGCGGGAGATTGCGCCTAAGGTGGGAGCTTTTGCGCACCGTTGAAAACCACCGCAGGTGGCGTTAAGGTTGGTCGATCCGCTCTGTTACCAGGGAAGACTACCCTGAACGTTCGAGAATGTGCCCGTCGGACCGTCGCCTGCCGCTGGAAGCTGCCAAAGACGCATTCGCGCAGCGCGGCGCGGATGCCAGCCTGGACGACATCGCCAAACAGGCCGGCGTTGGCGCAGGAACGCTGTACCGCCATTTCCCTTCGCGCGAGGCTCTGATCGAGGCCGTATACCGGACTGAGGTGCAGAACCTGGCCGCCGCGGAACGGAACTTCGCCGACACCATGCCGCCGATTGACGCGCTCAGAGCATGGATGCTTTTGTTCGTCGACTACATCGCTACCAAGAAGATCATCGCACCGGCGCTCAATACGCTGGTGGGCGGCCGCTCGAAAGCGATCGAGGCTTCCTACAATCAGGTCTGGGATGCGATTCGCGCCTTGGTCAAGCGTGCCATCAAGAGCGGCGACATACGGAAAGATCTCGACCCCCTCGATCTGCTGCGCGCCCTGATCGCCGTGTCGAACGTCGCGACCAGCCCAGACTGGCAGCAGAGCGCCACGCGACTCGTGGACATCTGATCACCGGTTCGCGGCCGGGCAAATGAGCGGGCGGTTAGTGCTTCCCGAAGACCTGTTTTAGTAATGGAGTGATCTGCGCCGCTGGATCGGTGCGGATCTTCTTCTCTTCCTCGCCCACCATGAAGAACAAGCCATCCAGGGTCTTGCGCGCCCGAACGGAAGCGAAGGGATGTTTCCGGCGAGTTGCTTATACTGCGTCACCACACCGGTATCCGCCATCGCCGTCTCCACCGTGGGCTTGAACATGACGGTGAGCTTGTCGGAGGTCTTTGCCTTGAAGTACTCCGTGGCCGAGGTATTTCCTCCGGTCAGAATCTTACGCGCATCATCGAACGTCATCTGCATCAGAGCGTCCTTGAAGATGTCGCGTGCGGCAGGCGCCGCCTTCTCGGCAGCTCGATTCATGCTGAGCTCAAATTCATCGACCTTTGGACCCATGCCGGCGGCGCGCAATCCCTTTTCAACCATGCGCAGCTTTTCCGGCAGGAGAATCTTGATGGCCTCATTCTTGAAAAAGCCATCGGTCGTCCCGGTCAGGTCGACAGCGTGCCCGGCGCCAATCTGCAAAGCTTCCTTAAGACCTGAGGCAGCGGTGGAATCACTCGGACCGCCACTGCGGCCGAGACCATTTAGAATATTTCCGAATTGCGCATGAGCGGGAAGCACTACTGCAACAGCGAGCAAAGGGAGGATGAGTCTGTAGCGCATACGACTCAACGTTATAAGTTCCACTTACTGCCGGACGGATCGTCGAAGTTCGGCCGCCGCCACGCCTCAAGCGCGGTTGATCCACACCACCGACGCCGGACGCCCTGGCTCCCGCCGCTCCTGCCCTGGCGACTCCTTCTGACGCTGCGCCGTCGGCCCCATATACAACGACGCGTCGGCGGCCTGCGGACCGGCCTCCACCGGCAAATTACTATCCCGGTTCGCGCGCGCGTAGTTCGGAACCGCCAGCAGCGCTCTTCCGCCCGCAAATTTGCCACTGATCGCCATCACGCCACCCAGTAGATCACCACGCCATTGAGCCATCAGCGGAGCGCTTCGATCCAAGGTTCCCGCAATATCCTGATCCACCGCTTCGATGTTGTAAATCATCGGCCCGTACCGCAGCGCCGATTTCCCGCGCGTCGACACAATCTGCTCCACTGCCGTCAGCGTCTGCGGCACCATCGGGAATTCGAGGTCGATGGCGTCGCCCTGCTTCCATTCGCGCGTAACCACCGCGTACCCCTTCTCCATCACCGCCCGGACCTTCTTACCATTCACCGCGAGCGAGACAATGCCGTTAACCGCTGGCGTGGGAGTGTACAACTTGCTCGTCGTACGATCCGGCACCCTCAACCGCACAGCAAACCGCTTCGGCGTTTTCGGATTCACGGTCAACGAGATTTTGCCGCTCCACGGATAGTCAGTCTTCTGCACCATCTCGACATTGGTGCCCCCCACGTTCTCCAATTCCACAGTGCTGCCGATGTACATGTTCACGCAAACACCATCGGGCGCTTTGGCGTAAGCCCATGTCGGGACCATCAGAATGGTGCGCGGAATGTTCCCCACACAGCACGGACACACGTGCCACGAACTGCGCTTCGTCCGCGCTTCCAGCGGATTGGTGTAATAGAAATTCCTGCCCTCCAGGTCCAACGACCCCAGCAGCGCGTTGTACATCGTCTCTTCGTAGTTATCCACGTACCGCGCATCGTGATACGCCAGGTTCATCTTCCAGTGGAAGAAAATCATGCCGCAACTCGAGCATGATTCGCAGTATGCGTCATTACCCAGCGAGTAGTTTGGACCGAACCCTTCCGCCGTCTCGCCGCTGCCGATGCCCCCGGTGAGGTAGTACTTCTTATCGACAATGTTGCTCCATAGCGACCGCACGGCGCTCTGGTAATCCGGGTCGTGCGTCTCCACCATCACATCGGCCATGCCCGAATACGTGTAGGTGGCTCTCACCGCGTGCCCCACCGCTTCGTATTGCTGCGTCACCGGGAGATGGCTTTGATCGTACTCGGTGCGGTCTCGCTCCGGGTTCGCCGCCGCCGTGTAGCGGCTATCGAGCAAGAACCGCGCGGTCTGTATATAGCGGTCTCCTTTTCCGCCGCCCTCCATATCATTCACGAACCGGCCGAACCGCACCAGCGCTTGCTCCATCTCCTGGTGCCCGTCATACCACGCCTTTTT
This sequence comes from Bryobacterales bacterium, assembly GCA_038212445.1. Classification (GTDB taxonomy): domain Bacteria; phylum Acidobacteriota; class Terriglobia; order Bryobacterales; family Bryobacteraceae; genus TMP-7. Next base: position 120,920 of record JBBQUM010000024.1, read on the forward strand.
CGGCGCAGGACCAAGATGGTCCGCCCAGCAATCGGCAAGCTTCTTCGCCGCCAGGTACAGGCGCGCGTCCTGCTTGTCCGTCATCAGGTAGTGGTTGATGGCCGATTCAAGAAAGTAGCCGCCGACGTAGCCTTCATGGTCGCTGCGGTGCTGCGGGTCCCAGTGGACGAACTTACTGCTCTCGACAGGGCCTTTGCGCGTGGCGCGATCCAACGTAAAAGCGGTCTGCAGATAGCCGTCCGGCTCCTGCGCGGCAAGAATCTTCGGAATCCAGTCGTTCAGCGTTGCGCGGAACCTCTCGTGCGCTCGCATGATTTCGGCGTCGCCCTGCGGATCGATCATCAACGCGATGCACATGGCCTCGACAGTCTGGTGTACCCAGGCATTCGAGAATACGTATCCTTTGTGGAGTCCGGCAGGCTCTCCGCGCAGCTTCTTCCCGGCTTCGACAAAATTGTCGATCCCGCCTTCGCCTAGCGTGACGTCGCTGCGATCGATGACGTCAATACAATGCGGAATCCAGTTCACCACCAGCGCCTTCACCCGCGGACTCCAGAACTTACTGTCCACCCGGAACCTCTTGGTATAGACAGCTCCAAGCTGTTGCGCGGGCGGCGGCGCCTCCACCTGAACAGCGAGCGTCGACACCGCCTTGCCATCGTTGGCGGCCAGCTTCAGCGCGTAGTTGCCCGTCTTCGAAAACGTGGCCGTGGTGATCAACTCCCGCGGATTCTCAAATGCCACCTCACCCGGCCCCGACGCTTTTGACCACTGGTAGCGCGTCCCCGGCTCGGCCGGTGGGGGCTGTGCCGGCTGCTTCGTCCAGGGATCCCGCGGGCGCGGACGCTGTCCATGTCCAGCCCACCCGCGCAGGTACGTCTTCCCGTTCAACATGACGATCCGGTCCGCGCCGGCTTCAACATTGAGCGGCGGCGCATCCGCCGTTTGTGCCGCCGCCACGCCACGCACAGCGGCAACAGCAGCGATGGAATTCAGAATTTCGCGGCGCGTCAGTTCGGGTTTCATAGGAGGCTGGAGATTATCGTATCGAAGTCAACAGCACTGTAGGATGGGGCTCCCGCCCCGTCCAAGCGCAATGGAAAGAGCATTCGAGCGCGGCGCGCGTTGAATTAGTGCCACAGGAAACCGGATGCCCTAACCAGCTATAGTCAGAAGATCCATGAGAACCGTCCTCCTACCGCTATTTCTGGCCGCTTGCGCCTTCGCCGCTGACCCGGAATGGCCCGGTTTCCGAGGACCCCTTTCTAATCCGTGGGCCACCAACTCCAGCCTCCCCGAGAAGTGGTCAACAACGTCCAACATTGAATGGAGCGCCCCGATTCCCGGCCTTGGCTGGTCGTCCCCCATCGTTGCCGGAAAGTCTGTCTTCATCACCACCGTCACCACCGACGGGAAAGCGAAACAGCCACAAAAGGGAACCACCTACTCCAACGACTACGCCGCCGAGCTCACCAAGCAAGGAATCAAAGGCCAGGAACTAATGGACCGTCTGAACGCCCGGGATTTCGAACTCCCGAGCGAGGTCACCGTCCACTACTTCCTCTATTCCATCGATCTCGACTCCGGCAAGATCAATTGGACTCGCGAATTCTATTCCGGCCACCCTCCAGGAGGCCGTCATCGCAAGAACAGCTTCTGCTCCGAAACGCCCGTCACCGACGGCAAACGCGTCTACGTGTACGTCAACAATCTCGGCGCCTTCGCCTACGATCTCGCCGGCCGCAAGGTCTGGGACACCCCGCTCGAGGGCGGCCCCACCATTCTTGATTTCGGCACGGCCTCTTCCCCCACCCTTGTGAATGACCTCGTGGTCCTCGTCAATGACAACGAAAAGCAGCAGTTCATCACGGCACTAAACAAGAACACCGGCAAGCAGGTGTGGCGCACCGAGCGGTCCATCCACGTGAAGGGCGCCGATCGCCAGACCGGCTGGTCCAGTCCTTATATCTGGAAGCATCGGGAGCGCACTGAAATCGTCACGATTGGACCAGGCCTTGCCATCAGTTACGATCTCGAAGGCAAGGAGCTATGGCGGCTGGGCGGAATGGGCCCCATGCCTATCCCCAGTCCCTTCGCCCACGACGGCCTCTTATATCTGAACGGCGGCACCAGCAAGACCGTTGCTGCCGTCAAACCCGGCGCTGCCGGCGACCTCACTACGCCCGACGGTGCCGCCCTGAATGAGTTCGTCGCCTGGGTCCAGCCGAAGGCTGGCACCTACATGCCCACCGAACTAGCCTATGAAGGCGGACTCTACGTTCTCACTCATACCGGTATCCTGACCCGCTTCGATGCCAAGACCGGCGTCCAGACCTTCAAATCCCGCGTCGGCGAAGGAGGCGATTTCACATCGTCACCCTGGGCCTACAACGGCAAGGTGTTTTGTATCGACGAGGAAGGCCGCACATTCGTCATCCGCGCCGGCGACAAGTTCGAATTACTCGGATCCAACGATCTCGGTGAGATGGCGCTGGCCACCCCAGCAATCATTGGCGACCGCCTGATTCTGCGCACTGACAAGCATTTATATTCAATTCGAAACGCCCGCCACTAGTAGGAGACGCGAGCCGGAGACTCAAGACTCAGTCTTGCTACACGGACGGCGCCATCGCGAGAGAGGGAGTAAAACGAGCCTCCCGGCTCGTTTAAGGATGGCGACGAGCCAGTTCGTCCTCACTGTGAGTAGATCCGGGGCATGATCAGTGACCGGCACCTCCACCAGAAAACGGGAGCTATTACCAGCCACGGCGTAATCCGTCGATGCGCTTACGGCGAAAATAACAGTGGTACCGCCGGCTTCAAAGGCAAAATCAGCGTGTGCAGCCGAAAGTCCAGCCACGGTGAACAGAATCGTCAAGAGTCGCATTCGTTCACCCTAAGCGGCGCAGGAGCCGTTTGGACGGTCTATACTTATGACGGTCTGGGACGAACCACGCGGGTGACCAATCCCGATAGCAGCCACAAGGACTACGCGTCTCTGGGCAATACGGTGACGGCGACGGATGAAGCGGGCGCGTGGAAGAAGTACACGATGGACGCGATGGGCAATCTGACGCAGGTGGAGGAGCCA
>JBBQUM010000025.1:0-114551 GCA_038212445.1 Bryobacterales bacterium
GTCTACTCTCAGTTCGTCGGCGGCCTTCCCCCAGCCCTGTTCCTCTTCCTTACCGGCATCACCTTCGCCTTCTCCATGGAGCGTGCCGACCGCACCGGCCGCGGTTCGGGCTACCGCTGGCTGCACGCCATCAAACGCGCCCGCTATCTGCTGATCCTGGCTTTCCTGTTCCGCATCCAGCTCTGGTCCTTCACCCTCGGCCATAATTCCTGGACCGACATGCTCAAAGTCGATGTCCTCAACTGCATGGGCGTGACCATGTTTCTGCTGGCCCCCATCGCGCTGATGGGTCGCGAATACCGTACCCGCGCCGCTGCCTTCGCCGGTTTCGGATTTGCATTCCTCTCGCCGCTCATCTCGCAAAGGTCCTGGGAGTGGTTGCCCTGGCCGGTCCGCAACTACATCGTTCCCGACTTCGCCTACTTCGGACTCTTCCCGTGGGCCGCGTTCCTCTGCTTCGGCATCGCCGCCGGAACCATTCTGAAATCGGTGACCGCCGACCAGATGAATCGCCTCATGCTCTGGACCACCATCCTCGGCTTCGTCACCGTCTTCACCGCGCAGTACTTCTCCAACCTGCCCTACAACATCTACCAGGCCTCTGACTTCTGGCTCAACAGCCCGCTGCTGGTGCTCATGAAACTCGGCATCGTCATGATCCTAACCGGCGTCGCGTTCCTCTGGACCGAGCACGTCGTGCAGGAGAAATGGAGCTGGCTGAAACAAATGGGCACTACCTCGCTCATCGTTTACTGGGTCCACATTGAGCTGGTCTACGGACGCTGGTTCGGCAACTGGAAAGAGCAGCTCTCCAACTGGCAGTGCGTAGCTTTCTCAGCGGTGCTGATGGTCCTCATGCTCGGCCTTTCATTGGCCCGCACCCATTGGCGCGACCTCGTTCCACACTGGGTCCCGATCCCCACTCAACCCCCGCCGCGACGCGCCGCCGGCGATTGATCTACTACTGCGTAGGCTTGCCAAGAGAACACAACGGATCGCCGATCACGATGTTCTGCCAGCTGACTGCGGGAATAGACAGGTAGTAGCTCTCCGCCAAAGTTCGTCCTGAATAGTAAGCCGGCAAGAGAATGCTCGGACGCGGACAGAATTGCAGGAATGGCTCGGCCACGTGACCCGACGCCCCCGTCACTCCCTCGTGTATGTAATCGGCTGTCATCGTCTGCGGTGCACCCGCAAACCAGGTCGCCTTATCCTTCCATGTGCCGATCGTCCACTTCTCTGGCGGCCGCGCAAATGTACGCGCATTGGTGGAGACGTACTCGGTCATGATGGCCCCCGGCAGCCACTTGAAGCCCAACTGCCGCCGGTGGCGGTTGCTATCGTTTGACCCCCAGGCTGCATACCCGATGACATTCTTCAGGTCGTATAGGACGGTGGTGGTGGAGTCCACAATCTCACGCGCTTGTGGCAGCTTGACCGCCGCGTCCCGCAGCCAGTCTTCACCCGGCTCATCGCTTCCGTTCTTCATGTCGATGACAAAGTTTCCAGTGTTGCGCGCCTGTTGCGCCCGGTCCACCAGACCCTTGATGTCTGCGAAGTCGTAACCGGCCAGCCGTGTCACCAGGTACATCGGAAAGCGGGGATGGCTGAACGGCTCCTTCGCATGGTCGAAGAACGGATTCGCAAGCGGCCCTTTCAAGGCATGGGGCTGTCCGTGAAGCTCTGCGTACAGTAGAGTCAACTCCGAGTCCACCGCCGCCATCTCCCCGTCCCGGCCCAAGACTCCTGAGATCCTCAGCGGCACGCCCAGCGTGGTGACCATGTACAACACCTGCTCAACCAGGTTTTTCGACTTTAGGCACTTCGAGATCGGTGTGGCGATCGAGGAATCGTAGGTTTCGCGGTTCACCTCTTCGGCGTCGCTCACCTTGATGCGGCAAATGTTCTGCTCCGGAATCGTACGCTTCCGCGAATAGTACTCTCCGGCCACTCGCGATACCGACGACCGGTCGTTTACTACCAGGAGCACGTTTTCCGGCTTCTGCGCCATCAGCGTCGAAACTGCGCCGAGCAGCGCCAGGGCCCAAAAACGAATCACGGTAGCGATTTCAAATACGCCACCACCGCTTCCGCGTCGTCCTTCGACAACTTGTAGGCGGGCATCGGCGGATCTGCCTTGCCGCCTCGCGGATTCATGCCGGTCATCATGAACTTCACCAGTCCCTCGTCCTTCCAACGCTCAAACAGGCGGCTGTTTCCAGTCAGGTCGGGCGACGCCTTGTGCCAGCCAGGGACGGGATTGATCGGTTGGAACGTTAGCACCGCGCCCTTCAGCCATTTCGTGCGATCGAGTTCGCCCTTGTCGCTCATCGGCGTATGGCATTCCTGGCACTTGCCCACTTCCTCCACCAGGTAACGTCCACGCTCGATTTTGGCGTCGTCAGCGCCCCAGGCGCAACAGGTCAGGGCCGTGATGCCGAGTAAACATGGAGTTCGCATAGGGATAAGGATACCAGGAGGGTGCACCCCTTGCCCCAAGCCCCGCCATCGCCGGGACTCCGATACAATGATGGCGACCCGACCACTCATGGACCTGGATCAACTGCACACGTTCCTCGAGATCGTGCGGCTTAAGAGTTTCTCGAAAGCCGCGCAGACCGTCTATCGCACCCAGCCTGCGATCAGCGCCCAGGTGCGTCAACTGGAACAGGAAATCGGAACCACGCTGTTCGACCGTCTGGGTACCAAGATCGCCCTCACCACCGCCGGGCGCATCTTCGCCGAATACGCCGAGAAGATCCTCGATCTCCGGCGCCAGGCTCAGGACACCATCAATGAATTGGAGCGGATCCCGCGCGGCGAGCTCATCATCGCCGCGAATGAAGCCACCTGCATCTACGTCCTGCCTACGGTCTTCAGCGAGTACAAGAAGCAGTTCCCCAACGTCCAGCTTTCCGTGGACCGCAGCTACGGAGCGCGCGTCGTTCAGGCTGTCACCGAGAATCTCGCCGATTTCGGCATCACCCAACTGCCTGTAGAGGAGAAAAAGCTACAGGTTGTGAAGATTCATACCGATGAGATAAGAATGCTGGTCCCTGCCGGACATCCCTTCGCTTCTAAGCGAACCGTGACTGCCCGTGACCTGATCAACGTGCCGCTCCTGCTGCCCAAGTCCGGTACCACGCGCACGCGGCTCAACGTATGGCTTGAACCGGTGGAAAACGACGTCTCTGTCTCTATGGAACTCGACTCCACCGAGATGATCAAGCGGTTTGTAATGGCGAATCTGGGACTGTCATTCCTGGCGGCATCGCACTGTGAGGAAGAGGTTCGGGCGGGAAAGCTGGCGGCGATCTCACTCGGCCCTGAGCCCATGATGCGTACGCTTGGATTAATCTATAGGAAGGACAAGGCGTTGTCGAAAGCAGCGCTTGGGTTCATACAGGTTACGCTCGAGCAGTCCATGGAGCATGCCGTTCTACTGGCAAGCCCCAAAGCCGCGAGAGTCAACCTGGGATAGGCGGAACGAATATGGACCGTCTGACCATCAAAAGTTCGACCATCTTTATCGCGACAGGCGACAAGACCTCGGTGTACCGGTCGATGGACGAGGTTCCCGCGCCGTTGCGCAAGAAACTCCAGGAATCCACCAACGGGATCAACGCCGCTACCATTCTTATCGCAGACCGGCGCGGCCGCGAGGAGATCGTTCGCGCGATCCAAGGCCTTCCTAACAGCATTCGCGGCAGGCTTACCTCTACGCTCGGGGCTGCCCGCAGGCCCGAAGTGTTAAAGAAACTCGACTGGCGAACGGCGCTTGAACTGGTACTCGCCGGCGCAGTAGGGCTATTGATCTGGCTCGCATTTAACTTCCGCTAACTCTTCCTCTCACCTTCACCAGCGGCGCCGATGAGACACTCATGGATCGTCGTGTGCAGCCCCGCATCAGCTCGGATGAAGTAGCACAGGTGACGGTGTTCGGGGACAAGACCCAGCAGGTTTCCGGCCGCGTCGCGAACCTCACCGGTAGGGGAATGCAACTGATTGTTTCGCGATCTATCCCCCCCGGCACCGCGTTATCCATTGACACACCGGACCGGCTCTACATGGGAGAAGTGGTTTATTGCAACTGTGAAGGCCTGTCCTACCGGGTGGGAGTGGAGGTGGAGCAGGCGCTGCGCCATACCGATGACCTGGCGCGTCTTCGTGACGCCATCTCTGAGATGTCCCTGGCCGAGGTTCGTGTAAACAGGCGGATGATACGATGAGAGTATCACCGCATGGATCCCGAGAGCTTCGACTTAAAGAAGACCGTTAACCTTCCCCGTACGGACTTTCCGCAGAAGGCTAACCTTACCCAGAACGAGCCGAAGACGCTCGCCCGCTGGGAGCAGGCGAAGCTCTATTCGCAGATTCGCGAAGCTCGCGCCGGACGGCCGATGTTCGTCTTGCATGATGGCCCTCCCTACGCCAATGGCAACATTCATATTGGCCATGCTTTCAATAAGTTGCTAAAGGACTTCATCATCAAGTCCAAGACCATGGCTGGGTTCGACTCACCCTACATCCCCGGTTGGGACTGTCATGGCTTGCCGATCGAGATCAAGGTGGACAATCAGTTGGGATCGAAGAAGGCCAAGATGTCGGTGGCCGAGATCCGTACCGAGTGCCGCAAGTATGCCCAGAAGTACGTAGACCTGCAGCGCGAGGACTTCAAGCGTCTGGGCATTCTCGGACGCTGGGAAGACCCCTACTTGACGATGTCGGCCGAGTACGAGGCCGTCATCGCTGGGGCGTTCGTCGAGTTCCTGGAGAAGGGTTACGTCTACAAGGGACTGAAGCCGGTGAACTGGTGCATCAATGACCGCACCGCGCTGGCCGAAGCTGAAGTCGAGTACGAGAACCACACCAGTCCTTCGATCTGGGTTCGCTTCGCCTTGTTGACCGATCCGGCATCGATTGCCCCTGAACTCGCCGGCCGCAGAGTCTACGGCCTGATATGGACTACTACGCCCTGGACCATGCCCGCCAACATGGCCATCGCCTTCCATCCAACGTTCGACTACGTGGCCGCGGACGTCGCAGGTGATGTCTACATCGTTGCTGAGTCGCTGCTGGCCGCCACTGCCGAAGCCGCAGGTTGGGTGACGCCGAAAGTCATTGCGCGCTTCAAGGGCGAGGCGCTTGAGAATACGGTCTTCAAACATCCGTTTCTGGAGCGGAAGTCGCTTGGCATTCTGGGCGATCACGTCACGCTCGAGCAGGGTACGGGCGCGGTCCACACCGCACCGGGACACGGCCAGGAAGATTTCGTTATCGGCCGCAAGTACGGCATCGAGACCTACTGCCCCGTGGACGCCGCGGGCCGGTTCTTTCACGCAGAGGGTGCCGATGGAACGCTGCCCGATGAACTGATCGGCAAGAACGTCTGGCAGGCCAATCCTGTCGTTATCGAGATCCTGAAGCAGCACGGCGCGCTGGTGGGCGAGAAGAAGATCGACCATTCGTATCCGCACTGCTGGCGCTGTCACAAGCCCACCATCTTCCGGGCCACCGAGCAGTGGTTCATCGGGATGGATAACAACAATCTTCGCGGCAGGGCTGTGGCCGCCGTGAAGAACATCCACTGGATGCCGGCCTGGGGCGAGGAGCGAATGCTGAACATGGTGGAGGGCCGCCCGGACTGGTGCATTTCGCGCCAGCGCGTCTGGGGCGTGCCGATCACGGTGTTCTATTGCGAGGGATGCCAGGAACCGCTCACCGACGCCGCCGTCCTGAGGCGCGTGGTGGCGCAATTCCGCGAGCACACCGCCGACGTCTGGTACTCGCGGAGTGTTGAGGAACTGATCGGCACCGAAGTGAAGTGCACCAAGTGCGGTAGTGGGGCGTTCCGCAAGGAGTCCGACATTCTCGACGTCTGGTTCGACTCAGGCTCGAGCCATCTGGCGGTGTTGACGCCGGAGAACGGGTTGCCCTGGCCGTCGGATATGTATCTCGAAGGCGGCGATCAATACCGGGGCTGGTTCCAAAGCTCGCTGTTGATCGGCGTTGGACTGCGTGGAGAGGCTCCCTATCGCGAATCCATCACGCACGGCTGGTCGCTCGACGCGCAGGGCAAGGCGATGTCGAAGTCGCTCGGAAATTCGATCGAGCCGGAAGAGATCATCAAGAAGTACGGCGCAGAGGTGCTGCGGCTATGGGTGGCAAGCGTCGAGTACAACGAGGATGTCCGGCTGTCGGACATCATCCTCAAGCGCCTGGCCGAAGCCTACTTCAAGCTGCGGAACACTTTCCGTTACGCGCTTGGCAACACCAGCGACTTTGATCCCGCGGCGCATGCCATCGCGGGCGGGGAACTGGAGGAGATCGATCAATGGATCCTGGTGCGGGCCGAGGAGCTCGTGCGCAAGTGCCGCGCCTGGTACGAAGAATACGCGTTCCACCGCGTCTACCGGGCGATCTATGACTTCGCCACCATCGATCTGAGTTCGGTGTACTTCGATATCTCGAAAGACACTCTGTACACGGCGGCGCCGAACTGGAAGGCGCGGCGCAGCGTGCAGACGGCGCTCTATCGCGTGAACTACGCGATGGTGCGGCTGCTGGCGCCGATCCTCGCGTTCACTACCGACGAGGCTTGGGCGCACATGAAATTGCCGGCCGGCAGTCCGCTGAGCGTACACCTTGCCGAATTGCCGGCACCTGAGGAATTGACGACCGGTATCACCTCGGAGCAGCGTGCGCGGGTGGCCGACTGGGACCTTCTCATCCCTATCCGTGACACCGTGCTCAAGAGCCTGGAGAACGCGCGTCAGGAGAAGTTGATTGGCGCGCCGCTCGAGGCGAAGGTCAAGCTGCAGGCCAACGGTACACTCTATCCGCTGCTCGAGAAGTACGCGGACGCGCTGCCGAATCTCTTCATCGTGTCGCAGGTGGATGTCGGCAATGGCGCGGGCGACCTGAGCGTCAGCGTCGAGCGCGCGGTGGGCGAGAAGTGCGAGCGCTGCTGGAAGTACCGCAAGCTCGGTTCGGATGCCGAGTATCCGACGGTCTGCGAACCCTGCTCCCGTGCCGTTCGGGAGATTGTCAAAGGAGCCGTGTGAACGCGCGGTACGCGCCATTTCTGATTTCGGCGGCGGTGTTCTTCCTTGACCGTGTGACGAAGCTCCTGATCCGCTCCAAGGTCAACTTTTGGGACACGGTGACGGTGATTCCCAGTTTCTTCAACATCGTTCATACCGAGAATCCGGGCGCCGCATTCGGGATGTTCTCGGACTCGACCAGCGTTCTACGGCCCATCTTCCTCATCGCTCTGTCGCTGGGCGTGATGGCCTTCATCACCTTGCTGCTGCTGCGTCCGGGGCAGAGCGGTTTGCATTCTGGCTGGTGGGTTCGCGCCGGACTGGCGCTGGTGTTGGGCGGTGCGGCCGGTAACCTGTTCGACCGGATTCTGCGAGGCACGGTTACCGACTTCCTCGAGTTCTATTTCAGAAGCTATACGTTCGCGGCCTTCAACATTGCAGACAGTGCGATCACGGTAGGCGCGGCGCTCCTTCTTCTAGACATGTGGCGCGGGCATGCCCGCCAGCGAGAACAGCATGTATCCCAAGCTGATTAGCATTGGAACGTTCTTCATACCGACTTACGGGCTACTGGTAGCGGTCGCCTTCCTGCTCGCGTTGTTTGTAGCGAACCGGCTTGGCCGGCGCGCTGGCCTGAACACGGAGCGCGTCACCAACCTCGGCATTTACTGTGCCTTGATGGGACTGCTGGGCGCGAAGGTATTCATGATCCTGTTCGACCTGGATCATTTTGCGCACAATCCCGCGGACATTTTTTCGCTCTCGACGCTGCAGGCGGCGGGCGTCTTTCACGGTGGCCTGATTGCGGCGGTGATCTTCGCTTACTACTACACGCGGCGGTTCAGCATGCCCTGGCTGCTGACCGCGGATGTCTTTGCGCCGGCGATCGCGCTGGGGCATGCCATCGGACGCATTGGCTGTTTCATGGCCGGCTGCTGTTACGGCGTGGTGTGCGACCGTCCCTGGGCCGTCACCTACACCAACCCCGAGGCGTCGGCGATGAGCAACACGCCGCTATTTCAGCCGCTCCATCCCACCCAGCTTTATGAGACCGGAGCGGAACTGCTGGTCTTCGGATTTCTCCTATGGCGCTGGAAGAGTCCGCGCCGGCAGGGCGAGATCATCGGGTTGTACCTGATCCTGTCCTCGGTGCTGCGCTTCGCGGTGGAATTCTATCGCTTCCACGAGCAGGGTCTGTGGTTTGGTTTGTCGCTGACCCAGTGGATCTCAGTTGGGCTGGCGATTCTAGGCGCCGCGATTCTGCTAGCCAAGTCGCGACCCGTCCCAGCACCCGCGCACTAGGCTCGAACTGAACCGTCGAGTGGATTGTTCCATCGCAGTTCGGGAAAGCGGCTGAAGTCCTGGTCGGTGGAAGCAAGCGACGCCCCGTTCTCGATGGCGAGCGCCGCCAAGACGGCATCCGTCACCAAGCCACCCCTCACGCCATGCTTAATCATCAGACGTTCGAGAATTTCCGCGTGTCTTGGGCCTGGATTGAGGGCCACCACACCGGGGTGAGCCAACCATTCATTGACGATTCCGATCGCGCGTTTGGCAGTCAGTGGATTTGGCCAGATCCTCGAATTGGTGGCGATGCGTACGAAAGCCCAAATAGTCAACCAAGGCAATCCCACAGGCTCACTGCGATTCATCAAGTCGCTTAGCCATTTCGCCGCTACGCGATGCTCCGGCACATCCGTATTGTAGGCATAGAGCAGGAGGTTTGCATCTACGACAGTCATCGATGCTGATCGCCCTCGCCGTACTCGATGAGCGATTCGATGTCGTCATAGTTTAAGCCTGGACGGTATCCCATACTAGCGGGCTTGACCACAAACCGGCGGGCAGTCGGGCTCTGAACGTTCAGAAGGCCCGCACGCACCAGATCGTTCAACGTATCCCGAAATGATGCACCTCTGGCGCGGCTTTCGGATTTCACTCGCTCAAGCACATCCTCGTCGAGTGTGACGGTAGTACGGATGCTCATGATGCTTATATTGTAGCATCAGAGGCATCACCGCGCGTCGACGGCCTGGCGGCTCCAGAAGAGGTAGGCGGGGATGCCGGCCAAGATGATGGCGAGCGAGGTGAAGGACGGCTGAGGTTGCTCGACTGCTGTGTTGATGACGAACCAGAGGGCGGTGAGGATGAACAGGGCGGGGGTCACGGGGTAGCCCCACATGCGGTAGGGGCGGTGGAGGTCAGGCCGGGTGCGGCGCAGGATGATGACGGCGCCGACGGTGAGGGCGTAGAAGATCCATATGGCGAACATCGCGTAGCTGATCAGAATTTCAAAAGATCCAGTGAGGATCAAGACCACTGCCCAGGCGAACTGCATCATGATGGAGAACCCCGGCGTCTCGAACTTTGGGTGAATTTCGCCGAACTTGCGAAAGAACAGGCCGTCACGGGCCTGGGCGAAGTAGACGCGGGGCTGGGTCATGAGCCATCCGTTGAGCGCGCCGATGATGGAGATCAGAATCGTGATAGACACCAGGGTGCCGCCGGCCGGTCCGAGAGTACGTTCGCCGAGTGCGGCGCCAATGCGATTGTTCGCGCCCATCTCGGCGATCGTAAATATGCGCATATATGCATAGTTAGCGGTGGTGTATATAGCAATGCAAATCAACACGCCTAATGCCAGTGCGCGCATGACATTGCGCTGCGGATCGCGGATTTCTCCGGCCACGCAACTGACGGATGCCCAGCCGTCATAACTGAGCAGCGCCGCAATCAGGCCCACTCCCAAAGCCCCCCACCGGAACGGCTCCACAGGCGCGGCGTCGACGACAGCGGGCGTGAAGAACGCGCTGCCAATCAGAACCGCCAGTCCGATCACCTTGGCCGCGGTGAAGATCTTCTGGACGCTCGCGCCGAGCCTTACGCCGCGGTAGTTCATGGCGGCGATGATGCCAATGAGGGCGATGCCAATGAACTTGCCAACCCAGGGAGTGAGCGGAATAAAGTAGCCGAGGTAGATGGCGAAGCTGAATCCGAGCCAGGCGATGGCGGCGGACTGCGCAGTGAGGAAAGACGTCCAGCCGCAGAGGAAGGCGATCATCGGGCCGTAGGCTTCACGCAGAAACACATACTGTCCGCCGGTGGCCGGCATCATCGCGCCCAGTTCCGCGAAGGCCAGCGCGCCGAGGAAGGACAGGACGCCGCCGCCGATCCATACCGCCAGGATGCCGCGGGATGAGCCGACTCCCTTTGCCACCAGGCTCGGAACCAGGAATATGCCGGCGCCGATGATGATGCCCACGACGATGGAGGCGGCGTCCAAGAGTCCCAGCTTGCGCGGCAGTTCGTGCATCACGCTAGGGTAACAGCTATCGGATTTTGTTCGCCGCGATGACGTGCTGAGGGTGGATCTTTTCGAGAGGGTGAGAGCGCTCTGCGAGCGGTGAACTGCTCCTGTCATCATCAGCCGGGCTCGTTCGGCTGGCGGTCGCGCGGCCGGCGTTTCGGCTGACAGGTGCTCTTCCCTTAAACGGGCCGGGAGGCCCGTTTTACCTGCAGGCCCGACTCCAATGTCGCGTTCCTTTGCTGGCGGGACGCGTCGCGATCGGTGCTGAGGTTGATCGGGGCTGCGGAGGACGGTCGGCGTTTTGGCTGACGGGTGCTCTTCCTTTAAACGGGCCGGGAGGCCCGTTTTGTTGCCGGGACGCGTCGCGATCGGTGCTGAGGCTGATCTGCTCTTCTTCCTTTAAACGGGCCGGGAGGCCCGTTTTACCTCTAGCGGATTTTGTCGGCGGCGGCGACGCCGCGGTATTGGGCTTCTTCGAAGATGCTGAGGCCGCTTAGATCGGAATTTGCGTAGAGGATGCTGCCGGATGCGGTGGCCCAACGGCGACGCTCTTCAGAGCCCAGGAAGCCGGGCACTGGGCGGGCCATGGCGTGTCCGAAGCGCATGATGTCGACTCTTGAGACGCATTGACGGATGTCTGGATGGGCACGTTCGAGGTCGTGAAGGATGGCCTCTTTCCAGTAATTCCAGTCGTGCTCCAGTAGCTGGCGGCGGGCGACGGCGGGTGCGGCATCGGCGAAGGCCCAATAGAAAGTCCACACCGTGCGGTCAAGCCGTGAGCGCACCGACATGTGAGTTGCGACGACGTAGCCGAGCGCCGGAGAGTCATGAATGACGTTGTCCCAGGCGGGCTCGATGCCTTCCTCGTGGGGTAGCCGGTCGAGTGTGAGGTTGGCGGTGAGCCAGGGAGAGTAGACGAAGTTCGATTTAGGCGCGCCTTCGATTACGTAACTGGCGGTGAAGGTGGGTGCCGCGTAGATGACGCGGTCGGCTACATATTCGACGGCTTCGGTGAAGACGTGAAGCGGCCGTGTGCCTCGAATTGCATAGACGGCGGAATTGGTGCGGATGTAGCGCGCCAGTTTGGCGCGCAGTTTCTCGGTGAGCCAACCATTGCCCTCGGGCCAGGTAAGCGGTCCCTTATCGTCTGGCTGGCGGGAGGCGAAGTAGTGAATACCGGCCCAGGCGGCGACATCGCGCATGCGGGCGCCGTAGTCATCGCGACAGGCGTAGTCGGTATACCAGCGCAGATAGGGAGAGTCGAATCCATTGCGATTCATCCAGGCTTCCATCGACTCCGAGTCGAGCGGTGACGGCCTGGCGCCGGTTTCGATGGGGATGGTGAACTGGCCGCCGCGCTCGAATTCCTTCATCATCTGCTGGAAGCGGCGGTACTGCTGGCGATCGCGTGATGTGGCTGCGAGTTCGGGCTCGATGCCTTCCTGCCAGCGTCCGTGAATGAAGAGGCGTTCCTGGGGCGAGAAGCACAGGAAGCGCTCGTTCCACTTTCCATCGACGAGAGCTCCGAACTCCTCGCATATTTCGCGGACGAGTTTGGATTCCTTGCTCGGCACTGGCAGGTAGTGCGCGGCCCAAGGGTAGCGTGAGACCTCGTTCTGGCCCCAGCGGGAATTGCCGCCGACTTCGCTCTCCATTTCGAGGACGACGAAATCGTGGATACCGCGTTTGTCGAGACGCCACGCCGCCGACAGTCCTGCAATGCCGCCGCCGACGATCACGACCGGCACTTTCACGGTCTGGCGCGGTTTAGCGAAAGCGGCATGATCGCGCAGTCGGTGACCCTGTGCGGCCGCTTCATTGACGAACCCGCCTTGGACGGGACGGTCGGCTTTGGCGGAGAGCGCCAGGAAGGGCGCACCCAGAAAAGCACGGCGCTTCAACGGGCGATCAGCTTCCATTCGTCCTCGTAGGTGCGGACGAGAATCTGGTCATTTAAGCGGTTGGGCTCTGAGGGCAGAGGCACCATGTCCACCGGGAACTGGAACATGTTGGCGACATTTTGCAGATTCAGGAACCGTAGTCCGGCCGGGAGCTGGGTTGGCGGTTCATAGTTCTCGAGTGACGCCAGAGTGAATCCCCACTCGCCGAAGCTGGGAACGTAGACATGGTAAGGGTACGTCTTGAGCCCGGCCTGCTTGAGTGTTTCGTTGATGCACCAATAAGACCGGCGAGCGAACAGAGGGGAAGTGCTCTGTACGACGGTGAGGCCGCCGCGGCTCATGTGTTTGGACAGCAGGCGGTAGAAGGCGGTGGTGTAGAGCTTGCCGAGCGAGTAGTTTGTCGGGTCGGGGAAGTCGACGACGATGAAGTCGAAGGAGTCGCGATTCGCTTCGAGCCAGGGGAAGGCGTCCTGGTTGATCACGTGCACGCGGGGCTCGGAGAACGAATGCGAGTTCAGCGAGGAGAGGACCGGGTGGGTGCGGAAAAGCTGGGTCATCTCAGGATCGAGGTCGACGAGGGTGGCTGATTCAACCGAGGGATATTTGAGGATTTCGCGGAGGGCCAGGCCGTCGCCGCCGCCGAGCACAAGCACGCGGCGGGCGCCGGGCAGTGCCGCCAGACCAGTGTGGACCAGGGCTTCGTGATAGCGGTATTCGTCGCGCGAACTGAACTGGAGATGGGAATTCAGGAACAGGCGGAGGTCGTCCTTCCACTTGGTGAGGACGATCCGCTGGTACTTCGTATTGCGGGAGAAGATCACTTCGTCGGCGTAGAGATTGTTGTCGGCGGCGGAGGAGATGGCGTCGGCGAAGAACATGCCTGTGCCGAGCAGCGCAATGACGACGGCGCAGCCTGCGCGCAGGGCCGGCGCGACGCGGATCTGCTCCCGGAATATCCAGGTGGACCACAGAGCTACTCCGGCATTGATCGAGCCGAAGACGATGGCCGAGCGGACGAGTCCGAGTTTGGGGACCAGAAGTATGGGAAAGAGCAGGGAAGCGCCGAGCGCACCGAGATAGTCAAACGTGAGGACGTGGGCGATGAGTTCGCGAAACTGGAAGCGCTCTTTGAGGATGCGCATCAGCAGGGGGATCTCGAGTCCGACGAGCGTGCCTACCAGGATGACGACGACGTAGAGGAGGAACCGGAATGCCTGGGTGTAGGCGAAGGCTAAGAACAACGCGGATGAAGAAAAGCCGCCGACGAGTCCCACCATCAGTTCGATGCCGATGAACTGGGCGACGAGTCCACGGCGGATGAAGCGCGACAGGTAGCTGCCGATGCCCATGGCGAACAGGTAGCTGCCGATGACGGTAGAGAACTGAAGCACACTGTCGCCGAGCAAGTAGCTGGCGAGGGTGCCTGCGATCAACTCATAGATGAGGCCGCAGGCCGCGATCAGAAAGACGGAGATGAACAGTACTACGGACAAGGTTTAATGCACTGCCGCGGCGATGATGATGCACATGCCGATGCTCATTGCGCCGATCAGGATAGCGAGCGCAATGTTCTTGTCCTCGACGATCTCCTTCCAGAGATGGTAGGGGGTCATCCAGTCGATGGCTGCGAATGAGAGCACGAAGATGACGATGCCCAAGGCAGCGTACACGATCGCATTCAGCAGGTATCCGGGGTGAAACTCAGTCATCACTTACCTCCTATGTAGCGGCCACCGTAGTAACCATAGTGGGAGCGGTACGCGCCGGGGTTGTCGCGGATGGTTCTCGGCACGTTCTTTAATTCGTTGATGCGGGCCAGTCCCAAGCCCCGCCATTCAGCAAAGCCGACACCGCCCAGAACGAGCGCGGAATAGAGCATATAAAGTGGCGATCGGAACATCAGTCGTCGTCTCCTGAACTGCTGCTGCTGGTAGTGCTTACTTTGGGATAATCGCTCTCTTGCCAGCGCGTGTATTCAAAGCGCCACGAACTCCAGGCAGAGGCGATGGCGGGGAGGGTGAGGGCAAAAAATCCCAGGATAAAAAACAGAATGGACGGTACGTCGCGGCGGACGATGATGTCGTACTCAACCGGACTGTTTTTGGCATCGCCTTCGGGTTCGACGCGCAGATAGTACTTGCCGGGCGGGACGGCCGGGACGCGAATGGAATCGTTCTTTCCGCCTTCGGTACCGTCGCTATCGCGATAGTAGCTGATCTCGCGGCCGAAGTCGTAGGCGGCGCCGGTTTCGCTATTGATCAGGGCATAGTTGAGGTACATCCAGTTGTTCTCGACGTCGGTAGTGGTTTTCACTTCGACGTTGGATGTACGGCCCTTTAGTTCGAATTCAGGCGTGACGAAAGACTGTTCGCCGGTTTGGCCCGGATAGAAGTGATGCCGCTCGTTGAGGACGGTTTCGCGGCGGGCGGTTACGAACAGGTAGGCGGCGAGCAGCATCAAAGCGAGTACAGACCACCTAAAGACCTTGCCGGTGGCGGATGATTTGCCGGTACGCGGATTGGGCTGATTGACGTAGGTGCCGTAGGCGACGGGCGGCGAGTCCTTGAGTCCGAAGGTCTGCCAGATTTGTTGTCCGGTGACATACTCGCCGAGAGACCATGTGATCTCGCTGCCGGTGCCTTCAGACGACAGTAGCTTGGGCGGGTTGGTGTAGTCGTCGGTGACCACGGTCTCGCCGACTTTCACACGCCACGGAAATTCACCGAGGACAAAGACGGTGCGAGCGCTGGCATGCTGGAAGTGCCGGTAGACTTCGCCGTTCATCTTGGCCGCGGGACGGGCGGCGCGAATCATTTCAGGCAGAGCGCGGATGGGCCGCACGACGTTCCAGTGTCCGTTGTATTCGGTGAGGTACAAAAAGCCCTTGTACGGGTTGAACAGGACGTACTCCCCCCACTCATAGGTTTCGCCGTCGGCCTCGATGCCGCGTGTCTGGAAGCCGGTTAGCTCGTAGGTGGTGTTGCCGAATTTGCCGCGGGTACCGAGCGGGAGTTTGGACTTGCGCCGATTCTTTTCCTGAATCTTCTGGAGGATGTGGAGCGTGGGCGATGAGGCATCGAGAACGCTCAGGCAACCTGCGCACACGGCGGTGAGCGAGTGGGCGAAGCCGCGAAGTTCGATGGGTCCGCCGCAGTTGGGGCAGTGCAGCGACTGCGCTTTTACCTTGGGTTGCGGGACGCCGGGGCCCATTAGTTCCACCCCTCGAACTCGCGCAGGTTTTTCATCTTGAGGTCGTCGAACTCAACCGGTTGTCCAAGGAACAGCAGCGGAGGGTTCTCGCTGTAGTCGATGGTGCCGAAGCGGCCGTCGCGGCTGCGCAGGTCGACGAACACCATGTCGCTCTTGTCGAAATACTTGAAAGGCAGCTCACCCTGGACGCCGCGGTAGTGCGCGGTGGTGGTAACGGTGGTCTCGTAGTCGACGTTATTGAATTTGAGGGTGGCGCCCGGGCGGACCTGGTCCGCGGCCGGCAGGTGAATTTTGGGATCGGAGAGAAACGAGACGTCGTATTCGAGTTGAGCGTCGGACATCCAGCCGCTAGTGCCGTCGTTGAAGGCGAGGTGCCACTCGTTCCAGGAGCCTTGTTCCCAGTCGTAGATAATGCGGCCGACGACGACGAACGCTTTATTGCCGTAGATGCCTTCAGTGCCGATTTGAATGGGCGAGGCGTCGGGCGGCAGGTCTGCTACTTCGCCGACTTTCTCGAGGTCAACGTCGGTGCGGACGAGGATGGAGTTGCAGTAAGGGCAGGTGGTCTGCGCGGCGGCTGAGAACCGGAACGACACCGGCGCGCCGCAGTTTGGACAATTGGAGCCGGGCTGGCTCATGCGGAGCCGTAGGGACGTTCAATGCGGCGGACGTGCACCGAAGCGGCCCCAAACTCCTTTCGCAGGTAATCCTCGAAATCTCCGTCGGGACGCGGCTTGCAGCAGAACACGTTGAGGCAGAGCGAGCCAAATTCGGGGAACGTGTGGCAGGCGATGTGGGACTCGCTGAGCAGGCTCAGTCCGGTGACGCCGCCGGCTCCGGGGAACTGGTGCCAGTTGGTTTCCGCGACCGGATGGAGTTGCATTTCGTGAATGAGGTGGTCGAAGAGCGCGCGCAGGCGATCGAGATCAGACAGTCCGCCGGGGAGGCAGCCGTGCGCTTCAACGATCCACTCGCAACCGCTAGGAGACATTTGAGACGTGCAATGCATTCTATCGCGTTTTCCGTTGTTCCTTAAGAGTCTGGCGAAGAATGGGAAGTATGGCCGCATTCTTCGCGCTGCCGGCTTCCTCTTTCAACTGGATCAGAGCATCAAGTTCGAGCACGCGAAGAGTCAGCCCGTCCCCGAGATTCAACAGTCTCGATTGTTGCAGCAGGTCCGCATACGCCAAGTTGGGACCAACAGGTCCGAGCAGATCGAGAGGGCCCAAGCGTGTGACGAGGTTCAAATGCCTGGGACCAGTGAGGTGAGTCATGTCGGGCTGCAGTCTCCTCTCTGGTTGAACTCGAAACACAGCTTCCAGATCCTTCAGCACCGGCAACAGGCGGTTCAAGTTTTCAGGATCAGGCGCGTGGACGATATCGACGTCAAACGTGTTGATCGGTGCGCCGTTCAGCACAGCCGCCACTCCGCCGACGAGAACGAAGTCTACTCCCGCGCCTGTGAGAGCGGTGAGAAGCTGTCGTGCTTTACCCGCTGGCATTCAGTTCGCGAATGGCGAGGATATCTTCGCGGTGTTGATCGAGGATATCGAGGCGTTCCGCTGGGGTTAGTGAGAGCATCCAGCGGATGAGGGAGAGGTCGACTCCGTCCTCGCTGTATTCGGGCGCCGGGGCGGAATGCGCCCCTTCACCTGGAATGTCCATTGGATTCTGGTCCTAGCCTTGTGATGCGCCGCACTCCGGGCAGAACTTAGCTTTGCCGGGCATAGGTTTGCCGCACTCGATGCAGAACTTCGAGCCGGTGGCCGCGCCGCCTCCGGCACCGCCTGTCCCGACTGGAGGAGGGCCCACGGGGGCCGAGCCTGCGGGCGGCGGTTCAGATGCCGGACGGGTGGCGTTCATCATGGCTTGCGCCATGGCCATTCCCGCGCCGAGGCCGGCGCCGATTCCGGCTGCACCGCCGCCTTCGTTGGCGGCCGCGATGGGCAGCGATTGGGCTACCTGGAATTGCGTGTACTTGCCCATGTCGCCGATCATATTCATGCCGATGCGCTGGTCGAGCAGCTTTTGGAGCTCGTCGGGCAGGGACAGGTTTTCGACGACGAAGCTGTCAAGTGCCAGTCCGAGGTCGGCAAATGACGGCTTCATGAACTCGGCAATTTTTTGGCCGAGTGCCATCTGATTGGCGGCCATATCGAGGAACGGCACCTGGCTGGAAGCGAAAGTATCGCTCATCCGGCCGATGATGGTGTTGCGCAGTTGGCCTTCGATCTCAGCGACGGTGTAGTGGTCGCGGGTACCGCTGATTTTGGTGTAGAAGACCTTGGGGTCGAAGACGTGCCAGGAGTAGATTCCGAAGGCGCGAAGCCGGACGATGCCGAAGTCCTTGTCGCGGATGGTGATGGGTTGGGGAGTGCCCCATTTCTGATTGATTTGTTGGCGTGCCGAGAAAAAGTAAACGTCACTCTTGAAGGGCGACTGGAACGCTTTGTCCCAGTTCATGAGGTTAGTGAGCAGGGGCAGCGTTTGCGTGGTGAGGGTATAGAGGCCGGGTCCAAAGCTGTCGGCGACGCGTCCTTCATTGACGAAAATCGCCATCTGGGACTCGCGAACGGTCAGTTTGGCGCCGTTCTGGATCTCCATGTCCTGCATGGGAAACCGATAGGCGAGGATTCCGTCCTCGGGCTCGGTCCAGTGGATGACATCTATAAACTGCTTTTTCAGGAAGTCGGTCAAGGACATGAAAGTTAGCCTCCAGTATCTAGAGAGTATAACGAAGCGGGTGGAGTTGTTGTTCCGCTAGTTGAAGGGCGGCCAGACGCGAAAAAGCCCGGAATGGATCCGGGCTCAAGGAATCGGCTGGGCGGGAGTTGTGGGGGGATAAAGGGGTTGTGTTTGAGTTAGTGCAGGTCAGGGTTCGGTAGCGGAGCAGCCTGATTTCCTTGAGCAGATCTCGTATCCATTACGCTTCTCTCTAGTGCAAGCAGTACGCCAAACGTTTCAGGACCAAAAATCAATCATTTGCGCCTCAGTGACGTTAGACGTCCGGTAACCCTTACCGATAGGAAATTCCAGATTGAAACAACTCCAATATGGGGCCACCGAATCGAAACAATTCGTGTCACTTTTTTCCGAATCGATGGCTGCTGGGTTATCGTCTAAAGATGTTGATGAAACAACTGTGCGTAGCTCTGGGAACTTCTCTACTTCTTCCACTGATGCTGTCGGCTGCCGGCAGTGTTTATGACTTTACTCTGAAATCCATCGACGGACAGTCTGCTCCGCTCGCCAGCTACAAAGGCAAAGTGCTCCTCATTGTTAATGTGGCGAGCAAGTGCGGTTTTACGCCTCAATACACGGGGCTAGAGGCGTTGTACGAGAAGTATAAGGATAAGGGCTTGGTGCTGGTGGGCGTTCCGGCCAACAATTTCATGAGCCAGGAACCGGGAACGGATGAAGAAATCAAGACGTTCTGCACTCGCACCTACAACGTCACGTTTCCGATGATGAGCAAGGTTTCGGTA
Source organism: Bryobacterales bacterium (assembly GCA_038212445.1). GTDB lineage: Bacteria > Acidobacteriota > Terriglobia > Bryobacterales > Bryobacteraceae > TMP-7. Next base: position 18,947 of record JBBQUM010000025.1, read on the forward strand.
AAGGGATCGGACCAAGCTCCGCTGTATCAATACCTGACGTCGCAGGGCGGGGACGTGAAGTGGAACTTCACTAAATTCCTGGTGGACAAGAAGGGGAATGTAGTTAAGAAGTTCGACTCGCCGGTAAAGCCGGATTCTCCCGAGCTTGTTTCGGCCATCGAAGCGGCGCTCGCGAACTAGCGACGGTGCGCCGACTAGTGTGACGGTCCGTCGTCGCCGAGATCGGCGCCGCGGTTTTCGAATTTCGTAAATTCCTTTAAGAAGACCAGGTTGACCTTGCCAGTAGGGCCGTTGCGCTGCTTGGCAAGGATCAACTCGGCGAGTCCCTTCAGATCCTCACGTTCGGGCTTGTAATACTCCTCACGAAACACAAACGCCACCATATCAGCGTCCTGCTCGATGGAGCCGGATTCGCGGAGGTCGGAGAGTTGTGGCTTGTGGTCGCCGGGACGTGTTTCGGTGGCGCGGCTGAGCTGGGAAAGCACTAGAAATGGTACTTTCAATTCCTTCGCCATCAACTTCATTCCACGAGAGATGGCGCTGATTTCCTGATTGCGATTTTCCACTCGTCCACGGCTGCTCATGAGCTGTAGATAGTCGATTACCACCAGGCCCAAGCCGTGTTCAGCGTCGAGCCGGCGGAGTTTGGCGTGGATGTCCATCAGGGTGATGCCGGGGGTGTCATCGATGTAGAGCGGGGCTTCCATCAGTTCGCCGAGAGCGTGCTGGAGGCGGCGGCGTTCGTCCTGGTTAAGATAGCCGGCGCGATATTTCTGCTGGTCGACGCGGGCGCCGGCGCAGACCAAGCGAGTGAGCAGCGACTCCTTGGACATTTCGAGGGAGAAGACGGCAGCGGTGCGGCGGTCCTTCGAATTGGTAGCGACGTGCTGGGCGATGTTGAGGGCGAGCGCCGTTTTTCCCATAGCGGGGCGGGCGGCTAGGATGAACAGGTCGCCGGGGTGTAAGCCGGCGGTCATCTCGTCGAACTTCAGGAAGCCGGTGGAGACGCCTTTGATGCGTCTTGAGGGATCGAGAAAAGCGTTAAAGCCACCCTCGAACTGTTCGACGATAGTCGCAGGACTTACAAGGGTGTTAGTGGCTCTGGACTCGCCGAGTTTGAGGAGATTTTCCTCCGCGCCGGCGAGGATTTCGTCGGGCGTTTCCTCGGCGATCATGGCGCGCTCGATGAGGCGCTGGGAGGTGAAGATGATACGCCGGAGGAGCGATTTATCCTTGACGATCTTTATATAGATGTCGACGTTGGCGATTTTTGGGAGGCCGTCGTCGAGGCTGACCAGGTAGCTGAGACCGTCGACGGACTCGAGCTGGTTCTGGCGCATCAACTCTTCAGCGAGTGACACGCGGTCTATGCGCTCGCCGCGCTCATAGAGGTCGGCCATGCGCTGGAAGATGCGGCGGTGCTTTTCGAGACTGAAATCTTCGGCCTGGATGCTGGCGGCGATGGGCAGGAAACTGGAGTCGTCTAGCAGGATAGAGCCGAGCACGAAGCGCTCAGCGTCGAGGTTAACGGGAAGGGCTCTATCGACTCCGGTCTGACTACTTGCCATGGATGAACCTTCTCACCATATCGAGTTTCAACTGCCGCGTATAGGAAAATTGCGGGCGTTTGCATTGTGCCATTTAGCCTGTGGGAAAACGCTAGGAAAACTGTGTAAAACGTCCACAGTCTAAGATGAACATTCCAAAGGCTAGCTGTAGAGTTTTGCACAGCTTATTCACAACAGAAAACCTGCTCAATGTTTTATACGATTGTAACGCGCAAGCTGGCGGCGGGGGCGATAGACTGGCTGTTGACGAAATGACGACTCTTACACATCTAGAATGCAGCCTTTGCGGGAAGAGATTTGAGGCGGGGCAGATCCACAATCTGTGCGAATGCGGCGGTCCGCTGCTGGTGCGGTATGACCTGGAGAAGGCGCGGCAGAGTTGGAGCCGGGACTGGATTCCGAACGGGCCGTCGTCGATGTGGCGTTATGCGCCGGTGCTGCCGGTGTCGAAGCCGTCGGCGATCACGTCGCTGGGCGAGGGCATGACGCCGCTGCTGCACTGCAAGCGGTTGGGTGCGCGGATGGGGGCGGATGATCTGTGGGTGAAGGACGAGGGGATTAACCCTACCGGATCGTTTAAGGCGCGCGGGTTGTCGTGTGCGGTGTCGATGTGCGTGGAACTTGGCGTAAAGAAAGTGGCAATACCGTCGGCGGGCAATGCGGCGAGCGCGATGGCTGCTTACGCGGCAGCGGCTGGAATTGAAGCGCACATCTTCATGCCGAAGGACGTTCCGCAGTCGAATTTCATCGAATGCAAGGCGTTTGGCGCGCACGTGACTTTGGTGGACGGACTGATCAGCGACTGCGGACGGATAGTGGCCGAGCGGAAGGACAAAGAGGGCTGGTTCGACGTGAGTACGTTGAAGGAGCCTTACCGCATTGAAGGCAAGAAGACGATGGGGTACGAGGTGGCGGAGCAGTTCCGCTGGCAGCTGCCGGACGCGATTTTTTATCCGGCGGGCGGCGGTGTGGGACTGATTGGCATGTGGAAGTCGTTTAGCGAGATGGAGGCGCTGGGGTGGATTGGTCCGAAGCGTCCGAAGATGATTTGCGTGCAGGCGTCGGGTTGCGCGCCGATTGTGAAGGCGTTTGAGGAAGGGAAGCAGCGGAGCGAATTCTGGCAGGGCGCGACGACGGCGGCGAGCGGTTTGAGGGTCCCGAAGCCGCTGGGGGATTTTCTGGTGCTGGATGCGGTGCGGTCGAGTGGCGGCACGTGCCTGTCGGTGACGGATGAGGAGATGTTGGACGCGGGCGCCGAGTTGGGGGCGACGGAGGGGATATTCGCGGCACCTGAGGGGGCGGCGTGCGTCGCGGCGTTGCACAAGTTGTACGAGAGCGGATTCCTGCAGAAGAGCGAGCGGGTGGTTTTGTACAACACGGGCGCGGGGCTGAAGTATTTGGAGGCTTATTCGACGCGGTTTCCGAGGGAGTCGGCGAGCGAGCAGGATAAGCTGGGCGGGCTGATCACGCCGCGGTAGGCGGTCGGGGAGACGCTATGGTGGGGAACACTGGGCCGGTCGAGTTGTTGGTCATCCTCGCAATATTGCCGGCGGTGTTCCTATGGCCTGCCTGGCGCATCCTGAGCAAGATGGGCTATCCGGGCGCGGTGGCGATTTGCGCGTTCGTCCCGATGCTGAATATCCTGCTGCTGTTCTTCCTGGCATTTTCGAAATGGCCGATTGAGCGGGAAGTGGAGCGGTTGCGCATTGGGATCAAGTAGGCGTCGGGGGGGCTTCGGAAATAAAGGCGTCCGACGCCTTTAAATAAAGGGGTCGGACGCCTTTAATTTTGGTGCGGGGGCTTCGCATTGTGGTTGCTTGGGTTTAGGGGACGTGCTGGAACTATAGTCGGACAAGTGTCCGCGGGAAGATTAAAGGCGTCGGACGCCTTTATTTGGTTTTGTAGGCTTCTAGGATGGCTCGGGCTGCGCGGAAACTGCTGATGCGGCCTGCCGACACCTCGGCTTCCAGTTCGGGCAACCGCTCACGCACTACCCTGTGACTCTGAAATTGCTCTAGCAGAGAATGCTCGATGATCTCCTGCGTCCATTGCTTTAGCTGAGCCTGCCGGACTCGCTCAAACCAGCCGTTGGCCTTGAGCGCCGCCGCGTGTGCCAGCACCGACTCCCATAGCTCCCGGATACCCTCTCGCGTGCGGGCCGAGCAGGTTACTGCTTGCGGAATCCAGCCTGAGGGCTGAGCGGGAAACAAGTGCAAAGCGCTCGCAATTTCACGACTGGCGGAACGGGCGCGGCGGGCGTTGTCGCCGTCGGCCTTGTTGACGGCCACCAGGTCAGCCATCTCCATCACGCCGCGCTTCATGCCCTGGAGTTCATCGCCGGCGCCGGTGAGCATGAGAAGGAGGAAGAAGTCGACCATCGAGCGTACGGCGACTTCGGATTGTCCGACGCCGACGGTTTCGACGATGATGTTCGAGTAGCCGGACGCTTCGCATAGCAGCATGGTCTCGCGGGTGCGGCGGGCGACGCCGCCGAGCGAACCGCGGGATGGAGACGGGCGTATGAAGGCCAGTTCGTCGACCGCAAGCGACTCCATCCGGGTTTTATCGCCGAGGATGCTGCCGCCCGACAGACGGCTCGAAGGGTCGACGGCGAGCACGGCCACCTTCTCGCCGCGCTCACGCGTCAGGAATGTCCCGAGCGCCTCGATGAGGCTGCTTTTGCCGACTCCCGGCACACCGGTAATGCCCACGCGGGTGGACGCTCCGGTGTGCGGGAGGCATTCTTCGAGAATCTGTTCGGCGAGGTCGATGTCGCCAGGGTGCGAGCTTTCAACGACCGTGATGGCTTGAGCGAGCACGGTGCGATTGCCGGCAAGGATGCCGTCGACGTACGCCCGAAGCGACAAGCGGCGAGGCCGCGGGCGGACGCTCACTTGCTGACGAAGCTCCCTAAAAGGATGCCGAGGATTTCCTGGGCAGCGAGCGGGATGACGGTTCCGGGACCGTAGATGCCGGCCGCGCCAGCCGCGCGCAGGAACGGATAGTCCTGCTCGGGAATCACGCCGCCGACGAACACGAGGATGTCTTCGCGTCCAAGCTTCTTCAACTCAGCGATTAATTGCGGGACGAGCGTTTTGTGCCCGGCGGCGAGCGACGATGCGCCGACCACGTGGACATCGTTCTCGACGGCGTGGCGCGCAACTTCACGCGGGGTCTGGAAGAGCGGGCCGATGTCGACGTCGAAGCCGACGTCAGCAAAGGCGGTGGCGATCACTTTGGAGCCGCGGTCGTGCCCGTCCTGGCCCATTTTGGCGATGAGAATGCGAGGACGGCGGCCGTCTTCCTTCTCAAAATCGGCAGCCATCTGGCGGGCCTTCTGGAAATTGGCATCAAGCTGACTTTCCGAGGAGTACACGCCGGCGATGGTGCGGGTGGTGGCCTGATAGCGGCCCCATTCCTTTTCGAGCGCGCTCGAGATTTCGCCGAGGGTGGCACGCTTGCGAGCGGCGTCGACGGCTAACTCGAGCAGGTTGCCTTCGCCGGTGCGGGCACAACCGGTGAGCGCGTCAAGCGCGTGCTCGACCTCGCTTGCGTCGCGGTCGTGCTTCAAGGTGGCCAGGCGCTTCAACTGCGACTGGCGGACGGCTGCGTTGTCCACTTCGAGCACCGGAATGACGGTAGCTACTTCCGGCTTATAAGCATTGATGCCGACGATGATGTCGCGCCCCGAGTCAATGCGCGCCTGCTTGCGGGCGGCTGCTTCCTCGATGCGCATCTTGGGCAAGCCGGTCTCGATGGCCTTGGCCATGCCGCCCAGTTCCTCGACTTCCTCAATCAGCTTCCAGGCGCGCTGCATGAGTTCGTTGGTGAGAGTCTCGACGTAATAGGAGCCGGCCCAGGGATCCACGGCGCGGGTGATGTCGGTTTCTTCCTGCAGGTAGATTTGCGTATTGCGGGCGATGCGGGCCGAGAAATCGGTGGGCAGCGCCAGCGCTTCGTCGAGCGCGTTGGTGTGGAGCGACTGGGTATGTCCCAGGGCCGCGGCCATGGCCTCCACGCAAGTGCGGATCACGTTGTTGTAAGGATCCTGCGCGGTGAGACTCCAGCCGGAGGTCTGGCTGTGAGTCCTGAGTGCCATGGACTTGGCCTGTTTGGGATTGAAGGTCTTCACGATCTTCGCCCAGAGCACGCGAGCGGCGCGCATTTTGGCGATTTCCATGAAGTGGTTCATGCCGATGCCCCAGAAAAATGAAATCCGAGGGGCGAAGCTATCGACGTCGAGGCCGGCTTTGACGCCGGTGCGCAGGTATTCGAGACCATCGGCGAGCGTGTAGGCGAGTTCGATATCCGCCGTGGCGCCGGCTTCCTGCATGTGATAGCCGCTGACGCTGATGCAGTTGAATTTCGGCATCTTCGCCGAGCAGTAGCGGAAGATGTCGCCGACGATCCGCATGGAGGGCTCTGGTCCATAGATGTAGGTATTGCGGACCATGAACTCTTTGAGAATGTCGTTTTGGATCGTACCGCTGAGCTTTTCAGTAGGAACGCCCTGTTCCTCGGCGGCGACGATGTAGAACGCCATGATGGGGAGCACGGCGCCGTTCATGGTCATCGAGACCGACATCTGGTCGAGCGGAATCTGATCGAACAGGACCTTCATGTCGAGGACGGAATCAATGGCGACACCCGCCTTGCCGACGTCACCCTCGACGCGCTCGTGATCGCTGTCGTAGCCGCGATGGGTGGCCAGATCGAAAGCGACGGACAATCCTTTTTGACCGGCGGCAAGATTTCTGCGATAGAACGCGTTGGACTCTTCAGCGGTGGAGAAGCCGGCGTACTGCCGGATGGTCCAGGGCTGCATCGCGTACATGCTGGAATACGGCCCGCGGAGGAACGGAGGCAGGCCGGCGGCATAGTCGAGATGCTCCATGCCGTCGAGGTCGGCGGCGGTGTAGCGGCTCTTAATGACGATTTGCTCGGGCGTCTGGAAATCCGCAGTCATGCCGGGAGTTCCGGCGGGCGCCGGCGCGTAGTCGATTTTTGAAAAATCCGGTTTCATCGCACTCATCTCCCCACCTGCAACGCTTCCTGCCAGTGTGCTAGCGCTTCGACGGCATTGGAGCGGGCATGCACAAAGCCTGCCACGCCAGCCGCCTCTAACGCTTCGACGGACTCCTTGGGATAGCCTGCCACAATTACCGGCGTCTTGCGGCCGGCCTTGGCGATGGCCGCTACGACATCGGCGGCGACACTTGAATACTCGCCGTCGGAACTGCACAGCACGATGGCGTCGGCCTGGGCGGCGGCGATCTCGTCAGCGCTGCCAAAGTGCTGCGTCACGATCTTGAAGCCGGCACAACCGAAGAAGTTCGCGCAGAACTGTGAGCGCGCCTTACGCATCTTGAGGTCGCCGAACTCGGCGAGCAGGAACACGGGCGGATGGTTGGACTGTTCGGTGCGCAGCCGGAGGTCCTCGAACGCTTCGGGGCCGCGGCGGAGTTCGAGACTATCGTGCGGCGACAGTTTGTCGAGCATGCGCTCACCGGCGTCAGGATACTGATTCACGCCGACGAAGATGCGGCGCCGCTGTGCGACGTCCAGTTCCTTCTTCGCGCGGGAGGCGGCAATCTCGCCGGGAATCATTCCCATGTCGTGCGCTTTGGTGAAGCCGCCCATCTCCTCGATGCGCTGCATGAGCTTCCAGGCTTCGCGGGCGAGCGAATCGGTAAGCGTCTCGACATAGTAGGATCCGGCGGCCGGATCACCAACGCGGTCGAGGTAGGCTTCATGCTTCAAAACCAGGTGGACGTTGTGGGCCAGTCGCTCGCTGGCGGCGGTGGGCTGGCGGAAGGTGAAGTCGAAGGGTTCGACATGGATGGTGTCGGCGCCGCCGATGGCCGCTGACATGGCTTCAGTGGTGGTGCGCAGGACGTTGTTATACGCGTCGTAGATGCTCTTGTTCCAGCGCGAAGTGCGGGTGTGCAGGGTGAGCGGGATGGCAGCGCCGAAGGACTCGGCGACCCGGGCCCAGAGCAGCCGGAAGGCGCGAAGTTTGGCGATCTGGAGAAAGTAGCTCGAACCGATGGCGAACGAGAAAGTCATTGCGGCGGGACGGTTCTGAGCGTAGTGCTCGATGCCTTCGGCGAGCGCGAAGCCGAGTTCCTGAACGGCATTGGCGCCAGCTTCTTCAAAGCGCGCCGCGTCGACATCGACGTTGGCGGGCATGGAGTCGGCGATTTCCCAGCCGGGAGTGATACCGGGGTCGGCTTGGGGGCGGCCTTCGAGGTCCTGGCGGCGGTAGAACGGCTGTACGGCGATGCCCTCGGCGGTATGCCAGACGAGCTTGTCGCGTTTGGCGCCTTTCAGGTCGGCGGCCACCACGGCTTCCCAGTCGGCGGTTGCGACGGGAGGGAATTCTTCAAGTAGTTGGGCCATCGTTCAGTCCGTCACCGGTTCTTCCACTACCTCGATCAGAAAGCCAAACGGATTCTCGGCGCGGGACTTCGGATGAACAAAAAACACGGTCGTTCCGCGGGACCCTTTGCGTGGCGCCGGATCGATGAGCTGGAAACCCTGCTGCTTCATATAATCGTACGCCTGCTGGGCGCTGCGCACCCGAAAGGCCACATGGGCAAAGCCGCCGCGGCCGCCATTTTTGTCAATCAACTTCTGGACCGGTGAATCGGCTGTGAGGGGCTCCAGCAACTGGATGAGGTTGGGACCCTCGCCAATTTGGAGGAGCGCTTCGCGCACCTGATCCTTGCCCAGCACCTCTTCGCGATGGATCTCGCGGAAGCCGAGCATCTCATAAGCCTTCACCTGCGGGTCAAGTTCGCCCTGCTTCACGGCAATGGCGACGTGGTCGACGAACATGAAACCGGGAACGTTACTCATCTCCTCATGCATAACTTTTCCTATTCGAACTCCACCAGGACTTGTCCGATCTGAACGCCTTCGCCGGCCTCGGTGTTGATCGCCTTCACTTTTCCGGCGACGGGCGAGGTGATGTTGGTTTCCATCTTCATGGCTTCGAGGACCAGCAGCGGATCGTTGGCTTGAATCTGTTGTCCAACGCGCGCGGTGATACGCACCACGATTCCGGCGATGGGACTGCGGCAGACCTTGGATTCGTTGACGTCCCCGGCGGCCTTTGGCGCCCCGGGCACAGGGGCAAGCGGCAAAGGCGACTGCACCGTCACCGGGGCCTGGGGAGGCACATAGTAATACGGCCCGGACTGCGGTCTTTCTTCCTCGGCAACCTCCACTTCAACTTCAAAAGTCTTTCCGTCCACGGTTATATTGAGTTTCAAAACCGGCCTCCTGTATGGTGCGGCAGGTTGTGCGATGCCTGTACGAACACGCGGCCCTGCTGTGCCCACGCGCTCGATTGCTCCGGCCCTGATTTGAGCCGGGCGGATTTGATGCGGGCGCGTTTCCCGAGGAACGCTGCCACTGCAGCCGTGAGAACCATGAGAAGCTCTGGGGTCATCTCAGCGGCTACGGGCGCGGGAGCCGGCGCGGGAATTGCCGCTGGCGGGGGGCCGGGCGGAGCGATGACCTCAGCCGGGGGCATTACCCTCGCCGGAATCGGTACAGGTACCTCAACTCGCTCCGCCGCAACTCGCTGCAACTCGCGTTTGACCATCGTGCGTGCTGTCAGAGCGCCGGCTGCGGCGCCTGCGAGCACGGAAATAATAATCGTTGCCATGTCGGTTCACTCTTAGAGCGGAATCAAGCCATGCTTCTTGGGGGGCCTGAGCTCGCGTTTGGTGTGGAGCGCTTCGAGCGCGAGCGCGATGTACTTCCGGGTCTCGGACGGTTCGATGATGTCGTCTACCAGACGCCTGCCGGCGGCGACGTAGGGATTGGAGAAAGCATTTCGGTACAGGTCAATCAATTCCTTACGCCGGGCCACCTTATCGGGAGCATCATTGATCTCGCGGCGGAAAACCACTTCCACGGCACCTTCAGCGCCCATGACGGCGATTTCTGCGGTGGGCCAGGCCACCACGCGATCGGCGCCCAGGTCCTTACCGCACATAGCGAGGTATGCGCCGCCATAAGCCTTACGCACAATCACGGTGATCTTGGGGACGGTGGCGGCGGAGTAGGCGAACAGCATCTTTGCGCCGTGGCGGATGATGCCGCCATATTCCTGCTGGACACCGGGCATGAAGCCGGGAACGTCGACGAAGGTCACCAGTGGAATGCTGAAAGCGTTGCAGAAGCGGATGAAGCGCGACGCTTTGTCAGAGGCATTGATGTCGAGGGCGCCGGCGAGGGACATGGGCTGGTTGGCGATGATGCCGATGGGACGTCCGGTCATCCGCGAGAATCCGACCACGATGTTCTGGGCGTAGGTGGGCTGCACTTCGAGGAAGTCGCCATGATCCACCACCGAGGTGATGATGCGGCGCATGTCGTAACCCTGCTTGGCTTCTTCCGGCAGAACGTGATTCAGGTCGGGATTGACCTCGAGAGGCTCGTCGAAGTGAGCCCGCGGCGGATCTTCAAGGTTGTTCGACGGCAGGAAGCTTAACAACCGGCGGCAGGTGAAGGTGGCGTCGGCGTCGTTTTCGGCGATGAAGTGCACCACGCCAGACTGAGTCATTTGCGCGTCGGGACCGCCCAACTGCTCGGCCGTCACCACTTCGCCGGTTACCTGCTTAATCACCGACGGGCCGGTGATGAACATCTGAGCGCCGCGGGTCTGAATGATGAAATCGGTGAGTGCTGGACTGTAGGCCGCGCCGCCGGCGCAAGGTCCACAGATCAGGGAGACCTGAGGCACGGAGCCAGACAGCATGACGTTTGAGTAGAAGACGCGGCCGTAGCCGGCAAGGGAGTCGATGCCTTCCTGGACGCGGGCGCCGCCGGAGTCATTGATGAACACGAACGGTGAGCCGGTCTTGAGCGAGAACCGCATCATCTCGGCGATTTTGTCGGAGTGCATTTCGCCCGCGGCGCCGCCGCCGACAGTGAAATCCTGACTTGCGAGATGGATAAGGCGACCGTCGACGGTGGCGGCTCCGGTAATGACGCCGTCGGCCGGGAATTCCTTGCCCGCCATGCCGAACAGGGTGGCGCGGTGCTGCGCGAAGCCGCCGACTTCCTGGAAGCTCTCAGGATCCACCAGGCTGTCGACGCGCTCACGCGCCGTCAACTTGCCCGATTTGTGATGCTTTTCGACACGCTCAGCTCCGCCGCCGAGCTTCAGCTTTTCCTTCTTCTCTTTGAGTTCTAGAATCTTGGTTTCGATTGCCATTGTTCTACGTCCTTATGCCACCGGCGCGACGGTCACCTTGTGATCTTTGCCGGCATAGGTGACCACGTACGATACCGGCTCGGTAATTCCCTTGGACGATCCGCCGTTGGCGCCAGCAGGTGCCGCGGGTGCAGGTGCAGCTTTGGCCTTGTCGGCAGGCTCCGGATCGCGTCCGAGATTTTTCGGGCCCTCATGGCGCGACTTGAAGAACTTGGCCGCAACCTGCGGGAACATCGCAAATGTCAGGACGTCCTCATCGTCTCCGTTGCAGCCTTCAAGTGCGATGGCATCGGCCCTCAACTTCTCCCACTCGGGATTCAGCAAGTCCGCAGGGCGGGTGGTGATCGGTTTCTTCTTGGCGTGCTCTTCGGCAAGGGCCAGAACCTTGGTGTTCTTCATGCCGAGTGTTGCGCCGTAGTAGCCGAGCATCAGGTCGGCGAACTCGCCGGTCATGACCTTGTAGCGGCCCATGAGTACGTTGAGTACCGCTTGAGTTCCGACAATCTGGCTGGACGGGGTCACCAGGGGCGGGAATCCCGCATCCTCACGGACTCGTGGGACCTCGAGGAGCACTTCCTTCACCTTGTCGCCGGCGCCCTGCTGTTTTAGCTGGCTTTCCATGTTGGAGATCATGCCGCCGGGAATCTGGCTCTTAAAGATCTCGGTTTCGACGCCATTGAAATTGGTCAGGAATTCGGCATAGCGGAGCCGGACCTTGTCGAAGTGATTCTTCACGTTGAGGATTCGCGCCATGTCCACCTGAGTCTTGTAGCCGGTGCCTTCGAGCATTTCGACCAGAGCTTCGGTGGGGTTATGGCCGGGACCCAGGCACAAGCTGCTGATGCTGGTGTCGACGATATCGGCGCCGGCCTCGATGGCCTTCATCAGACTGACCAGGGTGACTCCGGTGGTGGCATGGGCGTGGACGTGAAGGAGGGTCTCTTCGCCGCATGCCTGTTTGATGGACCGCACAAGGGAGTAGGCGGCGGCAGGCTTCAACAGGCCAGCCATATCCTTGATGCAAATGGAATCGCAACCCATCTCCATCAGTTGCTCCGCGAGTTCGACAAACGCTCCGACTTCGTGCACGGGACTGATGGTGTAGCAGATGGTGCCCTCAGCGTGCTTGCCGGTGCGGACGACTGCTTTGACGGCTGTTCGCAAATTGCGGATGTCGTTCAGGGCGTCGAAGACGCGGAAGACGTCCATTCCGTTGGTGGCGGATTTCTCAACGAAGCGTTCCACCACGCCGTCCTCGTAGTGGCGGTAGCCGAGGATATTTTGGCCTCTGAGCAGCATCTGGAGGCGGGTGTTTGGCATTAACTTACGGAAGATGCGGAGGCGTTCCCAGGGATCCTCGTTCAGGAAGCGGATACAGGCGTCGAAGGTGGCCCCACCCCAACACTCTACCGACCAGAAACCGGCCTTATCGAGGTCCTCGCAAGCCGGTGTGAGGTCCTCCATCGCCATTCGGGTTGCCATCAGACTCTGGTGCGCATCCCGGAGAATCAGCTCGGTTATTTGTACGATTCGATCAGCCATTTTCCCCTCCAACAACCAATTCAGACATTCGAGTATGAATCTAAGTTTTAGTTTACAACAACGAGTGCAACAGGGTAGTGAAGGGGTGTTGTGTTTTACATCACATGGCCCGACTGGGCTGTCTGGTTTTTAGCCACTACCTACCCTGGGTGATTCAAACCAAAAGAGAAAGGGCCCGCTACTGGAGCGGGCCCTTTGAACCGGCAAAGATTGCTGTCGGAATTAGAAGCGATATTGCAGGGTGAATTGGAAGACGCGGCGGCCGTTTAGGGAGCTGCCGATCTTTCCAAAGGTCGTCGAGTTGATATCGATGTCACCGATGTAGAAAGTGGGGTGATTGAGGAAGTTGAAGCCTTCGGCGCGCAGTTCGACGAACTGTCGCTCGGTGATATTCACCTTCTTCTGGATGCCGGCATCGAGGTTAAAGCTGGTGGGGCCGGAGAACATGCGGCGTTGGAGATTGCCGAGGGTGCCGGCGGTGGGGTTGGAGAACACCTGGCCCTGGAAGGAGGCTGAGCCGTCGGGTGCGACGCCGCGTTTGTCGGCGGGATTGAGCGCGCCCTGGGCGATCATGTAGGGTCCATTGCCGGTCATGTAGAAGCCAACGACGTCGTTCAGTTGGCCGGCGGTGAGCGATGTTACGGCGGTGTTGTTCAATGACGGGTTGATGCCGTTGGTAGTGGTGTTGTTGAGGGTGCCGCGTCCGGAGTAGATGGTGAAGGGATTTCCCGACAGCCAGGTAACGACGCCGCTGGTGCTCCAGCCGCCGATGGCGCGAGCGAGCACTCCGGTGCGCATCCAGCGTTTGCCCACGCCGAAGGGAAGCTCGTAGAGGCCGTTGGCCTTGAAGGCATGCGTGATGTCGAAAGGCGCGCGCGATTTTTCGAGCTTGGCGTTATTGAAGTCGAGGAACGGTTCGACACGGGTCTGGCCGTCGCCCGAGGCATCGCTGAGAGCCTTGGAGAAGGTGTAGTTGACCTGCATCGAGAGGCCGTTGCGAGTTCGGCGAGTGACATCGAACTGAGCGGCGTTGTAGGTGGAGTTGCTGTAGTTGGTGAGGTAGTTGGCGGCCAGGATCTGGTTGTTGAACTGAAGCGGCACGGTGCCCGACTGGCGGGCCGTGATGTAGCTGGTGGCAAGAGTCCCAACCTGCCCCTGGCGGATGAGGTTGACGTTGGTGGCATTGGTAAGAGTGCCGCCTCCGGTCAACTTCGCGAACACAGGGAGCGGCTGGCTACCGGCGATGTTCGCATTGTAGACCGGGCTGTAGGAGCCGGTGGCGGCGAGCGCGAGGTTGCCGTTGTTTTGGGCGCGCTTAAAGTCGTCGAGGAAGCCGCTGCCGACGACGTTGACCTGATTCAGATCGTAGCTGCGATAGAGCTTGACGCCGTGGTTGCCGACGTAGCGCATGTCGAAAACAAAGTTTTTCAACTCGCGCTGGACGCTGAGGTTCCACTGCTGTACATAAGGATTGCGCAGCATGGGATCGGGGAGGCCGATGACGCCGCTGGCTGAGAGCGCGTAGTTGTCGGCCAGGGTCAGAGGCACTTTGTAGACGGGCGTGGGGATGGTGGGCGGATTGGCTACGGAAGCAGCGAGCCCGGAACCGGACGCCGCTCTGGCGAGTCCTGACGCTGCGCCGGCGGAACCAACGACCGATCGCACGGTGTCGTCATTCACATAAGCGAGACTGTAGCCGCCGCGGAGAGCGGTTTTGCCGTTGCCGAAGACGTCCCAGGCGAAGCCGAGGTTGGGGGCGAAGTTGTTCTTGTCGGTGGCATACAGGGCGCGTCCGGCGGTGGCGCCGGCGAAATCGAGCACTGCGTTGGGATTCAGCAGCGTGGAGATGGCGTTGTTATTGGTGAGCTGAGGAGTGAGAAGCAGTCCGTTGCGTTCGTCGACGGGCTTGTAGAGGTCGTAGCGGAGTCCGCCGGAGAGGGTGAAGCGGGGAGCGATCTTCCAGGAGTCCTGGATGTAGCCGGCATGGTAATCGAGGAGGTAGTCGCGCTGATTGGTCATGCCGTTGGAGAAGCCGGAGGTGCGGTCCTTCACATTGAAGGTCTGGTTGTAGGCGCTGACTTGCCCGGCGAGGAGAGCCAGCAGGTTATTCGCGGTGGTGAGATCGCTGGCGCTGATGCCTGGCAGTTGAGCGGCGGCGAGAGCCTTGGAGTTATTGCCGGACATGGCCAGGGTGAGGGTGGGAATGATTCCAGCGTCGTTAAACGAACGGATGCGGATGGACTGGTATTGATATCCGAAGGCGATGGTGTGCCGGTTCTTCACCCAGGTGGCGTTGTCGCTGATGTTGTAGGTGTCGGTGTAGCGGCCCTGGGCGCGGAAAGGATTGTAGGTGGGCGAGTACAGACCAGCGAGGCCGGCTTGGGCTGCAGTGGCTACCAGGAACGTTGGGAATTTCTCGTCGGTGAGGAACAGGCCAGGGGCGATGTTGACGCCGCCGCGCGCTTCATTGGTGAGCGTGGCGTTGGGGGTCAGGCGCCAGGCAGCCGAGAAGAACGGCGTGGCGTTGTCGTTGGTGACTTTCGGAATCTTGGCGAAGTCGTAGGCGAGATCGACGCGGTCGAGCAGGTCGCGATTCCAGGCATAGGTAGCGGCGAAGGAGTTCTTCGTATTCAGGATGTAGTCCAACTTCGTCAGCATGTTGTCGCGGGTGCGATTGTTACGCATGAGGAAGGAGTAGCCCGCGCTATTGCGAAGCAGGGTAGCGGTGCTGTCGCCGACGCTGTAGTCGTTGATATTGGTTGAGGCCGGCATGGCCTTGAGGATGGCGGCGGTGGTGGGGTCAGCGGCGAGTCCTGAGATTTGCAGCAGGTTCGCTTTTTGGGCTTGTCCGCCGGCTGTATAGGTGAAGATGCCATTGCGGGCGTCTTCAGTGGGGATGAGGGTTTGATTGGTGCTTTGCTGACGGAGGCGGAAGGCCTCGTAGTTCATGTAAAAGAAGAGCTTGTCTTTGATGATGTGGCCACCGAGCGACCCGCCCGCCTGATTCTGATTCAGAAACGGCTTGCCAATCGCCCTCTGGTTGTTGAACCAGGTATTCGCGGCGAAATAGTTGTTCCGGTTGGACCAGAGCACGGAGCCGTGAAACTGATTGGTGCCCGAGGGTGAGATGAACGCGACCTGGGACGAACCGTTGCCGAGCGCGGGGTTGACGTTGGAGGTGGCGACCATCATTTCGCCGACCTGGTCGAGCAGCAGCAGGTTGGGCAGAAAATCGAGCGCGTTGGTGCGGATGAAGTTGTCCTGGATGTTGACGCCGTCGAGGGTGACGTTGGAGAAGGACACGCGCTGGCCGTTGATGGTCGTGTTGGTGCGGCCGTTGTAGGTGACGCCGGCCTGAGTGGTGAGCAGTCCGAGGGGGCTGCGGTTCAACTGAGGCAGGAGACGGATCTGGCTGTTGGTGATGGTGGTGCTGACTTCGGAGTTAGTGGTTTGGACGCCCTGCGATTGCTCCTGCACTTCCACCGTTTGAGTTGCGGAGCCGACGTTGAGTTGGATGGGCGGAAGGCTATTCTCGCGGCCGCCTTCAACGATCACGCCTCTGTCGCTACGGGTGACGAAGCCGGGCGCTTCGATGGTCAGGTCGTAGGTGCCGGGGCGGATGCCGGTGAACATGAAGTAGCCTTCGAGCGTACTGTTGGTTTCCAAGGCGACCGTGGTGCCCTGTAGGATCAGCAGGACCTTGGCGTTCGGCATAGCGGCGCCGCTGGGGTCGGTGAGGGTGCCCGACAACCTCCCAGTGACCTGAGAGAAAGCGGGGAGACAGCCGATGATGGCGATCAGGAGTAAGAAGGCAAGCAGGCTGGAGCGGTAGGAACGGTGCATAAGGCCTCGCGTAATAGAATCCGTAACCAAGAATTTCAAACGGTGCAGAGGGGGCGAACTATCTGGGGCAGATCCGACAGCGGCAGCAGCTGTTGGGAAATTCACCGGGTGAATTGTCAAAGACGACCCTGTCTACAGCTATTTGGGTATTAGGATATCATACTCTGAATTTAGAAGATGCGGATTGTGAATTTTGGGTGTGCCGAGACTGGGGGTGGCGGCAGGGTTACAGTTTCCGGGGCCCATTGAGGATGGTGGTTGGTTGTCAGTTTTGCGATGCGATACTAGGTATTGTGCCTACCATCCTGGTGGCGGGGCCTTACCGTATGTACTTCTCCAGCCACGAGCCGAACGAACCGCCTCATATTCACGTTGACCGTGATGATCAGTTCGCCAAGTTCTGTTTGGAGCTCTCAGCCTTGTGAGGAAGCTCGGCTTCGGCCCGACGGAACTACGGCGGTGCATCGTATTGTCGAAGGTAAACGGGACCTGTTATTGGAGAAATGGAATGAACGCTTCTCGGCCTAATCCGGGAGAACGTGTGCGCGACGTTCACGTCACGGAGGACACGTTAGCCGTAGATCTTGCAGGCGGCCGGACGATCATCGTTCCTTTGGTTTGGTACCCGAGGCTGTTGAACGCCAACACTGAGCAGCGTTCCCGCTGGAAGATCGCCGGGGCAGGATACGGGATAAACTGGCCGGATCTCGATGAGGACTTAAGCACTGAAGGTTTACTACGCGGAGCGCCCGCCGTTCCGGAACCGTTGCGTCTCCAGGGGTAGCGGAGCAAGCGATCCAACCGCTGATTTGCTTGCAGGCGCGTGCACAGTAGGCCTCTGGCGCGGAGGTCGGTAGGTTGCGGTAGTCGGACCGCTTCGGGCGAAAGTCTCGTGTCGAACGGGTTAGGTTCGTTCTTGCCAGAAGCGTGGTCGCCGCTTGCCGTGCGCCACGGCGATAACGACGACGTTGACATTATCGGAGCGAAAAACCAGATAGAAAGGAAAGCGGCGGAAGGGAGCTTTACGTAAGCCGCCGTCGAATAATGGAAATCGGTCCGGCGAGACACGAACCAGATCGACTCTCCGATCCAACTCATCAAGAAAACGGCTCGCCGCCCGCGCGCTTCTCTCCGAATACCACGCGGCAGCCTCCTCGACATCTTCCAGCGCGGCCGGATGAAAGACGACAGTTTTGGCATCAGCCCTTAAATCGTTCTCGAAGGCGCCGCCGAGCTTCGTCCCAGGATATTGACTGAACCCGACTTGCGTCGAGATCTTTCACGCGAAGGGCGATCTCGCTCTTCCACAATTCTTCGGCGTCCTCATCGACCTCGGCATCAAGGCTGTCAATAAGCGAACCGGCAAGCGCCGCCCGGGCTGCCGCCGGTAGTTTCAAGGCATTCGTCAGTAGCTCCGCCGCATCGTGCGCCATGTTTTCAGTCTACTGCGCGACGATGTGCAGCGGGTTCCTTCACGTGCGCTGACTGGTCGCACCCGAGTCACGAGAGGATCAGTTGCGGCTACTGGCTAGGCTGCGTTACCAGCCCGTGGGCTGGCCTGCGTTTTGCTCGTCGAGCCATTTCTGCAATGGGGCGAAGTATTCCAGGATTGCTGAGGCGTCCATTTGGCGCTGGCCGGTGAGTTGCTGGAGTGCTTCCTGCCAGGGGCGGCTCTGGCCCATTTCGAGCATTTCGCGGAGCTTGCGTCCGGCTTCGGCATTGCCGTAGACAGAGCAGCGGTACAGCGGATCCTTGCAGCCGGCGGCCTGCGCCATGGCGCGGTGAAACTGGAATTGCAGGATGTTGGCGAGGAAGTAGCGGGCGTAGGGTGTGTTGGACGCCACGTGATACTTGGCGCCGGCGTCGAAGTCCTGTTCGGTGCGGTCGCCCGGCGGCGCGACGCCCTGATACTTCAGCTTCAGATCCCACCATGCCTTGTTGTACTGGGAAGGCGGAACCTCGCCTGAGAAGACTTTCCAGCGCCACTGATCGATCAGCAGGCCGAAGGGAAGGAAGGCGATCTTGTCGAGCGCGCGACTGAGCAGGAAGCCGATGTCCTTGGATGGATCGGGCGCGGTTTGGAGCAGTCCGATTTTAACCAGATATGCCGGCGTGACCGAGAGGGCGATGGTATCGCCTACTGCTTCGTGGAAGCCATCATTCGCGGACGAGCGGAACAGCAGGGGCTGGTTCTTATAAGCGCGCTGGTAGAAATTGTGACCCAACTCATGATGAATGACGAGGAAATCGTCGGCCGAGATCTCGATGCACATCTTGAGGCGGAGGTCGTCCTTCATATCGATGTCCCAGGCGCTGGCGTGACAAACGGCGTCGTGATCTTTCGGTTTGGCGATCAGCGACCGCTTGAAGAACGTCTCAGGCAGCGGCTCAAAACCGAGCGAGGTGAAGAAGCGCTCGCCGTACTTGATCATGTCGACGTTGGTAGTGTTGCGGGATTGGAGGATCTTGGTTAGGTCGTAGCCGGGGTCGGCGTCCTTGGGAGCGAGGCGGGGGTAGAGCGCTTGCCATTCCTGGGCCCACATGTTGCCGAGCAGGTGTGCGGGAATGGGGCCGCGGGCAGGAACGACGGAGTCGCCATACTGAGCGCGGAGGCGGGAGCGGACATAGGTGTGGAGCGACAGGTAGAGAGGCTTCACCTGTTCCCACAGACGGTCCATTTCCTTCGCGAACTCATCAGGCGGAAGGTCGTACTGGGAGCGCCACATGGAGCCGGTGTCGGCGAAGCCCAGTTCCTTGGCGCCTTTATTCGACAGGGCGACGAAGCGCTCGTAGGGCTGGCGCATGGGCTTGGAGATCTCATGCCAGCCGACCCAGGCGTCGCGAAGTTGTTTGGGATCGGTGCTGGTCTGGAGGATGTGATTGAGCTGTTCGAGGTCGAGGCAAGGCTCCTTGCCGGCGGCACACCATTTGCCCTTGCCGTAGGTGCCTTCGAGGGAGGCGGTGATGCGGGTGACTTCCTGGCTCTCGGCGGGATCTGAGGGCGCGGCGAGGGTCAGGGAATTCCTAAGCAGCTTCAGTTTGCGCTCACTGGTAAGGTCGAGTGCGAGGCGGTTGAACTGGACGGATTCCTTGACGGCTTTGACGCTGGCCGAGATGTAGCGCTCGTCGGCGGCGGCGGAGAGGATCTCGGTGTCGTCGGTGATGAAGGTGGACTTGACCCAGTTGGCGCGCTCGTTGTCGATGATGAGGCGCTCGAGTTCCGCTTCGGTCCTGGCGAGGAAAGCTTTGGCGTCGGCTTCGGTGACGCCCTTTCGCTGCGCCGCCCACAACACGGCAGTGGTACCGAGGACGGCTGCGAGGACCGTCAGAGCCAGCTTCTTCATGCCTTTATAATAAGAGTTTCCCGCGCATGGCTTCGCCAACCACTGCCGTTCAACAACCACTCGCCCCTGGGGCGATGGGCGTGGCTGCACGGTCGGGGATGATGGCGCTGGCGCTGTTCTCGCTCGGTCATTTTTTTATCGATCTCTATTCGAGCGCTCTCGGCGCGTTTCAGCCGATGTTGATCGGGAAGCTGCATTTCACGCTCTCGCAAGCCGGATTGCTGGGTGGACTATTATCGTTTGCGTCGTCGGTGACGCAGCCGTTGTACGGCTATCTGTCCGATCGCTTTCACACACGCTTGTTCTCGACGTTGGCGCCGGCGGTGGCGGGGATCTTTATCGCGAGTCTGGGTTATGCACCCAGTTACGGCATTCTCATGCTGATGGTGGTTGCCGGCGGCAGCGGCATCGCGTCGTTCCATCCGCAGAGCGCGGCGCTGGCTACGCGAGGTCTGACGAACCGTGCGCGATGGATGGCGGTGTTTATTAGTGCCGGCACGCTGGGCCTGGCTTTTGGTCCGGCATTGTTCTCGACGCTTTTCCGGACGGTTGGGCTGGAGGGCGCTGCGGTGGGGGCGATCCCCGGTATTCTGGTCACCATCCTGTTGGTGTCGCTGGTGCCGGGCGCGGATGCCGCCACCCGGCAGTCGCGGCCGAGGTTTGATCCCGCTGCGCTACGCGCCGTGTGGAAGCCGCTCACGCTGCTCTACATGCTGGTGTTCATACGCAGCGTCGTGCAGATTTCCTTCACACAGTTTCTGCCGCTCTATCTGAGCCGGGAGCGAGGGTACACGATCGCCAATGCGAGTTGGGCGCTCTCGTTGTATCTCACCTGCGGCGCGGTGGGCGGATTTCTCGGCGGACAACTGGCGCACCGCTTTGGCGGACGACGCATCATCATGTTTTCGATGATCGGCAGCCTGCCGTTTCTCGCTCTCTTCTTTTTCACACAGGGGCTGCTGTCGCTGACGGGCCTCGCTTTTGGCGGACTGGTGCTGCTGTTTACGATTCCGGTAAACGTGGTGATGGCCCAGGAACTGGTTCCCTCGCAAGCCGGCACGGTGTCGGCGATCATGATGGGATTTTCCTGGGGCATGGCCGGGTTGATTTTCATTCCGCTTATCGGCGCGCTCGCCGAATCACTGACTCTCCACAACGCGCTTGCGGCAGGCGCCACGCTGCCGCTTATTGGATTCTTTCTCGCTCTAAAACTTCCCCATGAAAGCCGTCTGTCTTCTTAGCGGTGGACTCGACTCCACCACCTGCCTTGCCGTGGCTAAGCGCCGGGGCTATGAATGTTACGCCCTGACGTTCGACTACGGACAGCGGCATCGCGTGGAACTGCTCGCCGCCCGGCGTGTGGCCGAGAAAATGGGGGTGAAGGAGCACGTGGTGATGAGTGTCGACCTGCGGGCGTTTGGCGGGTCGGCTCTTACGGACGATATCGAGGTGCCCAAGGGCCGCGACGCGCAAGACATGCCGTCCGGCATCCCCATCACCTACGTGCCTGCGCGCAACACCGTATTTCTATCATTCGCGCTGGCCTGGGCCGAAGTGCTCGAAGCGTCGGAGTTGTTCATTGGCGTGAATGCGATTGACTACTCCGGCTATCCTGACTGCCGGCCTGAGTTTATCGAAGCCTTCAGCAAAATGGCGAATCTGGCGACCAAGGCGGGAGTGGAGGGACGAACGTCGATCACGATCCACACGCCGCTGATCGAACTGTCGAAGGCAGACATTGTGAGGCTTGGCAGCGATCTTGGAGTGGACTTCTCGATGACGCATAGCTGCTACGACCCCGATGCGGACGGGTCGCCGTGCGGCGAATGCGACTCCTGCGTGCTGCGGCGCAAGGGCTTCGCCGAGGCGGGACTTACAGATCCTCTGGAATATCCGGTGTGAAGATCGCTGAGATCTTTTATTCGATTCAGGGCGAGGGAATTCTCACTGGCGTTCCGAGCGTGTTTATCCGCACCAGCGGCTGCAATTTACGCTGCGTGTGGTGTGATACGCCGTACACATCGTGGAACCCGGAAGGCGAGCAGATCGATGTCGACGAGATCGTGCGCCAGTCGACGGGGACGGGCGCGCGTCACGCGGTGATTACCGGCGGCGAGCCCATGTTGTTCAAGGAGACGGTGACGCTGGCGCGACAGTTGCGGGAGCGCGGTTTCCACATCACGATTGAGACGGCCGGGACGCTGTGGCAGGAACTCGACTGCCAGTTGATGAGTATCAGCCCCAAGCTTGCGAATTCGACGCCGCCGGGCGAATGGCACGACCGGCACGATCGCCTGCGGTATCAGCCCGATGTGTTGCGACGGCTCATTGGTGCGTACGACTACCAATTGAAATTCGTGATCGCCGCGCCGGCCGATGTGGACGAAGCTGCGGCGATGGTGGACGAGATCGGCGCTGATGGAGCGCGTGTGGTCCTGATGGCGGAAGGTACCGATGCTGCGGTGATCCGGGAGCGCGCGCAATGGCTGGTGGAGATCTGCAAGGCGCGGAACTACCGGTACAGTCCGCGCTTGCAGGTGGACATCTGGGCGGATCACCGGGGCAAGTAGTCTATCGGACGGCGATTTACACAGGGTCAGCGTAGTGGAGGCGTGGACGTGGGCGGCCGGCGATGGTGCGTCGCCTGTTCGTAGGCGTATGCGAGTTTGATCAAGGTGGTCTCGGACCAGGCTCGTCCGAAGATGGTGAGGCCTGCGGGTAACTGTCCGCCGCGCGTGTATCCCATGGGTACGGTGATGGCGGGAAAGCCCGTGGTGGGCGAGAACACCTGGCTGTTGTCGCCGTGCGGCGTATTAAGATCGCCGATGAGGCGCGGCGGGTTGCTCCAGGTGGGGTAGACGAAGGCGTCGAGTTTGAGGCGGTCCATGGTGGCGGTGACGAGGTCGCGCAATTTCTGACGGTACTCGGAGTCGGCGCGGCACTCGGGCGAGTCAGGGCCGTTTTGAGGCGCTTGCTCCGCCTGTTCGAGACGACGCTGAGCGCTCGGATGGAAGCGGCCTGACTTGATGATCTCAGTGAGGTTACGTAGTGGCACGTCGACGCCGCGGGCGCTGAGGAAGCCGTTCAGATCGTACTTGAAGCCCATACAGAATCCTTGGGGACGCTTCAGGGCAGAGAAGCCTTCGATGGTGGCGGCGTCGATCACGGTGGCACCGGCGCGCCGGAGGTCCTCGACGGCTGTGTTGAAGACGCGGAGAACTTCAGGGTCAGCATTGGGCCGATCGTAGGCCTCATGCAGGACCCCGATGGTGGCGCCTTTCAAGCCGTCGCGCTGAAGGGAGTCGCGATACGCCGGGATGGTGCGGCCGTGCGAGGCGGCAGTGGCGGGATCGTCTGGATCCTCACCGGTGATCACCTGAAAGATAGTTACGGCATCCTCCATAGTGCGGGCCATGGGACCAGCGATATCGGCGAGCAGGCTCAACGGAAAGATTCCGGCGCGGCTTGTGAGCCCCATGGTGGAGCGGATGCCGGCGAGCGCCTGATGGGACGAGGGTCCGCGGATCGAATTTCCAGTGTCGGTGCCGAGTCCGGCAGTGGCGAAGTTAGCTGCCACGGCGGCTGCGGTACCACCGCTTGATCCGGCAGTGACGCGCGAGGTGTCGTAGGGATTGCGCGAGTAGCCGGGCAGGATGGAATTGACGGTTTCATAGGGACTGAAAGCCCATTCAGCCATATTGGTCTTGGCGAGGATGATGGCGCCGGCCTGGCGGATCTTCTTCACCTGATAGGCGTCGCGTTTGGCGATGTAGCCGGAGAAGGCGAGCGCGCCGTTGGCACTCTGGAGGTCGACGGTCTCGAAGTTGTCTTTGACGAGGATGGGAATGCAGTGGAGGGGACCGGTGAGTCCGGTGGCGGCGAAACGGTGGTCGAGGTGGTCGGCCTGGGTGAGCGCGGCAGGATTGACGACGACGATCGAGTTGATGGCGGGACCGTTCTTGTCGTAGGCGTCGATGCGGCGCAGATACTGGGCTACGAGGGCGTGGCAGGTGAGGGTGCGGGATTTGAAGGCGTCGTGGATCTGGGCGATCGTTGCTTCCTCGATGGGGAAGGCAGCCTGGGCGCGGGAGAGTCCGGCGAGGAGGAGCAGAGCGGTCACCAGTCGGGTCATCCCGTGAAGGATAACCCAAAAAGGGTGGTCGACACGCTTATTGCAGATTTGCGTTCTCGCCGAGTTTGGCTGCCAGGTTTTTGAGGTAGGTGTCCATCGTCGAGTGGTGGCCGATGATGAACCGGGAGACAAAGCGGAATATCGGGTTCGACACGAAGCCATCTTCGGTGACCGTTACGTCGCATCCGTCGCCGGACGGCGTCAGTACCCAGGTCCAAGTGCCGCCGTAGGGGAGGCTTGGATCGGCGATCCGGCTGACATGGCGCGCGGGCGGTTTGGTCTCGACGACCTCCATCAGCAACGCATCGCCGCGTTTCGAAATTTCGCGCCACCGGGGGCGGCCATTTTCGGGCGGCAGTTGCTCCCATTTGGCAACGTCGGGCCGCCAATCCTGTGGACCGCTGATCAGCGCATAGACGGTCTGGGGCGCCTTGCTGAGGCGCATGCGCCGGTTCGCCTGATGCTCGCGTGGGAGCATGGCGCCAATCACGATGATGGCGAGGACTAGGAGCGCCAGAGCGCCGATGACAAACAAGATCCACTTCATTTTTTCCTCCCGGCATTAGCCAGCAACTCCAACCCTTCGATGGCCCGTTGACGCTCGGGTCCGCTGAGCGCCTGTAGCAGTCGGCGCAGGCGGTCCGTCTCAAGCACGGATCCCTGGCTCATGGCTTGGGTGCCGGCGCGAGTGCGTGTTAGCAGTACCTGGCGACCTTGGACGGCTCGCTGGACATATCCGGTCTGCTCCAGGGCCGCGACTGCTTCGGACAAGGTCGACTTAGCGATGCCGATGTGTTTTGCCAACTCGCCTTGCGAGATCGGTTTCTCCTCGTCGAGGTGGGCAATCAGGGATCCATCGCGCGGCGAAAGCTTGTGGGCGGTGGTGCGCGCGTTCTGGTGGCGCGAATGGCACGCCATGTAGATTCTCGGGTACGCGGTCTGCACGCGCACGAGAGCTTCAGAAAGAACCATGAACCGCAGTGTAGGCGGGAAGGGCTTAGTTCGTCAAAACGAACGGAAGACTATTTGTCGTGACTGGACGACAGTTCGTAGCCGTGATCGGTGATGTGCGCTTTGAAGATTTCGGATTGATGTCCGCGCAGGGCAAAGATCTGGCGCACCAGATCGCAGACCGATTCGTAGCCGCGCTCGTAGAACACGAGCACAGAGGGACCGGCGCCGGACAAAGCGCAGCCGAGCAGTCCTGGGGCGCGGAGGCGGGTCATCTCGTCGAGTCCAGGGACGAGACAGGCCCGATAGGGCTGATGCAGACGATCTTCGAGGGCGGCGGGAAAGGCGCTGGTGGTGCCCGTGGTTAGAGCGGCAATGAGCAGGGCGCTGCGTTGGACGTTGAAGACCGTGTCTTCCTTGGAGTAGGTGGCGGGCAGGACGGCGCGAGCTTTGGAAGTGGGCAGGTCGAAGTCGGGGACAACGACCGCGACGCCATAGCGTTCGGGAAGTTCAAGACGGACGGCGCGGGCGGCGCCTCCCGAGTCAATGGCGCTGGCGACAATCGAGCCCAGTACGCAGGCGGCGACGTTGTCGGGGTGTCCTTCAATGCGCGCCGCTTCATCCAGCACGCGGGGGCGCTTCCATCGCAGATCGAGGAGCACGTCGGCGATGACGACGCCGGCAGTGAGTGCGGCGGCGCTCGATCCAAGGCCCTTACCGATGGGAATGTCGTTGTCGATCTCAAGGAAGATCGGAGGCAGGGTGCCGCCGGTATCGCGCGCCACTGCCAGGGCGGTCTGCCAAATGAGATTGTCCTCACCTGTCGAGATAGACTCCGCGTCGCGGCCGCGCGCTTCGATCCTCAATCCCGGCGACACCGAGAACCGGCACTGTAGATAGATCCCGAGCGCCATGCCAAGCGCGTCGAATCCTGGCCCGAGGTTCGCGCTCGATGCTGGTACGCGGAGCGTCCAGACGGGCGCCGCGCCATCAGACATTCAGAGTGACCTTTCGGCCTTCGCGGCACGAATTGTAGATGCCGATGACCAGTTCAAGGGCGCGCTGGCCGTCTTCGCCGGCGACGAGCGGCCGGCGGTGGTTTTGAATCGCGTCGCCGAAATCCAGAAACTGACGTTCGAAGGGGGTGAGCGAGATGGCCATCGGGTCGGATGCTCCACTCATGACTTCGCGGTCAACCGGGGCGGGATCGCCGCTGTCGCCTTCCACGTCCCAAGTGGTAAGTTTGTCGCCGGTGATGACGGCTGTACCCTTGGTGCCGTGGATCTCCAGGCGTTCCGAATAACCAGGCCAGAAGGCTGTGGACGCTTGAATCACGCCGGTAGCGCCGCTCGAGTATTTGAGTAGCGCCTGGACGATATCCTCCGACTCGATCTTGTGCAAGGCGCCGAGCTGCCAGAAGCCAAACGCTTCCTTTACCGTGCCTGCCAGGTACATGAGGACGTCAATCTGGTGGATAGCCTGGTTGATCAGGGCGCCGCCGCCCTCGGTGGCCCAGCTGCCCTTAATCGGACGGGAATAATATTCGGTGCTGCGGAACCACTTGACGTAGGCGTCGGCCTGCAGGATTTTTCCGAGGCGGCCGTCGCCGATGGCTTTCTTCAGGAACTGCGTGGAGTCGTCGAAGCGATGCTGGCTGACCACGCCCAAGAGGATGCCGCCCTTCTTGGCGGTCTCAATCATATTTCGAGCGGCGAGCAGATTGGTTGCGATGGGCTTCTGAACCTGCACATGCTTGCCGGATGCGGCGCAAGCTTCCACGGGCTCCATACGGAAGTCGGGGAAGGTGCAGACGTCGACATAGTCGACATTCTCGTGGCTGCAGACGTCGGTGTACTCGGGTACGAAATCGCAGCCCCAGATATCGGCGAACTTGCGGCCATTGGCTTCGTTGATGTCGGTGCAGACGGTCAGTTCAAAGCCGATATTTTTGTAGGCTTGGGCGTGCTTGTGCGAAATCGCACCGGTACCGATAATTCCAACTCTCATGTGATGTTGTCAGTTTAGCGTGTCAGACCATGCCCGGTTCCGCAAACGAAGACTTCAATTCCCATTTCACGGAAAGCGGCCGCCTTTGCGGCTAGTCCTTTGGAGGCTCCAGCGGGCGTTGGAGCATAGGCAACCTGAATGTGGTTTGCCTTATGGCGGGCCATGAACTGGTTGCGGTTAACGCCGCTCAGCACGGCATGCATCATGGGCCATTGCGGCGTGGTGTTGGCCCAGCGGCGCTCGGTTTCAGCCGCAGGAAGCTCGAGCGCTTTTGCGAGTCCGAGGTCGGCTTTCAGCTTGCCGTCTTCGACGAAGATCCTGCTCCAGACGACGTCTCCGGGCTTGGCGATGCCCTTTACCGTGGATCCGCCGAAGGGGAAATACATTGGGGGTTGGCGTTCGCCGACGGTGCCGGCATAGCCGCCGGTGTGATGTTGGGGCGGAGCGGCGCCCGAAATCTCGAATACCCAGACGAACTGGCCGTTGTACTCCTCGCCGTAGCGGACGTCATGCAGCGTGTTTTCCGGATCGAAGCCAAGGGCGCGCCAGAGGCGGTAGGTCACCAGGGAGTCCAGGCCGGCGCATTCGTCGACTTCGTTGAAGTGTGGAAGCGCTTCGCCCTCATACAGCACGCGGCCATTGAGGAGCGATTTCACAGGAGGCCGGTCGACGTTGTTGAGCAGTCCCTCCACCAGGTCAGACGCGGGAGCGAGATCCTTCAATCCCTGCTGATACTGGATGCCAATGGCGTCGCAGCCGTAGTCGTCGGCGATGCGCAGCGCGGCGATGTACATTTTGCATTGCAGACGGATCTGGCGGTCGGTCAGTTCGCTTTCCTCGTCGGTGCCGGTGATGAACTTCATGCCCTTGTCGTCGAGCCATTTCCTGACTGCGCCTGCTTCGCCGTCGCTCACCTTCAACATCCCGGCGTACAGTGCCGACTGGCTTAGCCGTTCCTTGAAGACGCCTGTGGCATGGAGGAGTTCGTCGGGGATGATGGCGTTATACATTCCCATGCAGCCTTCGTCGAAGATGCCCATGATCGCCTTGTCACGGCGCAAAGTCTCGGCAAGTTCCTTGCCGGCTTTTTCGGCATCGGTGGGCAGCCTCAGCAAACTGAGCGGGGTAACGTGAGAGACGTCGTGATCGAGAGGTTCGCCGCGCAGCCAGCGGCGGAGTCCGGTAAGGAAGAAATCGTCTGTGAAGTCGACGCTCCAAAGGGTGTCGTATTTCACGCCCGACTTGGTGAGCGAGCCATTCAAGTTGAGCATGCCGACCAGGCCGGGCCACTGGCCGCTCCAGTTGGCCACGGTGAGGATGGGACCGCGATGGGAGTAAAGGCCCTGCAGCAGGTGGTGGCTGTATTGCCAGACGGCTTCAACCACTACGAGGGGGACATCCTTGGGAATCTGGCGGAAGACTTCCATCCCGTATTTCTGGCTGTCGATGAAGCCATGTTGCTTGGCGGCGTCGTACGGGTGACCGCGGAGGACGGGGTGGCCTGCACTTTCAATCGCCGCGATGACGGCTTTCTCAACCCGCTCCTGCGCCGGCCAACATTTCTGGTTGGCGGAAAGACGCAAGTCACCGTTCGCGACTAAATAAATCGATTCCAAGACAATTCTCCTCGATGAAGTTATATCGCAGGCCCGGGGGTGGCGGCAGTGCTGACTGGCAGGTCAGGCGCCTGCGAGAGCGATTCAGGCAGCGTGCCGGTGAGGCATTCCATCCACGTGACGATTGACTGGGCCTCAGCGCGGGTCACCTTCTTGCCGCTTTGATGCTCACCCATCTTGATCACGAGCGCCATCAAATCGCCGGCCTTACCATTGTGCAGGTACGGACCGGTCTTGGTGATGTTGCGGAGAGACGGAACCTTGAACATCATACGATCTTCGGAATTATTGGTTACCTTCACGCGACCTGTGTCGGATTGATCGGGCCAGTCCTTCTTGGCGCCGAGTTTCCGAAACTCGTGGCCTCCGAGCAGCGCGCCCTTGTGGCAGGTGTTGCAGTCCTTATCGATGAACTTGAGGAAGCCAGCCTTCTCGGCGTCGTTGAGGGCCGCGGCATCACCTTTCAAGAAGGCATCCCAGCGAGAGGGCGTGAGCAGTTGACGCTCGAAGGCGCCAATGGCGAGCGCGGCGTTATGGACGTTGACTGGATTCTCCTGCTGCGGGAAGGCCCGCTGGAAGGCTTCCACGTACGCCGGCATCGACTTCAGCACGGTTGCGACGTACACCGGCGAAGGTGCTGCCATCTCCACTGGATTGAGCATGGGGCCGCTGGCCTGGGCTTCGACGTCGGGCGCACGTCCGTCCCAAAACTGGAGGAATTGAGCGGCGGCATTGAGGACGGTTGGTGAGTTCCGCTCGCCGCGCTGGCCCTTGAAGCCGGGCGAAGTGGGCTGTCCGTCGACGCCGAAGCGGGCGAGGTCGTGACAGCTATTGCAGGAAATCTTCTGGTCGCGCGAGATGCGCGGCTCAAAATACAGCATTCGTCCGAGGGCGATTTTCTCGGTTGTGGCGCGGTTGGCCAAGGAGTCCATCGAAGGGGGAAGCGGCTTGAATTCGCTGAGCAGAGCCTGAGGAATTTCCGCGGCGCGCGTGAGCATCGCGGCGGCTACTGAGACAACAACCATTCTAAACATGTCTGAACTCACGATTGTATGCAATTTGAGATAGCCGCGTCCTATATGCCTTTCGTATACTCGGGATTCATGTCTGCCCGCGCCATCCACTGGATTCGTGTCTGCCTGGTGAGCCTGCTGCTAACTGTCCTGATCTCGCTGTCGGCGGGCATGTTGTATGAGGGGATCTCGAGCGCGGCAGATGCCCGGCGATTTCCACAGATCGGCGCGTCGTACAACATCGGCGGCCGCAAGATGAGTCTGTATTGCTCCGGGCAGGGCAGTACCACGGTGATTCTCGAGAGCGGACTTGGCTCTCCGGGATACAGCTGGTTTCAGGTGCAGCCCAAGGTTTCGGAATGGACGCGGGTGTGCGCGGCCGACCGTGCGGGGTACGGATGGAGCGACCCGGCCGGTACACGGCGCGACACGACGACGATCGCCCGCGAGTTGCACGCGCTGCTGGCAGCGGCGCGAGTGCCGCCCCCATACATCTTTGTCGGGCACTCCTTCGGTGGCTTTACGGCGAGAGTGTTCAACGGAATGTATCCGGGCGAGGTCGCGGCGGTGGTGCTGGTTGACGCCTCACATCCCGACCAGGCGAAGTACCTGCCCCCGGAACTTGTGCGTGTGGACGTGCGCCAGGCGGCGAAATTCCGGTACGTGCCGGTTGCGATCAATATCGGCCTGGTCCGGCTGATGCGGAAGTTCAACGCGCTCTCGACGGTACCGGCGAAGTTACCTCAAGCTTCGAGGGACATTCTCGAGTACCTGATCTATCAGCCGAAGTTTTTCCGGGCGGCGCTTGGCGAACTGGACTTGTTCGACACCGAAAGCGCGCAGGCAGTACGGGCGGCGGGAACCTTTGGCGACAAGCCGCTAGTCGTCATTACGGCAGGGAAGTCGTATGTCGAGAACGATTACGGGTTCCAGAAAATCTGGGTCGGCAAGCTACAGCCTGAACTTGTGAAGCTGTCGTCGCGCGGCCGGCAGGTGTTTTTACCCGAAAGCACTCACATGATTCCCTACGACCGGCCTGACGCGATCATACAGGCCGTCGGCGAACTGCTGGGAAGATAGAGACTACTCGAGCAATTTCTCGGACGGTTCAGGGAGAAAGAAGCTCAGGACGAATCCGCTCACGTACACAAATGCTGCCACCAGACCGGCCGCAAACGCCATCTTGGCGGGAGGAGTAGCGCCGGGAACGAAGTTGGCGAGTTGGGTAGTGACGAACGCGAAGGACGTCCCGATCATACGTCCACCGACGTTGGCAGCGAAGCTTTCGCCGGTGCCGCGAAGGTGGGTAGGATAAACCCGAGGCAGATAGTTCCCCCAGAAACTGAACTGCGCCACGGTGACGAGTCCTGCGAAGAATATGCCGATCTTCAGCATCCCGAGATCCTGGACGGCTGGCCAGAAGAAGACCAGCGGGACAATGATGATCCCGGGAATCTGGAAAATGTGCAACAGCTTGCGCCGGCGGACGATGATGACGGCGAGGATCGCCAAAATGACGCGGCCCACCAAGCCTCCGATTTCCTGCACCGATTGCACGGCGCTGACAATTTGCTGCTGGCGGGGGCGGGGAAGGTTGAAGACGCCGGGGAGTCCGGGCACGATGTCGGGCAGTTGCTGAATGGCGCCGAATGCCGCACCGTAGCTGCAGGCGAACATCAGGGCTGTGACGATCGACGTTCTCCGAAGTTGCGGGGTGAAGATTTCGGCGAAGCTCGGACGATGGAGCGTACCGGCCAATTTCTTCGCCTTCCAGATGGGCGACTCTGGCAGGAATGGACGGATAAGCATCAGCGGTATGGCCGGAATCACACCCGACATGATGGTGTAGCGCCAAGCCTCGTGAGCGCCATTGACGGCGGGAAACGAGTTGCCCCAAGTCACCGATGAATAATAGGCGCCGGCAGCCATAATGCCGCCGAGCGAGGAGAATGCCTGGGTGGATCCGAGCACCCACTCACGCTGTTTGGGATTGGGGAAGAGTTCGGCTAGCCAGGCAACGGCGGCCACGAACTCGACACAGACGCCGATGAAGGTGATGGAGCGCAGCACCAGCAGTTGTTCCACGGATGTCACGAAGCCGGTGGCGAGGGCCGAGAACGTATAGATCAGGATGCTCCAGACGAGTACGCGCTGGCGTCCCCACAGGTCGGTGAGGTAGCCGCCGACGAGTCCGAAGAGTCCGCCGCACATGGCCGGAACCCAGAATAAAAGCCCCTTCCAATAGTTGATGTCGGCCGGTTTTGAGAAGCCAAAGGAGCGAAGTGCCGGCGGCAACACCAGTGGCGCCACCAGCAGTTGATAGATGTCAAATGCGAATCCGAGCGCGGCGACAAACAGGATGAGCCATTGCGTGAGGCCCATCTGAGTGGGCGGCGGCGTTTGTGCGGTGTTCGAGTCGGATGAAGCCATGGATATTCGAGAAGAATAACACTGTCGACGATGCCTGCCGGCGAACCTAATGTTTCCTGACGAATTTGGCGGCCTGCTGGTGAACGATATCGATGAGATTGCCGATGGCGAGATTCACGTCGATGAGGTGCAGTCCCCAATCGGGCAGGATTTTTCCGTTCGACCACACGTCACCTGCGATGTCGTCGGCGCGCGGATCCTCGGGATTTCCGTGGACGGTGACGGCGAGGTAGGAACCGTGCTCGTTGGCGACGCACTCCGCGGTAAGCAGTCCAGGGACGCTGACGAAGGGGGTGTCGATTGGCTTTTCGGGCACTACCCATGGCTTGGCTTCGGCGGCCGAGGATGTATCGCGCCCTCGCGCCGACAGGTAAGCATGAAGTTCACCTGAGCCTCCACCGAGCGCGGCCGGATTGGCGCATGCGGCTTGCGTGCCTTCATCGCGGACCCGTCCAAAGCGCGAGTTTGCCGGCGGAGGTGCATTGGCGCGGAAGGACGCGTACACGATCACGCAGCCGGTTTGGGAGGCGGAGCGGCAGAGCGGCAGGTGCGGATAGACATTGTCCTTGCCGACCGGGACGGCGAGAGTAGTGCCCAACAGCAATGCGGAGACGATGCGCGACTGCACAGGCTTGCCGTCAATCTCGTTGTGAATCATTTGAGCGAGAACGCCCGAGCCCTGGGAGTGTCCGATGAGGACGACGCCGCGGCCATGGTTGTCGTGCTTGAGGTAGTAATTCCAGGCATCGACGACATCGTGGTAGCCGAGCGCCCGATCGGCGGCCATGGGCTTGCCCGCCATTCCTGCGCGAAGAGCGGTCAGTGTCACCTGACGGTAGAGGGGAGCATAGAGGCGGCACTGCGAACCGAAGCGGGCGAATTGGACGCGGACCACGGATAGCTCCTCGGGTCCCGCAGACATGTCGCTATTGGGCGTCGGGTCATTAGAGACGGTGGGATAGACATAGAAGCAGTCGATGGGAGCGTTGGGGTCGGCGGCGAAGCTTTCCTTGGTGAGGGTGCCGTCGGCGGCGACAATGGTAGTGCTGAGGTCGACGTCGCACGCGCCGCGCACGCCTGGGCGGCAGAGCCAGGTTTCGACTTTGCTGTAGTCGTTCGGCTGCGGCTTTTCGGCGGACTGTCCCACTGCAAGCACGGTGAATAGCGCGAGGATCGCTATGTATCTGCCCATTCGGCCTCCCTAGTGAATCAATGTAGATTCTGGCATGTATTCAAGGGCTGGATGTAGGGGGAATGGACGGGCGGGTGAAGCAGTCAGCTAGTATTCAGAGACCAGCGACCTAGAAGCGAAGCTAAAGGAGAACTGAATGTCCGACTCGAAACCACCACTCGCCGCAATACCCGCTGATGATCTCCAGCGCGTGCTTGCGACCACCCAAGGCAAGACCCTGCCGCACATTGGATTGGTGGGCGACACATATACGATCACCGTCAGTGGAACTGATACTGGCGGCCGATTCTGCGTGATCGATATGCACGTGCCGCCGGGCGGCGGCCCTCCGCCTCACCGCCACGACTTTGAGGAGACGTTCATAGTGTTGGAAGGTGAAATCGAGGCGACCTTCCGCGGCCGGAAAAGCGTTGTTCGGGCAGGCAACACGGTGAACATCCCGTCAAACGCCCCTCATCAGTTCCACAACGCCTCGTCTGAGCCGGCCCGGTTGCTCTGCATTTGCTCGCCGGCGGGTCAGGAAGAATTCTTTCAACAAGTGGGAACACCGGTAGCTACTCGCACTACGGCCCCGCCAAAGCTGGATGAAAACGAACAGGCGGAATTTATACGAAAAGTTATGATACTGGCTCCCAAATATCGAACCGAATTGCTGAAGGAGGCTTAGGTTAGTCGATCTCGCTTGAAGGCTGGAGCTCGGAGGCTTGTATAGCGGGCGCGACCTCATTCATGACGTAAGTATTCAGGCGATCCCAGTAAGCGGTCGCGTGGCGCGAACGGTCCTCGCAGAACAGTCTCAGCTTGAGATAGAACCCCTTGGTTCTGTAGATTCGAATCACACCGTTTTCCTTGGATGTGAACCGGATTTCAGATGCCAGGTAATCCCCATACCGGGAACTATCTCCCTCGGACCATTGGCCAGGATGCCGCTCGTCGAGAAGAGTCCGCATCTGGGAGTAACTAAGCGGTGTCTTGAACGAGTATTCGGTCGATCGAATCACAGTTCGCGCATTGAGTGAATGAGCGCTTCCATGTGATCCAGGTAGCGTTCAAGAGCTTTACGGCCTTGCGGAGTGAGACGGTACTCGGTTTTCGGCATGCGTCCTTCAAACGTCTTGGTGCAGGAAACATAGGTGGCCTCTTCCAACTTGCGTGCGTGCACACTCAGATTGCCGTCTGTGGTCTTCAGAAGTTTCTTCAGATCGTTAAACGTCAATGTCTCATTGGCGGCCAGAGCGCTGATGATGCCCAGGCGCATGCGCTCATGGATGAGACGGTCAAGATCGGGCATGCCTTGCCCGGCACCCGGCACGCGCAGCGGACGCTGCGGAGCGGGTTCATCTGAACGAAGAGCGTTATTCTTAGCCACCGTACCTCCTTGCAATGATCGCTCCGAAGACCATATGTAGTCCGCCGAATCCGATAGCGAGTAGCGGATCGCCCCAGCTAACCGGAGCGAAAAGCGCGATTGCGCCTTCGGCCATAAAACAGAAACCCATCACCGGAACCGCAGGCACCGAGAAAGCGCCGCCGGTGACGACTCCCGTGCCGTACATGAGCAACCACAACCCGGGTATGGCGCTGATCAAGCCAGCTTGCCAGAGCCCGACTGTCAGCACCGCGCCCACAGCCAGCGGAGGCACGAAGCTAAACAGAAACTTGCGCGCCGGACCCGACTGGAGCGACAGATGGGCGGCTTGCATCTTCCAGCGGACCGCCAGTACACCGACGATGATGGCCAGTGTTCCTTCAATCAACCAAACCGTTAGCCACGAGACCGCCGACGCTTGGCGCGACGCGATGAGAGAGGCGAGCAGCGCCGTACATCCCATGGCGAATCCGCCCCAGCCTGGAACCGCCGTGAACGAACCGGCGCGCTCCATGGTGTCGCGGATGTAGCGTAAATTTTCGATCGCATGCTCGTGCATGGAGACCGGGGCTTGCGCCATAGCCTGAGTTTACACGATCATCCAGGTGGACCGCAATGTACTTTGCAGCGTAGAGTCCTAGGGCTGCTTATCCCGCCCGGTCAGCCATCTTGCCAACTTCTCGGGAGGCTGTGTAATCAACACTACCGCTACGATGACAACCAGCAGGACAACTCCGAAGAAAGCTATAGCCAGGATCACTTCCAACCCCAGAAGGAGAGCGAGGTCTTATCCTTAATCACAAATCCGTCGTCCATTACGAGCGGATGCGCCCAGGTAGGCGAGTCAGCCACGGTGTACTGCTTCACGAGTTCAAACGACTTGGGGTTGGCACGTACGACGAGTAAGTCAGCATCGTTCTTCATTACGTAGAGCATTTGCCCCTGCCGCACAATCGCAGCGTTCTCACCTTGCCGCGGCGGGCCTGACCACAGCGTGGCGCCGGTCTTGGCATCGACGGCGAGTAACTGTCCTTTATTCTTATGCCCAAACCCGTAGATGACATCGCCCGAAATTACGGGGGTGCTCATGTACATGGCCGCTTGAGTATTCTCCCAAACTCGCTCGGTCTTAAATCCACCACCGTCTTTGTTAACGCGCAGTGCGATGAGCCCGTTGTCGAGGCCTGACAGAATCAGAGACTGCCCGTAGACCACTGGCGTCACCGAGTTTTGCTCATAGCTGGTGCGGAAGGGAATCTTCCACAGCAATTCGCCAGTTGCGACCGCGAGCGACGTAATGTTGTTTTGCGTCTGAGTCACAAGTTGCCGGACGCCTTGAAGTTCAACGACTACGGGAGATGCATACGCCGGTGCGTCGCCGTTCCAGTACCATTTTTGCGCGCCCGAGTTCAGATCAAATGCTTCGATCGCGCCGTTTCCATTGCCGCCGGCGTGGACGATCACCATCCCGCTGTCGACGATGGGTGACATCGCGGTGCCGTAGCCGGCGGCGGTGGTCTTAAACTGCGCCTTGAAATCGTTGCGCCACAGCGGACGTCCGGTGGCCGCATCGAAGCAGGACAGAGTCCCATTGATCCCAAAGGTGCACAACTTGCCGCTGGAGAAGACGGGAGTGGATTTAGGGCCCTTGCCATGCGACTCGGCTGCGGGATTCATGGTGTAGGGTGCCGCGTAGGATTGCTGCCAGATCACTTTTCCGCTGGCGGGTTCGAGCGCTCTCACAACTTCGGTGTCGCCTTCGCGTGACAGAGTGAAGACGCGGCCCATGGCGGCGATGGGAGAAGAGTGTCCCTCGCCGATCACGATGTTCCATTTCCGGGTTAACTTGTCGGGCCAGGCGGCAGGGGTGGTGCCAGTAACAATCCCGTCGCGATTGGGCCCGCGCCACTGGGGCCAGTCGGCGGCAGCGAGGCCACAGACGAACAGGAGCACGGCGACGATTCGCATGAACCCAGTGTATCCCCCGGGAACCGCCCGTCCTTCTGCCGGTGCTATCTTAACGAACCGCGACGTCGAACAGGATTACCCAGTATTGAACTGACTGAAGTGAGAAGCCGGCGATAATGAGGGCGATGCCAAAGACGCCCATACGCTTCTCGGGTATGTGATCCGCCATCCATTCGATAAACGGCGTGCACATACCGAAGATGACCGTAACCACGCCGATCATTAATCCCGTTGTCACTCCGACAGCCCAGGCGCTCGCGCGCTGGTGAGCGACTACCGAACTGACGTATCCGGCAGCCGTATAGCCAACCGTGCGATTGAGTCCAGCCAGGACCTGTCGCGTGGTCAGACGCGGTCGCGCGGCGGGATAATAATCAAGCGTTGGCCGGATTCCGAATTGGTAAGCGATCACCTGTCCCACCGTACTTAAGATGCCGAAGACAATTCCGAATGTGATGCCATGCAAATGCGCCGTGCCAATCGCAAAGCCGGCGCCGCGAATCCCGCTCATTACAGCGTCGTGCCAGATCCCCAACCTTCGCCATTGCCGTGAAGCTCGGTAGAACTCCCAGCCGAGCGTGATACCGTGCGCGACGCCGCTGGCGAGCCGAAGATAGGCCCCAAGACAACTCCGTACGCGATTCCAAACGGTATGCCGTAGGTGACGCCGCGAGTGAAGGTGCGCAGGGGACCTTGCTCGCCGCCCAGCAAGTCGTAGGCAAGATACAGTGCACCCAGGACGTCGAGACAGTTGCCGACGATACTGATGAGCGCGAGCGTGTGCCGGTCGATCGTCATGAGAGAGTGAGGTACTCGCCGTTCCTGAGCACTCGGAAAGCTTCTCCGGCGGCGCAGGCCGCTAACTCACGCTGTGGAGTATCGATGGCTTCGTCGGCCAATTGGAACGTCCCATGATGGATCGCGATACTGATTTTCGTCTGCACGATTCTGTGGGCTCGGACGGCTTCGTCCGGACCCATGTGGACGGGCGACATGAAACAGCGTGGTTGATACGCGCCGATGGGAAGGAAGGCGAGATCCGGCGGCCCGAATTGATTGCGTATTTGTTCGAAGTGGGCGCCGAACGCGGTGTCACGGGCGAAATAGATGAGTCTCGCGGCTATATCGAGCATATAGCCGCACCACAGGGTCCGGTTGTAGTCGAGCAGGCTGCGGCTCGAGAAATGACGTGCGGGGACGGACGACACCTTCACGCCCGGCAGTTCTACCGAGTCACCCCAATCGAGTTCGTGAACGGGGCCCAAGTGCTCTTTGTTTAAAAGGCGGGCGCATCCGGACGGAACAACATAGGTGCAGGGTCCGCGCCCTGACAGCGTTCGCAGGGTGGGGAGATCCAAATGATCGTAGTGGTTGTGGCTGGGCAGGACCAGGTCAATCGGCGGTAAGTCGCCAAATAATACTCCAGCATCTCGCTTGCGCCTGGGGCCGATCCAGGATAACGGACTCGCTTGTTCAGACCAGATTGGGTCCGTCAGAATGTTGAGTCCGTCGACTTGAAGAAGGACGGTGGAATGATTGACGAGCGTCGATCGGAGTTCGCTGCCAGACACACGAGCAGGTGGCTTGGAAGGTTCGACATCGGACACGAAGCCGGGCGACGGTTCCGCGCGGCTCGTCAATTTCCATTTGATAAGGTCGAGGAACCCCCGTTTCGGCGACGCTTCGGGATTGTAGAAGCATTTGCCGTCGAAGTGATCGGGGAATTCCGCATCACGACACTTCACCTGGGCCCAGTTGATCGCTCGATGAACGTATCTCCGCCGGGCTATTTCGTTTCGGCAGCAGGCTTGGCGAACCGGCTATCTTCGATGGGTACGTTCGCCTTTGCATCCGCGATCTGAATGGTGAAGCGGCCATTGGGACGCGAGAGCGTCCAGCGGAACGGTGTCTTCACGCCATTCACTTCGCGGTAATCAGAGTAGTCGATCTGCGTCGGGTTGCGCCCAACGGGTGTGTCGGTATAGCGGACCGTCCGCACTAGCACTCCGGACTTGCTATCGAAGTAGAGACGGACCGAGGGACGTCCTGGAGCGTTGCCGATCAGCGTCTCGCATTCGGTACCGTTGATCATTTCGGGACGGCCGCGCCGCAGTTGCGGGTACATTTCCTTGAGCCTTAAGCCGAGATAGAATTCCGAATCGAAACCCGAGGCGGCTGACTCAGAGGGAGACATTTCGCGCGCGGGGCGTCCGGTGTTGCCCATCCAACCGGCTGTACCGTCGAACGCCGTGAAGCTATCACCGCTCGAGGCGTGTGACACAGACACCCGCTTGTTGGGCGCCTTGGTGTAGACGTCGATCGGCGTTTCACCGCCGCCGGCGATGACCTTGCCGGTCAAGACCCGCGTGGTGGTTTTGTGCATAGCATCGGCGCCGCCCAAACTCGCGACGTACTTTGCCAGAATGTCGTCGGCGGTGGGCGGCGTGGTCCCGGCGGGCGCAGTGGGACGCGTTTCAGAATGCATGGGAGCATCGGTGTCTAGCACGGGCGGTACACTTGCCGGATGGCCAGCGCCGTGATGGCAGGAGTAACAGGTAACCTGCTGGCGTCCGCCAAAGCTGGTCTTGTTGATCATCGAAGTCATCGCGATCATTTCGCGCGCGGTCTTCTTTTCAGGCTTGTCGTCGGCATCCATCTTGCCCTGCACGTGACAGAACGAACACTCAACGCCCAGTGCCGCCGACATGAACTGCATGGCAGGCATCAACTGATCGGCGGGAACGTCCTTCAATTGGGTGATGTTCTTGAACGATTGATTGGTGGTCGCCGGTCCGCCGTGCTGCGCCAGGGTAGTGGCGGGCATCAGCAGGAGCAAAGGAGCACAGCAGAAGTAGAGTTTATTCATGTTGGTCGGTTCTAGGGATTGTAACCTTACTGCGAATCGGCTGCCGGCTGTCGCGAACGCCGAGGGCCCGTTGCATGATTTCGGTGACCACGCGAGTCTTGGCGTCGGCGTAGTCCTGGACCGCCGTCCACTCCTGTTGAGCCAGTTCCTTCTTGGCTCGCTCGTAGATTATGCGATCGGTAGGGTTGGAGCGAAGCCAGTCGCGAAACGCGAGCATCCGGTCGACTTCAGGACAGTTCTGCGAGAAGACATGCAGGTTGACGTCGACGTCCGAGGGCTTGAACATACGGTGCTGATGCCAGCCTTCCTCGCGGATCACCAGGCGATAGCCGGCGTCACTGAGCGCGGCAGCGTAGGCGTCTTCGTCCGCCGAATCGGCGACGGTTAACACGATGTCGAGCACAGGCTTGGCGGCGAGCCCAGGCACTGATGTCGACCCGGCGTGATGAATTTGCAATGCCCGCTCGCCGAGCGCATTCTTTATACGCTCGGCCTGACGTTCGAAGAGCGCCGGCCAGCGCGGATCGTAATCCTCAATTCCGATAAGCACGAAGGTTTACCCGGCGATGCGCGTGCCGGCCAGGTAGTCGCGTATGCGCTCCACTGCTTCCATGAGGCGTTCGAAGGAATTGGCCATGCTGAATCGCAGGTAGCCTTCGCCGAATTCGCCAAACGCATTTCCGCTCAAACAGGCGACTCCAGCGTCGGAGAGCAGCGCGTTGGCTAGTTTCTTGGACGACCTCCCCGTGCCTTTAATGTTGGGGAACGCGTAGAATGCGCCGTCGGGAATGGCGCAGCGGAATCCCGGGATGGTGTTCAGTCCCGCGCAGAAGGCGTCGCGCCGCCGACGGAACTCGGCGACCATCGCCGTGCACGAATCCTGCGGACCGTTCAGCGCGGCAAGCCCGGCGCGCTGGGTGAAACTGGCGGTACAGGAATTCGAATTCACCATGAGCTTGTTCACGGCTTCGATGAGAGGCGACGGCATGACGCCCCATCCAAGCCGCCATCCGGTCATTGCGTAGACTTTTGAGAATCCGTCGCAGAGAATGCAGCGTTCCTTCAAGCCGGGCAGGGAAGCGATGGACACCGGAGCGTCGGCGCCGAAGTAGATGCGCGCGTAAATTTCATCCGACAGCACCATCGCGTTAGTTTCAAGGATGAGCTCAGCAAGCGCTTCGATGTCGGCCGCCGGGATGACTCCGCCGGTGGGATTCTGGGGCGAATTGAGAATCACCAGGCGAGTGCGGCTATTCAGACGCTGCTTGAGCACGTTCAGGTCGAACGAGAATCCGCGATCCTCGACGAGCGGAACCGGCACTGGAGTCGCGCGGCAGAAGCGGATCAATGATTCGTAAATCGGGAATCCGGGGTTCGGGTAGATCACTTCGTCACCGGGTTCCACCAAGGCGAGCATCGCGAAAAAAAGCACCGGCTTGGCGCCCGGCGTAATGCAAATCTCGGATGGATCGACGGGAATGCCGTGGCTGGCAGCAGTACGCTCGGCAATGGCGGCGCGTAATTCGGGATCGCCCTGGGTGGGGCCGTAGTGAGTCCAGCCGTCGCCGAGCGCGCGCTGGCCCGCCTCAATGACGTGCGGCGGAGTCTCGAAATCGGGCTCGCCAATTTCCAGGTGGATGATATTCCGGCCTTGCGCCTCAAGAGCGCGCGCCCGGGTCAGCACTTCAAAGGCACCCTCCACGGCGAGTCGCGATACGCGGTCAGCAATCTGAATGGGACTTGAGGGCTTTAATAAGGAAGACATGAGTGGAAAACACTCGTATTGTAACGTTCCCCGCTTTGTTCAAGAAAGAACAACAACAAATAGTCGTGTCTGGGATAATGGCGAAAGCATCTATAGGTTGTTGAGGAGGGAAAAACTCACAATGGCGTTCACACTGCCGGCTCTGCCTTACGCGCCCGAGGCGCTCGAGCCGACGATCGACAAAATGACGATGGAGATTCACCACGGCAAGCACCACAATGCATATGTGACGAATCTGAACAAGGCACTCGAGTCCGCGCCCGATCTGGCGGGCAAGTCAATCGAGGAACTGCTGGCAAACAACTGCGCGATCGTGCCTGAGAATATCCGAACGGCCGTCCGCAACAATGGCGGCGGTCACATCAATCATTCGATGTTCTGGCAGATCATGGGACCCAATGCCGGCGGCGCTCCGACCGGTGACGTGGCCGACGCGATCACCAAGACCTTTGGCGGGTTCGACCAACTGAAGGAGAAGGTCAACGCAGCCGGAACGACGCGTTTTGGTTCAGGCTGGGCGTGGGTGGTGAAAGCGGGCAGCGGACTCGAGGTCTACTCCACCGCCAACCAGGACAGTCCAGTGATGGAAGGCAAATTCCCGATTCTGGGAGTAGATGTTTGGGAACACGCCTATTACCTGAAGTATCAAAACCGCCGGCCCGATTATCTCGGCGCCTGGTGGAATGTTGTCAATTGGAACGAAGTTACTCGCAGGTTCAAAGAAGGTAAGTAGTATTAATCGGGGCACGGCGCGTTCGCGCGGCCGTGCCCGCTGCACATGGCCCCTCGTACAGCCTTGATCACCGGAGCCACGGGACTGGTGGGCTCGCACGTTCTGTCCCTCCTGCTCGAATCTCGCCATTATTCCTCAGTTACCTCGATTACTCGAAAACCTACCGGCCGCACGCATGCAAAGTTGAGCGAAATGACCGGAGATTCGGATCATCTCCCTGACTTTCCGCAAGTGGACGATGTTTTCTGTGCGGTTGGGACCACCATCGCCAAAGCCGGCTCAAAGGCTGCGTTCCGCAAGGTGGATCATGACTATCCACTGGCAATCGCGCGGCAGGCGGCCTCGGCAGGCGCCAACCAGTATCTTCTGGTCTCGTCAGTGGGTGCCGACAAGAAGTCGCCCAACTTCTACCTCCACACCAAAGGCGAACTCGAGGACGAACTAGGCGCGCTCCCGTTTCGCGGACTGCATGTCTTTCATCCCAGCTTTCTCATCGGCGACCGCGCCGAGAAGCGTCCGGGCGAGCGTGCCGGAATCGTTGTAGCGCGGGTTTTGAAACCTTTTCTCCTTGGTTCGCTTCGAAAGTACCGTGCCGTTCCCGCAGAAGCAGTGGCGCGCGCAATGGTGGAGGCCGGGGTGCGCGCAGAGCCTGGACGCCACGAGTATTCCTACGGGGCCATCGCCCCTTTTATTCGTGGTTGAGCGCGCATGAGTACCTTCGCGCAGGGTGCGAAGGAAAATTCGGGCGCCTGGGTGCTCGCTGCCGCCATTCTGGGTTCGAGTATGGCGTTCATCGACGGGACTGTGGTCAACGTCGCGCTTCCAGCGCTGCAAGCCGCGCTTCACGCCACCATTTCACAAGTGCAGTGGGTAGTGGAGTCGTACGCGCTGTTTCTTGCCGCTCTCCTGCTGACCGGCGGCTCGCTGGGCGACATCTACGGCCATCGCAAGGTCTTCCTTGCCGGAGTGATCCTGTTCTCTGCCGCGTCGGCGTGGTGCGGCGCCTCTCCAACCATCATCCAACTCATTCTGGCGCGCGCCCTTCAAGGTGTAGGCGCGGCGCTGCTGGTGCCCGGCAGTTTGGCTCTGATTAGCGTGTCATTCGCGCCCGACAAACGCGGACGCGCAATCGGCACTTGGTCGGGTTTCAGCGGGATCACTGCCGCCATCGGCCCGGTTTTGGGCGGGTGGCTCATACAGCACGGCTCGTGGCGCCTGGCCTTCCTGATCAACGTGCCCATAGCGGCGCTGGTGATCGGCATTACGATCTGGGGCGTTCCGGAAAGCCAGTCAGCAAGCGCCAAGAAGGGCGTGGACTGGCCGGGTGTGGTGTTGACCACTGCGGGTCTGGGCGGCATTGTTTTTTCGCTCGTCGAGTTCAACTCCGGACTGGCGCTCGTCATCGTCGCAGCGACCGTGGGCGTGCTGTCGCTGATCGCATTCCCATTGGTGGAGGAACGCTCGCCGCATCCGATGCTGCCGCTATCCTTATTCGACTCGCGTAACTTCACCGGCGCGAACATCCTGACGCTACTTCTTTACACGGCGCTCAGCGCCACGTTCTTCTTTCTTCCACTGAATCTCATCCAGGTGCAAGGCTATTCGGCTACGCAGGCGGGGGCCGCGCTGCTGCCGTTTGTGACGTTGATGTTCCTGCTTTCGCGCTGGACGGGCGGCCTGGTTGACCGCTACGGGGCTGAACTTCCGCTCGTTGTAGGACCCTTGATCGCTGCCGCCGGCTTTGCGCTAATGTCGGTGCCGGGAATTGGAGGATCGTATTGGGTCACGTTCTTTCCGGCAGTCCTCGTGCTGGGTTTTGGCATGACCGTCACCATCGCGCCGCTGACCACGACGGTGATGGGGTCGGTTTCGCAGGACCATGCGGGCGTGGCTTCAGGCGTGAACAACGCGGTTTCGCGGGTGGGCGGACTGCTGGCCGTTGCCGTCTTCGGCCTGGTGCTGCAGGTGGTGTTCAATGACACGCTTGATGGCCGTCTCGACGCTCTCAAGTACCCCGCCGCTGCGCGCGCCAGGATTGAAGCACAGCGCTCCAGCCTGGCCGCGGCGAAAGTAGACGACGACGCCGGGCGTCAAGCGGTGGCGTGGTCGTTCGTTGACGGCTATCGCGTGGTCCTCTGGCTCTCGGCGGGATTGGCGGTGGCGAGTGCTGCGAGTGCGGCGATTTTCATCCGCAGGACCAAGCCCACTTAAGCCGGACGGTCAAGTTCCTTACGATCCCAGTTCGCTAACTTCGCGCCTGCTTCATAGGTGCTTTGACAAAAGTCGAGAACGGCGCCGGCGGGCGTCGGGTTCTGCCGTGCGTCGTCGTACTTGAGAATGAACTCGCCTAGCTGACGATCCCAGTACGCGGCGCCGGGCTTCACTATCTCTAACTCCAGGCCGCTGGGCGACGGTGCGCTGTAGGCGTAGTACGCGGCATTCTTGAACTGCCGGTTGCCGGGCCAGAAGCCCACGCTGGTGACTTCATGTGAATAAGCCTCGCGCGTCACTGGATCAACGCCGTCCTTGGCCGGAGCCCGGCGGCCCGAGAATCGTGTAACTGCCAGGTCGAAGGATCCCCAGAAGAAATGCACCGGGCTGCTCTTACCGGTGAACCGCGAACGAA
Organism: Bryobacterales bacterium; assembly: GCA_038212445.1. GTDB lineage: Bacteria > Acidobacteriota > Terriglobia > Bryobacterales > Bryobacteraceae > TMP-7. The sequence goes on from JBBQUM010000025.1 coordinate 63,141, forward strand.
ACTGCTTGAAGAAACCATCGCTCTGGATCAGGATCTGCCGGAACCTCTCGACATACTCAACGTCGTAGGAGGCGTGGTGATGATCCTGGTCGAACGGCGTTGGATCGTCGAATTCCTGCGGCGCCCTGGAGATCTTTACCTCAATCCCTAGTGAGCGTAAACCCGCCATGTACTCCGCGTAGAAGTCCGCCACTGAACGCGGATATAGACGCAGGCAGTGCTCATTGCCGGAACTCGTCTGAATGCGAAGCTTGTGGTCCACAAAATCAAATTGGACCTCGAACGTTTCACGGCCGTGCGGAATGGCGGATGTGGTGAGTCCGTGGGGAGTGACGTACAAGGGCACGTTCCACCAGTGGTTTTCGAGCGGCGTCAGCGCCATCCGCGTCTTGCCCACAATCTGCGTCCACATATGGAGCGTGTCGCAAGTGGTTTCCCATTCGGTGAACGGAAGAGCGGGCCATTCGGAGGGATTCAAGAGGGGCACCTCGTTTCATCGGTAAGTTACCATGAAGTAGACGTGCGTTTCTTACTCGTCTTCGCATTTGCCTGGGCCGCTCTTGCCGCTGACGCTCCCGTTTCGTTACGCGGCCATCTCATCATTCAGCAGGGCAAGGCCCCACTGATAGACAAGGGCGGGGCGAGGATCTCGCTTGAGGGTGATGAGCCGACGATGCTGGTGCTCAACGACGAGCGTTTGGCAAACTCCGACTTCGAGGTGCTGGGCCACTACACCTCGTCCGGTCACTTCGCGGTGGACCATATGCATACGCGCTCGCTCTTCCTGCATAAAGATGGCAAGCGGCTAGTGGTCAGCTATTGGTGCGATGTATGCTATATCCGTACGTCGTCGCCCGGAAAATGCTGGTGCTGCCAAAAATACACCGACCTCGACCCCATCGAACCCGAACATTAATCGCCAGTCTGTTCGTTTACCTGCCAATGCTTTCAGCTCAAAATTACTCAGCCTCAGTCGCTACCGTCGACGGAGTGGAAATCATTCGCCTAACCGACAGTCACTCGCACACTGAGGTGAACGTGGTCCCGTCGGTGGGCAACATGGCTTATGACATGAAGGTGAACGGCCACGCGATTTTCTGGTCGCCGGAGAAGAATGCGGCGGGACTGAAAGCGAGGCCCGCGTTTGCCGGTGTGCCTTTTCTGTCGCCGTGGGCCAACCGGCTTGATCAGGACGCGTTTTGGGCCAACAACCACCTGTTTCATCTGAACGCCGAACTCAAGAATCTCCGGCGCGATCAGAACAATCACCCGATTCACGGGCTGGTGGCGTTCACTGATGAATGGAAGATCATCGCGCATGGCGGCGACTCAGCGAGCGCCTGGGCCTCTGCCCGGCTGGAATTCTGGCGGAACCCTCGGTGGATGGCGCAGTTTCCTTTCGCTCACGCCATCGAGATGACCTACCGGCTTAAGGACGGCGCTCTTGAAGTCCATACCGTTTACGAGAATCTGGCCGACGAGCCCATGCCGCTGGTGATTGGCTACCATCCGTATTTCACGCTGCCTGGGACCGCGCGAGACGACTGGCAGGTCCACCTTGCCGCCCGCGATCACGTGAAGCTCAATGCCGCGCTGACGCCCACCGGCGAGCGAACGCCTGTCGACAAGGGTGATTTTGGACTCCGCGGCCGCCAACTCGACGATGTCTACGACAACCTCGTCCGCGACAGCCATGGCAACGCAGAGTTTTCCTTTGCCGCCGGTAGCCGCAAGATCACTATCGTCTACGGTCCCAAATACAACACCGCTGTTGTGTACGCCCCTCCCGGCCGCGACTTCATCTGCTTTGAACCCATGACCGGAATCACCAACGGCGCCAACCTCGCCCACGACGGCAAGTACTCCGGACTCCAGACCATTCCGGCGCGCGGCCGGTGGGAGGAGAGTTTCTGGATTCGCCCGACCGGCTTCGAAAAATGACCTGCTTTGCCCTGTTAATTAGTCTCTCTACGACGCTCATATTCGCTCAGCCAGTCCAGTATCTTGCCGGAAAAAAGATCTGGCTTCTCACAACTCACGACAGCTCTTACGCGATGGGCGTCGGCTCCGACGGTGCGTTGCGGAACCTGTATTGGGGCGCCCCGTTGTGGCGCGCCGCCGACCTCGATACTCCCGCTGAGCGTCAGGACATCTCCTCATTCGATCCACACCAAATGCTCGAGAACGAAGAGTTTCCCGGGTGGGGCGGTCCGCGCTACTATGAGCCGGCGCTCAAGCTCGCGCGTGAAAATGGCGATCGCGACCTGGTGTTCCGCTACGTCTCTCACCGCATCAATCAAAACGAACTCGATATCGAATTGAAGGACGTTCGCGACGAAATTGCCGTAACGCTCCATTACCGCGTGTATCCCGAACACGGCATCATCCGGCGCAGTGCGACTATCCGCAACGGAACTGCCAAGCCTGTCACCGTCGAGAGCGCCCAGTCCGCGGTTTGGAATTTGCCGCCCGGCGATGGCTATCGTTTGCGTTACCTCTCCGGCCGGTGGGCGGCTGAAACACAGATTCAGGAGGAGCCTGTACTCCAGGGCGTACGCGTGCTCGAAAGTCGAAAGGGGCATACCAGCCATAACGCCAATCCCTGGTTCTCCATCGACGATGGACATGCCGCCGAGGAGCAAGGAAGTGTCTGGTTCGGCGCCCTTGCCTGGAGCGGCAACTGGCGCATCACCGTCGAGCAGACGCCCTACAAGCAGGTCCGCGTCACTGGCGGCCTCAACACTTTCGACTTTGCGTACCCGCTGAAACCTTCTGAAACGCTCGAGACCCCGGCCTTCTACGCTGGCTATTCCGGCCGCGGCTATGGCGGCGCATCGCGACTGCTGCATCGCTTCGAGCGGGAGGAGATTCTCCCCGCTGGTCTGAAATCACGCCTGCGCCCGGTGCTGTACAACTCCTGGGAGGCCACCACGTTCAACGTCGATGAGGCCGGACAGTCGGCGCTTGCAGAGAAGGCCGCGAAACTAGGCGTCGAGATGTTTGTGATGGACGACGGCTGGTTTGGCAAGCGCAACGACGACCACGCCGGCTTGGGCGACTGGTTCGTCAATCCTAAGAAATTCCCCCAAGGTCTTAAGGGCCTCGTCGATCGGGTGAACGGGCTTGGCATGGATTTTGGACTGTGGGTTGAGCCCGAGATGATCAACGCCGACAGCGATCTATATCGCGCTCATCCAGATTGGGTCATGAATTTTCCCGGCCGTCCGCGCAGCGAATTGCGCAATCAGATGGTGCTGAACATGGCGCGTGCCGACGTCAAGGAACATATCTTCGGCGTCCTCGACAAACTCGCGAGCGACTACAAGATCCGCTATTTCAAATGGGACATGAACCGGTCGTTCTCCGAGCCAGGGTGGCCCGAGGTGGCGCCTGCCGAGCAGAAAAAACTGTGGGTGGAGTACGTACGGAACCTGTATGAGATCCTCGACCGCTTGCGCGCAAAGCATCCAGGCCTCGAGATCGAATCCTGCTCCGGCGGAGGCGGGCGCGTGGACCTCGGCATCCTTCAGCGTGTCGACGAAGTCTGGACCTCGGATAACACTGAGGCGTTCGACCGTCTGCGTATTCAGGAAGGCTTTTCACAGGCCTACGCCGCCAAGATCATGTCAGCCTGGGTCACAGATGTTCCGAACATGAACCACCGCAGCACGCCGCTGCAATACCGGTTCCTGGTTGCCATGCAGGGAGCTCTGGGCATCGGCTCGAACCTCAATCACTTCTCCGATCAGGACACAGCGCTGGCCGCCCGCATGATCGCTCTCTACAAGCGAATCCGCGCCACGGTGCAGCTCGGCGACCTCTACCGGCTATCGTCGCCGCGCACCCAGGATGTAACTGCCAATCAGTATGTAGCGGCCGGCGGTCAGCAATCAGTCCTGTTCGCGTTCCGCCACTCGCAGCAATATCAAACTCCGATTCCGGCTATCAGCCTTCGCGGTTTGGATCAGAAGGCCGTCTATCAGGTTGAGGCGCTTAACGGAACCAAGAAGGAGTTCAGCGGAGCCTACCTCATGCACAGCGGACTGAATCTAAGCCTCGGTGGCGACTTCGACTCTACCGCCGTGGTGTTGACGCGCCTGCCGTAAGATCAGAGGCTCCAAACATATGCGTGATATTATGTTTTGGAAGGTCTTATCGATCCAATGATGCAACTGGGAAGGATCTGCAGTGTTTCGATCCTGCTCATTTACGCCCTCGCGGCAGCCGAACAATTGTGGCTACCCGTCGGACCGTACGGCGGGGACGCCGCGGTGATTGCTACTCAGCCGCGCACAGGATCGCTCATCACTGCCTCGGCAGGTGGACTGCTGTTCCGGTCAGACGATGCTGGTTCTCACTGGACCCACATCAGCTTTCCCGGTGAGCTCATGTCGATGGTCCACGCGTTGCATTTTGACGCCAATGACGATCGACGCTTCTTTGTTGCGGTGTCGAATCATCATCCGAGCGCCAGCGGTCTTTACCGCACCGCCGATGAAGGGCAATCTTGGAGGCCGATACCCGAGTTCAAAGGGAAACCGGTTTGGTCCCTCGCCACGTTTCCCGGCGATTCCAATATTCTGGCCGCGGGAGCAAGCGACGGCGTCTATCTGAGTCACGACCGGGGCGAGAGTTGGAAGCGCATTTCGCCGGCCACGAACACCGAATTGCAGCCGGTCGTCTCGTTGGATTTTGATCCGCGAGACTCCAAGCTTCTGTTTGCCGGTACGCCGCATCTGCCCTGGCGCACAACCGATGGCGGCGCCTCCTGGTCGTCCATTCACACCGGAATGATTGACGACTCCGACGTGTTTTCCATGGCCGTTGCGCGAAGCCATCCAGACCGCGTGTTCGCCAGCGCCTGCAGCGGAATGTATCGCAGCGAAAACAATGGGCGTCTATGGTCGAAGTTGAAGGGCTCCACCGACGCGTCGTACCGCACGTACGTGATCCTGCCTGACCCCGCTGATGCCGCGCGTGTCTTCGCCGGAACCACTGGCGGACTGCAACGCTCCCTTGATGGCGGACTCACTTGGCAGCGCATTCTGCCCGGCGCCGTACGGTCGGTTGCGCTCGACGCGAGGAATTCCTCGCACATTTTTGCCGCGTCCACCAACGGCTTGATGCGCAGCGACGATGGCGGCAACACGTTCCAGCCCATCGACGCCGGGTTCGCGGGACGGAATCTACAGCGTCTGTTTGCCTCTGGCGCCACGCTGCTTGCCGGTGACGCGGGCGCTACTCTGCAAAGCGCTGACGCGGGCGCTACCTGGCAAAAGAACGGTCCGCACGACGTGGTGGCGGTTGCCTCTGACTCGAAGTGGACAGTCGCTGCCGAGCCGCGCGCCATCTGGTCGAGCGACGACGGCGGCCGCACGTGGAAGAAGATCGCCGGTCCGCTGGCCAAGGGCTTCTACACGGCCGTCGGCTTGTTAACCCGCTCGCCGGAACGCACCGAGTTATACGCCGGCACGACGGCCGGAGTGCTGGTGGGTCCGCTGGCGCCTGTTTGGAAAGGGATCAAGGCCGGCTCACTGGATGGACGGATCGAATTGATTGCCACCGATCCGGCACAGTCCGCAGTCGCTGTCGCCACCCGCACGCGTGCAGAATTGTCGACCGGCGGCGGGCCATGGCGTCCCTTGCCCAGTCCTACTTCGGGGGCGGAATGGAATGGACTGGCATTCAACCCGGCAGGAGACGCACTGCTTGCCGCTACGTCCCAGGGCTTGTTTTTCTCGGCCGACGCGGGCCTGCAATGGTCGCTCGCGACTGGCTCTGACGCGTCTAGTCCCGCTAATTCTCTGCTGTTTCATCCCGCCCACCCCCTTGTCGCACTCGCAGTGCAATCGGGAAACGCGTTAATCTCAAATGACGGGGGCCATACGTGGCGTCCGCTTATCCGGAGGGGAACTGAAGTCTCTCCGCCAGTTCGATTAATCGTAGCTGTGGCCGGTTCGCCGGACCAAGTCTTCGCTCTTGTCGCCGGGCACGGTGTTTTCGCCGCCTCGATCGACTCCGGTTTAAACCCATCCACTACCCAGACAGTGAGACATTCACCATGAACATTCAGCGCATCATTGCAACAGCCCTTTTTACAGGAGTGGTTTTTGCACAACAGCCCGCTAAAGATATCGACAACATCGAGAAGATTGTCCAGCAGATGGAGATCAGCCTCTTCGGCGGCTTCAGCGGCTACCAGAATCACGGCAAGAATAAACCCTCAGGTTCTGACCTGGACGAAGGCGGCGTTGTCGGCTTTCGCGTGGGATTCAGGCTCAACCCGTATGTAAGCGTCGAGGGGTCGTACTCATACGCCCGCAATAATTTGGTTCTCTCTCGCTCAGCCCCTCAAACGGGTGTCGGCTTTGGAGCGCGCAATCAGGGGCTTTCGATCAACCCGGTAGTCTATTTCGTAAGCGACGAAAACAAAATTCAACCATATATAACCGGCGGATTTGGCGGCGTCTGGTTTCAACCCACAGGCGCGGCAAAATCGCAGGGTAAGCAGGCGCCCTACGCTGCCCTTGGTGCCGGCCGTCTCGAAACGCGTTTCGAGACGGCCTTCAACTGGGGCGGCGGCGTTAAGGTGAACCTGAACAAAGTTGTGAATCTACGCTTTGACGGGCGAAACATCTGGGCTTTGAATCCCCATTTCAACCTGCCCTCCGCGCCTCAAACGCCCGGTGGATTCTTCATCGCTCCCAAGGGCTGGCAGAACGGCGCGCAGTTCACCGCCGGTATCGGATTCGCCCTAGGCCGTCATGAACCGGCCGCTGCGAAGGCCATCAAGGTGACTCTTACCGGCGACACCTCAAACATCACTCAAGGACAGGCGCGCGTCTATAACGCGACCGTCGAAGGTCCGCCCAAGGGCATGACCGAAGCCTGGACACTCAACGGATCGAAGATTAACGTCGACGGCAACAGCTACACGTTCGACTCGTCGACACGCCCCCCCGGACAGTACAAGCTCTGCGTATCCGCCGAGGCAAAGGGGTGGACTCCGGATTCGAAGTGCCTCGACTTCACGGTTGTTGAAGCCATTCGCGCCTTTGACCTCACGCTCACGGCCGACCAGCCGAGTGTCCGCATCGGGACCAGCGATACGCTCCACGCACGCACCAATCTGCCTGCCGGCGTCACGCCCACTTATTCGTGGACTGTTAACGGCAATAAGGTCGCAGAGACCGGTCCGAACTTCACGTTCAACACGGCCGGCTTGCGACCGGGCACCTACAACGTCTGCGTTACCGCTTCCGCGCCGGGCTATAACGACTCGCAGAAGTGCATGCAGATCGTGGTGCAGGATTGCGGCAATCCCACGCTAAGCATCAGCGGCGGAGGCACGCGCGAGATCATGGCCGGGGAAAGCACGAAGTTCAATGCTGACGCCCGCCCGAACGATTGCGGTTCGCCGGTGAAGGTGACCTGGCAGGCAAGCGAAGGCAACATCTCGCCCGACGGCAACTTTGACTCGTCGTCGATCACCTTTGATCCTCAAGGCGGCTTGCAGCGCAAGACCGTCAACATCACCGCCACCGCAACCGATGAGCAGGGACATACCGCGACTGCCAACGGCACGGTGATCGTCCGCTTCAACCCGGCCGCCCAGCGACTGGACGACCTGGTGTTCGGCGCCGGCAGCGCTCGCGTCAACAATTGCGATAAGCGCCTGCTGCTCGAAGTGCTGGCTGCCAAGTTGAAGAGCGACCCGACTGCTCAGATCGTCCTCATCGGCCACATGGCCAAGGGCGAAGGGGTGGTCCGCGGCAAGGGCAAGAACGCTCACCGCGCAGCGGTCGCGGGACTCGACAAGGCTCGCGTTCTGAATGCTGCCGCTGTCCTCAGCGCTGGCACAGGCATCTGCTCGTCGGTGGACCTCAGCCGCATCAAGGTCGGCTACGCCGGTGCGGAGAGCAGTTCGCAACCGATGCTCGCCTTCTGCGGGACCAGTACGCAGGTGAAGGGTCGCAAGACGTCCGAGGCGGACGCGAATCTCGACTTCCGTCGTGTGGAAGTCTGGTTCGTTCCCACGGGCGCGAAACTTCCGGAATCGTCGGTGAAGCTATCCGACGCACCGGCGGCCGCGATCCAGTCCAAGGGCTGCCCGAAGTAGGGCGCAAAAACAACATGGGGCGGGCCTTCACGGCTCGCCCCTTTTTTCTACGTCGATTTCGCGGTTTAAGAGTCCAGAAATAGATCCCGGCCCTTCACTAAGGCTTCAATCTTCCGCTCCGTTACACTTCGCTTCAACATCCAGAACCCGCAATCCGGGTGAACCCACTTCACTCGATTCTCACCGAGCACCTTCACCGCTCTATCAATCCGCGAGGCGATTTCGTCTTCGGTCTCGACGTGATTCACCTTGATATCCACGACGCCGAGTCCAATCCCGATCCTCGGGTCGACTTCGCGCAAGGCATCCAGATCGGCGGCGGGACGGTGCGCCAGTTCGAGCACCACATGATCCGCGTGCAGCGCGTTCAGAAAGCCCAGCAGCGCTTCCCAATGTCCGCGCTGGATCGTCTGGCCGCCATAGTTGCCGAAGCAAAGGTGCACGGCGCGCTGTCCGGTGAAGCCATCGAGGACCTTATTGATGGCTCGCGCCGCCAGCGGGGCGTCCGTGGGATTGCCGGGAATGTTGGCCTCGTCCACCTGCAATGTTTCGCACGGCAGACCAGCCACCTGTTTGGCGAGAACCTCGGCAATAGCCATCGTCAGCGCGTCGAAGTCGTGATAGTGACGGTCGTAGACGCTGCGCGCCAGCATGTATGGACTGGTGACGGTGAACTTGAAAACGCCGCCTGCTACTGAACGCGCCGCTTCGCAGTCAGCCATCAAATTGAGCCCGCCTTCGCCGAGCGCCGACTCAATCACCGCCGCCGGTTTGCGTCTGAACTTCATCGGATCGAGCGCGCGGAAACCTTCCCAATCGCTTCGTCCCATCTGCGTGCGGACCCCCGCCATTTTGCAGACAAAATAGTCGATCATGCCGTTGGTGTCGGGATGATTGAGGTCGAACCGGTACAGTTCGCCGTCTGTGGGAAGGTCGATTCCCGCCTCGCGTTGAATGCTGAACACCACGCGGGTGGCGTCCAGCCGGGCTTCTTCGGTGCGGGCTTGCGCAAGCCACTCCGGCATCGGGTAGCTCCCGACTGTTGTCGTTAGAATAGACATGTTTTGGATTTCTGACGCGACTCTCTAAGCGACGACGTACGGCGTCCTGTAAGGGTGGCGTGTCTTCATCTTATTCGCTTCTTCATCACCGGTGAACGACTGCTTCAGCGGGTCAAACGCCAACTTGCGTCCCAACCGGTAGCTGGTATTCGCCATGTGCACAAGCACCGCGGAAGCGACGCCCTCAGCCACCTCGCCGTGCAAGTCTTCCTTCTTGCGACTCTTCACCGCGTCCAGAAAGTTCTTCATGTGCCAGCCTGTATCGCTGCCGCTTGCAGCCTTCATGCTTTCGCCCGGTTCCTTCTTGTCGCCAAGGAAAATCTGGAAACCGCTGTGATCAACCACCATGTAGCCCTTGTCGCCAAAGAACACATCGCCGATGGTGTGCGGTCCTTGCGGCGCGATCCCGCTTTCGGTACCAGTGTTCAATCCACGGACCTCGAACTGAATCTCTTTGTCGCCATAGTCGAAGCTGGCGATCTGCGTGTTTGGCGTCTCCTGATCGTCGTTATAGGCGAACTTGCCGCCGGTGGACGAAACGCCCTTCGGCAGTCCCACACCGAGTCCCCACCGTGCGACGTCCATCTCGTGGATGCCCTGGTTCCCGATATCGCCATTGCCCGTGTCCCAGAACCAGTGCCAGTTGTAGACGTGGCGCAGTTTGTTGTACGAACGCATCGGCGCCGGCCCTAGAAACAGATCCCAATTCACTCCCGCGGGCGTTGACGTGTCCGGTTCATGACCGATGGACGGGCGGCGTTTGTAGCAGACACCTTTCGCCATATAGAGCTTGCCGATGGCGCCGTGACGCAAAAGCTCCACGGCGCGGATCTTGTGTGGGATGCTGCGGCTCTGCATGCCCACTTGCACGATGCGGTTGTGCTTTCGAGCCGCCGCTTCCATACGCTGCCCTTCCCAGATGTTGTAACTGGCCGGCTTCTCGCAGTAGACGTCCTTGCCCGCCTCACACGCCCAGATGGTGGCGAGCGAATGCCAGTGATTCGGCGTGGCAATGGAGACCGCGTCGATTTCCTTGTCGGCATACAGCTTCCGCATATCCTCGTAGACCTTCGGCTTGTAGCCCTTCGCCTTTTCCACCATGGCGACTGCCCGCTCGGTCTGCGCTTGATTCACATCACACACGGCGCCAATGCGCGCGCCGTCCTGCAGCAAATATTCCTTTAGGTGGGCATTGCCGCGCGACCCAACTCCGACAATTGCCACGTTAACTTGCTCATTCGCGCCAAACGCGCTGCGAAGGGCGAGCGAACTGCCGAGCAGAAATAGCCTGCGTTCCATAGTGAGCCCCATTCTATCGGAGATCGCAAACGTATCCGAAGTTTCGGAGACTCGCCGTTACAACCGCAAGTAAACGAAACACGGACGTCGAGTGGGGTCTTGCCCATCATGAGAGCTCTTGTCTACCACGCCCAAAGAAAGTGTCGGTGGATTCAGTGGCCGATCCGAAAATCGAGAAACTAACTGATGTCGTCATCAAACTAACTACCACTAACATCCGCGGTTCGGACCTTCACATATACGAGGGGCGGATTGACGTAGCGAAGCGCAAGATCCACCGGCACGAGAATCTGGGCGGAGTAGTTCAGGTAGGCAAGGCTGTCGACACGGGGAAGAACGGCGACAACATGATGCTAGTGGGCTGGGGGATGTGAAGTAGGGTGGGGCGGAATATGGGATTTGAACCCATGACTTCTTGAACCACAATCAAGCGCTCTACCGACTGAGCTAATTCCGCCGTACGCTGCTAACGCCTTATTTTATCATGTTGGCCATCGCCGTGATGACAATTGAGTTGGTGAAATCGATCAAAAATGCACCGACCATCGGCACAATGATGAAGGCGCGCGGTGCGGGGCCAAAGCGGAGGGCGAGTTCTTCCATCGAAGCCATGGCATTGGCGGTGACACCGAGCATGAAGCCGCAGAAACCGGCACTGATGACGGCGCCGTCGCGGTCGCGGCCCATGGCCCAATAGACGATCGTAAGTGTCATGGCCAGGGTCAGTGCTACCTGGGCGGTGAGGATAATGAGTAGCGGTCCGGCTAGCGCGGCTAGTTCCCACAGCCGTAGCGTGATCATCGCCATCACGATGAAGAGTGGGAGGGCGATTTCGAAAGCTGACGCTAGTTTGGTTGGCGAGATTTTGATTAGGTTGGTGCGGTCATTTATGTTTCTGATAATCGCGGCGACGGCCATTGCGCCGATGTAGCCGGGCATGACGATGCCGGTTCTTTCGATGGCGGCGCTGACCAAGCTGCCGAGGCCCATGGCGATCGCGACCAGGGCTATCTGGGTGGCCATTGAGGTTTCGGGTTGTTTTGCGCTTACGGCTTCGGGTTCCTCTTCGGCTACACGGGCCGGGAGGCCGGTGCTACTCGCTCCTTCGCTATTTGCTTTGCTGTTCAGCCATACGCCGGCATAGGCCGCTATCAAGCCAGAAACGGTGATGCCGAACGTGGCCGAGGCCAGGGCGATGGTGGTAGCGGCGGGTACACCGGCCTTTTCGAATGTCGAGCCGAAGGCCAGTGCAGTGGCGGGTCCGCCGGCCAGGGAGACCGATCCGCTGAGGATGCCGATTAGCGGGTTCAGGTGGAACACGGACGCGAGTCCCATGCCGAGGAAATTTTGGAGGACTGCGCCTCCAGTGGCCAGCGCGAGCAACAGAATCGTCTGGACGCCGCCGCGCTTCACGACGTCGAAACTCGCGTTCATGCCAATGATGGTGTAACAGAAAAGCTGGAAGACGTCGCGCAATACGGGATCTGGTTTGACGTCGTAGCCCTGGCTGTGGAAAACGAGGGAGCACAGCGCGAATAAGAGTCCGCCCGCGATGGAGGTGGGGATGCTGAGGCGCTCGAGTATCGGGACTCGGCGCTTCAGTTGCTGGCCGATTATTACGCCGGCGGCGGCCAGGGCGAGTAACTGGGCTGAGTTGATGGGGACGGTCAGAGACCGGCCTTCTTCCACAACTCGTCGACGCGCTGCTTCACCGCGGGGGACATGCGGATGACGTCGGGCCAGCGGCGTGTGAAACCTTCCTCCGGCCATTTACGGGTGGCGTCGACGCCCATTTTCGAGCCCACATTCGGCAGGCGGCTCGAGTGATCGAGGGAGTCGATCGGTCCCATGGCGAACTCGATGTCGCGCTGCGGGTCGATGTTGTTGAGGGCTTTCCAGGCGACTTCGCTTATGTTCTGAACGTCGACGTCCTCATCGACGACGATGATGCACTTGGTGAACATCGCCTGTCCCAAACCCCAGATCGCGTGCATTACTTTGCGAGCGTGCAGCGGATAGCTCTTGCGGATGGAGACCAGCATGAGGTTGTGGAAGATGCCTTCAGCCGGCATGCACATGTCTCGCACCTCGGGCAATTGGAGGCGCATCAGAGGAAGGAAAATGCGCTCGATCGCTTTCCCCATATAGAAGTCCTCCATGGGCGGCGGACCAACGATGGTGGTGGGATAAATGGGATCCTTGCGGCGAGTGACGCAGGTGACGTGGAAGACGGGGTAGTCGTCGTCGAGCGAATAAAATCCGGTGTGATCGCCGAAGGGGCCTTCGCGCCGCTTTTCACCGAGTTCGACATAGCCTTCGAGGACGAACTCGGCGTTGGCGGGGACTTCAAGGTCGCAGGTTTCGCACTTCACCATCTCCACCGGTTTGCCGCGCAGGAAGCCGGCGATCATCATCTCGTCGAGATCGGGAGGGAGCGGGAGGATGGCGGAGTACATCGTCGCCGGGTCCGAGCCGATGGCGACGGCGACGGGCATCCGGGCGTCTTTGCCTTCGGCGAGACGGCGTCGATAATGCTCGGCGCCCTGCTTGTGAGTCTGCCAGTGCATGCCGGTGGTACGCTCGTCGTAGATCTGCATGCGGTACATGCCGCAGTTGCGTTTGCCGGTGTCGGGATTGCGGGTGTAGACCATCGGCAGCGTGACGAATGGACCGCCGTCGCCCGGCCAGCAGGTGAGAACGGGGAGGTCCTTGAGCGAGAAGTTCTCCTTCTCGATGACCTCCTTGCAAGGCCCGCTGTCGACGATTTTCGGGAAGAACGCGCCCATTTCGGCGAGTTTTGGCAGCATCTTCAATTTGCCGAGGAGGCCTTGCGGCATTTGCATCTGGAGATAGTCGGAGATGCGGTCGGCTATGTGCTGGACGTTGTCCACTTCGAGAGCGATCTCCATTTTGCGCATGGAGGCGAAGGCGTTGATGAGGACCGGGTATTTGTAGCCGGTGGGCTTTTCAAAGAGGAGGGCGGGACCGCCTTGTTTGACTGCGCGGTCGGCGAACTCGGTGATTTCAAGATTGGGGTCGACGGGGAAGGGAATGCGTTTGAGCTCGCGGTTCTTGTCGAGCGCTTTGATGAATTCGCGAAGGTCGGAGTAAGCCATAGGTAAGGGGCGCGGGGAAGAGCCCGGTTGTTAGATGCGGAACTTTTTAGTGTAGCGGAAGAAATTGGTCAGGCCGCTGGAATTGCGACTTGCGCAATATTGTTTCTTCGCGAAGTCACGGTCGAGCAGCAGACGCTCGACAGCGTTTCCGGCTCGAGACTGCTCGTTCAATTCGGCCACTTTGCAGCTGCCAGTTTGGCGGAGTCGCGGAGGAGTTGGGTTGTTCCGCGCATCGATTCCAGTTCCTCACGAAGGTCACGTTGATCATCCTGGTAGTCAACTCCGAAACGACCTTTTGTGCCTTGATAGCGGTCCGAATGTGAAAAAGAGAGAACGATTGAGTTGGGCCGGACGTTCTGGATGCTGACATCGCTGCGCATCTGTTCAATCACATCCTCCATCGGCAACCACTTGCGCTTCTCCGGATACAATTCGTAGGCCTGGATGATTGTCGCCAGTTCACCACGGGACAGGACGACACTAGACACACGCGGCACAAAGGTCGGCAGGTCGATGGCGCTTTTGGCCCGGCACATTCCTTTCGGAGACCAGGGATGGCTTCGCAAGTAGCGTAGCGTGCGAAGTAAAAGCGGCGGGACGTAAGAGGACGATTGCGAGTCCGGCGAGCAAGCCGATCAATAGACCCAGAAATACGAGCCAATAGCGGAGAATAAAGCACCTCGAAGCGTCTTGAGTGTACCCTTTTCGGCCGGGATGATTGGAGATTCAAATGACTAAGAGAACCGCTTTTGTTACACGAGCGAGCCGTGGCATGGGTCGCGGTTGTGCACTCGCGAGCGCGGCGGCGGTCAGGCCGTTGGAAGTGCCGGAAACCATAGATCGGCCGCGAGGCGAGCAATGATGCCAATGGCCAATCCCCCGAGCGTGAAGATTGCGACTCTAGCGTACGGGCTGGAATCGGGCCTCTCGGGGAGTGACGCTGTATCGAGAAGTTCGAGATAGGAACCCAGTCGACGCTTTTCCATCTCATCGCCCAATTGGAAATCGGCGAGCTTTGCGCTTGCATCGACGTATTGCTTCTTGGCGAGGTCACGATCGAGAAGCAGGCGCTCGCTGGCACCGGCCGCGCGTGCTTTCTGGCTGAGATCAGCCCATTCTGCGGCAGCCGTTTCCAAAGAAGAATGCAGTACCTCCCCGGTGCTGTGCATGGCAACACTCGCTTCGCGAAGCGAAGCATCCAATAGGCGTGTGCCGATTTCGGAGACAATCTTCTGCGCTTTATCGCGATCCGGATAGCTGAAGTGGATCTCAAGTGAGCCATTCTTTGCCAGCTCAATGCCGATCTCTTTACGCATTTGCTCGACAACGTCTTCCATGGGCTGCTTTGAGCGCATTTCGGGATATAGCTCGTACGCCTGGATCAGCGTGATCAATGCCGACCGGGAGGTCGCGGTTTGAGTGATTCGTGGGAGGAAAGATGCCAAATCAAACCGGGGTTGGAGAACTCGCTGCGAAACCAATGAAGATCTTTCAATTAACTTCGCGTGCGATGTATAGGTAGCAGGATCGAATAACAGCATCGTGAAACCAGACGCCAAGCCGATCACGGTGCCGGCGATAACAAGCCAATAACGGCGCAAAATTACTTCCTCCAAAATCCCGGTCCCGATTCTATCGCTTATTTGCGTATGATTGAAGATTCATATGACAAAGAGAACCGCTTTTGTGACTGGAGCGAGCCGTGGCATTGGTCGTGGTTGCGCACTCGCGCTTGCGGCTGCGGGTCACCGCGTGGCGGTGGCCGCGCGCTCGATGGACAAACTGGAGGAAGTTGCAGCCGAGATTCGCGCGAACGGTGGCGAGGCATACGCGGTGGCGATCGATCTCGGGTCCGGGGAGTCGATCAAAGAGTCGCTGACCAAGACCGCTGCCGAGTTTGGGCGGATCGACATCCTGGTTAACAACGCTGCCATCACCAAAGATGGCCTGGCAATGCGGATGAAACGCGAGGACTGGGATATTGTCCTCACGACGAATCTGACAGGAGCTTTTCTGGCGAGCCAGCAGGTTCTCCAAGGCATGCTGAAAGAGCGCTGGGGGCGCATCATCAATATTTCGTCGGTGGTGGGCGAGATGGGAAATCCGGGGCAGGCGAACTATGTGGCGTCGAAAGCCGGGTTGATCGGGCTTACGAAGTCGCTGGCGCAGGAGATCGCGAGCCGGAATATCACCGTGAACGCCGTGGCTCCCGGCTTTATTGAAACAGACATGACGTCGGTGTTGAGCGAGACGGTGCGCGCGAATATGCTGGCGCACGTTCCGTTGAAGCGACTGGGTCAGCCCGAGGATGTCGCGGCCGCGGTGGTCTTTCTGGCGAGTGAGGGAGCGGCGTACATCACAGGGCACGTGCTCGACGTGAACGGCGGACTTTACATGTAGTAGGCGCAACCTGGGCGCGATATGACGCGTCTGTGATTGCAGAGGAAGATTAACCGGGACGCACAACGACAGTCTTGGTGTTGACGAACTCGAGGATTCCAAAGGGTCCCAGTTCGCGACCGTAGCCGGAGTGCTTGATGCCGCCGAAAGGTAGCCGGGCGTCGGATGCAACCATACCGTTGATAAATACCATTCCGGCTTCGAGTTCATCGATGAAGCGCGTCTGCTGGGACGAGTCTTGTGTCCAGGCGGAGGCGCCGAGTCCGAACGAAGTGTCGTTGGCCAGATCGATGGCTGCGTCGAGCGAGTCGACGCGGTAGAGAGTGGCAACGGGACCGAAGATTTCCTCGCGGCTTACCGGCGATGCACACACGCCGGTAATGACGGTTGGGCTGAAGTACTGGCCTGGCCGTTGGAGTCTGGCGCCGCCGGTCTTTACGCGGGAACCGGCGGCGACTGCTCGTTTCACCTGATCCTCCAAATCCTTCACAATTTGCTCAGTGGCCATTGGGCCCACTTGCGTCCCGGGGTCCATGGGATCGCCGACTACCAGCTTCGACATCTTGTCAACGAAGGCTGCTTCGAACCTTTCGTAGATGTCCTGGTGGACGATGAACCGCTTGGCGGCGATGCAGGACTGCCCGTTGTTGATGCAACGCGCCTGGACAGCGGTGCTGACCGCATTCTCGAAATTCGCGCTCGGCATCACGATGAATGGATCGCTGCCACCGAGTTCGAGCACGGTCTTCTTGATGAGCTTGCCGCATTGTGAGGCGACTTGCGCCCCCGCCGGTTCGCTGCCCGTCAGGGTGGCGGCTTTCACGCGATCGTCCCGAATAATGTTGGGGACTTGATCGGAACCGACCAGCAATGTCTGGAAGACGCCTTCGGGGAAACCGGCGCGCGTCGCAATGTCCTCGATGGCCAGCGCACATTGCGGAACGTTGGAAGCGTGCTTGAGGAGTCCGGTATTGCCAGCCATTAGCGTCGGGGCGAGGAAGCGGAAGACCTGCCAGAACGGAAAGTTCCAGGGCATGACGGCGAGAATCACTCCCAGCGGCTGGTGAATGATCTTGCTTTCCTGCCCGGGGATGTCGATGGACTGTTCGCTCAGAAGACGCTCTCCGTGCTCGGCGTAATAGCGGCAGGCAGTAGCGCATTTGGCCGCCTCGTCGATGGCCGACTTGAGCGGTTTGCCCATTTCGAGGGTCATGATGCGGCCCAGCGCTTCTTTTTCGGCCTCGAGGATTTCCGCGGCTTTGGTGAGGCACGCGGCACGGTGGGGCAGGGGAGTGCGGCGCCAGGTCTTGAAGGCTTGGGCAGCGATATCCAGCTTCAGTCCAAGTTCGACGGGTGAGAGCGATTTGAATTCGCGGACGAGTTCCCCGGTGGCTGGGTTGATGGTAGCGATGGGCATGTCGCTAAGGTTTCAGGTCCCAATATTCGGTTTGGGGTTTGGGGCCCACGTAGGTGATGGGCGTTTGCTTTGTCGGGAAGACCAGGGCGGTGAAGACGATTTCCCCGTTCATGGCAAAGACCTCGATGGACATGCGGTCGACGAAAATGTCGAGGTCGAGTTTTCTGCCGTTAAGTCTTAGCGGCGCAGTATAGCGGTTGGGGAACTTCGCGTCGAAGCCGGTGTTCCCTGCATGCATGCGGTCGAGGTAGAGTTCACCCTTCGCTCCGTCGTAGCCGAGTTTGAGGCCATCCAGGAGTGTCCATTCAGCGTGTTCACCATCTTTGAGGGGGACAGTCACTTTCATCTCGAATACGTCGGAATCGGTTCGCCTTGCGCGAAGGGCGCGCATCTCGGCGGTGGGCGACTGGAACAGCCGGATTCCCGCAGGCGTGGTCTTCAGCGCAAACACGCGGGGCATGGTCATCTGGCCGCGCCACGGGCTGGTGGGGATTTTGCCGGCGTAATTCCAATTGCTCATCCAGCCTACAGCGCGAGGCGTGGGCGCATTGGAGAACGAGAACTCGCAATAGCAGTCGGGACCGTAGTCCACCCAGAGAATCTGGCTGGCGGGGTTGTCATTGACGAAGCGAGTGCCGTCGAAAGTGCCGGTAAAATATTGCTCGCCTGAGCCGCCGGCGATGTGGCCTTTGCCGAGCCCGATCTTGAGAACCCAACGGGTGTTCTTCGCGTTGCCGTCCACGGGGAGTTCGTAGAAATCGGGACATTCCCAGATGCCGGTGGGAGCGCCAGCCGGTCCGTAGTCGCTGAGGTGGCTCCAGTGGAGGAGGTCAGTTGAGGCGTAGAACTGAGCCTTGCGCTCGAGCGGCAGCATCACCACCATCACCCAGCGCTTGGTAGGCGCGTGCCAGAAGACTTTCGGGTCGCGGAAGTCAGTGGTTTTGGGGCCGAGATCGAGGATCGGATTTCCCTGATGCTTGGTCCAGGTCTTGCCGTCGCTCGAAAAGGCGATGTACTGGCTTTGGTGTGGAGGCTTTTCGGTGTGGGCGGTAAAGATGGAGGCAATGCGGCCCGACGGCTCCACCACTGAACTGCCGGTGAAAATCATGACCGCATTCTCTTCGGCGATGGCCGGCGGCAGGTGCGTCCAGTGGATGAGGTCAGGGCTGGTGGCGTGACCCCAGGTCATGTGACCCCATTGATCTCCGAAGGGATTGTACTGGAAGAAGAGATGGTAAAGACCGTCCTTGTAGTAAGGACCGCAGGGGTCGTTGGTCCAATTCTTCTCCGGTGAGAAATGGAAGGCTGGGCGGTAAGGCTCGGCGCCCGGTAACAGAGCAGCGACGGCGAAGGCAAGCAGCCAGCGCATGTTAGAAACTCCTGGGACCTAGGGCGACGATGTCGTCAACCTTCATGGTTTCTTTGACGGCGAAAGGCTCCCCATATTTGACACCGATTTGATTGCCGTAGAAGCGAGCGATGGCGGCAAGGCGTTCGCGGATCTCGGTCTGTGAAGGGAACAGGTCTGAACCAGCGGCACTGTCGCCGTACTGTGAGACGTAGGCGAACAGCGCGTCCATACGACGCTCGAACTGACTGCTGATGTCCACCACGAAGTTCGGCACGACGTTAGCGTAGAGCGACGAGTAGATGAGCTTGTAGGGACGGTGGGGCTCGGTCTCTTCGTCAAGCTTACGCAGTCCGGCGAGGAAGCACGCTTCGAAGCCGAGTTCGCCTGCACGGTAGTGGTCGGGATGGCGGGCTTCCCAATAGGGAAGAATGACCACGCGAGGTTTTAGAGTACGGATTTGCGCAGCCAGCGTCATGCGCGCGGCGATGTTGTTTTCCAGGCGGGCGTCGGGGAAGCGGAGATTGCCGCGCCACTTCACCAGCATGATCTCGGCGGCTGCCTCAGCCTCCGACATGCGGATTTCAGGCGTTCCCCGAGTCCCCATGTCGCCGGCGGTGAGATCGAGGACGCCTGTCCGGTAGCCGGCCTCGGCCATCTTGATGAGTGTGCCGCCGCAGGTCTGCTCCACGTCGTCGGGGTGGGCTGCAATGGCGAGAATGTCGAGAGGTTTCATGTGCGCGCTGCCATCCTATTCTCGCGCATGAGCGCATAAACGATCGCTGCGGCGAGCGGGTGCATGAGTCCCGCCATTATGAAAACGGGCGCGTAGGAGAAGTGGGTAACCAAGGTCGCGGTGCCGAGTTGAGCGATCATGCCGCCCACCGCGCCACCCATGCCGGTGAAGCCGGAAGCGGTGCCCACCTCGCTGCCGCGGAACAGATCAGTCGGCAGTGCTTGAAGATTCGAGACCCAGAATCCGTGGCCGAACGTGAGGAAGCAGGTGGCGGCAATGGCCATCCACGCCATGGGGACATACGGAGCGGCGAGCGCGGCGGGCATGACGCACGCGCCCAGCAGCATGACGAATTTGCGGGCACGCAGTATCGGCCAGCCTTTGCGAATGAGATAGCCCGAGAGCCAGCCGCCTGCGACGTAGGCGATTCCTCCGAAGATATACGGCACCCACGAATAGCGTCCCACGGCGGCGAGGTCGAAGCCGCGCTCCTTGCGCAGGTACTCGGGTAGCCAGAATATGACGAAGTAGATCACCGGGTCAGTGAAGAAGCGGGCGATGATGAGAGTCCAGCAGGCGCGCTGCGCGATGATGCGCTTCCAGTTCACCTTTTCCACTGCGATGGGTTCGACGTAGTCCTTAGGGGTCTCGTAAATGAACCACCAGAAAGCGAGCCACACGAAGCCGGCCGCTCCCGTAACGAGGAACGCGGCACGCCAACCGTATCGGAGAGTGACCCAGGCGACGACGGGCGGGGCGAGCGCGGAACCGAGAGAAGATCCAGCGTTGAAGATCCCGATGCCCAAAGCGCGTTGAGCGGGCGGGAACCACTCAGCAACAGCCTTGGCAGCGGCGGGCCAGTTGCCGGGTTCAGAGAGTCCCAGGGCGAAGCGGTAAGCGCCGAGGGACCACTTGCCGGTAATTAAGGAGTGGGCCATCTGGGCGATGGACCAGCAGAAGATGAAAAGCGCGAAGCCTTTTTTCGTGCCGAGTCGGTCGACGATGTAGCCGGAGCCGGCGTACATGATGGAGTAGGCGAGGAAGAACAGGACGAGGACGTGAGAGTAATCGTGCTCGTCGAGGTGGTAAAGCGTGCGGATGTCGACGCTGACGATGGCAAGCGCGAGACGGTCGGCGTAGTTGAGCGCGGTGGCGCAGAACAGGAGAGCGGCAATGGCCCACTTGAGCTGGTTGCGGGTCATTCGGCACCGGCCAGAAAGTCGAAGTCACAACCCTGGTCGGCCTGTGTGACGTGGTCAATGAAGAGCTTGCCGTAACCGCGGGTGTAGTGAGGTTTGGGTGGAACGAACTCGAGGAGTCGGCGGTCAATTTCGGTTTGAGATAGCGCGACGTCGATGCGCCGCTGGTTGAAGTCGAGGACGATCTCGTCGCCGGTGCGGACGGAGGCGAGAGGCCCACCGGCGGCAGATTCGGGAGCGATGTGGAGCACCACGGTGCCAAAGCTGGTGCCGCTCATACGGGCGTCGGAGATGCGGACGATGTCGTTGATACCTTCGGCGAGCAATTTCTTAGGCATCGGAATCTGTCCCCACTCGGGGAAGCCAGGACCACCCTTGGGCCCGCAGTTCTTCATGACGAGGACGGTGTTGGCATCGACAGGAAGGTCCGGCGAATCGATGCGGGCCATCATTTCGTCGCGAGTCTCAAAGACGAGGGCGGGACCGCGATGTTGGAGTAAATGCGGAGTGGCGGCCGACTGCTTTATGACGGCGCCGCGTGGCGCGAGATTGCCGTTCAGCACGGCGATACCGCCTTCAGCCGACAGCGGACTGCCGGCGGCGCGGATGACGTCGCGAATCTCCACTCGCGCGGAGGCGAGGTTGGCACCGAGCGTCTGCCCGTTAACCGTGAGCGCGTCGCGGTGGAGCAGATGTTCAATCTCCTTCATAACGGCTGCAACGCCGCCTGCATGGAAGAGGTCCTCCATGACGTAGGCGCCTGACGGCTTCACGTTCACAAGGCACGGCGTAGCGCGGGAGATGCGGTCAAATTCGTTGAGCGGCAGTTCGAGGCCGAGGCGCCCCGCGATGGCGATGAGATGGACGACGGCGTTGGTGGATCCGCCAAGAGCCATCAGCGTCGCGATGGCGTTCTCGAAAGCGTGGCGCGTGAGGATCTTCGACGGCGTGAGTCCTTCGAGCGCCATCTCGACAGCGCGACGGCCGCTTTGCTCGGCGCTCATGAGGCGGCGCGAGTCCGGAGCGGGGATGGCAGCCGAGTTGGGCAGCGTCATGCCGAGCGCTTCAGCCATGGCGGCCATCGTGGAAGCGGTGCCCATTACGGTGCAGTGTCCGGACGACCGGGCGATGCAGGCCTCCACTTCACACCATTCCTCCTCGGTGATGCGGCCGGTGCGGTACTGGTCGAACAGCTTGCGGCCGTCGGTGCCGGAACCAAGTTTGCTGCCGCGCCACTCGCCGGCGAGCATGGGTCCGCCGGGGACCATGATGGCGGGGAGGTTGGCGGACGCGGCGCCCATCAGTTGTGCGGGCGTAGTCTTGTCGCAGCCGCAGAGCAGGACGACAGAGTCGAGCGGGTTGGCGCGGATACACTCTTCGACGTCCATCGCCATCAGATTCCGGAACAGCATGGCGGTGGGCTTCATGAACATTTCGCCGAGCGAAATAGTGGGGAATTCGAGAGGGACTCCGCCCGCTTGCCAGACCCCTCGCTTCACGGCTTCGGCGACGGTTCTCAGGTGGGCGTTGCAATTGTTCAGCTCACTCCATGAATTGCAGATGCCGACGACGGGTTTGCCGTCGAACACGTCGCGATTGAAGCCTTCTGAGCGCAGCCAGGCGCGTCGCGAGAATGCGTAATATTCGGGGCCCTGGAACCATTGCCGGCTGCGGAGTTCTTTCATGTGAAAGACAAGCGGATCACACACGGACCGTCGCGGTCAAGGCGGTTCGTTGGCGGAACCGGGCAGGGTAGGATGATTGAGTATGGCCATTTGGTGGCGGCCGTGGGCGGACCCCTCGCGTTCGGGATCCGACGGAAGCCGTGAATTGATCCGTCGTTATGGTGCGGCGGTGCTGCTGGCACTGGCTGCGCTGGTGCTCCGCATAGGCCTCGGTGCGTTGATCGGAACTCGAGCGCCCTACGTCACGTTTTTCGTTGCGCTCATGATCAGCGCTGCGTACGGCGGGTTTGGGCCCGGCCTGCTCACGACGGTGTTGGGCACGGTGCTGGCAAGAACGTTTGTGAACGCCGGTACGGGCTTCCTGGGTATGATCGATCCCTCCGATCCAACCGGCTTTATGCGATTCGTCGGACTGGGCGTCGGCATGAGTTACATCTGCGGCCTGCTGGTTACGGCGCGAGAACATGCCGAGGATTCGGAGAAATCTGAGCGGCTGGCGCGCTTGCTGATGGAGCAGACGCTTGCGGGACTCTCCGACGCGGTAATCTCTACTGACACTGGCGGCCATATCCAATATATAAACGCGGCCGCAGAACGGCTGCTCGGACGGTCGAGTGTCGTGAGCCGGGGACTGAAGATCGACGCGGTGGTGGAGTTGGAAAACGAACGGCTTTCAGCGACTGTCATCGAGGTGATCCGTGCTCATACGGTGCTGCCCTTAGGGGCGGATGCAAGGCTGCGCGTAGAGGGCAGGGCGCTGCTGGTTGAGGGCAGTGCTGCTCCGGTTGGCGATGAAGGCGGCAACGTTGCCGGGGTGGTGATCCTCATCCGTGACATCACAGAGCGCAAGGAGGCTGACGCGCTGCTAGCCTCGCAGGCGGAAGAACTGCGCCGGTCAAATCGCGAGTTGGAAGAGTTCGCGTATGTGGTCTCCCATGATCTTCAGGAGCCGCTGCGCATGGTGAGCACTTATACCGAATTGCTGCTGCGCCGAATTGGCGACCTGCGGACACCGGAAGTCGAACCGCTGGCGGGCGTGGTCCGGGACGGCATTCTGCGGATGAACCGACTGATCCACGATTTGCTGGGTTATTCGCGGACGGCGCATTCCGGCGCGCGCGCTAGCTTCATCGATCCAAGAGGAGCGATTGACCAGGCGCTAACGGTATGCCGTCCCCTCATCACAGAGGCGGCGGCCACGGTGAAGGTTGGGGACCTGCCGACGGTGCTGGCGCAGGAAACCTTGCTGGTGCAGGTTTTTCAGAACCTGATTTCAAACGCTGTCAAGTACCGGAAGCAGGAGGGCGTGCCTGAAATCATCGTGTCGGCGGTGAGGCAGGGCGACGAGGTGCTGTTCTCGGTGACCGATAACGGCATCGGATTCGATCAGAAATATGCAGCGCGGGTATTTGGATTGTTCAAACGGCTGCACACAACCGAATATCCGGGCACCGGCGCGGGACTGGCGATCACCAAGCGCATCATCGAGCGATTCAATGGAAGAATCTGGGCTGAGTCGAAGTTAGGCGCGGGGTCCACGTTCTACTTCACACTGCCCGCGGCGCGGGCAAAGGCGCCGGAAACGTCCGGCAAAACGGTAGCTGCGAAATAACCGATTTGTTTAGCGAAGGTTTTCAGTAAGCGTCAGCGGTTCCGACAGGCGAAACGCGACGCGGGTCTCCACCGGAAACTCCACCGGCTTGCCGCGTGTCAAAGCTACATCACCTGCACCAGCGGCACCGCCCACTCCGGCGCCCACTCCAGCACCTTTGCCGCCACCAGCGATGGCTCCGATGGCCGCGCCTAGCGCCGCTCCGATGCCAACTTTGGCGGCGTCCTGCTTCTTCGTGGACTCAGCCTTCTTCTCGAGGAACGCGGTATTCACGCGTACCCGCTGACCGTCGGACGTGGATAGCTGAGTGAGTTCAATTTGCATTAGCGCGACGCCCTTCACTCGTCCGGAACGATCTGACTCAACCACGCGGCCCTGGGCGCGAGCACCCCGTTCAGCGATGACAAAGCCGTCAACTACCAGCGGTTGGTCGAGCGTGGCTGTGAAGGTGTCGCCTGGACGGCTGCGCTCGGTGGTGAGAGTCTCGCCCATACGGACAGTGAGAGTGGTTCCGGCAGGGATGGTTACCGTAGCCGGCGGTGGAGGCGCTGTCGGCGCACTGGAGAACGTGGCGGGACGGGCCGGCTCCGGATTTCGCGATATTTCAAACGGCGCGGGCGGCGGTGGTTCAGCAGGCGTAACAGGGGCTTGGGCTGTACGCGACGCCTCATTGGGAGCGTTGACAACGGGCGACGGCTTGGGCGGCACTTCCTTCACCACGGGCCTGGCTTCCGCACGAAGTGCCGGCCGCGACGTCTCGGCTGCGGGCGCAGGTTCGGCGATCTTGCGCTCAGAAGCTGCCGGGGGCGCCGGAGTCGGGGCCGGTAAGGGCGTCGAAACGGGCGTGGACGCTGCGGGAATGATGATCGGTTCGGGAGCCGTTTTGGCGAACGTCGACAAGTCCGGTCGCTTCATCGCGAAATAGGTGATCCCGGAGGCGACAAGCAATCCCCCAATGAATGCCAGCAGAACCTTGTTGTTCATAAGCCCTTCATTTGATTTAACGCGGATGGACGGGGCTGGGTTTCGGGATTAGGCCAATACCACGTTAAACTGTATTAAAGATGCAGTCGTTTCCGTCCAGATTCGCGATTGGTCCGGTGCAGATCGCGCCCGGAACCGTCCTGGCGCCAATGGCAGGCGTTACCGATACCGTATTTCGCCGGCTGATCCGCAATCAGGGCGGCTGCGGGCTGATTATGACGGAATTCACGAGTTCGCACGGGGTGGTGAACTTGAGGCGCGCGCGAAAGCCCACGCGGGCGTTTCGATACCTCTATTTCGAACCGGAGGAGCATCCCATTTCGGCCCAGTTGTTCGGGTCGGATCCAGAAGTTATGGCGGATGCGGCCGCTTACTGTCAGGACCAGGGTTTCGACATCGTCGACATCAATTTCGGCTGTCCCGTTAACAAGGTCGTGAAATGCAACGGCGGGTCAGGGCTGTTGCGCGACCTGCCTCTGGTGGCCGAGATCCTAACCAAAGTCCGGGCGGCGATCACCATCCCCTTGACCATGAAGTTCCGCGCGGGATGGAACGATAAGGAACTGGTTTTCATTCAAATGGCCAAGCTGGCGGAGAACTCGGGACTGCAGGCAATTGCGCTGCATCCGCGGACCCGCGAGCAGGGCTACAGCGGCAAGTCTGACTGGACGCGCATTGCAGCAGTGAAGGACGCGGTGAAAATTCCTGTGATCGGCAACGGTGACGTGATCACACCAGAGGACGCGGTGCGGATGGTGCGCGAGACCAACTGCGACGCGGTGATGGTGGGACGGACGGCATCGTCAAATCCATGGATTTTTCAGCAGATCGCTGAGTTTGTTGCCACAGGCAGTTATACGGTGCCGCCGGAGCGCGCCCGGTACGACATAATGCGCAGCTATTACACTATGCTGACTGACCGCGCTGCGCCCGACGCCGTAGGCAAGATGAAGCAGTTTGCTACCTACTTCACCCATGGCGTTCGAAACGGGGCGCAGTTGCGTTCGGAGATTTATAAAATGAACGAGGCGCCTGTAATCCTGGATACCGTCGACCGGTTTTTCGAAGTCGAACTAGCCACAGCCTGACGTCCGCTCACTTTTTGGCGCGAACAGGCGGCGGCTCGTTCGGATATTCAATATACCGGGCTTTCTCGCGATCCGACGCTGCCCCGGCCTTGTCGCCCAGCGCTTCGCGGGCGTGAGCGCGAGCACGGTATGGATAAGGAGTGTCGGGCCGCCGTTCCACTGCGCCGTCAAAGTCCTCGATCGCCTCCTTGTATCGTCCTGTTGCGTCAAGCGCCATCCCGCGCTGCAGCAGATTGTCGATTGTGGGCTCCATTTGGACAGCTTTGTTGAAGTCTTCGAGCGCTTTGTCAAGTTGCTGTAATTCGCGGTAACAAACGCCCCGTCCGTTGTAGGAAGCGCCCGATGGTTGAAGCTCAATCAGCTTCGTGTAATCGCCAATCGCTTTGTCGAACTGGCCCGTCTCGCGATAGGCGTTCGCCCGCGTCTTGTAGTTTTCTGGACTGCCCGGCTGTAACTCGATCGCTTTGGTGCTGTCCTCGATACATTTCGCGGGTTCGTTGAGAATCCGGTACAGGGTAGCGCGAAGCTGATAGGACTCGGGGAGGCGGACGTTGCCGCGGATGGCGGAATCGAGCGCGGCGACGGCCTCCGCGTACTTGCCGGCGGTGTACATGCGCGTTGCGTCATCGAAGTCGTTACGGGCATTCGACGGGATTGAACTCCTCCATACAGTCAGACCCATGATCGCCAACACCGCCACCACTACTCCACTCCACATCGCGATCTTGCGTGTTCTTGTACGCTTGAAATCTTCAGCGGACATGGGCACGAACTGTGCCTGCTTCATAGCCGGGAGAAATTCTCGAGTGCCTTGGGGAGGATTGGAAGGGGTCTTCTTCATTTTGCCGCGGGTTCTCTAAAAGTATATCGAGGATGGCGGAGGGTTCACACCTGTGCCGCAGGCAAGACATTGCGGGCGCGCCGTAGCAAACGCGTTGCAGCATTTAGCGGCGGTATGAAATTTGCAGGGCTCCATGCATGCGTAGCTCGTCAGCAGGTATCTCGGTTGCTGTCCACTTGGGCGCCGTCGCTCTGATGTCGCTTTTGGGAGCGCGATTCGCTTCTCAGCACTCCCTCTCCAAACCTCATATCACGGTGCCTCTGATTTACCGCCCCGCGTCTCCTGACCGCGGCGGTGGCGGCGCCGGCGATCCTCTGCCGCCAAGCAAGGGAGCGCTGCCGCCTCCCGCCGACCGTCGGATCTTTGTCGCTCCCATGGTGACCGCGACCACTCCCAAATTGCCGGTTGCCGCGGCTTTGCTCGATGCACCCCAACTCGAGATCTCCGCCACCGAATATGGCGATCCGCTGGCCCGGGCGGGCATTCCATCGGGAGGCAGGGGCGGCCGCGGAGGAATCGGCGACGGCTACGACCGGGGCGTCGGGAATCAGAGGGGACCGCGCTTTGGCGGCGGGGATACGCCGCCGGTCGCGGTAATTGAAGCCGTCCGCTACAGCACGCCGCCAAGGTTGGTGTACAAAGTAGAGCCGGAGTATCCCGACGAAGCCCGGAAAGCGCGCTTCCAAGGCGTGGTCGTGCTGCGGGTGGAGGTGGATACGGCCGGACGTCCCCACCGCATTCAACTCGTACAGGGACTGGGGCTGGGAACCGACGAGCGCGCGCAGGAAGCTGTGTCGAAATGGCGCTTCACTCCGGCGATGGACCGCGGACGACCAGTGACCGCGCCGGTGATCGTGGAGGTGGCTTTTCGTCTGCTCTGACGGGCGATTTGCTACGCTTGGTCTTTGAAAGACTCGAAACTACAAATAATCCCACTTGGCGGTCTGGGCGAGTTCGGAATGAACTCGATGGCCGTGCGGTACGGCGACGACATCATCGTTCTAGACGCTGGCATGATGTTTCCGGAAGCCGAACTCCTCGGCGTCGATATCGTTACCCCCGATTTCACTTACCTCGAGCAGAACAGAGACAAGGTCCGCGCGCTCATTCTCACTCACGGGCATGAGGATCACATCGGGGCGGTACCATTCCTGCTCTCGCAACTGCCGATTCCCGTGTACGCCACGCAGTTCACGCTGGCGCTGGTCGAGCGAAGACTCGAAGAGCACGATCTTCTGAAAGAAGCAAAGCTGATTGCGGTGAAGCCCCGCCAGAAAATATCCGTGGGCTGCTTTTCCATCGAGTTCATCAACGTGACGCATTCGATCGTGGCCTGTGTCGCGCTGGCGATCACTACTCCCGTCGGAGTCATCATTCACACCGGCGATTTCAAAGTCGACCCGACGCCCACCGATAACTTTCTGTTCGATCTCCACACCTTCGCCGAGTACGGCAAACAAGGCGTGCTGCTGTTGATGTCGGATTCCACCAACGTTGATCGCCCCGGTTACACCGAAAGCGAGCGCGCCGTACGGCCGCGTCTTGAAGACCTGATCTCGCGCAGTGAACAACGCGTGATTATCTCCTGCTTCAGCTCGTCCATCCATCGCCTGCAACAGATTCTCGACATCGCCGCCGACTACGGGCGCAAGGTGGCGTTTCTCGGGCGCAGCATGATGTCTACTACCGAGATCGCGCATGATCTCGGGCTGCTGACGATCCCCGACAACATTCTGCTGCGGCCGCAGGATATCCAGAGCACCCCTCGCAATAAGAGTTGCATCGTCGTTAGCGGTACGCAGGGCGAACCGATGTCGGCGATGGCCCGCGTGGCCGTGGACAATCACAAGAACCTGTCGCTGCTGCCGGGCGACACGGTGGTCCTCAGCGCCCGTATTATTCCAGGTAACGAGAAGCCGATTTACCGCATGATCAACCATCTGGCGCGGCGCGGCGTCGACACGGTTTACGGATCGATGAATCCGCCGGTGCACGTGTCGGGGCATGCCAGTCGCGAGGAACTGAACCTGATCCTCAATCTGGTGAGGCCGAAATACTTCATGCCCATCCACGGTGAGTTCAGGCAACTCGCCAAACACGCGGCGCTCGCACAGCACTTGCGACACTCGGGGCTCGATGAGACCTTCGTGCTCGAAACCGGAGATTCGCTCGAGATCGACAGCTACGGCGCCCGCAAGGGCGAGCGCGTTACGGTGGGCCGGGTGTGCATCGACAGCGGTTCGCTCGACGACATCGTTGAAGACATCGTGATCCGTGACCGCCGCCATCTGTCAGAGGACGGCTTCGTGCTCCCGATCATTGCCATCAACAAGCACACCGGCAAGAGCGAGACGCTACCCGAGATTGTCAGTCGCGGATTTGTCTCGTTTGAAGAAGGCTCCGACCTGATGCAGGGCGCGCGGATGGTGGTGGCCAAGACGCTCGAGAGTTCGAGCGCCGAGGAACGCACAGACTGGGGCGTGATGCAGGAGAAAATCCGCGCCGATCTCAAACGCTACCTGACCAAGCAGACTTCGCGCCGGCCCCTGATCATGCCGGTCATCCTCGAGGTCTGATTCTTGGCCGGCGTGGAAGAAAAACTCGAACGCCTGGCCGCCCTGGGCTTTGACATCGTGCCGGTTTCAGAAATGGACCGGCACTTCGTCT
Source organism: Bryobacterales bacterium (assembly GCA_038212445.1). Classification (GTDB taxonomy): domain Bacteria; phylum Acidobacteriota; class Terriglobia; order Bryobacterales; family Bryobacteraceae; genus TMP-7. The sequence continues at coordinate 92,713 of JBBQUM010000025.1, forward strand.
TTGCGCGGGACGGTTTCGTGGCGCTGGTGGAGCATCGCGACCAGGGATTTGGAAATATCGGCGCAGCGGGACTCGCCACCGAGCAGGGCTTCGCAGTACTGCAGTGGCGAGGCAGCGAAGCGTTTTTCGTGGCTCGCCAGTTCGAACAACCGGCAACGGAAGAACAAGTTGCAAAGCTAAGGTCATTCGAACGCGATTTAAGAGCCGCTCTTGACTAACCGAAGCTGCCTGCTGCCGTCAATCAGATATGAAACGGCGGTTAATCTCAGCGGTGGTACTCAGCGGCTTTGTGCTGCTGGGCACCCCAGTGACAGGTAGCTGCTAACCTAGAAGTTTAGATGGCTATTCAAACGCTCTTTGGCTCGCAAGAGCCGGAGCCAAATCTTTTAGACAAGCTCAAAGCCGGCATTCAGAAGACGCGTGCCGGATTGGTGGACCGGGTTGAAGACCTCGTCGCCGGCCGCAAGGAAATCGACGCGGACCTGCTCGAGGAACTTGAGTACACGCTCATCACGGCCGACATTGGCGTGAAGACGGTGACCGAGATTCTGGAGCGAATACGTCAGCGTGTAGACCGCAAAATGGTCGGCGATGCCACCGAGTTGAAGGGGCTGATTCGCGAACATCTGCTCGAGGTGCTCCAAGCGACGGACCGTCCGTTGGTGCGTGTGGAAACCCCGCCCGCGGTGGTCATGATTGTCGGCGTAAATGGCTCGGGTAAGACGACGACTATCGGCAAGTTAACCAGCCGGTTCAAGAGTGAAGGTCGCAGCGTCATTCTCTGTGCGGCAGATACTTTCAGAGCAGCGGCCATCGAGCAACTCGAAGTGTGGGGTCAACGAACCTCCACCGACGTGGTGCGTCAACAGACTGGGTCCGACCCCAGTGCGGTGATGTTCGATGCCCTGCAGTCGGCCAAATCGAAGAAGATCGACTACGTGATTGTCGACACCGCGGGGCGCCTCCATAACAAAGAGAATCTGATGTTGGAACTGGAGAAGATGAAGCGCACCGCGCAGCGCGTCATCCCAGGGTCGCCGCACGAAGTCTGGCTCGTTTTGGATGCAACCACCGGGCAGAACGGTCTGGAGCAGGCGCGCAAATTCACCGAGAGCAGCGGCGTCACCGGAATCGTCCTGACGAAGCTGGACGGGACGGCCAAGGGCGGCGTGGTGGTGGCAATCGCTCGCGAGTTGAACCTGCCTATCCGGTACATCGGCGTCGGCGAAAAAATCGACGATCTACTGCCCTTCGAACCCGACGATTTCATCAATTCCCTTTTTGAGAAATGAACTCTGCATACATGGAGCAGGCGCTCGACCTGGCCCGGCAAGGCGCCGGTAGGACGAGTCCCAATCCAGCCGTGGGAGCGGTGCTCGTCAACGACGGCGCCGTCGTGGGTTGCGGATTCCACACCTTCGCCGGCGTGAAGCATGCGGAAGTGTTGGCCATGGAAGAAGCAGGCCACCGGGCGGCAGGCGCGACGCTCTACGTGACGCTCGAACCCTGCTCCCACACCGGCCGCACTGGCCCCTGCGCTGATGCGCTAATCGCCGCTGGCATATCGAAGGTTGTGGTGGCGATGGAAGATCCCAATCCGCGTGTCAGCGGAGAGGGGTCGCGTAGGCTACGGGCCGCCGGCATCGAAGTCGAGATGAGGCCCGAGTACGCCGGTGAAGCGGCTCGGCTCAACGAATCGTTCGTCCACTTCATGCGGACCGGACGTCCGCTGGTGATGTTGAAGTCGGCTGTGACGCTCGATGGGAAGATTGCGGCGCCGGAGGACAATCGCGGCTGGATTACCAGCGAAACCGCGCGGTTGCATGTACAGCAGCTTAGGCATGCTTCAGACGCGATTCTGACCGGCATCGGCACGGCTCTCGGCGACGACCCGATGCTGAACGACCGTAGTGGCCTGGAGCGCAGCCGTCCGCTGCTGAGGATCGTCCTCGACTCACAGTTGCGATTGCCGCCGTCCTCTCGACTCGTGGAGTCGTGCAACCACGATTTGATGGTGGTGACCACCTCGGCGGCCTCCGCCGCACGGCGCAAGGTACTGGAAGCGCGCGGGGTCCAGATACTCACCAGCGACGGTCGCGGCGGCCGGACCGACATCGCGTTGGTGGCGCACTGGCTGGCGCGCGAACGGTACCTGTCGCTGATGATCGAGGCAGGAAGCCGTGTGAACTGGTCGGCCCTCGACGCGGGCGTCGTCGACAAGATCTTCTTTTACTATGCGCCGAAAATTCTCGGCGGCATGGAGTCGCTCCCCGTCGCCGGCGGTGCGGGCCGGAAGCGCAGGAAAGATGCCATCCGGCTGCACGATGTGAAGCTTCATCCGATTTCGGCGGATGAGTTTGCCGTTGAGGCGTACGTCAATGACGCCTGGACGGCGGAAGGCCTTTAAAACATGTTTACGGGAATTGTTGAAGAGGTGGGCGCGGTGATCGCGCTCGAACCGCAGGCGTCGGGCAGTGCGCGGCTGCGTGTTGCGTGCAAGACCGTGGTGGAGGCCGCAAGCGAAGGGTCGAGCATCGCAGTGAATGGGGTTTGCCTGACGGCGCTAAATCTGAAGGCGGACTCATTTGCCGCGGATCTGGCGCAGGAGACGCTGGCGCGGACGAATCTGGGCGCGCTGCGTCCGGGGTCGCGTGTGAACCTGGAGCGTCCGCTGGCGGCCAATGGTCGGCTGAGCGGGCACATTGTGCAGGGTCACGTGGACGGCACGGGAGTCCTGGAGTCGTTTGAGATGATCGGCGACGGGAACTGGTGGCTGAAGATTCGCGTTCCAGCCGAGTTGGACCGCTTTCTGGTCTACAAGGGGTCAGTGGCGGTGGACGGAATCAGCCTGACGGTCGCGACACTGGAGAATCAGGTGATGGGCATCACCATCATCCCGCACACCGTCGAAATGACCTGCCTGGGCGGCTACAAGCCCGGAGATCGCGTCAACATCGAGACCGATATCCTGGCCAAGCACGTTGAAAAGCTGATGTCCCTCCGCACCCTCCCCGCCTAACCAAAGAATCGGTGTCAGAGACCGATTAATTAGAATCGGTCTCTCACACCGATTTTGAAAAGTGTGTCGAATCACGACAGGCTCGTTCGAAGTCTAGCTAGGAGACCCAAGAAAATGGACAACGCAATATCCAACAAAGCACTCTGGACCGGCAGCATCATCAGCGGACTCGCCGCACTGTTCCTCCTCGCCGACGGCGTCATGAAGCTCATCAAACCCGCCCCCATCGTCCACGCCACCCTCAAGCTCGGCTACCCCGAGTCGACCATCGTCCTAATGGGCGCCATCCTCACCCTCTCCACCCTCCTCTATATCCTCCCCCGCACCTCCATCCTCGGCGCCATCCTCCTCACCGGCTACCTCGGCGGCGCCGTCGCGACGCAACTCCGCGTAGAAGCCATCCTGCTCAATCAGCTCTTCCGCAATCTTCGGCCTTCTCCTATGGGGCGGACTCTGGCTGCGCCACCCGCGCCTCCAACGGCTCATCCCAATAAACACCGAATCACGGCCGTGACAAAAGCCACAAATCGCCAACGTTTTCCCCCCGACTTGCAAATCACCCGCAATATGCGAGAAGCTTGAAGGTTTTCCACCGGTCACTATTCATGCGGGTCAGAATTCTATATCACGACCATTGTTTCGATGGCGCGGCGTCTGCCGCTTACTTCAGCCGCTTTATCCAGGAACGCTTTTATCCGGATGCTGAATTCGTATTCACGGGAATGGCCCACAAGGCGTCCCAATTATTCGAGGACCATCTTTTTGACGGAGACGAGAATGCCATTGTCGACTTCAAATACTCCCCCAATCCCAATCTGACCTGGTGGTTCGACCATCATCAGAGCGCATTTCTTACTCCCGAAGACGCCGAGCATTTCAAACACGACACCAGCGGGAAGAAGCTGTTCGACCCGAGCTACCGGTCGTGCACCATGTTCATCGCCACCACCGCCAAGGAGCGCTGGAATTACGAAGCGCCCGACCTCGCCGACCTCGTCCGCTGGGCCGACATCGTCGACGGCGCTCAGTACAAGAATCCGCAGGAGGCGGTGGAGCTCCACGCGCCCGCTATGCAGTTAACCCTCGTGATCGAGGGCGTCAAAGGCTCGGAAATGGTGCAGCATATCATCCGCCTCATGCGCACCAAAACCCTCGACCAGATCATCGCCGATCCCGACGTGCAAGCCGCCTACGGGCCACTCTACGCCGGCCACCTGAAGTCGATGGACGTCATCCGTCAGGAGGCCACCTGCCACGACGGCGTCGTCTCCTTCGACCTGATCGGACACGGCATCGAAGGCTACAACAAGTTCATCCCCTATTACCTGTTCCCCGACTCCAAATACACCGTCTCCGTCAGCCTCTCCAGCTTCCGCACCAAGGTCTCCGTAGGCTCCAATCCCTGGGTCCCCGACGAGGGCATCCATCACAATCTGGCCACCATCTGCGAACGCTATGGCGGCGGCGGACACGCCCGCGTCGGCGCCATCAGCTTTGAGATCGGAGCCGTTGATGCAGCCCGAAAAGCGGCCGCTGAAATTGCTGCGGAATTGAAAACGTAGCGAACCGTCCCAAAAGCGGACACTCACGCTGACCTAAGCCCTTTCATTGCACTCCAAAAGCCCGGTCTTTGAAATGCACCCTGCTTTCTGGTGCCGCTCGTTCAGGACCTCCGCTTCAGCCTCAGAATGCTCGCCAGGAGCCGCGGCTTCACCACCGTCGCGATTGTCGCCCTGGCGCTCGGCATCGGCGCCAACACCGTAATCTTCAGCGTCGCCAACGCGCTCATCCTCAAACCGCTGCCTTACCAGGACGGTTCGCGCCTCGTGGTCGTTTTTTCGTCCCAAAAACAGATCGATCTGCCGAAAGCTCCGTCTACCGATTCAGAGTATTCCGAATGGCGTAAGCAGAACACGGTCTTCGAAAAGATGGGAGCAGAGAAGGACGACAACTTGAACCTCACCGGCGATGGCGACCCCGAGCGCCTCGCCGCCGGCCTCGTCACCGCAAGCGCGTTTGAAACGCTGTCGGTTTCGCCGTCCTTGGGCCGCGGCTTTACAACTGACGATGAGACCCCGGGACACAACCAGGTCGCGGTCCTCGGTCACGGACTGTGGCAGCGCCGCTTCGGCGGTCAGCGCTCCGTAATCGGCCGCAAGATCCTGCTCAACGGCCGCCCCTACGAAGTCATCGGCGTCATGCCGCGCCGCTTTGACTTTCCGCAACGCCGCGAAATTTGGACTCCCTTTCGTCCTCCCGAGAACGACGCCGAGCATCGCGGCCGGCACAGCCTGACGGTCATCGCACGGCTCAAGCCGGGCGTGTCCATCGAACAGGCGCAGACCGAGATGACCGGAATCGCCAAACGCGTCGAGTCACAGATCGCCGAGAACACCGGCTGGACCGCCACCGTGATCTCGCTTCATGAAGAATTGGTCAGCGACACCAAGCCTCTGCTCACCGCCCTCCTCGGAGCCGTCGCGTTCGTCCTCATGATTGCCTGCGCCAACGTCGCGAATCTCCTGCTCGCGCGGTCCAGCGTACGCCGCCGTGAGGTCGCCATTCGTGCCGCGCTCGGTGCCGGCCGCGGACGGTTGCTCTACCAGTTCCTCCTCGAAAGCCTGATACTCGGCCTCGCCGGCGGCGCCATGGCGCTGCTGCCCGCACTCTGGGGCATCGACGTTCTGAAGAAAATCGCGGAAAGCATGCAGGTCGCCACCGAGGACATCCAACTCGACGCCACCGTCCTGCTCTTCACCCTGGCCGTCTCCCTGCTTACCGGACTGCTGTTCGGCCTTGCGCCGGCCCTACAGGCGTCGCGTACCGACCTCGCCCAGACCCTCAAGCAAGGCGGCAAGGGATCCCGCTCCGAGGGCGGCCGACTGCGCTCCCTGCTCGTTCTCGCCGAGGTCACCCTGTCGCTCGTTCTACTGGTCGGCGCAGGACTGATGATGCGCACGTTCCTCGCCGTCAGCGGGCTCAAGCCGGGCTTCAACCCCGAGCGCGTCATCACCTACAACGTGTCACTGCCCCTAACCGGCTCCGATCACGGCAACGGCCTATTCCTCAATGACCGGCCCGACCCTGAGCGCGGCCACATCCCCATTACCTACCGCCGCGACATCACTCCCGACTATCTGCGAGCCATGGAAATTCCGCTCCTGAAGGGCCGTGCGTTCACGCTCGCCGACACCGAAAATTCGCAGAAGGTCGCCATCATCAATGAACGCACCGCCCGCAAGTTCTGGCCCGGTGCCGGCCCCCTCGGCAAAGAAATCCGTTTCGGGGGCGACCGCAAGAAGAACCCGCCGTTCACCATCATCGGCGTCGCCGCCGACGTTCATGCGCAGACTCTGTCCGGTGCGGCCACCTATGAAGTCTATTTGCCCTGCCGCCAGTCGCCGGCGTCCGACATGTACCTGGTGGTGAGGACGAAGGACGACCCCGCCTCCGTGACGCCGCAAGTACGCTCGGCGCTGCGCGAGCTCGATCCCGAGCTGCCCCTGTTCAACGTCAGGACCATGCAGTCATATGTCGCTGAAGCAGCCGCCGAGACTCGCGTGGGCATGCTGCTGTTCGGAATTTTCGCCGCCATCGCCCTGGCGCTTGCAGGCGTGGGCATCTACGGCGTCAGCGCCACCGATCCGCTCGTTCTCAGCGCTGTAGTGGGCATCCTCACCGTTATCGCCCTGATCGCAAATTACGTTCCCGCGCGGCGGGCCTCCAAGGTTGACCCGTTGATCGCGCTACGCTACGAATAGGAATTCTTGCTTTGACTCCGGCCGCCTATCAGCCGACTACCAACCCGAACGTCCGGCCCCTGACGCGCGTCCTCGTGGGCGACGATCTCCCGCATATCTGCGACGCCCTGGCGCTGCTGCTCAAAGGCGCCGGCCATAAGGTCGAAGTCTCCAATTCTCCCCAGGATCTGCTCGCCAAAGCTCAGGCCGGTACGCATGACCTCATCCTGATGGACATGAACTACGCTCGCGATACAACGTCCGGTGAAGAAGGGCTGAACCTCCTGCAAGCCCTGCAGGACTGGAACCGCGAAGTGCCCGTAATCGTCATGACCGCCTGGAGCACCGTGGAGTTAGCGGTGATGGCCATGCAGCGCGGCGCCTGCGACTTCGTCACCAAGCCCTGGGATAACGACCGGCTCGTCGCCATGGTTGACAAGCACGTCGAGCGCGCCCGTGAAGAGCGTCGCGCCCATCAGCGCGAACGCAGCGAACGAGAAATCGCCCGCGACGTCCAACAGCGTCTCCTGCCCAATCCCCGCCAGCAATGGGGCAGCGTCATTTGCGAGTGCGCTTGCCGTCCGGCCCGCGACGTCGGCGGCGACCTCTACGACATCCTCGAAAGCAGCGCCGAACGTGCAGCCTTCGTGCTGGCAGACGTCTGCGGCAAGGGCGTAGGGTCGGCCTTGATGATGGCCGGTCTGCAAGCCACCATCCGCGCCGAGTGGGATCCATCACTGCCGCCGGAGGAGTTCCTCCAGCGTGTAAACCGCCTCTTCTACCGGTCCACGCGGCCCGAGCACTACGCCACCCTGTTCTTCGGCGTGTACGAAGAGGATGGCCGCCGTCTACGCTACGTGAACTGCGGTCACCTTGAGCCGATCCTGGCCCGCGCCGACGGTCGCGTCGAACGCTTGTCCCCCACGGGGACCGTCGTCGGCGCCTTCCCGGAAGTCATCTTCGAGGCCGGCGAAACCACACTCGACCACGGCGACGTCCTCCTGATTTTCTCCGACGGCGTGATCGAAGCCCCCGTGCCCGGCTCCGACAACGAAGAGTACGGTGACGAGCGCCTGGTCGACCACGTGTTACGCCACCGGAAGGGCGAACTCAGCGCACTAGTGCAAACCCTACTCGACTCCGTGCTGCCGGCCGACACCGCCGAGCAGTACGACGACATCACCCTAATGGCATTCTCCTGCCACTGCCACTAAGCCCGCCTGCCTTGAGCGCCGCTCAGCCGTCAAGCCTTGGGCACCGCGCGCTCAGCCGTCAAGCCACGGACACCGCGCCGCTCAGCCGTCAAGCCTTGGACACCGCGCCGCTCAGCCGTCAAGCCTTGGGCACCGCGCCGCTCAGCCGTCAAGCCTTGGACACCGCGCCGCTCAGCCGTCAAGCCTTGGACACCGCGCCGCTCAGCCGTCAAGCCTTGGGCACCGCTCCGCTCGCAAGGCGCGGGCGAAAGCAAGTAGCACGGGTCTCCCGACCCGTGCAAGCCGAAAGGGAAGCGGCACGGGGAAAACCCGCAACTACCGCCGCAACAGCGGAATCACGTCAGGCGACCCCGCACTAGACCACCGGTACCCATCACACCGCGCACTCACCCCCGCCCGCACCGGATTAGCCTCTATATAACCGATAGTCTTATTCAGCTGAACCCGATCCCGAATCCAAGAATCATAAGACTCCAATTGCCAGAAAGGCCGACCCGTCCGTCCAATCGCCTCATTAGCCCGCTGCCCCGAAAAAGACTTAATTCTCCGCGTAATCACAGCAACCGCCGCAGCCGGCTGAATCAGCAGATGAACATGATTAGACATGATCACCCAAGCATAAGTCTCATAGAGTCCAAGCGAGCACTGCGCGAAGCGAAGAGTCTCCACGACGATGGCAGCGACGCGATCATCCTTCAGCCAAGCCGGACCACCGGTCATCTTAGGCGTCGACCCAAACAGCCGGAACGTTACAAACACCGCAGCATCATCCGGCTGCCAGTGAGGAAGATTGCGCACATAAAACGCCACAAAAACACAAGTGCAATCCCCCCAGGAAAACTCTCCAACTTTCGTCGCAAGTATCACGCGCACGGCACGCGCCCAACCGCAATAACGCGGCGGAGCCAGTAGCACGGGGCTCCCGCCCCGTGCAAGCGCCAAACCGCGCACGCCCAGGACGAAGATCCCCAATCCAAACCTAAAACACCAACGACTCCCCCCTCTCCCCAGCCCTCTTCCGCGACGCCAACCTCCAAGCCGCCAACGACAACGACAACACCAAATCATCATGCCTCGTCCCCGCCGCCCTCAACGAAGTGTCAATCGAAGCTAACTCATCCGCCAGTCTCTCCCTCAATTCCAAATCCCGAGGAATCACCAATTCCCCCCTCGCTATAAGCAACTGCAAACTAACCATCAGATCCTTCTTCGGCACACACCACCCGTGCCGCCCCCGCGTCGCCTGCTCCCCCGCGGTAATCGTGATCGGCACCAACTCACAACGCAGCCCCGCCGACCGCAACGAGTCCACCACCGCCTCCCCCACCCCCGTCGCATCCACCAGCAGCGTCACCGGACCCCGCAACGCCAGCCGTGAAACCCACTCCTCAATCCGCGCGATCACCCGCGGATACGACGTCCCCAGCGCCAGCCGCTCAATCTTCCGCACCACGTTCTTCCACGCATACAACTGGCAGAACAACACCGGATCCCACCGGTCCGGATACGAGTACCGCTCCACAATCGTGATCGCTGAAAAATCGCGCAGCTTCCCCAAATCCACCGCCACCAGAAACTGCACCGGCGCACTCATGGCCGGTCCTTCCAGGCGTGCTCGTCATCCGACACACACCCCTCAATCAAATCCCGATCGAAGATGAAATTGTCCCCCGTAGTGAACTCGCACCCATACTCCTGCTTGTACTCCGACTCGCTCATCACCCCTCTCTCCCTGGCCAAAAAAGCCTCCTGAATCCGCGGACAGTCCGCCGCCGCAACCCGCAATCGATACCACCCCGCACCGCCCTTCGTCCAAGTCTTATAAAAGAATCCGCGCTTCCCCCGAGGCGTGCTCAGCAGCCACACATCGCCGCCCGAAACCGCCAGCATGGGTCGAAGCGCGATGTACAGCGAATCCGGCGTATAAGCAGCTTCATCGATGATGAGCAGGTTCACCGCCGAGAACCCCCGCGTAGTCGCCTCCGTACTCGGCACCGCGACAATCCGCGACCCGTTCTCGAGCACCAGCGACAACCGGTTCACCCCGTCCCCCCGCCGGTAAGTGGCGCAGAGATCGAGGAAGGTGGCAGCCTTCTTGAGGAACTCCCCACTCTGCCGTTCTGATGGAGCCGTGACCAGGATCAAACTCGCCGGCCGCGTCACCGCCAGATGGACCGCCCGCACCGCCGCCACCGTAGACTTCCCCCACTGCCGCGTGCAATTGAGGATGACCTGCTGAGAGGAGGACTCCAACAACTCCGCCTGCTGCGGATCAGGAAAAAATCCAAGCCGCCCCCGCGCAAACTCGACGACAGACACACTGATGGCGCCGCCGATTTGGTAGTCCGTCAGCCCACCCAGTAAAGTCATCTGTCCTCCACCCGACTTGTACCAGACGACTCAAAAACAGGAGGGGGTCTAAAAATCCAAAACCGCTCGCAAGTGAAACAACCAGCACGACAAAGAAAAAAGTCGCCACACAAGGAACGGCCACTTCACAGGAGCACACGCGAGGGGAATCAGAAGGAAGTAGCATGGGGCTCCCGCCCCGTGCAAGGCGCCGCCAGCCGCAAAGCAAGCGGAAACGCATCGCCCTATCCCGAACCGAACCCAGACGCCAACAAGTCGTCAACACGCCCGGCAAGCGCGCAGCGTAAGCGCCACGAAGGGTCAATTCAAGCCAGCTTATGAAAAGCCGGCACCCAATGCCCCCCCCACCGAGAACAGCAACAACGGCCTGATCCGTCGATCCGCCGGAGCCGTAATTAGGACCAAACTCCTTTCCGCCAGATGGACCGCCCGCACCGTCGCGAAGTCGACATACCTACTGCTTTGTGCGATTTGAGGACGACCTGTTGAGCAGCGAACTTGTGGAGGGCCGTCTGATCCGGCTGTTAGTCAACAGAAGATGGCACTGGCTGTTAAAGTGAGGGCTTAAGGCCAGCCAATCACTGACGGCCATGCGAGAGGATTTCCCAGTTAGGACAAAGCAGATCATAGCGCAACGCGCCGGTCATAAGTGCTCCAACCCCCGGTTGTGGCGCAAGAACCTGTGGACCGCAAGAAGATCCGTCAAAAGCCATCAACATCGGCGTGACCGCGCATATTACGGCGGCTTCGCCCGGCGGGCCCCACTATCAGGCAATGGCCTCTCCACAACATAGAACGTCGCCGGAAAACGGCATCTGGTTATGCCAAAACTGCGCGAAGTTGATCGACAACGATGTGGCCCGGTTCACGGAACTTCGCCTAAAGCGTCGGAAGGGGCTTGCGGAGAATCGGGCGACTCAAGAACTGGGACAGCAATCGCCGTTCGATAGAAGCGATGCGCCACTTCTTGAGATCGCATCATCTGCGCGCATATTGACAGTGCCGTCAACTGCATGTCTCTGCCGATAACTTGGATGCGACTCGTGCGCAGTTTCCCGCCGTGTTGTCCCATGTACGGGGTGCCGCAAACCGCCGCTTTACGCGAACAACAAGCTGACTCCCGCGGCTGGTTTTGCAGTTCCTGAAGACATTAACAGAACCGTGGATATCCTGAGTGTTTCCGTGCGACCCACCCAACCCTCGCGTTGAAGACACGGGATTCTACAAGGTGCCGTCGTTGCGTGGCGTTTGGTTCCGCTCGGGGTTCGGGCACGGCGGATGGGCTGAATACTGAAAAAAATGGCTCAATGCGGCGAGACTGAAAGAAGCCTACTTCGCCACGAGGGTACCATCTTGGACCCGTGCCGATTCGTGGCCATGAGTTCGGGTTGAACCTCATGGCTGATGACAAATGAGATCTGATCGACTTCCTTAAAACGCTCTGAATGTAGCGACATGGTTGTCGCCGGATTCCGCTGGCGGCCCACATGATGATGGGGCCGCGTGCGCGGCCGGTGGCGCAGTTTGTTCCCTGCCGGACGTCATCGCCAGGATGGGCGGCCAACTAACAGGGGAGGAATCTCATTCCGCAAACAACTCTTGCAGGGTCCCCAATGTGGCAGCAAGCGTCTTTGCCGAGGCAGATCCCAGCTTCTTCGACAACCGGGTCTTTTCCACGGCGCGAATCTGATCGAGCAGAATCAGACCCTTCCGGCCACCATGATTGATACCGATCCGAAACGGCGCATCGCGCCCTGCCGTGGTCATCGGGGCGACGAGCACCGTGCGCAAATGATCGTGCATTTCGGACGGGGACACGACGACGCACGGGCGTGTCTTCCTGATTTCGTTCCCGAGAGTGGGATCGAGATTCACCAGCCAAATCTCTCCACGCGTCACCAGACCAACTCCGAATCCGCGGCATTACCAAATTCGCCCATCACGAGCTTGTCATCGCCAGCTTCAGCGATACTCCTGGCAGCCTCAGCCCAACCTGTGCGGGCCGGACTCGCGGGCCTGCGCAAAACCAGGGCGCCATCCTCAATCGTCATTTCCACTCCTGCCTTTGCGTCCAGACCCAGCTGCGCAAGCACCGGTTTGGGTATGACCACTCCATGGGAGTTCCCGATCTGTCGAATGCTCAGGTGCACAGCTCGCATAGTAATAACAATGTTATTCCCATGGCGCTTGGTTTGTCAATCCCCGGCTCTTGTCCCCCAAAACAGTCTCAGCAGTCGCAAGCGTTTGAATTTGCTCGAAGATCGACCTGACGGCCGCCGGCGGGCAGGCGGCTGGAGTTCGAAACGCGTCCACGATGGGCAGTCAATTTAAGTCTTTTAATTCTCAAAAAATACTAGAGAAACAACGGGTTACGGGACACCGCGCGGCGTAACCGGCGAGGTGGGTGGGGGCGGTTGATTGGCCTGATGTAGGGCAAACTCCATCGAGGTTGTCAGGACAAAGCGTACGGACGCGGCACGGGCAGCTTCAGGGAGTGCCGTCCCAACAGTGACGTCGATGGCCGGATCGCGACCACATCCGCAATCCTATTCTCCCCGGCGCTTTCGCTGGTGCTGCGAAAGACCGGCAAAAAGTTGCTCCAACGTCACATCGAAAGCCTCACAGACCCGGAGCAGCGTGGTTACGGTAACCGGACGCCCGGCCTCGATCATCTGCCAGTGACGCACACTGAAGCCACGGGAGATCATGTCCTCCTGGCTCAGTTTACGCTCCGATCTGTAGGACCGAATCCGGTGACCCAACGCCCGGAAGAACCGCGCGTAATGGACCGGTAGGTCTCTGTGGGCACCCACATCTCCAGGGTCCGTTCCCACGAGCAAAAAGAACACGAACAAAACTACGTGTTGTGAGGCAGATACAAGACGTTGGCGGCGAGCCGTCCTGTTACGCTATGATTGAGCGCCTGGCCAAGAAGGACCAATTGAGTCCAGATCGTAGCGCATGCTGTCCGGAGACGCAGCGTGACTTCGTCACTCCTCGACCAAGCTGGCGCTCTTGGGATCGTAGACGACGTTCGTGATTGTGCCATCCTTTATGCGTTCGACCACTTCGTTCACAATAAACACAGGAACCAGGAACCACTCGCGCGGTCTGACAGGGTTGCCGAAGCGATCGCTGATTTCAATATCTAACTGCGCGGGATCGAACACACGGTGAATGAGGTTTTCGAGCTTAATTCGGTTGATATTGTAGAGTTCATAAGTGGCAACGACTTCCACGTCGGCCATGAGGAAGGTCGGGTCCAAGTTCGCGTTCGCGATGCGAGTTTCAATCTTACCTCCAGTGACGCCGATCTTGTGTAGAACATCCTTGTTGGCCGCAACAAGCGGGTGGTTGGACTTGCTACGCAGAACATAGATCGTGCCGCTTGCCAGATCATCGTCAGCTGGCTCCTCAGCGAATAGCGGCCCGGTTTCGGGGTTAGTAATGAGGCGTCCCGCCACATCGCGGTGAAGCGCGCGCTGGAAGGAGCGCATCAACAAGTTGCTCTCAGTTCCGTTGTCGTAGATGACACGCAATCGACTATCACGACGATCATATTGCGTTCTGAAACCCTCGCCCTCTTCCGCGACATAGGCGATCTGACCCTGAACAATGAAGTACTCGCCCCTCTGAATTTCGGCCATCTTGATCTCGTCCATAGCCTGGACGGGGAGCGTCTGGCGGATACCGGCCTTCAATTCCCTTTTCACCCGTTCAAAAAAAGGTTTGAATTTTTCGAAATCCTCGCAAACGGCACGATTGGCGATTTCTTCGGCGGCACGCTTCTCGGCACACTTGCGGACGTGCCGCAGTTCGGTGATGCCGCCAGCACCCGCGCTCTGTAACTCGGCCAGCAGTTCGTCGTCGTCGAGGGTCTCCGCTGAAGTTTCGCAGACAATCTCCGCGCCAGAGAGCAGCCCCTGGCGATCAAGTGGCGTAAGCAGCGACCGACACTCCTCAAGGGCGCGCAAGCGGTCAAGACGCACGGCGTACAGCCGCTCGAAAATGTCGCGCTCTTCCCCATGTTTCGGGGCGCGACCATGTTTCCCGACAAACCGCTGTATCTCCTCGAATCCGGCGAGGATGCGCTCTTCGCGCGGCGAGCATCCGCCCTTCTTCTGCGGCTCGGCGAAATCGTCCAGTTCCAAGCGTAGTTCGTCGAGATCGATGTCACTCATAGCGACCTTCATCTTTGTATCGGACGAAGGCAGCGGCGCCTTCGGCCATGCGCCTTTCCCAGGCATCTTGTGACGTGAGCAAGGGGAGGCGTCCCCTTTCCTTCTTGAATCTAAAGGCACGTACAGCAAGTTCCTTCGCCTCCTCCGGCGTCAAGCTCGTGCGCTTGGCAACGATGGCAGCAGCAACCTGTTTCAGACTGTCCTCACTCATGGCTTTTGCGAGGATCGCATAGGCTTCGCCGAACGGATTGATACTGTCAATCAGGTCGATGTCGAGTTCGCGTACATCCATGGCAAACCTGCGCACGCCATCAACCAGGGCTGTGTTAGCAATCTCCTCGGCGTTGTTCCCGCCGCTGAGCGAAACCTGCTTGGCTTGTTGTGTCAGGTTGAGGGCGGCAATGGCATGCTGGCGCACGGCCTCCTGGTCTTGGTCGTTAAGCTCCGGGTATTTGCCCTTGATGATCTTGCCCATGCGCACCTGCGTCAGTTCCTCAGGCACCAGCTCCTCGTCAAACAGGCCGCGTTCAAGAGCGGTCTTGTCCTGAACAAATGCGGCAATAACCTCGTTTAGATCTTCTTGACAGATGCGCGTGGCTTCCTTGCTCTTGGGTTCGGCCAGCCCTTTGATCTCGATCTGGAAATGCCCTGTGTTGTCGTTGAAGCCGACATTGCACTTATTGGGATCGTATCCGCCATCGCCGTAGTCGAAGCCGGCGCTCGGTCCGCTCTCCTGGCGCTTTGGCTTAAACTCGAAGCGTGGGGCAAGGACCTGCTCCATAAGCAGGCTCGCTGCGATGGCCTTCAAAGTATCGTTCACTGCCTCGGTGACGGCTTCCTCGGAAGCGTCGGGCTCGGCAATCAAATTGGTGAAGCGCGCGCGGGTCTTGCCTGGCGCGTCGCGGGTCGCGCGCCCAATGATCTGCACTATTTCAGTCAGGCTCGACCGATACCCGACCGTCAGCGCGTGCTCGCACCAGATCCAGTCGAAGCCTTCCTTCGCCATGCCAAGGGCGACGATGACGTCCACATAGTCCCGGTTGTGCTTCTGAGATGGGTCTTTCAGCGCGCCGGAGACTCGGTCGCGCTTGGTGGGATCGTCGTCAACGAGATCGGCGATGCGCAACACGCGGCCTTCCTGCGTTTTGACAAGCTGGAATCCCGTCGCGGGTTCGATCCCCTGCCAATCGCCCAGTGCTCCGATAATGTGCTCCACTTCCCTGATCTTGTCTTTCGTGCTCTCGCGCGAATTGACGTTCGGAATATGAACGATGGTCTTCTCGGCGGGATCGAGCACCTTGAGGATGTCATCGACATAAGAGCCACTGTAGAAGAAGTAGCCGATGTCGAGTTGCTTCAGGTATTCGTAGCCGTTGAGCTGTTCATAGTAGGTGTAGGTGACGCTGTCGAAGTTCGCCTCGTCCTGAGGTGTGAGCACGGCTTCAGCGTCACCCCGGAAGTAAGAACCGGTCATCGCCACGATGTGGGCGCGGTTACGGGTGATGAACTGGCCAAGATGCAGGCCGAGCTTGTTGTCAGGGTTGGCTGAAACGTGATGGAACTCGTCGACGGCGATCAGTCGATCATCAAATGTCTCCACGCCATAGCGATCGACGGCGAAGCGGAACGTCGCGTGCGTGCACACCAACACCTTATCGGCGCTTTCAAGAAATGCCCCGACTGACTTGATCTTTCCACCGTTGTCATCGCCGGGCGCGTTGCAGAGGTTCCACTTTGGCTCCACCCGCCAGTCGGCCCAAAAGCCGAATTTCGACAGAGGTTCGTCCTGGAAGCTGGCGCCGATGGCCTTTTCGGGCACGACGATGATGGCCTGTTTAAGCCCTTGGTTCTGGAGTTTGTCGAGCGCAATAAACATCAGCGCGCGGCTTTTGCCCGAAGCGGGAGGCGACTTGATCAAAAGATACTGTTCGCCCCGCTTCTCATAAGCCCGCTCCTGCATTGGTCGCATGCCGAGCGCGTTTGACCGTGTTGAACTGCCGTTCCGCGCATAGGTGACCGAAATCGAGGGAACTGTCACTTTCAATTCAGCAAATGGAAGCCGAGAATCCAACTTGAGTACCTCCCCTTTGAAAGGAAGCAACGACTCATCAATTTGGCCACTGATTACAGGACTGATCCGTGCTTCGTCAGATTGTCGATCGATCCTAAGCTCGACTAGCCCGGAACCCTCACCACGAATGAAAGCGTCGCGCAGGCTTATCTCACCATCACGCATTTCACGGAAGCGGTGAAGCGACATCGGTTGCACATAGTATTCATCAGTGGTTTCAGTGGATCTGATCCATAGCACAAGGAAAACAGAACCGTTGTCATTTACGGACGCAAAAAGCCGAGGTCCGTCATAATACTCGTAGACTTCGAGCACCTTCAAGGATCCGAGAGTCGTTCGGTTCATGAACATTTCCACTAGGTCACCACCTTGAATGCCGCAGTGTGATCGAAACCGGCCGGTGCCCACCAAGTGTGGTGCGAGTTGCCGTCGCGAGGTGTGTGCATAAGCTTCCCGGCTTCTGATGAGAGGTTTGCACTTGCGATCAAATCTCCGGGAACTGACATGCCCGGGACTCTTCTTACAAGCCGCGACGCATCCGATTTCGCCGTGAACACCGACAGCCCGGACGCCTTGCAGTTACCCCCCCACTTCTTGGGGTGTCTCTCCGCCCAAGATTCAAAATCGCCCACCTCTGGGGGATTTGAGGAGACAAACCTAAATACCTCCGCAGATGCATCTTTGGCCTCTGAAGGTGGGCACTGGGGCGGGAAGAAGGACGGCCAATTCACAGTAGTCATTCTCCTGCCTTCCCTTTTCGTTTGTTGGCAGGTGTGGCCGAGGTGGTCATTTTGGTGTAGAGATCGAAGAGCTTTTCCAGCCGCTCCGTGTCGTTCTTGAAGCGGCGACCGATATAGATACGCTCCAGCACCTCGTCATTGCGCTGATGCGCATCCCGTAGGTCAGTGGGCATCATGGATACACCAGTCTTGACCTCGTACAGGTCAGCCAAAGACTCAGGGAAGTGTTCTTCGCGCGCGAGAACAATTCCCTCAGCGCATCTGCCCATGTCTTGCATGTGTTTTTCGGTGAGAACGGGCATCGGAAAGGTATTCCAGCCGAGTGTGTTCGAGTAGGAATAGTCGGAACGTAATCGACCACAGATTGTTGCGATCCATACAAGATGTAGCCTCGACGACAAGATTGCCAAGCACCACAACGGCGCATTGCCTATGAAGAATGTCTTGTTTGTAGGGATCACGCTCCCATCCACCAAACCCACCGGGAGGTATTCGCGATTCTCAGACGAAACGATTGGTATCAATATTTTCGTCTGCTCTTCCCCTTTGCGTTCTCGAAACTGATGCGGCCTGCTGGCTAGCTTGTTCACTGCAACATCTTCTGTCTCGAGACGGTCCTTGCGAACGGCTTCGATCCTGGATCTAACTTCAGGAAATTGACTGGCGGTCTCAAGGGCGTCGTCGTCGAGCCAAAGACATGACCGCTCCAAGCCATTAATGAACTCTGTGGAACCTAGGAAGCGCCTCAAAAGTCCTGCGGGAAAGCCGCACTGCAAAAGTCCACGCGCCTCGGTCGGCTGCAAAATCAATCCGGCTGATTTGGAGTAGTACACGCCATAATCCATCGAGACATCGACAAACACAGGGCAACGGGACGAAAGAACAATATCAATCCTGTGCTCAGTGAGATAAGGGTTTATATTGTTGACTATGCGCTTGCTTTCACCAGTGATCACATATCGATCACCGGCACCATTGGCATCCATCCCCACAACTATGACTGTGACGCCAGCGCGGTTTTTTGCCAAGTTCGACCAAATAAAAGATGTGTAAGCAAATCGAATTTTGAATCCCAGATCTCTCAACACCGCCCACGTTATCGGAACTTGTTGCCCTTGGCAGAGACTGTTTGTGGCAACAAAGGCGAATCGTGCACTACAATGCTGATTGTACTGTGCGGCTTTGACTAGCCAAGCGCCAACGTAGTCTACGTTCTTCCACTTCGCTGTGTACTGAGAGAACACCGCCTGCAGATCACTCTTTTGTTCATCCGTTTGCTTTCGTGTACCCGTGAATGGTGGATTGCCGCAAATGTAGGTTTCTCCACCTTCATTCTCGAAATCTATCTGTGCCTGATCCAGTGGCGTGCTGAACAGGTCATCCGCCTGAAGCTTCACGCCCGTCCCGTTCGGGGGGCAGATGCTCAACCAGTCCAGTCGAAGCGCGTTGCCGCAGGTGATCCAATTCTCCTTATCAAGCGGCAAAAACTCGGCTAAAGCCAATTTATGGCCGCGATAAAGCACGTCGCATTGGTACTCGGCGATAACGAGCGCGAGGCGCGCGACTTCCGCGGGGAAGTCACGCAACTCAATGCCGCGAAAGTTTGTCTTGGGAATTTCGGAACGGCGATCTGCTTCCCCGCGCCGCCTGTTGATTTCGGCCTCAGTCGCACGCATTTCTTTGTAGGCGATGACAAGAAAATTGCCAGAGCCGCATGCCGGATCGAAAACGCGGATTCTGGCCATACGGCTGCGCAGATTCAGGAGCATGCGTTGATTGGCGCCAGACTCCTGGAGCTTTCCCCGCAGGTCGTCGAGGAAGAGTGGATTCAGCACTTTCAGGATGTTGGGCACGCTCGTGTAATGCATGCCAAGTGCACCGCGCTCCTCGTCCTCAGCGACTGCCTGAATCATCGAACCGAAGATGTCCGGGTTAATCTTCGTCCAGTCCAGATTGCCGATATGAAGTAGATAGGAACGCGCGATCTTACTGAGGCGTGGCACCGCAACACTACCGGAGAAGAGATCGCCATTCACGTACGGAAACGTATCTGCCCATCTGGGAAGTCTTGCGCTGGCCCGATCCTCAATCTTGGTATTCATAGCCCGGAAGAGCTCTCCAACTACCTCGTGGGTGTTGGAAGAGTCCCTAGCCGTCATCTGGGCGATCGTGTCTGTGAAGAGGCCGCCGCCAAGGAAAATACCTGTATCCTCCGCGAAAAAGCAGAAGACCAGCCTGGCCATGAAGTGGTTCATGTCGTGGCGGCGTTCAGCGGTGCCCCATTCGGGATTGTCCTTCAGAAGCTCAACATACAGGCGGTTCAAGCGGCTGGTTGCCCGGATGTCGAAGGAGTTCTCCGTGATCTGCCTGACCGTTGAAATACCCGCAAGCGGCAGAAAGAAACCGAAATGGTCGGGAAAATCCTTGTAAGCGCAGGCGACGGTTTCACCGTTCGCCAAGTCCTCTGCCTCAAAATCCACACCATCGGTCGCTAGGATGAACTTCGCTTTCGCTTTGGCGGTCGCCGGGCTCTGCTTTAGCGCCGTTAGCGTCCTTGTGACCTGTCCCGTGTCGCATGCGGCGATGTGGATGTTGTTGGTCTGAAGAACACCGCCAAGGTCGGACTTATTTGATGCGCCAGCGCGCAGCTTTTTGATGGTCGTCTCCTTGTTGCCGAAAGCTTCAAGGAAAGCGTACGGGAAGCTCTGGGCCTGAAACGGCTGATCCGCCAATTGCGAAATGGCTTCTTCTATTTCAACGGCGTTCAATTGTTCACTCCTCCCCGCGTAGGGATTCGCCGGGCAATGCGATCGCCAGACTTGACCCAAGTCAGCAACGTATGAATGGGGTGCGGGGTGACGGTGTATCGCTTGGTGGCCATTCTATTTGTCTTTCGCCGATTTCGATGGAGCTTAGAGGGCCGATTCAAGGGGCACGTGCCTGCCGAATTCCTTTCAAACCAACACCCTTGAAGTTTCGACGATCAGAGGCTAAGTCATTGAAAAACAATGGTAACAGATCGCGGCGCTTTGCGCCCGCTGAGGTGCTGCGCTCCTATCGCCGTCAAGTCCACCTTCGGCTCCGCAGCCGGTTACGAACGTCATCGCGTTGCAGGTGGCAGGCGGTGCATTGATGCGGTGCAGCGTCGGTGCGCGCGTGGCATTGCTGAGGACCGGTGGGTGCTCTTCTCATTGCTGCCAACGGTCGAAATGCGAGCGTGCCCGCAAAGCGGTGCGCGGGTCGTGGAGTCCAGGCCAAACTCGGGGCGACGCACGCGGATTCGCTGGCCGGAAGCAGCGCCTCGCTCCCATTCCGCAAACCCCACTGGGGGGAATTTGGGGGGACCCCACCGGTCAAGGATGGGTAAATACGGGTAAGGATGGGTAATTCGTGATTTCAGCCGCCGTCCGGGCACACGTCGCCAACTGGCGTGGTTTGCAGTGGATACGTTGAAAATAAAGGAGTTAAATTGGCTCCTCAGGTAGGATTCGAACCTACAACCCTTCGGTTAACAGCCGAATTGGTTGTAGCCAACTTCCTTTTGAGACAAGAGTAACTAGGCGCGAGCCGTGCCGACCTCTCGTCCAATTCTCCCATCAACACTAACTGGTGTCCTCTGCCGCGCCCCGGTCCCGATTCATTCACCGGACAGCCTCGTGGGCTGTCCTTAATTGCTACCGTGGCCCCAACTTCGCCTGCAAATCCTGGAAAACATTCTGTAATACAACAGAGTCGTAACCTTGGAATGCCTCTTTTAATCTGCCTTTACTGATCTTGGCCAGATGGCCGGATGCCTGTATTCGGATCTTCTGCACCGTAGCGGGTTGGCCCGATCCTGCTGGTACATAGGTGAATTTGATGCTGATCTGCACGTTATAGACCCAGTCACCCTTTAAAGTGACAACACCGGAGTTTTCGGTGGTTCGAACGTAACCAGACTCCTTATCCATTGTCGCAATTGCAAAATTGCTCTCCAGGATGGCGTTTATTGCTGTTTGCCAACATTTCTCGTACTGACCCTGCAAGTCATCCCTAATCGGGATTTCACGCCAAACAGCATCGCCAACCACGAAGCGAGATTTCACCGGATCTGGTACCCCGGCAAGTAAAGACGCGCTGACTAGCGAACAGAGCGCCGCGCAAATTAGAATACGCATTTGACTATAATTACCGCCTATTCAGACATGAAAATATGAGATTAATCGCATGCGGCGTCATAGTGCCAAACATCGAACATCCCTGTCCGTGAAATAGATAGTTCGGTCGCAATCGCCTCCGAAGAGACTGACCGTCTCAGTTTCCCTAGCCGAACTGTGGGCCGTCATGAACTCGCCCCAAAAATCTTCGCGCTGATTCCATTCGACGAGGGTGTAAAAAGGATCGTGTAAACGATGTTGCTCCAGTAGCAAAATAGGAGAACATAATGGCGATCGACCCGAAGCTGATCGACGAGCTGCTGGCCGAGCACGGCCACCGGCCGGAAGACATAGCAGGCGAGAACGGG
>JBBQUM010000026.1:0-108265 GCA_038212445.1 Bryobacterales bacterium
TCTTGTAGCTTCATCATCCGCTCCACTTCCGCGGCACAGTAAAGCGTGTTTGGGTTCACCCATCAAGCTTGCCTCCGCCGCTTAGCTCGAGCGGACACATCATGTGTGAACTCAACCGGACAGATCACATACTAGCGACACACCCCCAAAATAGCTCTTGCGACCCCAACGTCACCGTGAGACAATGTCTCGAAGTTTTTATCTGAATGTGGTGCCTGGAAGCGTGTTGCCCGAGTCTCAACCGGGCTATCGACGCGACAGGCTAGAACTGTGTCCAGACGCCGCGTTCGTGCACAGGAGAAAGAGCAGTGAGAGAAAAAGGTACTGTGAAGTGGTTTAACGCCGCCAAGGGCTATGGATTCATTCAACGCTCGAATGGCGAGGACGTGTTCGTTCACTTTTCTGCAATTCAGATGAACGGTTACCGTTCACTGGACGAAGGCGCCGAGGTGGAATTCGAGGTCAAGACGGGCCCCAAGGGTCTTCAGGCCGAGAATGTAGCACGACCGTAGAGTCGCGCCGCGAACCTTCACATCAGACTTCTAAGAATTAACAGGGCTGCCGCTGACGGCGGCCCTTTCCATTGGGTAACTCGCCACCTCGCCACTGTCTTCCTACTTCACCTGCTCCACTGGAATCACTAAACTCCCCAACTGCCCCGAATCATAGTCATAAATCACTACGCGCACTTGCGCCAACCGGTACTGTGTCTTCAGCACCTGCCCAAACAACATGCCCTTCTGCATCACCGTCTCGTAAGTCGACGGCTGCAGTTTCAAATTCACGGTGTCCCGCTTTGACTCGATGATCTCGCCGTCTCGATCTTCCTCCGCAAACACCACCTCCAATTTCCCGGTCCAGTGCTGATCCTCCATGCGCAGACGCATTTGATGGGCGTCCGCCGCCACTACAAACTGCAGCAGATCAGGCTCGGGCTTCTCCACTCGCTCCACCCGCCCCGCCAGCGCAATTCCAGCAGTCGACAGCGGACTCCATAAAGCCGTGTCGATCATGAACTCCCGCTGCCGCACATCCGGCGACTCGTCCTTGTAGGCGACATACCCCTTCCGGTAACGAGCCGTCAGGCCCTTGCGCTTGAGCTGTATCTTAAACGCGTGAAATTCACCGTCGAGTTCCGACGGCTGCGGGTAGAATCCCAGCGTATAAGTCACCGCTGCATCCTCAACCGCATCAGCCACTGCTGCCGCTAGTTGATTGACCGAATACGGCGCCCGTCCGCCCGTTACCGCCGCGAGTTCCTGCATCGTTGTCGACGCCAGTCCCCGCGGCGACCCCGCTGCTTCCACCGGGTATACCGAAATGTTGGCGTGGCCCAATGCGCGGAAGGCGCGCTCGCGCTCCTGGCTGAATTCCGGGGTGCGGTCATGCTCGTTAATGGCAAAATTCCCGGACACCCATACCAGACTCTTACGTCCGGCGATTTGCCCCACGTGACCCGCGATTGCTTCAAGTGCCGCGTACGTTCTTAACGCCTGGTTCACCTGCGCATGCTCAGTCATGATCTCGGTGACTTCTTCAGCGAGCCTGTCCAGCTCCGTTGCATCCGCGCTGAAGTCCTTCAACACTCGCAGCGAGTCGCTCAGCCCATACAGCGCGATCTTGGCGCGCGGGTCCAGTCCTTTCAAAAGTCCAAGAATCTGCCGCCGTGCATTCGGCCGGTCGGCTGGCGCAGTATTAAGACCATCGAACAGAATCACCGTCAGATTTGAAGGTGGAGCGCCGTGGCCGTTCACCCGATTGCTGAACGTGTTTGGCGGCAGAACGCCCTTCAGAGCAACGGGCGGGGCCGGCTTGTCGGCGGAAAAATAGCTGATTGTCCGAGGCCTGCCCTGATCGAACAGCATGAAGTCGTCGTTAGTGAGATTGTCTGCCGGACCGTTCTTTCCCTGGACAATCACATTCACCTGCACCATTCGCATGTTGAGGCGGTTCGTCACGTCGCCCTGTGCGAGTACTACTTCCGGGATACAGAACAACAGGGCAATCACCAGCGTCCGATGCATTATCGACAGTATAGATGGATCGGCTAGCCGACGATCGACGTCATCGTCAGCGCATGCTCTGCCAGCGCAGAGTCGCCGTCCACGCGTGTCTGTGCGGCGGCCTCGGCGCGCAAAATTCCCTTGGTGAAAACGCGCCAGGCGATCTCTTGCGGAATCACCAGGCGTGCAGCGGCAGCAGTCGATCTATCTTCCACTAAACTCCACTCGGCCGCTCCCCGCTGAAGCCGCCACGTGCCCCCACACTCACCGCTCACCTCAACCTGAACCGCCGTACTGGCAGGAGCATCCACCCCGTGATAGTGATGCGGCAGTCCCCGAAAAAAGCAGTCGAGAACCGGATGGTACAGCTCAGGCGTCATGATTCCAGGACGCCCCACCGCCAGCCGGATCTGCTCCTGATGGTGCCATCGCTCAGTCAGCTCCCGCGCCGTGTCAAACCAGTTCAGAGATACTTCCTCGCCCGCCCAACTCACAGCAAACGCCGCCACCGCAAAGGGGTCCAGCGCCTCGTGAAAAGCGGCACTCTCCCCTGTCACCCTCTCTATCCACGAAATCAGGATCGACGGACTCAACCTTCCGTACACCGCAACGCCTTGCGCGTTCAGCGAGTCGATGAAAGCTTTCAGATCCGCTGCGGAATGAACCGCCGGCTTCTCTCCGTAACAGCCATCGCGGACCATCGATAGCTTTCGCAGCGGCGTATCCAGAAGGTGCGCGGCAACCTGCTTCACATTCCAGCGCGGCGCCAGCGTCGGTTTCTCCCAGTCCTTCGCCGTCAGCGATCGCAGCAATTCAATCAACTGCCCGTCGACCTTGGCTAACAGGTGGGCACAGAGGATTGGCGGCATGGCCTTAGCGGGCGCGCGTCAGTCCCAGCGCACGAATCCGCTTGTGAAGATTCGTGCGCTCCATCCCGAGCGCCCGCGCCGCACTCGAAACGTTCCACCCGTTTTCTTCAAGCGTGCGGCGAATAAAATCCCGCTCCGCTGACTCCCGCGTCTCCCGCACACTTGACCGCATACGCGGCTCCTCGCGCTCACGAATCTCCGCTGGAACCGAATCGGCGTCAATGTGATCGTTTGGAGAGAGAATCGCCATGCGCTCCACCGTGTTTCGCAACTCGCGCACATTCCCCGGCCAGGCATAGCACTCAAGCAGGGCATGTGCGGAGTCTTCAATCACCTTCGGACGAAAGTTGTTCCGCGTGCAAAACTCGACGAGGAAATACTCGGCTAGAGCCCGGATGTCACTGGGCCGCTCCCGCAGGCTCGGCACCCGCACCGGCACCACGCAAAGCCGGTAATACAGGTCCTCCCGAAATTTATCCTGCGCCACCAGGTCCGTCAGGTTCCGGTTCGTCGCCGATACCACGCGGACGCTCACGTGAATCTGGTCCTCACCGCCCACCCTGTGAAACTCGCCCTCCTGAAGAACCCGCAATAACTTCGCCTGAGAACCGGAGTGCAGGTCGCCTACCTCGTCCAGAAAAATGGTCCCGCCATCGGCCGCTTCAAATTTTCCACGGCGAGCCGACACCGCGCCCGTGAATGCGCCTTTCTCGTGACCGAACAGCTCGCTCTCAATCAACTCCGTGGGGATCGCGGCGCAGTTCACCTTAACGAACGGACCGCCTGCAAATGGACTCGACTGATGCACGTGCGCCGCCAGCAGTTCCTTGCCCGTGCCGCTCTCGCCCGTGAGCAGTACCCGCGCATCACTGCGCGCCGCCATCGAAACCTGCTCCACCACACGAGTCCACGCCGGACTGGCCCCAATCATCTTTGGACCCGTCCCGACAATCTCGCGCAGTCGCTCGTTCTCCTCGCGCAGCGTCGATTGCTCCAGCGCATTCTTCAGCGCAAGCAGCACACGATCGCGTCCCAGCGGCTTTTCTAAAAAGTCGAACGCGCCGGCGCGTGTCGCCTCCACCGCGTCAGCGATGGTGCCGTGTCCCGAGATCATCACCGCCGGCGCTAACTGCCCCTGCTGCCGGAAATGGCGCAGCAGGTCGATGCCATTGCCGTCCGGTAGCTTGACGTCGAGCAGATAGGCGTCCACGCGGTTAGAGAAGGCTCGCGCCTCACCGATCGAAGAGCAAGTCGAAATCGCGTAACCCTCGCGCTCGAGAATCAGCCGCAGCGAACGCCCGATATTCTCTTCATCGTCAACAATCAGAATGCGTTTCATCAGAGTTTGATCAGCGGAATCTTCAACTGCTTCTTCAACCAGTCCAGCCTGTCAGTGGTTGCCTGCCGCGAGTTCAGCATGTGGCCGGCGTCGTACCACTCGAGCGTCTTTTGCTTTGAGCCCGAAGCTTGGAAGAAGGCGTAGGTATGCTCAGCCGGCACGCCCCAGTCAAAACGCGCCGCCTGGAAGAACATCGGCGCCTCGGCTTTTCCGATGTAATGAATATTGTCCACCGGCGCAATTCCCTTTAAAAACTGCTCGAACTGGTCCTTCGGCGTCTTCTCCCGCATTTCGGCGAACAGCGGACCCTCTTTGTAGTGGCGGACAAATCCTTCAACGCCCACCATCAGCACGAAGCACTTGAAGCGTGTGTCCACTCCTGAAAGCGTGGCGCCCATCATTGCGCCAAAGCTCAAACCGGCGTAGGCGATTCGCCCCGAGTCGACGTCGGGACGCGCCGCCAGTAAGTCAAACGCCCGCCGCGAATCTACCGCCACCTGCACCATCTCGGCCACCACTTGCTCCGAGTCACTGCCTGCTTTCGGAGCCCGCAGGTCCACCGGACGCTGGCTGGGAGCATCGAGCAGAATCGAAACGGCGCCCGCCCGCGCCAGTTCAATCGCGTCCGGCAAGAACCATTGCCGGTTCTGCCCTCCGCCATGCTGCCAGACGATTCCGGGATACTTTCCTTTGCGAACTGGCGACACCACGTAGCAGGTGACGGTGCCGCCCTTGGGACTCGCAAACTTCGCATCCACCACGCGCACCCCGTCACGCACGCTGACTTCCTTCTCCTCGTACTGCAGTGGCGCGGAATTGTCGTAGTCGAACAACTTCGGTTCCGCCTGTCCAAATGCCACTAGCGCTGTTACGGCGAACAGCAGTTCAGCTCGCATGATTCGCTCCCGGCAGCACGACTCTGAACGCCGCACCACCCAATTCACCCGTGATCAACATCACATCTCCACCGCACAACAGCGCACTCTTCCGCGCGATCGAAAGACCTATGCCCATTCCGTTCTTCTTGAACGATATGGTCGGCTCAAAAATCGAACTCCGTGCCTGCGCGCTCAGCCCCGGCCCGGAATCGTGGACCTCGATTGCCACCTTATCGCTTGCCGACCCCGTCCTCACCATCACCGTTCCTCCCGCGCTGGCAGCATCGGCGGCATTCTCAATCAGATTGGTGAGCACGCCTTTCACCAGGTCAACGTCGGCGATTGCGCTCGGATAAGCGGGGTCGAGACGCGCGTCGTACATCACCTCTGGATGCGCCGCCTTCAGGAAAGCAAGGCGCTCCTCCACCAGCGTGTTCACATCCAGGCGTACCGGCGACACCGGCGGTTCAGACGCAAGTTCCGAGAACGCGCGAACCCGTTTCTCGAGACTCACTACTTCGTCCACGACGATTTGTGCGGCCTGGCGTAGAAATTCCTCGTCGTTCTCTGACCGGCGCGCGATGATTTCCTCCATCGTCAACCGAATCGGAGTCAGCGAGTTCTTCACCTCGTGTGCCGTCTTCTTCGCCAGCGCCTGCCAGCTTTCGAGGCGTGTGACGTGAATCAGCCGTTGACGCGATTCCTCGAGTTGCCCCGCCATCGAGTTAAAGGCGGCAGTGGCGGCACCTACTTCATCGTCACGATCGTCCTGGATGCGATAACTCAAATCTCCATCCGCCACCATGTGCAGACCCTTGGCCAGTCGTTGCACCGGACGCGCCAGGCGGTCCGCCCAGTAAATCAGGAAGGTCAGTCCGCCGAGCCACACCGCCGACGATACCGCCAGCAAAGTGTAGAAGAAGCCGCTCCGCCAGTCGCGCAGCCTTGAGTTCTCTACCGTCGCGCGTGCTGCCGCAAACTGGGTCGCCATCGTTTTCATGCCAATCCCGAGTTCGCGGCTATAGATCCTCACCGCGTCGCCATCGCGTTGTAGTAATTCCAGCCGGCTGCCGTCTTCGCCCGTCGTGGTGAAGCGCTCCGCATCCCCGCTTTCCCGGAACTCATGTACGTATTCGGGCCAGTTGCCGCTATCCCCGACACCTAAGACCCGGGGCGTTATTGTATGGGCCGCAGCACCTGCCGCGAGCAGAGAGCGAGCCTCCTGATAGTGCTCCTTGCCCAGGCGCTCAAGTGCTCGCGACGTCTCGTCCAACTCGCGCAGCGGTGCGAGGTTGAGGCTGTAATCCAACAGCTTCGTGCTGGTCCAAATGGTGAGAGCCAGGGGGAGCAGGGAAGCGGCCAGGTACACCAGCACCAGGCGGCTTCGCAGGCGCTTGCGCCGGGTCATGTGCCGCGAGCGGCGCGCTTCAGGTCTTCGATCTTCAACGGACCGGCCTCTACTGCCCAGCGCTGTTGCTCCGGACGTGCAGGATGACTGAAGAGTTCGATGAGTCTCGGCAGGCTGATGCCGGATTCGCCAACCAGGCCCGTCGAGGCCTTGGCCTCCGCGCTGCGTACCTCGAGCCGGACATACAACGGCTGGTCGTTGGAAATTCCGGACGCGGGCACGGCGATGTTGTCGATACACCACGCTTCCGCCGCGGTCGCTGTAAGGTTGGTGATCGTCTTGTTCTCGCGCGCCGCCGCGCTGCCGCGCAGCTTCGTCACCGAATATTTCTCTTCCCAGACGTCGTAGCTGATTACAAACCGCTCAAACGCCCGGCCAAGCGGCGTCGAGCGCGACCCTGACCACGCCATCAACTGGAAGTCGAACGGTACCGCCGCTCCGTCCTTCAGCCGGTTGAGTGAATTTCCGCTGATGAAATGAAGCTTCGGCGCCACCACATGGATTTCCTCGTTCCGCCAGCGAACGGCAATCTCCGATGCGAGCATCGCAAATAGAAATCCTGAAGCGAAACTGAGAACTAACCACGTCGCACGTCGAACTGAAGCGCCGCCCGACACCGCTGTGCGGTCTTTGATCAAAAGTTAAACCCCACGATGAACATGGGTTCAATGTGCCCCGCACGCAGCGGAAAGGCGGCGGCGACGAGAAAGCCATCCTTGCCGGCGCGGCCGATTCCTGCGCCCGCGCTCTGCTTCGGATCCACCGCCGTGTGGGCGTCCCAAATCGCTCCGGCGTCATAGAATACGCGTAGCCAGCGATAGCTGTAGTCCACTGATGCGTGCATCACGCGGTCGCCACCGAGCGGATCCAGATCGTACTTGTTCCAGCCCCGCAGGGTGATGCTGTTGCCGAGTACAAACCGGTCGTAAAGCGGCGCGTCGCCAGTGATGCGCCCAGCCAGAACGTTTATGGCTACCGTGCTGTGTCCGCGCTCGATGTGGTATCCGAGGTTCAGCGCGTGACGCGTGTATGTGGCGTCGCTGGCCAGTGCAGCGCCGGCCGAGCGTATGGAATAACCGGCGTCCAGATCCTGATTCATGTCGCCTGTCCAGCGCTCGTGGAAACGCAAGGCTCCACCGGCGGCGCTAGCCAGCGTAATCCCGGACGATCGCGCCGCGCCTAACCCGTACGACTGCGAATCGAGAACATCCATGCTGACGCCTACCGTCAAAGTTAAAGGTTCGGCCAGAACTACCGTCACAGACGGCTCCACATGCTGCCGCGAGCGGTACAGGTCGGGAGAGAAATGGGAGCGGGCCGCCGCGGCCAGGGTGGAACTATTCCATTGATCGTGGTAGCTGTCAAACTCAACCCGCATCTTAATCCGGCTCGTGCCTAGCGAATTCCGTTCATATCGCGCCTTCAAACCGGCAAAACGGTCCACCCCCGAATCCCCGTCGTTGATAACTCCAAGAGCAACCTCATTCTGCCCAAATGCAGTGTGGGTCTCGATGCCTCCCGACCAGCCTTGGCGCGATTGATAAACACCCTTGGGAATGTTGATGTCGAAATCCTGCCGCCGACCGCCTTCCGCCAGAAACTCCACCGCAACCTGACCCGGCAGCGAGCCCTTCGCGACGTGCACCGATACACCCTCCACCCGTAACTCTCGCTTGATCTCAGTAGCCATCCGGTCGAGCAATCCGTGATCAAGCTTCGTGCCCACCACCGTTTCAAGCTCTCTGCGCATGTTCTCAGTGAGCCGCGAAGTGCGCTTGCCAGAAACATGGACGCTCTCCACGGTGTATCGTGAGTTGACGTTGGGCTGCTCTTCCGGGTTCCAGCCGAACGATGGCAAGCTCGACAGGAACAGGAGAGCGATAGCGATCCGGGTCATTTGAAACACTTCAGGGCAATCCAGAATCCAAACATAACATTCTTTGGAATGAACTGGTTGATAGGGTTTATTGGTGTGACGGATCGTCACAGTGTGTAACGATCAGCGAGCGCTTCGGATCAGGCGCGAGCCGCGCGGCTGCGCTCTGTAAGGGCTTCGTTCAGCTTTTCCTGCGAATTCACCGTCATCATCCGCCGTCCCAGCTTCAGGATTCCCTTGCGAGCCAGGGCGTTCAGCGTCGTGGAAGTAGTTTCACGCGTGGCCCCCACCAGGCAGGCCAACTCACTTTGAGAAAGTGGCAGGGAATATTCCTCGCCGTTTACCGGATCCACCCCAAAAATCGAGCTGAGCGAACCCAGGTAGAAAAGGATCCTCGTCTCAACATCATGCAGGCAAAGCATCCCGATCTTCTGCTCGGCAGCCCGCATCTGCTCCAGTTGCCGCTCCGCAAACCACCGCCACGCATCTGGCTGATGGCTGCAGAAATCGATAAATGCGGTCTTTGGAATCTCGTAGAGCACGCCGTCCTGGAGTACTTCGGCGCATGTGGAACGCCTTCCTCCGAAAATCACGCACTGCTCTCCGAAAATCTCACCGGGGGCGATAAAGGAAATCAAAACCTCTTTGCCGTCGATTCCTTTTTGGACCAGCTTTACAAATCCGCTTTCCAAAAAATACACCGACTCAGCGGGACTGTCAGTGGTGTAAACAACCGTCGATCTGCGTACCGTACCGAGGCGTTTCACTCCATCTGAGTTCAACAGGTGCTCGCGGAACAACCGGCTAAACGAGGCGTTCATGGGTCTTCTGGATCACATTATATGTCGCGATACAGAAAAATACAGCGAAAAAAAACGGCGTTATCGATTTTCGCGAAGTTTTAGTGCCGCTACCCGGGCTTGGGCGAAAATGGCCCCAAGGTCGTCTGAATTCAATATCTTCTGAAGATTGAGTAGGTTATCGATAATTTCCGAAAGACCAGCCGAGACTTGTGTATGATTGGTTACTAAAATGTCATGCCAGATTTCGTAAGGGCTAGCAGCCAAACGAGTCATGTCTAACAACCCTGGACCAGCAACGCTTCCAGCCTCAGGTATATTGTCGATAGACAATGCGAGTGCAGTGGACAATAACTGAGGCACATGCGAGGTCCTCGCCACCACGCTATCGTGGGTATTCGGGTCCATTACGATCGGCTTAGCCTTGATTCTCTCCAGCCATTCGAAAAAATCTCTTCCCGGTCCTGTTTCCAAATCTCCAGGGTTGATCGGAGTCAGGATGTAAGGCCGGCCGTCAAACAGATTGGCATCCGCAGCTTGAACTCCGCGCACTTCCTTGCCTGCCATCGGATGTCCGCCGATAAAACTCCCCGTGGGCAGCAGGCGACCGGCAAGTTCCACAATCTGCGCCTTGGTGCTGCCGGCGTCGGTGACCCGCATGCCGGGCCGGATCCAAGGCGCGATCTTCGGGATCACGTCGAGAATGGCCAGGATCGGCTGAGCCAAATAGAGCAGATCCGCCTGCGCGCAGGCGCTCTCAAGATCGGTACCCTCGTCGATCACGCCCCCGGCCTTGGCAGAGTCGATGGTGGCCGGCGAACTGACGCCCAGAATGCGGCCCTTGAAACCGGCCTGCCGTAATGCAAGTGCGAACGACCCGCCGATCAGCCCAACTCCTGCGATGGCGACCGTTTGCATGCCGGCCCCTCTAGACCGTTCGGCCGACAGCCGGCGCAATGATGCGCAACTGCGCCATCAGTTCCACGAACTGGGCCGGGAACAGCGATTGTGCGCCATCGCTCAGCGCGTGATCCGGGTCGTGATGAACTTCAACCAGCAATCCGTCCGCCCCGGCCGCCACCGCGGCGCGTGCCATGGGCAACACCTGGTCGCGCCGTCCGGTGCCATGCGAGGGGTCGGCCACGATCGGTAGATGGGACAGCTTTTTCACCACGGGGATCGCGGAGATGTCCATCGTATTGCGGGTATACGTTTCAAACGTGCGGATGCCGCGCTCGCAGAGGATAACGTCATAATTGCCACCGCTCATCACGTACTCAGCGGAGAGCAACAGTTCCTCGATGGTGGCTGCGATGCCGCGCTTCAGCAGCACCGGACGCCGTGCGTTGCCTAGCTCGCGCAGCAGGTTGAAGTTCTGCATGTTCCGCGCGCCCACCTGGAGAATATCGGCATATTCGCAGAGGAGAGGAATCTGACTGATCTCCATTACCTCGCTGATCACCAGCAGCTTGTTGCGGTCCGCTGCCGTCCGCATGAGCTTCAGACCCTCTTCGCCGAGTCCCTGAAAGCTGTAAGGCGAACTGCGCGGTTTGAAGGCGCCGCCGCGGATAAAGCTCGCTCCGGCCTTGGCGACTACTTCGGCCGCCTGTTCGATCTGATCACGATTCTCCACCGAGCAAGGACCCGCCATAGCGATGACCTTGCTGCCGCCGATTTCGACGTCGCCGATTTTTACGATGGTCCCGCCGGGCCGGAACGACCGGCTAGCGAGCTTGTACGGCGACACAATGCGGTGGCACTCCTTGACGCCGTCCATTACCTCGAACGCCACCGGATCGAAATCCTCCACCGGCCCCACGCCGCCCAGCACCGTATGGACCACGCCTGTCGACCGGTGTACCGTGAAGTTCATCGTTACCAGGCGGTCAATCACACCCTGGATCTGCGCTTCGGTCGCGCCTTGCTGCATCACTACCAGCATGAATTCAGTCCTTCTCCTGCATTCGTTCGCGCTGCACTGTGCGCATCTCGTCGATGATGCGCTCGAAAATGCGTTTTAGCGCGTCATCTTGTAACGGGCCTGCATTGCCGGCGCATATGTTCTGAAATACCTGGTCCTCGCGCTTGGGCTCGTAAACCGGCAACGCGGCGCTGTGCTTCAGACGGCCGATCTGCTCAACAATTCCGGTTCGCTCGTTCAGCAACTCAACTAATCGAACGTCCAGGGCGTCGATTTTGTCGCGCCAATAAGACAGCTTTTCGATGACTTCTTCCCGGCTCATCAGTTTTTGATCGCGCCGGCCAGTCCAGCGGCAAGCGCTTCGAGCTTCGATTCTATGTCATCGGAGGCAAGGTTTTGTTCAACCACCCGCACGACGGCGCTGCCCACCACAACGCCGTCGGCGAGTTGGGCTACTTGCCGCGCCTGCTCGGGCGTAGAAATACCAAACCCAACGGCGAGCGGTAGCGTAGTGTAGGACCGCATTGCCCGGGTGAGCGGAACCACGGCGTCAGAAACCTTGGTCTGTTCGCCGGTTACGCCAGTGCGCGATACCAGGTAGACGAACCCAGAGGAATATTCGGCTACCAGCGCCATACGCTCGGGCGTGCTGGTGGGCGCCGCGAGAAAAACGGTGTCCAGTCCGGCCGACCGCAGCACCGGTACGTGTCCGGCCGCTTCTTCCACGCTCAAATCGGTAAGCAACACCCCGTCGATGCCCACCGCCTTGGCATCCCTCGCCAGGGCGTCGAAACCGTAGCGGAGCAGGGGATTCATATAGCTGAACAACAGCAGCGGGATTTCCGACTGCTTGCGGATCTCGGCCGCGATCTCGAGTACTTTGCGCACGGATGTTCCGGCAGCCAGCGCGCGATCGGACCCCCGCTGAATCACAGGACCGTCGGCGATCGGATCGGAGAAGGGCACTCCAAGTTCGATCAGGTCGGCACCGCCTCGCTCAAGTGCGCGCACCAGGCTGGCGGTCCGCTGAGGCGTGGGGTCGCCGGCCGTCAGGTAGGTGATGAGCGCCGCACGCTTCTCTGACTTCACCCGCTCAAACATTTTCGCGATGCGCGTCATTCGCCGTCCAGTTCTTTGAGATTCTCGCGATAGATGTCGGTGTCCTTGTCGCCGCGTCCGGAAACATTCACGATGAAGATCTCGCCCTTCGCCGACGGCGCCTGCCGCAGCGCCTCAGCCACTGCATGGGCCGACTCCAGCGCCGGGATGATGCCCTCGGTGCGCGACAGAGTGGTGGCGGCGGAGAGCGCTTCGGCGTCACCGATCGCCACATACTCGGCTCGCCCCTGGTCATGCAACAGGGCGTGCTCGGGACCGATCATGGCGTAGTCGAGGCCGGCCGAGACCGAATGTGTCAGCGACACTTGTCCGTCCTCGTTCTGTAGCAGATAGCTGTAGGCGCCCTGCAGGACTCCAGGACTGCCGCCGTTGAAGCGCGCCGCGTGCTCTCCGAGTCCGGTGCCGCGCCCGCCGGCCTCGATGCCAATCATTCGGACAGCGGCATCGTCGAGAAAGGCGCAGAACAAACCGATGGCGTTGCTGCCGCCGCCGACACAGGCAAAGAGCCGGTGAGGCAGTCGCTGCTCGCGTTCGAGAATCTGCCGCCGGGACTCGTCGCCGATCACACGGTGAAAATCACGGACCATCATCGGGTACGGGTGCGACCCGAGCGCCGAGCCGAGCAGATAGTGCGTGGTGTCGACATTGGTAACCCAGTCGCGCATGGCCTCGCTGATGGCATCCTTTAATGTCCGGCTTCCGTTGGAGACGCCGACCACCTTGGCGCCCAGCAGGCGCATACGGAAGACGTTCAGCTTTTGCCGCCGCATGTCTTCTTCGCCCATATAGACCGTGCAATCGAAGCCGAACAGCGCACAGACGGTGGCTGTGGCCACGCCGTGCTGTCCCGCGCCGGTTTCGGCGATGATCCGCCGTTTGCCCATGCGCCGGGCGAGAAGCGCCTGGCCGAGACAGTTATTGATCTTATGCGCGCCGGTATGGAGCAGGTCCTCGCGCTTGAGGTAGATTTTGGCGCCACCGAGCGTTTCACTGAGGCGCTTGGCGTAATAGAGAGGCGTTGGCCGGCCGGCATAATTCGCCAGCAGATCGCTCAGTTCAGCCTGAAATGCAGGATCGGTGCGCGCCTCATGGTAGGCCTTTTCCAGGGCCTCGATGGGCGCCATCAGAACTTCGGGAACATAGCGTCCGCCGTACGGTCCAAAGTGTCCGCGGGCGTCCGGTTGAGTAATGCTCATAGATTCAAAGCTGCTTTCACAAATTCTCGGACTTTTTGAGGGTCCTTGCGGCCCGGCGAGGATTCGAGCCTCGAGCACGCGTCCACGCCCCAGGGTTCGGCGGCGGCGATGGCATCGTGAACATTGGATGCGTCCAGTCCGCCCGCGAGAATAATTCGTTTGCCCAAACCGCGTGCCAGGGTCCAGTCGAATGTCTTGCCGGTGCCGCCGTGGAGGGCGGCCGACGGCGCGTCGAGCAGGAAGGCTTCGGCCACCTGATCCTCGAGCGATTCCGCTGTGAAGTCGGGACCGACACGGCAGGCACGCCAGCGCCGCAAATTGCCAGCGCTCGCCGAACCGTACAATTGGGCCACGTCGAGACCTGCGATCGACGATGCCGCCTGGCCATCTTCGTCCACGAAAATCCCAACCTTCAATACACCGGCAGGGAGCGACTGGCCGATCTCGCGAGCCGCCTCGGGCGTAATGAAGCGCGGACTGCGCCGGTAAAAATTGAAGCCGATGGCGGACGCTCCCGCCTCCACCGCAACCGCCGCATCCTCCAGGGTGGTTACGCCGCAGATCTTCACTATCATCCGCGCAACTCCCGAATCGCGGAGGCGGGATCGCCGGACTTCATGAGATGTTCGCCGACCAGGAAGGCGTTGTAACCGGCATCTTTCAGCCTTGCTACATCGGCGCCGGAGTGGATGCCGCTTTCGCTCACGCGAACGACGCCGGAGGGAATCCTGCCGGCCAGTTCAAGCGAGGTTTCCAGCTTGACGTCGAACGTCCGCAAGTCGCGATTGTTGACGCCGATAATCCGGGCGCCCGATGCGATGGCCCGATCCAACTCCGCCGCGTCGTGAACTTCAACGAGGGCATCCAGGCGCAACAGTTCGGCGTACTCGCGGAAGTCCCGCAATTGCTGGTCGGTAAGAATCGCCACGATGAGCAGGATGGCGTCGGCACCGGCGGCGGCAGCCTCGGCAATCTGGATCGGCGCGACGGTAAAGTCCTTGCGCAGCACCGGGATTCCCACGGCCGCCCGGGCGGCGCGGAGATCGTCGAGTGAACCCTTGAAAAACTCCTGGTCAGTGAGGACGGACAGGGCAGAGGCGCCGCCGTGCTCGTAGCGACGGGCGATTTCGGGGGGATCGAACCCTTCTATCAGGATCCCTTTGCTTGGTGAAGCCTGCTTAATCTCGGCAATAATGGCGGGTGACGCCGAGGTGAGACTGGCCGCGAAGTTCCGGGATGCCCGTTTTACTCCGGCTTTCTCAAATTCGCCCAGCCGCGAGGATAACGCGCTGATCTCATGGCGTTTACGCTCGACAATACGGGCCAGAATGTCGGGAACGGGGGTAGTCATCAGGCACAGACAATAACATTTATCGTAGCATCCATCGCGAAAAGCTCATCTAACCTCCCAGCAGTCTCGTACCAATACGTGTGTCGATAGTTAGTCTCGTTTTCGGGAGACTGTTCAATCAAACCTATCCCAAGGAGGGATCGTGAAGAAATTAGCTCTAACATTCGGACTGGGTGTCACTCTTTTCAGTTTCGCGGCGTTCGCGGAGTCGTGGACTGGCGTTATTGGTGATTCGAAGTGCGGAGCCAAGCACGCGGATGCCATGGACAACGAAGGCTCGGCGAAATGCGTGAAGACCTGCGTGGAAGGCGGCGCCGCGCCGGTGCTTCTCACCGAAGGCAAGGTTGTGAAACTCGACAAGGAATCGCAGGCGAAGGTCATGGATCACCTCGGGCATAAGGTTACGGTTACCGGCAAAATGGCCGGCGGTAATCTTCACGTTGACAGCGTGTCGATGTAGTCTGTTCTTCAAGCGCATGGCTTTCCGGAATGGTTAGCCATGCGCAACACCTCAGTTGCCGCCCGGTTGCATTCTTTACCGTTACTCCCATATAGTTGATGGATTGTTTATCCCAAGGAGGGATTTAGTGAAGAAATTCGCTTACTCAGTCGTTCTGGGAGCGACTCTGTGCAGTTTCACCGCATTTGCGGAGTCCTGGACAGGGGTCATTTCCGAATCGAAGTGCGGGGCTAAGCACGCTGATGCTCCGACCAACGAAGCCTCGGCCAAGTGCATCAAGGGTTGTGTCAAGGGTGGCGCATCGGCGGTTCTTGTCACCGACGGCAAGGTAGTCATGATCGACAAGGAGTCACAGGCAAAGGTCATGGACCACCTGGGACACAAGGTTACAGTCACCGGCAAGATTGACGGCGACAACCTGCACATCGACAGCGTGTCGATGTAATTCACATTTCAGGGGGCGGGCGCCCGCTCGCTCCCTTTTACCGGAAGTCCACGTAAAGCCGCCCGGCAGGTCCTTGGTAGATCAGTTCCAAATCCTTCACTTTTACTTTGCCATCCAATGGGAAGTACAGCAGACCCGTCACCGGATCATTGGTTTCCTTATCGGGCATCATCTTAGCCTCAAGTAGCTTCAACAAGGGATTCGGCGGAGCACCCTCGTTATCCTTCACTTCAGCCGTGGTCTTGGTCTCGGTAGTATTGACGTTTCCGATTCCGGTGCCGCCGTTGCTGGGATCATCCATCTGGCGCGGACGTCCGCCGGTGCCGGGAATTCCGCCCCATCCAGGACCTGTCCTCTGGCGCGC
Source organism: Bryobacterales bacterium (assembly GCA_038212445.1). GTDB lineage: Bacteria > Acidobacteriota > Terriglobia > Bryobacterales > Bryobacteraceae > TMP-7. The sequence continues at coordinate 16,030 of JBBQUM010000026.1, forward strand.
GAGTCCGCCGCCTTCGCCCGGACCGGTGCGGCTCTTAATCACCATCACTGCCGACCCGGCAATCTGGCTGGGTGCGTAGGGACCGGACCGCTGCCCGTCTTTATGGGACAGCAGAATAAAGTCGTCGCGGTTGAGCGACAGCTTGTAATCAGCCTTGGGTACGACTTTCAGTTGCACGGCGATGACGCCTTTCGGCATTTCGCCTCCGATGGCGGCATCCACTTCGGCGGGGTCGATGATCGCCTTGGCAACGATATCGATGTTCTCGTTGCCGGCCTCGTTGGTGACTAACTTCTTCTTATCCGCGCCCGGGACCAGCGTGGCGCAGAGAATAAACAGCAGGAGGGAACTTCGCATAACGCTCCTACCCGCATTATAGAATGTGCTGATGCTCAGCTATGCACGCGGCCCCGAAGTAGCGCTGCTCGACGACACGATCTTTACGGCCTTTGCCAGGACCGCCGCGAAGTTCCCGGATCGCGACGCACTGATCGTTTGCCATCAGAACCTGCGGCTTTCCTTTGCCCAACTGTCGACCGAGGTGGACCGTGTAGCCGGCGGGCTCGAGGCACTCGGGCTAAAGCCTGGCGACCGCTTTGGCATGTGGGCGACGAACTGCGCGGAGTGGATTTACCTACAGATCGCCGCGGCCCGCACCGGGCTCACTCTAATCAACGTGAATCCCGCCTATCGCGCGCACGAGCTCGGCTATGTACTGCGCAAGTCAGGCATGAAGGCGCTGTTTCTGCATGCGAAAGACCGGCGCAGCGATTACGGTTCGATTCTCGAGGAAGCACGCGGGGCATTCCCGGATGTGCCATTGAGGCACGTGGTGTACCTCGGAAGTGAGTCGTGGAACAGCTTCCTTGAGGCATCGCGGCCGCCGTCCGAAGTTGCGGTGGCTGCGGACGACGTCGCGAACATCCAATACACTTCGGGAACCACCGGGTCGCCGAAGGGCGTCCTGCTGACGCACCGCAACATTCTCAACAACGGTTGGTTTGTGGCGCAAGCGTTGAAGATGACGGAGCACGACAGGATTTGCGTTCCGGTTCCGATGTACCACTGCTTTGCTTGCGTGGGCGGCACGATGCCCATGGTGAGCGTCGGCGCGGCAGTGATTCTACCGGCTTCGACCTTTGAGCCGCTCGCGACGCTTGAAGCGATCGACCGCCATCGCGCCACCGCGGTCTACGGCGTGCCGACGATGTTCATCGCGGAGTTGGACCATCCCGAATTCTCACGGTTCGATTGCAGCAGTCTGCGGACGGGTCTGATGGCCGGCGCGCCGTGCCCCATCGAGATCATGAAGCGCGTGGTGAACGAGATGCACTGCCCGCAGATGAGCATCGCTTACGGACAGACGGAGAGTTCGCCGGTGATCACGGGATCGAGCGTTGATGATTCACTCGAATTGCGGGTGGCCACGGTGGGCGCTGCGTTCCCGAACACGGAGGTCAAGATTGTCGACCCGCTGGGAGAGACGGTCCCTGTGGGTGAGCAGGGCGAGTTATGCACGCGAGGCTATCTCGTCATGAAGGGCTATGACGGCGACCCGGAAGCGACGGCTCGCGCGGTTGACCGGGAAGGCTGGCTCCGGACGGGTGATCTCGCGACGATGCGTGACGATGGATACTTCCGCATCACGGGCCGCGCCAAGGACCTGATCATACGGGGCGGAGAGAACATTTATCCGCGGGAAATCGAAGAATTTCTGTACACGCATCCGGCTATCGGAGATGTGCAGATTGTCGGCGTGCCCGACCTCAAATTAGGCGAGACGGTGGCGGCCTGGATTCGCCTGAAGCCCGGCGAGCAGGCCACTGAGGACGAGATTCGCGAGTACTGCCGAGGCAAGATTGCGCACTTCAAAGTACCGCAGTACATCAGCCTGGTGGACGAATTCCCGATGACGGTGACGGGAAAAGTTCAGAAGTACAGGATCCGTCAGTTAGAGATTCAACGCAGGGGTCTGGAGGAGGCTGCGCGCGTAGAAACGGCCTGAAGATTCGGGCGGTGTTAAACTAGCACCTAGTGAGTGCTAGTTTGAAGTTGGCCTTATACGGAGCGGGTGCCGAGTACGCGCTGCATTCGCTGCTGGTGATGTCCACCCGGACTGAACCGGTGAGTGTCGGCGACTTGGCCGGCTACCTGAAGATACCGGCGCGCTTTCTGGCCAAGATCTTCTCGCGCCTCAAACGGGCGGGGTTGGTGACGGGCAAGGAAGGGATTGCTGGAGGCTTCTCGCTGTCGAGACGTCCCGAGCAAATCCAAGTGCTGCAGGTGTTGCAGGCTGTCGACGCCGGACGGACGCTTTTCGCCTGCGCGGAGATCCGTAGAAACTGTTTGCTGTTTGGCGACGCGCCGCCTGATTGGGCGGTAGGCGGGCCGTGCCGGATTCACGCGCTCATGCAGGAAGCGGAAGAGAAGTTGCACGAATTCCTGGCGTCGAAGTCGATCGCTGACCTGGCGTCGGAGTTCGAACGGAAGGCTCCGGCGAAGTTCAAGCAAGCGACGGCGGTCTGGTTTGAGCAGCGCATGGCTGCCCGGCGTCCGACAAACTCCCTGACCACACTCAATCCCACACGATTGTTAGAGAAGGAAAAAGGGAAACAAAAGATCCGATGACCCAGCGTTTGGACTACTTCCAGGCTTCGGCCGGTTTTTTCAAGAAGTACCTGGATTTTGACAATGCCGTCCATGCCGACCCCGTGGTGAAGGAATTCGCCGACCTTGTGACCATCCGGGCGTCGCAGATGAATCAATGCGCGTTCTGTCTGGACATGCATATTAAGGAAGCGAAGATTCATGGTGAGCGCGAACTGCGGCTTCACCATGTGGCGATTTGGCGCGAATCCAATTTATTCACGCCGCGGGAACGTGCCGCTTTGACCTGGACCGAAGCGTTGACGCACTTAGGGGGACAGGGCGTGCCGGACGAGGTGTACGACAACGTACACGGCGAGTTGTCGGAGCGTGAGATGTCGGACCTCGGGTTTCTGATCATCACCATCAACGGCTGGAACCGTATGTGTGTCGCCTTCCAGACGACGCCGGGCTCCGCGGACGCGGCTTTCGGTTTAGACAAGGCTGGTTTGCAGTAGGCCGAATGCGTTCATAGGCTGCTTGCGACAACGCGTGATGGCGTTCTGCGAAACGGAGCCGATTGCTGAATGAAGCGGCGGCGGATGGCCGACATTTTCGGTATTTGCGGAACGATTTCCAGCCGGAGTGGGGCGAATTTCGGCTGGTTCTGCTGATCCTTGCTGCGTTTGTTCTGTAGGATCTCGAGGTCTTTCGAGGCGCGGTTCCAAGTGCGCTGGATGGTGTTGAGATAGCGGCTGATGGTTTGGAAGGCTTTGCGAGCTTCGGCGTCAACGATGCATTCGAGTTCGCCGAATTTCTGAATGACGGCGGCCTCGACGCGGCGGGCGCGTTCGAGGCGCCACCAGTTCTGGGCGATCTCCTCGACGAGCATGGCTTCGCGTTCGTTAGCGGGCGCGTGATCGGCGACAAGCTGACGGCGCAGTTCGTCGTAGGCGGCCGGGTCCTCGCCTTTGGTAACGATTTGCTTGCCGGAGAGGCCATGTTTGGTGGCGTTGTATTTGGTTGCTTCGATGCCGGCGGCAGTGCGCGGGCCAGTGCTGAGGCTAGCATTGGCGCGGTTGGTCAGGATTTGCTGGGCGGTGGCCATATTCGTTTTCCTTACTTTTCGGAATTGTCGGGCGCGATTTGCTCCCTGACTTCATTGGACCATTGGCTGTCAAGTGTTTCGGCTGTAAGTGATTGAGGAATATTGCCGGAGGGGTCTAAACTGGCGGGACGGCGATGGCGGGATTTGAGCGACTTTCGATGTTCCGAGCATGAATCTATAGGCAAGGCTAGAGATCCATCCGGGGAGGCTGCTGCGAGAAGGCGGAGTGGGTTCAGTTGTTGTGAATTGCTTTCCGCTGCTCTTCGGACGGCCGCCGTGTAACTGCAAACACTATGAAGCCCCCGCTGGCTAAGGCCACTGCGGACCCGGCGCGAAGGAGCGCGGGTCCCTGCATCCCCTCCCATTGCATGATCGCTCGCGCGTGATCAAGTCCAAGAAGCGTCGCTCAAAGTCCTTGCAGGCACACCACGGCTCCCAACGCGCGCAGGATCCTGGGCCAGCGAGAGTTCGAGGCAGCCAGGATCAGCCCGAGCCCAAAGGCGGAGCGAACAGCGACGACCGCGTAGAATAAGCCCGGCGTCGCGAAGTACAATCGGCGAAGCGTCATCCCGGCCTGGGGGGAAGCGATGCCCGCGATGCCCGCGATGCCAATGACGATGCTCAACAGAGCGACGGGCAACGCGGCAATTCTCATGTCTATTTTCATTCGATCCTCCTCAAGAAAACGCGCAGGGGCAAACTGAAGTCCGACTGGAGGTTCGGGCAAGACCTTGGCGATTCCGTCATCACAACGGCTCGGTTGCCAAAACCCCTGTGACGGGTGGCCGCGCCAACGGTGGTAGGGTAGCCGTCTTTGCCGATAGCAGAAGGGAACACTTCGAGGTCACGGTCTCTCTCCAACACTGTTATTAAAGAGTAGACACCCTGTAGTGACTAAAGAGTCAAGCTAAAAGAACCAGCAGGCCTGAACAAATGACAATAGGCGAACTTGCACGGCGAACGGGATGCGGAATCGAGACTATTCGGTATTACGAGCACGAAGGATTGCTGCCAAAACCCGGCCGGACGAGCGGGAACTTTCGACGCTATGGGCAGGAGCACGCCGAACTGCTATCGTTCATTCGCCATTGCCGTTCCCTAGACATGGCGTTGAGCGAAATCAGGATTTTGCTCAGATTTCGCTCCGCACCGGACGAAAACTGTGGTGAGATCAACGCGCTTTTGGATATCCATATCGGTCACGTGGAAGAGCGCATCGCGGAACTGAAAAGCCTGGAGGGCCAGCTTAGGGCGCTGCGGGACAAATGCAGAAGCGGAAGATCGGCGGAGCACTGTGGGATTTTGCAGGGACTTGGAGGCGCGCCCGATGACCGGGGCGCATCCGGCGACAATCATGTTCCGCGTACGCATTCGACCAAGCGATAGAGCCGCAAGCTCGTGACATGGCATCACCCGACGGCTTTTGAGCTAAAGTCATGATGTTGCTGAGAGCCGGAGGTTTGCTGCGCCCCAGAGAGGAGTTCCCAGTCGCGTTCTCGAGGCGGGCAGTTCAGCCGAGCGCTACTGGGTCACTCCTGCCAAGCACCGAAGCCGGAACGATTAGTTTTCTGGAGAATGTGTTTGGCCAGGAAATGAATTCGCTTTATCCGAGGGAAAGCTCGGCGATTTTGCGAATGCCGGGAATCGTACCGCTGCAGGAACTGCGGCGGGCCCGCGAACTCACGCAGGTCCGCATGGCCAAGACTCTCGGGATCAGTCAGGATAGTGTTTCGCGCCTGGAGAAGCGCAGCGACCTGTTGTTATCCACGCTTCGCAAGACGGTTCAGGCGATGGGCGGAAACCTATCTCTCGTCGCTGAGTTCCCCGACCGTGCGCCTGTGATTCTATCCGGGATTGTGGATGGCGATCCGTTGCCAAGCCGGCGTCGTAGACCTGTTCGTGCCTAAGATGGACTCACTGTGGAGATTTCGAGGAGACAGTCGTTAAAGAGGGTTGGGGCGGTTGCAGGAATTTCGTCTCTGGCTTTGGGCGGCCCGGCGCGGGCGGTGTTGCCGATCAAGCTGATTGTTCTTGATGTGGGGGGCACGATCATTGCTGATCGCGGGGATATTCCGGAACTGCTGCGGCGGTCGCTCGCGCATCATGGGGTGGAGTCGACTCCGCAGGAGATCAATCGCAGGCGGGGAGCGTCGAAGCGCGAAGTCATCCGTCATTTCGTGGGCGAGCAGTCACTGGCTGCAGGTACCGATCGTGAAAAGCTGACGGACGTGATTTATGCCGAATTCACGGCGGAAGTAATCGCGGTGTACCGGACGGTGCCACCGATCGAAGGGTCCGAGGATGCGTTCCGGCAGCTGCGTCAGAGAGGGTTTCTGCTGGCGACGACGACGGGTTTCGACAGGCCGATTATCACTTCGATTTTTGACAGGCTCGGATGGAATGTTTATTTCGCGGCGGTTATTTGTAGTGATGATGTGAAGCAAGGCCGGCCTTCGCCGTACATGCTTTTTCACGCGATGGAGACGGCGGGAGTGAACAGTGTGGCTGAGGTAATGGCGGTAGGGGACACGCCGCTGGATCTTCAGGCCGGGTGGAATGCTGGTCTGCGAGCGGTGGTGGGTGTGTTGTCGGGTGTGGGTACCGCGGAGAGTCTGAAGAAGGAGCCGCACACGCATATTGTGCGGAGTGTGGCGGATCTTCCTGCTTTGCTTGCGGGGAAGCTTTAAACGCGTCGCCGCGATCGACGGTCCCGCCAACAGCGCGATCAACTGGTTCCGATGCGAATCTGGTGACCGTTGCTGGTCACATGACGGGTGGCGGTCATTACCAACTTGCAGCGCATCGCTCGCGGCACTTCATTCGCGATGTTTTTCGAGTATCCGGTCCTCTTGGTGGTGGTTGGGCATGGGCGTGCTCTGGATGGGCATGGGCGTGCTCTGGATAAGTCGTCGTTGGACCAAAAAGAGGACGCTGATGACGAATGCTATTCACGGAATTCTGGGCTGTTGCCGGCTGCTTTTGCCTATAACTGCAGCCATTGGCCTCGCGCTTGGCGCCGAACCCGTTTCACCCATGAGCAAGGCCGAAGTGAAAGAGCTGATCAGCAAAAGCAGCACTGCCGAGGACCATCACAGAATCGCGGCCTACTTTAAGCAAAAGGCGGACGTGATGGATGCGGAAGCCGCGGAGCATGAAGATCTTGCCAGAGAATACTCAAACGGTAGGCCGACCGCAGGCCAAATAAAACATCCGATGTCGAGCAAGACCGCTGCGCATTGCAGGTATTTTGCGCAAGCAGCCCGGAAAGCTGCGACCGAGGATCGAGCGCTGGCGGCCGCCAAGAAGAGATGGCGGACAAAGTGCGAAAGTGACCAGGCATTCAGGCTCTGGTTTGTGGAAATTCTGCCTGTCCCTGGGAATAACCCTTGCTTTTTAGCTAGTAACCTGCCAGGGTTTAGCCAAGCGAGAGAGTTTTCAGTGAAAAAAGACCAAGAATACCGGCTTAAGCGGGCACTTCTCGGAATCCATTCAGTTGAAGTGGAACGCACCGCTGTTGTCATTCCGGAGGGCGCTCGGGTTACGCTCTTATGCGCACCTTTGAATGGTTATAGGCTGGTTGACGTTCATTGGGAGGGTAAGACGGTCATGCTTTTCACGGAGGACTTGCGCGAACATGGTACTCCACTAGAGGCGCCTGCACCAGCGGAGGCGGCTTAAGGCTTTCGGCTTAAAACGGGCCGGGAGGCCCGTTCTACTACGGCTTGCAACGCCCGTTCTGCTTCGGCTTGCAACGCCCGTTCTGCTTCGGCTTGCAACGGCCCGTTCTGCTTCGGCTTGCAAATGCAACGGCCCGTTCTACTCCCTACCAGAAGGCGCCTTGTCGGGCGGTTTGACAGTCACCATGTCCGCAGAATGGAGCATCCGTCTTGATGTTACATCAGGCCTATAGAATCGAATTGGCTACGCTGGCAATCCACTCGGTAGCGGGACTGAGAACACCGGTCATGATTCCCTCCGGTGCCGTGGTGAACCTGGTTGCTGGTCCGCTGGATGGGGATCGAATGGTCGATGTTAACTGGTACGGAAAAGTGGTGATGATGTTCACCGGGGACCTGCGTGAACGTGGGACACAGATCAGCGCTGAGGAAGCCGAACAGGGCTAAGCGAAGGCTAGTTCTGCTCTTCAAGCGGCAGAGGCCGAGGCCCGTTCAAGTTTCTCTTTAACTCCACGTTCAAGGAGATCCTGGGTGAACATCGTGAGCGTTCTGCCGTCCCACTCCACATCCAACATACGCCGACTGTGGTTGAGCGGGATTTCTACGAGCGTCACGACCGCGCCCTCCGGGATCATGACCGGAACGCGTTCTCCGTTGTTGCCAATTGCCAGCACTGAACGCTTGAGCTTATAAGCATTCCAGGTCGCCATTTGGGCGCACTTCCTCTCAATAGAGTTTTGACGGGCTCTGCCTGCGCTCCCGGGATTGCACCGAGGCCTTGGAAATCTGTTGGTGACTTTAATCTGTCACTTTGAGGACGAGAAAGCAAGGGTTTTTACCAGTTTGTTTGGTGTGGGGTCCGCCAATGTGGGCTTTGGACTTGGCAGATGCCACCCCTAAACGGGTGGTGGCACCAGGGAACTCACTAGATTGGACGTGTCGTCCGGAGAAATGGAGTACTTGCGGCAGGGCGGGCAGGCAGCGGGATTGGAACTTTGAGTCGACCGCTGTCAGGATACCGCGAGAGCATCGCGCGGGCGAGATCGCATCTGAGTTGAGCTTCGATTTCAAACGCGATTAGACAGGCAAGTTCCTGGGCCGGCAAGTGCTCCCCGAACCGTCTGATGGTCTGATCGGTTCGAATGACTTCCGCGGAACAACGGCCATATTCTGAAACCAGCCAGTCCTTGTCCGGGAGAATTCCCACGGACGGCGCCTGCGCTGCCACCGGACCGAGGCAGATAGGAATGACCACGGGCGGTCGCTTCGGTATTATGTCGTTAATCGCTAAGACTGACCGTTTCATTCGGTAAGGCCCTCATTGTTCCCCACCCTTTCAACGTGTCCTATTGATACCGCAATCCCCAGTGGACAAGGTGTTGGCTAAACCCTCTCATAGCGTGGAGGTTAAAGCAAGGGTTATTACTAGTATTTTGCGGGCGCTGGGGTAGCTGTGAGGAAGAGCGTCGGTGAGGGAACGGCTTGAGTGACACACCGCTGGATGTTCAGGGCTGGGTGGAATAGTTGCCGGCATTCCTGTGATCCTCGGACGGAGTGGAGTGGAGTGACATGGTTCTGTTTACGATAGACTGAGGCTTCTCGGGGATGGCGGAACAATTATCTGCCCGTTGTGGCTGAACACTGAAGATCGCTTTGTGGCCCGTCGCTATCATGCTTGGGACCGCCCGTATCATTTGTGCGGCAGGAAGGTGGTTGTGAGCGATGCGATAAAGCGACAGCTTGAATCCAGCAACGACACCGTACTGGTGTGTGAACAATGCGCTCCGGTTCACTCCACCGAGATCGAGGCATGGCTGCCCTCTGAACCGAAAGACGATCTCGAAAAAGATTGTCCGGTCTGCGCCTCGTTGAGGGAGCAGGAGCGGGCGATTGGGATGGAGTTAGCTCGTACCGGAGACTTGCCAGAATCAGCGGCCATCCGAAGAAAATGGGAGCATCTGTCCAGAGCCCGGTGGGGACACCGGTTCAAGGCGCACGCTCAGGACGCGAGGGGAAGATAGCGGACGCGAGGCTTGCTGTCGTCCGGTATGCGCAGCAAGAGATACTACCGTTGGATAGCGTCGATTGCCAGGCGGAAGGAAATCCAATGAAATGCCTAGTTGCCGCACTTGTGGTCACGCTGGTGTGTCTTGGTTCGTCGCCAAAGCTCGCCGTCTATCCCGGCTTGGTGGTGGATGAACAGGTGAGCAAATCGATTCGCACGTGGAGGCCTAACGAGGGCTGCCGCGAGCGCCGCCACTGCACGACCGATGAATTCAGGGGATTCTGAATTGGTGAGGTCGAGCCACGCTGCCGCCCCCATCCCTTTTTCCGTCCTCACCAACCCCGGGTATAGCGACAACACTGCAACGCCGTGTGTAGGCAGTTCGACGGCCATGTCCGCAGTCATCTTGTCTGTGGCCGCCTTCGAGACTCCATATGCGACGTTCCCGGATGTGTTTCTGTGCTGCCCAGAATGAGATGTTGACGATGAGGCCGGACTGGTTTGCCACCATGCCCTTTGCTGCGAGCTGACTGGCCTGATACTGAGCGCGAACTCCCGCGTTGAACATGGCGTCCCACCGCCAGAGACCCTGTTCCCAAAACGGCTTCGCCCAGGTGAAGACGCCATCTTCGATCATTCGTTCGTACCCGCCCAGGCGTTGTTGACGAGGATATCGATCTTGCCGGCGTCCATAGCGACGCGTTCGAATACGGCCGTCACATCGGCGTCGACACGGTGGTCGCATCGAATGTTGGTAATCCCCGTTTCGTTGACAGCATGATCGCCCGCCGACCGCCCGGTGATGAACACTTGAGCACCGCATTGAGCGAGAGTGCTGGCGATTCCACGGCCAACGCCGAAGGTTCCGCCGGTTACCACCGCTACCTTGGCGTCCAAATTTCTCATGGCGTTATTTTCTCAAAGCGGAAGATCGCCTGGTTCAAACTCAAAAGGCCGGTGGGCGGAGCAAATGACTGAAGGTCTCATCATCGCGGACATTCCACCAGTTGTTGACATGCAGTGAAGACTCGAGGTTCAGTGATGGCCGACTAGACTGGTACTTGAGCAACGAAGCAGTAGGAGCGCGGACGATTGCCGTATTAGCCGAGAAGCCCTCAGTGGCGCGCGATATCGCGAAGGTGCTGGGAGCAAATACCAGGGGTGATGGGTACCTGCACGGAAACGGCTATGTCGTGACCTGGGCCATCGGCCACCTTGCATCGCTCGCGCAGCCTCACGAGATTCATCCGCATTGGAAGTTTTGGCGGCGCGAGACGCTGCCGATGCTGCCGGAGAGCTGGCCGCTGGTGGTGTACGAGAAGACCAAGCCGCAGTTTGAGGTGGTGCGCAAGATCCTTTTGTCCCCGCGGGTGGGGAGCGTGATTTGCGCGACGGACGCGGGCCGCGAAGGCGAACTGATCTTTCGCTACATTTACGAGGCGGCAGGCTGCTCAAAGCCCATCAGCCGGCTGTGGATCTCATCGTTGACGCCGGAGGCAATCCGCAGGGGTTTAGACACGATCAAGCCGGGCGCGGACTACGAACCACTGGCCGACGCGGCGCGAGGCCGGAGCCGGGCCGACTGGCTGGTCGGCATGAATCTCTCGAGAGCTTACACGCTGACCTACGGCGATCAATTGAGTGTGGGTCGCGTGCAGACGCCGACGCTGGCGATGGTGGTAGAGCGCGAACTGGCGGTGCGCCGTTTTGTACCCGAGGATTACATGGAAGTGTCGGCGACGTTCCGACCGTCGGACCGGCCGCAAGCGGAGTCGTACAAAGGCACGTGGGTGCGGGATATCGCCGATGTGCAGAAGTCGGCAAGGCTCGCAGCTGATGGAGTTGAGGCTAAGCAGATTGCGGCGCGCGCGAGAACCGGGCAGGCTGCGATTGAGTCAGTGAAGGCCGAGACGCAGCGGATGGGTCCGCCGGCGCTTTATGACCTGACGGAGTTGCAGCGTCATGCGAACCGGCTGTTTGGCTTCAGCGCACAGCACACCCTTGACGTGGCGCAAGTTCTCTATGAGCGGCACAAACTGATCAGCTATCCGCGCACCGACAGCCGCTATCTGACAAAGGACGTGGCTGCGACACTGCCGCGGATTGTGCAGACCATTTGGGGACCATACAAACAGCTGCTCGCGCAGGGCACGGGCGAACGGCCGCTGGGACGGCGTTACGTGGACGATGCGAGAGTGAGCGATCACCACGCGATCATCCCCACGGTGACGTCGCCTGAGCGTGCGGATTTATCAGCCGACGAGCGGAAACTTTATGACCTGGTGTGCAGGCGTCTGCTTACCTGCTGGCACGAGGATCATGTGTGGTCAGTGACAACGGTAATAACGGCGATCACGAACGGGGCAGTGGTGGATCGTTACTACTCTTCGGGGAAAGCGGTTCAGCAGGTGGGTTGGAAGGTGCTGGACTTCCAAACGGAGAAGCAGAAGTCTCGGGGTAAAAAGCCGAAAGCGGGCAGCGATGATGGCGGCGAGGATGAACAGCAAGCGCTCCCCGCGGGGCTGGAGCGCGGGCAGGCTCAGGATGTGCTGGATGCCGAGGCGGTGAGAAAGAAGACGCGCGCGCCGAAGCGGTTCACCGAGGCGACGCTGCTGACGGCGATGGAGACGGCCGGGAAGACATTGGACGAGAAGGAGCTTTCTGAGGCGATGAAGGAGTCGGGGTTGGGGACGCCGGCCACGCGCGCTTCTATCATCGAGGTGCTGCTGAAGCGTGAATACATCGTACGCAACGGAAAGAATCTGGAAGCGACGGATAAGGGGATCCAGCTAATCGAGGTAGTCCACCCGGAAGTGAAGAGTCCTGCGATGACGGGGCAGTGGGAAGCGTATTTGAAGCGCATCCAGCGCGGAGAGGCGCAGTTGGAGCCGTTCATGCATGGGATTGAGGATTACGTGCGCGATGTGATTGTGAAGGTGGGCGGAGTGCAGGCAGGACCGCGGGTGGTGAAGGCGGTGACGGTGGCGGTCGCAGAGGCGGCGCCCGCGCCCAGCAAGCCTGCGGTGAAGAAGACGGTCGTGAAGATGAAGTTAGACGGGCTGCTTGAGAAGTTCGGGTTCACGGAGTTTCGCGCGCACCAGGAGGAGACCTGCCGGCGCTTGATCGAGGGTCGGGACGTGCTGCTGGTGATGCCGGCCGGGGCGGGAAAGTCGGCGTGCTGGCAGATGGCTGGAGTGGCGCGCGGCGGGACGACGCTGGTGATGAGTCCGCAGATTGCGGTGATGGAGGAGAGGTGCCGCGCGCTGCGGGAGGGCGGGTTTGCGTCGGATTGTATTCACTCCGGACGGGACCGGGAATCTTCGCGGCGGATTTGCATCGAGTACTTGAGGGGTGGAATTCAGTTTCTGTTCGTCGAACCTGAGCGGTTGCACGTACCGGGCTTTCCGGCGATGCTGGCGAAGCGGAAGCCGGCTTTGATTGCGATAGAGGAAGCGGAACGCATTGCGCAGAAGGGAGTGCTGGAGCGGGCTGACTACCAGTTGCTGACGAGCTTTTTGCCGATGGTGCGACCGGCGCCGGTGCTGGCGATGTCGGTGAAGGCGGGTGTGGCGGTGCGGCGCGATATGATCGTGCGGTTATGTATGGAGCGGCCTGAGATTGTGGCGTCGAGGGGGAAGGGGGTCTAGGTTTGTTGGGCGTCGCCAACTGACCTAATTCGGTTGGTTGCGGGGGCCACTACTCCTGAAGGCACCCAAGCCAGTCTGAGATTGGCTTTTGGCTGATGAAGCAGACTAGGCTGGTTGGATGCAGGTGGACGTGCATCAGGCCCGAAAGCAGCTCTCGAGGCTTCTCGAACTGGTCCGGGACGGTGAGACCGTCATCATCGCCCGGCACGGCGAGCCAGTGGCCGAACTGATTCCGGCCCGCTGGAAGGGCGGCTTTCCGTTCGGCATCGCCAGTGAGGAACCGCTGGTCGGGGCCGGTGACGCGTGGTGGAAAACGATGAGCGATGCCGAGGCCGAGAAGGGGATGGAGGGCAGTTGAAGGTCCTGACAACGCCCATACTTTGGTGTGGGCGCTAGTCGATCCTGTCGTGCTGGGCGCTGGAGCTCGCGCCGCGCTCGCCGGATCCTTATTCATGGCAAGCGTTGCCAATCTTTGGGAACTGATTCTCAAGTCGCGCGAGCCGGGTGCATTGATGGCCGATCCGCTCCCATGTGGGAAAGGTACGTCATCGGTCCGCGGATTCCGACGCTCGCCATCCGCGTGGTGCATATCTGCTGGTTGGCGGGCTTGCCCGAATTCCACAAAGACCCGTTCGACCGTATTCTGGTGGCCCAAGCGCTCGCCGGAGGGATGACGCTGGGCACTAAAGACGCTTTGCTCGCGCGCTATGGTGTGCCGATAGTCTGGGACTAGGCGGTGCCCTGCCGTCGTGGCTGCATCACTTATTGAAAGTCTCAGCCCGCTCGTACTTTCAGCGGCGTCTAGTTTGCAACTGGGAGTTGGGGGAGGGGGTTGCTCGTGAATTGCGCAACCGGTTGGTTGGGGGGGCTGCAATGCACCGAACGTGATGATGATTCAGTTCAGACTGTTGCTGCAAAAGGTGCCGCTCAGGATTTGAGCTTCTTCAAAATGTGTCTGGCAAGATCCTCACTCACCTCCCGGTGTCTGGGAATTGGCTGAGAAACCCCGGTGTTCGGATTGCGATACCAATCGTGGTTGCCACCATGCCGGATCAGAACCCATCCTTCTTCCTCCAACTTTCGGATCAGGTCGGGTCGTTTCATCCAAGGGAGAGTTCGGCGAGCTTGCGGATGCCAGGAATTTCGCCACTCGTGATATCCCGGTGGAGATCACGAAGATTCACTTCGAGTTCCTGTAATGATTCCCCTTGAGTTAGGTAATCCGGATAGTCCTCGAAGTATCCGAGCCACATCTTGCCGTCTTGCCAATGGACAAACCGGGCTGTGATCATACAGATATTCTAACGCTTGCCGGGATATGCAGGAAGGAGGAGGCTGCCCAAAGTAGATGTATCTATTTTGGTTGCGGGGGAAGGATTTGAACCTTCGACCTTTGGGTTATGAGCCTGCCACGAAACCGTAACTGAAAGAAACTTAAGGCACGAGTGGCAACTCAAGGAAGCCTAGGGAATCGTGAGAAAGCGTTATTGGGAGTTGAATGGGAGTTGGTGAGCGTGCCAACTTTGGTGTCCCTTACCAGTGATAGTTGGAACCGGATAATCGATACCCTTCGAACGATGGGAAATCTACGCGATCACGGGATGGCGAGCGTACTCCGCTGGTGGCCACTCCGTGTAGAGACTACCAACGTTGTATGGAAACGGTGGTGCACCTTTCCTTTTCAGTATGTCGGCTGGACGGATGGCGGGACGGGCCGTATAATTCGAACGTGCTCACTTTGAGTGTCATCACAACGGGTTCAACGGCGGGCGGGGAACGAATAATCCTACCCAAATGTAATACTCAGGCCGAAATCGACGAACAGCTTATGCTGGCAAAAGATCGATGGGCTGACGATGTGGTGGGGTTTGAACTGCGCGACACCAGGACCCGCACTACGAAGCGTCTGGATTCTGAAGGCAAAGAGATCAGATTGGGCGGAGGTTCGTGATGCGACGCAAGCTAACACGAACGCTTATTCTAAACCTCTTCCTGCTTTCAGTCCTAAGTGCGCAACAATCAACAGGCGGCTTCATGAACGGTAGGCTCTGGTCTACACTTCCTGATGACGGCAAGAAACCCTTAGTCTTGGGGCTTCTCAATGGTGTAGTCTACTCTCTTTCTAAGGGTTGCAATATAGATGGCAGAAAAACCCTCATGCCGACAGGGTTGGCGCCGGATGAAGTTATCAGGGCAGTGGACGACTTTTTCTCAGACCCGACCAACGCTAATATTCCCATCGTCAATGCGCTTGAGTGGGTGACAGCAAAAACGGCAGGCGCGAGCAAGGCAGAGTTGGAACAAACTGTCGCGCGATTCCGCAGAGCGGCGGCATCGGCGCTACAAACAAAATAGGACACTCTCTATCCGATACGAGCCTTCCAGGCGATGTTCGTCAACTCAGCGCCGACAATGAAGCATCCACGTCGGCCAGAGAATAGACCACCAGTGGAAACGACATTGGTCTGTGGCTGTCCGGACCTATTTCTGCCAAAACCTTGGTCTTTTCGTATTCAGATGTGACGATGACCCAGTACCCCAGACCGGCGAAAAACTCTTCGAAGGCCAGAAGTGACTCGGTTGTCGCAATGCCTAAATCAATTTTGCGAGGGGCTGCCGCGCGCCGACTCTCCAGCATCTCGTTCAGGAGGCGAAGCCGCCAAACGATAAGTTCCGGCGCAATCGCGGTAAAAATTCCCAAATACTTATACTTCAGTCCCGCGTGATCGTTCAGAAGATTAAAGCCGAGGTTGTTACCAAGTTGAAACATCGTGCGATCGCCATCGGTATTAAGCGGTGTCACTAGTTGCCGCTTCAGAAGAATGAACAAGTCGATCTTCGGCGTGATATCTGGAGTGACAGAATCTTGTGCTGTTTCCTTGATGGCCTGCCGAATGGCCATCGTCGCCTTCGAATGGAAATCTTGGTTGGTGTATTTGACAGTGTCCAAACCCGCCAAATTAAAGCATAACGACTGCTCCATCCTTTGGAACGGGATGATGTACTTGTTGAAGCCCAACATCAAACCGTACTCCATGTTTACGTTCGCGTTAGGTGTCTCTCGACCTTCCCGCACATCATTGTTTATGAGAACAACGCAGAATTGCGAAGTGATAATCTTCGAGCAGATTTTCGCACAAAATGCATTCTGCGCAGGGGCAAGTTGGCCACTCGCCTCGATCGGCTCAACCCCTTCGTTCCTGAGAATCGTCTGAATCAGGCCCATCTCTAAACTACTCGACTGAAAACCATAGCCAATGAAGCAGGTCCGTGTGGATGAAAACACGTAATCGCAACGCGGCAGTCCGATTACACACAGTTCATTGCGACGGATGCGTTTGTCCATGGCCTAATTACCCCGAGATAATTTTACTAGAGAACTCTGTAGTAATCCGTCCACGCAGTCGTTCAAGGCCTATGGTAGAAGAGGAAATTGTTCCATGCTTTTACCCAACTTGCCGAGCGCTTTGTTGAACGGCACTTGCAGCTAAAGAACTTCCATCTCTATAGGGCGGGTGGTCTGCTAGCGGCTTGAGGTCCTGTGACGCAGGAGAAAACGGGCCTCAGCGCAAAATCTAAGCGGTTACCCCCGTCCTCACGATGCCCGACGCCGAGCCATAGGCCGCCTGTAGGCTGTCGCTAGAGGGTGGGATGGGGCCGAAGGGCCGTCACCGTACCGCACTCGTCCTAGAGGCTCGTTTTTTCCTGCGTACTCCCACAAAAATAACATCGCACCAACTGCGTCTAGAGGGAGTTGGCCGCCAAACAGACGAGAATCAGTTGCTTACCCGCAGAACGTAACGCATTCGCTGCGTCGCTTGGGTACGATTCTTAGCGCCTACAGCCGCACACTACCGAGTTGGAACCGGTCTGGAAGGGGGTACCGCACTGAATACACGGTGTTCCGGCGGCAAGTCTATTCTCGTACCCATTCGCACCCTAAGCGCTCCGGTGCAGCGTATCCGAAGGCAAGAATCGTACCCAGAGGACGAAGAGCATCATACAAGCCCGCTTCTAGTCGGGCGGAAACACGAACCAGCACCATCGAGAGAAAGGATTAATCCATTGGCAGCTTTTGAACAATTATTAGACACCAAGAGGACGGCAGAACTGCTCGGTATGCACCCAAAGACGGTGCAGAAGTTCGCCAGGGAAGGGAAGATTCCAGGACGGCAGATCGGCGATCTATGGCGATTTAGCCTTTCCGAACTGGAAAACTGGTGGCGAAACACGCTACCCTTACCAGTGCCACTCGTGCCGTAACTAATGAAAGGAACATCATTGTTTACGCGCACACGTTATCAGAATGGGAGCCTAGCTTTGAAATCTAGAGCAAAGGGCGAAAGGATCTGGGAGTATCGGTTTTACGAACCGGACGCGAACGGTAGACGTAAGCGTAGGGCGGCTATGGTCGGAAGCGTTGCTGAGTTTCCGACCGAGTCGGCTGCCATGAAGTCCTCTGTAGTTCAGGCCATCTTGTTGCAGATCAACGCCAGCAAGAATACCGGCTCCACACCGTTGTTCCGTCAGGTTATTGCCCGCTATGAAAAGGAGGAATTGCCAGAACGATATTCAACGCGCTCGGCGTACCTGTCGATTATCAAGACCTACATTCGCCCACGATGGGCCGCCGTGCTTTTGACGGCCATCAGATCGATGGAGGTAGAAAGCTGGCTGAAGGGCCTTACTCTCGCATCAAAGACGAAATCGCACATCAAGGGCCTCATGCACACGATGTTCGAGTGCGCTCGGCGTTGGGAGTTGATCGAAGGTAATCCTATAGCGCTCGTGCGAGTGAAAGGAGGTTCAAAGCGGCAGAAACAGCCGCATATTCTCACACCCGATGAATTTAGAAAGCTGGCTGCCAGCATCGCCGAGCCGTATCGCACTATGGTGCTCGTTGCGGGTCACCTCGGTCTGCGAGCGAGCGAGTTGATGGCGCTTCAATGGGGCGACTTCGACTTCGACAATGGCACAGTTTTGATCCAGCGGAGTATTGTTCACGGGCGCGTTGGCGAGGTCAAGACTGAGTACTCAAAGGAAGTTGTTCCAGTAGATCAGACACTACAAAAGGTTTTGGCGAATCACCGGCTAGATGTAGTTCCGACACCGGAAGGCTGGCTGTTCGCTAACCCTTTGACCTCGCGCCCTTATCATCAAGACCAGATTCAGAAGACGCACCTGCAACGGGCCGCGAAGTTGGCAGGGATCAACGGTCGTATCGGGTGGCACACGTTTCGCCATACCTTTCGATCCTGGCTGGACGACACCGGCGCTCCCGTTACCGTCCAACAGGAGTTGATGCGTCACGCCAGTGCTCTTACCACGTTGAACGTTTATGGCCGCGCGATGACCGACACAAAAAGGCACGCCCAAATGCTGATAGCAAGCAAATTGTCAGTTGGTTTCAGCGCTTCACCGGTCAGCTAGCTGCTATTGGGAGTTTTTAGGAGTTGGGGCAGTTGCTCGTGATCTGCGCAACCGATTGGTTTTATTGGTTGCGGGGGAAGGATTTGAACCTTCGACCTTTGGGTTATGAGCCCAACGAGCTACCAGACTGCTCCACCCCGCAACAACATGATAACAAGGCGGGGCGGAAGGGGCAAGTTTTTGGCTTGAAAAAGGGGTATTTGTTCGTGGTGTTGCTTGGTTCGCTCCGGCGACGCGCCTCCCTCGGGAAGCTGAGCCCTTGCTGCCCGTGCCTACACGGGCCGTGCTACTTGCTTCCTGGCGCGGGATTGGTGGTACCGCTTCGCTGCGACTCTGTATTTCACACGCCCCAGCAGTAATCTTCTACTGCCTTTTCGATGGCGTCGTCCTTTTCCATCAGGCGCATTAGCTCGAGGCGGATGGCGTCGACCAGGGCTAGCCAGCTGGCTTCGATCACGTTCTCGCTGACACCGACTGTCGCCCAGCTCTTGCGGTGGTCGGACCACTCGACTAATACGCGCACTTTGGCGGCGGTGCCTTTTTTGCTGTCGAGGACGCGCACCTTGTAATCCGTCAGGCGCACGTTGGCGATTGCCGGATACAGAGGCGTCAGGCACTGGCGGAGGCTGAGATCGAGGGCGTTCATGGGTCCGTGACCAGAGACTGTCGCGGAGTGGACGTTTTCCTCGATTTGAAGATTTACTGTCGCGGTGGTTTGGGTGTCGTTGGTGCCGGACATCTTGGTCGCTACTTCGTAGCCCAACACTTCGAAGAACTGGACGCCGGGGTTGAGGGCGTCGCGGACCAACAGTTCAAATGTCCCTTCGGCGGCTTCGAGTTCGTAGCCGAGGTACTCCATCTGCTTGATGCGATCGAGGAGTTCGCGGCGGGAGTCGTCAGAGAGGCGGTCGCCGAGTCCGTGTTGCTTCAATTTGTAGAGCACGTTGCCGCGGCCGGAGAGGTCGCTGAGCAGGACGCGCTGGCGGTTGCCGATCAACTCGGGCTTGATGTGTTCGTAGGTGGCGGCGTCCTTGAGCACGGCGCTGACGTGAACGCCGCCCTTGTGGGCGAAGGCGCTGTGGCCGACGTACGGCTGGTCGTTACGCATGGGCAGGTTGGCGAGTTCAGCGATGAAGCGGGCGGCGCTGGTGAGGTTCAGGAGATTGTCGCGGCCGATGGCGGTATGGCCGAGTTTCAGCTCGAGGTTGGCGATGATGGAGCAGAGATTCGCGTTGCCGCAGCGCTCGCCGTAGCCGTTCATGCAGCCCTGCACGTGGGTGAAGCCTTGCTCGACGGCAGCGAGGGTATTGGCGACGGCGAGGTCGGCGTCGTTGTGGACGTGGATGCCGAGGGTGCCGTCGAAACGCTTGCGGATTTCGGCACAGACTTCCATGAGTTTGGCGGTGAGAGTGCCGCCGTTGGTGTCGCAGAGGCAGAGGACGTCGGCGCCGGCTTTCTTAGCGGCTTCGAGGGTGCGGAGAGCGAAGTCGGGGTTGTTGATGTAGCCGTCGAAGAAGTGTTCGGCGTCGTAGACGACTTCCTTGCCGTGTTGCTTGATATAAGCGACAGTCTCGGCGATGATGCGGAGGTTTTCTTCCTCAGTGATGTTGAGAGCGCGGTGGACGTGAAGGTCCCAGCTCTTGCCGAAGATAGAGACGACGGGCGTTTGGGCGTCGACGAGTTCGCGGGTGTTGGGGTCCTGGTCGACTGCGTTTTTGGCGAAGTGGGTAGAGCCGAAGGCGACGAGCTTGGCGTGGCGCAGTTTAAGATCTTTGGCGCGGGCGAAGAAGTCGCGGTCCTTGGGGTTGGAGCCGGGCCAGCCACCCTCAATGTAATCGATACCTAGTTCATCGAGCTTCTGCGCGATGATCAGCTTGTCGTCGACTGAGAAGGAGACGGCTTCACCTTGGGTGCCGTCGCGGAGGGTGGTATCGAAGGTTGAGATTCTCATGGCTGGGAAGAGTGGCGAGTGGCAAGTGGCGAGTGGCGAGTTAAAAGCTATGCGCTTTCGTGCTCGTCACTCCTCACTCGCCACTCGCCGCCTGGTTCTCCTAGTTTCCGGCGGCTGCTTCTTGCGGCACGCCTACTTCCTTTTTCTTCTTTAGGAACGTCATCATCGAGCGCAACTCGGCGCCTACCTTTTCAATTTTCAGGTCGTGGCCGGACTTGCGCATTTCGAGGAACTTATGGCGGCCGGCTTTGTTTTCGCCGATCCACTGTTTGGCGAATTCGCCGGACTGGATCTCCGATAGAATCTTCTTCATTTCGGCGCGGGTTTGATCGTTGACGACGCGGGGGCCGCGGGTGTAGTCGCCGTATTCGGCGGTGTCAGAGACCGAATATCGCATGTAGCCGAGGCCGCCTTCATAGATGAGGTCGACAATCAGCTTGAGTTCGTGGAGGCATTCGAAGTAGGCGATTTCGGGGTCATAGCCGGCTTCGACCAGCGTGTCGAAACCTGCCTGAATGAGAGCGGCCGCGCCGCCGCAGAGGACGGCCTGTTCGCCGAACAGATCGCTTTCAGTCTCTTCGCGGAAACTGGTGCCGATGACGCCGGCCTTGAGACAGCCGAGAGCGAGCGCGTACGCGAGGGCGTTCTCGAGCGCTTTGCCGGAGGCATCCTGGTGGACGGCGACCAGACCGGGGACGCCAACACCTTCGGTGAAGAGTTCGCGGACGCGGTGGCCGGGGGCTTTGGGGGCGACCATGGTGACGTCGACGCCTTCGGGGGCCTTGATTTCGTTGAAGTGGATGTTAAAGCCGTGGGCAAACATGAGGGTCTTGCCGGGCTTCATGTGCTGCGCCATTTCATCGCGGTAGAGATCGCCCTGGATGTGATCGGGGACGAGCACCATGATGACGTCGGCCTTTTGGGTGGCTTCGGCGGGGGTGAGGACTTCGAGGCCGGCGGCTTTGGCTTTTTCGACGCTCTTGGAGGAGGGGGGCAGGCCGACGACGACCTTGACGCCGGAGTCGCGCAGGTTGAGTGCGTGGGCGTGGCCCTGGCTGCCGTAGCCGATGATGGCGACAGTCTTGCCGCCGAGAAGTGAGAGATTACCGTCTTTTTCGTAGTAGCGTTTTGCCATTTTAGTTATTCGTGAGTTCAGAGCACTTGATAGGGTGGCGGAAATGGGGACAGTCGGCCGTCGCGACTAAGAGTAAAGGAAGTCAAGGTCGCTCCTTGGGACAGTCCCCATTTCCACGTCGATCATTTAGTGACTCGGCACTTCTTCCTTTTCTTTTTCTCTTGCGCTGCTGCTGGTGGGGACTGGGGGAGCCAGCCTTAGCTTTTTTGCTTCCAGGGATACGGCTACTGTGCCTGAGCGGGTGACTTCAATCTCGCCGTAGCTGCGCATGATGTCGATGAATTCGTCTAGCTTCTCGGCGTCGCCGGTGGCTTCGAGGGCGAACCCTTCCGTTGAGCTGTCGACTACGCGGGCGCCGAAGATTTCGGCTTCCTTGAGAATGGCAGTCCGGCTGGCCATGGCGGCGCGGACGCGCAGCAGCACCAGTTCACGCGCGACGGCGGGACTGTCGGTGAGGTCGGTTGCCTGGAGCACGTTCACCAGCTTGTTCATCTGCTTGATGACCTGACCGCGGAGTTGCGGCTGCACATCCACCACGATGCTCATGCGGGAGAGTTCGGGGTCGAGGGTGCGGGCCACGGTGAGGCTTTCAATGTTGAAGCCGCGCGCGGTGAGGAGTCCGGTGACTCGCATAAGAGCGCCGGGCTTGTTCTCGAGCAGGATGGATATGATCTGGAGCATTGCTTATTCCCCCACCGCGACCGGTTGTGGCGGCCGCAGCACCATTTCGTTGATAGCGCCGCCGGCCGGCACCATTGGATAGACGTTCTCAAAAGGCGTGACGCGGACATTCAGAAGATAGGGTCCGTGTTCGGCCACGGCTTCCTCGAGGGCTGAGCGCAGTTGGAGAGGATTGTCGACGGTGCGGCCCTTGAAGCCGTAAGCGCCGGCGAGCATGGTGGCGTCGGGGAAGTTGTCGAGGGTGACTGAGGAGAGGCGATTGTTATAGAACAATTCCTGCCACTGCCGGACCATCCCGAGGTAGCCGTTGTTGACGATTACGATTTTGATAGGCAGGCCGTGGTTGGCGATTGTCGCCAGTTCAGGAATCGACATCTGGAAGCCGCCGTCGCCGACGACGGAGAAGACGAGTTGCTCGGGGTTGGCGAACTGAGCGCCGATGGCGGCGGGAAGGCCGAAGCCCATTGAGCCGAGTCCGCCGGAGTTGATCCAGAGGCGCGGGTTGTTGAAGCGAATGAACTGAGCGCACCACATCTGGTGCTGGCCGACGTCGCTGGTGACGATGGCGTTGCCGCCGGAGATGCGATCGATTTCAGCGATGACGTGCTGGGGTTTGATTTCCTTGTCGTCCTTGTCGGGTGGGGTCAGGGGATGTTCCTGTTTCCAGGAGGCGACTTGCGCGTTCCAAGCCTGGCGGTTGGCGGCGTTTTTGGGCTGGTGCTCACCCTTGATTTCGACCAGGACTTTATTCAGCTTGGCGAGGACGCGTTTGCAATCGCCGACGATGGGGAGGTCGGCGGTACGGTTTTTACCGATTTCAGCAGGGTCGATATCGAGGTGGATGACGCGGGCGTGGGGGGCGAAGGCGGCGAGGCGGCCGGTGACACGATCATCGAAGCGAACGCCGAGGGCGATGAGCAGGTCGGCGTGGGTGAGCGCCATGTTGGCGGCGTAGGAGCCATGCATGCCGGGCATGCTGATGTAGTTGGGATGGCCGGCGGGCATGGCGCCGAGGCCCATCAGCGTGCAGACGGTGGGTGCATCGAGAGTCTCGGCCAAGGTGCGGAGTTCAGCGGAGGCGTTGGCATGGATGATGCCGCCGCCGGCGTAGATCATGGGCCGTTCGGCTTCCCACATCATTTGGGCAGCGCGGCGGATCTGTCCGGTGTGACCGTCGGTGTAGACCTTGTAGCCGGGGAGATGGATTTCGTCGACGGGCTTGTAGTGGGACTGAGCCTGGAAGATGTCCTTGGGGATGTCGATGAGGACCGGACCGGGGCGTCCGCTCGAAGCGAGATAGAACGCCTCGTGGACGATGCGCGGAAGATCGTTGACGTGCTGGACGAGGAAGTTGTGCTTGGTGCAGGAGCGGGTGATGCCGAAGGTGTCGGCTTCCTGAAACGCGTCGCTGCCGATGAGCTTGCTGGTGACCTGGCCGGTGATGGCGACGATGGGGATGGAGTCCATCATGGCGTCGACGAGACCGGTGACGAGGTTGGTGGCGCCGGGTCCTGAGGTGGCGCAGCAGACACCGACGCGGCCGGTGGAGCGGGCGTAGCCGGCGGCGGCGAAGGCGGCATTCTGCTCGTGGCGGACGAGGACGTGACGGATGGGATGGTCGTACATGGCGTCATAGAGCGGAAGGGTGACGCCGCCGGGGTAGCCGAAGAAGCAGTCGACGCCTTCTTTGACGAGGCATTCGAGCAGAATGAGCGCGCCGCTCATTAATGGCGCAGGTTGTGAGGACATCGGTTGCGAACTTCTCCTGTCAAAAACTCTTATCTTGGACCCAGAAAAGCGAAAGGCCACCGGCTGGGCTGTTTACCCCGCCGATGGCCTTCGGAATTTCTTCTTTTAGGACCGTTCAGGCGGGGTAGCTAACGACGACCCCGATAATAATCTGAACCGGAACCTTGGAAACAGAGGAGATGACGGTGTAGCGGACCGGTAGGTGCTTCGTCGTCATCATAGACTCTATGTTAGAAGGATAAGTTATCGCTTAGGCAAATGCAATAGGGGATTTCTATTAATTCGGTTAATGCGGGCATTGCGGGCGAGTGGGTATGATTCCAACGGAGGAAGCATTTGGAGTGCTTGGGAGTCATATTTCGGGATGGGATTAGGGGCAACTGTCGCGTGGTGGCAGCGCTTGTTGTTTGGGTTGATCGCGCTGGTCTTTACGCTGCTTCTGGCGATTGTCGCGGAGGCTGTCAGGGACTTCGGGCGCGAACCGGATCTCCAGTGGTTAAACGGTGGGGAGATTCAGATGGTTGGGTACCTCCTGATTGTGGGCGGACTCCTCTCGTACTTCTCTGGCCAATTGAATCGCAGCGGAAACATTGGTACGCGATGTTGGGCGTCGCGATGCTGTGGCCGCCGTTGCTGGTCGGGATGATCCAGTGGCGGGGCCTATCGACGTTCTTCCGAGATTTGAGGGACGACTTCGGCATCTATGGGTGGCTTGAGATCTTCGCTTTGTGCTGTTGCGGTTGCTACCTCTGGTTAATCCACGGGCAGCGCCGGTGTGTCAGCGCGAGATTTTCGGCAGATAAGAGCGGCTTAAGGCGTTGAGTGTTCGTCTTACGGCGGCAATTTCGCAGTCGCTAACGGATGAGGAGAATCTTGACGCCAGTGTCAAGCTTCGCCCACTCCCGATCTGCGGTGAGCACGAGAAGGTTGCGACTTCGGGCAGTTCCAAGACACACACGATCGGCTAGTGAGAGGGCATGGCTCCGACTGAATCGTGCCAGATTACAAGCATGCCGCGCGACCTCTTGATTCACGGAAATGACCTCAAGGGGCAAGTCGACAAGGGTTGTCCAGGCCACTTGTTCAGACACGCCACGTTGAATTAGGCGCGTCACGACTTCGATTAGATTGACGGTCGAAATCGAGGCCGTGTCTAACTTACCTCTGACGTAATCGGATCCGGATTCCTCGAGGATAAAGGCGAGAAGCGCCGATGCATCGAGCAGGTATTCAGTCGGCAAACTCTGCCTCGGCTTCGCGTCGCCGTTCTGCGAGGAACTCGTCAACCTCAGAGATGCCTGGGCGTTTTAGCGAGCGACCCAGAGCCTGGGCGCGTTCGATCGCTTGGCGTCGCGAAAAAATTCGGAGTTCACCGTCTTCAACGCGGCAGCACAGTTCCTCGCCAGCGGTAAATGCCAATTCTTTTCGAATTGGGGCCGGGACTACGATTCTGCCCGAATTGTCCAACGATACGGTAAACATCTCCATATCTGCTATTTTACCTTAGCCCAGCCGATAATGCCGCTATTCGGCGCGGAGGGCTAAAAGTGGGTCGATTTGAGTGGCTCGGCGGGCTGGGAGGTAGGTGGAGGCGAAGGCTACGACGGCGAGGATCAGGGGAACGATCACGAAGGTGGCGAGGTCTGTTGCGCTGATGCCGAACAGGAGGTTCGACATCAAACGGGTTAGTGCGGCGGCACCTAGGAGTCCGGCGATTATGCCGGCGGCGGCGATGGTCATGCCTTGGCCGACGACCAGGCGCAGAATCTGCCGTTGAGGAGCACCTAAGGCGATGCGGACGCCGATGTCGTGCATGCCTTGGGTGACCAGGTAGGACATTACTCCGTACACGCCGACCGAAGCCAGGATCAGCGCGAAGAGGGCGAAGGCGCCGAGCATCAACGTGGAGAAGCGCTGGCGGGCCAGGGAAGCGCTCATACGATCGTCCATGGTGCGGATGTCGTAGACGGGAAGCGTGGGGTCAAACGCGTGGATGGCGGCGATGATCGCAGCGGGCGAAGAGGACGTGGTGCGGGCCACCATGTAGCCGCCTGACGGGCGCGGATAGAGCGCCGCGCCGGGAGCACCCGGGTAGTAGACGGCTGGGCGTCCGTCGATGTCGAGACCGTACTGTTTCACGTTTCCGACGACGCCGACTACCGTACGCTTTCTGGTGGGATTGTTCCAGACCTGTTTGCCGATGGGATCTTGCCCGGGCCAGTAGCGCTGGGCGAAGCGTTCGTCGACGAGAATGACGAGCGGGGCTTTGGTCATGACATCGTCGTCCGAAAACACGCGGCCTTTTACGAGAGAGATGCCCATGGCGGGAAAGTAGCCGCCGGTAGCGGTGCGGACGTCGACCTGGAGTTCGTGTCCCGGTTCGGGGGTAAAGCCTTCGACGTTGATGGGTCCCCAACTGGCGGCGGAGGTGAAGGGAAGAACGGAAGTCGCGCCCTGGCTGGTGACGCCGGGGGTGGCGGCCACCTGTGCGCCTAACTGTTCATAGAACTGAACGGCGGCGTCGCGATCCTTGAGTTCGCGGGCGCTGGCGCCGATTCGCATGGAGATGGTGTTGGCCGGATTGAAACCGGGAGAAACACTCTCGAGGCGGACGAAGCTTCTGATGAGCAGTCCGGCGGCGATCAGCAGAATGAGGGAGAAGGCGAGTTCCGAGCCCACGAGCAGATTTCGCAGACGGTGGCGGGAAAACCGGAAGCCGCCATCGCCCTGCGTATTTCTGCCGCCGGCTTTGAGGGCGCTATTGAGGTTGATGGTGGTGGAGCGAAGGGCGGGGGCGAGACCGAAGGCTATACCGGTGAGGATGGCGACGCCGAAGGTAAAGGCGAGCACGGCAGTATCGATGCCGATGACGTCGATGCGCGGAATGTTACCGGGATTGATTGTACGAACGACGTTCAGGCTGAGTTTGGCGAGCAGCAATCCGGCAGCGCCGCCGGCGAGCGAGAGCAGGAGGCTCTCCGTGAGCAACTGACGTACGAGGCGATGCCAGCCGGCGCCGAGCGCGGTGCGGATCGCTACTTCTTTGCGGCGTCCGTTGGCGCGAGCGAGCAGGAGGTTCGCCACATTGGCGCATGCAATCAGGAGGACGAGCGCGACAGAGCCGAGGAGCACCAGCAGACCGCGTCGAACGTCGCCCACCACTTGGTCGAGCAGAGACACAACGCCGATGGTGAAGGTATTGTCGCGATGGTCCTTCTCGCGGATGCGGCTCGCAATAACGGCGACGTCGGCCTGAGCCTGCGTGATGGTTACGCCGGGCTTGAGGCGCGCCATGACGTTGTAATTCTCGTCGTTGGGGCGGTTGATGGCGGCGGCGTCCAAAGGAAGCGGCAGGAAGAGATCGAGATTCCGGTTGCTGACGACTGTGGGCATGATCTCGTCGTTCAGGAGAAACTCACGGGTGAGAACGCCGACGATGGTATAGCGTTTGCGCTCGGCACCGGTTCCAGTGTCGACGGCGTCGAGGGTGACGCTCTTACCGATGATATTGGGGTCGGAGCTATAGAGGCGCTGCCAGAGGTTGAAGCTGAGGACTGCGACAGGCGCTTTGCCGGGTACGTCGTCCTCTGGCTGGAGCAGGCGTCCGTGCAGCGGTTTGGCGCCGAGGAGTTCAAAGAGGCTGGAGGAAGTCCGGAGGATCTCCACTTGCTCCGGTTGTGCAAGACCGGAGAGGGTGGCCATGTCGCCGCGCGAGATGGACATTTTGTCGAACGATTGATTTTGAGTTTCGACGGCGTGGTACTGGCCGGGCGATGGCCAGTCAATGGTGATGTTTACGCCTGGAGCGCGCAACCAGAGTATGGCGAGTCGCGCTGGTGAGGGGTAGGGAAGGGGTTTGAGCAGGAGTGCGTTGACGACGCTGAAGACGGCGGTATTGGCGCCGATGCCGATGGCGAGCGAGAGAATCATGACGGCGCTGAGGCCGGGGGTTCTCGCCAGGGTCCGGAGGGCGTAGCGAAGGTCGTACCGCAGCGCGTTCAAGAACAACAGTGTAGCTGGACTACTTAGCTGGTGCAGGCGGCCTGGGGCGGTTGGCGTTGTCGAGAGGATTCAGGCCGTTCTTGTAGCCCGGATCCATGGCGGCAAAGTCAGAGCGATAGGCGACGGTTTTGGCGTCGGGATAGGCGGCGGGCACTTTCTGGGTGACCTTACCGGTGGCGGTCCACTCGGTGCCGCGCTGCAGCGTGACGACGAAATCGACAGCGCTGAGGCCGTTGACGTCGTGGCCGAGAATGGTGTGGAAGATTCGCCCTTTGCCGTAGGAGAGGACCATGAGAACTGGTTCGTCGTGACCGCTACCGCGATTGTCGGGGTCGGCGAAGGCGGTGGCGAGGACGGTCATATTCTTACCGGGTCCGCGCATCTTGCCGTAGAGTTCGTCGCCCTGATGCATCCACATCGGGGGCAGGCCCTTGACGATGGGATGGTTGGGGTCGCGGACGACGACTTGGAAGGGGATGCGATTGCCGTGATTGCCGGCGGGTCCGGCAGTGGTGTCAGAGACCAATTTCCCATCCTTGAAATACCAGAGCGGACCGGACTTCTCAGTGCGTCCACGCCAGCCGCCGATGCCGATCATTTCGTTGAAGGCCGCCCATTCCGGGAACGCGTTATCGGAGGCATGAACGACGACCAAACCGCCGCCTTCCTTCATATATTGCTCGAAGGAAGTTTTGACGTCCTGGGACCAGCGGCTATCGGGCGCATCGTAGTTGAGCACGACGGCCTGATACTTTTTGAAATCCGGCTTAAAGCTGCTGAAGTCGCCGTCGGCGGGAGGGGCCGTGACGACATCCACCTGGAAGAGTCCGGTTTCCTCTAACTGCTTCTTCAGGACGGGCGTCGTCAATTGCCACTTATGATAAGGACCGCCGCTCTCGCCGTCGAGCAGCATGATGCGGACGGGGGCGGCTGCTAATGAGACTGCGCAGAGAATCGCTGCGGTGGAAATCTGAGCCAGGAAATGCTTCACAACGGGCAGTATATAAGCATTTCCGCCGGCTTGCAGGTCAACTTTGGTGGATATTCAGGAGTTTCAGGTCCTAAGTCACGTTACAGCGTTGCGCGAGCGGGTGCCGAGCCGATAAAATTGAACTGACAACGCTTCCGCGAGTACACCAGCCAGCCTCGCCGCCCGGTCAATCGAATCATGCAGTCATTCCGCCCTAGAATGCCGATCGTCAACGCCATCAAGGCGGTGGCTTCGCAGTTGATCGTCTGGCACCACCTGGCTTTTTACGGGCCGATGTCGGATGTGGTGTATCCACATGCTCCAGGAACTTTCGACTGGCTCTACAACCAAGCGCGGATGGCGGTGCAGGCGTTTTTAGTGCTGGGCGGTTTTCTGGCGGCGAACTCCTTGTTCACGAAGATGGAAGCGGGTGGCATCGAACTGCGGAGCCTATTCTGGAACCGCTACCTGCGACTGGCGAGGCCGTACCTGGTGGCACTGGCGGCCGCTCTGTGCGCGGGAGTGATTGCCCGGTCGTTGATTCATTCACCGGGCAACCCGTCGTTTCCTTCCTGGAAGCAAGTCGTCGCGCACGTGTTTTTCCTGCAGGACATCGCCGGCGAAGAGGCGTTGTCGGCAGGCGTTTGGTACGTGGCTATTGATTTTCAGCTGTACGTGCTGCTGGTTCTGGTGCTGTGGGGAGTATCGAAGTTCGGCAAGCGCAATGAGAATTTGGCGGTGTGCATTTGTGGAGCGCTCGCTGGCGTGTCGTTGTTCTGGATCAACCGCAATCCGGCGCTCGACATCTGGGCTCCCTACTTCTTTGGCGCCTACGGTCTGGGCGTAGTTGCGCGATGGATCTCGACGCGCGGGCGCAAGGTGTGGTGGACGATTTTGCTAGCGGTTTTTGTGGCAGCGGCGTTGACGGTGGAATGGCGTGCGCGCATTTTGGTGGCGGGAGTGACTGCCGTGGTGCTCGCGACCACTACCGGCTACGCACCTCGCTGGAGCACCAGCAGAGTGGTCACCTTTCTCGGCAGTATCTCCTATTCGGTGTTCCTCATCCACTATCCGGTATGCCTGGTGGTGAACGCGGTTGTATATCACTTGTGGCCGGTCTCGGCGGGGATGAACGCGCTGGGGATGCTGGCTGCATGGCTGCTGAGCATCAGCGCCGGAGCGCTCTTGTATCGCTACGCGGAGCAACCGGCGACAGCGACTGTACCGGTGGCCGTCCCGATGGGCGAGTTGTTGCCGGTGAGCGCAATTCCGTTTGAGGCGTTCAGCGGAGGGCAGTGGCGGGTAGCAGACCGGCGTCGTAGGACACCTGGAACCCGCGTCGTGTTGCCTGCGCCCGCTGTGGCCCAGCAGATAGAAGAGACGGCGCAGTCGGGCAGTCGCGGCCGCCGCTCGGCGGATTAGACTCGCCAGCCCAGGCTTCTTCAAAAGAACACGGGAACTTTCCCTCGTGGAGAGCCGTAGTCTCTCCTTGACAGACTAGGAGAGCGTCCAGCATACTCCTAGCTAGTCTAGGAGACGCTCTTTTGAACAAAACGGCAGACCTGCTTCCCGGAACACTGGACATGTTGATTTTGAAGGCGGTGTCGCTCAAGCCGTTGCATGGCTATGGCGTGCTGCTCCGGATCAAGCAAATTTCGGGCGAAGCCATCGACATTCCGCAAGGGTCACTCTATCCCGCGCTGTACCGTTTGGAACACCAGGCTCTGATTGCGGCGGAGTGGGGCCAGAGCGACAACAACCGTCGCGCGAAGTTCTACACTCTGACGCCGGCAGGGCGGCGCCGTTTGCGTGAGGAAACAGCCGGCTGGGACCGGCTGGCGACGGCGATTTCCACCGCCTTGAAGGCGACGCCGGACGAAGTTTAAACGATCGAGGTGTGAATATGTTCGACCGCTTGCGTTCGGTGTTCAGAGCCATTTCAGGACGCCGTCACTTTGAAGACGGCATGACCGAGGAACTGCGGTTCCACATCGAGCAATACACCGAAGACCTGGTCCGCTCAGGCGTTAGCAAGGACGAAGCGACGCGACGTGCGCGTCTGGAATTTGGCAGTCTCGACGGCGTGAAGATCGACTGCCGCGAGGCACGGGGGCTCAGCATCATCGACGAATTTCAGCGCAATGTGCGGTTTGCGCTGCGACTGCTGCGCAAGTCGCCAGGGTTCACGGCAACCGCGCTGTTGACGCTGGGGCTGTGTCTCGGCGCGAACCTGACCATTTTCGCGGTCCTGGATTCGATTGTGGTGAGGCAGTTGCCATTCCCGGACGCCAACCGCCTGGTGACGATTTACAACACTTATCCGAAGGCCGGTGTGGACCGTGACGGGTCTTCTATCACCAACTACTATGAGCGACGCGGCCATATTCCGGCATTGACCGGGATTGCGCTCTACAATCCGGGCACCGCGATCGCCGGTGATACGGGCGCTACAGAGCGTGTGCCTGTGCTGCGCGTGACGCCGGGCTTCTTTGCCACGCTTGGCGTTTTCCCGACCCGGGGGCGCGAGTTCACGGAAGCGGAGATGGAGTACAAGAACGATCAGGTCACGATCCTGACCGATTCCTATTGGCGTGAGCATTTGAATGGCGACTTGGGCATTGTGGGCAAGCAGATTCGAGTGGAAGGCCTGCCGATAACTGTGGTCGGTATTCTGCCTCCCGGGTTCCGATTCTTGTCTTCGACCGCGAAGCTTTATTTTCCGCTGTTGTCGAATGCTGCGGCGAGGATGCCCGGCGAGCGGCATTCCGGCGGGAACTCGAGGCATATGATCGCCCGGTTGAGTGCGGGCGCGACGATAACCGAGGCGCAGGCGCAGATCGATACACAGAACGCGACGCTAGAGGTGGACGATCCGGCGGCGAAGATGATGGCGGATGCGGGGTTCCGCTCAGTGGTCACCGGACTGCGAGATGATCACGTGGCGTCGGTAAGGCCGGTATTGCTGCTGCTCCAGGCCGGCGTGTTCACGCTGCTGTTGATCGGCACAGTGAACCTCGTCAACCTGCTGCTTATTCGCGCCAACGGTCGCTCGAAGGAACTGGCGGTTCGCAAGGCGTTGGGCGCAGGCCGGCGGCAGGTGCTGAATGACATCGTAGCGGAAACCTCGCTGCTGGCAGTCTTCGGAGGTCTGTTGGGGCTGGGGTTAGGCGCGGCGGGCGTTCGCCTGGTGTCGTGGCTGGGCGCAGACCGTTTGCCGCTCGGCGGCGAGATTGTGTTTAACGCGCGGCTGGCATGGGCGGGGCTATTCGGCACGCTCGTGCTGGCACTGGTTCTGGCGGCTCCGGTTGGGTGGTTCCATCTGCGATTCCACCTGGCGGACGCATTACAGGCAGAGGGCCGTGGAGGAACGTCCAGCCGCTCGGCGCAACGCCTGCGGCACGGCTTCGTGGTGGTGCAGATTGCGCTGGCCTTTGTGATGCTTTCGGGAGCCGGATTGCTGTCGTTGAGCCTGCAACAGGCTATGGCCATCGCACCGGGTTTCAGAGCGGATCATCTTCTTACCGGACAGATTTCTCTACCGCGAAAGTCCTATCCGAGTGTAGCTGCGCTGCTGAGTTTCACCGAGCGTTTGTCGGCCGAACTGCGCGGACAGCCCGGCGTGGTGTCGGCAGCAGTGGTGACGAACATGCCGCTCAGCGGGCACAACGGTAAGAGCGCCGCCACCGTTAAGGGCTACGCGCGGCGACCGGGCGAAGCTCCGCGCGGGCATTATTCGTATTCGGTGGGAGGCAATTACTTTGAGACGTTGGGACTACCGCTGCGGCAAGGGCGTTTTCTCACCGACGATGACAATCATCGCGCGGAACGATTGTGCGTGGTTGACGAAGATTTCGCCCGCTACTACTGGCCCCAGCAGAATCCGATTGGGCAGCAGCTGTTTGAAGGCGGCTCTGCTGGTAAGGAAGCCGATGTTTTTACCGTGGTGGGCGTAGTGGGCTCGGTGAAGCAGGCGGGTCCAGAAGATGAAGCCCAAGGTGCGGTGTACTACCCGCTGGCTTTCCGAGCCGATAACCGGTTGTACGTGGCGCTGCGCACGAATCTTGAACCCGAGGCACTCAGCGTGGTGTTGCAGAGGGTGGTGCGTGAGATGGACCGCGACCTTCCGGTGACCGACGTCCGCTCGATGCAGACGAGGGTATCGGACAGCCTGGTGGCGCGCCGTTCTCCGGCGATGCTGGCGGCAGCGTTTTCTGCGATCGCGCTGTTGCTGACCGCCATCGGCGTTTACGGAGTACTGAGCTATTCGGTTTCGCAGCGGCGGCGGGAAATCGGAGTGCGTATGGCGTTGGGTGCGCGGCCGGCGCAGATCCGAAGTCAGTTTCTGGGCATCGCGCTGAGGTTGCTGGCGGTGGGGACCGTCGCCGGCATCGGAGCGGCGTGGTGCACCGGCCGGGCGATGCAGTCAGTGCTGTTCCATGTTCCCGCCTTTCACGCCGGGACTGTCGCGGCGGTGACGGTGGTGCTGGTGGCAGTGGCGCTGATCGCGGGTCTTGTGCCATCGTCGAGGGCGTCGCGGGTATCGCCGCGAGAGGCACTCGGCGGGCAGTAAACTGTACCGGGTGACGAAACACCTAATTCTATAGTTGACGCGCCTCCGGCATCGTGCTATTAATTCTTTAAGAGTTAAGAATGGCACGCAAGAAATCTTCAACATTGACCGAGGCTGAAGTCCGGCTGATGAACGTTTTGTGGGCGCGCGGCGCGAGCAGCGTCAACGACGTCCTCGACGCTTTGCCGGACGAGCCGCCACTTGCCTATAACACCGTCCTCACCACGCTACGCATTCTTGAAGAAAAAGGATACGTGAAGCACAAGAAAGACGGGCGGGCGTTTCATTATGCTCCCAGCGTGCCGCGCGAGCAGGCGCAGCAGAGCGCATTGCGGTTGTTGTTGAACCGTTTTTTCGAAGGGTCGGCAGAGCAATTGGTGCTGAACATTCTGAAGCACGAGAAGTTGGATACAGGTGAACTCAAGCGACTGAGGCGAATGATTGAGGAGGCCGAATAATGAACGCAGTCTTTGAGGCATTACTCAACGGATGGTGGCAGGGGATTGTACTGACGGCGCTGGTGTGGCTGGTGATGCGCGACCTGCCGAGGGTAAGTGCGGCGACACGTTTGGCTATCTGGCATTTGACGCTGGTAGTCGTATTGCTGCTGCCGGTTCTGCAGAGAATTCCACTTCCCAAATGGCCGGTCATCCGCTCGGTTTCTTCGGTGTCAGAGATGCGTTCCACAGCCAGCGTGGCGCGGGTTGTGCAGTCATCCGCTGACGTGCCGGCGGCGCCAACACTTCCGGCGGCGTCTGCGCTGGAGGCGGGTTCGGGAACGTCGATATTGTCGCGTCCTGTGGTTGAGTTCTCGGGCCACGATTTTCCCGCAGTTCTTGCCGTTCTGGCTGTAGCTCTTGCGTTTTTCCAATTGCTGCGCCTAGCCATTGGGTATTGGGTGGTGCGCCGGTTGAAGCGCAAGGCGGTGGCGGCCGACCTGCCGATGCCGGTGAGGCATGACCGGGCGGTGAACCTGCTGGTTTCTGAGCGAATCGGGATGCCGATGGCGGTGGGCTATCGGAGTCCGGCGATTTTGCTGCCGCGGCGGCTGGTGGAGAGCCTGAGTGCGGAGGAGATGCACTATGTCCTGCTGCACGAATCCGCGCATCTACGGCGGAATGACGATTGGATGGCGCTGGCCGAACGGATCATCCGGGCGATTTTCTTCTTTCAGCCGGCGGTGTATTGGATTGGGCGGCAGATTGAACGCGAGCGCGAGCTGGCGTGCGATGACTGGGTGGTGGCGCAGTCCGGCGAGGCCAAGCAATACGCCAGTTCACTGGCTCGGCTGGCTGAGTTGGGAACGCAGAGAGCGGCACCGATTCTGGCAACTGGAGCCGGCCGGCGCAAAGAGATTTTCGCGCGCCTGGAGACGTTGCTCGACCGTTCACGCAACCGGGTGACGGCGGTTTCTGAGCCGCTGGTGCTGCTGGCCGGACTGGCACTGTTGCTGCTGGTTACGCAGGGCGCGCCGTTTGGACGGCTGCTCGGGTTCTCGAATTTTGATAACACGTGGGTGGAGTCAGATGGGACGCACCGGCGCGAAATGAAAACACGCGGCGAGATCGAGTTCACACGCGATGACCAGGATGTTGAGCACATGTCGCCGGGCGCGATGCTGATTGTGTCGCAGTCAGATGGCTGGAACGGACGGCGTGTTGAGATTGAAGCTGATGAACAGGGCGTGATCCACCGGCGGTATTACTCGGGTGGCATCCAGCGGTCGTTTGACGGTGACGGCCGGCGGTTTCTGTCGACGCTGCTTCCGCAATGGGTGCGCGAGCAGGGCCGGGATATACCGGAACGCACGGCGCGGATGATTCGGGAGAAAGGCCTGGACAGCACGATCGAGGACATCCGCACGATTCGGCGGACTGATGTGAAGCGGCAGTATCTCGAAGAGGTTCTGGGGGTGTCGCAATTGAACACCGACCAACTGCGCCGCGTGTTGAAGATCGCGGGCGAGATGCCTTCGGACGGAGATAAGCGCCAGTTTTTCGACAATGTTCACGACCGCTATCGCGGACGAGGTCTGGACGCGCAAGTGCTCGCCCTGGTGGACACCATTCACTCTGATGATGACCGGCGTCACATCCTGACGCAGGCGATGGAATTGGGAGTGGTGAATGAGCCAGCCTTGGGCCGCCTCTTCCAGTCAGCGGGCCAGATGAATTCCGACGACGATAAGACGGCGGTACTGATGCAGGCCGCGCAGGCGGCGAAGCAACGTCTACCTGACGCGCTGTTTGAAGCGGCAGGAACGATCCATTCCGATGACGATCGCCGCCGCCTGCTGTCGATGATTCTCAGTGTGCAGGGCGATGACGCGGCCACGGTGACGCGCGTGTTGCGGACGGCCGTTTCAATGAATTCAGATGAAGATAAGGCGAAGGTTCTCATTGCGTCGGCAGCGGGCTTCAAGGGCGGGGAAGAGATGCTGCGGGAGGCCGGCCGGGTGATGTCGTCGATTCATTCGGACGGCGAGCGTCGCCGGTGCCTGGAGGCATTGATCGAAGCCGATGGTAAGAATGCCGAGACTTTGCGCGAGGTGCTGCGGCAGGCTTTGACGATCAACTCCGATGAGGACAAGAGTCATGTTCTGCTACAGGCTGCCGGGGGACCGGTGAATCAGGAGAATGTGCGGCGCGCCTTTTTCGCGGCAGTGAACACGATCCATTCGTCGGGCGAGCAGCGGCGGGTATTGATGGCGGTTCTTGCGCGGCCGGACGCGGATGCAGAGACGCTACGCGAGGTGTCGCGGTCGGCGTCGTCGATCAACTCGAACGAAGATCAGGCGGCCATTCTGAAGGGGCTGGCGGAGCGGCGGTAGGCGCGAGCGCTTTCCGGTCAGGTCCTGGCATATTATTGTCGGAGCGCCTGCAAGCGTCCAGTCCGCTGAGAATTCACGAAGCTGAGGACGGCGCGGCCGTTGTACCAGGAAATGGGTTTGTGGCCCCGGGCAATTTTCACATGGAAGTTCGCCGCCAGGGACAGACGTATGTTATGTCGCTCAGTCAGGGTCCGCACGAGAACTCGTGCCGTCCATCGGTGGATGTTCTCTTCCAGTCGCTAGCGGAGAATTATGGCGCTGACGTTCTGTCGGTGGTTTTGACTGGGATGGGCCATGACGGTCTCCGCGGCGTCGAGAAACTACATTCGCTGGGAGCTTTCGGCATTGTCCAAGATGAGGCCACCAGCGTGGTTTGGGGTATGCCGGGTGCGATCGCCCGGGCAGGCTTGGCAGATTGTGTTCTCCCGTTGCGGCAGATTGTGCCGGAGGTTCTCCGGAGGGTAAGCGGGTAGACCATGGAAGCGAACGAAGGAATCCTAAAACGCGGCGGCACTATGGATGCGGAGCCACTTGGCGCCAACAATTATGCGTTTCTCGCGAAATATGTACAGGAAGCTACTGGAATTGCGCTGGGCCAGGACAAGCTCTATCTGCTCGAATCGAGGCTGAATCCGCTGTTGCGGGACGAACGGCTTCGATCGCTCGGGGAGTTATGCGGGCGTTTGCGGAAGGGTGTACCGGAAGCGATGCGGCGGCGGATTGCTGAGTGCATGACGACGCATGAGACATTGTTCTTCCGCGATCCGGCAGTGTTCGAGGGATTCAAAACCGAGATACTGCCGCGGATGGCCCGGCAGCAGGAGTCGACGCGCACGCTGAGGGTTTGGTGCGCGGCCTGTTCGTCGGGGCAGGAGCCCTACAGCCTGGCGATGCTGCTGCTGGAGGCGGGTTACGGGAACTGGAAAATCGATATCCTTGGCACCGACCTTTCGTCGCGAATTCTCGACCGGGCCAAGGCAGGGCGTTTTCTGCAAATTGAGATTAACCGCGGGCTACCGGCGCCGCTTCTGGTGAAGTATTTCGAGCGCGCAGGCTTGGACTGGCAGATCAAGGACGAGGTTCGCCGCCTGGTCCGTTTCGCCCCTCTCGATCTTCGACAGAACCTACGTGCAATGGGTCCATTCGACATTGTCTTCTGCCGCAACGTTCTCATCTATTTCGACCTTCCCACGCGCCAGACGATCCTTACAGGAATCCGGGAGACGCTTACCGCGGAAGGCTATCTGCTGCTAGGCGCGAGCGAGACCACCTTCAACATGGAGGCCGGCTTGTCGCGCGTAGCGATCCGCAATAGCATTGCCTACCAGAAGAATCCCATCGGAGCCCGAACATGACGTCGACCTTCCCGCTTGCGCCCTATCGTGATGGCATCTCGACTGTGGCAGCATCGGTCTACGAAACGATGCTCGGCGTGACGCTTCATCCAGTCGCGGGTGACTTGCCGTACGTTAGCGGGGCGTTCATGGGGGCGGTGTACTACGCTGGCGCCTGGAAGGGCGCTCTACTACTAGAATGCTCGGCTGAACAGGCGATGCCGTGGGGTGCGCGGCTGATGTCGTTGGAGCCGCCGTCGACGTCGATGATGCGCGCGATGGCCTGGGCGAATTAACCAACGTGATTGCCGGAAATCTCAAGCCGTTACTGCCGCCAGGTGTTGGATTTTCGCTACCTTCGGTAGTTGAGGGTAGTGACTATAGCCTTCGGATCTGCGGAGGCAATTTGTCTGAAACTCTCAGTTTTGCTGACGATCTGGGCGCTTTTCGCATCACGCTGGTTGAGATGCTGCCGCGCTAGAACCTGGCTCCCTTCGCACGTTCCCCCTTTACGCTTAGCTCCCTTTGCCATCCTCAAACGGGTCGGGAGACCCTTTCTACTCCGCGTGCGACGCCGGCTGTCTGACGCGCATGGCGGCAGGCCCTACCTCCCGGTTGATTGCCATCGTGGACCCCCTTTTTAGTCCTGGAGATATTTTTGTTAAAAAACGCTGCGGTTTGTCGATAAGGGCCTCAGACGGAGGGATTTCCGTGGGCCCCGGCAGGGCGATGCCAGACCCGAAGTTACGCTGCTACGGCGTCTTCAAGACCATCCGAGGAGATAACTCTTGGCGGCATCGATCGAACGAAACGAAACGGCCTCACTCATCCGGCTGGAAGGCGTGTGCAACGTCTCCACGGCGGCGGAACTAAAGAAACTGCTGGTCGAGGGGCTTACAAGCTCCGTCAATCTGACGCTAGATCTCGATGCGGTGGAAGAGATCGACATTACAAACCTGCAGTTGTTGTGGGCTTTTGCGCGGGCTGCATCAAATTGCGGCCGCACCGTTAGCGTCAGTCGAATTTCGCAAACCGCTTTGCTGACCGCCCGGCAAGCCGGTTTTGATTCCTTTCCGGGGCAGCCCTCCTGAGCACGATCCATGGCAAAAGTGATTCTGACAGTTGACGATTCGGCAAGTGTTCGACAGATGGTCCGGTTTACTTTGATCAGCGCTGGATACGCGGTAATCGAAGCCGTGGACGGGAGAGACGCACTGACCAAAGTGACGGCCGCCGTGAACATGGTCATCACCGATCTCAACATGCCCAACCTCGACGGTCTAGGTCTTATTCGCGGCCTGAGAGCGAATCCCGCTTGCAAGGGCCTCCCGATCATCATGCTGACCACCGAGTCGCAGCCGGCCCGAAAGCTCGAAGGTAAAGCGGCCGGGGCGACGGGCTGGATCGTGAAGCCGTTTGCCCCGGAACAGTTGGTGGCGGTGATCAAGAAGGTGATCGGATGATCGATAAGTACAAACAGGCCTTTCAGGAAGAGGCTCGAGAGTTACTCATCGAGTTGGAGTCGGCGCTGCTTGAGCTGGACGCGCACCGCGACGACCGCGAGTCGGTGGGACGGGCATTCCGGGCGCTCCACACAATCAAGGGCTCGGGGGCGATGTTCGGCTTTGACGATATCGCAGGCTTCACCCACGGCCTGGAGACAGCCTTCGATCAGATCCGCACCGGGAGTCTGGCGGCAACCGCGGACCTGATCAATCTCACTCTGGCGGGTGGCGATCAGATTCGATCGATGCTCGACGAGGACGCGGGTCAAGGTGTAGTGGACCATGCGCGGACCGCGAGCATCCTCGAAGAACTCCGGGCCCTCACCGGTCTCGGGAACGTCGAAGTGGCGGTGACAGCAGCGGAGGTGGCCGTCAGCGAACCGCAGGGCGCGGTCCAGCATTGGCGAGTCCACTTTCGTCCCGAGCCCGACGTGGCTTTGAACGGCACGAATTTGCTGATGCTTTTGGGTGAATTGCGAGCGCTTGGGGAACTCACGATTCAGTTGGACATGGCGTTGGTTCCGAAGTTCGAAGAACTCGATGCCGAGCGCTGCTACCTGGCCTGGGACCTTGAGCTAAACGCCAGGGTCGCGATTGACGCCATTCGCGATGTCTTCATTTTTGTCGAAGACGAATGTGAACTGACCATCGAGCTACTTGCGGACGCGGGACCGAAGCCGACGCAGGCGGCAATCGAGGGGGCGGCGCCGGGTTTGGCGGCGCGGGCGAGCACTCCCCAATCGGGTGCCACAACGAGCATTCGCGTATCGGCCGAAAGACTTGATCAACTGGTCAACCTGGTGGGTGAGTTGGTGACCGTGCAGGCGCGCTTGAGCGAAGTGGCAGCGCGGAAAGACGATCCCGACATCCTTGAGATCTCTGAATCCGTGGACCGGCTTACGGCGTCGCTGCGGGAGAACTCAATGAGTATCCGCATGCTCCCGCTAAAGACCACCTTTGATCGTTTTCGCCGTCTGGTGCACGATCTGGGCACCGAGTTGAACAAGCAGGTGGAACTTACGGTGGAGGGCGCCGAGACCGAATTGGACAAGACGGTCATCGACCAACTGAATGATCCGCTGGTGCACTTGATCCGCAACAGTATGGACCATGGAATCGAAACTCGTGAGCAGCGCGAGCAGGCCGGCAAACCGGGTGGCGGCAATATCCATCTCTCGGCGCGTCACGCCGGAGCGAGTGTGCTGATCCGAATCAGCGACGACGGGCGTGGATTGGATGTCGATGCGGTACGGGCGCGGGCCGTCGAGAAGGGCTTGATCGACGCGAGCGCGAGGCTTTCTGAGCCGGAAATCCTTTCCCTGATCCTGACTCCCGGATTTTCGACTGCGCGTCAGGTGACCGAGGTCTCAGGGCGCGGAGTCGGCATGGACATCGTCCGCCGGAGCATTGAAGCACTGCGGGGATCCATTGATGTCGCGAGCAAACCGGGTGCGGGTGTGGTTGTGACGCTGCGTCTTCCATTGACCCTCGCCATAATTGACGGTCTCCTTGTGCGTGTTGGAGACACCCATTTTGTCCTCCCCCTGGCAAACAGCCTGGAATGCGTTGAACTGACGCGGCGCCAGATCCACGAAGCACATGGGAAGCATCTGGCTAATGTCCGGGGCGAACTCATTCCATACATCCGGTTGAGCGAGCATTTCCGCATGGACTGTCCGCAGCCGGATATCGAGCAGATCATGGTTGTCGAAACCGATCATGGACACTACGGGTTCGTCGTCGACCAGGTACTTGGTGACCATCAGACGGTGATTAAGGGCCTGGGCCGCCTCTACCGCAACGTGCAAGCAGTCTCTGGAGCAACAATCCTCGGCAACGGGACAGTGGCTCTTATTCTCGACCCGCACCGCCTGGTGCAAAACATCGTTCAGGCCGGAGCGAATAGCGGCCGTCCCGACGGCCCGGACAAGTATGTCGACGGGCATCAAATCAAAAACACATAACCGGAAGGATTACCAATGGCATCAAGAGTAGAACCGAAGAAGAGGGCCGGGCACGCAGGCGCCGGCGGCGGTCGCACGGTGGCGTCGAAAGACGGCGGTACGGCTGCGGTGTCGCGTGAGATCGCTCGCCTGGTTGAGGCGTCGCGAGAAGGCCGCCTGAATGAGCGAGGGAACGCCGACCAGTTTCAAGGCGCTCACCGGGAAATGGTTCAGGGCATCAACGAAATGTTGGACGCGATCCTGCTGCCGATCGGGGAAGGCAATCGCATTCTGGCACAAATTTCCGACGGCAAGATCGACGAATTGGTCGCACACACCTACCGGGGAGACCACGAGCAGATGAAGCTCGCGGTGAACAATGTCGGCATCGTGATCCAGGGCCTGCAACGGGAAATGATGCGGTTGAACGACGCATCGCGCGACGGACTGCTCTCTGAGCGCGGCAAACCAGAACAGTTCCGCGGCGCCTATGCCGGTATAGTCCGCGGCGTAAATGACATGCTCGACGCGATCCTGCTACCGATCGGTGAAGGGAACCGCATTCTGTCCCAGATCTCCGACGGCAAGATTGACGAACTGATTGCTCAGACATACAAGGGCGATCACGAGAAAATGAAGCAGGCAATCAACAATGTTGGCGTGGTGGTTCAGAGCCTGCAAAAGGAACTGCTGCGCCTGACTGAGGCCTCGCGCGACGGACAACTGGCCGAGCGTGGGAAGCCGGAGCAATTTCGTGGGGCCTATGCCGACATCGTTCGCGGCGTGAATGCCATGCTCGATGCGATTTTGCTGCCGATTGGGGAAGGTAATCGGATCCTGGGCCAGATCTCGGACGGCAAGATCGACGAACTTGTCACGCAGGCCTACAAGGGCGATCACGAAAAAATGAAGCAGGCCGTGAACAACGTTGGCATCGTGGTGCAGAGTCTGCAGCGGGAACTGATGCGCCTGACGGACGCGTCGCGCGACGGCCAGCTGTCTGAGCGCGGGAAGCCTGAGCAATTTCGGGGGGCCTATGCCGACATCGTCCGCGGTGTGAATGCCATGCTTGATGCGATTTTGCTGCCGATCGGGGAGGGTAATCGCATCCTGGCGCAGATCTCGGGAGGCAAGATAGACGAGGTAATCACCCAGACCTTCAAGGGCGACCACGAAAAGATGAAGCAGGCAGTAAACAACGTAGGAACGGTGGTGCAAGCGCTGCAGAAGGAGTTGATGCGCCTTACCGATGCTTCTAAAGAAGGCCGGTTGGCGGAACGCGGACAGGCCGACCAGTTTCAGGGCGCCTATGCCGGCATCGTTCGCGGCGTGAACGCGATTCTCGATGCGGTGATTAACCCGCTGAATGTCGCCGCCAACTACGTGGACCGCATCAGCAAGGGCGACAATCCGTCTCCCATCACCGACACCTATCATGGCGAGTTCAACACGATCAAGAACAACCTGAATGCATTAATCGCCGCCATGGATGACGTAACCCGCACTGCCGAGTCGATCGCCCAGGGCGACCTGTCAGTGGTACTGCACGAGCGGTCTCCGCAGGACAAGCTGATGCAGGCACTGATCGCCATGGTCGGCGGCCTCACGCGGACGGTCACCGATATTCGCACCATCGCGACGGAGGTTGCATCTGCCAGCGAGGCCATCAGTTCGGCATCGGTGCAAGTATCGAACGGAGCGAGCGCCCAGGCGGCGTCGGCCGAAGAGGCATCGTCCTCAATGGAGGAGATGGTTTCCAACATCAAGCAAAACGCCGACAACGCTCAGCAGACCGATAAAATCGCCACTAAGTCCGCCATGGACGCCCAGCAGAGCGGCAAATGCGTGCTGGAGGCAGTGGGCGCGATGAAGGAGATTGCCAGCAAGATCTCGATCATCGAGGAGATTGCCCGCCAAACCAACCTGCTCGCATTGAACGCAGCCATCGAAGCGGCAAGGGCCGGAGAACACGGGAAGGGATTTGCCGTGGTGGCGGCTGAAGTCCGCAAGCTGGCAGAGCGCAGTCAGAAAGCGGCCGGTGAGATCAATCACCTTTCTGGCACGACGGTAAAAGTGTCTGAGAGAGCCGGGGAGATGCTCGACAAGCTGGTCCCGGATATTCAGAAGACAGCCGAACTGGTGCAGGAGATCACAGCCGCGAGCCGCGAGCAGGATACCGGTTCCGAGCAGATCAACAAGGCGCTTCAGCAGTTGGAAAAGGTAATTCAGCAGAACGCCTCGGCAGCGGAGGAAATGGCGTCGACCACCGAGGAACTGACCGGCCAGGCTGACCAGCTAATAGGCGCACTCGGATTCTTCAAGACCGGCGAGACGGCGGCGCCAGCCCTTGCGACGCGACCGTCCGGCGGCAGCAGGCCCGTCAAATCGCTAAACCGTCTGCACGAAGCCGTGGGTCACGGTAATTCGCCGGCAGGGGGCTCGATAAAAAGCGGCAAGAACGGAGTGGCGCTGAAGTTGAAGGACTCGGGCGACCGCCGGGATAAGGAATTCGAACGCTTCTAGTGGTTTGCCGGCGCAGTTCTTAAGGGCTGCGCCGCGACCCGGAATGCAGACAGGAGAAGAATCATGAGCGTTACCGACATCACAGATACGCGGCAGTACTTGACCTTTAAATTAGGCGGCGAAGTGTTTGCGACGGACGTGTCGAAGGTGCGAGAAGTGCTGGATTTTACCAGCGTCACGAAAATTCCACGAACACCGGATTTTATGAGTGGAGTGATCAATCTGCGCGGCAATGTCGTGCCGGTGGTGGATCTGCGGCTGTGCTTTGAGATGTCCAGAACCGAGAAGACCGTCAACACTTGCATCGTCGTAATGGAGATGTTGATCGAAGGCGAATCGACAGTGATCGGCGCCCTGGCGGACTCGGTGGAAGAAGTAGTTGACCTCGAGCCGGACCAGATTCAGCCCGCCCCGACGATGGGCACTCAGATACGGACCGATTTCATCAAGGGAATGGGGAAGAGAGACGGTCAGTTCATCATGATTCTCGACATTGACCGCGTTTTCTCAGCCGAAGAAGCGTCAGCGGTTCAATCGACGGAACTGCCGGTGAATGCGACGAAGCCGGCGACCGCCAGCGGAACAAGGGGGGCGCTATGAAGCGGATTAACGATCTCAAAATCGCTACCAAACTCCAAGCTGGTTTTGTTCTGGTAGCCTTGATCGCCGCGCTGATCGGCTGGGTGGGGCTATCCGGAATCAGCGACATGAAAGTTCGGGCAGAGGGCCTGTACACCGACAATCTGATTCCAATCCGGGATCTCGGCTATGCCAACGCATCCTTTCTGGTCGCGCGCACCGAAGTCCGCAGCATGATAGGCG
Organism: Bryobacterales bacterium; assembly: GCA_038212445.1. Lineage (GTDB taxonomy): Bacteria > Acidobacteriota > Terriglobia > Bryobacterales > Bryobacteraceae > TMP-7. Next base: position 60,498 of record JBBQUM010000026.1, read on the forward strand.
AGAAAGACCGCGCGAAGCGGCGTGAGTATGCCAACATCATCTCGGTTGAAACCAAGAGAACCGAGGAATATATGGCGGCGTACAGTAAGTCAAGAATGGAGAAAGGAGAGCAGGACGTATTCGCGAAGTTCACTACCGCATTCGAGCAGTACAAGCGGTTGCGGGAGAAGGTCATTGATTACTCTCTGAATGGACAGGATCGGGAGGCCCTGACGCTAACCGACGGCGAGGCGCGCGCGGCTCAAACCGAGGCCCGAAAATACCTGCGCGAGCTCATTGATATTAACGTCCGCGTGGCGGGGGAGTCGGAAAAGGGTAATGAATCGGCGGCAGCTGCCACCCGAACCAAGGTTCTCATTTGCATTGGTGTAGGCGTACTGCTGGCCGTAGGACTCGGACTTCTGCTGTCGCGACTCATTGGGAAGCCGTTGCGTGAGATGCAAACGGCCGCCGAGCAACTCGCTTTGGGTGATGTAAATGTAAGGGTGGAGCTTGACACCAAGGATGAACTGGGCGCCTTGGCCCGGGCCTTCCGCGTGATGGCCGACGTAATCAGGGAACGCGCCGAACTGGCTCAGAAGATGGCTGCCGGCGACTTGACGGTTGAGGTCAACTCAAAGTCGGACCGGGACTTGCTGGGCAAGAGCTTTGCGGCAATGGTGGAGAGTCTGCGCTCGCTGGTCAAAGAGTCGGAAATGCTCACCTGCGCCGCGGTGGCCGGGAAGCTCACCACTCGCGGTAACGCCGCGCAGTTTCAAGGCGGCTATAGAAAGATAGTGGAAGGTGTGAACGGCACGCTCGACGCCGTAATCGGACCGTTGAACGTAGCGGCGAACTACGTCGACAGAATCAGTAAGGGCGATCTGCCACCGCAGATAAGCGACACCTATCACGGGGAGTTCAATACCATCAAGAACAATCTGAACTCGCTGATTGCCACTATGGACGAAGTTACCCATGCCGCTGAGGAGATTGCACAAGGGAATCTGACGGTGTCGGTGCGGGAGCGGTCGACCAAGGACAAGCTGATGCAGGCGCTCGGTTCGATGACCGGCGGGCTCACTCGAACTGTGAACGAGATCCGCACCATCGCTGCCGAAGTGGCAAGCGCCAGTCGAGCGATCAGCACAGCCTCGATGCAGGTATCAAATGGTGCCACCGCACAGGCGGCATCGGCCGAGGAAGCCTCTTCTTCGATGGAAGAGATGGGTTCCAACATCAAGCAGAACGCCGACAACGCTCAGCAAACGGACAAGATTGCCGCTAAATCCGCGAATGACGCTCAAGAGAGCGGCAAGTGTGTGCTCGAAGCGGTTAGCGCAATGAAGGAGATTGCCAGCAAGATCTCGATCATCGAGGAGATTGCACGGCAGACCAATCTACTGGCTTTGAATGCCGCTATCGAGGCAGCCCGGGCCGGTGAACATGGCAAGGGTTTTGCGGTTGTGGCAGCCGAGGTGCGCAAGCTGGCCGAACGCAGTCAGCGGGCGGCGGCCGAGATCAACCAGCTGTCGAACACCACAGTTAGAGTCTCTGAAAGAGCCGGCGAAATGCTTGAGAAATTGGTTCCGGACATACAGAAGACCGCGGAGCTAGTACAGGAGATCACAGCCGCGAGCAAGGAGCAGGACGCAGGATCGGAGCAGATCAACAAAGCACTGCAGCAGCTTGAGAAGGTGATTCAGCAGAATGCATCGGCGGCCGAAGAAATGGCATCGACGACCGAAGAACTGACCGGCCAGTCGGATCAACTGGTTGGCGCTCTTGGGTTCTTCCGCACCAGCGAGACAGACTCCAGGCGCCAAGTGGGCGCGCGTCCCGACCGGTCACTCGAGAAGCTTCGCGATGCGGTAGTCGATCACGAGCCTAAAACCGTTGCGCGAAAGACTACCGCCGGCCTTTCGCTCAACATGAGGGAGTCTGGCGATCGCAACGACAAGGACTTCGAACGCTTTTAAGGCAAGGGCCTTTCCTGAATAGGGCCGTCGCGAAACGGCGGCTCCTGTTCGGTCGGGCGATCGATCAACTCCATGATTACTACCCGAAACGAAGGGCTATCAAGACCGGCCTTTGACAAACTGAGCCGGCTAATTTACGAGCATGCGGCCATCAGCCTCGGCCCGGAGAAGAAGACGATGGTCGAGGTGAGGCTGAAGCGTCGCCTGCGTGCTCTCGAGCTAGACTCCTATGACGACTACTGCAACTACCTGTTCTCAAGGAAAGGCTACGACGACGAACTGGTCCATCTGATCGACGTCGTTACCACGAACAAGACCGACTTCTTCCGCGAGGCCGGGCACTTTGATTACCTGGTCCATAAAGCAATGCCGGAGCTCGAGGCCCGGCGTGGCACCGGCCGAAAATCGCTGATCTGGAGTGCGGGCTGCTCTACTGGCGAAGAGCCTTACACGCTAGCCATGGTGCTCAGCGAGTATGCTCTAACCACGCCCGGGTTTCGATTCAGCTTGCTCGCCACCGACATCAGTACAACCGTACTTGCCAAGGCCGCGGCAGGCATCTTCAAAGCCGAGGTCTTGAGACCGGTTCCGAGGCCGCTGCAGAAGAAGTATTTCATGCGGAGCCGTGATCCGGAATCTGATTTGCTGAGGGTTGTGCCCGAGCTCCGCGCCCTTGTGGAGTTCCGGCGCGTGAACTTCAACGATCGCGACTATGGCCTGTCCGAAGCGCCCGAAATCATCTTTTGCCGGAATGTGATCATTTACTTCGACCGGCCGACGCAGGCGAAACTGCTTGGCCGTTTGATTAGCCATCTGCAGCCGGGAGGTTTCTTCTTCTCCGGCCACTCCGAATCTCTTCAAGGGATGGACTTACCGTTGGTGCTGGTGGCGCCGTCTGTCTACAGGAAGCCGGGATGAACGTCGTCGAGCCCGTTCTGCTGGAGTTGAATCTGCAGCCGGGCGAGTTGTATCTAGCTCGCAAGGCGATGCTCCTGAGAACCATTCTGGGCTCCTGCGTGGGGGCCACGATCTGGTGCCCGCGCTTGGGTGCGGGCGCGCTCTGTCACGGCGTCCTGCCGCTCTCGCCGAGTACATGGCCTCCCGGCACGACGCTGGCTGACGCTCATCGTTACGTCGACTTTAGTATTCGGTACCTGGTGCGGAAGTTTGACGCGCTCGGGGCAAGCCGGCAGGAACTCAAGGTCAATTTGTTTGGCGGCGCGGATGTATTGCAGATCGATGCGCGGCCGGGAAAGACTTCAGTGGGCGCGCAGAACTGCCAGGCAGCACTCCGGGTGGTTCAGGAGGTAGGGTTGACTGTCTCCGGATCGGATCTGGGGGGCGCCCGTGGCCGGAGAGTTCATTTTCACACCGGAACAGGCGAAGTGCTGCTGCAGCGCTTTGCCGGCTGGAAAGGGAAGACACCGTGAGCAGTCCCAGAGTTAAGGTCCTCATTGTCGATGACTCCGCAGTGGTTCGCCAGACGCTCAGCGAGATTCTGTCAGCCGATCCATCCATTGAGGTGATCGGCACCGCGAGCGATCCTTTTGTTGCCGCCGAGCGGATGCTCCAGCAAATCCCGGATGTCATCACGCTGGACATCGAAATGCCGCGGATGGACGGACTCACATTCCTGCAGAAGATCATGAGCCAGCATCCGATTCCGGTGGTTATCTGCTCATCACTGGCGGGTGAAGGCGCACAGAGCGCGTTGAAGGCTCTCGAGTATGGAGCGGTGGAAGTGATTGCCAAGCCGCGGCTGGGTACCAAGCAGTTCCTGGAGGAATCGCGCGCGATACTGTGCCAAACGGTGAAGGCAGCCGCGGCCGCACGCCTGCGGGTTCATTCGGCCTCGCGCGCGGTGGAACCTAAGCTGACTGCAGATGTCATCCTGTCGCGTGCGCGCGTCTCTATGATTGAGACCACGGAAAAAGTGGTGGTGATCGGCGCCTCTACGGGGGGAACGGAAGCGCTGCGCGCGCTGCTTGAGGTGTTGCCCGCCGACGCTGCGGGGATCGTCGTGGTCCAGCACATGCCCGAAGGATTTACTCGTGCGTTCGCCAAGCGGCTGGATGGGCTGTGCCAGATCTCGGTGAAAGAAGCAGAGACCAACGATACTATCCTTCGCGGACGCGCGCTGATTGCCCCGGGCAACCATCATGTACTGCTGAAGCGAAGCGGAGCCCGGTATTTCGTAGAAATCAAGGACGGTCCCCTGGTATCGCGTCACCGCCCTTCGGTGGACGTACTGTTCCGCTCAGCTGCTCGTTATGCCGGGGCCAATGCGGTGGCGGTAATCATGACTGGAATGGGTGACGACGGTGCGCGCGGCATGCTCGAGATGAAAGAAGCCGGCGCGGCAACCATCGCTCAGGACGAAGCAAGCTGCGTGGTATTTGGAATGCCGAACGAAGCTATCAAGCGTGGCGCCGTTGATGCGGTAGTCCCGCTTCAGGGGATTGCCGGCGCAATACTAAATCGCACACGGTGAGAAGTCAGCGACAGCAAGTCCTTCTACGTTGCAGGGAGATCCGTCCACCCAGCAAAACGTCCAAGGACAAACTTTTCTCGTTGCCGGGTATGTGAATTGAGCCCAACCACTTTGTTGATCGCCTATTAGTTGCACTCGTTTCACGCGGCCGAGGCGAGGGCGGAAGATTGCTGTTTCTCCCCGCAGCGCCACGCGATCGAGCGCTGTGCCATTCCTTGAGTAAGGTCGGTCTTGCCGATGTCCGGCGGTTAGATTCCAGACGTGTCGCCGGCATGTTTCTGACGGAGATTTCAAGAGTGGCGCCCAGACACGGGACCCGGGCGCTCAGCTGATTCGGGCTCGTAAGAAATTGTGTCGTTGGTGGAGGCGCATTGCTCGATGAGGGACAATTACAACATGAATCCGTTACTCCGTCGTGCTTCACGGATATGTTTAACTTCGAGGCGAGCACTCCTGGCTATGGCTATATTTGCAGTTCTCCTCAGCAACCTTCAAGCCGACCAGATCGTGATGAAAAATGGCGATCGTGTTAGTGGCACCATCGTCAAGAAAGACTCGAAGAACCTCACGATCAAGACGGCCAGTTTCGGCACGGTTACAACTGCGTGGGACCAGGTGGACTCGGTGAAATCCGATGCTCCGGTAACCGTGGTTCTCCAGGACGGACGGACTGTGCAGGGAACGGTCACAACTGAAGGAGGCCGCATCGCGGTGGCCGCCTCAGGAGCGCCCGTATTGGTTGCCCCAGCCGAGATCACTGCTATACGAAATGCCGACGAGCAGAAGGCGTACGAACGGCTCATGCACCCCGGTTGGGGCCAACTCTGGACGGGAACTGCGAACATCGGCTGGGCAGGCACTGCCGGAAATGCCAGGACGTTGACGTTTACAACAGGAATGAACGCCGTACGCGTTACGAACACCGATAAAACGTCGCTCTACTTCAATGCCGTGAAAGCCTCAGCCACGATCAGTGGCAAGAGCGCTGAGACCGCCCAGGCTGTGCGCGGCGGGGTCGCCTATGACCACAATTTGAGTTCCAAGCTTTTCGCCACCGCCTTCAACGATTACGAGTACGACCGCTTCCAGAATCTCGATCTACGCTTCGTGCTCGGCGGCGGCGTCGGATATCACGCGATCAAGAACGAGCGCATGGTGCTCGACCTCCCGGTGGGCGCTGATTACAACCGGTCCACGTTCAGCACGCCTTTGACGCGCAGTTCGGCTGAACTGTTCTGGGGTGATGATTTCTCGTACAAGCTTCGTGGAACTTCGTCCCTGGTGCAGAGCTACCGCATGTTCAATGACCTGACCAACACCGGCACCTACCGTGTGAACTTCGATCTGGGGGTGGCCACCAAGTTCACCAAGTGGCTGAACTGGAACGTGTCGTTGAGCGACCGTTACCTCAATCACCCGGCGCCGGGCCGCAAGACCAACGACATCCTTTACACTACCGGTCTCGGCTTCACATTTGCCCGTTGAAGCGCATAGAATAAGCGTGCCGGGCAGCTAGACAGCCGCGGTCAGGTAAGGCAAAGGACTCATGTCATTCGGCAACGTTTCACGGCGTCACTTCTTCTTTGGATCACTTCTCGCCGGCGCAGTTCCGTCCGCGGGCTTCGGCAGCGTGCCCTCTTTACGCGCGCTCGGCTATAAGCCCTTCTACGACAAACTGAATGTTGCGGCCATCGGTTGTGGTGGGCAGGGCGGCGTAGACCTCAATGACGCCGCCCGTACCGAGAACATCGTCGCTTTATGCGATGTTGATCTCGACCGCTCCGCGCCCAACATGAAGCGGTACGAGAAAGTGCCGGTCTATCGTGATTTCCGCGTCATGTTGGACAAGGAAGGGAAGAATATCGACGCCTGCACCATCGGTATCCCCGACTTCATGCACGCCGTGGTGGCGCTGGCCTGCATGCAGCGCGGTAAGCATGTGTACGTCGAGAAACCGCTCACTCGCACACCCTGGGAAGCGCGCTTGCTTCTGGAGGCGGCCATAAAGTACAAAGTCGCGACCCAGATGGGCAATCAGGGTTTCTCGCACGAGTGCCACCGGGTGGCCGCCGAGATCCTCTGGTCAGGCGCAATCGGCGATGTGACCGAGGCGCACGTCGCCACAACTCCCGGCACGCATCCCACAGCACTGAAGGAGTTGCCGCCCGAAGAGTCTGTCCCGTCGACTCTCGATTGGGATCACTGGCTGGGCGCCGCGCCCATGCGTCCGTATAGCTCCTGGTATGTGCCCTACAACTGGCGAGGGTTCTTCGACTTTGGAACCGGGCAGATTGGCAACTGGGCTACTCACTCGGCCGGACCGGTTCACCACGCGCTGCAGCTTGGCGCGCCCACCAGTCTTGAGTGCGTGAGCATCGACGGCAGGAGCGACATCACGTTTCCGAATCGCGCCACCATTCGCCTCGATTTTCCGGCGCGCGGCGAGATGCCTCCGGTGAAAGTCTTCTATCACGACTCAGCGCGCACCACCGACGCTGAGGTGTATCACGTTCCCGGAATGGAGAACGAGACAATCCTGCCGCCGGCGGACAACCTCGCCGACAAAGGCCGGCCAACCGGACGGGCGGTTCGGGGCGGCGGAGGACCTCCTCCAGGGGCAGGTCCGCGTCCTGGCGGCCAACAGCGCATGGGCGCGGGCGGACCCGGCGTTAAGGTCTTCGGAGAACGCGGCCCCGGTCCGCAACCGGGCATTCTCACGGGCAACGGCGCAGTCTTCATCGGCACCAAGGGGATTATGGCGACGAGGGAACGCGGGGAAGGCGTCTGGCTGCTGCCGGCGTCGCGATGGCAGGAGTACGTGCTACCTCCGCAGCTTCTCACGAGATCGCCGGGCCATATGCTGGATTGGATACGCGCCTGCAAGGGCGGCGACGCTTCGTGTTCGGATTTCCGCATAACTGTTCCATATGCCGAGTGGCTGTCGCTCGCGGCCATCGCGTTCCGCGTACCAGGCAAACTCGACTGGGATGCGAAGACGCAGCATTTCACCAATAATCCGGGAGCGAACAAGCTCCTTCAGCCTGTAGTGCGCAAGGGATGGGAGCTCAAAGTATGATGACGATTACCCGGCGCGACCTGGGAAAGCTGGCACTCTCGGCGGTCCCGCTGGCGCTTTTCGGCAAGCCCAACTCTCGAGTGGGCGGCGTACAGATCGGGCTCAACGTGCCCTATAGTTTTCACGGACTGCCCGGCAGCGCCGACGATGTTCTGAAGTACACCACTGACCTTGGCATCAGCGCCCTCGAACTCCGTTCGCAACCAGTGGAGGCGTTCTGCGGCGCGCCCGTAATGCCCATGGGAAGCAGGGGCACCGCCGGTCCAGCCGCCGCGGAGTTGGAAAAGTGGCGCATGGCCGCTTCGCTTGATCAGTTCAAAGCATTCCGTAAGAAGTATGAGGACGCCGGCGTGGCGATCCAAGTCGTCAAGTTCGACGGCGTGGACAAGATGAAGGACGAAGTGGTGGACTACGCCTTTGGCCTCGCCAAGGCTCTCGGCGCCCACGCTTTGTCCTGCGAAATTCCGCTCAGCAAGACCGAGTGGCTGGGCGAGTTTGCTACACGGCACAAGTTGATGGTCGGCTATCACGGGCACGCGAACATCAACAGTCCCGAAGCCTTCGCCAAGCCGGAGAGCTGGGAGAAGGCTATGTCGTATTCGAAGTACAACGGGATCAATCTCGACATCGGGCATTTCATCGCCGGCAACAGCACCTCGCCTATTCCGTTTATCAAGAAACATGCCGACCGCATCACGCATGTCCACATCAAGGACCGTAAACTGGACAATGGTCCAAACACTCCGTTTGGTGAAGGCGACACACCCATCGTCGAGGTTCTGCAGCTGATGAAGAAGGAGAAGTATCCTTTCCAGGCGACGATCGAGTTTGAATACAAGGTTCCGGAAGGATCCGATGTACTGCGTGAAATCGCCAAGTGCGTCGACTACTGCCGGAAAGCTCTCGCCTAGTCACAACCGACACATGCGCATCTGCATCATCGCTATACTCCTGTCCATTTCCGCTTTGGCCGCCGATCGTGTTCAAGTCTTCACCGGCGCCCGCATTTTCGCGGGAGACTCGTTGTCGCCCATCGACAACGCTGTGATCGTGGTGCGAAATGGAAAGATCGAAGCCGTGGGTCCGGCGAAGCGGGTCCATCCTCCGCGACGGGCGTCCGTCACAAGACTTGGCGGAAAGTTCCTGATCCCCGGATTGATCTCCACTCACGTTCACATCTCCGACGTGCAAGGTATCAAGCCGCCTGCCTATACCGAGGAAAACACTCTCCGGCAATTGGGGCTTTTCGCCCGCTACGGCATCACTACGGTGTGGAGCCTGGGAGGGGAGAAGGCACCTGCTTACCAGGCGCGCGACGCACAGGATACGCCGGCGCTTGACCGCGCACGGATCTATCTCGCAGGTGACGTAATCGTTGGCAAGACTCCCGAAGAGGCGCGGCAGATGGTGGCAAGAGTGGCAGCCACGAAGCCGGACATCATCAAGATCCGCGTCGACAATCAATTGGGGACCGCCGCTAAGATGCCCCCCGAAGTTTATCGGGCAGTGATTGATGAAGCGCACCGCCGCGGACTGCGCGTGGCCGTTCACATTTTCTATCTCGACGACGCGAAGGATCTGCTGCGTGCGGGCGCCGACCTCGTCGCCCACAGCGTACGCGACAAGGAAATCGACGATGAGTTCATCTCGCTGATGAAGGCTCGCAACATTCCTTACTGCCCTACGCTCACCCGCGAACTGTCCACCTACGCCTACGAATCCACGCCCTCATTCTTCTCCGATCCGTTCTTTACCCGGGAAGCCGACGCCGGCGTAGTGGCACAACTACGGGAGCCTGCGCGCCAAGAGGCCATGCGAAATTCGAAAAGCGCCCAGGCTTACAAAGCCGCTCTGCCCACCGCAAACCGCAATCTGAAAAAGGCGGCCGACGCCGGCCTGATGATCGTTATGGGAACCGACTCAGGTCCGTTCGCCAATCGCTTTGAGGGCTACTTCGAACATCTCGAGATGGAGATGATGGCCGCTGCCGGTCTTACGCCGGAACAGATTCTCCGATCGGCCACTGTGAGCGCGGCTCAAGCGATGCGGCTCCAGAATGCCGGTTCGCTAGCCAGAGGGCAGTGGGCGGATATGGTGGTGCTTGACCGCGATCCGCTCATCGACATTCGGAACACGCGGAGCATCAATTCGGTCTGGATCGCCGGCAACGCGGTGAAGCGTTAGTTACTCGCAGCGCAGGGTGATCATCGGATCGATGCGTGTCGCCCGGCGTGCTGGAATATAGCAGGCGAGCAGTGCGACGCCCATCAGCACTACCGGCACGCACACAAATACCAGCGGGTCGGCGTCACTGATGCCGTAGAGTAGAGTCCGCAGCATTCCACTGAAGGCCAGTGAAGCAGCGATGCCGATCAGCGTGCCAAATAGAGTGGGTCTGAAGCCTTGCCACATAACCATCCTCACCACTGCGGGACCCGCTGCGCCAAGCGCCATCTGTACGCCGATCTCTCTCGTACGCTGGCCCACAAAGTAAGCCAGAACGCCGTAGATTCCGATCGCCGACAGCAGCAGGGCGACGCCCGCAAAAGCTCCAACCAGGTTGGCCGCAAAACGGTGCGTTGCCAGAGAGGACTCCAATAAGTTCGACATCGTGTTGATGCCGAAAACCGGCAGCGTCGCGTCCACTGCCTGGATTTCGCGGCGTAGTGATTCGCCGAGCGTTTTAGGATCCGCTGCGCTGCGGATGATCAAGGCGAGGCTCTTGCCGTTCTGCTGGAAGATGGGAAAGTAGACGTGCGGCACGCCGATGCGCTCGATGCCGTTGTGACGCACGTCGCCCACGATGCCCACGATCGTCGCAAACGGACGCTTCGACTGTGCTCGGCCGAGCTTGAGCCGGTGGCCAATCGCGGACCCGCCGGGCCAATAGCGATTCGCGGTGGCCTGGTCGACAATCACTACCGGATCGGAGCCGATCTGGTCAGCGTCGACAAAAAATCTGCCGGTGATGAGTGGCGTGCCGAGAGCGGTGAAGTAGGTGGGACTGGTGAGGACGATCTCGGCCAGCGTGGCGTCGTAATTCGCCGGCACTGGTTGGCCCTCAACCGTGATCGGAGTCAGGTTGGACCGGGCATTCCCCAGCGGGACACTCGTTCCCATCGCTGCGCTGGTGACTCCGGGCAGCGCGCTTGTTCGACGCAGCACTTCGCGGATGAAGGTCAAACGTGACTGCGGACTGGCGTATTGATCCTGCTCGGGGTTGTTGGGCGCGGGCAGCCATAAGTGAGCGGCGATGGCATTCTCCGGGTTGAATCCAGGGTTGACGTGCGCGATGATCCAGGCGCTTCTCACCAGTAATCCCGCGCTAGTCATTAGCATCAGGCAGAGCGCAACCTCAGCGGCCACCAGCATGCTGCTCGCATGGATTTGCTGCCGGCTGCTGGTGATTCCTCGTCCTGCTTCGCGTAGCTGCGCTCCCACTGCGTCGCCGGACGCGCGGATCGCCGGCGCAAGGCCGAAGGCCAGGCCCGTAATCAATGTCAGCGCGAGCGTGAAGAGCAGAACGCGCGGATTCATCGAAATCTCGCCAAACAGGGGCAGCTTGGCAGGCACCACGTAGAGCAGCATCTGCAGGCTCCAGGATGCGCCCAGCGTCCCCACCACTCCCGCAGCCAGTGCCAGCAAAATACTCTCGGTGAGTAACTGGCCCACCAGCCTCCGCCGCGTAGCACCTAGCGACTGGCGAATCGCGATCTCCCGCTGTCTACCGGACGATCGTGCCAACAGCAGATTCGCGATGTTGACGCATCCGATCAACAGCATCATCGCTACAGCGCCTAGTACAGTGAGGAGCATCGGACGCACGCCGCCGCTCAACGAATCCTTCAGCGACTCGAGTTCGATCGACCACCGCGCCTGGCTGCTGTACTCATTCGGATATTGCTTTCGTATTTCTGCTGTGAAGGCGTCGAGCTTTTGCTGCGCCAGGGCAACGGAGAGACCTGGCTTCAGGCGCCCGAGAGCGCCGGGGAGTAAAGCTACCGAGCGCGCCGGGTTGGGCGGAAACGGCGCCGCCGAGAATCCAGCCGTCACCCACATGTCGACATCTGTTGCCACCGTCCGGCCTGGATGACGGAAGGCCGCCGGCATGATCCCGACCACCGTATAAGCGTCGCCGTCAACCTGCACCCGGCGGCCGAGCACGTGCGGGTCACCACCATATGAGCGTCGCCAGAGGCCATCGCTGATGATAGCCGTCGATGAGAAGCCCTGGGCTTGATCCCCCGGACCGAACACTCTTCCGAGCTGCGCGTGGGCGCCAAGCATCGAGAAGTAAGTGGGACTGACGGCTAGCAGCTCAATCCGCTCCGGTTGTCCGGCGCCGGTGACGTTGGCATCAATCGGCCACATCGCAGAGAGGCTGGAAAAAACACCGCTGCGGTCACGGAGATCGTCAAATTCAGGTACCGACAGGCCGACATCCGACAACCCTGCGCCGGGAAAATTAGCCACCACTCGAACGAGCTGGTCAGGGTCGGAGAAGGGAAGCGGGCGTAAGAGGACCGCGTCAACCACGCTGTAGATCGCAGTATTCGCTCCAATTCCCAACGCCAGGGTAAGCACCACCACAGCGGTAAAAGCCGGTGACTGGCTCAAATTGCGAAAGCAATAGCGAATGTCTTGACCCAAATGACCCATCTGGACAACTGACGTAGCAAGTGAGCCACCGTTTCGCAATACTTTGGACTCAACACGGGGCCTGAACTCGACGCTCGGAAGTGAACGTCTCGTTCCCACTTATGGACACCCGCGCGAAGCGTGACTAGGCCTGCATGTCTTCCAACCGCAGGCGTGCGGCTGGGTCGCCGAACAGCACGTAGTTCCGCGCGTCGTCGCGCGCCACCATCAGGTTCGCGAGAGCCGGCGGAGCGATTGGATTGGCCGCGCTCTTTGACTGCAGTACGCCGAGCAATGCCGCCAGGGTTGACCACTGAAGGTTGAAGAAGTCCGCCGCCTGGCCCACGCGAAGCCCGGTCATCACCGCTTCCATTGTGCTGCGGATGACCTGGTTCTGAGGCATGCCGCTGCCCGTTTGGAACGACCAGTTCCAGGCACGGTCGACATGAGCCATCACCGCCAGCGCGCCTTTGCTGAGCAATCGCTGTGGAAGACGCGCGAGCATCGGAGCGTCGGCGATTTGTAGAGGCGAGCCGTCCGGCTGAGTCTCATAGGTATCGACGTCCGGGCATCCTCCACCGAAGCAGGCGAACAGGAATGCCACGGTCCCTGACAGCGCACAGTCGGCCGGCACATCGTCGGCGTTGAAGCATTGGCCCGGCGCAACGGCAGTGCCCGGAGTCCACTCTTGCGTCACCAGCGCGCCTTGATTCAGTTTCTGTCCCGCCGCATCCGCCTTTGACCACTCCAGCCCGTGCGATCCCGTAAACAGCACCGCCGGTGGCCCGCCGGTCGCCTTGCCGCGCAGAATGTCGGTTAGCTGCGCTTTGGTTGCCTGGTCTGCCAGAAACGAAGAAAGTTGATAGCCATCGTCGGTGTCGAGGCCCTTTTGCGCGAAGGGACTTCCCACCTGACCCACCAGCATCGCGGTCGCCGGGTCTCCGTGCCGTGGCATCCACATCGCAGCTCGCTTGTGATTGGGGACCGCGGCCGACGTCTCGTAATCCACAACGGACTGCGCGTAAGCGGCGTACTCCTCCGGCGTGTCAAACGCGATTCGACCCACGCACCACTGCGTGTCCAGGATAAATTGGAACTCGAACGAGATCTCCTGCGGCGATCCCACCAGCAGTAGATAGTAGGGAACGCCGTTTGAAGGATCGACGACCGCCAGGCCGACGCCCTGTTGGTCCAGCCACGCCACCGCACTCTGATTCGGCTTCACGCCCGCGCTGCCTTCAAAGACTTTGAAGCGTCCCGGACGGCTCGCCTGCTTCTGCCGGTGGGCGATGAGAGGCTGCAGCGCACTCTTGACCGCAAGGTCCATTTTGGCGGGGAAGACGATGCCCCAGCCTGCTTTGGACAGGTCCTTTGGATCGATGGTAGGAATGATCGCCAGCGTCTTTCCAGCGGTAGCACGCACCTTTGCCGCTTCGGGGTCGCGTGGGACGTCGTCGAGCGCAGGCGGCGCTAATGGTGGTCGCATTGCGCCGGTGGAAGCGACCACGCCGAAGGGCAGCGGCATTAATCCCGCAGCCGCCACCGGCGCTCCGGCGCTCATGAGCCTTGGCCTGCACTCATTGGCAGCGCGGCCTGCCAGATTGCGTGCGCCACCTCTGGACCGTCGATATCGCTGTGTGCTCCCGACGCTCCGTCCATCTTCTTGATGAACTTGCTGGATTCGAGATTGTACACGACTCCCGGCTTGAACTTGTAGGCGAAGTTCGCGTCCTGCATCGCGAGCGTCTGCGCCCCTTGGGTCCCCTGAATCCCGTACGATCCCACTGCGCCGAACAGCGGCAGGTCCACGCCGAACGCCGCTTGCCCCACCAGGAAGACCGCGGCAGGATAGTACGTGCCGACTGCGGAATCATGAATCGACTGCGTTGTTATGATCGGCCCCGCCACGCTGCCGTTTGTCAGCACCTGCCGGAAATAACCGGGATCGTTTGTGTCCTTGATGCGGTCGGCAAATGACCATAGGGAGAACGCTCCCTGAACCAGAGCGACCGATTGCACCGGCCGCGGCAGTTTCGTGTTCCCTCCAGGACCGCCCAGTATCGATGCTGTGACAATGCAGCCAAAGCTGTGACCCATGAGGTGAATCTGCGCATCGCACGCGTTTTCCAGCGCCGCTACAAACTGATGCATCCCCTGTTCGCCTGCCGTACGGGCGCGCTTCTTCATAACCCAGAAAGAAAGCTGCCTCAGTCCTCCAAGCACGCCTCCGAGAAACCCTCCGCCGCCACCACTTCCAAAAGCCACCGACGTCGACGCCAGGCGGTCGGCGCGCGACGCCTGCTGCGGATCGAGCGCTGAGCCTTCCTGATCCGGCGCATTTCCCGAGCCGGCGTTAAAGCCGATGGCGTCGCCGAGTTTCAGATAGGCCGCCACCACCTCGTCCGGCAGCATGAACACACCGGGATCCTGCTTTTGCGCGTTGAAAATCACATCCAACGCCTCGCGCACCCCAGGGCGATCGCCGAAATGGCGTACCGTCTCTTCCTTCAGAGCATCGAGGTCGGCGGGAGCGTTTCCGGCACCGCCGGCGCCAAAGCTGTTTCCGCCTGAGCTGGACTCCGTGCCCCAGGGCTGACTGGGCCAGTGCAGGCCGATGAACATCGGCTTAAACGCGCTACCCATGGCCGCGCGATCGGCGGTAAGCCGTGCCATCGCGCCAATCCAGCGGTTGTATTGGTCAATCGCCGACGGAACGTCGCCTTTCCATCCATGACTGAAGAGGAATATATTGGTTGGCTTCTCGGTTCGTGCCCGCTCGACGAGCGTCTTGCTGAACACACCGCCGGTAGGATCGTCGGTCCTCTCCACCCCGTTGTTATCGAAACTGATAAGCCCGTACTCCACATCCGTGCCATCGATTTTCTGATACGGCATTTTGAAGCTCTCCCTGTGCCTATTTACCGGCTGCTGTCGATTTTCCGAAACTCTCCTTCACCAATCCGCCGCTCAGCCTCCAGTAGATTTCCTCCGCTACCTGAAAACTGAGTTCGGACAAAACAAGCTCGTTGTTTGACATGCGCGCCGCCCGCACCACGTCCAATGAATGCTCATTGCCGATGTCCCGCAGAATCTCGAGCGTTGCCTGCTGCATCTTCCACGCGTCGTCTTTCTCTGGAACGCTGGTGAGGCCAAGCTTGCCCATCGCGAGCGCCGCCGTCCAGTCGCCCTGCACAATCGCCTCTGAAAGTGGACGTATCCAGGCATTCAATTCCGGCTGCTTCAGTTTTGATAGGGCCCGCAAGGCCCGGCCCTGCGCATTGTAGACCTTCTCCGCCAGACACGACTCCAGATATTCCTGCGCCCGGCTACCCGGGCTGAGCACCCCCAGTTTCTGGATGAGGTAGCAGAGCTGCTTATCCGGCTTCGGAGGATTCTCGGCTTCAAGCCAGTGGTCGATCACCTGGTCCTCAAGCCACGCGGCGTCCTGCTGGCTCAGAACCTCCGTCAACGCCCACATGACATCGGGATTGCGTTGGCGAATGCGGTCGGGCGTGCCTCCATCGAAGTACGCCTCGCGCAGCATCTTCCGGCCGATGTCCCGCTTGGCCTGCCCGATGGCGAAAGCCGCGATGGGGGAGAACGTCGGATCGTCACGATCGAGCACAATCTTCATCGCCGAGGGATCGTCGTTGGCGAGACGGATCCAGGCTTGCACCACCTCGTTGAAGCCAGCCGCGACTTCCGGAGGCTTTCCTGAGTTAATATCCCGAAGGTATTCGAGCGTCTTCTCGTGCTGGAAGAACAGGCCCTTGACGGCGAGCAAGCGGACCGACGAATGGTCGAAACCAGGCTCAGGTCTTGGACCCAGGCCGTTAATCTGAAACCGCTCTACCGCCAGGGAAATCAGATGCGGAATCGAGGCGGGATGACACATCGCGCCCAGGCACTCCACCGCCTGACGCCGGTCAGAATGCGGCCGCGGCACGTCAGGCCGGCTCCTCCACGCCAGCGTGTCGACAATCTGCCCCACCACTTTCTCGTCCTGCAAATTGGGGTCAGCCATCTCCACGTACATCCGCGCGGCCAGGAAAATCTGCTCACCCTCGGACATGCTCGACCCTGCCAGCAGCGCCTGCAGAAGTTGAAGGCAATCAGCGGTGCTCTGTTGCAAACCCGCGAGGATGATCAGCACGTCTTCCCAGTGCCGCATCCGGCTGTAACGGCCCAACGTCGCTGTGATGTCCTCGAGCAGCGCGGGCAGGTTCGGCGAGTTTTGCAGCCTGCGGGCAGCGTAGTATGACTGCAATGCGCGGAACTGAAAAATCAGGCTCTCTCCGCCGGTAGGCGCGACAATCCCGCATTTCACCAGTTCGTCGCGCAAATCCCCCACGCGAAAATCACGGCGGTCGCGGACTTCATAAAGGATGTTCAGCACCGAGGAATTGTCGAGCAGCGGCGTCCGCTCCCACTGGACCCGCCACGCCATGGCCTCGAGCGACAGGTCGGCGCATGTGCGCGGGGCCTTCCGCGTGTCCACGTCTGATAGATAAGATGACGCGATCATCGACAGTGCTTCGGCGCGGCTACCGGGAAAGCGGTCCCGGTGCGCCAGCTTCTGCAACTCCGTCAGCATCCACGGCGCTCCGGCGATATCCATCAGCTGCCGCTTCCGGATCTCGTTCACGAGCTTGTCCTGCCCGGCGTCCAGCAGGAAGCCGCTTACTTCGTGCCATTCCATCGGCCTTACAACCAGCACCTCGACGTTCAGACCGAGATTCTTGAGCTGACCCAGCACTCCCTCGTTGCACACCACCATGGCGCGGCTGTCCGGGAAGCGGTCAAGCATTTGATTGAGCGCACCGAGTCCGTCCTTCATTGCACTGGCCGCGAGGTCCCCGTCGCGATCGTCCATGTTCAGCAGGAATACGAACGCCCGGCCTTCCAACTCGGCAGGCATTGCCGCCCCGCTAGCCACCGCCTGCAGCCCTTGCTGCAAGTCACCGGGCGTGGCGTCCATCCGGAAACGCGCCCAGCGTGCCAGGTCCGCGATGTTCACGATATAGGGCGCTGGATCCAAGCCAATGCCCTTCAGGTAACGCGCAGCCAGCTTCTGGAACTCCCGCCGCATTTGCCCCGACTTATCAAATCCCGATGGGCCTGTGAGGCAGGTCACCTGCGCCCGGCTCACCAGGTCGTCCAACCGGCTGTTCAAATCGTAGAGGGGACCGTCCGGACCAATCGCCGGATCGTAATTCAAGCCCGCCCGGTGCTGCACAGCCTTGAGCGGGAAGGGAGGCGCCAGATCGATGGACTGCGTGGTCTCGAGCACATAAGCACGAACCGGATCGGCACGCCACAAAAGGCCATCCTTGATGCGCAGAAATAGCGCCGGAATGGTGGAGTCCTGCCGCTCCACGGCGTTCGGAATCGCGCGCCGGCCCTCGTTGACCGCCGTGTCCACGTAGCCGTCGCGTAGCAGAGCCCGGTAGAATCCAGCCGAGAACTCGCGCGCGTCGCTCATCTGCACGTAGTCCTGCATCGCGATCACAGCAGGCACGCCGAACTTCACCATGCGCGGCGCCAGACCAGCGAACGGCGGGGCTTCAGCCGGCGGTGGAGCCGCCGTACGGCACGCTTGAAAAACCATCAGCTGCAGGCGGGGATGAATCCAGCTCTGCATCTGATAATCCTGGACCTCGATCAGGGCGCCAGCCTCATCCTCGAGGTACAGCTTGCCCACTTCCTTCTCACGGTCGTACTGGCCGTGACAGATCATGTGCAGCGCGTGACAGCGCGCCTGGCGGCCGTTGAGCGCGTCGCGAATGTTCTCGAGCGTCGAGTTGCCTTGGATGACTTGCCAGTCGGCGTCGCTCAGCTTCTTTTTCAAATCGTCGCTAAGCGGCGTACGCCCGGGCATCACCTTGAGCCGGAAGCGGGCCGTGGGAACCAGTCCTTCGAATTCACCCAACAATGTTCGAATTTCCTGCTCGACGTCGATGAGCTTGTTCTCATCCAGATCGCTCGGATTGGCGATCGCCATTAGCAGGTTGAAGACGTTGTCGGCGGGCGGCTCGGAATCCGGTCTTTCGTCAGGGATATAACGGGAGAAGAAAATAGAAGGCGAGATGGCCACCGGCCAAGGCTCGCTGCCGGTCTGCAGATACATCCGCTCCCAGCGAATGCCCCGTAGTCGCGCAGTGGAAGGTTCTTCGAGAATCGAGAGCCGGATGCTGACCGCTTTGCCTTGCCCGGCGCCGGCGAAATCCAGCGCCCGGCAAATGCCTGGATTCATCAACTGCTGGCCTAGGAGAATTCCGTAGCCGCGCTTCGACAGCTTACCCAAATCCAGCTTGTCGAAGTCGAAGACCGACTCGCCTTGCCAGAGTCCAGAACCGTCGATTTGAGCTTCGACGGGGAAACGCAAGCAATTGGCGTCGCTTGCGCCCCGGATTCGAATTACTATGTCCGTCGATCGGCGCATGGGCGGCGGGGACCATCATATTGTAAAGGAATATGACGCCCAGTACCACTGACCCTATCCGGTTCACGATTCCCGTCGATGTTATCCTGTTTTCGTTCCCTCAGGAGTACAAATGAAACTACTTCGACTGGCGACAGGCTTACTTGCGCTCTCGCCAATGCTCATGGCCGATCTATCGGTCGACCAAAAAGTCTCAGACTTCATGAACCTCGCCGGCCTGTACGCAAAGAACTACGCGCCGTACGACTTGAAACGCCAGCTCTATGGATTTGATCTCTACAATGTCCAGCCTTGGATCGACCAGATCAAAGCCTCCAAGACCGACATCGATTTTTACGATATTTGCGTGAAGTATGTGGCCAGTCTTAAGGACAGCCACGACGAATACACGATCCTCTCCAACTACGATGCCTGGCTTCACTTCGACGGTGACATCTACGAAGGCAAATTCGTCATCGACTTCATCGATCGCACTTATCTCCCCAAAACGAAGTACTCCTTTACTACCGGTGATCAACTGATTTCCGTGGATGGAGTCCTAGTGGCGGATCTACTCACGAAGTTCGAGCCTTACGCCGTAAATGGCTCGAGCAATCCCGTAAGCCGCGCTCGTCTGTCCGCTGGGGCCATTACGGAACGGTTTCAAGGATGGAATCCCCGCGCCGCCAATATCGGCACTGACGCGGTAGTCGTTGTGCGTCACCAGGCAAGCGGAACCGACGAAACCTACACCGTCACCTGGGACGTTTTTGGAGATGCGGTGACGACCGCCGGCCTCGTGCCGACTCCCAAAGCTCGCCAAAGTTCGCTGATCGCCGGCGCCAATGCTTCCGCCGATGCTGATCATGAGCGGCCCGTCCTCGACCGCCGTCGCGGCATGGAGACTGCCGGTTTGCGCCACCGGCCCCGCGCCCGCTACTTCACTGAACCCGGCCCCGACATTGAGCTGGACCCGCCCTCACCCGAGTACATGAAGGCCCTCGAGTCCGTGCAAAACTTTTCCGCTACCGCTGGCTCCACGGCCTTCGGCAGCCTCAGCGGACTGTCTCCATTCGGCCAGCCGTTACCTCTATTCATCGACAGTCTGCCCGCCAACTTCCGGCTGCGCCTCGGCGCCTCCCGCAACGATTTGTTCCTCTCCGGTACGTTCGCTCTCGACAATAAGAAGAACATCGGCTTCATCCGCATCTGGACGATGTCGCCCACCAGCACCACAACTGCGTTGAGCCAGTTCGCCGCCGAGATTCTGTACTTCCAGCAGAACACCGACGGTCTCATCATCGACGTGATGAACAACGGCGGAGGCAGCATTTGTTATACGCAATCCCTGGTCTCAATGCTCATTCCGTCGCCATTCCGCGGCGCCGGCGAGGAAATCCGCGCCACCTTGCAATTCCGCAACAACTTCGGTGCGTCCCTGGCATCCGCTAAGTTTAATAAGGCGCCGCAGTATGTCATCGATCTCTACCAGTTGTATTTCGACGTGATCAACGGCGCCCTGAGCCAAAATCGCGCTATGACTGGTTACCTTCCGCTCTGCAGTTACCGCCTCGAAAGCACGCCAGTTCTCGATTCGCGCGGAGCAGCGATCCTCTACACCAAACCTATCCTCGTCCTCACCGATAACTTCACCCTCTCGGCGGGCGAGTTGTTCACGATGTTCCTCCAGGACAACCAGCGCGCCACGGTGATGGGTATGCAGACCGACGGCGGTGGCGGCAACGTTGTCTCCTACACCAACGTCGGGGCTTACTCTGAGGGCAACACGCGCATGACTCAGGGACTCGTTCAGCGGCTGCATCCGTTCGCAGCGCCCGGTTTCCCCGCCATCCCCTATACCGACGGCGTCGGCGTCACTCCCGACATTCCTCTCGACTACATGACGATGTCCAACCTCCAAACCGGCGGTGCCGACTTCTTCGCAACCGTAGTCACTACCATCACCAAGATGGTCCAGTAGTCCGCGAGACCCCGGAGGAGAGACGATGGCGATCTCTCCTCCCCTCTCAAACTGAAATAGAATCACCTTGGAATGTTCACAGCAACCAAGGACCTCATCCTCCCCAGCACTACCACCGGATCTTTCCCGCGACCGCACTGGTTCGACGTCAGCATGTGGGGCCGCCCGCTGGACACCTGCATGCTCGACATTCGCTTCCGCGAGAAGTTCCAGGATGCGCTCGCCGTCGTCATCGGCGACCAGGAACGCTCGGGCCTCGACATCCTCACCCACGGCGACTTCCATGTCGACGAGGATATGGCCGGACGCGCCTGGCATCACTACCCGCTTCAACGCTGGAGCGGCTTCGAGGGCGACCACCTTCAGCCCGAAGAGACCACCGCGCCTTGGCTCCACTATCCGCCCGGCACTCTGCTCAACGAGATTTACACCGGCTGGCGCTGGCCGCACGTCGTCGATAAGATTGAGCACCGTCCCCTCGACTATCCGAAAATCTGGCGCATGGCTCAGGCCCGGACCCGCAAGCCGGTGAAGTTCGGCACCTGCTGCTCGCAAGTCATGGCCCTCTTCCTCGATATCCATACGCCCAAGTACACTGACAATCGGCAAGTCATCTGGGACATGGCCGAGGCGATGAACAAGGAACTGCTCGTCCTGCGCGATGCCGGCTGCCGCTGCATCCAGATTGAAGAGCCGACCTTCCACTTCATGGCCAACACCTACGGCAAGGACCACGACGAAGTGAAGTTCATGGTGGACGCTTTCAATCGCGAAGTGCAGGGCCTGGACGATGTCGAACTCTGGATTCACACCTGCTGGGGCAACCCGAATATGCAGCGCGTTATGGAAGACACCAGCTACGCCAATTCCATCGAGATCTACCTGGAACGCTGCCGCGGCGACGTTTGGACGCTCGAGATGAAGGACCGCAACCAGCGCGACCTCGAACTCTTCGCGCCCTTCAAGAACAACCTCAAGAAGAAGATCTGCATCGGCGCCGTCAGCCATCGCGCGCTCCAGGCGGACCGGCCGGAGGACGTCGCCGGTGAAATCCGCAAAGCCCTGAAGTACATTCCCGCCGAGAGTCTCATCGTCTCTAGCGACTGCGGTTTCGGCCGGCAAGGCTGTAATCGCGAGATCGCATTCTATAAAGCCAGCGCCATCGCGCAGGGCTGCAACATCGTCCGGCGCGAACTCGGGCTCTCGTCGAGTTACGTGCCCGCCGCCGACCCCATGCTCCAGGTGGACGTCGTCCCCGGTCGTAAGAACTAAAAGTCGGCGGAAACTTGGAACCGGCCAACTACTTCGCCGGGATCCGCCTCTGGACTTCGTCAAAGAAATTCATGAGAAAGATCACCGGCGGAGAAGGCGCGGGTCCGCGCGACGATTCGAAGTTTGGAGACATGGCTACTACAAACCGTTTCCCATCTGCCGCTGTATCCATATTCAAATGGCCCGTCGAGTTGAATAACGCGAGAGTTGACCAGGACCTGGGCTTTTCCGGTGAAAATTGATCGGCCTTCGACTCATATCTTGTTGTCATGATTTGGCCTTCAAAACTCTCGAAGAATAACTCGTGTCCATTCCGTGACCAGATTGGATAGTGTCCGCCTGCCGTTGACACCTGCCACCTTCCTGACGCCGCGCCAGTCGGGAAGGGAACGACGAACACCTCGGTCCGTCCCGATTCATCTGAGGAGTACGCCAGCCAGCGGCCGTCCGCGGAAAATGCCGGGTCCGCCTCGAGGAACGGTGATCCGAGAAATCGCTCCGCTTTGCCCGCTCTCGGATGTTCTCGATCGGTGAGGTCGAGCGGCAATGTCCATACATCCATTCGCGTCTCTGCGTTGTCGCGGGAATACGCCAGAGTGCGATCGTCCGGCGTCAGAGAGTAGGGACACAACCCCTCCTTCGTTTCCAGTAGCGTTTGAGCTCCCCCAACGCCGTCCGCACGAATCCACTGCAGCGTCGATGTGCTTGCGCCTTCCGTCATGAACACGACGTGCTTTCCATCGTGAGTCCACACCGGGCAGTTGTTCACCGACTGTGTCGCCGAGGTGAGCCGCGTCCTGGTCTCGCGTTCAATGTCATAAATCTCGATGTCGGTTCCCGAAGAAAACGCCAGACGTTTGCCGTCAGGCGAAAGCCGGGGCTCGTAGTAAATAGCCGGTGGCAATAGCGGTTGTGATTTACCAGTGCTGTCCAACCACGACAGCGCCCAAATGCCTGTGACAGGCTTGCCGCTCAGGTATACGACCCTGCCGTTGCGCGAAAAATCAAACTGGCCGCCGGCAGTGTTTGAGTCGCCTGCCACGTCGGTGAGAAGCGGCACGGGCGTGCCAGATACTTCTCCTTTCTTCAAGTCGAACTTTACGCCGAACAATGTCCCC
The DNA here is from genome assembly GCA_038212445.1 of Bryobacterales bacterium. Lineage (GTDB taxonomy): Bacteria > Acidobacteriota > Terriglobia > Bryobacterales > Bryobacteraceae > TMP-7. The sequence continues at coordinate 83,453 of JBBQUM010000026.1, forward strand.
TGTCGTAAGAACAGCAGAAAACCGCCCGGCAGGTAACGGCCGAAGTATCCCCCGTGTTGCACTACCTTAATTTCGCCGGTCTTCAGGTACAGCAGTTCAATGTCTGAGTTATCGTACTTGGAAATGGTCTTGTTCCCCATGAACAGGACCATGTCTCCGCCCGGTAGAACCTGCGGCCATCGGTGCGTAGCCTCTCCGCGACTAGCTGGGTTTGTCAGCGGCTTTGGCGCACCGCCCGCTGCCGGTATTTTTGAAAGTCCAATTCCTGAGCCACCGGAGAGTGTGGCGACTATGTTATCGTCATCGCCCCACGACGCCCCCCGGCCGGCGACGGCGCCACAAAGAACCACTACCGCGCCGCCGCGTACCGCCACCTTCTTCAACTTGCCTTCCGCGAAAAAGCCGATCCACTGGCCGTCGGGCGAGAAAAAAGGATCGTCCGCCCCATCTGTGCCTGCCAACATCGTCGACTGTGCCTGATCGAGAACCCGCGTTGCCAGGTGGACCTTGCCGTCCGCACCTCGGACCGGATAGGCCAGGCGGTTCCCGTCCGGCGAAATGGCCGTTGTAATATGGCCGCCCGCGGTGGCGCCGGGGTCAAGCGCAACTTGAAAGCGCACCAGCGTCGTGTCGGCGCGCTGGGTGAACCGGGCCGCTACCCACCATCCAGCGGCCATGGCAACCGCTACCGCCAGCCCAGCCGCCGTCCAGAATAGTCGACCATGGCGTGACGGCGAAGGCGTTGCAGTCGCCGCCTCGGACGGCTCACCTGCCAGCGCTTGCTGAATGGCGATCCGCGCTTCGCCGATCGCCTGCAAGCGCTGCTTGCGGTCCTTGGTCAGGCAGCGTGCAAGCAGCCTTCGAATTGAGGAAGGCGTCGACGGCGGTAAAGCCGCCCAGTCAGGCTCCACCTTCAGCACATTCGCCAGGGTATCCGACACCGATTCCCCTTGAAACGCCCGCCTGCCGGTGAGCAGTTCATACAGCACCGCGCCGAATGACCACACGTCCGCCCGCCGGTCCGCCATGCCGCCCGCAGCCTGCTCAGGCGACATATAAGCCGCCGTACCCAGGATCACCCCCACCTTGGTGACACCTAGCGTCAGGGTTGGGGATCGTGCCGGGTCATCGCCTCCGGCTGTCGGATTCTCAATGGCCTTCGCCAGCCCGAAATCCAGGAGCTTGAGCACGCCCTCGGGAGTGACTTTCACATTTGCCGGTTTGAGATCCCTGTGAATGACTCCGCGCTCATGCGCGTACTCGAGTGCCTCAGCCATCTGCTTGGCAAGTCGCAGCGCAATTTCGAGAGGAAGCGGGGCTGAGAGCGTCTCACCCTCCACCAGCTCCATCACCAAGGCGCCACCGTCCAGCCCGTAGATTGACGCGATGTTGGGGTGGTTCAGCGCGGCAAGCATCTCTGCTTCGCGTTGAAAGCGAGCCATACGTTCCGGATCCGAAGCGAAGGCTTCTGGCAGGACCTTCAATGCCACCTCGCGCTTCAGCCGCGTATCCCTTGCCCGGTAGACCTCTCCCATGCCACCGGCACCAAGTGCAGCGAGCACTTCATAGGAACCCACGACAGCTCCCGGAACGAGAGGCATAAGGTCCACTGATTGTAGCGTAGGCATGTGATACCCTTCGCCAATGGCTTCTCCCGCATCCTCAACGCTCGATCAAATTAGGCTCGCGATGAAAAGCACTAACGCGATTTTTAACGACGAAGTTTTCGCGAAACGGAACTTCGACGCGCTTGATCAGATTTACACCGCCGACGCTCGCATTCTTCCGCCAGGGGCTCCGATGCTCTCCGGCCGCACCGCCATCAAAGAATTCTGGTCGGGCATGATCCTGTCCGCGAATGCAAAATCGGCCGTGCTGACATCGGTTGACGTGATGCAGGCCGGTAGCGATATCGTCGAAATCGGCGCCGCGACGCTTACCGTCGAACCCGAAGGGCAGGGGAGCGCCCAAATCGAAGTGAAGTACGTCGTCTATTGGCGGCAGGAGGACTCGCGCTGGAAATGGCACGTCGATATCTGGAACCCCAACGCCTAGCTACGTAAAGCGCCCGAATATCCGGCGCGCTTTGAGGCGTTCATGGCCGCGGGGGCGTGGCCTTCGATTGCTGAAACGGCCGGACAGTTCGCCCGGGCGGCGCGCGGCAGGGCTCTCGTGCTTTCCCACTTCGTCGCCGATGACGAGTCCGCCTGCCCGGGCAAAGGTGGATCGACGCCGCCCAGGCGTTGCTTGAAGGAAAGTCATCGCGGGCCGCGAGCTCATGGAAATCTGACGTCCTGAATGACAGTGGAGAACTTTGGCGGACTCATAGGCGAATGACGATCGCCGCGAAGTAAGTTTGGAGAAGTCCCGCTAGTGGACCAGCGTCCTTAACAGCGCGCTCAAGCCGTTCCACAAAATCTGCACCCCAATACAAACCAGAATGAACGACGACAACCGGATGATGACGTTCATTGAGGCCTCGCCCAGCGTTCGTCCAATTCGCTCCGCAAACCGGTAACTCAAGTAGATCGACGCCGCGATGAGCAGCGCGCCGAGTAGCATGCCTCCGATCAACGGCCAGCGCCATTCCGAACCTTCAGGACGGTTGGCTCCCACCGTGATCGCCACCGATATCGTTCCCGGACCTACAGTAAGCGGCAGCGTCAATGGATAGAACGCCTGACGCGAATACCCGGATTCGTTGCATTCGGCGGGCGAGCCCTTCCCGTCCGAATCGTCATCGTCTGGGCGCCGCAGCAGTGCCCAACCCGTCGAAATCACCACCAGTCCGCCACCCACCTGCACTACCGGCAGAGAGATGCCGAAGAACTGCAGGATGTGGGTGCCGATGAATATCGACGCCAGAATCAGAATCAGCCCGTTCAACGCGATCATCCGCGCCAGCACCCTACGTGCCCGTCCGGTGAGGCCGCGGGTCAACGATAGGAAAATCGGCGTGTTGCCGATTGGATTGACGATCGGAAACAGCGCGCCCACCACCAGCAGCGTGTACTTGAGAAGATCGCTAAGCGCGTTCTGCATAGGTTTCTAGACGGACAGGATGCGGTCAATGTGGTGCTGGAGATGCTTCACGTAGTCCTCGATCACGAATTGAAGCGTCTCTGCGTCTCCATCTCCAATAGCGCATTCTCCGCCCAAAGATGAATCGGGAATCCTGGCGATGACTTCGCAGAGCAGGGAATTGTAGCTCTTCCAGAATTGCACCAGAAACGTCCACGGCAACTCGGCATAGCCGTGAATCGCCACCCATGCGTCGCCCAGATACCCCGGACCCGTATAGTGTCCGTCCAGTCCGCCCCGGACAAAGCGTTGATGGTTGTTCGCCGCCGAATCGAGCAGATGGCCAAGTTCCTCTTTGCGGGTCCAGCCAACTCGCGCCGACGCCGCTTTGGCTTCCGTAATGGTTTCGAGCCTCGGCATCGCGCGATCGATTGCGTCGCGTAAGGGAACGGCAAGCGATTGCGCCATGGTCAATTGTATCTTTCAAGTGCTCATGTCAACACCTGCCGGTTGACCTCGACAAGCAGCCTGGGAATGTGAAATGGTGTAGAGCATGAGATATAGGATGGCTCTGCTGGCGGTAGCATTCGCGCTGGTTTCAATGGCTCAGTCCGGCAGTGCCCTCGACGGCGCTTGGGTGTTCACCATGGATACCGATGGCGGCGTACGGACAGTGGAATCCAACTTCGTCGTCACTGTCGACCAGGTCACTGGTAAATGGGGAAACACCGACGTCAAAGGTACATTCAACGGCGAAGCAATCAACCTCTCCTTTCCAATGACCAGTGATGAGGGCGGAATTTCCGCCACGGTGAAAATCACCGGCAAATTGCAGGCCGGTACGCTGTCTGGACGCTGGGAGTTCGGCGATTACGGCGGTACTTATACAGCCAAGAAGAAGTCCTGACCTGCCATTTCATTTGAACGAGGAAACGCCATGACCTGGAGCGCTGCCGGCTCCGCTTTGCTCGGGCTTGCTGTTGCGCTAGGGGCCTTTGGAGCCCACGGCCTGCGAGGCAAGCTCGATGACTATCTGATGGGCATCTACGACCGCGCCGTCTTTTACCACTTCATCCACGCGCTTGGACTGCTGGTAGTCCCTCTCTTCGTCCGCCTCAATGCCCTCAAGCCATCGGCGGGCAGCCTCACCTGCTGGTTGCTGGCTCTGGGCGTCGCGTTCTTCTCGGGCAGCCTCTACATCCTGGCACTCACCGGGTCCCGCTGGCTCGGCGCCATCACGCCTATCGGAGGCATCTGCTTCATCGCTGCCTGGCTTGTCCTCGCAATCGGAATTGTCCGCGGCACAACCTAACGAGCTCCACCCAACGGCGATACACTGGGCTCGTCATGAAGCCTTTCGTAGTTTGTCTCGCACTCTGCGCCGCCGTGCTCGTGCCCGCCCTCTCTCAAAAGAAAAGCCCGTTCTCGGGACGCTGGGATCTCACCGTCAAGACTCCCGCCAAGACCTACCCCTCCTGGATCGAGTTCGGCGCCGGCGGCTCGGTGCGCCTGGTGTCTGAAGTAGCGAGCGTCCACGCTGTCCAACCGAAGCTGACCGGCAACGAAATGTCGTTCGAAAGCAAGGAGTGGTTTGGCAAGGAAATCCCTGTCGAGTGGACGTTCAAGATGGCTGGCGGCAAGCTTACCGGCCACCAGAAGCGTGGCGACGGCGTTGAAGGCGTCATCACTGGCCAGCCGGCACCCGCTCTCAAGCATCCCCAACCTACCGCCTGGAGTCAGCCGGAACCGCTCTTTAACGGTAAAGACCTCACCGGCTGGACTCCCGACGAACCGTCGAAGAATCACTGGAAGGCCATCAATGGCGAACTCGTCAACGAGGCGGCCGGCGCCAACATCCACTCCACCCGCAAGCTGGGCGACTTCAAACTGCACCTCGAGTACAACTGTCCCGACGGCGGCAACAGCGGCGTGTACCTGCGCTCCCGCTACGAGATTCAGGTGGAGTACGAGCCCATCGGCACCGACGACGAGTTCCATTCGATGGGCGCCATCTACGGCTTCCTGTCGCCGTCGGCTAAGCTTCCCCGCAAGCCCGGCACCTGGGAAACCTATGATGCCGAGCTTGTTGGACGCACGGTCACAGTTGCGCGCAATGGCGTCACGACTATTGACCACAAGGAGATACCGGGCATCACCGGCGGCGCCATCGACAGTCGCGAGGCCGAGCCAGCCCCCATTTACATCCAGGGCGACCATACCGGCGGCATGAAATACCGCAACATCACCATCCAGCTTCCGGCGAAGTGAATCAGGGCTAAGCTCGTAAGTTTACAAGCCCTAGCATAGATTGAGGAAACCCATCTTTGACGACGCGCGTTTCAAGTTGCATGGGCCGACTTGCTTTCTTCTTACTACCGTTGTGCCTGCTGGCCGCCGCGGCCGACGACACCGTAGTGTTCAAAAGCGACGTCGCACTGGTGCGTGTTGACGCGCAGGTCACCGATCGTGACAACAAGGCCATCACCGGCCTGAAGGTCGAGGATTTCGTACTCTACGAAGGCGGCAAGCGCCAGGACATCCGGAACTTCGCCCGCGAGGAGATGCCCCTCGACGTTCTGCTGCTGCTCGACATTAGCCGCAGCATGCGTCCGCACGTGCGCAAAATCACCAACGCGGCCCACGAAGCGTTTGCCGTCCTTGGACCCGACGATCGCGTCGGCATCATGGTTTTCGATACGCGGTCAAGACTTCGATTGCCTCTGCGGAAGAATCGCGACGACGTGGAGCGTGAACTCGAAAGCCTCCTCAAGCAGGAAAAGTTCGACGGCGGTACCGATATCACCCGCGGCATGATCGACGCCGCGGCGTACGTTCGCCGAGAAGGACGCAAAGAAGCCCGCCGCGCCATCGTCATCCTTACCGACGATGAGACTCAATTTGATCGGGACGAGCAGGGTGTCGAAGCCGCGCTGGAACGTGCCGGCGCCGTCATGAGCGCCCTGATCGCGCCTGATTCCATGGCGTACCAACGCGGTGGCGGCTACCCTCCCAATACTCGCGACCCCAACGATCCAAACGATCCCAATAATCGCGGCAATTATCCTCCCAATCGCCGGCGCGGTCCCATGGGCACGGGCACCGGCTATCCCGGCGGTGGCTATCCTGGCGGTGGGGGCGTTGGCTATCCAGGAGGGGGCGGCAGCAGATATCCGGGAGGCGGCGGCAACGGCGGCGGACGCTACCCGAACGGTGGCGGCAACGCCGGCGGCCGGACCCACTCCGCCGGTACGTCCCAAATTGCCCGCGATTCCGGCGGCGATAGTATGTCGGTGAATGACGCCTACGGTCTTGAGACCACGCTTAAGCGCATGCGTCAGCGATACGCGCTCCACTTCTATCTCCCCGTCGACTCTCGTGGCGATTCCCGAAGCATCGAGGTCACCCTCGCCGATGGTGCACGCCGTCGCTATCCCGACGCCGAGGTCCACTACCGCCGCAGCTCTCAATCCACCGAAAACGCCGGACGCCGCGACTCCGACGCACCCACCATCATGCGTCCTTCCTCTCCGTCAACCTCAAGTTCCAGCGCACCCTCCACGGCTAGCGACACCGACACCAGCGGTACTCCCAGGCGGCGGCGCGGCGTAAGCGATGGACATGGCGGTCCGATGGTCGGCCCCGGCAGTGAGAGCGCTGAGAGCGGGCCGCAACCCTCCGCAACCGCGCCGGACCAGCAACGCCCGCCGCTTGAAACTCAGGCTGAGCCCATCCGTCCACGGACCGGTTGGCGCCGCGCCGACGATTCGACAGGATCGTCAGGCCCGAAAGATATTGAGGCAGCTGAAAGGCGCGCCGCCGGCCGCGATGGAACCTCCACCGCCGACCGCCCGGCAGTGACCGACACGCCCAAGGATGCGCCGCCACCGGATTCCGCGAAACCGGCAGACGCCAAGTCCACCGACGACGCCAAGCCGGCGGACACCAAAGCCAAAGACGCGCCCGCCGACGCCGACAAACCGAGTACCGGCTGGAAGCGCGTCAAACAGAACTAGACTGCGTCAGCAGAATTAGACTATTGCTTCGAGTGGGGCTCGTAAGTACAGAAGGGGTCCGTGCCGAGCGGGGTTGACGTCGCCTCGTAGGCTCGCGCACGCGATCCACCGCACAATACGCGGTACTCACAAATCCCGCAGCGGCCTTCAAACTGCGCCGGATCGTGCAATTGCCGGAACAACGGCGCCGTGCGGTACACCTCGGCGACGCGCGACTCCTTCACGTTGCCCGCCGTAATCGGCAGGAAACCGGCCGGGCAAATGTCCCCCGTGTTCGACACAAACATGATCCCGTGACCGTCGCGAATCCCGAATCCACGCGTAGCCGGGTTACGCTTGATCTGCTCGCCGGTCAAGCCGTCGGCGCGCATCTGCTCAAGTGCTACACGCCGGTACGACGGCGCCTCGGTAGTCGCCACCGTGAAAGGCGCGTTGCGAGACGTGTCGAAAATCCACGTCATCAGTTTCTCGCCATCTTCGGCTGACAGCGGTTGCAGCACTTTGCCGCGTCCCACTGAGATGAGGAAGAACAAACTCCAGCGGGCCGGCGTATACGGCTTCAATAGCTCGTAGACATTCGGAATGTCAGCCACGGTCTCGGCTGCCGCCAGCGTGTTTACCTGCAGCGGCATCTCCAGTTCCTGCGCCCACGTCATCGCCTTCATCGTCAGATCGAAGGTTCCCGGCACTCCCCGGATCGAGTCATGAATCGCCGGCGTCGAGCCGTCCAGGCTCAGCCCGAGTCCCTCCACTCCGTGATCTTTTAGCTTTTTCAGGACATCGCGCGTCAACGCCGGAGTGGCCGCCGGCGTAATCGAGGTCCCAATCCCCAACCGCCGCGCCTCGTCGATCAACTCGTACAGGTCGGGACGCGCCAGCGGATCGCCGCCAGTCAGAATCAACTGCGGCATCGGCGAACCGAACTCAGGAATCTGCCTCAGAAACTCAAGACTCTCGGTGTGGTTCAACTCCTGTGGATGCGCCGACGGCATGGCCTCAGCGCGGCAATGGCGGCAGGCCAGCGCACATGCCTGCGTCATCTCCCAATAGATGTTCAGTGGCGTCTGCGAGTAATCGCGGGCCACGCTGTGTCCTGAGGAGTGCAACGATCCAGCCATATAAGACAATCGTATCCTAATTAGGCCTTTTCTGTCCGGTTTGATTCATGCCGTTCTGGTGCAGAATCAAACTCGTCACCTCACCCTTGTCCCCACGGACGAAAGTGACCTGCGCATCCACCACTTTCAGGAAGAACCCGTCCTTCTTCTCGGCAAACAGCTCGAACCTCGGTTGATTCGTCGCCTGCGCGTACAGATGCTCGCCCTCGACGCTGATCTTAATGACGAAGGTCGGCGCCAGAGCATAGTCGCCGGGATACGCCGCCAGTGTCTCCGCCCCCAGCGAGACCTCGGTACGTACTTTCGCCGTCCCGAGCATTCCGGCGGGCAGTTTGTCGTTCAGAATATGGCGGCCGATATCGTCGATGTCGTAAGAGGTATTGCAAAGCACTACCACCGCCGACTTCTTGGCGACCACAAAACCCGCAAATGAACGGTAGCCGCCCGTCCCGCCGTTGTGCCAGACAATCTCCGTGTCGCCGCTCCCCAACGTATGCCAGGCCATCATGATGTCCATGCCCGCGTTCCCGGTCGGATGCCGCATCGACCGCATACGGCGCATCGCCGGCCGCAATGGCGACTCTGTCAATTCAAGATTTGCCGCCAGAAACTTCAGCATGTCGTTCGCCGTGGACCGGATGGCACCCGCGCCGGCAAGTGCGTCCAGATCCCAGTTTTTCACCGGCAATAGCGCGGCATCATGCCCCAGGGCCAAATGCTTTTTGTTGTCGGCCGACAGCGTGATGGTGGTGTTGTTCATCCCCAGTGGCTCAAAAATGCGCTTGCGCAGCAACTGCTCATAGCTCATGCCGGATTTCAGCGCCAGTGCGTGACCCAAAAGGCCGACGGCAACGTTGGAATACTCATATTTCTCGCCGACGTCTCGAGAGAGGCTGTAGCCGCTGAGGAATGCGTACAACCGGTCAGGTCCGTAATCGGCATAGGGATTCCCCGCGTCGGCAGGCTGGAAGTTATTCGGCATTCTCGGCAGTCCCGACACCTGCATGGACAGATCCCGCAGCGTGATCTGCTTCCCGTTGCGCGATGGCACCTTCACCGTACCCGGCAACAGGCTCTGCACCGGCGTGTCGAGGGTTACCTCGCCTCGTTCCACCATGTCGGCCAGAATTAGCGACGTGAAGACTTTGGTGATGGAGCCGATCTCGAACAAAGTATCGCCGTCGAGCGCCGCATCGCTATTCTTGGCGGCTTTACCATAGGCAATGATCCCCCGGCCCTCCGGCGAAAGCGTTCCCACCACAATGCCTACCGCCTTATGCGCCTGATCAACGCGATTCACCAGCAGCGCGCGAATGTCGCTATCGGCGGCCGACAGCAGAAACGGGCAGAGCACCGCCGTGAGAAAGCGATTCATGCGAACAGTATACTCGCGCCGTGGCACCGCCACAGCATAGAATCGAATTTGAGCAATGGCCGGCTGGACCCGCGTTATCCCGTACCTTCTGATCTTCGGAATTCTCTGCGGCGTCGCGCTGCTGGGATTCGGCATTGTCGCCGCAATCCGCCAGCCTGAGCGGCGTCGCGCTAGCATCCTAATAGCCGTTTGCGGGTTAGTCCTGGTCGGTTTTGGAGGTTTTATCGTGAGAGCACTTTGGAGTTTGGAGGGGCTGCGATGACAGAGAAAGCGTCTCGAAACTGGCGACTCTGGGGCGGTTTCGCCGCCATCGTCGCCGGCTTGGTCTCCTATATCCCCATCTTCGTGCGCTTCGAGTTCACCCGCGACTTCCCCTGGGTGAATCTGCTGCTTATGTTCGGCGGACTGCTGCTAGTCGGCTCGGCGACACTCCAGTCCTACCGGCAGACGCGCGGCAGGACCTCCGGAACCATCGTTGGCGTGCTCAGCGTCCTGCTCACCGCATTCTTCTGCTTTTCGATCTTCTTCCTGACTCGCCAGCTGCCCCCCGGATCCCAAGCCTTGCACCTTGGACAAGCCGCCCCCGACTTCACCCTCAGCGACGCCGACGGCAACGCCCTGCGCCTGTCGTCGATGCTACGCGGCAACCGCGCCGTTCTGGTGGTTTTCTACCGCGGCTACTGGTGACCCTTCTGCATCTCCGAGTTGCGGGGAATACAAAAGCGTCTGCCTGACTTCCAGTCGCGTCACGTCGCCATCGTAGCCATTAGCGTGGATAAGCCTGAACAATCGAAGAAGCTTGCCTCGAGCGAGGGCATTCAGTTCGCCCTGCTCGGCGACCCGAAAGCGAAAACTATCCGCGAATATGGCGTCCTGCACGAGCACGCCGGCGAGAACGGCGCCGACATCGCCCGTCCTGCCGAATTCCTCATCGACGGGACCCAGACCATCCGCTGGGTGAACCTCACAGAGGACTTGCGCATCAGGGCGCGCGCCAAGGAACTGCTCGGCGCAATCGACGCGCTGCCTCCCGGAGTCCAGCGATGAGCGATCAGACCGCCATCGTCACCGGCGCAAGCCGTGGCATCGGACTCGCAATTGCCCAGCGCCTGGCTAGCCGCGGTGCCCGCGTGGTGGTTTGCGCCCGCGACGCCGGAGCGCTGCAAGCCGTCGTGAATCAGATTGTCGCGGCGGGCGGTAGTGCAGTCGCCGTCGCACTCGATCTCCGCCTGCCGGATACGCCCGCCCAACTCGCCGATGCCGCCCTCAGAACCTACGGCCGCATTGACATTATCGTCAACAACGCCGGCGCTACCCGTCGCGGCGAATTCGAGATGCTCACCGACGACGACTGGATCGACGGCTTCGCCTTGAAATTCTTCGGGGCCGTCCGCCTGACCCGCGCCGCTTGGCCCTCCCTAAAGCAGAATGGAGGCTCGGTTGTGAACATCGCCGGCATCGGCGGACGGACGCCGGGTCCGCAATTCCCCATCGGCGGCAGCGTCAACGCCGCCCTCCTGTCCTTCACCAAGGCCATGTCCGACCTCGGGATCCGCGACGGCGTGCAGGTGAACGCCATCAATCCAGGAGCCATCCGCACCGAGCGGCTTGCGCAAAGGCTGCAGGCAGTGGCGGCACTGAAAGGCATTGATATCGCAGCCGCCGCCGAGAGCTTCGTCCGCGATTCCCAGATCACGCGGCTCGGAGAGCCCTCGGACATCGCAAACCTGGTGGCATTCATCACCGGTCCCGAAGGACGGTTTCTGCAGGGGTCGTTAATAGATATGGATGGCGGTCAGACCAAGACGCTATAGCGGAGTCTGACGAGAGGCAGCGAAACGCCGGCTAGGCCGCGTTCTCGCGATAGGCTGCAAAGGCGCGAATCTCAATGATCCTGGAAGTCGTTATCGGCTGGAATTCCGGGTGCCTGAATTCAAGGTGCATCCCCCGGCCAATGTACAACTCCTTCAACATCGAACCGCCCCATGTGGATCCGTGAATCCGCACCAGCACAGGGTCGGGGCAAAACTGAGGGTGCCCTGAAATTAACGCTTCGCCACAGTCTTGTTGGATGATGGTGTAAGTGCGGTTTTCAGTTTCAACTTCAATGACGGTGCCAGGGGCGACGTCCCGCAAATTCAATCCGCCTTCGACTTCCGATTGAATGACGCAATGATTTATGTGGTCCGCTAGATTGCGATGGGGTTCGAAAATCGCGTGGTTGCGCGTGGTACCCATAAATCTACTTTAAGTATGCTACTCCTTCACCGGTTCGGATGCGATAAAAAACTGAACTTCGCTACCATAATTTAACTCTAGCGAAGTTTGAGCCGATATGTAATATGACGTTATTTAGAGCTGCGCGCGGAATAAGGGTGGATCTTTCTTGAATCGTAGACGTTTTCTTATGGGGGCTCCGGCACTGTTGGCAGTTCCCGCGTATGGCCGCTTCATCGAGTCGCGCTGGCTCGAACGGGTAAACGTGCCCGTCCACATGAAGCGCCTGTCCCGCCCGGTGCGAGTTCTGCAGCTTTCAGACATCCATTATTCGGCTGAAGTACCACTAAAATTCATCGACGAAGCTGTCGCCCTGGGCCTCAGTGCCCGGCCTGATCTGATCTGCCTGACAGGTGATTTCATCACCGACGCCTGGACCTTCGATCCCGCCGCCTACTCCCGCTGCCTGAAGCCCCTGGCACAAGCCGCGCCGGTTTTCGCCTGCCTCGGCAACCACGACGGCGGACCCTGGGTTGGCGCACGCGGCGGCTTTCCCGACTCCGGTCCCGTCCGCGAGGTCCTCGAAGGCGCCGGCGTAACCCTCCTCCACAACCGGTCAACCGTCTGGCGTGGGCGCGGCGCTGAGCTTCAATTGTCGGGCGTTGGCGACCTTTATGAAGGTGAAATCGATGGCGCGTCGGCCTTCGCCACCGTCGACCCGTCGCTGCCTGGAATCCTGCTCGCCCACAACCCCGATTCTAAGGACTTGCTAAACGTACATCCCTGGGATCTCATGCTCTCCGGCCACACCCATGGCGGTCAAATCGCCCTCCCGGTGGTCGGTCCCTTCTTCGCGCCCGTAAAAGACAAGCGGTTTATCTCCGGGCTAGGCCCGTGGGAAGGCCGCCAGATATACGTAACTCGCGGAATCGGCAGCCTCGCCGGCATACGCGTCGCCTGCCGTCCCGAAGTCTCCGTCCTCGACCTTCTGCCCCTCTAACGTACCCTCCAGACAGGTAAAATGCGTCCAGAGGTAGTCGTGCAAAAACTTCTTTCCTGCCTGAGCATCACGGCCTGCATCATGGCGCAGCAACCGTCGGGCGACGCGCCTCAACTCAAGACCCGCTCTGAAACCATGACGCCGAAGACGCCCATCGATCCCAGCGTTTTGTGCGTCGTCGCGGCAGGTACAAAAATCCCCATTCAACTCCGCCAGCCTGTCTCCACCAAGAATGCCCAGCCCGGCGATGCCATCTATGCCCAGACTGCTTTTCCCATCATCGTTAACGGCCTCATCGCCATACCCGCCGGTACATGGGTGCAGGGCGTCGTCGATAACGTGAAACGCGCAGGTCGCATCAAGGGTACGGCCGAATTGGGCTTTCACCTGACGACCTTCATCTACCCCAACGGCTACGCCGTGGACATCGCGGCCGCCATTGACCAGGTGCCCGGCGACGCCACTTCCTCGGTCCGGGAACCCGGGACCATCAAGCACGACTCGGAGAAGGGAAAGGACCTCGAGCGCATCGGTCAGGGCGCGTCCACCGGCGGCCAGATCGGGGCCATCACCGGCGTCGCAGCCAATCCTACGCTCCGTAGCGTCGGCGTCGGCGGACTTACCGGTATCGCCGCCGGAACCCTCATCGCCCTTCTGGCGCGCGGCAGTGACGTGCGCTTTGAAACCGGAACCGCGGTGGAAATCTCGCTCAGCAAGGCCATGGCGATCGACCGTCAACTGGCCCTGCGCCCTGCTCAGTAGCCCTGCAGCACTTTCTCCCAGGTCTGGCTAATCAAACCCTTTGCGAACGTCTCGTGCGGCCACGGTTCCTCCGCTACCAACTTGAATCCCGCCTGTTCATAGACGCCCCGCGCTGCAACCAGAATGCTATTGGTCCAGAGCGTGACCTTGCGATAACCGGCCTGCCGTGCAAATTGCAGGCATTCGTCCACCAGTCGCCTGCCTAGGCCTCGTCCGCGCGCCGCCTGATCCACCAGCAACAGCCGCAGCTTCGCCACCCGGTCGGTCTTCCGCACCAGGAAAATCGACCCCACCCGCTCTCCATTCAACTCGGCAATCCAGCAGCGTTCCCGCTTTCCGTCGAAATGCTGGACGAACTTCGCGACAATCTCCGCCACCAGCGCTTCGAAACTCTCGTTCCAGCCGTATTCCCGCGCATACGTCGCGCCGTGCTGCTCCACCACCCAACCCATGTCGCCCGGCTTGTGCTGGCGCAACACGAGGGTGGAGGAGGGTGGGGAACCGCTCAAAAGCGAGTGCGCGAGCGTCAGCGCCTCCACCAGCCTCCGCTTGTCCCCGTCGGTCAGAGCTTCTAACTTCCCCCCTACGTGTTGCTGCGATAGCGTGTCGAGGCGCGCAAACTCCCTCTGGCCTTTTGCCGTTACCTCGAGCAGCAACTGCCGGCCGTCCTGCCTCGACTTGGCCCGCCGCAGCAGACCATCCGCTTCGAGCCGCCGGATCACCCGGCTCAGGTAACCAGCATCCAACCCTAGATCCTTGGCGAGCGCGTTCGCGGTGAGCGAGCGGCTTTGCGCCAGCTCAAACAGAACCCGCGCCTCGGTCAGCGAGAACGAACTGCCCAGCACGTTATCGCTGAGCAGGCCAAGCTCGCGCGTATAGAAGCGGTTGAACTTTCGAACGGAAGCGATATACTGCTCAAGATCCGCCATATGGTTGCTCCAGGCAAGTATTATCCTTGCTTCAGGCAACGATTGCAAACGCAATCCGCCGGTGCGCTAAGCTCAACCTACAGGAGCGCTACATATAGCGCCGCTATATATGGACCCAAAGGATATGCAGAAGAGCAGCGCCGAGATCGTGATCCTCGCCATGCTCGAAGCCCGTGCCCGCCACGGCTATGAAATCGCCAAACTCATTGAGTCACGCTCCGACGCGCGGCTCCAGTATCAGATCGCGTCCATCTACCCGATGCTCTATCGCCTCGAGCGCAACGGCCTGGTTCGCGGACGCTGGGTGGAGAAAGCGGGCGAGCGCCGCCGCCGCTTCTACTCGCTCACCCCCGCCGGCCGCAAAGCCCTTACCGCCCAACGCTCCGCCTGGCGCGAGTTCTTCGCCACCCTCAACCACTTGACCAGCTTCGGAGGCTAGCCCATGACTCCCGATTGGAATGCCTACGTTCGCCAGAATCTTCCGCCCCTCGGATTGACGCCCGAACGCGAAAGCGAAATCGCCGCCGAGCTCGCCGGACAGCTGGAACAAGCCTTCCGCGACGCTCAGTCCGCCGGTGCCACCGACGACGAAGCTGCCGCCCGCGCCCGTCTCCACATCCGCGACTGGGCCTCGCTTGCCGCCGAACTCCGTGCCTCCCATCGTCCGGTTCCACCGCCGCTCCCGCCCCAGCCTTCCGGCCCCTGGCTTGCCGGACTCTGGCACGACGTCCGCTACGCCGCCCGCAAACTCCGTCAGTGCCCCGCCTTCGCCCTCATCGCAATCGCCACTCTCGCCTTCGGCATCGGCGGCAATACCGCCGTCTTTACTGTGGTCGACCACATCGCCCTCCGCGGCCTGCCTTACCCTGACCCGGCGCGTCTGCTCGATATCGAGCACACTAAAATCGACCAGCCCGAGGTCGACCCCTGGTGCTCCATCGACAACCTGCTCGACTTCCGCAAACGCACTCAGGCGTTTCAGTCCATCGAGGCCGTCTCGCCCGTCTGGAACGTAGTCCTCCAAAGCGACGCCGAAACCGAGCGCCTGGAAACCCTGTATGTCTCGGCCGGCTTCTTCCCGATGCTCGGCGTCAATCCCGCGCTCGGCCGTCTCTTCCAGCTCGAAGATGATGACCGGGCCCACCCCGCGCCCGTCGCTGTACTCTCCTACGACTTCTGGAAACGCAGGTTCGCTGCCTCCCCCTCCGTAGTGGGACAATCCCTGCGTATCGACTCAAGCCAGGTCACCGTAATCGGCGTACTCCCTGAGGACTTCCGCTGGCGCGGCGAACCTCTCCGCGGCACCGCCACCAACATCGACATGTGGATGCCGCTCGCCTCGAATCAGCTCGCACGATCCCCGCGGACCCTGCGTTTCCTCAAGGTGACCGGCCGGCTGAAACCCGGCGTGAGCTTTGATCAGGGCAGGGATGAGGTACGACGCACTGGCGCCGCTCTCACCACCGAGTTCGCCGAAGCCAATCGGAATCTATCCTTCGACGCAGTCCCGCTCGAATCTAAAGTCACCGCCAAACTCCGCCCGGCTGTGAATCTGCTGCTCGCAACAGTCGGCTTCGTCCTTCTCATGGCCTCCGCCAACGTCGCCAATCTACTGCTCGCCCGCGCCTCGGCCCGGCGTCAGGAACTGGCCGTGCGCGTGGCGCTCGGCGCATCGAGCGGGCGCCTCCTCCGACAGATGCTGACCGAAAGCGCCGTGCTCGCCGCTCTCGGTGCGCTTGCCGGACTCGCGGTCGCCAAGGCGCTGCTCATCCTGATCCTCGCCTACGGTCCGCCGGCGATGCTCAAGGCCGCCCCCATAACGCTCGATCTCCGCGCCCTCGGATTCACCGCGGCCATCGGCGTCGCCACCGCCCTTCTTGCCGGATTGGTGCCTGCCTGGCGCGCCGTCATGGGCAACTCGGGCTCAGCCGTCCGCGAAGGACGCGGCATCACTAAGGGAAATCGCGCGATTCGCGCCGCCCTCGCTACCGCCCAGTTGACCATCGCACTCGTTCTCCTGATTGGCGCCGGGCTCTTGATCCGCAGTTTTCTGCGCGTACTGGCTGTGCCTCCCGGCTTCGATGCCCATAACGTCATCACCATCTCTACCCAACTTCCAGGCAACAGCAATAGCGCCCAACAGCGCATGAATATCTACAACGAGATCCGCGACCAGTTGCTCTCGACGCCCGGAGTCGCCAGCGTCGGCGCCGTCAGCCGTCTCCCAATGCTCGGCCAGAACCTCGCCAGCCTGCTCTACATCGAAGGCCAGGACAACTCCGCCCATCCACCCGAAGTGGAGTTTCGCGCCGCTACCCCCGACTATTTCACTACTATGCGCATTCCCCTCCGCTCCGGACGTCTCTTCGAGCGCCACGACCGCGCCACCCAGTTCGAGCTAATCATCGACGACGTTACCGCCGACCGCTATTTTCCGGGCGCTGATCCCATCGGCAAACGCATCCGCTTCCTCGCCGACAGCGGCGGTCCGTGGTTCACCATCATCGGTGTCGTCGGCTCCACACGCCACTTTGGACTCGAGACCGCGCCCCGGCCCACCATCTATCGCGATGTCGCCACCAACCCGCTCGGCGCTCCGATTTTCGTCATTCGCACCGCCTCTGACCCCACGCCCATGCTCCAAACGCTGTCCCGCATCGTACGGACCGCCCATGGCCGCATGCCAACTTACAACGTCTTCCCGATGGAGCAGTTGGTCGCCCGCTCCACCGCCGAACGGCGCTTCCTCATGTGGCTGCTCACCTCCTTTGCGGCAGCCGCTCTCTTCCTCGCCGGCATCGGGATCTATGGCGCAATCGCCCAATCGGTGGCCCAACGCACTCAGGAGATCGGTGTCCGCGTCGCCTTGGGGGCCTCACCCGCCGACACCCTCCGTCTGGTGTTCCTTGAAGGTCTCCAAATCGCCGCCGCAGGTGTTCCGCTAGGGCTCCTCATAGCCGTGATTGCTGCCCGTCTGGGACGCACCATGCTCTTCAGCATCCAGCCCTATGATCCTTTGGTTTTCATCACCTCCGTATGCACACTCCTTACGTGTGTCGCCCTAGGTTGCTACCTTCCCGCGCGCTACGCCATGGGATTAGACCCCTTAGTCGCCTTACGGCTAGACTAAGTACAATAGCAGGCCTAGGTACTGTAAGTACGAGCCATAAACCACCGTATCTGTTGAACTTAAAAGGCACTTCCTCCTGGTATGATTGGACTCGAAATACCAGCAGATTCGGAGGATTTCATATGCTGAAACCGCGCACTACAGCGGTATTGTTCGCTCTGTTTGCCGTATCGACGGTATACGGGGGATTGCTAACTTACGGTCCCGGCACTGTGCCGGCTATCCCTGATGGATTCGGCGGCGGCGTGGACGGTGGTGTTGTCACCTCAGACATCCTTGTGCCGGTGGACCAGAATTTCACGATTAACCCGGGCAACGCGATCACCCTCAGCCTCACCGGTTGGTCGCACACCTATATGTCCGACCTGATCCTCACCCTGACAGGTCCGGGCGGCATCACCATGACGTTCGATAATCGGGGCGGGTCCAATTGCATCATGCTCCCCGGCAACACTTACAACTTCAACAGTGGGAATAGCTTCACCCTCGACGGTTCGTGCGGCGGCAACTTCGAACCGGGTGGAGACTACATGACTGATGATCCCGGTCTCTCCGCTGCCTGGGCAGGCGTAAACATCGCCGGCAGCACCTGGACTCTGTCGGCGAAGGACGTCGGTGCCGGCGATACTCAGGTGGATCCTGCCGCCTGGAGCATCACCTTCGACACCGCCGGCATAAACGCTGATACCTCGACGCCTGAGCCGTCCACCTTCGGGCTGCTCGCCGGCGCGCTCAGCCTTGGAGCTTACCTGCGGCGCCGCCGCGCTTAACCGCAAGCCGCAAGCCTGCGCTGCAGAAAACGCCGCTCCGGCTCCGTACACGATTGAGTTAACGCTTCACGAAAACACTGGGCCGCCTCTTCCAGGCGGCCTAACTCCTCGAGAAAGTGGCCCCTCGCCGAATGCAGTAAGTAGTACGTCCTCAGCTTCGAATCATCCACTAACGGCTCGATCGCCGCCAGTCCTGCCTCCGCCCCATACACCCTGCCCACCACAACTGCCCGGTTCAACGTCACCACAGCCGAGTCATTCAGCAACATCAACTGGTCATACATCGCCAGAATAATGTCCCAGCGGATTGTATCCTCGCCCGACGCCCGCGCATACGTCGCCGCAATCGCCGCCTGCACATGAAACTCACTCACTTGGTCGCCGCCAATACACTTGTCGAAATGATGGAAGCCGAGTGCAATGAGTTGCGCATCCCAAAGCCGCCGGTCCTGCGATTCCAATTGGACCAGCTCACCCTGACTGTCCACCCGTGCTGGAAATCGAGCCGCCTGAAAAGCCATCAGTGCGGCCAGCGCGTGAACCTTCGGTGAACTGGCTGTCGAACCCGCGATCAGATGCCCCAGCCTGAGTGCCTCGTGACAAACGTCGGCGCGAATCAGCGACTCGCCTTCGTAAGCCACGTAGCCTTCATTGAACATGTAATAGATGACGTCGAGTACCGTCCCAACCCGCGAGCCTAACTCGCCCGCCGCCGGCATCGTCAGCTCGATTGACTGCTCCCTCACCTGCCGCTTGGCGCGCACCAGGATCTGCGCTACCGTCGCCTCTTCTTTGAAGAACGCCCGCGCGATTTCCTTTGCACTAAAACCTCCCACTACTTTGAGACTGAGCGCCACCTGAGCTTCGCGTGAAAGCGCGGGGTGGCAGCACATGAAGATCATGCGGACTTCATCGTCCCGCAGCCGCTCATCCAGTTCTCCGTGTGGTTCAACGGCTACCGCCGAGCGCGAAAGCTCCGCTACAACGGCGTCCGTCTTCTCGCTGAGGAAACGGCGTGAGCGGATCGCGTCAATCGCCGAGTTGTGCGCCACGCGGTACAGCCAGCCATCGGGATTATCGGGAATTCCCGAGTGCGGCCATGCCTGGAGCGCCCGCAGCATCGCCTCCTGCACCGACTCCTCCGCCAGGTCCAGGTGCGCCGGACCCAGCAGTGCCGCCAGGCGCGCAGTGATGCGGCCCGCCTGGCGGCGGAATGAGTGGTCGAGTAGCGAAGCTGTTTTCGCAGGGTCGTTCACATCATCATCAACTCGCGCACCTCAACCGTCCCGCCATACTCCAGGTGCGGATGATCAAGCGAGCGCTGGACTGCCTCGTCATAGCTGGCCGCCTCGATCAAATAAAAACCGCCCAGCACTTCTTTCGTCTCGCTGTAGGGACCGTCGGAAGCCTTCGGCTTGCCGTCCTTCGAGCGGATGACGCGTCCGACATCCTCCATCAGCCGCTTGCTGTCCACCATGAACGGCTTCTTCGTCCAGGCCATGTACTTCCCGATGGCCTGCTGCATCTCCTCGGGGCCATACTTCCCCCACTCGGCCGGATTGTCATAGAGCAATAGCATGTATTGGGGCATGTTCTGTTGTTCTCCTTTTTACTTTACTCGTGCAAAATCGATGGTCTCGGGAGTCTCTTTACCGGCGCCGCTGAACATCCATTCGGTCCAGTAATGATCGCCTCCAGGAATGCGGAATTTCGCCGCGTGAATGTGGCCTGCCTGCTTGCCGCTCATTCCCGTCGCGTCGAGGAAATCAAAGTCGATCTCATTCTTACCGGCGTCGAACCGCTTGGCCACCAGCCGTGGTTGGTTGCCCGCCGAGCAGTAATGGGTGAGTAGCAGCCGGCCGCCATCCAGATGGTAGACGGTCATCATGATGTCATGTCCCGGCATCTCATCTTCTTGCTGAATTGCCGTGCCGTTGGCGATCACCTTGAACGTCGACTTCGTGAGCCCCATCGGCGACCGGCCTTCCCAGTTGCCGGCTAACGACTTCAGCCGCTCAAAAGCCGTCGCCGCGTCCACCTCACCCCCGGCTAGTGAAACGGCCGAGGCCAGCAGGGCGATAGCAATGCAATGTAGATTTACTCGCATGTGTCTCTCCTTCACGGCAGAGACGAAGCAAGCTCAGGGGAATCGACAAACCGGGAAATTATTTTGGGGCGAAGCGGCGACTGCTTTTTAGCCAGCTCCAGCAAGTTCAGTGGGCGGCGCTTACCGCCGGGCATACGCGCCCTGTGGGACAGACCCTAATCGTTGTTGCCGGCGCTACTCGATGCCGACCATCACCGGTGCGGGATTCTGCTGGAGCAATTCCAAAAATGCCTCCGCCACCGCACTGAACCGCTTCTTCCGCCGGTGCACAATCCCCAGCGGCCGGAATAACGGACCGCTCGCCAGCGGTATTGCCACCAGTCTGCCCTCCGCCAGCTCCGCCTGCATCACTCGCACAGGCATGATGCTAATCCCACGGCGATGGACTACCGCTTCCTTGATCATTTGCAGATTGTCGAAGTGAAACACCACGTTCAGCCGCGCGTCCGATTCTTCGAAAAACCGCCGGATCGCCTTCTGAATCGGCAGCTCCTCGTCGAATCCCACAAACTCAACCCCCGCCAGGTCCACCACGCTGACACTGTCCAGTCCTGCCACTGGATGATAAGGCGATGCCGCCACTACCATCTCCTCCTGCCGCCATGCGATCGCTTTGATCTCGCGTGTCGACTCCGGGTAACTCACCAGCCCCAAATCGGCCGAGTCATCCAACAGGGATTCGTAGACTTTCTCAGGACGGAGATAGGAAACCTCCAGCCGCGCGTCCGGACAGCGACGCTCGAACTCACGCTCCAAATCGCTCATCTCAGACAGTCCCACCGAGTAGATCGACGCCACCCTCACCACTCCACCAGTGTCGTTCTTCAACCCGCCCAGCAGCGCGTCAAAGTCCTCGCGGCGCCGCAAAACATCGCGGCAAAAGTCCAGATAAAGACGCCCCGCCGCCGTCACCGTCAACGGCCGCGTCGACCGGTCCAGCAACGTAATTCCCAGCGAACGCTCGATTTCCTGTAGGTATTGGCTCGCCGCGCTTTGACTGACATCGTTTGCAGCAGCGCCCCGGCTTACGCTCCGGGTACTGGCAATATCTCTAAAAAGCTTGAGGTTATCGAGGTCCAACGGAGTAAGCCTAACATAAGCATTGCTGATATTGCAAGCTCATAAATTTCATTTGCGCGATAGTATGAAAACACGTATACTAGCCTTTACCAACCCCACCATGTCGCTGCGGGAATTGGTGTATCTCTCACAGATCGAGGGCGTTTCAATGAATCCTGTCCACTACCCGAACGGTCTCCCACAACCTCAGGGTCTTTACCATCCGGCTAACGAGCACGATGCTTGCGGCCTGGGATTCGTCGCCAATATCAAAGGTCAGAAGTCCCACGACATCATCCAAAAGGGACTCCAGATCCTCATCAACCTTACCCACCGCGGCGCTTGCGGGTGCGACCCCGAAACCGGCGACGGCGCCGGCATCCTTATACAGATCCCGCATAAGTTCTTCGTCAAAGAGTGCTCGCGCCTCGGCTTCACGCTCCCCGAACCCGGCCAGTACGGCGTCGGCATGGTGTTCCTTCCAGTCGACCGACAGCAGCGCCTCATCTGCGAAGGAATCCTCGAACGCCTCGTCCGGGAAGAAGGCCTCAGCACCCTCGGCTGGCGCGACACCCCGGTTGACCCCGACGCCATCGGCCGCCACGCGCGCGCCTCTCAGCCCTACATCGAGCAGATCTTCGTTCGCTCCGCTGCCGGCATGCCGCAGGACGAATTGGAACGCCGCCTGTACGTAGTCCGCAAACGCGCCGAGACCGAAATATCCGGGCTCGACATCCGCGAGAAGGGCTTCTTCTACCTGGCCTCGCTCTCCTCGCGCACCATCATCTATAAAGGACTTCTGCTAGCCCCGCAGATCGCCAATTTCTATAAGGAACTCACCGACCCCGACTGCCTGAGCGCACTCGCCCTCGTCCATCAACGCTTCTCGACGAATACCTTCCCCACCTGGCAGCTCGCGCATCCCTACCGCTACATCTGCCACAACGGCGAAATTAATACCGTGCGCGGCAACGTTAATTGGATGTACGCCCGCCAAAGCGTCATCGCCTCGCCGCATTTTCCGCAAATTGAAAAACTTTATCCCGTAATTCAACCCGCCGGTAGCGACTCCGCCGCACTCGACAATGCCGTCGAAATGCTGACCCTCGCCGGCCGCAGCCTGCCGCACGTGATGTCGATGCTGATTCCCGAAGCGTGGGACGCCGACAACACAATGAATCCGGAAAAGCGCGCCTATTACGAGTACCACGCCTCATTGATGGAGCCCTGGGACGGTCCCGCCGCGGTCGCCTTCACCGACGGTCGTGTCATCGGCGCCACTCTCGATCGCAATGGCCTGCGCCCCGCCCGCTACCTCGTCACCCGTGACGACCTGCTGATCATGGCGTCTGAAACCGGCGTCCTCCAGATCAAGCCCGAAGACATCAAAGCGAAGGGACGCCTGCAACCCGGCCGCATGCTCCTCGCCGACCTCGAGCAAGGCCGCATCATCCCCGACGAGGAACTCAAGCACACGCTCGCCTCGCGCCAGCCTTACTCCACCTGGCTCAAGGACAACCAGATCACCCTCGACACGCTGCCTGAACCGCCGCGCGTTATCGACTTCGAACAGGACACCATCGTCCAGCGTCAGCGAGCCTTTGGCTACACCGACGAGGATATTCGCGTGCTGCTCACTCCCATGGCCGCCAGGGGCGAAGAACCCATCGGCAGCATGGGCGTCGACACTCCGCTTGCCTGTCTCTCCGACAAGCCGCAGCCCCTGTTCCATTACTTCAAACAGCTCTTCGCCCAGGTCACCAACCCGGCCATCGATCCCATCCGCGAAGAACTCGTCATGTCGCTCACCAGCTACATCGGCACAGAGCGCAACATCCTCGACGAAACACCGCAGCACTGCCACACGCTGAAGCTGCCGCATCCGCTGCTCACAAATCGCGACCTCGAAAAACTGCGCCGCGTAAGCTGGGGCGACTTCCTCGCCACCACGCTCCCCATGCTGTTCCGCGTGGCCGGCGGCGAGCATGAGTTAGAGCGTTCTCTAAACGCGCTCTGCCGTCGCGCGTCGCTCGCCATCAAGAGCGGATATACCGTCCTTATACTTTCTGACCGCGGTGTCGACGACGAGTACGCGCCCATCCCAAGCCTCCTCGCGCTGAGCGCCGTTCACAACCACCTGGTCCGCGAAAAGACCCGCACACAGGTCGCGCTCATCATCGAATCGGGCGAACCGCGCGAGGTCATGCACTACAGCCTGCTAATCGGTTACGGTGCCAGCGCCATCAATCCATACCTGGCCATCGAATCCTTGCAGGACATGTTCGCCCACGGCCTGCTGCCCGACGGCGTCACCTTCGAGGACGCGCTCAAGCATTACAAAAAAGCCATCAACAAAGGCCTCCTGAAGGTCTTCTCGAAGATGGGCATCTCGACGCTCCAGAGCTATCGCGGCGCACAGATTTTCGAGGCCATCGGACTCAACCAGACGCTCGTCGACAAATACTTCACCGGAACTCCTTCGCGCATCGGCGGCGTCGGCCTCGACGTTCTCGCGCGTGAAGCCAAACTCAAGCACGATCTCGCGTTCGAAAAGATCAGCGAGTCCGACACCGAACTTCCCGTCGGCGGCAATTACGCATGGCGCGTCCGCGGCGAGTATCACCGCCTCAATCCCGCCACCGTCAGCAAAATGCAGCACGCTGTGCGGCAGTCGAGTTTCGCGACTTTCCAGGAATACACCAAGCTCGTCAACGACGAATCGCACCAGTTATGCACCATCCGCGGTCTGCTGAAAATTCGCACCGCCGCGCATCCCATTCCCATTGAGGAAGTGGAACCGGCCAAGGAGATCGTCAAGCGGTTTGCCACCGGTGCCATGTCTTACGGCTCCATCAGCAAGGAAGCCCACGAGACACTCGCCATCGCCATGAACCGCATCGGCGGCCGTTCCAACACCGGAGAGGGCGGAGAAGACGAAGCGCGCTTCAAGCTGATGCCAAACGGCGACTCCAAACGCTCCTCCATCAAGCAAGTAGCCAGCGGCCGGTTCGGCGTTACCGCGAACTATCTCGTAAACGCCGACGAACTGCAGATCAAGGTCGCCCAGGGCGCTAAACCCGGAGAGGGCGGTCAGTTACCCGGCCACAAAGTCGATGCCTTCGTCGCCAAGGTACGCCACTCCATCCCGGGCGTCGGCCTCATCTCGCCCCCGCCGCATCACGACATCTATTCCATCGAGGATCTTGCCGAGCTGATTCACGACTTGAAAAACGGCAACAGGGACGCGCGCATCTCCGTGAAGCTCGTCTCCGAAGTTGGCGTCGGCACCATCGCCGCGGGCGTCGCCAAGGC
>JBBQUM010000027.1:0-107642 GCA_038212445.1 Bryobacterales bacterium
CGAGCCTCCCGGCACAAGCGGGAGTCGAAATGCAAGCAGCACGAGCCTCCCGGCACAAGCGGGAGTCGAAATGCAAGCAGCACGAGCCTCCCGGCACAAGCGGGAGTCGAAATGCAAGCAGCACGAGCCTCCCGGCAAAAGCGTGAGTCGAAATGCAAGCAGCACAAGACTCCCGGCACAAGCGGGAGTCGTAATGGATGTATCACGGGCCTCCCGGCCCGTGAAAGCCAAACAAGCGAGCACAAATGCAAGTAGCACCGACCTCCCGGCCCTATGCGACCAGTCCCTCGAGGTCGATATCGGGACGCGACGATCCCGCAAGGCGGACGATCCTTGCTGTTGGACACGACATCACAATCCCCAAAAGCAAAAAGGGCCAGCCCGTAAAGGCCAGCCCTCTCTGTACTAACAACTAACTTCTAACTACGGTACGCGCGTCACCACCAGCCTGACTTCGACACTCGCCGTCGACTTCAGACCCTTCGAGTCCGTCACCGTCACATCGAAGATGTAACTGCCGTACAGGTTGCCGAGAATCACCTGCGGTGTGGGCGACGTCGGGTTCGAAATTGCAGCCCGTGAATCGCGCACCGTCCACAAATACGTCAACGGCGTGTTGCCCTGCGGACTGGTCGACTGCGACGCGTCCAGAATCAGCGTGCGCAGTATCGTCTCAATTACCGGACCGCCCGTGATCACCACTACCGGCGGCGGACCCGTCGGCGGTGGAGGCGGCGGAGGCGGCTGCGTCACCTTTACCAACAGCGTCCTGCTGTCAGCGGTGCCGTTGCCGGTCGCCGTACATGTGTAAGTGGTGTCGACCGTCGGATTGACCACCGTCGTCCCGATTGCCGATAGCGGACCCGCGCCCGCAATCACCACGCTCGTCGCGTTCTCAGCCGTACACGTCAATACGACGTTCTGGCCTGGCGAAGGCGACACCGGAGGATTCGCCGTGAACGACAGGATCCTCGCACCTTGCAGTACGCTGATCGTCACCGTCGCCGTCGACGATCCAGTCGCGTTAGTCGCCACCAGCGTATAGGTGGTCGTGGTCGCCGGCGTCACATCGCCGGTTCCCGTCAATTGAACGTCGCCCAACGTCGTGATATTGACCTTGGTCGCGTTCTCTACCGTCCAGCTCAGCGTCGACTTCTGACCCGAGATGATCTGTAGCGGATTGCCCGTGAAGGTAATGATCCGCGGCAAACCGCCGCCCGGAGGCACTACCGGATTCACGTTCACAGCCACCCGGCAGGACCCGGTCTGATTTCCCGCGCCCGTCGCCGTAATCGTGTAGGTGGTGTTGGCGGTCGGCGACACAACGAAACTTCCGTTCACCGGCACAGTGCCCACTCCCGGAGTCACGCTCACCGCCGTCGCGTTCGTGGTCGTGTAGTTGATGGTCGCCGCTTCACCCGCGTTGATGTTCGCCGGTGTCGCAAAGCAGCCCACTACCTGGACCGGATTGGTATTCACAGTCACCACCGCAGTGGCGTTCTGCTCGCTGGTCGCGTTCTTCGCGGTCAGAGTGTAAGTGGTGGTCTGCGACGGCGAGACCGGAGCCTTGCCTTCCGCTGCCACCGTGCCAAGCGTGCTGATCGTCACCGTATCGGCGTTGATCACCTTCCAGGACAGTTCCGACGACTGGCCCTGGTTGATGTTGGTCGGGTTCGCGACGAAGAAGATAATCTGGACCGTGTCCGCCGTCTTCGTGGTCACCCGCGTCCGCGCCGCCGCCGTCAACCCGTCCTCATTGCGGACCGTCAAGCGGAACGAATAGTTCTGCCCGGCCGTCGCCGCAAAGGTCGCCGTTGCCTGCGTGGTGCCCGAAATCGATACTGCCGGACCGCCGTCCTGCACCCATTGGTAGGTCAGCTTCTGTCCGTTCGGATCATAGCTGCCCGTTCCATTGAGTGTTACCGTACCCGCCGGAATCCCAATCTGATCAGGACCCGCGTCCGCAATCGGAGGCGCCGAACCGCGTGCTACCCGGCGCTCCATCACTTCATACCTTACGCGAGGCACATCCACCGGAATCGGATGATCGACGCCCTTGAATTCCTTCGGTCGAAGGAAATTGCCGAGCTGAATACCGACCACCGCGCGACCCGTCTGGTTGCGCTCGAGCAGCGTCTCGTTCATGCCGCCTTCCACCGTGAAGGCCAGCTTGTTGCCCATCGGGAACACGAACCGCAGCGTTCCGCCCGGACGATCGGCTCCCGCAAAACTCTTCAGGTAGCCAACATTCGCCTCCAGGTAGTTGTTGCCCCACAGCCCGAGCGACGTGCTGCCGCCCACTTGGTCAACCACCTTCAGGTAGCGCTCGATGTACAGGTTGGGCGCAACAAACAGCCCGTTCGGCCCTGTCAGCACGGCATTGCGCGAATCGATCAGAGCGTTATCCATGAACGCCTTGGTGCCGTACAGTCCCACGCGGCCGTACTTAAAGATGTAGTCGAGCGTCATCGCCGCCTGCCCCAGCGTTCCACCCTGCTGGTTGCCGCGCAGCGTCACATGCTTGAAGCTCGAGAACAAGCCCGCCTGGAAGCTGCCGATGCGATCCACAAGACCTAAGTCAAACTGGCCTTCCTTCGAATCGCGCCAGTAGTAATACTCGCCCTGCGCCTGCACAGCAAAGTGCTCCTTGAACGGCGCAAAGTAGCGAGCCTTCCCGGTCAACGTCGGATGTCCAAAATTGTCCGCACCAACGTTCATGCCCAAAAGCGCAAACCGCGGATCGCGGTTCCTCGCGATTTCCTTGTCCACCACCGCCGCCGTCTGCTGCTCGGTGAGCGGCTTCGGTCCGGCGTTCCCCTGTGCTACCTGCGTACCGAGGTCGCCTTGCGACTTCTTCAGCGCGTCAACTTCTCGGCGCAGGCCGGCGTTGGCGTCAGCCAGACCTCGCAGCATCTTCGCGATATCGTCCAGCTTATCCAGCCGCTTCAGGATCTCATCACAACACTTCTGCGACATCGCACTGGCGTTCTGGTTCGCTTGGTCAATCGCGCGAATCGCGTCCCCAGCCCCTCCAGCCGATACAGTACGTCCCTTATCGTCCGTTACCGTAAGCACCACCCGGCGGTTGATCCAACGGGCGACATCCGTCCGGCTGTACCGCGACTTCTCGCCCGCAACCTCGGGGTCCTTCTTGCCCTTCGTCAAGGTCTCAATCTGGCCAGGCTTGGCGCCGTATTTCACTAGAAAATCACGCACCATATTGGCGCGCGCCATTCCCAGCTTCTCGTTTGCGCGTTCACTTCCGATGCCATCTGTATGGCCTTCAACGCGCACTTTATATGCGGGATTGGCCTTTAGTAGGTCCGCCAACCTCAGCAGGCTTGGATAGCCATCGGATAGTACCGCCGAATTAAATTCAAAGTTGATCTCCTCCCAATCATCCTTTGTTGCCCGCGTGTCCAACCCTTGTGCGTGGATGGTTAACGCGAGCGCGGAGGAGAGCGTCATTACTCTCAGCAACCGGTTCAACATGATCTGCACTCCCTCAGATTGTCAAGGCCCGACATCAGCTTGCATCTGCTGTACCCAAATAATATGTGCACGTCGTCTAAAGGCCCAAACATAGACTAGAGTACACTAACTCACTGGATAGACGCGATTATCACCGTGGCATTTCATTTCGCGTGGGATAATATGTCTGCGCCAGTCGAATTCGGGTAATCGCCCGCTTTTGCCGTCGAAAGATAGTACTAGCGGGAGGAAAGTCCGGTCTCCATAGGGCAGCATGCCGGCTAACGGCCGGGGGGTCGCGCCCCAAGGTGCGGTCTACGGAAAGTGCCACAGAAAATATACCGCTTACCTTTCGGGGTGAGTAAGGGTGAAATGGTGCGGTAAGAGCGCACCGCGCCGGGAGTAATTCCGGCGGCAGGGTAAACCCCATGCGGAGCAAGACCAAATAGGGGAGGAGGAGCGGCCCGCTCCGTTACACTTCCGGGTAGGTCGCTTGAGCTGTTCAGTAATGGACGGTCTAGAGGAATGATTACCACCCGCGCAAGCGGGCACAGAAACCGGCTTACAGGGTTAGGCTGGCGCTACAATACTACCGCTCGAAAACCTTCACCCTCCCAAAACCCGATTGCTCTGCCGCCGTCTGCCTGTATCCCTGCGCCGTAAGCCGCTCCATCGCAATTCTCTCAGGCCCCCCTGGAGTGTAGGTGTTGGCCGGCACCACCACCCGCTTCGCCAATTGCGAGGCGCTGCAAAAACGTCCCTTGAGCCCCGGCCGGACATACTCATATAAAGGACCTTCTTCGTCCACCGGTAACAGGATACAGCCCTCCCCTGTGGCCGCCTGCATCGCCGCTGTGAACTTCGGCCAGTCCTCGCGCCAGTCAGTTTGATACTTGGCGTCCTTCCCCAGCGACGCTCCAAAGAACAACGCCAGCAGCACAACCGCCGCCGCTTGACTCCGACGGCCTAGATTCCCCGCCCCTTCCGCCATCAGCAGCACCAGAAACGGCATCAGGTACAACACCTGCCGGATCGCCAAAAAGTAGTTGAAGACCGCGTCCGCAACCAGTCCGCACACGAGCGTAGCGGCCACCGCCGCGGCCAGCGCGAACCCCTTCCGCACTCCCCACGCTGCCAAGAGCAAAGCCGGAATCGACGCCAGGTAGCCGTCTCCTACCAGTTCTCTTAACAGTACTGCGGCCAGTGGCCACCCAACCTCAAATCCGCCTTGCGCTCGGGCGATGGCGTCATGCCACCCCATCCGGACGGCGATTAGCCACGGCAGAAACGACAGCCCAGCCACCACGAAAGCGCCCGCCGTCCAAGCCGCATAGCGAAACTCTTTCTTCTTCCAAACCGAGTACGCGGCAAAACCCAGCGGCGCAAACACGGCGAACGGCTGCGAGTAAACCGCGCCCGTCAGGCTCAGCGTCAGAGCCCCCACCCAGACTACCCGTCCGGTCTCACCGTAGCGGATCAGCGACGCCACCGCCAGCAGCGCAAACAGCACCCCCTGCATGTAGGGCCGGCCTTCTAGTGCATACCTCAGGGTTAGCGGGCAGACCATCCATAACGCCGCCGCCAGCATCGCGCCCCGCACACCCAGCCTGTCGGCCAGCCACAGCAGCACCGCCAGACTGAGAATCGCGCAAAGGATTGATCCCAACCTCACCGCCGGCAGACTGGTCCCAGCAATCGAAATCAGCCAGTGCTGCGTCAGATAGCCGAACGGCGCTCCGCCGGCATTTCGCGCTACGTGCTGGATAAGCTCTGAATTAGTCGTCCCGGAGGTTCCGGTAAGCTGGATGATCTCGTCAAGCCACAACGGCTTTAACGGAGACAGTGCAAAAAGAATGAGGGCGTAGATGAGGAGGATGGCGAACTTCGCGCTGCGCGGCAACGACGCAATTCTACCAGCCCGGCGTCTACCGGTGACCGCTGATAGCCAAGCAAGCGCTCTTCACCGCAGGCCCCAGCAGTCGTGTGGATGTCGTGTAGATCAGGTCTTCGCTGCGATTGAAAACCGCGACCTTATTGCCCTTCACGAACGCGGTCGTGGGATTGATCTCGTCGTGATCAAAACGGATCACATAGTCGGCCTTATCGCGGTTCGAGGTGATGAGCACTTGCGGACACTGCTTCGAAAAGGCCTTCAAGACCTCAATATTCTGAGGACTAGTACCGGCCGTGAAAGCCATACTGCCCTTGCCCTGCGGCACCTCAGCCTCGCCACTGAATTGCGAAGCCCCGCTCTCCGTAATAAAGACACGCGGCTTGTCCGCCCCAATCGCCTGAAGGGCGAATCCAGCGAAAACCCAAATCGCAGCTTTCATCATCACCACCCGGCCTATGAGACGCAAAGTCCAATTCCCCGGTTACGGAAAGCATCCCAGCAAGTGGAGCATAATCGGTGTCAGAGACCGATTTATCATAATCGGTGTCAGAGACCGATTAATTGCCAGTCCAGGAAAAGCTATGAAAAACGCCATCGCGATCGCCCTCTCTGCATCCATCATCGCCCTGGGAGCCGACATCACCGGCACCTGGAAGGGCACGGCTGAAACACCCAACGGCAGCATGGAGCGGACCTTTGGGGCATAATCGGTGTCAGAGACCGATTAACCGCCAGCTCAGGAAAAGCTATGAAAAACGCCATCGCGATCGCCCTCTTTGCATCCATCATCGCCCTGGGAGCCGACATTACCGGCACCTGGAAGGGCACGGCTGAAACACCCAACGGCAGCATGGAGCGGACCTTCATGTTCAAGCAGGATGGCGCCAAGCTAGCCGGCGAAACCAGCAGCCAGTTTCTCGGCAAATCCGAACTGCAGGACGGCAAAGTGGAGGGCGACAGCGTGTCCTTTACCATCGTCGCCAAGGTTCAGGACAACGAAATGAAACTGAAGTACACCGGCAAGGTGAACGGCAGCGAAATCAAATTCCACGTCGAGAACGACCAAGGCTTGAAGCTCGATTACACCGTCAAGAAGCAGTAACGGCCCGGCGGTATCATGTGAACGATGGATGACGACTGGCGGCTACCCAGCCTCGACCCCGACCCGGTAATCGAGTTCTATAAGAAGGATCTCGATCGTTCCCTCTTCCGCGAAAACCTGAAATTGTCGGTCACCGAACGTCTCCAGAAAGCCATGGCCCTCCAGCGCCTCGCCGAAGAAATGCGCGAAGCCGGCAAGTGACAACGGAAATCGGAATGACAGACTTCGCGCTGCTGCTCCGCCAGCTCGCCGACCAGCAGGTTCGTTTCGTATTGGTCGGCGGTGTAGCAGCTATCGTCCACGGCGCAAGCCGATTTCCCCCTTACTACGGATGCAGGCGATATTGATCTGCTCGCCGAGATTGCCGGCGGAGGCGTTTACGACACGCTCATCACCGACGCCGTTACCTTGACACCGTTCGGAATTGAATGTCGTTGTGTCAATCTGAAACGCCTCATCCAATTGAAGCGAGCCGCTGGACGCGCGAAGGACTTCGACGCCATCGCCGAGCTGGAAGCCCTGCGCGACGACCCTCCAGACTAGCCCGCCCTACCTCAACCGCCCCAGAATCGACTGCGCAAACGACGCGTGCCCCCCATCCTGCCACGCCGCCATCTCCGTCAACGCGTCCATCGCCTCGGCGCGCAACCTCACCCGTAAACCCGCGTCACCCGACGCCGTCAACTCGTCCAACAGCGCCGCCGCTTTATTTCGATCCGTCCAAATCCCCGACCGCAGCATCGCAATGAAATCGCCCGCCGGAATCGACTTCACGTACTTCGACTTCACCCTCGCCAGCACCGACAACGCACGCACCGCATTGTTGCGCACCTCGTCGTCAGCATCCCGCGACGCCCGCGCCAGGTTCCCCACCTGCGCAGCCGACTGCCGCGCGTACCCCAGCAGTTCCGCCGCCGCCCGCCGATCCTCATCCCGCGGCGACTGCGTCAGCACCTCGACAATTCGAGCCTCATGCGCCAGCGCATACTCCCGCATCTTCATCTGTAGCGCTCGTATTCCCGGATCGGCCGCCAGTGCATAGCCGCGGGAGTCATCCTCACGCGACCCCTCTGCCATAGCCTGCCCTCCCCGTTCGGCCAGTTTCGCGCCAGCGGCGTCCACCGACTTCGATAACGCCACCATCTCGCTCGCATCCGGCGCCACACCCACCGGCTGCTTCAAATACTGGAACCACGCACTCGATGTTCCCGGCAGTCCCACGTAAATCATCCAGCCGCCGTGCTCCGTGCAGCACACCAACGCGACATCGGTAGGGGAATGTCCCGTCGACGCGCGAACGGCGTCCGAGACTCGCTGCTTCAAGGCCTTGCGCTCCGCGCGCTCCGGCATCCGGTCGCCCTGCTTCACCGGCAACGCCGCGCGCACGCCCGCCACATCAACACCTTTGGTGCCGAAAAAATCAATGAATTCGATGGTTTGTGCAGAGACCACCGCCGCAAAGCCAATCGTCAGAATCAGGCCCGCGACTATCGTCCGCGTGAATCCGCGCTTCTCCGCAGCCATAAAAGTCTAAAATGATTTTACGCGGATTTGACCGCGTTCAGATTCACAACTCTAAGCCGGTCAATAAATCAGGTTGGTTTTCAAGCCCACACCATTCACTTTCACAGCGGCGCGTATCCTCGGACGGTCAAGCGACATAGGCAGCGCATGCCGGAGACGCCCTGTTGCCCACCCGTATTCCGAGCGCTATATTAGCCTCGAATGCGCTTTGAAAAGATCTGGGTCAAGCAGTGCAGGGCGACGAAAGGAATCAGGGGACGCTTCGGCGCAAAGAGCGCGCTCGACTATCTCATCCGCGAGAAACTTATCATGTTTGCGGATGAAGCCGAGCGGCGCCCCGAGTCCGCAGAAGAACTGCCGCGATTCCTGGCTGGCGTCTGGCAGGTCTTCAACCAGTACGAGCTTGCCCGATATGTCGCCAGCCAGAAACCGGCGGCTCGAAAGCAGCTGCGCAAGTTGCTGTACATGGAGTGACGACTATTCCAAATCGGGCAGGTCCTCCCGAGGGATCAGCAGACGAATCGACCGACCCTGCCCTGGAACCCGCTCGATGAAACCGTTGGTCTCCATCGTCAGCACCATCTGGTGCACCGATGGCGGCGATACCTTGAAATAGTTCTGCATGTCCGATTCGGCCGGAGCATATCTGTGAATCTTCGTGTAGTAGAAAATGAACGCCAGGTACTGCCCTTGTTTCGCGGTGTAGGCCTTCTTTGTCACTGCTGCCCGATTGTACGCGACAGTCGCTAAAGCTGCCACCGTGTCCGTGCCAGCAGAAAAACATGTGGAGTCGGTTGGGCGTCAACATCGCAGTTTGCGATGATGATCGCGTGGGGTTAGATATCTATGTCGGGTCGCTGACGCGGCACCTCGTCGGTGACTGGGAACTCGTGGCGCAAAAAGCGGCGCGTGAAATGAGCATGGAGTTAACCGTCGTCAGAGAGCACGACCCTGAGGACGCCGTCCGCGACCCGGAGCGGGTCCGCCCCGTAGTGCTCGGGTGGCGCGAAGGGTTGTCGCAGGCTTTGGGTGAAAGCCTCACGGAACCTCTGGATTGGAATGAAAATGAGGAAGCGCCTTCTTCACAGACAAGCCTACTTGGGACTGCTACGCCGACCTCATGCTTTGGGCTGCCTACGACGAACAACCGGAGCTATCCCGGCACGGCCACCATGTGGAGGAATGGGCCGAGGATCCAGCATACAAAGCTTGCACGGTAGATGGTTTTGGTTCGAGGTACTCGCACCTGTACGACGTCGAGGTGTGGTTGCCCTTCGTTTGGCTTCGTGTTCAAGACGGAGGATGTCGGCGGCAATCCTGTGCTGGTCGGCTCCAGCGTCGCTCTCTTCCGGCAGTTGGAAGATCTTAACCGGCGGACGTGGCAGGCGGGCACAGACTTGGTCGAGAAGTGGGCCTTTGACGGATCCGGGAACGGCGCGCCCCTAGAACCGAGTGCCCGCTTTGCTTTCGCGCTCTTCCTGAAGTTGGCACGACACTCGGTCGAACAAAAGTTGCCAATGCGCCTGGATTGGTAGACGTAGGTTGCGGTCAACGGGTCAGTCTCGTACGTTCTCGCGGTGAGCATTGCGAAAGCGACCGATGCCGGCGCCGCCTGCGCGCCACGTAGTACGCACGGGTTTCAAGATCGGTTTGTACATCTCCTCAGGATCGAGACCCAATCGCGCGGCGTTGACCTCCATGATGGCGATCCGGCCAACGAGCGCCTTGTTCCGTTCGCGCTCTTCTCCTGTTCTCCTGACAAACTACGAACCTGATCTGCGAAGCATCGCCGCTCGATCTCTTTGCCGGAAGCATGATCCTTTTCCTCGCTGTCGCTGCTCGGCTGCATTGATCTCGCGGTTGAAACCGTACTTGTATAAAGTTGTCGGGCTCACGTACAGGGCCGCGGCGACACCCCGCACATCCAGCGGGCACTCGTCCGCCGGGTGGCTCTCAGCCACCGCGAGGTGATCACGAAGTCGCCGCAGGAAGTTTTCGCCCATGCTTGATCGCGGCAACGTTAACCCCTCTGACGACCACCGGCGAATGGTTTCACTAAACCGCCATCAGCCGACGCTGGATCTTGGTCGACCGCGAGAGCCTCGCGGACGCCATCGAGGGTCTCCCAGTTCCGCAAGCGAGCCTGGGAGGCGAAGACGTCAGGAAAGGACCAGATAGCTGCAGACGAACCTTGGCGGTCCGATGGCAAGCCGAATCGCTTTGACTTGGTGTTCTTCGAGTGGCTGAATCCGGTTTGCCGCGCTCGTCGATGCCTAGTGACCGAACGATGTCGTGCCAGCGGCCCCGTTCAGCGCTCAGTCGGCCGATTGTCTATGGATGGCCACCGCCGCGGTTCGAACTATCCAGCGACCATCGCAAGAAATCCTCGACTACGCTCGGGCAGTGATCGAAGGCCCCGATTTCGGCAGGAGATCCATCCGTGTTCGAGCGAAGTTCGGATGAAGGGACTCCACATGTCGGCTGTCCAAGACTTTCCCGGCAGTCAGGAACTATCGTCCAGATCGAAATCGGCAGTTTCTTTCGCCCAGATGTAGAGGCGGCAGAGAACCCGAAGATTGCTTACGAGGGTGGAAGACTGAACCCGGTACCGCCGGTGGCGGACCGGCCATCGCGTCCCGACCCGAACGGGGAAGACCAGGTGGCGGAATCAACCAAGCACGGCGAGCGCTCGCCGTTTTCCAGAACCACGCGCAACACCGTGAATGGTCGTTGAACGCCGGAAGCCGTCTCTTCCATGTACTGATCAGACGACTCAACCGAGGATCGGTCGTTAGTAAATCGAAAGTGGACACGATGGACACTACCCGATCCAATCCGAGGGTCACCCCTGAAACTGGACACTCTCCCAATACCCGGGTCTAAAAGGGAACGTCGTCGTCCGTAATCCCGGCGTCGAACGACTCCGCGGGTGCCGCCGACGGCGCCGGCTTCGGCCGGCTTTGCTGCTGTGCGCTGCGCGGCATCGACTGCATGCCGCCGCCAAATTCCTCAGCCCCGCCACTCGGAGCGCCACCGTCTCCGCCCCGGTTGCCCAGCAGAATTACGTCGTCCGCAATCACGTCCGTCGCCCATACCTTCTTGCCGTCTTTATCGTCGTAGCTGCGAGTCTGAAGGCGGCCTTCTACATAGACCTGCTTGCCTTTGGTCAGGTATGTGGCCAGATTCTCAGAGCGCCAGAGGGTCACGTTCGACCAATCGGTCTCTTCCTTCCATTCGCCTGATTGCTGATCCTTCCACCGGCGGCTCGTGGCCACAGAAAAACGGGTGCGCGCGATACCAGAAGGGGTAAATGTCGTTTCGGCGTCCCGGCCGAGATGGCCCACTAGGATGACCTTGTTTACGCTACGCGAAGCCATGCCTGAAAGCGTAACACAGCCACTGGGTAATTTCTCCCCGTTTGGGTGGGGCAAGACGGCCTCAGAACGCCGGTAGTCCTGTGAAATACAGGATTTCATAGTGAAAAACCATCTGGGCCCTCGATTGCACTTGCGGCCCCGCGGCCTAACGTGATTGAAACTTTCTGTTGCATCTTGCGGACGTTGGGCCATAATACAAAATACGAACTGCTCCCGTCGTTCCCCTTACAATTGAGCACCCAGCCAGTGCTCTACAAAAAACGGAATTCCTGGAGCTATGCCGGAAAGGGCCGCAGGCTAATGGGTGGCTGCTGTACTTTGGGTCGGTCGTTGGGTTTCTCCGCGATTCTGATCTCGGTTCCGCTGATCGGACAATCGATGTTGCCGATGGGCACATCGGGTGCAGGTGCGCGCCTCTTCAATACGGACTTGGCAGTCCTTGAAGCCGGCGACATCCGGAAGGATCTTCCCTGCTCAGTCACGCCCGCCAAGCCTTTGCTCGGTTTCGACCTTCGCTTCCATGCCGTCTACGACGTCAGCGTCCCCCTCAAGGATCTCGCCGGCTCCGACAACCTGCTCACCATCCTGTTCCGCGTCATCCCGCAGAACCACAAGGATGAGCCCATCTACTTCACTCAGAAAGTGCGTGTCCCCGCCATCGATGAAGATGCCCACGGCGAAGCCCTTCTCCAAGGTGCTTTTGATCTCGGCGAAGGCAGCTATCACGTCGACTGGTTGATGCGCGACCGCGCTGAGCGCGTTTGCTCCAACTACTGGGATTCCGAAGCCCAACTCACTCAGAAGGACCGCGAGATGTCGCTAACGCTCCTGCCCGGCGCCATCGCTTCGATAGAAGCCGAGCAGTTCAAAGAGGATCCGCCCATCGAGCGTGTCTCCGCTGAACCCGCTCTCAACGTCAAAGTGCTCGTAAACTTCGGACCACAGAAAAGTGACTCTGCCACACTGCGCCCCATGGACACCCAGGCGCTGGTCTCCATACTCCGCCAGATCTCGCACGACCCGCACATAGGCAAGTTCTCGATCGTCGCGTTCAACATGCATGAGCAGAGAGTGCTCTACCGCCAGGACAGCGCCAACCGGATCGATTTCCCCGCCCTCGGCGAAGCTCTCAATACTGTAAGCCTGGCTACAGTTGATCTGAAGCGCCTCGGCATGAAGCACGGCGACACGGAGTTCCTTACCGAACTCATCAAGGCTGAACTCGGCAATGGACCCGACCGCCCGGACGCACTTATCTTCGCCGGTCCCAAGGTGATGCTCGACGAAAACGTCCCCAACGACACCCTGAAAGAGGTCGGCGAGGTCGAGTACCCAGTGTTTTACATGAACTACAACCTGAATCCGCAGCAGACTCCGTGGAGGGATTCCATCGGTCGCGCGGTAAGGTTCTTTCGTGGAACCGAATACACAATCAGCCGTCCAAGAGATTTGTGGTTTGCTGTGAGCGAAATAGTCTCACGTATCGTAAAATCAAAACATGGACGCCCGATTACAGCTTCGTCTTCGCAATAGCGTTCTGACGCTGGCAGTCCTTTCAGTTGCAGTGGCGTTGCCCTGCGCTGGGCAAGCTCGCTGGGAACAGTATTCGCAGAAAATTGCTCCCTTCGTTCCATCTCCGCAAAAGGTAGTTGACCGCATGCTCGACATGGCTGCACCCAAGCCTGGCGAGACAGTCTACGATCTCGGCTGCGGCGACGGTAGAGTCCTCATCAGCGCCGTCCAGCGATTCAAAGCCAAAGCCGTTGGCGTGGAACTCGACGCCCGCCTCGTGCAGCGGGCAACCGAACGGATCAGCCAGGCGAATCTCCAGGATCAGGTGAAGGTGCTTCAAGGCGACCTCCTCCAGGCCGATCTCACCGGTGCCGACGTCGTTGTCATTTACCTGCTGACCGGATCCAACGAGTTGCTCCGGCCACGGCTTGAGAAGATGCTCCGCCCCGGTACGCGAGTGGTGTCGTACTCCTACAAGATCCCAGGCTGGAAGCCCTTGAGAGTCGACAAGACCGATGAGCAGCACGGTCACGAAATCTATCTGTACGAGATGCCGCCCACCAAACAATAACGAGAGTGCCTTCGCTTCGATATCTCCTCCTCACCGCAGTTCTCACTGCCACAACTTTATTTAGCGCCGACCTGAAGCAGCGAACCGCCACCGAACGCCTCGGCGACTCGCATCTGGCAGCCGTCCACGAAGCCCGCATGAAGTGGTCGCGCGACCGCGTCGTGCTCCCTCCGCTTGGCCTCTACAACGACTATCGAGCTGTGATGCATGTCCACGCCGAAGATGCCCCGCACACGCTCGGCAAGCGCGATCAGGTGCTCGCCGCCGCTAAGGAATCCGGCGTCCAGATCGTTCTTTGGACCGACCATCGCGGTCCTAAGGAAGACACCTGGCACGGCATGCGCGACGGCGTCTTGTTCATCCCCGGCTCCGAGGACGGCGACAACAAACTGCGCTTCCCTGCCCCCGGCGACGACCTGCTTTTCCTCTCGCATCTCGAAGAGATCCCCGACAAGAGTTCCGACGGTTTCGCCGGCATGGAGATCTACAACCGCCACGCCGACGCCAAGGCCAATGAGGAAATGACGGCCCTGGTCAAGAAAGCCGCTGGCGATACTCACACGCTGAAAGTGCTCAGCGACAAGATGAAGCAGTACCCCGATGAGGTGTTTGCCGCGGGCACCGGTCCGCTTGAAATCTACCTCAAGCGTTGGGACACCGAACTTCAAAAGAAGCCCTTCGCCGGCATCGCCGCCAACGACGCGCATCAGAACATCGTGCTCGGCAAGTTCACCCTCGACCCCTACGCCGTGGCCTTTCGCAATGTGTCGACACACATCCTGGCGCAGGACATGACCGAGCCGTCCATCCGCCGTTCACTGCGCGAGGGTCGGGTCTATGTCTCTCACGACTGGCTCTGTGAACCCGGCGGTTTCACCTTCGCCGCCATCAACAATCTCGGACTGTTCGAAATCGGCGACCACGCGCATCTGGTGAACAATACCCGGCTGGTGGCCCGCTTCCCCGTCGCCGCCCACGCCAAACTCATCCACGATGGCAAAGTCGTCGCCGAGAACAACGGCAAGGACCTCACGTTTAAGGCAACCGAGGAAGGCGCCTACCGGGTTGAGGCCTATCTCGAAGCCGACGGCGAAGAGCGTCCCTGGATTTTCTCGAACGCCATCTACCTCGCCAAGCCTCCTGCAAGTGCCATGCAATTGCCGCCACCGGGACTCGCGCCTGGCGTTGAACTGGTCCGCGACATCCCCTACACCGAGGGCGCCCCCGCGGACGAGAACAAGCACAAGCTCGACCTCTATCTGCCCAAAGGCAAGACGAACTTTCCGGTGATGGTGTTCATCCACGGTGGAAGTTGGCGTAGCGGTGACCGCTCCATGTACACCGGGCTCGGCAATCGCTTTGCCAAGGACGGCATCGGCGTCGTGATCCCCAGCTACCGTCTGTCGCCGAAGGACAAGCCCCCGGCCCAGATTGAGGACACGGCAGCGGCATTTGCCTGGGTAGCGAAACACATCGCCGAGCGCGGGGGCGACCCCAAGCGGATCTATATCGTCGGCCACTCGGCCGGCGGACACCTCGTTAGCGAACTGGCACTCGACCCCAAGTGGCTCGCCAAGCATGAACTGAAGCCCTCGGCAATCGCCGGCGTGGCGTCCCTGAGCGGCGTCTATGACGTCACCGTCAGCGACGTCTTCGGCCCCGACGCTCCGTCGCGCAAGGTTTATTCGCCGATGGAATACGTGGTTCGCGGCGCGCCGAAGTTCGTGGTCACCTACTGCCAGAACGACTATCCCGGTCTCGCTGGTCAAGCCAAGGCATTCCATGCCGCGTTGCGTAAGGCGTTCGTTGAATCCACGCTCGTCTACGTGCCCAACGAGAGTCATATTTCTGAGATTGTGAACGTGTGGAAAGAGGACGATCTCACCGCGCGCGCGGTGCTACGATTGATTTCACCTTAACGGACCTATGCCCCAATTTGACCTGGTCGGTGTTGGACTCAACGCGACCGACACTCTGCTGATCCTCCCGAAGTTTCCCGCCTACGCCGGCAAGGTTCCGTTTGAACAGGAAATCCTCAGCCCCGGCGGCCAAGTGGCGAGCGCCGTGGTCACCTGCGCCAATCTCGGACTGAAAACCAAGTACATCGGCACCGTCGGCGACGACGAACGCGGCCGGATCCAGATGGAGAGCCTGCAGGCCAGCGGCATCAATCTGGACGACGTCGAGATCCGCCAGAACTGCCCCAACCAGACCGCCTACATTCTCATTGACCGCACCACCGGCGAGCGCACCGTGCTGTGGAGCCGGCCCGATTGCCTGCGGCTTGCGCCCGAAAGCATTACCGCTGAAAAGATCACCGGCGCGCGTATGCTGCACATCGACGGGCACGACACTCCGGCGGTGGCGCGCGCGGCCAAAATCGCTCATGAGCACGGAATTCCGGTCACAGTGGACGTCGACACCATCTACCACGGCTTCGACAAAGTGCTGCCGAATATCGACTACCTGGTGGCCTCCTCCGAGTTTCCGATTGCCTGGACCAATGAGTCCGATCCCTTCAAGGCACTGCGCATGATCCAGGCTGAATACTCCATCAAATGCGCGGCCATGACCCTCGGCGCCCATGGCGCTCTGGCGCTGGTGGACGGCCGTTACGTCTATTCACCGGCCTTCGTAGTGAACTGCGTGGATACAACCGGCGCCGGCGACGTGTTCCATGGAGCCTTCTGTTATGCGCTGCTCCAGAATATGAGCATCTATGACGCACTCGAGTTCTCAAACGCCATGGCGGCGCTCAACTGCACCGCGCTCGGCGCACGCGGCGGCATCGCCACCGTCGACAAAGCCCGGGGCTTGATGGCGCGGGCCGAACGCCGGTCTAACCGCGATTACCAGACCGCAGCTAACGCATGATCCCTCTGAAGAGCACCGAGCGCGTCTACTCGACGCCAGTCGTGGTGATCGCACTGATCATCGTGAACATGGTGATCTTCCTGTTTGAAGCCTCGCTCAGTCCCGACACGCTGAATACCTTCATCGTCCGGCACGGCTCTGTGCCCGACCACTTCCGCTACACCAACATCATCACCTCAATGTTCCTGCACGGCGGATGGCTGCACGTCATCGGCAATATGTGGTTCCTCTGGATTTACGGACGGAATGTCGAAGACCTGATCGGCTCAAGCAAATTTCTGATCTTCTACCTCGTCTGCGGCATCATCGCCGGCTTGGTGCACGTCATGTTCAACCCTTATTCGCGCGTACCCACAGTAGGAGCCAGCGGCGCCATCGCCGGCGTGATGGGGGGCTATCTGATCAAGTTTCCACGGGCCAGAATCGTGACGCTTGTGCCCATCTTCATCTTCTTCACTACGCTCGAAATTCCGGCGGCACTGCTGCTTCTGTACTGGTTTGCGATTCAGTTCTTCAGCGGCTTCGGCACCATCGGCTATTCGCAGATCTCGCAGGGCGGCATCGCGTGGTTCGCGCACATTGGCGGGTTTGTGGCCGGGATGCTGCTCATCAACCTGATGGGCGGCAAGCAGCCACGCCACCGGAACTGGGATTATTAAACTGGAAAGAGACCATGCGCACCTGTCTGTTACTGGCATTCGCTTTGACTCTGGCCGCCGCGGACAAATATAACGGTCCCAAGCCGCCGAAGTCCGACGTCCCGTTTCTGCTGCACGCCAACAAACTCATCGAGACTGAGACCGTCGAGGCCCGCGAACAACAGGGCAAGAACAGCATGACGTATATCGTCAGCGGCGTCTCGTCTCCCGCCAAGACACCGATGGCCGAGCCCATCTTTCTCATCGAAGCCGACAAGATCAACGCCAACGCGTTTGAGATGTACCGGCTCGATGTAAAGGGTGGAAATCGCGAAATCACCATGGCGCAGCAGCGCTCCAAAAAATCCAGCGGCGCGCGTCCGCTGAAGCTGACTGTGCAGAAGGTGGCCGATCGGCTGTACAAGATCGAGGCCGCCGAGACGCTCGAAAACGGGCAATACTCGCTGTCCCCGAGCGATTCCAACAAGGCCTTTTGTTTCGAAGTCTACTAACGTTGCGGTCCGCAAACCGTCTCGCATAGGGGAAGGGTTGCTACACTTACCTCTATATCTATGTTTCACGGTCTTGAACACACTGCCATTGCCTCTCCCGATCCGGCTGCGCTCGCGCAATGGTATGTGGATACGCTGGAATTTCACATCAACTTCCGCTACGACGCGTTCTTCTTTGTGAAAGCGAAGAACGGAACGATGCTCGAGATCATCCCCAGCGAGGGAACCCGCGGTTCAAACAAATTCAAGGATCCGGGCATCCGCCACCTGGCCATCGCCGTCGACGACTTCGATCAGGCGCACGAGTTACTCAAAGC
This sequence comes from Bryobacterales bacterium, assembly GCA_038212445.1. Lineage (GTDB taxonomy): Bacteria > Acidobacteriota > Terriglobia > Bryobacterales > Bryobacteraceae > TMP-7. The sequence continues at coordinate 17,793 of JBBQUM010000027.1, forward strand.
CAAAGGCGTCAACTTTCTGGGCGAGCCGTACGTGAATGACGGAAACCGTCTGGTGTTCTTTGCCGATCGCGACGGCAACATCCTCCACCTGATTGCACGCGCGAAGCCGCTACCTTAAAGGACCAGCCGATTTTGTTCAGCAGGGTCTTCAAGGCATTTCACTATCGCGATTTCCGCTTGATGTGGATTGGTGCGTGCACCTCCAGCATCGGCACCTGGATGCAGGTGCTGGCCCAAAGCTGGCTGGTCTACAAGCTCACCAATAACGCCTTCTATCTCGGCTTGGACTCGTTCCTCGGACAGATTCCGATCGTACTCTTCTCGCTCGTCGGCGGCGTGTTCGCCGACCGTACCGACCGCCGCAAACTGCTGCTCATGTCGCAGTTCGTGCAGATGACCTGCGCCTTCGCGCTGACCGTGATGATCGCCTTTGGCCTGAATTCCATCTGGCCCATTCTGTGTATCTCGTTCATCGTTGGCACCGCGCAATCGTTTGGCGGCCCCGCTTACTCAGCGCTCGTCCCCACACTCGTCGACAGTGAGGACCTGCCGAACGCCATCGCTCTGAACGCCATCCAATTCAACCTGGCGCGCGTCATCGGTCCGGTGATCGGCGGCATCGCCATGGAGAAGCTCGGCGCCGCCTGGTGCTTCGGCTTGAACGGACTCAGCTTCATCGCCGTGATCATCACGCTGTTCATGGTGAAGATGCGCTTTGTGCCCTCCAAGACCAAGGAGAGCGTGCTCGAGAGCATGAAGTCTGGCGTCCGCTTCATCGTTCAAAAAGAGGCGATGGTATCGCTCATGGCGCTCGCATTCTCGATGACCCTGGTGGCCTTCCCGATGCTCGCGTTCATGCCGGTGTTTGCGCGGGACGTGCTGCACGGCAGCCCAGGCCAGTTGTCGGCGCTGCTGGCCAGTTCCGGCGGAGGCGCGATCGCCGGGTCGATTATGGTTGCAGCGTTCGGCAAGAAGAAGGGCCTGGGCAAGTTCGCGCTGATCATGCTGCTTCTTCTCGGGATCTTCATGACGGCCTTCGCACTCTCGCGGACGCTGATCATGAGCTGTGTTTTCCTGTTCTTTGCCGGCGCCGCCATGATGGGCGTGTTCGCGATGGTGACGTCGCTGGTTCAGCTGATCACCGCCGACGATATGCGCGGCCGCGTGATGAGCGTGTTCAATGTAGCGTTCCGCGGCGGCATGCCGATCGGCAGCATAATTATGGGTGCCATCATTGCCCGCTCGAGCGCACCACCGGTGATCGCGGTGAACGGCGTCCTGCTGGTTCTGCTGGGCCTGTTCTACCTCTTCGTCCACCGCCGGGTAGCCAAGCTGTAGCAGAGGAGCGGGTTAAAATTGAGGGAGATGTTCCGTTTCCTTGTTTTGGCACTAACCGCGGCGATCGCCTTCGCTGCTACTGATCTCGAGAAGGCGCGCGACGCCCAGGATCGCCCCGCGCTGCAAAAGTTCGCCGCCGATTTCTCGGCGGCAGCCGACAAGAATCCCAAGGATGCGCAGGCGCAGTACAAGGCCGCCCTCGCCCAAAGCTATCTGGCTGAAGTAGCCATCGAGCAGCGCGATAAGAATGCCGGACGCGGCGCCGCCGAAGCCGGAATCAAGGCAGCGGAGAAGGCCACCGCGCTCAAGGGCGATAGCGCCGAATACCACCGGATGCTGGGAGCGCTGTGCGGTCAGAGTGTTTCGGCGAACGTGCTGTCCGGCCTGAAGTACGGCCGCTGCGCGCTCGACGAGGTGAACAAGGCCGTCCAGCTTGACGGGAAATCGGCGATGGCCTACCTGAGCCGCGGCGTCGGGTATTACTACCTGCCGACCCAGTTCGGCGGCGGCATCGACACGGCCATCAAGGACATTCAGAAAGCTATCGAGCTCGATCCCAAACTGGCTGAAGCGCACATGTGGCTGGGCGTGGTGCTACGCAAAGCGGGACGCAATGCCGATGCGCACAAATCCCTGGAGAAGGCCGTCCAGCTCAACCCCAGCCGGGTTTGGGCCAAGCAGCAGCTCGACAAAACGCCGGCTCAATAATGCGCAATGCCGGCGTTGCAGCGGCCATAGCAGTCATCACACTGCTGGGGTTCTTTGTGTTTCCCGGACACACATGGCTGCAATCGGACACTCAGATCTATGTGCCGATCTTCGAACGCCTCTGGGACTCCAGTCTTTACTCGCAGGAGCTCATCGCCTCCCGGCCGCACGTCGCCTGGACCATCTACGACGAGACCGCTTTTGCAGCCCGAGCACTCACCGGAGCCGGCTTTGAGAGCGTGCTGTTCTTTGAACAACTCCTGTTTCGCGCGCTCGCGGTTTTCGGCATTTACCTGATCGGACGGCGCTTCGCCGAGTCGCCTCCGGTGGCGCTGATGACGGCGGCTATCGTGTCTCTTGGCGCAACCATCCCCGGCCCCGCAGTCCTCTCGTTTGAATACGAGCCGGTGCCGCGCGGCTTTGCCATCTCGCTGTTGCTCTGCGCCATTGGACTGGCGATTCACGGGGAGACCGTGTGGGCGTCGGTGGCAGCGTCGATCGCCTTCCTCTATCATGCGCCGACGACGGTGCCGTTCTTTCTGGTGCTCGGAATTCTGATCCTGAAGTCGCGCCGCTGGATCGCGCTCGCGCCGCCGGCTGGTGCATTCCTCCTGCTCGCCATCCTGGCACGGCTACAGCCTGGAGTGGTGGAGTCCCAGCACTTCTGGACTCGGATTCCGCCGGCGATCGAACAACTGCAGCGTATGCGGGCCTCCTACAATTGGGTGTCGCTATGGCCGGGCGGCACCGTCTGGCATCACGTAGTGGTATGGGCGGTGGGCGCGGGCGCCCTGTTCCGCCTGCGGTCGCGGATGGACTTCACCTCGCGCCTGTTCTTCGGCGGAATTCCACTGATCGGCCTGGCCAGCATTGGTGCGTCCTGGATCCTGCTGGAGCAGATGAAACTGGCGCTGATGCCACAGTGGCAACCGGCACGTGCTGTCCTGCTCACCACGGTCTTCAGCGTGATCCTGGCGTGCCTGGCGGCGGCGTTCGCGGTGGAAGCGCGGCGGCATATCGAGGCGGCAGCGTGGCTGATACTGCCCTTCCTGATTCCGGTGCAAGTGTTGTTCTGGAACACCTATACAATCCCCCACCTGCTGTTGATCGCGGGTCTTGCGCTGGCGACGGTGGCGGCACTGGCGCTCCCGCGAGGCCAACTAGCAGCGGTGGCAGCCGTGTTCGTTGCGGCCGTATTTCTGATACCCGGCTTCGGCGGCGTAACCAACTACGCCAGGATTCACAGCGCCGACCTCGACCAGCTCTCCGCCTGGGCCCGCTCGTCGACGCTCAAGGATGCGGTGTTTCTGTTCCCCAAGCCGGCCAAGGATCTGCGCCCCGGAGTCTTCCGCGCCAAGTCGTTGCGAGCCGTGTACGTCGACTGGAAGGCCGGCGGCCAGGTGAACTACTTTAACGACCTGGGACTGGAGTGGTGGTCCCGCTGGCAGCGCGTGGATCATGGCGACATTCCTCCAGCGATCGACTACACCATCTATCGCGCCGGATCCGTCCCGGACGGCGCGCCCATGGCCTTCAGCAATAGCCGCTTCGCCGTAGTTCGCCTCAAATAGCGATTGCAGCCAGTGGGGCTCCGCGAACGTACGGCTTGGCCGCGGCCAGTGCCGGTTAGCGGCGGAGGTACTGATTTACTGTGGCCAGGAGTTCGTTGCCTTGGACCGGCTTTGACAGGAAGGCCTGCATGCCGTGCTCGCGGGCCATTTCGCGGTACTCGTCGGAGTAGTTGGCGGTGAGTGCGAGGATGGGGACGTTGGCGTAACCCGGCAGTTTGCGGATGAGCGTGGTGGCCTCGAGGCCGTCCATCACCGGCATCTGTAGATCCATCAGGATGAGATCGAAGCGCAGTGCCTTGGCGGCTTCAACGCCCTCGGCACCGCTCGGCGCGCAGTGTACGACCATGCCGTTGCGGCGCAGGAGGTGGCTGATTACGGTCTGCGAGATACGGTTGTCCTCAACACAGAGCACCGTCAGCGCGTCTGGGCCTTTGGGACCGTCAGGCTGGAGATCCTTTGAACTTGCGGCAACCGGGACACGCAGCGGTAGCAACAGAGTGAACGTGCTGCCGGCCCCCCCTTCGCTCACCACTTCAATTTCGCCGTCGAGCAGCGAGGCAATCCGATGCGCCAGGGCCAGACCGAGGCCGAGACCAGAATGGGAGCGGGCCAGGCCGCCTTCGGCCTGCTGGAACGACTGAAAAATGACGCCGATCTTCTCGGCTGAAATCCCGATTCCTGTGTCCTTAACCTCGATACGGATCTTATTCGGCGGATCGCGGGAGACGGTGAGCTCAATCTGCCCGTGGTTAGTGAACTTGATGGCGTTGGCCAGAAGTTGCGAGAGCAACTGGCGGAGGCGCCGGGCGTCGCCGAGGACGGTCTCAGGAAGCTGATTGTCGTAGTTCAGAATCAGCCGCAGACCCTTGGCTCGGGCACGGGTATAGTGCTCAGCCACGATCATATCGAGCGACTCGGACAGGCTAAATTCGTATTCGTCGAGGGTGGGCGCGCCGGAACTGAGCGCGGAATACTCGAGCGTGGCGTTAAGCAGTTCAAGCAGGCTTTCGGCACAACTCCGGGTAGTGCTGACGTACTCGCGCTGCTCGCCGTCGAGCGACGTTTCGAGCAGCAGATCGGTCATCCCGATAATCCCGCTGAGGGGCGTCCGGATCTCGTGATTGAGGGTTGCCAGGAACTGATTCTTGATCAATTCCACGGATCCAGTGCCCGTTGTGTCGACTAACATAGGCCCAAATAGATTCATCGGCAAGCAGAAACCGATTCTGTAGGCCTAATTCCTAGGGATTAGTCGTCGGAATCGAAGAAGCCAGTCAGGACATCCAGGCCTTTGTGTTGGTCGCCGCCGCCGTGTCCGATTCTGGGGGCCAATTCGCGCCGCATCTTCTGCAGGGTCATGCTCTGGATGAGCACCCGGCCCGGACCGCGTAGGGTGGCCAGGAATAGTCCTTCGCCGCCGAAAATGGCCGTTTTGATACCGCCGACCATCTGGATGTCGTAGTCCACGCTTTCGTCGAAGCCCACTACGCAACCGGTTTCGACCTGGAGCACTTCGCCCGGGCCGAGGGTAAACTCAACGAAATCGCCGCCGCCGTGGATGAAAACGGCTCCCGGACCGGTGAGTTTCTCGAGAATAAAGCCTTCCCCACCGAAGAATCCAGCACCTAGTTTTTTGACCAGCGCGATATTGAGTTGGACGCTGGTCTGGGCAAACAGGAAGCTGTCGCGTTGAACCAGAATGCTCTGTCCGGGGGCGAGTTCGAAGGCCTGAATGCGGCCGGGGTAGCTGCCGGCGAAGCCCACCTCACCGGGCGTGATGGCGTTGAAGTACGTCATAAACAGGCTCTCGCCCATCAGCTTGCGTTTGACGGCACCCCACAGCTTTTCGCCGATGCTTTGCCCGCTCATCCGGGTTTCCCAAGCGACGGACGGAGTTTTGTAAACCATTTTTCCGGCTTCGGCGTAGATCTCCTGCCCGGGCTGAAGTTTTACGCGAGCCACCTGGAGGTTGTCGCCGACGATGGTGTAGTTCAGGGGGATGATGCCGATGGGCGCCGGAACGCCGCCGCCGGGAGCCGCTGCTCCGGAAACGGCTCCGCAGCCGGAACAGAAGCGGGAGTTTTCGTCGAGGAGAGTTCCGCAATTTGTGCAGTAGGCCATAAAACAAATAGTCTAGCCGACGTTCGGGTGTGGTGTGATGAGACATTGCAGCGGCACATCCTGTTCAACAAGCCCTACGGTGTTTTGAGCCAGTTTTCGGGCGAAGGCGCCACACTCAAATCGTTCATCCCCGTCCCTGGGGTTTATCCGGTGGGACGGCTCGACCGGGACAGCGAAGGGCTAATGCTGCTGACTAGCGACGGTGTGCTGCAGCACCGTCTGACGGATCCGCGCTATGAACATCCGCGGACCTACTGGGTGCAGGTAGAAGGCTTGCCTTCTGCCGGTGCGCTGGCGCGGCTGGCTGCCGGTGTCGAGGTACAGGACTACAGGACGAAACCGGCGAAGGCTCGGATGCTCGAGGGAGAGCCCGATCTACCGCCGCGCGATCCGCCGATCCGATTCCGGAAGAACATTCCAACGGCCTGGATTGAGATTACGCTCACTGAGGGCCGTAACCGGCAGGTGCGCCGGATGACGGCCGCGGTGGGGTTTCCGACGCTACGGCTGGTGCGAGTAGCGATTGGTCCTTTGCGTCTCGATGTTGCGCCTGGGGCCTGGCGCGAAGTTACGGCTCACGAACTGGACAGCATCAAGCGGGCACGTCGATGATTGCACTGATATCATTGATGTATGGCTAGCATCACGATCCGGCGTCTTGAAGAATCAGTGAAGACTAAACTTCGGATTCGTGCGGCAACCAACGGCCGGTCGATGGAGGAAGAGGCCAGAGAGATCCTGAGGTCGGGACTTGCTTCCAAGGCTGCCAAGCCGCGGAATCTCGCCGACGCCATTCGCCGGCGCATCGATCCGCTGGGCGGAGTTGAGCTCGTCCTGCCTGTGCGTGAGGCGTTACGGGTCCCGCCAAAGTTCTGACGTGATTATCCTGGACACCAACGTCATTTCAGAGGTTCTCAAGCCCAGACCTTCGCCGATCGTGATGCGCTGGTTGGCCGAGCACGAGCCCCAATCGATGTACGTGACGACGATCACTCAAGCCGAGACTCTGTTTGGAATCGCGCTGCTGCCAGATGGAAAGCGCCGCAAAGCCCTTGCTGACGCAATTGAGGGTATCTTTGCTGAAGATTTCGAGGGCCGCATGTTGCCATTCGACGACAATGCGGCGCGGATGTTCGCGACAATCGCCGCGAGGCGTTCGTCCAAAGGCCGCCCGATTTCACAGTTCGATGCGATGATTGCCGCCATTGCTCGAAGTCATGATGCCGTGCTAGCGACGCGAAATACGGCGGATTTCGAGGATTGCGGAGTGACACTCGCGAACCCGTGGTCAGCGGCCTAGCCATTTACTGTTCCCTCAATGCGGACATGGGCTGGGATCTGGCGGCGGACCAGCCTGGCAACAGGCTGCCGGCCAGGGCTACCAGCACGATCACGAGTGGGGCGATGGCCAGCGTGATGGCGTCGGTGGAGCCTACGCCGTAGAGGAGGCTTTTGACGGCGCGTCCGGCTAGTGGGGCTAGCAGGAGTCCGGCGGCGATTCCGATGGCGGCGACGCTGAGTCCGCTGGACAGAATCATCCAGAGAACATTTGGCCGGGAGGCGCCGAGGGCCATGCGCAAGCCGATTTCGCGGCGGCGTTGGGCCACGGTGTAGGTGAGCATGCCGTAGACGCCGATGGCGGCGAGCGACATGGCGAGGACTGCGAAGGCCTCGCAGAGCCAGAGGGCGAAGTTGCGTTCGGCCAGTGCCAGGGCGGCGACGTCGTCGAGCGTACGGACTTCGGACAGGGGCAGTTCGCGGTCGAGTGAACCGATGGCGGCACGGGCCCCGGTGAGTAGCGACATGGGGTCGCCGGTGGTTCGAATTACCGCCGACGCGGCCTCGAAGGGTTGCTGAGCTTGGGGGAACCAGAAGGCGGGTTCGGCGTCGAGGTCGGCGGGATGATCGTGGATGTCGCCAACGACGCCGACGATGCGGCGCGCGTCGCCCCAGAGCTTCAGGGTCTGTCCAACCGGCTCTTTATCGAAGTAGCGGCGGGCGAAGGCCTGGTTGATGGTGACGACCTTGGGAGCGGTGAGATGGTCGCCGGGTTCGAGCCAGCGGCCGCTGATCAAATGGAAGCCGAGGGCCTTGAGGGTGCCGGGGTCGGCGGCCTGATAGCGGGCCTGGAAGCCCTCGCCGGGACGCGGGGCGCGGCCGACGATGTCGAAGTCGGTGTTCTCGTCCCAACCGCTCCAGGGAAGGTTGCTGGTGAGGCCGGCGGACTGCACACCTGGAATCTGCTGGAGGCGTTCAGCGGCTTGCGTGAGGAAGGCGGAGACCTGTTCCGACTTCTTATATGCACTGCCGGGGAGATGAATCTGGAACGTGAGGACGCCGGACGGATTGAAGCCGTGGTCGCGCGCTTGCACCAGCCGGGAGCTGCGGACGAGAAGGAGCGCACTGAAGCAGAGCACGCAGGAGAGCGCGATTTCTGCGGCGACCAGGGCCGTGCGGAGGCCGGTGACGCGAGTGCCGCTGGTGGCGCGGTTGTCTTCACTGAGTCCCTGCCGAGGATCGACTGAGATTTGACGGAAGGCGGGAATGAGGCCGGCGACGATGCTAGTGGCGAGTGCGGTGACGAACGCGAAGAGGGCGGCCTGCCAGGTGAAGCCGATGGCGTGGAGGCGCGGGAAGTTCTCGGGAAGGATGTGATGGAGGACGGGGAAGAGGGCGGCGGCGACGGCCAGTCCGACGGCGGCACCGATGAGTCCGACGAGCACATTCTCAGCGAGCACTGCGCGGATGACGCGCCAGGCGTTGCCGCCGAGGGCTTGTCGGATGGCGAGTTCACGGCGGCGTGCGAGGGAGCGGGCGACGGAGAGTCCGGCGATGTTGATACAGGCGAGCAGGAGGACGAGCGCTCCGGCGCTGGCGATGATCTTGACGGTGAGCAGGGAGCGTCCGACGACGGCAGTCGCGAGAGGTTCGACGATGGCGCGCTTCTCCTTATAGGAGTCAGGAAAACGGCGAGCGAGATCTTCGACGATCCGGTTCAATTCAGCCTCGGCGGCCTGAGTGGAGACTCCTGGCTTGAGGCGGGCGATGGCGTTGGTGAAGTGCCAGTTCTTCTGACCGTTTGGCGGAAGGTCGAGGGAGAGGGGAGCCCAGAGTTGAACGGTGTCGCCCTGGAGGGGAGAGCGGTAGCTGCCGCCGACGTGTTGGAAGCCGGCGGGCATGACACCGACGATCTCAGAGTTTTCGCGATTGAGGCGGAGGGTCTTGCCGATTATGGCGGGGTCGGAGTGGAAGCGGGATCTCCAGAGGTTATCGCTGAGGATGACGACGCGGGAGTCCTTATGGAGGTCGGCGGGGGTGAAGTTGCGGCCAAGGGCGGGATGGATGCCGAGCACGGGAAGGAAGTCATCGGTGATGGCGACAGCGGCGAGATGCTCGGGGCGGTCCTCATGCATGAGTTGGAGGTCGACGCGGGTGTATAGGGCGATGCCGTCGAGGAGGCGGGTTTCGCGTTTGTCCTCGAGGTAGTTGTAGATGGAGACGGGAAATTTGGGATTATGGGCGGACCATTCGTAGATGCGGACGAGGCGCTCCGGTTGGGGATAGGGCAAGGGACTGAGCAGGACGCCGTTGATGATGGTGAAGATGAGGGTGTTGATGGCGACGGCGGCAGCGAGCGCTCCTCCGGCGGTGAACAGAAAGCCAGGCTGGCGGCGGAGGGAACTGGCGGCATGGCGGAAGTCCATTAGCGAGCCGTCGAACCAGCCGAGTCCACGCTGGTCGCGAACTTCGTCGAGGGAAGCTTCGATGACGCCGGCGCGAATGCGGGCACGACGCGCGGCCTCGCCAGGTGAGAGTCCGGCGCGGATGCCGGCTTCTGTTTCAAGGTCGAGGTGGAACTTCATTTCCTCAGTGGATTGCCGGTCGAGCTTACGCAGGGTCAACTTCATCCATACGCGTCTGAGCCATTTGGTCATTTGGCCGAAGATCCTTTCATGACTCGCTGCTCTAAGATTCGCTGAGCAGGCGGTTGATGATGCCGGTCATACGTTCCCAGCCGGCCTTTTCAGAGTCGAGTTGGCGGCGTCCGGCAGCGGTGAGTTCGTACATGCGAGCGCGCCGGTTGTTTTCCGTGACCTGCCATTTGGCGCGAACGTGGCCGCGCTGCTCAAGGCGGACCAGAGCGGGATATAGCGTCCCCATATTGAGCTGTATGGCGCCCGAGGAGACCTGTTCAAGGCGGGCGGCGATGGCGTAGCCGTGGAGGGGACCCAGGGTGTCGACGGTTTGGAGAACCATCAGGTCGAGGGTGCCCTGGAGGATGCCGGTGCGATTCTCGTCTTCTCTATTTGGCACTCAAATAGAGTACGTACGAGTGCTCCATTGGTTACTCAAATAGTAGCGGCGGCCGGGAACGAAACGGAGCCAATGCTGGAATGTGCTTGTTTTTCGGCGTCGATACGGGCGAGAACCCGATCGCGGTCCTCCTGCCAGGTAGGACGGGTAGTGGGCCGGGAGGCGGCGAAGGAGCGGATAGCGGCGGCTTTCAGGGCGTCAGCTTCGACAGTCCGGCGGAGGGCCTGGAGTTTGGCGAGGTCGGTGCGGGCTTTGGTGTGGCAGCGTTCGATGCGGGACATGTAGCGCTGGAGGTTGAGGAAGGCGCGGTCAGTGAGGGCGGTGATGAGGTCGAGTTTCTCGAGCAACTGGGATTCGGCGCGGCGGGCGCGATGGAGCCGCCACCAGTTTTGGGCGATTTCTTCGACGAGCATGGCTTCGAGTTCGCCGGCGGGCTGGAGTTCGGCGGTAAGTTTGGTGCGGAGATCGTCGTACAGAGCGGGGTCTTCGCCTTTGATGACGATTTGTTTTCCGGCGAGGCCGTGTTTGGTGGCGTTGTGTTTGGTGTTGGCGATTCCGGCGGGCGTGACAGGTCCTGAGGAATGGGTGGCGTTGGCGCGGTTGGCGGTGATCTGGGCTACGGATGCCATTGGGGAAGTACCTCTGCCCTCAGCATCGCAGCCGGGTCCTAATCTGGAGGGGAGGAGCGGCGGGTGGGGGACGGCTAACTTGATGTACGGGGACGAATAAACTTTATTTTTTAGGTTTATGAACGCTGCCGATCAAGATACGGAAAATGCCTATCTCCGCGGTTTTTGGCGGAGTTGCGAATAATAGTGGCGAACTTCCCCATCGTTTTGAAGCCTGCGCCCCTGCTCCTGAAGACAGCTAGGGAGTCGAGTGACTGGCATTACAAGCTCGATTGGCATAGAGCTCCTAAATCAGGCCAAGGAAGTGACGGTCGATTTCAAGTCGATGATGTTATTGATGAAATGAAGCGTCCCTGCTTACGACCGTCAACGAAGTCGAGTTGGGAAAAGAATCGGTCTCTGACACCGAACCGTCGTTAGCGGGAGTTGGGGAGTTTGCCGATGCGGGGGTCGCCTGAGAAGACGAGGCGGCAGGCGTGGAAGGCGGATTCCTCGAAGCCTTCTTCAGATTCGGGTAGGTTGAGCCAGTCGGAGAATCCCTTGCGGCCGGAGGTCTGGAACATCTCGATGGGGCGCAGGGAAGGCATATCGCGGGTGAGCGAAGGATGAAGACGATTCGCGCGTCGATGTAGACAGCGAGGGCGCCGAACATGGGGCGGGCGCGCACTACTTGAATTTTAGTGGATGGTTTCCTCCGTTTCTGCTTTGGGTATAACTGAGGGACAATAGGCGGCTATGAAAGCTCTTGCTTTGGCCATGGCTGCCATTGCGCTCGCCGGCGCACATCCGCTGGCGCGGCATGTTACGATCCGGCGCGACACATACGGGGTGCCGCATATCCTCGCTGACTCGGAAGAGGCCGCGGCGTATGCGATGGGGTGGGCGCAGGCAGAGGATCACTGCGTGGAGGTGGCCAAGCGCCTGATTGCGGCGCGGGGCGAGACGTTTGACCATCTGGGCACGGGCCTGGAGAACGACTACTTCGCCAAGCGGTTCATCTATCCGCAAGCGAAGACTTCGATGGCCAAGCTGTCGCCGTTGATGCAGTCTATGATGCGCGCTTATGCCGATGGCGTGAACGCTTACGTTGTGGCTCATCACAGCGAGTTGCCGCCGTGGATCCCGCGCTTCGACGCGTTTGACGTAGTGGCGCAGGGGCGGGCGCAGATCGTCCGCTTTGCGTATCCGCGGGCGATGATCGAGTCGGTGATCGCAAAGCAACCCGCGGCGGCGCCGGTGGAGAAGGCGAGCGGGGACGAGCTTGGATCGAACATGTGGGCGATTGCGCCGTCGCGTTCGAAATCAGGACACGCGATTCTGCTGGGCAATCCGCACCAGTCGTGGGCGGCGTTGTATTGGGAGGCGCACATCACGGTGCCGGGGAAGATCAATTTCTACGGCTCGACGTTTGTCGGCAGTCCGGTGCTCACGAGCGGTTTCAATGAACGGCTGGGATGGTCGCACACGGTGAACTATCCCGATCTCGACGACGTGTACGTGCTGGATGCGAAGGCGGCGAAGGTTCGTCCGGTTGAGGTAGTGGCGGCGGGACGGAAGCGCACGTATTGGGAGACGGACCTGGGTCCGGTGGTCCATCGTGCGGGGGACAAGGTGGTGGTGCTGAAGTCGGCCACTCTTGGGGCGTGTTGCTTCGCGGATGAATGGTACGCGCTGAGTAAGGCGAAGAAGTGGCCGGACTTCAAGAGCGTCCTGGATCGCAACCAGATTCCGATGTTCAACATTGCCTACGCGGACGCTGATGGCAACATTTTCTACTTGTGGAATGGGATGGTGCCCAAGCGGACCGATGACGGGACGGATTACCGCTTTGAGGTGCCGGGGGACGCGCGTCACGTCTGGAGCCAACTGCACCCCACCTCGGAGTTGCCGCAGCTGTTCAATCCGCCGGGCGGCTACGTGCAGAATTGCAATGCTCCGCCGTGGTGGACGTCGGCGAAGGCGCCGCTCGATCCAAAGAAATATCCTTCCTACTTCGAGACGGGTCGCCCGTTATCGCTGCGGACGATGACTTCGCTCGATATGCTCGAGAGCCAACCGAAGTTTTCGATGGCCGATGTGGAGCGGCTGAAGTTCAACAATCACATGCTGCTGGCGGATCGTGTGAAGCCTGATTTGGTGAAGGCGATCACGGACCTGGCGGATCGATCGAACGAACTGCACAGGGCGCTGACGGTGCTCAGTAACTGGGATGACTCGACGGCGGCGTCGAGTCGGGGAGGCGTGCTGTTTACGCGCTTCTGGGAGATCTACACGCAGAAAGTGCCGCAGCCGTACGCGAAGCCCTGGGACGCGGCGGATCCGTACAAGACTCCTTACGGACTGGCGGACAAGGCGGCAGCGCTGGATGCGATGGAGGCGGCGGTGCAGTGGACGCGCTTGAAGTGGGGGCGCGAGGACATTGAGTGGGGGCACGTTCACCGGTTGCGGGTGGGGGATGTCGACATACCGGCGGATGGCGGCAGCGGACTGATGGGCTTATTCCACGTGGTAGATTTCACGGCTGCCCCGGATGGCAGGCTGGCGGCGAGTGGTGGAGACGGTTGGATTTTCGCGGCGGAGTTTGGGCCGAAGGTGAAGGCGGTCTCGCTGCTGGCTTATGGAGAGACTTCAGCTCACGGGTCGAAACACTCGACCGACCAGATCGGGTTGTTTGCCGAGCACAAGTACAAGACGGTGTTTTTTGAAGAGGCGGAGGTTAAGAAGCATTTGGAGCGGAGTTACCGGCCGGAGTAGTTGTTGCAGTCGGCGAGCTGCGGTTCGTCTGGCGGGCGATCGCCGCGATCGGTCATGAACGATTCCGGTATATCGGACCGGTCGGCCAGTTCGAAGAAGTGCTCCCAAGAGTCTGTTCGAGGCGCATCGATCGCATCGTTTTTGGCTTCGTCGGACTGTCGTTTTTTCAATGAGCTATTCTCTCTCCTATTTTAGGGCCGGATGGGAGCGGGACAGGATGGCGGCAGCGGGGCGTACTGACGCTGTTGTTGGGCGGAGTAGAGAGCGCGGTCGTAGATGAAGCCGGCGATGCCGCCGATGATGGCGCCGGTTACCAGGGCGTTCTTGTCGCGGGCGCCGAGGGCGGCGATGGTGGCGCCGGTGGTGGCTCCTGCAGTCACGCGGACCATTGCCTGTCGGGCGGCGATAGTCTTGGGACCGGCGTTGAGATCCGATAGCGCAACCGGTGCGTTGGCAACGTGCTCGAAGTTTGACACGAGCACGGCGATGGACTCGACGGCGTTGAAAACCTGACGCAAGTCGGGGTTGGCGCGGGGGTCCATATTGGCGCGGCGGTCATAAGGATCGGCGGCGACGGCCGATAGAGAACAGAGCGCAGCTACGCCAAGGACAGCAAAGATCTTCACGATGTGTGGGACGCATGGACGGCTGCTCGGTTGCAGCTAAATTTATTAAGACCTATATACGTTAAGGATCTACAACATATGGAACTTCAGCGAGGTTGAACGAGTCTTCCATACCAGATCCCGAGGGATCGGACAAACCACTATGAAAAAGATCGTTTCCTTTGCTCTCAGTTCTGTTCTGGCAACCGCTTTGACGGTGCCCATGTTCGCTAACCCGGCCGCAGGTCAGGCTCCCGCGGCTGCTCCGGCCGCGAAGACCACGTCTAAGGCCGCAGCGGCAGCCACTCCGGCGCCGACGGCACAGGAAATCGCCGATGCGCAGTCGAAGGGCATGGTCTGGGTAAACACGAATTCAAAGGTCTACCACACCACCGGCGAGTTCTACGGCAAGACCAAGCACGGTAAGTTCATGACCAAGGACGATGCCGACAAGGCTGGTTTCAAGGCCGCCAAGGAACCGATGGCGAAGAAAACCGGCACCACCGCAGCCCCCAAGAAGTAGTTTCGACGTCTGATCGCCGGCCGTTACTCGACTACCAGGGTGACGGCCGGTGAACTGCTCTTATTGCCGACGGTAATGACGACCGGCTGAACTCCCGAAGGCACTCCCGCCGCTACCTCGATGTTGAATTGAAGCGCACCGAGGACCCCTCCTGGCAACGCTCCCTTATACAGAACCTTACAATCCACGCCGCCGATGGAAGCGGTGACGTTGTTCTTGATCTCCGGCAGGGGCACGCCGGCCAAGGCGCCGTCCTGTGGATTATTGGTCATTGCACCGCCGCCTGTCCCGAACACCAAAATGACGCCGCCCTTGCGAGCGGGGTTGGCTGCGGAGATGACCTTATAGCCGGGGTCGAGTATGGCGCCGGGGCCTGTGCCGGAAGTATCGAGTGTAAAAATCGCCGGCTTCGAAGCGAGAACGGGGACCGTGATGGTGTTGGACTTCACGCCCTGATACTCGTACTGCACTTGCGTAGAGGTCTTGCCCTCGATGCCGAACGGCACCACCGCACTCACCTGCGCGACGCGCGCGTAAACGAGCGGAGCGGGAACGCCATCGAAGAGCAGGCGGGCGCTCGAGAGGTTGGTGGCAACCTTGTCGCCGTCGAGTTGGGCGGGCTGGAGGTTGGTGGGTCCGAAGCTGGGTCCAAAGAAAGTGACGATCTCGCCGGGGACGACTCCGCTGGCTTCATAACTGGCGGCATCAACGAGTCCGGCGGCAGAGATGACAGGGGGCGCCTGGGCGAGCGCATCGCGGATGGAGTTGTAGGCGGCCTTGGGCTTGTAGCCGGTGTCAAAGATGAGGGCAGCGCCGAAGCCGGGGAACGTCGAGGGAATCCAGGAATATTTGTCGGTGAAGCCCCAGGTCTGGATGGCGGTACAGAGAGGGTATTTGAGGCAGATGGCGACGACGTCGCGGTAGACCTGCGCCTGGGCGGTGAGATTGGCAGCAGTGGCGTTGCCCGAGGCATCGACGGGGATGCGCACGTCGAGTTCAGTGAACTGGACGCGCAGGCCGAGATCGGTAATGCGTTTGATGTTGGCGTCGATGTCGGCTAGCGGAGTGTTGGTCAACGTCAGGTGCATTTGCAGGCCGATGCCGTGGAGCGGCACTTTGCGCGCGACAAAATCCTTGGCCATCGTGTAAATGGCATTCGCTTTGGTATTCAGGCCTTCGTTGCTGTAGTCGTTGTAGAAGAGGAGAGCGGTGGGGTCGGCGGTGTGGGCCCACTGGAAGGCTTGCTCGATGTAGGCGGTGCCGGCGAGGCCGATGCCGGGCGTGTCGGCCCAGATGGTGCTGCGCAGGGTTCCGTTGTCGTTGAAGGCTTCATTGACGACGTCCCAGGCGTAGACGCGGCGGGCGTAGTGGCCGACGACAGTGTTGATGTGATCCTGCAGAACGCCGGAGAGCGACGTGGAGTTGAAGTTTCCTTTGGTAACCCAGTTGGGAATCTGGTTGTGCCAGACGAGAGTGTGTCCGCGAACCACTTGGCCGACCGCGGCGGCGAAGTTGACGATGGTGTCGGAGGGGCCGAAGTTGTAGGTGGACTGGCCGGGATGAATGGCGTCGAACTTCATGACGTTCTCGGCTTCGATCTGGCTGAACTCCCAGCCGAGCGTGGCGGCGTAGGCGATTTCCTTGTTATCGAGGATGCGGGTGGGGTCGGCGGCGGCGCCTAGTTTAATGCCTCGCTGCTCACAAAGGAGTCTCAAGTCCTGGCTATGCAAAACAAGCATCGCGAGGGGCAACAGCAAAACAATCCGAAACAGCATTTGTTTGTTGTAGGATACAACTAAAATGAAGATTGTCGACATACGGGCCACCACGGTAACTGTGCCTTTGGAGGCGCCATTGCGTCACGCGAACGGGTGCCATTGGGGACGGTTTGTGCGAACGATTGTCGAAGTGGAAGCGGACAACGGACTGGTCGGATTGGGCGAGATGGGCGGCGGCGGCGAGTCCGCTGAGGCTGTCTTTCGGGCGATGAAGGCGTACCTGGTAGGGCACGACCCGGCGCGTACGGAAGAGATGCGGTTCCTGATCGCGAATCCGACGGCCTCCTTGTATAACAACCGGACACAGATTCTTGCGGCGCTCGAATTTGCATGCCTGGACCTGGTGGGACAGCAGTGGGGAGTGCCGGTATGCGATATTCTCGGCGGCCGTTTACGCGACCGCGTGCCGTTTGCGGCGTACTGCTTTTACCGCTATCCGAATCCGCGCACGGGAGAGGGTGAGGTTCGCACCATCGATCAGATTTTGTCGAATGCGCGTGCGTTGAAGCAGAAGTACGGGTTCACGACGCACAAGATGAAGGCAGGCGTTTTTCCGCTGGACTACGAGCTTGAGGCGTATCGCGCGTTGGCTCACGAATTCCCACAGGATCAATATCGCTTTGATCCGAACGGCGCATGGTCGACGGAGCAGGCGATCCGGTTTGGGCAAGGGATAGAAGGCCTGCGCAACGACTATCTGGAGGATCCGGTATTCGGGCTGAACGGCATGCGGCGTGCGCGCGAGATGGTGCGGGTGCCGCTGGCGACGAATACGGTGGTGGTGAATTTCGAGCAGCTGTCGGCGAACATTCTGGACACGGCGGTGGATGTGATTCTGCTCGACACGACGTTCTGGGGCGGCATACGGCCGTGCGTGAAGGCAGCGGGCGTTTGCGAGACGTTTCAGATTGGCGTGGCGGTCCACTCGTCGGGCGAATTGGGAATCCAACTGGCGACGATGTTGCACCTGGGAGCAGTGATCCCGAATCTCACGTTCGCGGCTGACGCGCATTATCACCACCTGACGGACGACATCATCGAAGGCGGACTGATGCCGTATGTTGACGGAGCTATCGCCGTGCCGACGGGGCCGGGATTGGGCGTGAAGTTGAACCGGGAGAAATTGCGCGAGTACAGCGAGTTGTACAAGCGGCTGGGCGGATATCCGTACGACCAGGATCCCGGGCGTCCGGGCTGGACGCCGCTGGTGCCGAACGATCGTTGGGCGGATCCTGCTGATGGCCGTCCGGTGAAGATTCCTTTTTAGGCGAGTCGCGCCGTCATTTTGGAAAACGGGTAATCTATTCTGATGCGGCGCTACATTCCGGGACTGGCCCTTTTCACGCTCACTTTGCTGGCGGGCGATCAGCGACTCATCACCTCCACTGACATCTACAAGTTCCACTGGCTGGCGGATCCTCAGATTTCGCCTGACGGTTCGCAGATCGTGTACACGTACGTGAGCGTGAACGCCAAGAAGGACGGCTACGACACGACGCTGTACATGATTCCGTCGGCGGGCGGCGCGCCGCGGCAACTGACAGCGGGTCCGCGGGACGCGTCGCCGCGCTGGTCGCCGGATGGAAAGCGGTTGGCGTTTGTGCGATCAGGTGCGGAGCGGGAACCGGGGCAGATTTATGTGCTGCCGCTGGATGGCGGCGAGTCGCGGCAGTTGACGGAGTTGGCTAAGGGAGGGTCGAGTCCGGCGTGGGCACCGGACGGTCAGTCGCTGGCGTTTGGTTCGACAACGCTAGGGTCGGATGCGGACAAGAAGAAAGACGAAGAGAAGTCGGACGTGCGGGTGATCAATCGCGCGGTGTATCGCTCAAACGGCGCGGGCTACAACGATCCGGAGCGTCCGTCGCACATTTGGATTGTGAAGGTGCCGGCGATCATCGACGCTCCGCAGAAGGCGCGGCAGTTGACGATGGGGAGATTTGGGGAGTCGGACATCACGTGGTCGCGGGACGGTGCGAAACTTTTCTTCACGTCGAATCGCGATTTGGAGCCGTACTACAAGCCGCAGGCGAGCGAGGCGTATTCGATTCCGGTGGGCGGCGGGGAAATTACTTCAGTGGCGAAGGTAGCGGGCGGGGTGCGCAACATTGCGCTCGATGCGTCGGGGTCGCGGCTATCGTTTGTGGCGGCGTTGAACGGAAACCCGGTGCGGTCACACTCGCAGGCGGACTTGTGGGTGTCGACGATTGGCGGGGGGCAGCCGAAGAATCTCACCGAGAAGTTCGACAACGACATTAACTCCGGCGCGGGCGGCGATCAGTCACCACCGCGCGGCGGCGCTAGCGCGAAGCCGGTGTGGAGCCGCGATGGACGGTTTGTGTATATCAATGCGGCGGAGCAGGGCCGCGGCAATCTGAAGCGCGTCGACGCTGAGACGGGCGCGATCACGGATCTCACCACTGGCGATCACGATCTTTACTCATACTCGGCCACGCCGGATGCGTCGCGATTCGCGGTGGCGATTTCGACGACGACGAATATCGGCGATCTGTACACGCTGGATGCGGCGTCGGGCAAGCTGACGCGCCTGACGCACATCAACGAGACGCTGTTCAGCGATTTGAAGATCAGCGAGCCGGAGATGATCTGGTACAACAGCTTCGATGGGAAGAAGATTCAGGCGTGGGTGCAGTTTCCACCGGATCGCGATCCGTCGAAGAAGTATCCGCTGATCCTGAATATACACGGCGGTCCGCATGCGGCTTACGGGTACGTATTCGATCACGAGTTCCAATGGATGGCGGCGAAGGGTTACGCGGTGCTGTATCCGAATCCGCGAGGGTCGACGAGCTACGGTCAGGATTTCGCGAACGTGATTCAGTATCACTATCCGGGCGATGACTACAAGGATTTGATGGCGGGCGTGGACGAGCTGATCAAGCGCGGATGGGTGGATGCGAGCAAGATGGGCGTCACGGGAGGGTCGGGCGGCGGCGTGTTGACGAACTGGACGATCGGGCATACGGACCGATTCAAGGCGGCGGTGAGTCAGCGGTCGATCGCGGATTGGCGCGACTTCTGGTACACGGCGGACTTTACGCTGTTCCAAGCGACGTGGTTTCGAGCAGCGCCGTGGGAGGATGAGGCGGATTTCAAGGCGCGGTCGCCGATAACGTTCATCGATAAGATCAAGACGCCGTCGATGTTCATTGAAGGCGAGGCGGACATGCGGACGCCACCGGGCGCGGGGGGCGAACAGATGTTTAGAGCCTTAAAATACAGGCACATACCGACAACGATGGTCCAGTTTCCGGGCGAAACACACGAGCTATCGCGGAGTGGAAAGCCCAAGCACAGAGTGGAACGGCTGGAGCACATGGTCGGCTGGTTCGACAAATATGTGATGGGGGAAGAAATCAAGATGTATGACGTCCAGTAGAGCGTCTAACAGGTGTCTCTGAAACGAGCGGGACCCACGAGATTCATATAGAATTCACATTGGAGCGGTACCCTAAAAACTCAATGCGCTATCTTATCAAGACGCCCATGAATGCCCGGCTTGAATCATCTGAAAGCGTAGTGATCTTCATACCCGAGGGCGAAGAAATTGAGACAGCGCCGGATCTTGGGGATTTAACCGTTCACCTGGTCTGGCGTGGTCAATTGCTGAACGCGGAATCGTCCGTGCTGCGTTCAAGCGCGGTGCCGACCAAGGCATTGCTGCATATCTAAGCGGCTCGCACACAGGCCTGAGAATGGCCGTGAATAACTCCGATGATCTACACGCGTTCGGAACTTGTTCGTGCACGGGCTGAATGGCGGGCTGCCGGCAAGGCTGTCGTCTTCACCAACGGATGTTATGACCTACTGCACCCCGGGCACGTACGTTTGCTCGAAGCCGCGCGATCACTCGGCGACATACTCATTCTCGCGTTGAATACAGACGCCAGCGTGTCTCGCATGAAGGGGCCGAGCCGGCCGATTCTCTCCCAGGACGAACGCGCTGCGCTGGCGGGATCACTGGAGGCAGTGGACGCGGTCACATTTTTCGACGAGGATACACCGCGCGAGTTGATCGCTGAAGTGCTGCCGGACATTCTGGTGAAGGGCGCGGACTGGAGTCATTTCATCGCAGGGCGCGAGGAAGTGGAGGCCGCGGGCGGCAAAGTGATGCCGCTGCCGCTTGAGCCGGGCTTCTCGTCGACCAACATCGTCGCGGAGTTGCTGGCGCGATCGTCGAGTTAACTACACCAAGCCGAGTTTGCGTCCAATGCGCACCCAATAGCTGCCCGAGTAGCGAGCGGCGTCAGTGTCGCGTCTCTGCTTCACTTCGCGCCAGTGCTCCACGAGGTCGCGGGCGGCTTCGCGGGAGAATGCGAAAGCGCCTTTGCGGGCGACGATGGGGAGCGACCATTTCTCTGAATGGACGACGCCCCACTGCCGGTCGTCTTCGGCGTATGGCAGGATCTCGCTGAAGCCGCTCTGACTAATCATGCGGCGAAGCTCAGTCTCATTGAACTCGCGCATTTCGAGCGCGGCGCCGCCCCAGCTTATGTGGAACACGGGATTGTCGAACACCTGGACTTCGCCTGATTTCGTGCGATTCACCAACGCGACGCGCTCGCCTAGTTGGACGTAGCCGAACTCGAAGGCCTGAGGGTAGTGCTCAGCCATGGAGGCTTCGAGCGAATAGGGCACGGTCATCACGAGCACGCCGGTGGGCTTGAGCAGGCTGAGGATGGCCTCAAAGGCGCGTTCGACGGGCGGCAGTACGTGTTCGAGCACTTCGCTCGAGACGATGAAGTCATAGCGCCCCAACTCATGCGGCGGAGGATTGACGAGATCGAAGCGCGGTTCGCGATGGTAGAAGGTGTTGCGATAGTCGAACTTGTCGGCGAGTTTGTCGGCGTACTGACCGGGGTCGCTGGTGCCGAGTCCGCGGAGGCTTTTGATACGGGGGAAGTCGTCGAGTTTGAGGACGACGCCGAATAATTCGAGGGAGAGCGCACGCAAGAGCGCGCGGGTGCGGACGCTCGATCCGCAATGCGAACAGCTTGCTTCTTCGCGGGCGAAGGCGGCGGAGGCGGCGTTATTCTCGTAGCCGCACAGGTTACAGGTGAAGATCACTCACGATCATCATAAACTCTGGATGTTAGAACTCGGGACAGCTCAGGCCACTCCGCGTGCTACGGGCCAGAGTAGACAGTCCCAGTTTTTATAAACTCTAGGCATGCGTTTACTGCCGCTCCTCGTTGTTGCCGCCGCGCCACTGTTCGCGCAGGCGGTGCTTTCGCCGGAAGTACATTCAGACCGTACGGTAACGTTCCGGCTCCGCGCACCCAACGCGCAGAAGGTTGAACTCGGGCTTGAGACGTTTCCGCGCAAAGAGATGGTGAAGGGTGAGGGCGGCTTGTGGACGCTGACCACTGATGCGCTGCCGCCGGACATTTACGGGTACACGTTCAATATCGACGGTACGGGATTCGTGGATCCGTCGAATGGCAGCATGAAGACCAACGCGCTGGCGATTAGCAGCGCGGTGCTGGTGCCGGGCGAGGCGCCGATGCCGTGGGAGCAGACCGATATTCCGCATGGCGCGGTGCATCATCACTTCTTTGCGTCGAAGATCGCGGGCGATCAGCGCGACTTCTATGTGTACACGCCGCCGAACTACAATCCGGCGAAGACGTATCCGCTGCTGGTGCTGCTGCACGGCTACTCGGATTATGCTGACGGCTGGACGACGGTGGGCAAGGCGAACCTGATCCTCGACAGTCAGATTCAGAAGGGCGAGGCGAAGCCGATGATCGTCCTGATGACGCTCGGCTATGGGGTGAACATCAACGTCCTGCGTACGGGAATTCCTCGCGACGCGGAGTTGTGGAAAGGCAACGCTCCCAAGTACGGGCAGATCCTGCTGGAGGAAGTGATGCCGCAGGTGGAGAAGGCGTACAAGGTGGACCCCAAGCGCACCGGACGCGCGATTGCCGGACTGTCGATGGGCGGCGGCGAAAGCTTGCTGGTAGGGCTGAACAACATCGACAAGTTCGCATATGTCGGCGGATTCTCGGCGGGCGGCGGTGCGGGCGACTACGAGAAGACGTGGCCCAAGCTGAGCGAGAAAGACAACGAGCGTCTCAAGCTGTTGTGGATCGCGTGCGGCAAGGACGACCGGCTGATAGAGCCGAACCGCAAGTTCGTCGAGTGGCTGAACGCGAAGAAGGTGAAGAACACGTTCGTCGAGTCGCCGGGCGCGCACACGTGGCCGGTGTGGCGCCGTTACCTGGTGGAGTTCTCGAAGCAGATATTCTGACCGGCTTCGCGCAGAAGTTTGCGCAGTTCGACGCGCCAGAACAACAGCATGTCGGGCGCAAAGCGTGCGCGGTGGCGACGGAGCCAGGCGTAGCGTTCGGCAATGGCGCGCAGCCAGGCTTTGGGATTCACCTTGGACTGTTCGAGCAGGGAGCGTCGAATGGGTTCCATGGGATCGGCGATGCCGGGGAGGCTGGGCGAGTTGCGCCAGTTGGACGGTTCAGAGGCTTTGAGGAATTCGCTGAGACGGAGATGCTCGGGGGTGCGGACGGGATAGCCGTCGGGTGGCTGGGCGTCGCTCACTTCGAGCAGTGAGAGGTTGAGCGTCGCATGGTAGGTGCGGCTGACGTCGCCGATCGACGCAGTGACCGGGTTCATCATGAGCGCTTCAAGACAAGCGAAGGCACGGTGCGGCGGGCGATTTCCTACAACCGGCAGGTAGGCCGCGACCCAGTCGCAGTCGCTGATGGACCACCACTTGGCGCAGGCGATGCGGTAGAGGGCCTCATCGGCGGCGTCGCTATTCAAGGCGCCGCAAATCCGGACGAGGAAGGCCAGCAGGGTGACACCGGCGTGGGAAAGCACAGGCTCTTCGGTTTCGACGAGGGCGAGGGTCCAGCTCAGGAGTCCAGCTTCGATTTCCTCGATGCCGAGTGAGTGAAGAAGGGTGGAGTGGATCTCGGCGGTGGAAAAGGGATAGTCGTGGTCGTTGGAGTCGAGGAGAGCGAGCCAGGCGGCGCGCCGGATGGGATTCATGGACTGCAGGTCGCGGCGGACGATGGCGCTCCAGCACGGATCACCGTGGTCAGGATTCGCTTCCGACCGGAATAGCATCCAGCCAATCTGAAACTGCGCGGTACGGCAGGCGCCGGGCCAAGCCAAGTCGGCAGCCAACTGCTGCAGACGGCTCACGCGAACGTCGTCCAATTCAGGCATGGCCAAACATCGTCAAGGATGACGCGGACCATTAGCGCCGCCAGATCTTCGTTCTACCGGCGCGGCGGCAGGAGTATTTCGCTATTCCTTCCAGTCGATTGTCTCGGCGACGGAGACCTGGCTTTTGGGGAAGACTTCGAGGCGGAACTGGACGCTGCGGGAGAGGCGTTTGTAGATGACGCTGCCGTTCTGCAACTGGGTGGAATCGAGTTCGACGTCCTTGGTGGCGTCGCCATCATGAATGTGGAGGACGCCGCGGGGGGCGAGACGGAAGGCGGCGGCGTCGCGATCCCATTTGAGGTGGAGAGTGTCCTCGTTTTTGGTAACGGAAAGCTTCATCAGGTAGGGATCTTCGCCCGGCAGGACGGTGGGGCCGGCGTTCTTGGGATAGATCGTAATGGCAGCCTGAAAGCCAAGCAGTACGCCGAGCAGCAGGAAGATAAAGGACAGTGGAATCCACGCCCAGCCTCTACGGCGCGACGTCCTGGATTCAGTGGTGATGGCGTAGGGACGGTCACCGTCGGCCATGGAGGGAGCGTGGCCCTCGGACGCGGCCGGCAACTGCGCGCGATAGGAGGCCGGCAAGTCGGACGGTGAGGAGGGCGAGTGCGCTTCTGCATCGAAGGCGGTGCCGGCCGGTAGTTCACGGCGCGCCAGGCGAGACATGCCGCGCTCGCCGCGGTCTGCACGGTCACCAAGCGGTCGGCGAGCGGGGGCGGCGGTGCCTTCCACTTCATAACGACGGAACGGAAATTCGAGCGGACTCGCATCGTCGAGAGCGCCGTTCTCGTAGGTGATAAACCCTGCGACCGTCGGTTTGGCGGCGTGGGGTTTCACGAACAAGAAGACGTTTGAGGGAGGAGGAAAATATTTGGCAAACAGCGCCCTGTCCTCTTCCGATACCGTGGCCTGATCGCGAGTGTTGCTGCGATAGTGTCCGACGGCGTATTGCTCCTTGCCAGGCTCAGGCTTCCACTTTTCCCAGGTCTCGCCGAATGCTGCGGCGTCGGCGTCTGAAAGAAGGAAGGAGGGTCCGCGCTTATAGGAACAGGCGACGGCTTCGAAGTCATCGATGCGAACCACGGGAGTGGACGCGGGATCTGCAGGCGCAAGAACCTGCCCAATGAGAATCCCACCTACCTCTGCACCACGGCGAGGGATCGCTCCAAAGCCCGTCATCACGACGCTGGAGAGCCGATCGATCAGTTCAAGGTTTAGCTGTACGGTTACAGATTTGCCAGGAACTTCCCAAACATAATACCCCGGAACATTTTCGGCCATCTCTGAATCGATTATCCTAGCAGGTTGGCAACCCTCTACATTGTCGCAACTCCGGTCGGCAATCTTGAAGACATCACTTTACGAGCGCTGAGAATCCTGAAGGAAGCGGATGTGATTGCGTGCGAGGACACACGGCAGACGCAGAAACTGCTGGATCACTACGGGATTCACAAGCCGATGGTGAGCTATCACGATCACAACGAGCAGTCGCGGACAGCTGATTTGATCGAGAGGCTGGAGAGCGGGAAAACCATTGCGCTGGTGACTGACGCAGGCACTCCGCTGGTGTCGGATCCCGGTTACCGCATCGTTCACGCAGCGACGGCGGCGGGCATCGCGGTGGTCCCCATTCCAGGAGCATCGGCGGCAATTACGGCGCTGAGCGCGTCGGGACTGCCGACCGACCAATTCCGCTTCTGCGGCTTTCTTCCACCGAAATCAGGGCAGCGGCGGCATGCGCTGGAGGCGCTGCGCACCGATCCGGCCACGCTTATTTTCTATGAGGCTCCGCACCGGATTGTGGAGTCGCTAGAGGATGTCGCGTTTGTGCTGGGTGAGCGGGAGTGTGTGATTGGGCGGGAGTTGACGAAGTTGCACGAGGAGTTTCTGCGGGGGACCCCGTCGCGACTGGCGACGACACTGCGGGAGCGTCCGTCGATCAAAGGTGAGATCACACTGCTGGTGGCTAAGGGCGAGGCTCCGGCGCCGGTGGACGAAAGCCTGGCGTCGGCGGTGGAGCGCCTGATGGCGGAGGGCGTGGCGCGGATGGACGCGATCAAGCAGGTGGCGCGCGCACGAGGGTTGGGGAAGCGCGATGTGTACCGTCAGCTAGGCGAAGATCACGAGTCACACTAGGTTTGTTTCAAAGTGTCCGCACAGGAGTCCTCGCCCACGCCGGTGGCGGGTGTGAGCTTCGGACATACGACGTTTGAGCCGTCGGGATTTCTCGACTGGATCTCGGAGTGGCGGACGGCCACCACCACCGACAGCATCAGCACAAAGTTCGGGTCGATCCCTTTGACTCCCACCGATTCCGCGGCCGTTACTTCGGTTGCGCATTCGCGAGTGATGCTGCGATCGATGACCGTGCTGGGAGCGCCGGCGGACTTCATTTCGTACATCGAGGCGGACTGCGAGCAGCCGGTGGGACGCGCTCCGTTTCGCTGGCGGCAGTATTGGGGCGAGTTGCGTGTGGGCCGGTGGCGATTGCTATGTGGGCAGGCCTGGAGCCTGCTGCGCCGGGACCGCTTTGCAACCGGGCCGATCTGTTCAGCACATCCGTAGTTGAGCCCGCGTACCACATCGGCCTCACTGGCCTGCGTCGCCGCGAACTTCGCTTGACTGGGGATCTCGGGAGTCGGCAATTCAGCGGCGGTGGCATGGACGTCGGGCGGGCGGTTTGAGGGCAAATTCGCGCATGACTGGGACCGCCGGGCTCATGTCGAGGCGATCGCTTTCGGCGGCACGCGCGACCGGATTGGTTTCGGGCCCTACATTCCGTCGAGGTCACGCCGAGAGTCCGACTGGTGGGCGAGGACTACGCGGATCGAAACGCCGGCAACCGACTGGCGCGCGAGTACACGTTCGGCGCGCGGAACCGCCTATGGTCGGCACGCGAGGGTGAGTTAATGCTGAACGCGCAGTTCAGCCAATTGGACCGCGCGGTGTGGGACGGACGCTCGGGCGCCATGACCTACGTGATGGGCGGCTTGCGCTACGCGTTTCCGCCGGCGCGATAGACGCGATTGCGGAGAATGCCGATGCGTTCGATTTCGAGTTCGATCACATCGCCGGGCTTCACCCAGCGGTCGAGTTCGAGGCCGCAGCCCGTGCCGACGGTGCCTGAGCCCAGAACGTCGCCGGGCAGCATCTGATCGTCGAGCGTGAGGAATTCGATCATCTTCTCGAAGGAATGGTGGATGGTAGATGAATTTCCGCGCGACCATTCCTCGCCGTTGACGCGCGCGATCATTTCGAGCGAATAGGGATCGCCGATTTCGTCGAGCGTAACGATCACCGGGCCTAAGGCAGTGGCCCAATCCTTGCCTTTCGACGGCCCCAGCCGAACCTTCATTTCCCTGCGCTGGATATCGCGCGCGCTGAAATCGTTCATGACGGTGAACCCGGCAATATAGCCGCGTGCTTCGCCGGCGGCGACGTTCTTCCCCGCCCTGCCGATGACAGCGGCAAGTTCCAGTTCGTAGTCGAACTTCTCTGTGAAACTCGGCCAGAGCACGTCCTCGCCGGTGCCGAGAATGTTGTGATGGCCGCTCTTGTAGTAGACGGGGATCTCGTACCATTCAGCGGGCATCGGCTCGCCGCGCTTCTCGAAACCCTTCTTCACGTGAGCTTCGAAGGCGAAGAAGTCGCGGACGGACGAAGGATCGGGAATCGGCGCCAGCAGACGAACCTCGCCCGGCGCATAAAGCAGGGTTTCGTCATTGAGACCGCGACCTTCAGCGTCGAGGCACTGTCGCGCTTTGTCGAGGCCGCCAGCGGTGAGCAACTTGCGCACGGAAGCTGGAACGAGCACATCCGCCAGTTCCTGTGAACCGGCCAGCCGGGCGTAGGCGAAGTTAAGGTCGACGATGCCCTGATCTGTGACGGCGCCGGCACGCCGGATGCGTCCGACGTGCGTCCGCACCTCGAATGTGCAGAGCTTCAGAGGTTCCCCCTGAGCTCCTGTTCGCGCTCTATGGCCTCAAACAGCGCTTTGAAGTTGCCTTTGCCGAAGCTCTTACTACCTTTGCGCTGGATGATCTCGAAGAACATGGTGGGACGGTCCTCCACGGGCCGCGTGAAGATTTGGAGCATGTAGCCCTCGTCGTCGCGGTCAACCAGAATGCCGAGCTCGGCGAGGGCGGCGATTGGCTCGTCGATCTTTCCGATGCGCGATTCCAACTCTTCGTAATAGGTGTTGGGCACGCGCAGGAATTCCACGCCCTGGTGCTGAAGCTTGGAAACCGTATGAATGATGTCATCGGTGGCCATGGCGATGTGCTGACAGCCGGGTCCCTTGTAGAAATCGAGATACTCCTCGATCTGCGATTTGCGGCGTCCCTCTGCGGGTTCGTTAATGGGGAACTTCACGCGGCCGTTGCCGTTGGCCATCACCTTCGACATCAAGGCTGAGTACTCGGTGGAAATGTCCTGATCGTCGAAGTGCTTCCAGACAGCGAAGCCCATCACGCGCGCGTAGAACTCGACAAGCTGGTTCATCTCGCCCCAGCCGACGTTGCCCACCATATGGTCAATGAACTTCAAGCCAACCGGCTGAGAGACGGTGTCGGGTCCTTTTACGGCGACGTAGCCCGGAAGGAAGGGCCCATTGTAGGCGTTGCGCTCAACAAAGGAGTGGATGGTGTCGCCGTAGGCCGAGATGGACGCGATGGTGACTTCGCCATGATCGTCGCGCATGGTGAACGGCTCACGCACGCCACGAGCGCCGCGAGCGGTGGTTTCACGATAGGCCGAGCGGGCATCGTCCACCCAAAGCGCAATGTCGCGGACGCCGTCGCCATGGAGGGCAGCATGCTTGGCCACGGGATGGTCGGGGCTCATCGCCGTCGTCAGTATGAAACGGATCTTGTCCTGCTGAAGGACGTAGGAGGCGTGGCTGCGAACACCGGTTTCCGGACCTGCATAGGCGACCAGTTCGAAGCCGAAGGCGGCGCGGTAGTAGTAGGCGGATTGCTTCGCGTTGCCGACGTAGAACTCGACGTGGTCGGTTCCATTCAAGGGCAGGAAATCCTGAGTGCCGGTGTCATTCTTCTCGGCTACTTCTTGCATAGCGCCTCCTTATTGCAGACGGATTTCATGGCATTGATGAAGGTAGCATTCTCCTCGACGGTGCCGGTGGAGATGCGGATGCAGGTAGGCAGTCCAAACGCGCCGAGAGGCCGGATGACCACACCGCGCTGAAGCAATTCCTCATTCACACGCGCCACTTCCTCGGCGCTCTCCAGCGGCACCATGACGAAGTTAGCTTCACTCGGCACTACGGTGAGGCCGAGTTCGCGAAGTCCGGCGGTGATGAAGCGGATGCCGCGGGCGTTGAGTTCCAGAGAACGATGGAGGAATTCGCGATCGCCGAGCGCAGCAATACCGGCAGCCTGCGCCGGAGTGCTCGGCTCAAACGGAAGTTTCACCTTGAGCAGGTTCGAAATCAGGCGTTCGTGGGCAAAGCCATAGCCGATGCGGATGCCGGCGAGACCATAGATTTTCGAGAACGTACGAAGCGTAATGACGTTGTCGTAGCGGTAGTGCATCGAGTCGGGATAGCGGGGCGCGTCCTTAGCGTATTCAAAGTACGCCTCGTCGAGGATGATGAGCACGCGCTCGGGAACGTGCTTGTAGAATTCGTCGAATTCGAGTTTGGTGAAGATAGTGCCGGTGGGGTTGTTGGGATTGGCGAGGTAGACGATTTTCGTCTTGTCGTTGATGGCGCGGGCCAGGGCTGGCAGGTCGTAGTGCCAGTCGCGATAGGGGACGGTACGGTAGGTGGTGCCGCGCGATTTGGCGAGCACCTGAAAGCCGATGAAGGCGGCTTCGGTAGTGAGCACCTCGTCCTCGTCACCCAGAAATGTCCGGATGATGTTGGACATGATGCCTTCAGACCCGCTGCCGGCGATGACGTTTTCAACCTTCAGATCGAAGTTCGCGGCGAGCACGCGGCGGAGGTCGAGACCACCGTTGGGATAGAGGTTCAGGGACGCCAAAGAGTCGGCCATGGCGCGCACTGCCAGCGGCGATGCGCCGAGCGGATTTTCGTTCGACGCGAGCTTTACTACGAGTTCTAGTCCATAGGTCTCTTTTACCTCGGCTATGCTCCTGCCCGCCTCGTAAGGCCTTAAAGATTCGATATATGGGGGCACCAGGGGCATGAGAGTATTAGTATAACCCACCCGTAAGTGGGTCTCTTTTCTTCGTGCTAGGGTACGACAATGCGCGGACACGTTCGGACATTACTTCGGCTTCCTCCGATGGACGGATTTCTGCGCCGGTTTGACGCCACCCGCGCGGGCCGCTCGCTGCTGAACCGAGTGGCTTCGCCGCGAGGAATTTAAGACAGTTTTGACGACGCCTGGGACGCAGCGCGACGGCTGAAGCATGCCGGCCACAATCACGAATCGAACGTCACGATGCATCTCGGACTGTCTGAGCAGCCCAGGCCCAGCGATCATACAGTCATTTTACTGCTCTCGAAAATCCTGGGCGAAGGACCCCGTCCATTCAATGCATCGTCCGCAATGCGGAGCAGTTGGCGGCCGAGTTCTCGCGTGAAGGCTACCGCCTGGCGGACCGCTGGAAGGCGGCAGAACTCTCGATGACGTTTCCGCTGCGACAGGATTACGAGGTGCCGGCTTATACCGGCATGCACTTCGAGTTGCGCTAGGAGTTCTCGAAAATCCAGCGCTTCGACTTCATTTCGAAGCGCGGCAGCGTGCCGGCAGGCTCAACCTGCACACGCACGCGCAATCCGAGAGCGCTGCTGAGCGCGGTCTGGAGACGGTGTTCGAGACCCCCGGGGCTCTCGCCCGCTTCGACGTGGAGGCTCATTTCAGGCATCGCATGGACCTGCCGGATGGACACGCGATACTCCGATACACCGGCGCGCCGGAGCACGTCCTCGACGGCGCTCGGATAGACGTTCACGCCGCGCACCACCACCATGTCGTCCATGCGCGACAGGATGCCGCCTTCAAGCGCGAGATCCCAACTGCCGCAGTCGCACTTTTCACCCGCGGCGCGCTTGACGATGTCGCTGGTGCGGTATCGGAGCAGCGGAGAACCGAGCCGTCCAAGGTTGGTCAGTACCAGTTCGCCGGTACCCCCGGGCGCCACCGGTTGCCTGGTGCCGGGATCGAGCACTTCGGCGATGTATTCGTCCTCGATCGTGTGCAAAACGTCATCGCGTTTCGGGCAGCCGTAGCTGACCGGACCGATCTCCGTCATGCCGTGATGATCCACTACGCGAGCGCCCTGCCACAGTCGGCTGATGTGCTCCCGCGTGCCGCGGATGCTGGCGCCGGCTTCGCCCGCTGCGATGATGGTTTTCACTTGCGACCTGCCGATGTCGATGCCTTCCTCAGTAGCTGTTTCGCCGAGACGGATGGCGTAGGTGGGCGTACAGCAGAGGGCTGTCACTCCAGCGTCGATGATGGCGTGGAGGCGTGCGGCGCTACGCATGCCGCCGCCCGGAATCGCGAGCGCGCCGATGCGTGAGGCTCAGTCGAAGGCCACCCAGAAGCCCAGGAATGGACCAAAGGAGAACGCGAAAAAGATACGGTCGGCCGGCGTGATGCCTGCGGCGTCGTAGACGCGCTTCCAGTTGCCGCTCATCCAGTCCCAACTCTCAGTGGTGTCGAGCCAGCGCATGGGCTGTCCGGAAGTGCCGCTGGTCTGGCTGTAGCGGGTGTAGCGTTCGATGGGGTAAGTGAGATTGGAGCCGTAGGACGGATTGCGCTGCTGATCGTCCACCAGTTCGCTCTTGGTGGTGAAAGGCGCGCGCGCCGCGAAATCGGCGAGACTGCCCGGTTTGAAATCCGCGCCAAGCTTCGCGGTGTAGAACGGATTGGCGGGGATCACCGCGTGGAGCAGTGCAGTCAGCTTCGCGAATTGACGCTGCTCGATGGCGGCGCGACCGCTCAGCGGCATGTATCGGCGACTTCCGCGGCCTGAGCAACGGCGGCAGTCAGCGGCTTGCCGTGCTCAAGCGGTTCGGGGACCTGGGCGAAGCGCCCGACGGCATCGTACATCGCGTTGAAGTCGCGCGAGAGGTTGCCGATCAGGCAGTCGGTCATGTCGCCCTTGAGATTCGGGTATTCGGTGACGAACTGGCGGAAACTGAAGTTCATGTCATAAAAGGCGTAGACCAGTTTGCGCATCGCTTCGATGCCCTCACAGGACTGCTCGCCGTACTCAGCAAAGCGCGCCGCGGAGACGTCGCCTTCGGTTAGCGCCTGGTCCGCCACTTCAGCAGCCATTTCACCGGTGCGCAGCGCGATCATGACGCCCGAGGAGAATACGGGATCGAGAAATGCGAACGCGTCGCCCACCAGCACCAGGCCGTCGGCGGCGCAGTAGCGCGAGCGATAGGAATACTCGCCGGTGACGCGGTAGGGGCCGAACTGCTCACCAGCCGCGAGATGGTCCTCCACCCAGGGATTCTTCTTTACTTCACGATGGAAGATGGTCTGCGGATCGCGCGAATCGCTGTAGAGGTAGTCCTTCTCGGCCACCACGCCGACGCTGACGATGTCGTTGGCGAGCGGGATATACCAGAACCAGCCCTTGTCGGGAACGTAAGCGATGGTGGTGGCGCCGCCGTCGACGCCATCGTCACGCTTGGCGCCCTTGTAGTAGGTCCAGACAGCGATCTTGTCGAGTTTCGGATCGCGAATCTTCCAGCGATTACGGGTCACGGCGAAGGCGTCGCGGCCGCTGGCGTCGATGGTGATCGGCGCGAAATATTCATGCGACGCGCCGTCATTACTTACCGCCCGCACGCCCTTCACTGCGCCATTCGGCTGGATCAATTCGCGGACCGTCATCTCTTCGATGACTTCGGCGCCCTTCTCGCGCGCGTTGTCGAGCATCATCTGGTCGAACTCGCTGCGCAGCACCTGCCAGGTCATGGAGGCTTCGTGCTCGAGATGCTGAAAGAAGTAGAACGGGACCGAGAGGCGGCCCTTCATGCTCACAAACTGCACGCTGTACTTCTTGGTGAAGTGCGAGTTCTTCATCTTGTCGAGCAGGCCCAGCCGCTCCATGATGAAGTACCCGTACGGCAGCAGCGATTCGCCGATGTGATAGCGCGGGAACTTTTCCTTTTCGAGCAGCAGCACACGGCGTCCTTTAGAGGCCAGGACGGCGGCCGCGGTAGAACCGCCGGGTCCGCCACCGATCACAATCGCGTCGTACGAGTTGCCGTTGGTCATAGATTTATGCGTAGCGTGCGTTCTGATGTTCGGGAAGGAAGAATTCGTGGAGCAGGCGGTCAACCTGGAGCAGGCCGTCGCGATTGAGGCGTATGCCGTCGGCGTCGGGCACCAGGAACCCCTGCTTATCGAGGACGCTCAACGGCTGCGCGAACCGCTGCTGGATGTCGACGCCGAATTTCTGGACGAAAGGCTCGCGCTTCACGCGTCCAAGCTTCATCTGAAGGATCATTTCGCGAATCATTCGCTCCTCCATGGTGGGGCTGAGGGCGCGGCCGATGGGCAGGACGCCCTGCCGCAATTTTTCGTAGTACGGCTCGAGCTCGTGCTCATTCTGGAAGTGCGTACCCTGCACATGGGAGAACGACGCCACGCCTACGCCGATCATGTCGGCGCCCGCCCAGAGCATGTCGCGATACATGAACTTCGTGCGCGAAGCGTCCTTCACCGCCGTATAAGCGCTGCCGACGGTGTAACCCGCTTTCTCCAATTCGGCGAACGCGAAGGCCACCCATTCGCGCTTGGTATGCCAGCTGGCCACAGGCGCGACGGTCTCGCCGTAGACCTTCATCTCCTGGAATATGGTGGTGTTGTAGGGCACCTCCATCTGGTAGATGGTGACGCTGTCGGGCGACATGGCGATGGTCTTCTGCACACAGTCCTGCCAGTTATCGGGCGTCTCGCCCACCATCCCGGCGATCAAATCGATGTTCACCTGCGGGAAGCCGATTTTCTGAACGAAACCCCAGGCGCGGTCAATTTCCTTGGATGCGTGCGCGCGGCCGTTGCGATTTAATATTTCGTCGTTGAAGTTCTCAATGCCGAGGCTGAGCCGGGTGACGCCGAGGTCGCGAATGGCCTGCAATTTGCCTTCAGTGATGGTGCCGGGTTCGGCTTCAAAGGCCACTTCCTCCGCTTCGTCCCAAGGCAGCGCCTTCTTCATGGCATCGGTGAGGCGGGTTAACTGGCGCGTGGAAATGTAGGAGGGCGTGCCGCCGCCAAAGTAAATGAACTTGGGCTTGCGACCGCCGATGAAGGGCTTGCCCGCGTAGAGGTTCAGTTCGTCGATGGCCGCGTCGAGGTAGCCTTCCACTTCGCTGGCATTCTTATCCGTGTAGACCTTGAAGTAACAAAAGTGACAACGCTTGCGGCAGAACGGAATGTGCAGGTAGACGCCGAGCGGAGTATCAGCGGCCGGCGCACGCTCGATGCCGGCGAGCGCTTCGCTCACGCGGTCGCGCTTCCAGAAGGAGTACGGCGGATAGTTGGAGACGAAGTAACTTCCGACCGTTGTTTCGTCGGATTGACAAGGATCGGAAGATGTAAGGCTCATTGGCGGTTTCCCAGGACTCAGCTAATGGACGGCCGGTGCCCCAGCCGTGGTTACTACTCCAATATTAGCGATTGGCGGCTTCGGCTTGCCGGAGTACCGCCAGTTCCACTGTTTCAATGGACGCACGAGCTACCTGTTGCGATAGCCCCGAATACTTCAAGAGCGCTGCGGCTTCGCGGAGTTTGGCGCCGTCGGCCGGCGAGCGGAAGAGGTCGGCGCGCTCGCGGTAGGAGTAGTCGACGTACTCGGGCAGCGCCGATTCGAGCAGGACGTCCCAGAAACTGCGGCGCTTGAACACTCGCTTGGAGGCGGCGATGTCGCGGGTCAATTCGATGCGGGTCCGCGGACCGCACAGCCACGCCCGTACGCAGCGGGCAGCATCAAACCGGCGGGTGGGATCGGGCTGCGGAAAGCCGGCAAGGTGGCCGGCCAGCGCGGCGTCGTCGATTTGGAGAGGATCCCAGCGAAAGCGGGATGCGCTCTCGACGATGGTCCCACGCTCGAGCAATTCGCGGATTCGGGACGGGTCGCGCCCGCAGACCGCGAGCATCACTTCGAGCAGTTCGTGGAGCGACATGTCGCGCGTGATCACCTTGGTCATGGTGATTTCACCCGCCGCCTCAGAGCTGATGCGGACCTTCACTGGACTTACCGGACGACTACTTTTTCCACCGACTGATTGTCGTATTCGTCGGTGACGCGCACGGCGATGGTGCTTTCGCCCGCACCGCCGCGGTCGACGGTGAGCTTGTAGTCGAGTTCGGGCGAATCGGAGAGGTGCGTGACGGGCTCAGCCACCAGCCAGTCGCCGCCATTGACGGAGTACTCGGCTTTGATGATCACGCTAAGCGCATCCTTGGCATGCCATTGAACATTGGCTTTCGCGCCGGCAGCGGTGGCCGCGAGTCCGGTGATCTGAGGCGGCGTATTGTCGATGTAGAAGCCGTCGCTGTCGAGAGTCGACTCCATGGCCTGGTCCGGCGGATTCGCCGGCGCGTCCGACGCGGTGACCCGCACGATGTACTTACCGTCGGGGAACGCGGTGGAATCCCAACTGAGGTAGCGCTCGCGCACTTTATCGCGCAGCAGTTTCCAGGCGGTCTCGCTGGCGCCGCGAATCTCAACTCTGTAGATGAGCGCGTCGCCATTGTCATCCTGCGCCCGCCAGCGGACGCCCATATGGCCCTTGGCATAACTCAGCGACGGAGTGGAGCCACCGGCATCGATGGACGACGACGCCGTCTTCTTCTGTCCCATCGAAGGCAGCGAAAGCGACTGCGGATTGCTCGAGGCGATGATGGTGGAAGGCGCGGGGAACTTGTAGTTGACCGGCGTGACTTCGATTTCGCGCACCACCGGCGCAACGTTCTTAGCCATGCAGGCCGCTTCAATCGCGATCACGTGCGGCGACTTGCCGTCGGGCGCGGCGTCGAGCGTGAGCTTGTATTGGAAGAAGCGGGCCGGCGGCGCCCCGGCGTGTCCAGCATCGCCGCTCAGGGACACGGTGGACCATGGACTCCAGTTCTTCTGCGCGTGGCTGACATTGCCGCTACGCACCTGAAAGCCGACGCGTCCGCCCCCGGCTTCGCCCGTGTAGGTGAGGCGTCCCCAATAAGTAAAGGCGCCGGCGTCGTAAGCCTCGCTCTCAAACGTGCCCTTCTTTTCGAGCGCCGGTCCAATCTGGATCAGCTTGCCGATGTTGCCTGTCACGGCGAAGATCTCGCCATTGCGGCCGCTGGCGAAGGCCGTTACTTGGGTGGGCGCGAGATTTGCGAGCAGCGTGTAGGTGAGATCAGAATCGATGCGGTAGACGTTGCCGCGATTGCCGGTTCCGAGAACGGCGCGCCCGTCATGATCGAACGCGATGGTGTAGGCGACGTCGGCGGCATGGCTCCAGACCTTGCGCGGATAGCCGTCGGGCATGATGCGATAGACTTCGCTGCCGCCGGTAATGGCAGCGCGCGGCGCAGGCGTGGAGGACAGCGGCGGTTTCGGAGCGGCAACGGAAATTTGGACTCCGCCGGAGGATGTCGGAGTGGCCGACAACGGCGGAGGAACGGTCTCAGCCGTCGTGCTCGAGCTACTGCCCGAGGATGCCTTGTTGCCGACGGCGGCTGCGTAAATCGAGCCGTCGGGTGCGACGCCCACAGCCGTGACTTCGCGCTTGGGAGTCTGGTAGAGGACGAAGCCCTCGCCCGCGGGAGTAACGCGCAGGATGAGTCCGCCGGGGTCGGTGCCGACGATCAGGTTGCCCGCCTTGTCGATGGCGAGCGAGCGGGCATGTGTCTCTTCGGTGCTGAAGAACAGGCTGCCCTTGCCGTCGGGCGTGACGCGGTAAATGTCGCCCTTATCGCCGGTGGCGACGTACAGGTTGCCCTGCGAGAATGCGAGCGCCCAGATGTACTTGGTCTTGGGATCGTAGAAGACTTCGCTCTTGCCGTTGGCGATGCGGTAGACCTTACCGTCGGGCGTGGTGGCGGCGTAAACGCGGTCCTGCGAGTCGATGGCGATGGCCTGGATTTCCAGGCCTTCCAGACTGGCGATGACTTTCGATTTGCCTTGGGGATCCACCTGGAACAGCTTGGCCTCGCCGCCGCCGGGGCCGCCACCGCCCACGTACAGGTTGCCCTTGGAGTCCTGCGCCACCGCCCACAGATAGGGCGTGGAGGAGTCGAGCAGTTCCTTGATTACGGGCGCCAGCGACAGCCGTCCGTCGCTACGCACGGAGATGTGGCTGAAGTTGCCCTTTTCAAAATCGGCCAGGTCGCTTTGCTGCCAGAAGCGGGTTTCGACGCAAAACGAGGGAAGCGCGGCCAGCGCGCAGAACAAGCACAGTCTGGATTTGAGCATCGACGCGTTTACTTTACCGTGATCTTCAATGAGTAGCTGCCGCTCACCACCTGATCGAAGGGGAGCGCCATCTGTTCGACGGCACTCTCAGGAGAGGTGGTCATGGAGCGACTGGCGGTTCTGCCGGTCTGCATGACGTTGAGCACCGACGCCGGAACGCTGGGGAGCGTCTTGTCGTCGGAGTACACCGTGGGGCGCTGTTCGACGAGCGCTACATACAGCCGGTTATTCGAGCGCTCCTGGTTCAACAATGAGACGGTCTGGGGAAGGTCCATGAACCGGTTGGCCATACCCGCGACACTCTGCATGCGGTTGATGGTGTCGGCGTCGCTGAGCAGGATACGATGGTCGCCCTTCGCCATGCCGGCGGGCAGTTTCAGCTTGAACTCGCGCTCCAGACGCTCGCCGCGCCAGGGACGCAGGTAGACTTTCACCGGAATCTCGGAGCCCGGCGCGACTTCGCTATTGGGCGTCCAGGCGTTCTCGATAGTGGCGATGCGGCGCTCGGGCAGCAGTTCAACCGTCGCTGTGACGCTCTTCAGTTTCGGCGTCTCCACCGAGTTCAGGAACAGCTTGTTGAACTTGTCGCCCCACCACCCGGCCAGCATCATCGGCGCGGGAACCGGCATCTCGCCCGGCGCCATCATGGTGCTCAGGTTGAGGCCCTTGTGGCCTTCCAACTCCACGTCGGCCTTGAGCCGGAAAGTCGCTTCGTCGGCAAAATCATTCAGTCCCTGTATGGAATTAAACAGAGTGACCATCATCAGGTAAGGGGTCCACTTCTGATGGACGAAAACACTGAAGTGCAGTTCCTTCTCCTTGAGGATGGTGTTGCCCTCGGTGTAGGACTTCACTTTGACCGTGACGGGAACCATGTCGGCCGTTGCGCCCAGTTCGCCCATGATGCCGCTGTGACGGTCCTGCTTCAGGGCGCCGACGATGTCGGTGGCGTTGCCGATTTTGTTCGGCTGAAACGCGGAGCCCAGCACCATCAGGATTTCGCCCTTGGTCATCGGCATGTCCACCGGACCGAGGTTAAAGAACGGATGGCCGAAGGCGAGCACGCGCTTGCCGTCGTTGTACGTAACGGTGCCGAGGCCGGTCATGCTCATGTCGCCTGCGACCAGAACGCCGGCCACGGCGTCGCCCGGCTGAAGCGCGTTCTGCCACCCGCTGACGGGCTTGGAGGATGTGATGTTGCCCGATGAGCCGCCTGCTACCGCGGTCATGCCCATCTGCTGGAACATCGGCGAAAACTCGTGCAGAGTCTGGTCGCTGAAGCCGGACATCGTGAGCGGCGTCTCGATGGGGACCATGAACTGCGACTGCGGGAAGTTGCCCGACGCGCCGGCCGAAACCACCTGTCCCAGCATTCCGCCCGGAATCTCGATGGCGGCGCGCTTACCGGGGTCAGTAGGCGCCTTGGCGCTCGAAGGAGTGGACTTGTCGAAGTCCTTGATCTCGAGCATCAATTCGATGGGAGTGATGCCGCAGATGGCGTCGGGAGAGAAAACACTGAGGCGCAGCGCGACAGCGCCCACCAGCTTGCCGTCGATGTACACGGGGCTGCCGCTCATGCCTCCCGCGACGTTCGTGCGGATGGCTTTGCCGCCCATCTTGCCGAGGATGATGTCCTGTTTCGGACCCCAGGCATTCTTCATGATGCCGACGATCTCGATGGGCACCGGTTCCGGCTCAGTACCGTTAAAAACGGTCCAGGCGGTGGCCTGCATTCCCGGCTTGAGGTCAGCCTCCCGGAAGATCTCGACTTTACCGGCCCTGGGACGGGGCATCTCGGCGGCACGCCCAAACGGGGCGAAAAAGGCTGCGCCGGTCAGCAAGCAGACAGCAAGCTTCAGGTTCATGGAAAATATCACCAGAGAAGTGGGCTGATTTTATTATCTACCAGACGGGGTGTGGACCGGGTCGGCACTCATTTTGACGCTTCTCGACAGGAACTGGTGTACCGAAGAGCCTACTCCAACTTCGCAATCCGCTGCCTGACTGCCTCTGCGTCGACAGCTTTCGGCATCCGTGCAAGGTAGTGCCGGTAGTGCTCTGCGGCGGCCGCACGGTCGCCTTTAGCATCGCCGAAGCCGCGGGGCGGCACTCTGAGGTTTCGAACCTGCTCGCGAAACGAATCTGCCGAAAACGATCGATCCCAGAACGCTACTCCAACTTCGCAATCCGCTGCCTGACCGCCTCTGCGTCGACAGCTTTCGGCATCCGAGCAAGGTACTGCCGGTAGTGTTCGGCGGCGGCCGCACGATCGCCTTTCCGCTGGAGTAGCGTGCCCCATAGGTACTCGGCGCGAGGATACTCCTGGGCGTTGTCCCATTTGACGGCCTGCTTGACGCTCGCCTCTGCAACGTCCCATTGTTCAAGCGACGCTGCGCCCATCGCGTGATAAAGGTAGGCCTCCGGAAACTCTACCGGCGTGAGGGCGATGGCATCGGCGGCGTGCGCCATGGCATCGGCGGGTCGACGTTCCGTTAGCGCCAGTTTCGCCAAATGCACATCGGGACGAATGAAGCGTGGATCGATGCGGTGAGCAGTCTCAAACGACTCCCGAGCCTCCCGCAACCGGCTCAGCGCTTCCTGCGCGAGCCCAAGCTGATCCCATGCGTTTGCATGCTTCGGATAAATGCGGACGGCCTCTTCAAAATGTTTAGCGGCTGCCGGCCAGTCGTGCTTGAGCGCCGCCAGACGGCCCGCGTCGTAAGCCTTGCTGGCAGGGCGCGGCGACTGCAACACGGTTAGGCTGACACTGGATCCTTCGTGATCGCCCAAACGCCGCAGCAGAATCACCGTCCCGTTCTGCACCAGCTTTACTTGCGTGCGGAAGCCGGGTACGGAAACCCGCAGGAAGCAGGCTGGATACGCAATCTGAATCGTCGTCCAGGTGGACTTGAGCGGCGCTCCGCACAGATTCTCGATCAGCGGAGGGACCGGCATCTTGTCGCCGCCCTCGAGCGTGATGGACGCCGTAATCCAGCTGTACTGCCGCGTGCCGTCGCTCACCTCGCTGGCATCGTAGACCTGCGGACCCGGCTGTGGACCGACGGGCACATTAAGCGGAATTTGTTGAAATGCCAGCAGTCCAGCGAGGATGGCCAGGCTCACAGCATCAGGTTATCTCATGCCGGATAGTGCGGCGAGTGCGCTTGCGAGTTCGGCCGCTTTTGAAGAACGCCGCCCTTCACCCACGACTCGCCGCGCGGCGCCAGATGCTCCACCATGCGCGACCGCCACATACGCAGGGCGCTCTCATCCTGCACCGGATCATCCTGCGCATCGAGCAACTGCTCCTCCCCGCTCCGTGCATGGAAGATGTATGTTGTCCGGCCGTCGGCCAGCGCGTTCCAGTGATTGTCGGGACTGTAGCAGACATCGTGCTCGAGGTCGATCCACG
This sequence comes from Bryobacterales bacterium, assembly GCA_038212445.1. Taxonomy (GTDB): domain Bacteria; phylum Acidobacteriota; class Terriglobia; order Bryobacterales; family Bryobacteraceae; genus TMP-7. The sequence continues at coordinate 58,156 of JBBQUM010000027.1, forward strand.
GACGCCTTTCCGTGCTGCGCAGCAGACTGCGCCCTTCCACCTCCCCGGGCACAGCGATCCCGGCGGTGTCGAGCAGAGTCGGAAGCACGTCGCGAACCTCCACCGGACGATCGGCCACTGCGGGTTTTAGCCCCGGCGCTTTCAGCAGCATGGGAATCCGCGCCGACGCCGAATAGGCATAGCTCTTGCGCCATAGGTGATGATCGCCGAGCATGTCGCCGTGATCAGAGAGGAAAAGCACCACCGTGTCGTCGAGCATCCGCCGGTGGGAGAGCGTGCTCATAATCCTGCCCACCTGCTCGTCAATGAACGACACATTGCCGTAGTAGCCTTGCCGGGCGCGTCGCACGAGATCGGGCGCGAGTTCGCCGTGCCAGATCGTGACATCGTCGCCGCTGCGCGGACGGTAGCGATCGGCCCATCGGGCGGCGCGAGCGGCAGGGAGCGGCGCATCACGGTACAAGTCCCAGAAACGCTTGGGTGCGTCGTAGGGACTATGCGGACGCGCGAACGATACCTTCAGAAAGAAGGGTTCCTGGCGCCGGTAGTCTTTCAGGAATCGCACGGCGGAGTCGCCGGTCCAGGCGGTGGGATGGAGACGCTCGGGCATCGCATACTCGGCGGCGGTGTAGCCGTTCCAGTCGAGTCCGGTGGCGTCAGGATCGCCGCCCGGCATTTGCGACGCGAACCAGGAGCGATAGTCGCTGCGAAAGCCGGGCGACTCCACGCGCCCAGATTCGTCCAGAATCGTTTGATGGAACCCGTGCAGATTGCGCTGCGGCGACCAGTGCATCTTGCCGATTCCAGCCGTATAGTAACCGCCCTCTCGCAATAGCCGCGGCATCTCCACCGGGTAGCGCTCGGCCACTTTCGAGTAGCCGAGCATCCCATGACGCCACGGCGACATGCCGGTGAGCAGCGCCGCGCGGGCCGGAGTACAGGTGGGAGTCGACGAGAAAGCAGAGGTGAAGCGAACGCCGCCCGCTGCGAGTTGGTCGAGGTTCGGCGTGCGGATGACGGCATTGCCCGAAGCGCCCAGACAGTCGGCGCGGTGCTGGTCCGACATCATCAGCAGCAGATTCGGCTTCCGCCGCGAGCCAAGATTCTGCGCCGCCAGCAGTGCGGGAGCTTTGAGAAGGTCGCGGCGCGTCGGAATCAAGTCAGGATGCCCTCCTCAAGTCTAAAGCCCCGTGCCCTGTAGCCGGCGCCGCACGTGGAAGAGCCCGCCAGCAGGCAGATCGCGACCGACCGCGACGAGCGCCGCCGCTCTATCAGGCAGAGATTGCGCGCGATGGGGAACGGATACGCCTTCACAGTCGCCAAACGCACGGGCTCGGGCGAACTCCACACCCGGATAAATGGCTCCGAGGTGACATCCTCGGCTAGTGCCGCATGGCCCGACAGGTAGAGAGCAAACCGGTAGACCTCCCGGGAATAGCGCTCCTAGAGATAAACGCGCTTAGGTGAGGATTCCCTTCCAGTCCAGACCGCGCATGCTGCCGGTGCGCACAAACTGCTGGTGCATGGCAAACGCCGCGCTGAGCGTGAACGGAGAATGGCCGCCGCGGACGGTGTCGAGATAGCCGTAAAGCTGGTCGCGGAAGTCCGGGTGCGCGCAATTGTCGATGATGCAGCGGGCGCGCTCGTGCGGATCCTTGCCGCGTAAGTCGGCCACTCCCTGCTCAGTGACGACGATCTGTACTGAATGCTCGCTCTGGTCCACGTGAGTCACCAGCGGCACGATGGTCGAGATCATGTTGTCCTTCACCGCCGACGGGCAGACGAAGATCGACAGGTAGGCGTTGCGCGTGAAGTCGGCTGAACCGCCAATGCCGTTCATCATCTGCTTGCCCATGACGTGCGTGCTGTTGACGTTGCCGAACAGATCCACTTCAAGCGCGGTGTTGATGGAAATCAGACCCAGACGGCGGATCACTTCCGGATGGTTGGTGAGTTCCTGCGGACGCAGCAGCAGGCGCGGACGATACCATTCGAGGTCGGCGTAGATTTCGCGCAGCAGGTTGCGAGTTACCGTGAGACCGCAGGTGCTGGCAAAGCGCACACGGTCACGCTGCATGAGGCCGATGACGGAATCCTGCACTACCTCGGTGTACATGTCGAAGGCGGGAATGTCGGGATGTTCTCCCATCGCCGCCAGCACCGAATTCTGCGTACTGCCAACGCCCGACTGTACCGGCAGGAATTCCTTCGGAATCCTTCCGCACTTCAATTCTGCCGCCAGGAACTCGGCAACGTTCTCGCCGATCTTATCGGTTAGCGGCGAGGCGGGATCGAACTTCGCTCCGCCGTCCTCAACGTTGGTCTCGATGATGCCGACGATCTTCGAGGGATCCACGCTGACCACCGGCGACCCAACGCGGTCACGCGGGCCGTAGATCGGAATGTCGCGGCGGTGCGGCGGATTGGCCGGCTCGTAGATATCGTGGAAGCCGAGCAGGTTCGGCGGGTGAAAGCGATTGATCTCGACCAGCACCTTTTCAGCAAAGCTGCAGAAGGTGGGCGTCGCGCCCACGCCGGTGGTGAGTACGATACCCCCGCCTTCGGTAATGTCGGCAGCTTCAACCACGGCCCACTTCATCGGCCCCAGAAAGCCGTATCGAACTGCCTGAGGCAACATCGAAATGTGCATGTCGAAGAAGCGCGACTTGCCGGCATTGATCAGCTTGCGCAGCGTGGGGTCTGACTGGTACGGCGTACGAAACGAGATCGCTTCGGCACGTGCCAGCGCGCCGTCCAAACGGTCGTGCGTGGACGCGCCGGTGATCACGCCGATCTGGAAAGCTTCGCCGGCCTGATGCATGCGGATGGCGCGGTCGCCAAGCGCCATCGGAATCGCGCTGGGCGAACCCGACGACGTAAATCCACTGAAACCAACCGTCTCTCCATTGCCAATCAGCGCGGCGGCCTCTTCAGCGGTAAGTCTGGGAAGAACATTCATTATGGGGCTAGCTCCAGGGCCGTCACGTGGACCGGCTCAATATCCACCGGGATGTCGCGCAGTCCTGCCAGGGCTTTCTGCATGGCGGGCCTGAGCACGCCGAGACTATCCAGCATCTTCTTGGCGGCCGCGTAGTCGCCGGTGGCTTCAATCGTTAGAAGGTCGTGTGTCAAATCGCGGACAGCGGCTTTGATTTTCGAGAAGTCGACGGTGAACGTGCCGTCGGCCGCCGCGATAAAAGCGCCCTTGTCCATCAGGTAGTTGAACTGCAACGCCATGCCCCGCCCGTGCGCCTCATGGACGCCGAAGCGGACCGAGCGGAAACCCGACGCCAGGTACGTCGTGTAGAGCTTGCGCTCCTGGTTGGGCATCAGGTTGTGGTCGTACAGGTACTGCAACATGAACAGGCCCGTGACGTCGGCCTTGGCTTCTTCGAGCGCGCTATACAAATCCTTCAACTCGCCGCGGACCGAGGTGGCGCGTCCGGCGACCGTGATCTGATGCGGGCCGATTCCGTGGCTGATCTCATGCGCCACGATGTGTGTGAAGAAAGCGTCAAAGCTCAAGTCTCCGCGAGTGGCGGCCGGCAGCAGGCGCGACGCGATGGGCACCAGCGTCTTGTTGAATTTCGCCTCCTGCACGTTCTTGAGCATCACCCGCTTGGTGCCCTTCTCGGTCACCACGCGCTCGTCATTCGGCAGGTTGTAGGCGGCGGTCTGCACACCATGCGCGCCATCACCGGCGCAATACACCTGGTTCACGACGCGTATCGGCGCCAGCGCACCCAACTTCTTGTTGCGAAACTTCGGGTCAATCGGCAGATTGTTTTCGATGTCCTGCAAATGATCGCCCAGGAACTTCAGCTTGGCCGACTCCTGGTCGTCGCGAATATTGACGTACGCCTCAAAACCCGCCTTGTAGCCGAACAACTCATCGTTGTAAGTCTCGTAGGGTCCAATGGTGACGTCGATAGGAGCGTCGAGATCCATCCAGGCAACGTCGCTAGCGTAATAGTCGTTCGACAGGAACGACGCGGCCCGGCTTTCGAGGAACCGCTTCAGCGATGCATTGGTGGTCAGCGCGGCCGCTTCACGCAGCAGCGACGCGCACTTGATGAGTTCTCCACCATAGACCTCGCTGTATGGCACTTCCTTCAGCGCGCCCGTCGAGTCGCGACGGATGACGTGGAAGAAGCCCGTGGCGTTCTTGCGGCGTGCTTCCGGCAGTTTCGCTACCCAAGTCTCAAACTCCGCCTTGGTCATGTCGGCCGGATAGAAATTCGCGCCCGGCGGCGTCCGCTCCGGCACGTCCGGCAAGAACGCCTTCTTATCGTCGATCTCCGACCACGGACCCTTGTTCAACCAGAAGTAGTGGAGCCGCGCCTGCCCGATTTGCGACTTATCCTTCTTAAGCTTTTCGTAGAGCGCGACGTTGCCGCTCCAACGCTGCTCCAGGAAGATTTGATCGTAAACCCGGGCGGCCTGGATGATCTTGGCGAGGGCTTTCCGGTCACCTTCAGACAAAGCTGTAAGGTTAACCCTCATATCGGTGGGGGCAAAACGAGCAGCCATGCGAGCTAATTCAACAGGGTCGGGAACGGCAGCAGGAAGATTCGACATAATGATCAAGGCCAGCACTGCTGGAGTCTTCGTCATAGCTCTATCTTCTAGTATAGTAGCCCTGGGAGTTTCGGATGCGATTGTTCTGTTTTTGGATCCTGATGTCGTCATTGTGGGCCGTCGAGATCCCTCGCGCGGAGTATCCGCAGCCGCAGTTTCAACGCGAGCAATGGATGACGCTGAACGGCCAGTGGGAGTTCGATTTTGATGACTCACACCTGGGCCTCGCAGCCAATTGGGGCGCCGGTACGCACAAATTCTCCCGTAACATTACCGTCCCTTTCGCCTTCGAAACCAAGCTCAGCGGCATCGCCGACACCACCTTCCATCCCGAGGTCTGGTATCGCCGGACGTTCGCCGTGCCGGCCGCATGGTCAGGCCGCCGCGTGCTCCTGCATTTTGGCGCAGTGGACTATCGCGCTCGAGTATGGGTGAACGGCGCCGTCGCAGGCGGGCACGAAGGCGGTAACGTGCCCTTCGTGTTCGACATCACCGGCTTCCTGAAGACCGGGGAGAACTCGATTGTCGTCTGGGCCGAGGATCCTCCTACCGACCGCTACATGCCGCGCGGCAAGCAGTACTGGGAGGTGAAGTCGCGCAGCATTTTCTATACGCGCACATCCGGCATCTGGCAGCCTGTGTGGTTGGAGGCGGCGGGCGACAGCTATCTGGAGCAGGTCCGAATAACGCCGTCCAACGACGGGACGGTCCGCTTTGAGGCGGTGATTGCGCGTCCACATGCCAATCTGACGTTCACCGCTCTTACCGGCAATTCCACCGTCACGGTGCCCGGCGCCGACCCTCACGCCCAGGCGAGCCTGGCCATCGCCAGTCCCAAGTTCTGGTCCGTGGACAATCCGCGTCTTTACGATGTTGTGTTTGAACTTCGCCGCGACGGCCAGATTGTCGACGTGGTGCGGTCGTACTTCGGCTTCCGCTCCGTCGGCCTGTCGGCGAGCCGTGTGATTCTCAACGGGCGTCCCACGTACTTGAAGTTCGTGCTGGATCAAGGCTACTGGCCGGAGTCAACCCTGACGCCGCCGTCGGATGAAGCAATCAAGTACGACATCCGCATGGCCAAGGCGATGGGCTTCAACGGCGCGCGTAAGCACCAGAAACTCGAAGATCCGCGCTTCCTTTATTGGGCCGACAAAATGGGATTTCTGGTGTCGAGCGAGATGGCCAACGCCTACGAGTTTGACGAGACCTATGTCCGCCGCTTCACCACCGAGTGGATCGCCGCCATGGAGCGCGACTACAACCATCCCTCGATCATCATCTGGAATCCGATCAACGAAAGCTGGGGAGTGCCCAACCTCACCGATCCTCGCCAGCAGAATCATCTGCGCGCGATGTACCTCACCACCAAGTCGCTCGACTCCACCCGTCTGGTGATCGACAACGAAGGTTGGGAGCACACCGAGATGACCGACCTGTTCGCTGTCCACGACTACGGGCGCACCGGGGAAATCCTATACGAGAAGTACAAGGACGCACGCATCACCGGACTCATCCCCGACAACGGCCGTCCCGCGCTTGCGCCCGGCAACAAGTACAACGGCACTCCGCTTTACCTGAGCGAATTCGGCGGCATCGCCTATATCCTGCCGGGCTCTCCAGTGCCGCAGGAAGCGTGGGGCTATTCGGGTGTCGAGAAGACGCAGGAATCGGCGATGGAGCGGCTGTCGGGACAGTGGAAGGCGATCGCGCGCCTGCCCTTCCTCGGAATCTGTTACACGCAGTTAACCGATGTGGAGCAGGAGATCAACGGGCTGATGTCGTACGATCGCAAGCCGAAGTTCCCCGTGGAGCAGATCAAGGCGTTAAACGACCTGCTGCACTAGACCGCACTGACACCGGCTTGGGGAGGTACGCCACCCACCTACGGTAAAATTAGTCGACATCTATGTCCCTCCCGACCGGGACTCGCCTGGGACCCTATGAGATCGTGGCGCCGCTTGGCGCCGGTGGAATGGGCGAGGTTTACAAAGCGACGGACACACGGCTCGATCGTACGGTAGCCGTTAAGGTGGCACGCGCCCAGTTCACCGAGCGCTTCGAGCGCGAGGCCCGCACCATCGCCGCGCTGAACCACCCCAATATCTGCCAGCTTTACGACGTCGGTCCCAACTACCTCGTGATGGAGTACATCGTGGGCGAGCCCCTGACAGGCCCGCTGCCCGTTGCCCAGGCCCTCAAGTATGCGAGTCAGATTTGCGACGCGCTCGACGCCGCGCACAATCAAGGCATCGTCCACCGCGATCTGAAACCCGCCAACATCATGGTGACCAAGACCGGCATCAAGCTGCTGGACTTTGGACTGGCGAAGATCATGCGTGAGCCGTCCCCGGTTGATCACGCCGCCACCGAAAGCCTGATCACCGCCGAGCAGTCCATCATCGGCACCCTGCAGTACATGGCGCCCGAGCAGTTGGAGGGCAAGGAAGCCAGCGTCCGCAGTGACATCTTCTCGTTCGGCGCGATGCTGTACGAACTGGTTTCCGGCCAGCGAGCGTTTCAAGGCGCCAGCCGGGCCAGCGTCATCGCCGCCATCATGGAGCGCGAGCCTACCTCCATCGGGACGCTCCCGCCGGCACTTGAACGCGTGATCCGGCGCTGCGTTGCCAAGAATCCCGATGAACGCTGGCAGTCTGTGCGCGACCTCAAGTTCGAGCTCGAGCAGATCGGCCAGGACAGCGCCGTCCAGCCGCCCCCGAAGCCGCGCAAGAACCTCACGCTCAAGCTCTACGCGGCGGCCATGGTATTGATGATTTTCGGCGTCGGCGCGTTTGCGTTGTGGTCGCGCCACACCAACACCGATGCGCGCTCCATCGCCGTGCTGCCGTTCAAGGATCTGAGCCCTGACAAGGATCAGTCGTACTTCGCCGACGGACTGGCTGAGGAGATCACCGGCTCTCTGTTTCGCGTTCCCGGCTGGCGTGTGGCCGCGCAGACATCGGCGTCGCGCTTCAAGGAGACCACGCTCGACACCCGCTCCATCGGCCAGAAGCTCAACGTCGCTACCGTTCTCGAAGGCAGCGTCCGCAAGCAGGGCAACCGCGTACGCATTTCCGTTCAGCTCATCAAAACCGCCGACGGCTTCCAGCTTTGGTCCACGACGTTCGAACGCCAGTTGACCGACATCTTCGCCATCCAGGATGAAATCGCAAGCGCGGTGACCGCCGCTCTGGGCGTGGTGAAGCAGGAACCGCATCCCAACAGTACGACCAACGCCGAGGCCTACAACGCCTACCTGCAGGGCCGCTACTACATGCAACGGGGCAACAAGGAGAATTTCGAAAAAGCCTCGGTGCTGTTTGACCGCGCCACTCAGATTTCCCCGAACTACGCCAAGGCGTGGATCGGTGTGGCGCAAGTGCGTATGTCGCAAGCCAACTGGGGATTCGCCGACTTCGCCTCGAGTTATGCCAAGGCGCGCGAAGCGGCCGAACATGCCCTGGCGCTCGACGACCGTCTGGCTGAAGCCCACGGCGCGCTTGGCAACGTCAAGATGTTCCAGTCCTACGATTGGGAAGGCGCCCGCGCTTCATTCCGCCGCGGACTCGAGCTCGAAGCGTCCAACAGCGACGTGCTTTTCTCAGCTGCCGTTCTCGCGCGCGAACTCGGCCGCTTTGACGAGGCCATCGCCTACCACCGCCGGCAGGTGGAAGTGGATCCACTCAACCCCACGGCGTTCCACGACTACGCCATGACGCTGCACTATGCCGGACGCCAGCCTGAAGCGAAGGAAGCCATCCTGAAGTCGCTCGACCTGGCTCCCGATATGGATAACTCCCGCGGCATGCTCAGCCGGATTCTGCTGGCACAGTCGCAACCCGCCCAGGCTGTGATTGAGGCAGAACGCGAGAAGCATCCCATCTTCCGCCTCTGCGGCCTCGGACTCGCTTATCACGCCGCCGGACGCACCCGCGAAGCCGACGCCACGCTGGCCGAGCTAATCGCCAAGTATCAGAAGGACGCGCCGTATCAAATCGCCGATGTGTATGCGTTCCGCGGCGAAGTCGACAAGGCCTTCGAATGGCTCGACCGCGCCTTCAAAGAGCACGACACCGGCCTAACCGAAGTAAAAACCGACCCCCTCTTCGAAAAACTCAGGCACGATCCCCGCTTCCTCACAGTCCTAGACCGCATGAAGTTCCACTAACCCGCACCGCCGGGCATAAATCGCGTTCCACGCCCCTGCATCAAATCGCCGTGCCCCGTACAACCGCGCCAACGCGCCGCCATCCGGCCGCGCCTTCCAAGGCCTGTAGAACGGGCCTCCCGGCCCGTTCAAGCGCATAACAAGAGCGCATCGCGAACACAAGCAGAAACGCCAGCCGAGCCCACGCCATCGCCAACCGACGTTCCCGTTCCGCTACTCCAAACCGACATTGCCGCTACGTCGCGCCCCCCCGTTCTCTCACCAAGTTCCCGACGCCAACGCCAAACCGACGTTCCCGCGCCATCGCGCCAAATCGCCGACCCCCGGAACGCGCATTCCGAGGCCTGTAGAACGGGCCTCCCGGCCCGTTCAAGCGCATAACAAAAGCGCACCGCGAACACAAGCAGAAACGCCACTCGCGCCCCACCCACCAACCCCAACAAACACCCCTCAATTTGAATTCATCCGCCGCACCGGATAGAGTATTGGATGATAGGCTACGGTTTTCCCGAGAGGAGTGTGTTCGATGGATGAGAAGAAGGATATGACACGTCGCGATGCAGTAAAGTTAGCGGGCGCGGCCGCAGTAGCGGCTCCCTTCATACAGAAATCGCTGGGCGCGAATAATCAGGTTCAATTCGGGATGATCGGTACCGGAAGCCGCGGCACCTACCTGCTGAAACACCTCGCCAAGCTCGACGCCGGACGCTGCGTAGCCCTGTGCGACCTCCGCCAGGACGGCCTCGACCTCGGGTCAAAGACCATCGGCACCAGTCCCAAAACGTTCAAGGATTACCGCGAACTGCTCGCCCAAAAAGATGTCGAGGCGGTCTTCGTCACCACCCCCCTCTACATGCACTTCCCCATCACCCGCGACGCTCTGCTCGCCGGCAAGAACGTGTTCTGCGAAAAGAGCATGGTGCATAAGCCGGAAGAAGTAGGCGCCCTCCGCACGCTCGCCGCGCAGTACCCCCGCCAGACTCTCCAGGTTGGACTCCAGCGCCGCTACAGCCGCTTCTACCAGACCGTGAAGGACATGGTGGACAAGAAGGTTTTGGGCGATGTGAAACACATCCACTGTCAATGGCACCGCAACATGGTGAACAAACCCAGTTCGCTGTGGACCATGAAGCCCGGCGGCAAAAACACGTGGTCCAACTGGCGCCTGTATCGCGAATTCTCCGGCGGTATCGTCGCCGAGCTCACCTCGCACCAGGTGGATATTTCCGATTGGATGTTCGGCAGCACGCCCGAGTTCGTGATGGGTCTCGGCGGCCTCGACACCCTCACCGACGGCCGCGATGTCTACGACAACGTCCAGTTGATCTACAGCTACAAGGGCGGCAAGAAGATGACCTATTCATCGGTCAGCACCAACTCCCACCTGCCGCTGTTCAATTCCACGCGCTCGGAAATGGGCGAGATGATCATGGGCACCGACGGCACGATTCACATCACCGTCGGCGACGACAACAGCCCGGCCATCGCGTGGTGGTACCGCGAACCTCTGAAGGCTGAAGTAGCCAAGGCCGGCAAGACTGAACCCGCAAAGGCCGCAGGAGCCACCATGGTCGCCGGTCCCGCCTCCAAGCCGATTCCCCTGCTGTTCGACGATCTGAAGCTGAATCCCCAGGACGGCTTCCTCGATCGCGAAGTGAAGTTCGCCCGCCGCTGGCTCTATTCCAAGGGCGTCCTCATCCAGGAAGAACAGCGCAATCCGGTGGACAGCGAGCTCGAAAGCTTCTTCAACAACTGTCGCGACCACAAGAAGCCCATCGCCGACGTCGACGTCGGCTTAGCCGATTCCACCGCCGTCATCCTGTCGAACCTGTCGATGGATCAGGGCCGCCGCATCTACTTCAACGAGATCGACAAGATCGGCAATAGCACCGTTCCCGCAGGCGCCGTCACCAAGAAGAGCTAACCAGTCAACCGCTCTGGAATTCCTGGCCGGTCAAGCTGCTTGATCGGCCAGTCCCCAATTCGACAGGTCGTATTCCCGATTGTGCACCATGCCCTTGCCGCGCGCGATTGTGAGTTTGCGCGCACGCACGTCCTCGCGGTACTTCGGAATGGAGTCCTCGGCTACGGCGTCGGCAATGATCTCGCGGATGTTGCTCTCGGCTGCGTCGCGCGAGTTAGCAACGTCCTCGTGGATCTGCTGTAGTGCAGCCGCCGAGATTCCGCCGTTCTGTACGTGAATATCGAACAGCAGCGCGATCCCCAGTTCCGACGCCACGCCGAATTGCTTCGCCGACTCCACCGCCGGCTTGTAGTAGTTCTCGTAGGCAGCGCGGCGCTGCTCCGCCCGCACCTCAGGGAAGTTGCCCAGCGTCGCGAAACCCGTTCGCCAAGGTTCGGCTAAATTCCCGCCCTTCACCGTCAACGACGTCGCCCACGCCTTCTGCTGGGGTCCAGGCTGATTGATCACCTGCAGCAGCACGCTCGCCTGACGGCCAAAAGCCTGTGTGATCAGGCTGGGATTGCGCTCTTCAACGTGCCGTATTATCTGCTGAATTTGTCCGTACTTTAACGTGAAGCCGACAATCCCCCACGTCATCCAGGCACCATCGAAGTTCCCGCGAGCGAGCGTGTAGTCGTGCCCTTCGAACGCCGCAGTGAGGCCCAGGCTGCGTTCGCCTACGGCGGGTACCGGCATGCGCATCAGCGCATCCCATGTCGCCTCGTCCATCATGCCGTTGATGGTTAGCTTTTCAGCTCCCTGGTACGAAACGATGGCGTCCAGCGTATTCTCACCGTAAAGCCCATCGACGTCCTTTGGATCATGCCCGGCGGTTAACAGCGCCCGCTGAATCTGGGCCACGATATCTCCTCGTGCCCCAAGACCGAAAAGTTTCCTTGCCACCCTGCAATTCTATCGCTGTGAAAGCGCTTCCGCTCACTGCGGGAGCGCTTTCTTCAACCGGCCGGCCGCCTACTTCGCCTGCTCCCCCGCCCGCCGGCGCCGTCCAGCCAGCAAATACAGATCAGCCCGAGGTTCCAATAGAGGATCGCCCGACGTCTCGATGCCCTCTACCCGCGGGATCGGATCGAAGATGATCTTCTGCTGCTCGGCCGCATCATCGGCAACTAGCGACGTCAACTCCACCACACCGAATTCCACTTGCTCGCGCTCCGCCGGCCAGTGGACCGTCGAATCGTCCACCGTGTCCCCCGGCGCCGCCAGTTGCACCATCACTCTGAACTTCACCGGCCCCTGCGCCACCCGCTGCTTGATCTCATCAAACAGAAAATTCGGGCCCTTGCCTGCCGCGGCCGCATCGTCCAGGTACTCCCCACCCGCCGCCGGACGTACGCGGATTCGTCCAAACTGAGCCTTCCCATTGGCGTCCACGAACTTCACCGCCGCCACCGCAAAGAACGATTCGTGCGCAAAACTAGTCGGAAAAGGCTTCGGCGCCACCACAAACTCCAGCGCCTTCGGATGCGTCGAAAGGAACATCTCGATCGGCGACGGTTTCGCCGTGCTCGAACCGCTCGCGTACAGCGCCTTCAAAAACTCCACGAATTCCTCAGCCGTTCGCGCCGGAAAACCATCGTGCGAATGAGCCACGATGTCGGTGTGGACATGCTCCGCCAGATGGAAGCGGATGGCGCATCCGCGTGGACTCGCGCCGTTTGGATCGTTGTCCGGCACCATCGGCACTCCCGCAAAGTCCGAAAAGCGGACGGTCACCGGAGTGGACGGACGCTGCGCGTGAGGCGCCTTGGTCAGCGTCCGCGCCGCCGCTGAGGGCGTGAAGACTCCGCTCAGCAATATACCCTTCGCATGAGCCGGCCGAAAGCCGGCATGAACACCGCCGTTTACGTTGTCAAAAGCCTGTAAGGCATCTCGGCTCAAGGCCGTCCCAGGATTGTCAGGTTTTGGTGTTGCCATAACCGAGTTTACTGTACGGCTTGGGGCCGCGTCGACCATCCCCGCCGGCCGCTAGAGGGTGTTCAGGAAGGCCACCAAGTCCCGCCTCTCCTGTGGAGTGATGCCCACATTGAAGCGCCGGTTGTAGAAGTCGACGACATCACCCAGCGAATCGGCGGACCCATTGTGAAAGTACGGCGCCCGGCTCGCCAAACCGCGCAGAATAGGACCTTTCAGCCGCCCAACGTCTTTCCATGCGCCGCTTACCAGCGCGCGTCCCGGATCGGTAGTAGTCTTGATTTCGAGCGTCGTCTTGTTCTGCAGCTTAAACACCGGGAGATAACTCACGTCGAGAGCGCTGTTCAGGTCTCCAACGCCGATATTCAAGGGCGCTGACACCGAGTGATTACCCACATTCGGTGAGTCGTGACAGGTTCCGCACGTGCCTGGGATCGTGAGCAGGTTCAGATCGTCATTCAGTCCTGCAACCCCCGTGATCAGGATCGGTTTGGAGTTGAACAATGCCTGGCCGCGGACGATGCTCGCGCGCGGATCATCGTGGCCGTCATCCCTGCCGTCGTCGTGGCCATCATGCGACTGCTGGGCCCTCCAGGCATCGTAGAGACTAAAGATCACCGGCGTAAAAGGAATGCCGTGTGGGTTCCCGCCAAGCGGGTCGTTGATGCCGATGAAGAACGCGGATTGAATCTGGCCGGCAATCGTCAGAGGTCCGCCCGTCGCTCCATTCGCGTTCAACGAGCCTGCCCGAAAATCAAACGCCTGTGCCGTGGACAACGCCATCTCAAAGTCGACGATCGACTGCTGTTGCTGGGGCGTTAGCTGTACGATACCTTGCGCGTGTCCGGTCGTCGCGTCCACTGCCTGGTGGGCCAGGTCCGCCAGCAGATCCCCCGGATTTGTAGAGAACGTGATCTTCTGTGTGCCAGTCTGAGTCGACGACTCGCGCCCATCCCACATCAGCGTACTGAGGAACCGGAGATTCGTCGTCGGCAGCGGACGGCGGTAAACCGAAACCGTCGCTGGATCGCCGCAGCCATACGGATTCACGACGCTCACCACATTGAACTCCGCGCTCGCCGGCACCGCCATCGCCACCCGGATCAGCGCCTTGGTGGTCAGCAGACTGTACGCCCTGCGCCTGCCCTGGACGTTTGACGTGTCAATGTTGTGGTCGCAATTAGAACCGTCATTGGTGCGAAAGATCGGATCCAGACCCTGAGTGATTTCAAAGCGGAACTTCACCTCCGCGGCCGAAATTCCCCAACCCTGGGCCGGACGGTGGCATGTCGTGCAGCTGCGGCCATTGGTGCCGAGCGACTGGAAGAACGGACCGGTTAGATCAATCGGCCCGTTGCCGGCGTTATGGGTCTCCAGCAGCCCTGCCCCGTTAGGCAGCGGGAAAAGGTTCGGCATCGACTGTCCGTTCCCTGCCAATCCGGTAAACAGGAGCGCAAAGATAGCTGCCTTCATCACGCTGATCTCCCTTCTCATTTGCAGGCACCAAGCCGGCGGCCAACAATGCGAGTCTCGCGCGCTCCCTTGCCGGTTGTAGTGGATACAGTCTCAAAGGCGCTGCCGCTATATTTGGTCTTCATCGCAATCGTTTGTTCGCCGCAGGTCTCGGTCATCGAGATCGTGTCGCCTTCCATCTTGAAATCCTTAAGCGTACAGAGACCTCGCTTTGAGACGGACTTCGCTGTCTCTTCCCGCAGAACTGCTGCAGGCCGGTTCCCGAGTTCAACCATCTCAGCCGTGAAACAGGTCTGATGGACATTCGGCGGCCTTCCACCCGTGGTGGTGGTAAGTTCCCAGAGTCCAGCCGACATCCGGTCTTCAGCGGCCAGCGGCGCCGCCACCGCGATTGCCAGCACAAGTACGATTAGTCTCAGCGTCATCGTTATTTCCTCCTCGATGAATCCATCTACAGCCGCGTCAGAATCACTTTCATCAGCTCGACGCCCTTGCTTCGTCCGCCTGTCACCTGGGATAGATCGAGAGTGATCGCAGTGCTGTTCTTAACCACGCATAACCTCGAATCCGCCAGGCCCATGGCCGCTTGATCGCCAATCTCCAGCGGTTCGGACGACTGGCCCACATCACCGGTCCCCAACCGGCTGGCAATCTGGAACGCATTGAACGCGATCCGTCCGTTTTCACGCTCCACCGTGAATCCGAAGTAAGGCGCCTCGCCATTGCTCGCGCCCTCGATCACCCCACGATTCAAGGTCTTGATCATGTCGCTGGCGCTCGGCGGAAGCTGATTCGGCTTTGACTCCGAACCGGGCTCGCTCCTCACGGCCTCCACGGATTTCTTGAATTTCTCCAGGTTCTCTGCCACGGACTCAGGCTTGACGAAGAAGTCGCAATGCTCGCCGCTCTCACGACCATTCGGCTTGCCATCTACGCGTTCTACCTGGACGCCGAGGATCGACGACGCCTCTTCTTTAGAAAGCAGCAGGCAACCGTCCCGCTTTTCTTCCCCCGCGCTTCGCGACGAACGGGCAGCGGCGTCGCGCATGGAACTGACAACGTCCCCCGCCTTAACCCCCGTAATGTTCTCCGCCATAGTGACGTATCGCCGCGCGGTGAAATAGAGACCGGCGATGGAGAGCGCCCCGAACACAAACAGGACCCCCATCCCAATAAGCACCCATTTCAGGATTGAACTCTTCTTCGCCGGCGCAGCTACCGGCGGTATGGGCGCAGCTACGGCAGCGCGAGCCCCGCAATGACTGCAAAACGCCGACTGACCGCCGGCAGGCGAACCACAGCTTCCACAAAAACTTGCCACGCGATGCGCTCCCTTGGTTGAGGTTTCATCCCCAACAGCGCGAAGATCGCGGCTATCGGCTCAAGAAAGCTGATTATTTTTTCGGCGAGCCTTCAAACTGGGCCAAACCCTGCTCCAGTTCTCTGCGCAATCCTTGACCAAGCGCGTCGCCCGACGGAACCAGGGCTAGCGCCTTCCGCTCGGCCTTCACCGCCGACGGCGCGTCGCCGTTGCGATAGTACGCCCACGCCAAAGTATCCAGGAATGTCGCGTTCGAGTCCTTCGTCGCCCGCGACGCCCGCAAGGCGAGCTCCAGCGCCTTTACCGGCTGCCGCAACGACGCGATCTCAGACTTCAGTAGCGTATTCGCATAAACATTCCACTCGTACGGACCTGCCCCCGGCTTCTCCGCCACCGCCCGCATCAGCTCGATCGCTTCACTACTGGCCTTCTCCGCATTCGCCATGTCTCCCAGCTTCACCATCTCCGAAGCCATGTTGGACAACGCCAGCGCCAGTCCCGCGGGCGCTTTCGAATCGGAAGGATCAATGAGTATCAGCATTTGCATCGACGCCGCCGCCTTGGAGTACATCTCCATCGCCTGCGAGCGATTATTCTCAGCGAGACGCGCCTGGGCGACGTAGATCTGTGTGTAAGCGATGAGACGGCGATACTCGACATTGTTGGGTTGCTCCGCCGCCAGTCCGTCGAACAGCCCGTTCGCCTTGGCCAGATAAACAAGAGCTTCCGGAACCCGGTTGAGATGGCGCAGCAGATTCCCAAACGCCGCCGACGATGCGCCCAGCGTCCGCCTCACCAGCCGGTCGCGCGATAGAGTTAGCACCACCGGGTCCAGATAGTCGATGCTCGCCTGACAGGCTTCAGCCGCGTGCACAGCGTCACCAGCCGACGCCAGGACAATACAACGCCGGTTCTGAATGTACCCCGCAATCTTGTTCGACTCCGAGTCAGTTGCGTTGCGCGCCAATACTGCCTTCTGCAGTGTTAGTGCCTGTTGATACTTCTCAACCGCCAGGTCGGTGTGCCCGTTGAAAAACTGCCCGTCGCCTACTTTGCTGATGCTGAATGCCAGATCCCGTTGTGCAGCCAGTGCAGTCTTGTCATTCGCCGCAATGGCTTGGCGCAGGACGTATGCCTTGTTGTAATTCGCCAGCGACCCGCCATCCGCGCCGCCAGGTCCCGCTGCGTCATGCTGTAAATCCCCAGTCTTTTCATAGGCGCTCGCCAGCTCGCGTTGTAGTTGAAGATCGCTTCCCGTCTCTTTGGAGAGGATCTCCATGTACTGTTGCGCCTTGGCCAGAACCAGCCGTCTCGCACCCGCCGACCCTGCCAGATCACGAATCCCGTCATGCAGATCGAAAAGCAAGGTGGTCACTAGCGAACGCATTTCGCCGAGACGCTTCTCGGCCCTGGACCGCTGCTGCCCCGCTTCAACCGCCTTCTGCTCGGCTCGGGCTTCCTGAACCACGGTTTCCCGGCGCGCGCGCTCCGCTATTTCCTGTTGCCCTTGGGCGAACCGCCGCTGCACATCGGCAATGCTGCGCTGCTGATCGGCCAGCTGCTGCTCCCGCCTCGCCCGTTGCGCCTCGCCCAGACTGAATACGATGCCCACCGTAAGCGAGAGAATCACCAGCGAGATCGCCGCCACCGCAGCAAGATTCCGGCGCAGAAATTTTCCAGTGCGATAGCTGAAACGGTCGCCTTGCGCCACCACCGGACGCCCCGTCCGGTAACGTTCCAGATCATCCCGGAGTTGCGCCACCGATGAGTATCTGCGGCGTGGGTCCTTCTCCAGCGCCAGCATGATCACGTTGTCCAGCTCGCCCCGCAACTGCCTCCGTGATCCTGGCGCAGCCACCGCGCTCGGCTTGGCAGGCACGCTCTGGCAGACGGCGTTCATCACCTGATGGGGCAAGTCGCCGCTCTCATGCATGGGATTAACGCCCGTCAGCAATTCGTAAAGCAACACACCCAGCAGATAAACGTCGGTGGCAGCCGTCACCGGTTCCCCGCGCACCTGCTCGGGACTTGCGTACTCCGGCGTCAGAATCACCGCGCTCGCCGCTCGTGCCGCAGGCTGCTGTTCCGTTGGATCGACTAGAATCTTGGCGATCCCGAAGTCCAGCAACTTTACCCCGCCTTCTGCCGTAACCAGAATGTTCCCCGGCTTCAGATCGCAGTGCACAACAAGGTGCGCATGCGCGTATTGCACCGCATCGCAGACGCGGACGAACAATGCAATCCGGCCGCCGATATCCAGTTGCCGCTCGCGGCAATAGTCGTCGATTCGAACGCCGGAGACGTGCTCCATCACGAAGTAGGGCCGGCCCGCGTCCGTGGTCCCGCCGTCCAGTATGCGTGCGATGGCGGGGTGATCGAGACCGGCCAGAATCTCCCGTTCGCGGCGGAATCTCTCGTGCATCGCCTCAGTCAACAGATTCGCGCGGATCACTTTCACCGCGACACGCTTGCGGAACGAACCATCGATGCGCGCGGCCTCATACACCGTCCCCATGCCGCCGCGTCCGATCTCCTGAACAATCTCGTAGGCGCCAATGCGCGACCCCGCCAGATCCGGTTCCGCCGGAATGTGCAGACTCGTGATCGGCTGCGACAGAAAGGTGTTCTCGCGGTGGTAGGCGGCCACGAGCTTGTTCACTTCGTCCGCGAGCGCAGGATCTTTCTCGCGCGCCTCAGCCAGCACACCGTCGCATTCGCCTGGCGCCAGTTCCACTACCGATTCGAAAACTGCGCGAATCTGCTGAAGCCGCTCTGGCGTCATGCTGCGCCAGACCCCTCTCTGGCTCCTCATGATATCCTTTAGCCGCCATGGCGGGGTCTTCAGAGCCCATTGATGTAGCGGCTATGTTGAGCGCCTGGCGCGCCGGCAACCAGGACGCCGGTAACGAGCTGATCGGCGTGGTCTACCTCGAACTGCGCAGGCTCGCCGCCCATTATCTGAATAGTGAGCGGCCCAATCACACCTTGCAGGCAACTGAACTGGTGCACGAGCTCTACCTGAAGCTCTTCTCCAATGAGCCGGTGCAATTGCAGGATCGTGAACACTTCCTCGCACTCGCCGCCCGGCAATTGCGGCACATCATTGTGGATTACGCGAGAAGCAAGCAGGCGCAAAAACGCGGAGGCTCCCAGGGCACCATCTCCATCAACGATGCGCTGCCCTCCGCCATCCCCACTGACCAGCGCGTTGTTGACCTCGACGACGCGTTGCGGCGCCTTGAAACGCTGGACGCCCGCGCCGCCCACGTCGTTGAGCTTCGATTCTTTGGCGGTCTCACCGACGAGGAGGTCGCCCGGACCCTTTCCATCTCGCCGGCCACGGTGAAAAGGGACTGGGACTTCGCCCGATCGTGGCTTTCGAGTCAGATGCTGTAGCCGTTCGCCTAAGGTCAATTTCCGGAAATTTCGCAGGCACACCCACCGGGAGGTTGTGTTAAACTTCACCTTCCGGATTTTATGCTTTACCGGCGATTAGCTGTCTTAATCGTGCTTGGTTCGTGTGCCTTAACCGCAGCCGAGCAGTGGATTCGTCTAACAACTCCACATTTCGAGCTTTATACTTCAGCCGGCGAAAAGAAGGGCCGCGAGGCAATTCTCTATTTCGAACAGGTGCGCAGCTTCTTTCTCGCCGCCAGTCCGTCCAAACGCGTCCCCGACTTTCCCGTCCGCATCATCGCGTTTCGCGGTGAAAAGCAATTCAAGCCTTACCGCGTGAATGATTTCTCCGCCGCATATTACACCGGCAGTCATGAGCGCGATTACATCGTAATGGGCGATATTGCCCCGGATCATTATCCGATCGCTATCCACGAATACACCCACCTGATCATCAACCACACCGGCCTGAAACTGCCGCTCTGGATGGACGAAGGCTGGGCCGACCTCTATTCGTCCCTGCTGCCCATGGGGAAAAAAGCGCTGGTGGGCTCCCTGTTACCGGGGCGGGTCCAGACCATGCTCAACTCCACTTGGATTCCGCTCGACGCCCTCTCGAGCGTCAACCATGACTCGCCGCTCTACAACGAGAGGCAAAAGGCCGGCGTGTTCTACGCCCAGAGTTGGGCGCTCCTGCACATGCTGTACCTGGGCAAGCGCTATTCACCCAATTTCCCGAAGTTCGTACAGTCGATGAGCACCGGAATGAGCATGGCCGATGCCTGCGACAAAGCGCTCGGCGTTCCCATCGCCGCGGTCGAGAAGGACCTGCATCAGTACCTCACCAGCAATCAGCTCTTAGGCGCCTTGTTCGACGTCAAGATCGAGAAGTCGGCCGAAGAAGCCGCCGTCTCCGAGCCGTCCGATTTCGAGACCGGCATGATGCTGGCAGACCTCTCCGCGATGATCCACAAGCCTGACCAGGCGCGTGGCGCCTATTCGCAATTGGCCAAGGAGTATCCTGACCGGCCCGAAGTGGAGGAGTCGCTCGGCTACCTCGCCTGGCAGGAACGCGACAACAACGGCGCGCGAGATCACTTCGCCAAGGCGTTCGCCGCCGGCGATAAAAATCCGATGATGTGCTACCACTACGCCTCGCTTGCCGGCACCGGCGACGAGTCCATCGCCGCGCTGAAACGTGCTGTCGCCTTCAAACCGGATTACACCGACGCTCGCCTTCAACTCGGGTCCCGACTCATGTCCAAGCAGGACTACAATGGCGCCGCTGCCGCGCTCCGCCCCATCAAGCGCGTCAACGAGCAGCAGGCGGAATGGTACTTCGCTGCACTCGCCTTCATCGACCTGCGGATAGGCGACAAGGAGAGCGCCCGCAAGAACGCACGATTCGCTCAGCAGTGGGCGAAAACGCCGCAGCAAACCGAGCAGGCCATGGAACTGCTGAGGTATCTCGATCAGATGGATCGTCCAGCGGACGAGAGGCCGCACATCACGCGACAGGAAAGTCCTAAGTCCACCTTCACCGTCTTCGAGGACGATCCCGTGGACACCGTCGAGGGCACAGCCCAAAAACTCGACTGCTCCGATAACGGCGCAAAGCTGACCGTCTCCACCTCGGCCGGCTTGATGACCTTCGACATTCCCGATCCAGGCGCCGTCTCCATCAAGCACTCTGGTAAAGTCGCCCATGAGTTCACCTGCGATCCGCAAAGCGGCTATCACGTGGTGGTCGGGTATAAGAAAGCGGAGACCGCGGGCCCGTCGGCGAGCGTCGTTAAGACGCTAGAGTTCTGATCGCCGCAATCGAGCGGTCCACATCTTCTTCCGTCGTCGACCAGTTGGACACACTAATGCGCATCGCTGTATGACCCTGCCAGACAGTGGACCCCGCCCAGCATGTGCCCTCGCGCTGCACCGCCGCAATAACGTCCTTCGGCATCTCCACCAACACCTGGTTCAGCACCACGTCATTTAGGATCGTGAAACCCGCGCTCCTCAAGCCTTCGGCAAAACGCTGTGCCAGGCGGCAGTTTCGTTCAATCATTTCTGCCAGTCCCTGCCTGCCCAGCGACGCGAGTGCCGCCCAGATCTCGATGCCGCGCGCCCGCCGCGATGATTCGGGAACATAGTGCGCAGGCTCCCGCTCGGCGCCGGTATCCAGATACGCGGCGGCAAACGTCATCGCCCGGCGCAGATGTTCGGCGTCACGCACCAGCGCGAGGCCCGAATCGTAGGGGACATTCAGCCACTTGTGACAGTCGGTAGCCCACGAGTCCGCGTCCCCGTAGCCCTTCAGAAGGTGCGCGCGCGACGGCGCAGCCGCTGCCCACAGTCCAAACGCGCCGTCCACATGAACCCACGCCCCGGCTTCCTTCGCCCGCGCGCAAATCTCCGACGCCGGATCGAATGCGCCCGTATTCACGTTGCCCGCCTGTATGCAGACGATCGTCCGTGCGTCGAGCGGCGGCAACTTCGCCGCGATGATGCGGCCCTCACCGTCCACCGGCACGCGAGTCACGCGCTTGGCCCCGAGTCCCACTAGCGACAGCGCCTTCAGCAGCGAGATGTGGACTTCGTCGCCCACCACCAAGTTCAGCACCGGCGCGCCGAATAACCCTTGCTCCTCGACGTTCCAACCCGCCCGTCCGAGCAGCGCATGACGCGCCGCCACCAGCCCGGTGAAGTTCGCCATGGTGGCGCCCGTAACAAAGCCCGCGCCGCACCCGGCCGGCATCGCCAGCACTTCCCGTAACCAGCCCAGCGCAGTGTCCTCGAGATAGGCCGCCACCGGCGACATCACCCGTAAGGCAGCATTCTGGTCCCACGCGCCCGCCATCCAGTTGGCCGCCAGCGCCGCCGGCAGTGAACCGCCGGTCACGAAACCGAAGTAGCGCGGCCCCGCCGACGCAACTGTCGCAGGAGAGCCAATCTCGTCGAGTCTTGCCAGCAGAGCGTCCGGAGATATACCCGCATCCGGCAGCGGACCGCCTAATTCCGCCAGCCTCGCCACCGCTTCTGGAGAGGCGGCAACAGAACGCTTCTGCAATGCCTCCAGGTAACGCGCGGCACGCAATGCCGCGTCCGAAAGCAACGCCTTCATCGGCGCTTGGCTTTAATCGCGATCGGCGTTCCTTTGAATCCGAAACGCTTTCTCAGTTGGTTGATGATGAAACGCTCGCTCGAAAAATGCAGGTTGCTCGCGTTGTCGGTAAACACGAGAAACGTCGGCGGACGCACAGACGCCTGCGTAATGTAGTAGACCTTCATGTCGCGGTCAAACTTCACCATTTCCATGAAGCGGTTCAGTTCGCCCGTGCTGATGCGCTTCGACGCCTCGGCATAGCCGCCGCGAATCAATCCGAATAAACGGCCCACGCCGCGACTCTCCGCCGCCGACACATAGGCGATGGGAGCGTATTCCAGAAACTTGAGATGGTCGCCAAGATCCTCAGCGATCTTCTTCTTGTCCGCCGGCCCCTTCAAGTCCCACTTGTTGACGACGATGATAACGGCCCGGCCCTCTTCATGCGCGTAACCCGCGATCGTCGCGTCGGCCGCCAGCACGCCCTCGCTTGCGTCCACCACCACCAGCACCACGTTGGCCATACGGATGTTGCGGCGCGCCATCACGACGCTCAGCTTCTCGGCCATCTCGTGAGTCTTGCCCTTGCGGCGTATGCCGGCAGTGTCAACGAAAGTAAAGCGGACACCATCGTGCTCAATCGTCTCGTCCACTGAATCGCGCGTCGTGCCGGCAATCGGCGACACGATGGCCCGCTCGTGGCCCACCAGCGCATTCAACAATGTCGACTTGCCCACGTTCGGTCGCCCAATGATCGCCACCTTAATCGCTCGCGCCGCCTCGGGCTCAGGCTCGGCGCCTTCTTCGAGCTGCGGCGTCTTGGGAAAGGTCTTCGCCACGTGATCCAGCAGATCGCCAAGACCTGTGCGATGCTCCGCCGACACGGGAAATACGTTCTCGAATCCCAGCGCGTGAAACTCGTGCTGCAGTCCTTCGTTCTTCTGCGTATCAATCTTGTTGACGGCCAGTGTCACGGGCTTGCCCAGCTTGCGCAGCATCACTGCGAGATCGCGATCGGCGCCGGTGATTTCAGTACGCCCGTCAATCAGGAAAACGATCTGCGAGGCTTCATCCAGAGCCACTCGCGCCTGCTTCAGAATCTGTGTCGGAATCAGATCATCGTCATTCTCGATGATGCCGCCAGTGTCGATAATTTCGAAGGGTCGTCCGTGATGATCGGCAATGCCATGAATACGGTCGCGAGTGATCCCGGGCTCATCGCCCACAATGGAACGGCGCTTGCCGGTAATGGCGTTGAACAGCGTCGATTTGCCGACGTTGGGCCGGCCGACGATGACAACGACGGGGAGGGACATGCTTCTACGCTAACATCGACCAGCCCTCAATACCGTCTTTTTGCCTGTAGCATCGGGTTATGGCGTCCCCCGTGTTCTACCCGATATTCCTCCGCCTCGAAGGCCGGCGAACCGTCGTCGTCGGCGGTGGCAAGGTCGGATTGCGCAAGGCCCGCGGACTCCTCGAAGCCGGCGCCAGCGTCGTAGTCGTGTCACCCCAATTCGACACCGGCTTCGACCATCTCAGCGTGGAAAAAGTCGAGCGCGAGTATCTGCGGACCGACCTGGAAGGCTCCTCCCTCGCCTTCGCCGCCACCGACAACCGGCAGGTGAACCGGCAGGTGGGCGAGGACGCCCGCGCTCTCGGCATTCCCGCCAATGTCGCCGACTCGCTCGAGGAATGTGAGTTCATCGTCCCCGCTCGCTTCTCGATGGACGGAGTCCAGATTGCCATCTCCACCGGCGGCGCCGATCCTTCACGCGCCGCCGCACTCCGCCGCAGAATCGAGGAATTGCTCTCGAGCGGGTAAGCTATCAGAGTTGAGGTGATTGATGGCTTGTGATCCTGAAGTGCTCCGGCAAGTACCTCTGTTCGCGCTCCTGGACGACGAAGAGACCGCCGTCCTGGCTGGGCAGGTTGAGATGCGCACGTTCACGCCCCGCCAGCGGATCTATAAGATCGGCGAGTCCGGCGGTGCAGCCTACGTCATCGTGTCCGGCCTGGTGCGCGTCACCACTGTCGACGAGGACGGCCAGGAAGTGATCGTCGACGAGCCCGCGCCCGGTGAATTCTGCGGCTTCGCCTCCATGCTCGACCAGACGCCGCACCAAACTAACGCCACCGCCGTCGACGAATGCGTCTGCGTCGAAGTGGACCGCAACGATATTTCCGTCCTCCTCCAACGCAAGCCTCTCGCCGGGATGGACATGCTCACCGTGCTCGGCCGCCAGTTCCATGCCTCACAACAACTGGTGCGAATCCGCTCCCAGCGCAATGCCAACGACTTGATCGAGGAGGAGGCCACCTTTGGCGAGAACGTCGCCGACGGAGTCGCCCGCTTCGGCGGTTCCTGGTCGTTCATCATTAGCTTCGGTCTTGTCCTGGTCGTCTATACGCTGATAAACATCCGCCTCGGCGGCCAGGCCTGGGATCCCTACCCGTTCATCCTGCTCAACCTGTTCCTCTCCATGCTCGCCTCCGTCCAGGCGCCCGTTATCATGATGAGTCAGAACCGGCAGGATAAGAAGGATCGTCTCCGCAGTGAACTCGACTTCGACGTTAACCGCCGCGCCGCCGCCGACATTCAGGGCCTCGCGCGCAAGATGAATCAGCTCAGCGAGAAGATGGATGACGTGGAAGAGCTGGTGCGGAGTAAGTCCAGCCTGTAACCCGGAACAAAACCTTCCCGCCTTCGTAGAGCATCACGGCCAGCACCACAAACGGCAAGGCTCTCGCAAGCTGCGAGCTGAGATCGGCAAGCTGCGGCGTGACGCCCGCTGTTACCAGTGACTCATGCGACGCAATTACCGCATTTGAAATTCGCCACGTGATGATCAGATTGAACAGGTCCACTCCAACCTTGTAACAGCGCATGTACCACCGCCAGCGGCCCTGCCACAGCAAAACAATGTACTGCAGCACGGTCAACACGGCGGCTGCGCCGATCCATGGCAGATTGTCCACCAGAATATTGTTCAGTAACAGTTGGTTTCCTACCGGAATGCCAATGTACTCCTGAAAACGCACCAAAACCAGGAAACCCGCGAGAGTCGCGATGATGGCAGCGATGGATTCAACGCGTCCTACTATCTCGCCAGTCGCCGGACTCGGCAGATCGTGCGGATCCCAATCCACGGCCCTCGGACGCACTCGGACTTCCCCGCGCTCGAGCAGATGGAAGATCAGCACAATAACGCCAAACGCGAAGACGAGGAATTGAATCGCATTGCCGAAGACCTTCGCCAGCCCGTCCGGGCTCGGCGCAAGAACCTGAAGCACCAGGCCGGCAATGACAATCGCCCCCAGCACCAACAAATGAATCTTGAGCACTTG
This sequence comes from Bryobacterales bacterium, assembly GCA_038212445.1. Taxonomy (GTDB): domain Bacteria; phylum Acidobacteriota; class Terriglobia; order Bryobacterales; family Bryobacteraceae; genus TMP-7. The sequence continues at coordinate 83,432 of JBBQUM010000027.1, forward strand.
GCTGAATGCGGGGTACCACTCCGGACCGATCAGATACTGGCTCGCCGGCCAGTACGACGCCGCCACCGCATCCGGCCGCCCGAACTCCTGCAGCACAACCGCCGCATCATCGTCGGTCGCCGCAGGTCCAAAGCGGCTCTCCATCGCGTCCAGCAGCGTCGACGTGAGCTCACGCGAGATATCGGCCCTGCGACTGCGCGGCAGCCGGCGTGCCACTTCGGCAACATAACGATCGACGAGGGTCATTTGGCTTCTCCTTGAAGCATGCTGGCGACAGATTTCACCAGCGCGTCCCACTGCACGGTCAGCGTGGCGAGAGCGGCGGCACCCTTGGGGCTAAGCCGGTAATACTTCCGCGGACGGCTCTCGTCGACATTCCAGTCGCTCTCAAGCAGCCCCTGCTCGTCCAGCCGCCGGAGTAGAGGATAGAGCGTCCCCTGCTCCACCTCGAATCCGCGCTCCACCAGCGCCTGCTGAAGCGAGTACCCGTAGGCCGGATTCTGCAACGCACTAAGCACCGCCAGCGAAATCACGCCCCTACGAAGCTCAATAGCCAGCCGCTCCTCAACATCCGACGATATCATCAATCCAACAATACTGTATAATCTACACTATTGTCAATCCCCCACCCCAAAAAGGCGTCCGACGCAATTAAATAAAGGGGTCGGACGCCTTTATTCGCTAACCGCCTTGTTTGCAGCAAGGAGCCTGTCTACAGGTATCAAAATCATAAAGGCGTCGGACGCCTTTTCCCCCCACCGCCGACTGCGCTAACATATATTGCTTGAACGACTTCCTCCTCTCCGCCATCCTCGGCATCGTCGAAGGACTTACTGAATTCCTCCCAGTCTCCTCCACCGCCCACCTCCGTATCGTCGAAGCCCTCCTCGGCGTCGACCTCCAGGACGGCTTCTGGAAGCTCTACTCGATCGTCATCCAGCTCGGCGCCATCCTCACCCTCCCTATCTACTTCCGACGCCGAATCGCCACCTTCATCTCCTCCTTCCCCGGCGACCGCGGACCCCTCCTGCACCCCCTCGGCCTCGTCACCATCGCCTTCCTCTGCACCGCCATCCCCTCCTTCCTCCTCACCAAAATCATCGGGAAAAACCTCGAAAGCCTCATCGTCATGGCCTGCGCCCTGTTCATCGGCGGCGTCCTCATGTGGATCGTCGACGGCATCTGGGGTTCGCGCGAAGTCGACGGCACCCCCGAGCAGGAACTCGCCCGCATGTCCCTCGGACAGTCCATCACCGTCGGCCTCTGCCAAACCCTCTCAGCCGTCTTCCCCGGCACCTCCCGCTCCATGGCCACTATCGCCTCCGGTCAGCTCGCCGGACTCTCCCGCGCCGCCGCACTCGAGTTTTCCTTCCTCCTCTCCATCCCCACCATGGCCGCCGCCACCGGCTACGACATGCTCAAATCCCTCAAGCCTTCAAAAGGCGCCAACGCCATCGGCGTCACCCACATCGACGCGCACGGCTACGCCCTCATCGCCATCGGCTTCGTGGTCTCGTTTATCGTGGCTTACGGCGTCGTCGCCTGGTTCATGCAATGGGTGCGCCGCCACGGCTTCGCGCCCTTCGCCATCTACCGCATCATCGTCGGCTTCATCGTCCTTATCTGGGCCGTCTCCAGGCACGCTCAGTAGGCCGCTTCAGCAAAACAAGCCAAAAACGGGGATTTCGACGCGAATCGTGCGATCCTGGAGGTGCACACCCGCATGTCCACCCCCACTACTCGTAACATCGCTATCATTGCGCACGTTGATCACGGCAAGACTACCCTCGTCGACGCCATGCTCAAACAGAGCGGCATTTTCCGTTCGAACGAAGAAGTTGCCGACCGCGTCATGGACTCCAACGACCTCGAGCGTGAGCGCGGCATCACCATCCTCGCCAAGACCACCGGCGTCAACTACCACGGCACCAAAATCAACATCGTCGACACTCCCGGCCACTCTGACTTCGGCGGCGAAGTCGAACGCGCCCTCAAGATCGTCGACGGCGTTATGCTCCTCGTGGATGCCTCCGAAGGCCCCCTGCCCCAGACACGCTACGTGCTCACCAAGGCGCTCGAAGGCAACCTGCCCCCCATCCTCGTCATCAATAAAATTGACCGCCCCGACGCCCGCCCGCAAGAAGTCCTGAACGAGGTGTACGACCTCTTCATCGATCTCGGCGCCACTGAAGACCAGCTCGACTTCCCCGTCATCTACACCAACGGCAAACTCGGCATCGCCAAGCGCAATCTTGAGGACGAAGCCACCGACCTCCGCGCCCTCTTCGATCTCATCCTCGAATACATCCCCCCGCCGTCAGGCGATCCCGACGCCATCCTGCAACTCCTCGTCGCTAACCTCGACTACAGCGACTACCTCGGCCGCCTCGCTATCGGTCGCGTCTTCGAAGGAACCCTCCACCTCAACGACGAAGTCGCCATCGCCAAGCTCGATGGCAGCATGCACAAGACTAAGATCACCAAGCTCTATTCGTTCGAAGGACTGAAACGAGTCGACGAGACCATCGGCCGCCCTGGCGATATCCTGGCCATCGCCGGCGTCGAAGGCATCACCATCGGCGAGACCGTCACTAACGCCGAAACACCCGTCGCGCTCCCCATCGTCCAAATCGACGAGCCCACCATCGCCATGACGTTCACCATCAATACGTCACCGTTCTCCGGCCGCGAAGGTCAGTACGTTACCTCCCGCAATCTGCGTGACCGCCTCGATAAGGAATTGCTCACCAACGTCTCCATCCGCGTCGAAGAAGCCGGCGGTCCCGATGCCTTCAAGGTCATGGGTCGCGGTGAACTCCAGCTCGCCATCCTCATCGAGATGATGCGCCGCGAAGGCTATGAGCTCATGGTCGGCAAACCCGAGATCCTCACAAAGACCATCGACGGCAAAATGATGGAGCCGCTCGAACTGCTCGTCATTGACTGCCCCGACACCTTCGTCGGCGTCGTCATCGAGAAGATGGGCAGCCGCAAAGGCAAGATGTCGAAGATGGTGAACAACGGCTCCGGCCGCGTCCGCCTCGACTTCCTGGTTCCCTCCCGCGGCTTGATCGGACTGCGCAGCGAAATGCTCACCGACACCCGCGGCACCGCCATCATGAACTCGCTCTTCCACGGCTACATCGAGTGGCAGGGCGACATCCCCACCCGTCCCACCGGCTCGCTCGTAGCCGACCGCTCGGGCAAAGCCACCGGCTACGCCATCTATAACCTTCAGGAACGCGGCGAGATGTTCGTCGAGCCCACCACCGAAGTCTACGAAGGCATGATCGTCGGCGAGAACGCCCGCGATGCCGACCTCGACGTCAATATCGTCAAGGAAAAGAAGCTCACCAACATGCGGTCATCCACCGCCGACGAAGCCATCCGCCTCGTGCCGCCGCGCCTCCTGAACCTCGAGCAGGCCATCGAGTTCATCCGCGACGATGAGTTCGTCGAAGTGACGCCCAAGTCCATACGCCTGCGCAAGCGAGTCCTGAAGTCGAATCAGCGCTAACGCGTTATATCGCGTCTCGCAAATAACCAGTAGGCGAGCCCAAAGCTACAGACCGTGATCCCCGCCAACACCTCCAGATGGAGGCTCGGGATCGGCTTGCCCATCAGCAAGTCGAACGACGCATAGTAGCGGTACGGCGAAATCTTAGCGTAGGGCTCCGCCGCTTTCCACGCGCGTCCTACGTAATCAAGCAGGAACATCGTCAACGCCAATAGCCCGGCGATCGCCCCCGCAGCGCCCCGTCTCCGCATAGCCGACCCAATGGCCAGCGCCACCGCGCCCCATGCCAGCGTCAGCACGCCGAGATTCAAAGCCAGCGATCGCACCACCGCGGTCGGCGGCCAGCGCACACCGTCCGGCGCAAACCACGCCAGTCCCGCAAACGTGCCTGCAACCATCAACCCCACCACCAGCACGACACTGATCACCAGCAGCAGAATCGATCGCGTCACCACCGTATGCCTCGCCACCGGCCGCGCCAGCACCAGATCCGAGAATCCAATCTCGACTTCCGAAGTGATCATCGTCCCCAGCCCAATCGCGAGCGCCGTCAGCGCGCCAATAACAGCAATTTCGAAATACCCCATGCAGACCATCCCGCTAAAGGACAGGACGCCCGCTATCCCCGGCATCAGCTCCCGTACAAAAGGAGGCATCAGCGCCGCCATCTGCGCAAACGAATTCGTCCGCTGAATCGATCGGGCCACCACCACCATGAGAATCTGAAATCCCGTGAGCAGCAGCGTGGAGGCAATCAGCAGCCACCGAACCCGCCTCCAGGAGTAACGGAGCAGCAGTCCCATCTTCATGCCGCCGTACCTCGGTAATACTTCACCAGCACGTCCTCTAACTTCGGCTCGGCAATCGCAAGATCCCGCACCGGCAAACCGCTCAGCAAAGTCAGCAGCGGACCCAGTTCACCTTCAACCTGAAGTTCCCAGGTGTCCGCAGTGCGCCGCACCAGCGCATACTGCGGCGGCCACTCCGGCGTGGCGTCCACCGCTCGCGAAAACGACACTCGCACACGCCGCGGCGCCAGGTTACGGGCGTCCTTCACCGTCGACAACAACACCAGTTCTCCCTGCCGCAACACCGCTACCCGGTCGCACACTCGCTCCACTTCCGACAGCACGTGCGACGACATGAAGATCGTCCGCCCCAACCCTCGCCATTCGTCGAGAATCGCGTAGAAGGCCTCCTGCATCAGCGGATCCAAACCTTCGGTGGGTTCATCGAGAATCAGCAGCCGCGGCTCGCACTGCAGCGCCTGTATCAGCCCGAGCTTCCGCTTCATCCCCGTGCTGTACTCCCTCAACTTCCGCCCCAGCACCGAAGCCGGCAGTTCAAGCTGGTCCATCAACTTCTTCCGGTAAGCATGATTGATTCCGCCCGCACTGAGCCCGCCCAACAGGTCCAGCACCTCGCCGCCGCGTAAGTCCGCGAACACGCCCATCTCTCCCGGCAGGTACCCGATCTGCGCCCGCGCCGCCAGCCCCCGCGTCCGGCAGTCCTCGCCAAAGATGAAAGCCTCGCCACTAGTCGCCCGCAGCAGGTCCAGCAGCACCCGGATCGTAGTAGTCTTCCCCGCGCCATTCAGCCCGAGAAACCCAAACACCTCACCCGCCGATACCTCCAGCGTGAGATCCTTCACGGCGGTGATCGAGCCATACCGCTTACAAAGCTGACGAATCGAAATAGCAGCCGTGCCAATCATCTCACTTGAGAATAAACCCGCACGTAGTCATGAAAGGTACGACATGGCTGTTCATCTCCCGCCAGCAATTTGGCACGTTGATCTGTATGCATCAATAATACATACTAGGCCATATGCGAACGACGTTGATCATAGACGAAGCATTGCTTGAACGCGCTCGGGAATTGAGCGGCATTCGAGAGAAAACTGCGTTGGTGCGGGCCGGCCTTGAGGCATTGATTGCCCGCGAATCCGGTAAGCGCCTCGCTGCATTAGGCGGTACTCAGCCGAGGCTTGCGAGCGTACCCCGACGGCGGCCAGCTCAATGATTCTCGTCGATACATCAGTCTGGATACAACACTTCCGAGAGAATGAGCGTACCTTGGCACGGTGTTTGTCCGACGGGTTAGTGCTGATGCACCCCTTCATAGCAGGGGAACTGGCATGCGGGAATTTGAAGAATCGAGCAGCCGTGCTTGCTGACTTATACGCATTGCCCACGGCAAAATCAGCGTCAAACGCAGAAGTGCAATATTTCATTGAAGAAAGAAGGCTCTGGGGCCGGGGATTGGGCTTGGTCGACATACACCTCGTCGCTTCGGCGATGTTGTCGGGGTGCAGGTTCTGGACGCTCGACAAGACTCTTCAAGAGGCGGCTCACAAATTAGGAATAGCGAATGGAGCCGAGTGATCGACACCGCCGGCAATCGTCGACCATAAGGCTGTGTACCGACCACGAACCAGGGACGGCGACGCGTGCGCCCCGTTTCTTGAAACCCTTTGCCCTTAACCCACATCTCCTCGCCGTCAAGGCTCACAAACACTGAGTAATCACGGGGCGGATCACACCAAAATACTGTCCCATCGCGCATCAACTCCTCAAAGGTCTTTACTTGGCTGCACTTGCGGCTCTTGCAGCCGCGGAATGCGACAGCGGTCTCACTGAGTCATAAACTTTTTCAACAATCTTCATCTTTAACATCAATATCTTCCGCAACAAACGCACAAAAACGCTTGCCACCACGGTGTACATTCGGGGCAGGAAGACATTTATGAACAACTACTCCGAATTCGCTGCCATGCGCGCCGATCTTCTGCGCGACTATAAACCCGCTAACGCCCAGGAACGCCTTCTTGTCCTCGAAGTCGCAAACTCCTGGCGCCGCATGACCAATGCACGCGAACGCGAAGGCATGTTCTTCGACCTGCAGCGCCACCATCACGCCGTTCGCGACAAGCAGCCTCCGGAGTCATACCAGAAGGACGGCGTCGAAGTCGTCATGTGGCTCGACACGCCCACCCGCGCCTTCGACCAGATCCTCCGTGCCATCCGCGACGCCGAAATCGCCTTCGACCGCGCCATCCGCCGCGTCCGCACCGAAATCGACAAGCGCGTGCGCAGCGAAAGCCTCCCCTCGAAAACAACCGCCGCCAAAACCGGCACCGACAATCGCTCTACCCAAACCCGCGCCGCCGGACTTACCCTCGTCGCCTCTACACCCGAACAAACCACTTCTTCCGGTACATCACGTAGGCAATCACGTACATCGACAACACATACACCACCGCGTACAGCAACGATGCATTCACCGGACTTGCCAGCGGAGCAAACAGATGCTCGTAGATCCAGCGCCGCAAACTCATCGCCTCTGGACCTGATCCCCAGGTAATTGCGCTCAATGCGGAGTCCACTAACTCCGACGCCATGTAAACAACAATTGCATTCATGCCCAGAATTACCAGCGGGCGCACGTACCGCTGATAGCCTTGGCCATCTACTAACCACACAAAACCTGCCAGCAGCACGAAGTCCAGACCGCCCATGAATAGCGAAAAGGAACTGGTCCATAACTTCTTGTTGATCGGCAGCCAGACGTTCACAATCAGGCCCGCGGCAATCAAAAGGTTGCCTGCGAAAAACATCCATGCCGTGCGCTCGGCAAGTTCTCTGCGCATGCGTAGGATGTGCCCCGCGAGGATGCCGAAAAGGGCAGTCGCAATCGCCGGTAGTGTACTGACGATGCCCTCCGGATCCCAGGTGTGCGTCCCGGCATAATTGTGCCGGCCCAGAACGTTCCAGTCCACCCAGTGCGCCAGGTTGCCTTCCATGTCCAGGCGGCCCGCGCCAAATCCAGGCACTGGAACAAATGCCATTAGCAGCCAGTAACTCGAAAGGAGTCCGATAATCCACAGGATCTGCCCGCGAATTCCCGTGGTCAGATAAATCGCCACCACAATCAGATAACAGATCGCGATGCGCTGCAGCACTCCAAGTATCCGCATCGTCGAAAAGTCGAAGTGGGGAAACATGTATAGGAAAAGTCCGAGGCAGTACAGAATCGCCGCGCGACGCGCCGCTTGGGCGAATATGGCGCCTCGCGACATCCCGGCCTCAATCCGGTTAGCCAGCGAGAACGTGAGCGCCACGCCGACTATCCACAGGAACGACGGAAATACCACGTCCGTAATCGTCCATCCGTGCCACTCCGAATGCTCCAGCGGACCATACACGTACCTTCCGTCGCCCGCTGTATTCACCAGAACCATCAGCGCGATGGTCGCGCCTCGAAAGGCGTCTAACGATACAAGCCGCAAGCCCGGGCCGCTTTGTGCCATGTCGTTCCATCATATGCTGGCTAGGATGACGCTCACCCGGCGATCCCTCCTCGCCTCACTCTCCACCCCCTTTTTGCTCGGCGCCGCTCCTCGCGAACTCTCCGCCGACATCGCCATCATCGGCGCTTCTGTCGGTGGCTGCGCGGCCGCACTCGCCGCCCTCCGTAACGGCGCATCCGTGATTCTCACCGAAGAAACCGACTGGATCGGCGGACAGCTCACCTCGCAAGCCGTCCCTCCCGACGAGCACCCCTGGATCGAATCCTTTGGGCGAACCCAGGCCTACGCCGCCTATCGCACCGCCGTCCGCGACTACTACAAGCTCTACTACCCGCTCACCGCCGACGCCCGCTCCCGGCCATTCCTCAACCCCGGCGGCGGTAGCGTCTCGAAACTCACTCATGAGCCCCGCGTCTCGCTCGCCGTCCTCGAGAACCTTCTCGCCCCCTACGTGAGCGGCGGCCGTCTCACTGTCCTCTTAATGCACCGACCCGTCGCCGCCTCCACCGCCGGCGACAGAATCCGCTCCGTCCAACTCGAGGCCCACGGCGGACTCAAGCGCACCGTCACCGCCAGGTACTTCCTCGACGCCACCGAACAGGGCGACCTCCTGCCGCTTGCGAATGTCGAACACGTCACCGGCGCTGAATCGCGCAAGGATACCGGCGAGCCTCACGCTCCTGAAACCGCGCAGCCCGCCAACATTCAGTCCTTCACCGTCTGCTTCGCCATCGACCATCGCCCCGGTGAGAATCACACCATCGACAAGCCGGAAGAGTATGCCTTCTGGCGCGACTACGTCCCTCAGCTCAAACCCGCATGGCCCGGCAAATTGATCGGCTGGTCGATGGCCAACCCGCAAACGCTCGAGATCCGCCGGATTTCCTTCGATCCTACCGAGGACGAATCCAAACCTGGCGCCCCCCTGAACCTCTGGCTCTACCGCCGCATCGCCCGCACCAAAAATCACGAGCCCGGCTCGTTCAAGAGCGACATCACTCTAGTCAACTGGCCCCAGAACGACTACTGGCTCGGCAATCTCCACGCCACCACCCCCGACGACGCCGCGAAGAATCTAAAGCGCGCGAAACAACTTTCGCTGTCTTTGTTGTATTGGATGCAGACCGACGCCGGCTTCCCAGGGCTCCGTCTGCGTCATGACATCTGCGGCACCGAGGACGGCCTCGCCAAGTATCCCTATATCCGCGAGGCGCGCCGCATCCAGGCCGAGTTCACCGTCGTCGAGCAGCACGTCGGCACCGAAGCCCGCGGCGGCACCACCGCCGAACACTTCAATGACTCGGTGGGCACCGGCAGCTATCGCATCGATCTGCACCCCAGCACCGGCGGCAACAACTACATCGACATCAGTTCCCTGCCCTTCGAAATCCCTCTCGGCGCCCTGATTCCCAAACGCGTCGACAACCTGATACCAGCGTCGAAGAACCTCGGCGTCACCCACATCACCAACGGCTGCTATCGCCTCCACCCCGTCGAATGGAACATCGGCGAGTCCGCCGGCTGTCTGGCCGCTGAAGCCATACGCCTCAACACGAGTCCTCGTGCCATCCGCAATACTCCAAAACTACTGAAGGACTTCCAGGCGCGCATTCAGGCGCAGGGAATCGAAATCGCGTGGCCCAAGCTCACCCCGCGCTAAACGATGCGCGACGCCCGGCTCGGGGTGTAATAGCGCGACAGCCATCGACTCAATCCGTCCAGCCCCGGATACAACATGCGCTCGGTAATGCCCGCCTGATCGAGCTTGTCCCGCACTTCCCACTTGAGCGCCGCCGGAATCACAATCCGCTTCGCCAGGTCGGAGTGCTGCTCCAGCAGTTGATCAAGCGAGTGAGTCGGACTATTCATCAGGGAAAACAAGGCGAATTGATTCACGATCCGCGCGTCCAGCGAAGGCGGCTCCAGGAAGACAAAGAAATCCTCTTTGGACAAGGCATCGAAATCAGTCAGCGACTTCGCCACCCGGTCGAGCATCTCCGCGCTGAACACGTCGAACGACTCGTCTTCAGCCTGCTTCTTGAGCGCCTTCGGCAGCAGCCGCGCAGCGGCCCGGTGATTGATGCACCAGATCACGCCATCGACATCGTAAGCCGTCAGGTTCTCGGTAACGAAGTGCATCGCCACCATCGGCGAATACGTCCAGTCGAGCATCCGCGTCTGCAGTCCGTGATGCTGCGCCAGCGCCAGCCAGTTCCAAACGGACTCGCCCACCTGCGCGTCAGCCTCCAGGTGCGCATACTTCCTGAAGTTGCGCAGGATGTGACTCTCCAACCGCGCGAGTTTCTTATACCCCGCAGCCAGCCGCATCAGGCTCGTACTCAAGTCAGACCGCGCATCCGGCGATCCCCGATAAACATAGGGCGACCGGAACCGCTCAATCCCCTCGTCCCAACTCTCCTTATAGACCTCGTCCATCAACTGGATCCAACTCGTCACCGTGATGGTAGGAATCATAAGGCAGGCCTCCCAGCCCTTGCAGGAACACAGCAACCAATTCCAAGATCCGGATCATCAACCGCCGCGCGAATCGCCGTCCGCCCGAACGTGAGTCCCAGCGCATGTAGCACGGGCCTCCCGGCCCGTGCAAGCCGCCTACAGCAAATAGCCGAGATTCTCCGGATCACTGGCCGCCAGCGACGCGCGCAACTCGCCCGCAAGCTCCCACTGCCCGATGATCGGATACTCCATCATCGCCAGCTGCGCCAGCGCACCCGACTGCTCCAACGCCGCGCGAATCGCCGTCCGCTCATAAGCCTTCACCGACAACACCAGTCCGCGGACGCTCTCCGGCAGATTGCCAACCGGCCGCGGCCGCGCGCCATGCAGATCAATATCGCAAGGCACCTCGATCACGTCATCGGCATTCAACTCAGCAATCGTCCCGTTGTTCTGCACGTTGACCACAACAGCTCGCGGCCGCGCCGACGCCAGCCCCTCCATCACGTCGAGCGCAATGCGATGATACCCGGTCGCCGTTTCAAAAGGATCCTGAGGATCGACGTCCGGCGAGAACGCCGAACCGCCCTGCCCCTCGAGCTTCATATAAGACGAATTCCGCTGCTGCAGATAACGCGTGTACGTCGCCAGCCCCTGCACCGAGCCCTCCGCACGCAGTTGATCGAACAGCCCGGCATTCATCCGCTGCAGTTCCTCGCCACGGCTCGCCCCCGCCCGAACCTGATTTTGGTGAGCCTTCCGCTGACTGTAATAGAAGAACAGGTACTCGGTCGGAATGAGCTTCAGAGTCTGGATCAGCGCCGGATCAAACAGGTCCGATGGATACAGCCGGCGCAGCGCGTCGGTGTCCGCCAGCAGCCGCGCCGTGATGTCTTCCCCACGCAGCGCGACACGCCGGATCCAGCCGAGATGGTTCAGCCCCGCGTAGTCGAACGTCATGTCCGCGAGCGGCTCGCCCAACGCCTCGGAGATCTTGTGGAACAGTTCGATGGGCGTGTCACAAATGCCGATCACGCGCAGCCGTGTGTTCTGCATCAGGGCCTGCGTGATCAGTCCGGCGGGATTGGTGAAGTTGATGAACCACGCCTCGGGCGCCACGCGCTCGACGATCCGCGCATGCGCGAGCGTCACCGGAACCGTCCGCAGCGCCATCGCCGCGCCTCCAGGACCCGTGGTCTCCTGCCCCGCCAGCCCATGCTCGATCGCGATCCGTTCGTCGCGCGCACGTGCCGTAATGCCGCCCACGCGAACGCTGTTCAGGATGAAGTGGGCGCCCTCCACCGCGTCCTCGACGCGCGCGTGCATCGTGATCTTGAAATCGCCGCCCTGCCGCTTGACGATCTCCCGGCCCAGGCCCGCAATCACCTCGGCCCGCGGACCGTCATTATCGTAGATCGCGAATTCCGTGACTCCCAGCGTCGCCTGTGCCCTCGCCAGCCCATGCACCACCAGCGGCGTACGGACTCCGCCTCCGCCGATCATCGCTACCTTATAAGCCACCCATTGCCTCCGTTGAACGCGCGCCCGCCACATTGCCGGCGTGCAAACATGCGTGCGGTGATTCACGCTGCAGCCAGGCGTGCAGAAACCCCGCGTCAAAACAATCACCCGCCCCGGTGGTGTCCACTACCTTGGCGATCACTGCCGGATCAAACAGAATCTCGCCTTCATACAGCAGTCCAGCGCCGGCGGGTCCCAACTTCAACGCGACCGTCTTTGCCCCCGCTTCCCGAAACGCCTCGAGCATCCGGCGCGGCTCCTGCTCGCCGGTCATCGCGGCGGCTTCACGCTCGTTCGGAAAGAAAATCGCGAGATGGGCCACCAGCGCCAATGCCCGCGGATCACGTAGCCAGTCCTCGTGCCAGCCTAAATCCAACGAGACCGAGTCTCCCTTGGCGAGCAACTCCTCCGCCGTGTCGAGATCCGGCGGAAAAGCCAGATGGACGTGGCGCGCTTGCGACCAGTCGGCCGTCGCCAACATTTCAGGGAACCGGCGATTTGCCCCGAGATAGCTGAAGAACGCGCGGTCATGCGCGTCCGAGACAGCCACCGTTACGCCGGTGGGCTCGTCAGGATCAAACGTCAGATGGGTGGTGTCGACACCCATCGCGTGAAGCCGGTCGGCGATCCAATTGCCGTCGTGCCCTGCCACCGCCAGCACTCCTGCGCTCGCCCCAAGCCGGGCCAGTGCGCAGGCGGTGATGGCCGCGCCGCCGCCCGCCTCGCGGTGGTAGACGCTCGCGAAGGATTCTTCGCCAGGACGCGGCCAGGACGGAAAACCGCTGAGAACCAGGTCGGTGTAGATCTCGCCGGCCACCAGGACGTCGAGCATCACGCCCGGGCCTCGTACGGCCACTCGCCGGTGGTTCGCGCCCGCAGCAGGTACGCGGCGATACCAAAGGCCAGCAGCGCGAAGCCGGCGGCAATGTAGACCAGGCCGCTCGCCGCGAGAATGTAGAGCCAACCGAGAAACGCGATGATGCTCGTGATCGGATAGAGCGGCATCGAGAACGGCCGCGCGATGTCAGGACGGTTCCTGCGGATCAGTGTCACCGCGAACACTTGCGCCAGAAACTGAACGAGCACCTGAATGACGATCAGTGCGTTAATCAGCGCATCGAGATTGAGCAGACATGCGGCGGCCGAGGTGACGCCAATGAACAGAACCGAGAAGGTAGGAAAATTCTTAGTCGGATGGAGCCGGGCAAAGATCTTGAAGAACCGGCCGTCCACAGCGGCGGCGTAGGGCACTCGCGAGTAGCCCAGCAGCACCGCGAAGATCGAAGCGAGTGTCGTCCACAGCACCAGGACGGTCACCACGCGCGCGGCCGTTGAGCCGTAGAGCCGCTGTATGAAGTCGGAGACGATCGAGGTGGAGTGTATGGCTTCCTGCCACGGCACGACGCCTAGAATCGTGACGTTCATCGTTAGATACAGGATAGCGACGGCTCCAATGGAGAACAAAATCGCTCGCGGAATTACGCGCTCCGGCTGCTTCACTTCGCCGGCAAAGAAGCAGACGTTGTTGTAGCCGCCGTAGTCATACATCGCAATCAGGGTGGCGCCGCCCAGCCCGAGAAAGAAGGAGGTAGAAGGTTGAAAAGCACCCGCTGGAAAATCGAAAGCGCGCCGGGGGTCGAAGTTGAGCACGCCGGCGACGGTGATCCATAACGCCGTCATCACGACGACGATCCAGAGGATGACGCTCAGCCGGCCAACGGATCTGATGTCGCGATAGAGCAACGCGGTGATCACCAGGCAGACGGCCATCGCGATCAGTTTCTCCGTCGCCCAGGACATGTCCTTGGCGAAGAACCTCGCGTACTGCGCAAAGCCCACCGCGCCTGAGCCAATCGATAGCGGCGCGAGAAAGATGGTCTCCCAGATAAACAGGAAGCTCATCATGCGGCCGAGTTTGTTGGGACCGTACGCTTCCGACAAGTAACGGTAAGGACCGCCGGAACCGGGCATCGCCGCGCCCAGTTCGGCCCAGACCATGCCGTCACACAGAGCGACCACGGCGCCGATCAGCCACCCCAACATGGCCTGCGGACCGTTCATTTTGGCCAGCAGAACCGGTATGGTGATGAACGGCCCGACGCCGATCATCTCGAGCATATTCGCGGCCGTGGCTTCCAATAATCCGATGCCGCGAACCAGGCGATTGGATGTTTCAGCGCTCGACAATGGCCTAGGCTAACATATGGTTGCTTGCTACGAGCGGTCTTGTTGCTGACGGTTGCGGGCTGCGCTTTGGCGCAGTCGCCGGTGGATCTGGTACGGGCGAAGAAGTATGCCGAAGCGCGGAAGGTGATGGCCACTGTGCCCGAGCCCGCGGAGACCCGGCAGCGGATCGGCTTTCATCGGCTGAAGGCGGCCATCGCCTCCGGGTTGAATGAGCATGGCAACGCCGCCGACGAGATGGCGAAGGCACTGAGCCTCGCGCCGAACGAGCCCGACTTGCTGCTTGCCGCCGCCGTCGCCGAGTTACGCGCCGGGCGCTTGGACAAGGCGCTGGCTCACGCATCGGCGGTGCAGACCGCGGCCGGTTACGCCACCGTCGGAGACATACAGGAGAAGCGGCGCGAGTATCTGGCTGCCGCGCAGGCTTATCAGAAGGCGGTCGAGTTAGCGCCCGATGTCGAGGCGTACCGCGTGGCTCAGGCGGTGGAGTTGGTACAGCACGCGACGTTCGAGCCGGCGGTGATTGTGCTTGAGAATGCGGTCTTGCGCTTTCCGAAGTCGGCGAAGATCCGGGCTCTGCTCGGCGTTGCGCAGTACGCGCTCGGCAACAACGAGAAGGCCGTCGACGCACTGCTCGACGCAATCGCCGCCGACCCGAAGTTCGAGCCGGCCTACCGCTATCTGCAGTTGCTGACGCTCGAAGGTTCAGGCGCACCGCAGGCTCGGGTCGCCGAGGCGCTGTGCGGATGGGACGCGGTAGTCTGCGCCGCAGTGAAGCTGCGGTCGGACGCGAACCATGAGGAGTCGCTGCGCAAACTGGCGGCCGATAGCAGCGCCGTGGGCAGATGTGAAGCCGGGAAGGTGTACGAGAAGTTGGAGCGCTGGCAGGATGCCCGCCGGGCGATGGAGGCGTGCGTGAAGCTCAGTCCCACGCCGCAGAATCATTTCCGGCTTGGCCGCGACTATCAACGCCTTGGCCTCAGGGCTCTCGCCGGGAAAGAAATGGCGGCCTACCGCGTTTCCTCCAAGGAGCAATCCGAGGAAGCGGCGAGGAGGCAAGCCGCCGTACAGGCGTTTCAGTTCAGCGCGTACAAGTAGCCGTCGGTGCTACCGACATACAGCACTCCGCCGTCAACGGCCGGCGACGAGAGAATCGAGCCAAGCGAGTACAGCCTGCTCTGCGAGATGATGGCGCCGTCCAGTGTGACGTTGACGAACAACGCGCGCTGATTGAACTTGCCCTTGTCGTCGAGGTACTTCGCGCTGTTTTCCTTGTGGCCTTCGGTCTTGAACTCGGCGAGTTGCTTCCCAGTCTGGATGTCCACGGCGTGAAGCAGGCCGTCGGTGGTGCCGTAGTAAGCCGTCGTGCCGGCGATGGCCGGTGAGGAGAAGGAGAGGTTTTCATTGACGATGTTGAAGACCTCGGCGCCGGTATCCGCCTTGAGCGCCTTAAATCGCGCACCCTCGGCGGTCGGGAAATACACGATTCCCTCGTGGACTGCGGGCGACGCGATCACCCAGCCCGTGTGATTGTCGTGGGACCACTTCTGCTGGCCTGTCTTGGCGTCCACCGCGTACAAGTGGCCGTCGCGGCAGCCGAAATATACGACGCCGTTGGCCACGGAAGCGGAACTGGCGATGCCGATTTGGTTGTAGATCTGCTTGTCATCGCCGGTCTGGAACTTCCAGCGGACGGCACCGGTGGAAGCGTCGAGCGCGTAGAGGTTGCGGTCCCAACTGCCGATGTAGACCACTCCGTCCGCAATAGCGGGGGTGGCGTGGACGACATCGCCGGTGGCGAACTTCCACTTCACCGCGCCGGTGCGAGCATCAAGCGCGTAGACGTTCTTATCGCCGCTGCCGAAGTAGACCACGCCATGGGCGATCACGGGAGAGGAGAGGAAAACGTCAAAGGGATCGGGCATCAGTTCGGTCCGAGGCATCAGTCCATGGATGCCAGGAGCAGTGAAGCGACGCTCGCCCTCGGTGTCGAACTTCCATTTCTGCTTGCCGTCTGCGACGTTCACAGCGTAGAACGACCCGTCAATGGAACTGAAGTAGACAGCGCCTTCGAAGACCGCCGGGGATGAGTTCACCGGCGCGTTGGTGGGGAAGTTCCATTTGACGGCGCCGTCGGCGGCGTTCACGGCGTACAGGCGCCAGTCAGTACTGCCCACGTAGACCACGCCGTCAGCGATCGCAGGCGACGAGAAGATCTGGCCCCTGGTCTTGAACTTCCATTTCACGCTGCCGATGGAGGGCGCAGGGGAGGAAGAATAGACGCCGGAATGGGCGGCGTTGCCGCGGAACATGGGCTCGGCGAGCAGGAGTGGAGCGGTCGCAACAAGGACCAGTGAAGCGAGTGGACGCATGCCGGCATCAGAGGCAAGTCCGATGCCGCAAGCAAGCTATTCAAAACGTTACTCGCCGTTTCACCCCAGTGGTCGTTTGCGGGACGGCGTGTCGCTCAACGGGACGGGTTCTTCGGCAGGCTGAGCATGTTGGCGAACAGCCTGTAAGCGCCGGGGACGCCTTCGGGTAACTGCCGGTAGAACGCGTAGGCGTTGTAGATGTAGACACCCTTGCCGAACTTGGCGTAGAGGAGTCCGCCTTTTTGCGGCTCCTGACCTTCGTCGTGAGTTTCGAGGAGAGCGTCATACTTGCCGTCCCAGGTCTTCATCCATTTGGAGCCCCGCTCTTCTACCCAGCCTTCGAAGTCTTTGTCGGTGATCTTATTGGGCCAGTTGAAAACGGGGTTCTGCGGATTGAGGATGGCGATCTTTGAGACCTCATCGGTCACTTCCTCGGGGTTGTTGCCCATGACGTACGGATAAGGGCCGTAGTTGTGATCGAACTCCGGCGTATTGTACTGGACGATGACGGTGCCGCCCTTGTTGACGTAGTCGAGTAACCTGGCGTTATAGGTTACTAATTCCGGCCGGGCCGCGTAAGTGCGGACACCCAGCAGGATGACGTCGTACTTACTCAGGTCGCCAGAAGAAATGTCTGACGGTGCGATGAAGGTTACTTTGACGCCTAAGTGCTCAAGCGCGGCCGGGACGTCGTCGCCCGAGCCCATGATGTAACCGACGCGCAACCCTGGGGCGATCTTCACATTGACGCCGGAGGTCTTGTAAGTCGCCGGTTTGTACAAGTAAGAGGGGGCTAGACCCGGATAGCCTGCCATCGTATAGCCTTCCCGGTACTGTTTCCCGTTGAACTCGGCGACGGCCGTGATCGCGTAGGACTTCTCGTTGAGATTGGCGGGGGTGACGGTGAAACTGACAGTACGATCTTCGCCGTCGGCATTGAGAGTGAATGGCGCGGATGGCGGATTGCACTTCCAGCTACCCGGGATGTCGAGTTTCACGGTCCCTTCAGCTTTGCCCTTGACGTTGCTGTGGAGAGCGACGCTCACGGGGAATGAAGCCGAACCCAGCGGCACGATGCCGGATCGCGGGGAGATTGCTACTCCGATGGCAGGGCCGACGACGAGCGGCTCATGGACCGTCCCCAGGCCGTTTACACGCTTGATGGTCTGTACGACGGCGCTGAGACGGATCGGGGCTTTTTCGAAGACAAAGTCAGCATGGGCCACATAGGGATAGGGCGTTACCGGCAGGTTCAAGTACCGTGGATCGGGTACATCGTAGTAAGACTGCTCTAAGTCAGGGCGGGAGAAGTAAGGCTTGGTGTAAGCTGCGTCGGCCGGAACGGTGACAGTGTACTTAGTGTCTACTGGCTTATTGCCGACGATCTCTCCGCCGGCGGGTTGCTGCGTCATACCGACGCCCCCGCGCAGGAAAGTAACCGGCGTGTTGCTCTGATTGACGACGTGAACTTTCACGCCGAAGGTCTGGCCTGGAATGGCGACGCGGAAGGTCTCGGGGTCGCCCATGAACATGAGCATCCTGGCGCTGGGTTCCTGGTCGGGCGCGACGCTCGCGCTCATGGAAAGGCCGAGCGATTCAGCCAGGGCGTTGTTGAACTGGGCGCGCTTGATTTCGAGTTCGTGGCGCAGGTCGTACTTGGAGTCTTCGGTGAGGCCGCTCTTGGCGACGGCGTCCAGCAGAGCGATGGTCTCGTTGAGTCCAGTGGCGAGCGGCGAAGCGCAACGCTCGGGCGCGGCGGCAGTGAAGCGACTGGTGGCGGCTTCGACGGCGTCGTTGATGCGCTTGAGACCCGCCACCAAGAACGCGCTGTCGCCGCCCTTGGCCAGGCTGGCCATCCCGGCGAGCGAGGTGTCGATGCCGTCAAAGAAGCTCTCCTCTTTCTCGGAGGCGGTGACGTTGGAGCCGTAGCGGTGATAGGCGCTGTTCACCTCGCCGGCCTTGGGCACGTTCGGTCCGCCGTTCTGAGACTTCTGGAACCCGAGACCTTCGCGCGACAGTTGCACGTAGGAGGCGCCGAGCATCGGGTCGTAGATGCCCTCCGGAATCTCGACGTTGACGGCGAGGCTCTTGTCGGTGCGGCCCATCCAGGGGGTGCGGGCGTAGTCCTTGAGCGGAGTCCAGGGGCGCAGTCCGGCTTTGATCTGGTCAGGAAAGACGTTGGGATCGCCCGCGGCTTTGAAGACTTCCTGAGCCATGGCCCCGGCAGTTTGATGGTTGCCGTGACCGTCGGATGGCCCGCCGACGAAGACGGAGGTGATGACGAGCGGACGCACCATGCGGACGACACGGACGACGTCGTAGAGAACGCGGTCGTGCGTCCAGTGGTTCATGGACTCTGCCATCGTCTTCGAAAAGCCGTAGTCGACGACGCGGGTCCAATACTGGTCGACGCCGTAGTACTGGCCGGCCTTGAGGAGTTCCTGGGTGCGGACGAGGCCTAGCGCATCGAAGTAGTCGGGCGACATGACGTTGGCGCCGCCTTCGCCGCGATTGAGCGTAAGCAGGGCGGCGCGTGTGCCGCGTCCGCGCGATTCGTAGGTCAGCATGCCGCCGTCCTCGTCGTCGGGGTGGGCGGTGATCATGATGAGGCTGGCGCGAGTATGCAGTTTCTTGAGGCTCTGCCAAACCGCCGCGGCGCCCCGGTTGGCGGGGATGTCGTTGGTGGTTATGGCCGGCGAAATGGAGGACGAGTAGGGAGTCTGCGCGGTGGCGACAAGCGCCACCGCGAGAAGAGAAATGTGTCTGGTCATTTAGAAATACAGCTTCAAAGCGAACTGGATTTCACGGGGGTCCGTGATGGTTGAGAAAGTTTTGCCGAAGGAGCCGAGCGAAGCGGGAGCGACGCTGGAGTTCGGATTCTGGAAATTAGCGTGATTCAGGAGGTTGAAGAATTCGCTGCGGAATTCCACTCGCGCACGCTCGGCGATGGCGAAGCTCTTAAAGACGCTGAAGTCGACGACTTCGACTCCGGGGCCGTGGAACATGCGCGGACCGCAGGTACCGAAGGTGCCGGCAGTGGCCACCGAGAACGCGGCCGGATTCAGGAAGCGGCCCGGACCGTTGCCGACGAATTGAGAACGGTCGTCAGAAGCGCCTGCGAAGGGGTCGCCGATGCAGTTCGCGCGAGCGGCATGGTTGGCGCCGGTAGCGCTGTTGTCGGGGGCGGTGATAGTGAATGGCGTGCCGGTTTGCAGCGTGACAATCGAGTTCAACTGCCATCCGCCGATGAGGCGGCTCGCAAGGCGATCGCCACCGAGGAATGTGTGACCGCGGCCGACCGGTAGTTCGTAAGTCAGGTTAGCGACGAAGCGATGGGTGGTATCGAACGGCGAGTTACCCCGCTCCAGGTTATAGGCGTAGGCGTTCTGGGGCGTCGATCCGCCGGTGAGGTTATCCACAAAGTCAGAGAAATTGTGGCTCCACGTGTAATTGACTCCGAAACCAAGGCCTTTGGAGTAACGGCGGCGCAGGGACACTAACAGACCGTTGTAGTTGGTGTTTCCGTCGTTGGTAGCCAATTCGAGAAAAGCGTGATTGCCCGAGGTTGAGGTGAGCGTCGAGTTGAGGTTGGCGTAGGGGAACCGGGTGATGGGCGCTCCGGCGGCGTTGAAGCCGGTAACGAAGCCTTGGTTGGCGTTTCGCAGACGGTTCATCTTGCGTCCGAAATTGCCGACATAGGAGAGGTCGAGAACCATGCTCTTGGTCAGTTCGTACTGAGGTCCAAAGCTGAGTTGGTCCACATAGCCAGTCCGCTGATTGGGATCCTGGGCGCGGACCTGGAGACGGGTGAGGTCGACAAGTGCCGGAGTGAAGAGACTGCCCGGAAAGCCGTTTTTCAACTGGAATATTGGAGTATTTGTGCCCAGGGTCTGGGTCAAAGCGCCATCGATGACGAAGGGCGGGTTGAGCGCGAGGACGCTCTCGCTGCCGATACGGACACCGTGCTGGTAGAACAATCCGTAGCCGCCGCGCAGGACAATCTTCGAAAACGGCTGATAGGAGAAGCCGATGCGGGGCGCCCAATCGTTGTTGTCGGGATGGATGGTGGAGCGCTGGTACCAGTCGCCGCCGGCCGCGTTGACGAAGCCGCCGCCGCTGGCGGAGGTGAAGTTGGCGATCGCGTTCTGGTGATTCAGAAGCGGAGAGAAGGCTTCGTACCGCAGACCGAGGTTGATAGTCAGGTTCTGGCGGACGCGCCAGGTATCCTGGCCGAAGAAGCTGTTCCCGATTTGATAGTTATGAACAACTGTGGGTGTAGTGAAACGTAGGTTGTCGACATCGCCGAGTAAGAAGTCAGGCACGCCGAAGCTGCCGCTATTGGTGTAGATACCAGTAACTGTGATCTCACCCTGGGGAGAACGGATGTCCTGAAAGTTATCGCTGGAGTGGCGGTGCTCGTAACCGAACTTGAAGCTATGGTTGCCTTTGAGAACGCTAACAGTGTCGAGTAACTGCCAGACTTGGGCGATTTGGTACTGCGGTCGCCAAGGCGCGGACCCGAGGCGCTGGAAGCCGCCGCTGAGGCTGATAGGCGGGATGCCGGCCGCGGAAGGTCCGGCAGGAACGCCGTTGAGACCGTAGTCGCCGGCGAGAGATGTTCCGAGGGTGAGTCCGATGGGGTCACTGTGGGCGTAGTCGCGATTGAAGCCGGCGCGGACTTCATTGAGGGTCGACGGGGTAACGACGCTGGTCCAAGCGGCGGCTACGCCTTTGCCGCGGATGCGGTACTGAGTGGCGAAGTTACCGTTGCCGGCGACCGGGTTCGAGGTCCACGGCATATCCTGGCGGTCGACCGTAAAGTCGCTGAAACGGCCGAAAAAGCGCTGATTCGGACTTAAGTTGTGATCGATCTTGATGTCGTAGGAGTAGTTGTCGGTTGGGACGGCGTACTGGAATTGATAGTTGGGAGCGCCTGTCCAACTGCGGGCCTGCCCCTGAACGGCGACGCGGCCGGCGATGTTGGGGTCGGGGAAAAGCGAGAGCAACTTGGCGCCGGAGGGATCGATGCAACTGGCAGCGATGACGTTGTTGGCGATGCAACCGGTTTGTCCGGCGACCTGCGGGTTGTTGAGCGTGATGCCGAGTTCAGAGAAGTTGCCCTGCTTCATGAGCGGCGTGGGGACGACGCTCGAAAGCGATTGAGCTTTGCGGGAGGTGAACTTCTGGTAGTCACCGAAGAAGAAGGTCTTGTTCTTGATCACCGGACCGCCGGCGGTTCCGCCGAATTGATTCTGGACAAAGTGTCCGCGCGGAGAGCCATTGGCGTTGTTGAAAAACGTATTGGCGTCAAGCTGACTGTTACGGAGAAACTCCCAGGCGCTGAAGTGAAATTGATTCGTCCCGCTCTTAATGGATGCGTTGATGACCGCGCCGGCGGAAGTTCCGAACTCGGCGGAGTAAGTGCGGGTTTGGACGCGGAATTCCTGGATGGCATCCGGGGGCGGTTGGACAGCCTGTACGGAACCTTCCTGTAAGTTGGTGGAACCCGAGTTATTGTCGATACCGTCGAGCGAGAAGTAATTCTGAGTTTCGAGGTTGCCGTTGGAGCTGAAGCGGTCTGGAGCCATGTTGTTCTGATTGGTCAGATTTTTCTGAATGCCGGCCTCGAGCAGCGCCAGGTCGGAGTAGCGGCGGCCGTTGAGCGGGAGGTCCTTGATCTGTTGTTCCTGGACGACGCCGCCGACGTCGGCGTTCTCCGTTTGCAGGAGCGGGGAGGCAGCGTTGACCTCGAGCACCTGCGTGACCTCGCCGACTTGCAGCGAGAAGTCTATTGAGGGTCGCGACTGGACATGGATGTCGATTGCGTTTTGGATCTGACCAGCGAACCCGCTGGCGGCGGCCTTCACGGAGTACATGCCGGGGGAGAGCGCGGGGAACTGGTATTCTCCGGACTCATTGGTTGTGGATGTACGAGCGACGCCGGTAGCGGTGTTGGTGATGGTTATGGTGGCTTTGGGAATTGCCGCGCCGGAGGAATCCCGTACTGTTCCGACGATGGCTCCTGTATCGATTTGCGCGCTAGCAAATGCGGCGGCGAGGAAAGCGACTACGGCGAGTCTTAGCATCATACCCTCCCAGGGTGCCCCTCAAGGGCGATTGGACAGGATTATAGCGCCGAAAAGCGGAGAGATGCAAACGTGAGCATAGGCGAGTACTTGGGGTTACAGGAACGCAGTGTAAGTGTAGGACACGACAACGCGGCTTGGGGTATATACTTCGGCTGAAATGGTCTTTTTATCGAAAATACGTGTAGCGAGTGCGCTGGCAAGCCTTGGAATGGCCGCCGCGCTGATTTGCACTCCGGCAAAGGGAGAGCAAAAGGACTGGATCAACCTGCTCCCGGATGAATCCTTGAAGGGCTGGACGCGGATTCCGATTCCAGCGATCAAAGGTGTGGATCCGAAGATGCAGTGGAAGGTGGACGTGGGACAAGGCTCGTTGATCTGCGCTGGTGACGGCGGGCACGAGTGGCTCCGGTACGATCAGGAACTCGGCGATTTCATTCTGCAAGTGGACTGGAGATTCACGCCGCGCGGACCCGAGGAGAAGAAGTACAACAGCGGGATTGGCGTGAGGATGACCAAGTTGGGAGAGATCTGGCATCAGGCGCAGACGGGGCTTGCCGGCGGCTACCTGTTTGGGGAAACGCTGACCGAGGGAGCGATGAAGCGCTTCAACCTGTCAAAGGAGATGAAGGAGAACCGGGTGAAGCCGGCGGGCGAGTGGAACACTTACGAGATCCGGGCGCAAGCCGATCACATTGCGCTGTCGGTGAATGGGATGGTCGTAAGTGAAGTAAGTGGTGTTGGACTGCGAAAGGGTTACATCGGGCTTGAGGCGGAAGGGTACGAGATCACTTTTCGGAATCTCAAGCTGAAGATACTCGACTGACCGCTCCTTTCAGTCGCGGCTCGGTTCGCTTGACTGCTGGACGCGGGCCAAAGCCCCAGCGTAGTCTTCGCCGTTCACTGACCCTTCACAAATAACGTGCCGGCATCGCCGGAGACGGCTGGCGTGCCGCCTTGTCCGACGCACTGAAGAGTGGCGGCAGCGGAAGGATATGACGCAGGGATGTTGAGATCCACCTGATACATTCCGACCATGCCTGGGGCGAGTCCCGAGAACAGGACGGGAGCCGAGGCTTGTGCGAGAGGAAACGGAGAACTGAGCGTGCATTGCGGTCTCTGATTCGTAAAAGTGAGGGTTGACGGCGGCTGTCCGGTAGGGGGGCGGGGCTGGACGTCGCCGAGTCCTGTCATGTAGAGGTGCACGTTTTCGCCGGCCAAGGCGGGGTCAGCCTGCGTAACGAGGCCGCGGAAATCCTCGTGGACAACGGCGATGGACCGGAAGGCATCGAAGGGCAGTCCGGTACGTTCGAAGGTGGGGGCAATGGTGAGTTCGTCGACGGTCTGCACGCTCTCAAAAGGACTCAAGGGGCTGTGGAGGGTTAGCGTCAGATTCGAGGCGAACGCGTCCCAGGGAATCTGAATGTCGAGTTGCGGGAGCGCTGCGCCAAGGACAGGGCAGGAGAGGCCGGAGAGGTCGACGATGTCCGTGGCGGCGTCGAAGCCACCGCCGAACAGATGGTTGTACGAACCGGCAACAGGAGCGCCCTCGCGTTTGGAGAACCACGCGTGGCGGCCGGGAACTTCGGTAACGACGCCGGTGTCGATGACGATTCGCACGAGTCGACCATCGGTGCGATGGAACCAGACAGATTTGCCGTCACCGGTGAGGGTGAAGTTGTTGACGCTGGGAAGCAGGGTGCCGATCACATTGGTGGCCGAGGTGGCGTAGTCGTAGAGGACGACTTCCCATATGTGGGTGGTG
>JBBQUM010000028.1:0-101845 GCA_038212445.1 Bryobacterales bacterium
GCCACAATTTCCAGCGCCGGCCATGTCCGCTACGGAGCCCGCCAACCCGAGCACGACGACCTCGCCCTCGCAGTCGCCCTGGGCTGGTGGAGAGCAAACCGCGCCACCATCGGCGAGAAAGGAAATCCACTGGTTTTTTGAGCCGCGTTCAAGACGTTTATCCGCACCTGAAACCCGGCCGCGTAACATCCAGCAGTCTGAAACGTCAGATTCTATAGAAACGCCCCGGCATTGACAGATGCCTAAGGCGCTTCCTAACATTGATTGAGCAATCTACTGCACCCATGCAGTAACCCCGAGTGACATAACTATGATCAAAGTCGAAGGGCTGACCAAGCGCTACGCGCGTAATGTCGCGGTCGACGATATCAGCTTCGAAGTCGAGAAGGGCCAAATCGTTGGATTCCTTGGGCCAAACGGTGCCGGGAAGACCACTACGATGCGTGTCCTCACTACCTTTTTGCCTCCTACGTCCGGTACCGCCAATGTGGCCGGTTTCGACGTGATGGAACAGCCGATGGAAGTAAAGAAACGTATCGGCTACCTCCCAGAAACCCCGCCGCTCTACCCTGAAATGGAAGTCCGCGAATTCCTTACCTTCGCTGGACGCCTCAAAGGGCTCACCGGCGACGAACTTACCAAACGCGTCCAAATCGTCAGCGAACAGTGCTCGGTCGCCGAAGTCGGCTCAAAACTTATCGCAAAACTCTCAAAAGGCTACCGCCAGCGCGTCGGTCTCGCCCAGGCCATCGTCCATAACCCCGATGTCCTCGTCCTCGATGAGCCCACCAGCGGACTCGATCCTGAACAGATCATCCATACCCGCGACCTCATCCAAAGCCTGTCCGGCAACCACACCATCATCCTCAGCACCCACATCCTTCAGGAAGTGGAAGCCATGTGCCAGCAGGTGATCATCATCGCCCAAGGCAAACTCGTCGCCAATGACTCGGTGACCAACCTCACCAGCCGCCTCCGCGGCGCTGAAACCGTCTCCGTCGAAGTCGAAGGCCGCGACGGCAGCCCGCTCGATACCGCCGCCGTCGAGGAAAAACTGAAACTCGTAACAGGCGTCAATAAAGTCGTCCTCAAACACACTCGCGACGGCCGCCACGCCTTCGAAGTCGAAAGCGTCCAGGGCAACAACGTTCGCGCTGAACTAGCCCGCGCAGTCGTCTCCGCCGGCTGGAATCTCACCGAACTCCGCGCCCTCGGCCTCAGCCTCGAAGACATCTTCCTGCAATTGACAGGAGCTGAAAAACAATGAAAAATGTCCTGATCATTGCCCGTAAAGAACTCAACAGCTATTTCGTGTCCCCCATCGCCTACGGGCTAATGCTGTTCTTCTCCCTGCTCGCCGGCTTCTTCTTCTGCTCCGCGACCATGATGTTCGTCCAGCGCGGCATGGAAAGCCAGATGATGGGCCGCAGCTTCCCCATGTCCGTCAACGAGTGGGTCGTCCGGCCTGTACTCTCCAACGTCAGCGTCATCGGATTATTCCTCATCCCCATGATCACCATGCGCCTCTTCGCTGAGGAAAAACGCACCGGGACCTACGAACTGCTCGCCACCTCCCCCATCCGCGACATGGAAATCATCCTCGGCAAATGGTTCGCCGCGCTCGTAATGTACGCCTGTATCCTCGCTCTCACGCTGCTCAATATCTCCATCCTGTTCGCCTACGGCAAGCCCGACCTCAAACCTATGCTCGTCGGCTTCCTCGGCCTCCTCCTCCAGGGCGGCGCACTCCTCGCCGTCGGCACCTTCATCTCCAACACCACCCGCAGCCAGATCGTCGCCGGCGTCGCTACCTTCGCCATCTGCCTCATGCTCTGGGTGCTCGATTGGGTCAGCGCCTTCGGCACCAGCACCTGGGCCAAAGTCATCAGCTATTGCTCGGTCCTAAATCACTTTGAACCTTTCTCTAAAGGCCTCATCGACACCAAGGACGTAATCTTTTATCTCAGTATGATTTTCCTCGGCCTGTTCCTTACAGCACGCTCGATGGAATCCATCCGGTGGAGGGCCTAAGTGAATAACGATTGGCTTAAGGCTCGACAGACGAAGTTCGGCGCATACGCCACCGTCTATATCCTCATCATTCTCGCCGTGCTCGGTATGGCCAACTTCCTGGCCCAGCGCTACAACAAGAGCTACGACTCCACGGCCAACAAGCAGTTCTCACTCAGCGATCAGACCGTCAAGGTCGTCAAGGGTCTCCCACAAGACGTCAACGCAACTTATTGGGACAAGACCTCGGCCTTCACTGACCCCCGCGGCAACGCCCGCGATCTGCTTGACCGCTACGCCAACCTCTCGCCCAAGTTCCACCTCAACTACATCGACCCCGACAAGAAGCCCCAGCAAGCCACCGCCGCCGGCATCAAAGGCTACGGCACCCTCACCCTCGAGACCTCCGGCCGCAAACAGGAAGCCAAGAGCGTCTCTGAAGAGGAAGTCACCGGCGCGCTCGTCCGCGTTCTCAAAGGGTCCGAACGCCGCGTCTGCGTCGTGCAGGGCACCGGCGAACATGAACTCACCGCCACCTCCGCCGACGGCGCTTCCCTCTCCAAGGACCTCCTCGAGCGCAACAACTATAAGACGCAGGACCTGAACCTGCTCCGTAAACCCGAGATCCCCAAGGAATGTACCGTCGTCGTGCTCGCCGGACCGCGCCAGGAATACCTCCAGCCCTCCGTCGACGCCGTAAAGAAGTACGTCGAGACCGGCGGACGCCTGCTCATCGCCCTCGATCCCCCGCTCAAGCTCAAGACTGAGGACGTCGCCACCAACGACGCGCTCGTCAGCGTGCTCGCCGGCTGGGGTGTCACCGCTGAAAAGGATCTCGTCATCGATCCCAGCCCCGTTAATCAGGCCCTCGGCTTCTCCGCCGCGGTGGTGCTCATTCAGAAGTACGAATCGCAGCCCATCGTTCGCGAAATGCGCAGCAGCCCCACCGCCTTCCCGCTGGCCCGCTCCCTCAGCATCAAGACCGGCGACAAGTCAACCGTCGAAAAGCTCTTCGACACCTCCGAGGACGCCTTCGCCACCTACAACCTCGCAGCCGCTGAAGTGAACCCCGACGACAAGAACAATAAGAAGGGACCGCTTACCTTGGGCGCCGCCATCAGCTACAACACCGGCCAGCCCAACGTCACCGGCCGCGTCGTCGCCATCGGTTCTTCAAGCTGGCTTCAGAACAACATCCTCGGCGTTCGCACCTTCGCCAATCGCGACCTGTTCCTCAATATGATGAACTGGCTCAGCTCCGACGAGGACCTGATCTCCATCCGGCCCAAGGAGCCAGAAAATCGGCCCATCATGATGACCGGCCGCCAGGTCAGCCTGCTCTGGTACACCTCGCTCCTCGCGCTTCCGCTGCTCATCATTGCCGCCGGCCTCAGCGTCTGGTGGCGGAGGCGCTAACCGATGATTAGGAAGCTACTGATCGCGGTCGCGCTGTGTGCCGCGCTGGGCGGCGTCCTTTACTGGTCCAATAAGCAGCAGGAAGCCGAAGACAAAAAGCCCGCCAAAGACGCGGCGCCACGCATCCTCGCAGCCGAAGAAGGCTCGCTCACTCAGGTGACGCTCAAGCGCAAGGACGGCACTGAAACCGTCATCAAGAAGAATGGCGCCGGCAAGTGGGACCTCGTCGCTCCCAAGCCGCTCGCCACCGATCAGGACGCTGTCATCGGCGTCCTCAACAACATCAGCTCTCTCATGTCCGATCGCGTCGTCGAAGACAAAGCCGCCGACCTCTCCCAGTTCGGCCTCAACCCGCCCGTCTTTGAAATCGACTACAACACTAAGGACGGTAAGACCGGCCGCCTACTCGTCGGCAACGACACGCCTACCGGCAGCAACGTCTTCGTCGCCCTCGCCGGCGATCCACGCGTCTTCACCATGTCGTCCTCTATCAAGACCTCGATGGATAAGACCTCGCAGGACCTCCGCGACAAGCGCCTGCTCACCTTCGAGGCCGACAAGATCACTCGCATCGAACTCGACGCCGCCAAAAAGCCGCCCGTCGAATTTGGCAAGAACAACCAGAATGAGTGGACCATCCTCAAGCCGCAAACCCTGCGCGCCGACGGCTTCCAGGTGGAGGAATTGCTCCGCAAGGTGAAGGACGCTAAGATGGACACCGCCATCACCGACGACGACGCCAAGAAGTTCAGCGCGTCTTTCGCCGGCGGCACTCCTGTGGCAATAGCGAAGGTCACCGACAACTCCGGCACCCATACCCTCGAGATTCGGAAAGCCAAAGACGACTACCTCGCCAAATCGAGCGCCGTCGATGGCATCTTCAAGGTCACGCCGGAACTCGGCACCGGCGTCGACAAGACCATCGATGACTTCCGCAATAAGAAGCTCTTCGACTTCTCCTTCAGCGAGCCCAACGCCGTCATCGTCCCGCCCGTCACCTACGCCAAGACTGGTGAACGCTGGTTCGCCGGAACCAAGACCATCGATTCCACCAGCCTGCAGAACTTCATCGACAAACTCCGCGACCTCTCGGCCAGTAAGTTCGTCGACTCCGGCTTCACCAACCCCACCTTCGAAGTCACCGTCAAATCCAACGAAGGCAAACACTCCGAAAAGGTGCTCATCTCAAAATCCGGCGACAACTACTTCGCCAAACGCGACAACGAACCGGCAATCTACGAACTCGATCCCAAGGTTGCCACCGACCTGATTAAAGCTGCGGCCGACGTCAAAGAAGCCCAGCCCGACAAGAAGAACGATAAGAAGAAATAGCTGCACGCGGTCCGCGGCCGGAACGTCATTCTGGCATGCGGACCATCGTGGCTCTAGTGGCCTTCGCGCTCCCGAGCGCGGCCGGCGTGGTCCAAGGTGTAGTTGTCGAACAAGTCTCAGGACTGCCGCTCTCCCGCACCGTCGTACGCCTCGATCCGGTGCCGGGTGCCTCCGCCGATGCCAAGCCGTTTTCCATGCGCTCCGGCCGGGGCGGGCAGTTCACGTTCGTCTCGGTGCCCGCCGGTGTCTACCTGCTCAAGGCTCAACGGACCGGCTATTTTTCCGCGGCCCACGGCCAGCGACGTCCCACCGGGGCGGCCACGCCCATCATCGTCAGCAAGGACTCCGATTTCTTCTCCACGCTCGCCATGCGCCGCCTCGGCGCCATCAGCGGCCGCGTGCTCGATGAGAATGGCGTCGGGATGCCCGGCATCCCCGTGGTCGCCTATCGCAATCAGCGGCCCTTGGCTATCGCCGGACGCGGCACCTCCGACGACCGCGGCGTCTACCGCATTCCCGGCCTTCTGCCGGGCAGGTATTGGGTCCGCACCGGCCCTGCGACGCTCGATGATGGCTCCGGCCGCCTGCCGGCGTTTGCTCCGGAGTCCCGCGAGCCGCGCGACGCCAAGACCTACCGCGTCGACCTCCACGCCGACGCGCCCGATGGCGATGTCCGTCCCGAGACGGGCAACCTCGTCCGCATCACTGGCAAAATCCAGTGCCCGCAACTCGCCGGCGTGGTGCTCGTAACGCTTGCCTCAGAAACCGGCCATCGCACCACCGAGACTGGCTGTAACGCGCCCTACGCTTTCGAAGGCGTCGCCCCCGGACCCTACGAGATCTTCGCCGCTGTCCGCGATCTGCCCCAGTCCGGCTACATCGAACGCGTCATCGACCGCGACATCGACTTGCCGGTCCGCGTGGACTACAACCCCGCGGTCCAGTTCGAGCTCTATAAGGCCGGCTCTACCGAAGCGCCGCAGATTCCCGTCGCGCTCTACGGCCGCCGCCGCGACCTTTCGGAGACCGCTGTTGACCTTCAGTTGGAGATGCCCCGCAGCACCCTCGCCCCCGGCCCCTGGGAGATGAGCGCCACCGTCGGCGCCGGCTACTACGTCGAGTCGATCGGTTCTCCTTACTTCGGCGCGCGCCGCCCCGCCCGCGCCGAACCTTCACTCGACCGGCACGACGTCCTGGTCGACAACCGCAGTCAGTCCCGGATCCGTATCGCGGTCTCCGATAAGGTCGGCCAGATCGAAGGCACCGTTGTCGAGCAGTCCAAACCGGTCGCGGCTATCCCGGTCTTCCTCTGGTCCGCCGACCCCGCCAACCGGCGCTCTCTCCGCGGCGTTCCCCAGGCCCTGACGACGGTCGATGGTAGTTCCGCTTCGAGAACCTGCCGCCCGGCGACTACCGCCTGCTCGCTACCTTCGATGTGTCCGAAGTGGATGAGGAGATCATCGAGGCCGCCCGCGCCGTCAGTGTCCGGATCTCGCCAGGTCTACGCCTGACTCCGGAAATAGGGCCTTGGCTCGCACCCTAGCTCCGTTTACTTACTTACCTCCTTTGGCCCAGTACTTGCTTCCTATTCCGGCATGAGCAACACAACGTGCCAGTCTATGAATCTCTGTTCTGAACTCGTCCAGGTAATGTGTGACGGGGTCGGAGGGGCCACTCGCATGATGACCGCGAACCTGGAGCAGATTTCAGAGCACAATCTGGTGATCCTGGCGGATGAAGAATTAGCCGACGGGTCCAGCGTCACCGTACTTTGCAAGTCGCACGAATTGAACGGCGTAGTCGAGTATGCGGAATATGATGAAGTGCTGGGAAACTTCATCCATGTCCGCCTCCACTCCGACTCTGAGTGGTCCACCGACTACTTCCGTCCGGAGCACCTTCTGCTGATGGCGCGCGTCCTGGAGCAACGCGTGCATCAGACTGCAGCCTAAGGTTTTTCCCTTAGAAAACGGCTCAGGTTCCTTAGAAAATTATGCGGGCAATTCTTGCCGGGTCCCACCGGTGGGGGCGGTCAGAGTATAAGAGGTACATAGTATACTGATCCCATTCGATGAACGGCCTGCTTACCGATCTCTACCAGTTAACGATGGCGGCCGGGTACTTCGAATCCGGCCACTCCGCCGACTTGGCGACCTTCGAATTGTTCGTCCGAAAGCTTCCGGAGAACCGGAACTTCCTGGTCGCAGCGGGCCTCGAGCAAGTAGTCGACTACCTGGTGAATCTCAAATTCACCAAGGACGAAATCGACTACCTCCGTGGACTCCCGCAGTTCTCGAGCGCGCCCACCGGCTTCTTCGATTCGCTCGCGAATTTCAGGTTCACCGGCGATCTCTATGCCGTCCGCGAAGGCACGCCGGTCTTTCCTGGCGAGCCGATTTTGACGATCCGGGCGCCGTTGATCGAGGCGCAGATCCCGGAAACCTACCTCCTTGCAACCGTCGCCTTCGAGACCATGATCGCCACCAAGGCTGCGCGCACGGTGGAGGCGGCCGGAGGGCGCGATGTAATCGAGTTCGGCTCCCGGCGAGCCCACTCGCCCGCGGCCGGCGTACTGGCGGGCCGCGCCGCCTACATCGGCGGCTGTACCGGCACGAGCAACACCCAGGCCGGCTTCTTGTATGGCGTGCCGGTCTTCGGCACGAACGCTCATTCCTGGGTACAGAGCTTTACCTCCGAGGTGGAGGCGTTCCGCCAACTTCAGCAGCTGCTCGGACCAAACACCGCGTACCTGATCGACACCTACGACACGCTCGAAGGCGCCCGCCGCGCGGCCGCGCTCGGCGAACCGCTGTGGGGCGTCCGCCTCGATAGCGGCAACCTGAAGGAACTGGCGCCCGCCGTGCGGACCATCCTCGACGAAGCCGGATTGCGCAACGCGAAGATTATGGCCACAGGCGACCTCAACGAGTACAAGATCCTCGAACTCGTGGCCGCCAAAGTGCCCATCGACGCGTTCGGCGTCGGCACCGACCTCGCCACCTCCTCCGACGCCCCGAAGCTTGGGGCGATCTATAAGCTGGTCGAAATCGAAGAAAAAGGCGTAAAGCGATACACCGCCAAGTACAGTCCGGAGAAACACACGCTCCCGGGCGCCAAGCAGGTCTTCCGTTTCGCCTCGAAGGACGTGGTTGGACTGATGTCGGAGTGTCATGGTTGCGAGCGTAGCGGAGATCCGGCAGAGGCCCTGCTGCGCCCTGTGATCATCGGCGGCGCCGTGGTGGCCCGTCGCCCCTCCATTGGCGATCTGCGGGAACACCGGGCCCGGGCATTGCAAGCGCTACCGTCCAAGATCAAGAGCCTGTTCACCGTTGAGGACGCCTGGCCGGTGCGCTACAGCCCAGAACTGCTGTCGCTGGCAAGCCGCGTGAAGGCGGAACTTGGTCAGTGAGGACCGTCTACTTCGACGTCGACACTCAATACGACTTCCTGTTGCCGTCGGGCGCGCTGTACGTACCCGGCGCCGAACACGTGATCTCGCGAATCTCGGCGCTCAACCGCCACGCCGCCGCTAATCGGATCCCGTTGGTCTCCACCACCGACGCCCATTCCGAAAACGACGCGGAGTTCAGCGCTTGGCCCCCGCACTGCATTGTGGGGACGATGGGCCAGCGCAAGCCCGAGTCGACTCTGCTCTCGCGCCGCACCGTGGTCTCATCGAAACTCGAGCGGATCAACGTCGAAGGGTTCGAGCAAATCATCCTCGAAAAGCAGAACATCGATTGCTTCACCAATCCGAATCTGCCGGCCCTGCTCGAAGCGCTGAAGGGCGACCACTATGTCGTCTACGGGGTCGCGACTGAAGTCTGCGTTCAATGCGCCGCTTTCGGACTGCTGGGCGACGGTCGCCGCGTGGAGATCGTTGCCGACGCAGTGAGGCATCTGGATCAATCGAAAGCCAATCAGATGTTTCAGGAGTTTCGCCTCCGAGGCGGGTACGTCATCTAGTACCTCTGGTCCCTGCTCACCCCATCGTTCACCTTATGACACTCGGCTGATCACCTAAAGGTACGGCCGCTTTAACCCGATCACCTTCATGGAAAGTTCCGTGAAGCTCGGGGCGAAGCTCTACATTTCGACGATATGTCTCGCGGGGGCCATCGGCCTCGGCGCCAGCATTATCGACTGGTCTACCCCGGATCCCTGGCGTCTCGTAGCTTACAGTCTCGTCACTCTCATCGCGGCCGGATTGAAGGTTCGACTCCCAGGCATCTATGGCACGATGTCGGTGAGCTACATCTTTGTGCTCAGCAGCATCGTGCATATGGGTCGCACCGAGGCGATCCTGATGGGGATTCTTGCCAACCTGGTGCAAGTCTACTGGCGCGCCAAGCAGCGACCCAAGCTAATTCATGTCATTTTCAATACCGCCGTTGCGATCATCACGGTTTCGTCGGCTTATCATGTCTATCACCACGGCTTCCCACCCGGACACATGGTGTCCCGGATGGCTGCGGCCGGCTGCGTTTACTTTGTTGTCAACACGATCTCGGTTGCGGGCGTGGTGGCCTTCACCGAGAACAAGAAGCTATTCAGCGTATGGCGCTCGGCATATTTCTGGTCTTTTCCGTATTACCTGGTTGGCGCTTCGCTTTCAGCGGTAATCACCTATCTCACTCAGTTTTTCGGATGGGAGCTGACGCTGCTGGTGCTGCCGCTGGTGTATATCGTTTACCGTTCTTATCATCTCTACCTCGACCGGCTTGAAGGCGAAAAAACGTACGCGCAGGAGATGGCCTCGCTGCACTTACGGACAATTGAGGCGCTCGCGCTCGCCATCGAAGCCAAGGACGAGACTACAGGCGAGCATCTGCGCCGCGTGCAGGTCTACGCCAGGGAGATCGGCAAGGAACTTCAGCTCAACGAGAAGGAGATGATTGCACTTCAGGCGGCGTCGATCCTGCACGACATCGGCAAGCTGGCTGTGCCCGATTACATCATTTCGAAACCGGGGCGGCTGACGCCCGAAGAATTCGAAAAGATGAAGATCCACCCGGTGGTGGGCGCCGAGATCCTGGAGACGATCAGCTTTCCCTATCCCGTTGTTCCGATCGTTCGCGCGCACCATGAAAAGTGGGACGGTTCCGGATATCCTTACGGGCTCAAGGGTGAGGAGATACCGATTGGCGCGCGAATCCTGACGTGCGTGGACTGCTTCGATGCGCTGGCGTCCGACCGTCAATACCGCCGTGCGCTGCCGCTTGAGGAAGCGCTAGAAATCATCCGTTCAGAGGAGAACAAGAGCTTCGATCCGCAGGTGGTCGAGATTCTCCTGCGACGTCATAAGGAGCTTGAAGATCTAGCCCGGCGAGAGCCGCTGGACGAGCCGAAGCGCCTGTCGCGCTATATGAAGGTTGAACGTGGGCTGGCGCCCGATGCCGGTTTCGAAGAGGTCTCACCGAACGCTTCCAGTCACGAGGCCGGAGCCTTCATTTCGTCGATCGCCGCGGCGCGGCAGGAACTGCAGGCCCTTTACGAGGTGACACAGTCTGTCGGCAATTCGTTGAGCCTCACCGAAACGCTCTCGGTGGTGGCAGCGCGCTTGCGCACACTGGTGCCATACGAAGGCATCGCGATCTACTTAAGGGAAGAGAATATTCTTCGGCCTGCATACGTCACCGGCGAGAACTACACTTTGTTCAGTTCTCTCAGGATTCCGCTGGGGCAGGGATTATCGGGATGGGTGGCCGAGAATCACAAGCCGATTCTCAATGGCAACCCGTCAGTCGAGAGCGGGTATCTCAACGATCCGATGAAGTTCAGCATGTTGAGATCGGCGCTTTCGGTGCCACTCGAAGGGCTTGGCGGTTGCATCGGAGTGGTGACACTCTACGCGGCGGCCAAGGACGCGTTCTCACGCGACCACTTGAGGATTCTTCTCGCGATCAGCGCCAAGATGTCGGTGGCGATCGAGAACGCACTCTCCTATCAACTCGCCCGTCAGGAGGCCAAGACGGATGCACTGACGGGGTTGCCAAACGCTTCGTCCTTGTTTGTGCAACTCGAGTCGGAGTTGGTGCGGGTGCAGGCGGCGCAGTTGGAACTCACAGTACTGGTCTTCGACCTGGATGGATTCAAGCAGGTGAACGATCAGTGCGGACACCTGATGGGCAATCGGGTACTCAAGGAAATAGCCCACGCGCTGACAGCAGGGTGCCGCGGCGACGATTATGTGGGACGGATGGGTGGAGACGAGTTCGTCGCCGTCCTGCCGGGGCTTAGTTCCTCCGGAAGTGTGGCCCGCGTTGAAGGATTTAGAGCGGCGATCATAAGCGCCGGGAACCGTACCTCAGGACTCGATTGCATGGGTGTCAGCATCGGGGCCGCGCACTATCCGCAGGACGGTGACAATCCTGAGGCTCTTCTCGCGATTGCCGACCGCAACATGTACCGCTTCAAGCACGAACGCAAGGGATCCCTGGCAGTGCCGGCCGGGAATCTGCTCAACCTCGCGAAGTCGTTGTCGAACGAGACGCCCGAGAATCCAGCAGCCATCTTTCCACAGGTAGAGCAATCTGAAGTCTAGAGCGAAGCGCTCCTAACGGACCCAATCTGGGACCACGTACGCGTAGATCAGGACAATCAGGCCGATCACCGACGCCAATAATACGCTGTGCTTTAGCGTGAAGCGAAACAACTTCGACTCGTCCGATGCCGCCATGCCGGTTGCTGCCGCTGCCACAGCGATGCTCTGTAGGCTGATCATCTTTCCCATGACTCCGCCGCTGGAATTGGATGCTGCCATCAGTGTGGGACTCAATCCGAGGCTCTGGGCTGTTACAACCTGCAAGTTGCCGAACAGTGCGTTGGCCGACGTGTCGCTGCCGGTGAGGAACACACCAAGCCAGCCGAGCAGCGCGCTGAAGAACGGAAACGCGACCCCGGTTGCGGAGAACGCCAAGCCGAGCGTGGCGGTGGCGCCGCAGTAATTCATCAGGAACGCGAGACCGAGAACGCAGGCGATGGTCAACATGCTGAACGCCAGTTGCTTTGAGGTCTTGCCGAGGATGGTGAGGAAGCGAACCGGACTGACCCTGAGAACTGCCGCCGCGGCGAAGGTGGCGAACATGCAGGCGGTGCCGGATGCAGTAAGCCAGTTGAAGGTGTAGAGCGCCGCGTATGGCGATGTCTTGCCGACGACAGGCGGGTTGCGCATCACGAGGTTGTGGAGTCCGGGCCAGCCGAACTTGATGGTCGCCTGATCGAGAAGGTCCTTGATGCCGCCGTGTCCCCATAGCATGACGAACAGGACCAGCAGCCCGTAAGGCGTCCAAGCCAGAAACACTTCGCCTGGCGGATGACGGGGAATCTGGCGGGTAACGTGGCCCTCGAGCTGAAACTCCTTACGCGGCTTCCAGAATTGCAGGAGCACTACCAGTGAGAGGATAGCGGCGAGCGAGCCGATGATGTCGGTGAGGTAAGGTCCGAGGTAGCTGGAGACAAGGAACTGCGAGGCTGCGAACGTGATGCCGCAAACGGCGGCGGCCGGAATCACACCGGCGAGTCCCCGAAAGCCAGACATCACCACCACCAGGTAAGCAGGGATGAAGAGTGAGACGGGCGCGCAGATACGACCGACATTGGCGCTGAGGGAACTCATCGGCAGTCCGGTGATGCCCTGAAGCGTCACTAGGGGAATTCCGATGGAGCCGAAGGCCACAGGCGCGGTATTGGCGAGCAGGCAGATGCCGGCGGCGTAGAACGGAGAGAAGCCGAGTCCGGTGAGCATGGCCGCAGCCACGGCGACGGGAGTGCCGAATCCTGCGGCGCCCTCGATGAAAGCGCCGAAGGCGAAGGCGATCAGGAGCGCCTGGAGCCGATGGTCGGCGGTGAGGGAGCCGACGGAGTCCTTGATGATTTCGAATTTACCTGTCTCAACGGTGATGCGATACAGCTGGATTGCCCAGAAGACAATCCAACCTATTGGGAATAGTCCGAAGGCGGCACCATAGCCCACGGCGCTCACCATCGCGCCGAACGGCATGGCATAGGCGAACAGAGCGACGGCGCAGGCGGTGGCGAGACCACAGAGAGCGGCCACCCAGGATGGT
The DNA here is from genome assembly GCA_038212445.1 of Bryobacterales bacterium. Lineage (GTDB taxonomy): Bacteria > Acidobacteriota > Terriglobia > Bryobacterales > Bryobacteraceae > TMP-7. The sequence goes on from JBBQUM010000028.1 coordinate 12,828, forward strand.
TTGCGCAGGACGCCGAGCAGGAACAAGAGGACGAAGATCGGTAGTGCTGCGATGAGAGCTGACAGAGGCAGGCTTTGGCCGATGGGGGTATATGTCTGTTGCCACATGTTCCGGTCTGTAGATCATATCGGAAGAAGATAGTGGCGAGTGGCGAGTGATTAGTCCTGACTGATGCCTCCTCCTCCTACTTCCTTCTCCTGCTTCTTCTCGCATGCTGCGGTTTGCTGACGGGCTTGGTCTACCATCTGCATGTCGCGACCGCGGAGGATGCCCTTTTCTCTTGCAATGGTCAGGTTGTGCAAGCTCTTTTCGTACCTTGAATTGGCTGCCGCGAAGTTTTTTCTGGCGGAAGAAGGCGTTGCCTAGCCAGAGTTGATTAGTGGCTTGCATCAATGATGTATTGGAGCTTAGGGGCAGGTGATCGATCATTTGCAGGGCGCGAGCAATTGAAGATTCTTCGGGTCATTCGCGGATAGTTTTCGCAGATCGTCGAGCGACTTCGAGTACAGCGACAGCGCGGATGCCTCATTGCTCATCAGCATCAGATCGCCGGCGACTGCGCTGCGTGCGAAGGCGGCCATGCGCGCCGACATCGGGTTAGACGGGTTGGCGGCTGCAAGCTTTGCCCAGCGTAAGTTCCTTTGGTACAGTTTCAGGGCTTCCTCGAATCGATTTGTGTTCGCCGCGATGGCGAGGCGGCGTTGGATGCCGGCGCCGGCAGGACTTGCAGCTGCCAGTTTTCAAACAGCGCGACTGCCCGCCTGGAGTTTCCGATCCCGTTCGGCCAGTCGCCGCTGTCGGATTGCTTGGAGCCCACATCCAGGTATGCTGATGCGAGATTGCTTTGATCTTCAACGCTGGACGGGTTGCGGTCGGCCAGGATCGCCGCGAGCGAAAGCAGCGCTGCGGATGATCGATAGCCTGTTGCGGCTGGCCGGAAACATTTAGCAGGTCGCTCGCTTGCGGTGATTGGTGATCAGTTCACGTTTGAGTTTCGGATCGAATTCGTTTGCTGAATCGAGGGATTCGCGAATCGCGAGTGCGTTTGTGATAGCTCTGAATGGCGCCGGCAAGAGTGCCGAGATTCGCCGTACGGAAGCGGCCTTGTACATCGCCACCTTTTCATAAGCGGTGGCGAGGTCTCGCTGGAGTAGTGGATCACCGGAGGCTTCCGCGGCGAGGCTGTCCAGATACTTGAGCGCCCGGCTGACGAGGAGTTCTCGCGCTGGAGTGGAACCGGGAAGCGTCGCGATGGCGTCGTGGACTTCAAACATCAGTGCATTTGCGAGCGAGCGTATATCTTGGAAGCGCCGTTCCGCGCGGGCTCTTCGAGCCTCCGCTTTATGCGGGCCTCGCGAATGTGGCGGCAAGCCCGGCGAGCAGTGAGAGAACCGCATTGCGGACGCCAGCACGCCGGCTTTGTGGCGCTGGACGAACTTTGCGGAGCGGTATTGCAGTGACGCCGACGTGCGGTGACCGGCAGTCCATCAAGATGCCTGCGAATATCCTTGAGGATGATGTTGTCGAGATCGCCGCTGAGCGCCCGGGCAAGTATCGCGGGCCGCCCTCGCAGACGGCGCACGGTCTCAGGTGTGATGTCATCCTCGGTCGCGGCACGATGACGCTGGGCTTCAGCGGATCCTCGGAGCAGATCACGGCAGAGATCTCGTGCGGCATCCGGTCTTCAACCGGTAGGGCCGCTGCCAGTGAGCAATTCATAAAGCACCACGCCTAGCGAGTAGACATCGCTCGCTGTGGTAACCGGCGTGGCGCGCGTCTGCTCTGGGCTGGCGTACTCAGGCGTCATCATGTGGATGATGGTGACGGTGGCGCTGGTGGGGCCGGGGAGTGATTCGACCTCATGGAGCAGAGTCAGGTCGGCTCCGCAAGCGTAATTCAGGTATTGCCGGCGTTGCGGCCCGGCCAGTTCCAGGGCCGAGTTCAGAACCTTATTGATTTGCGCCCATCGTTCAGGCGCGGGTTGGGTGCCCCCCATGCGACTTGTTTTCCATTATCCGTGAGCTAAAACGCCGGTGGGTTGCGCGTATTGGCTGAGGGAATATGAAAGCACGATTCTTGTTTATTCTTCTGGTCCTCGTCTCGATCGGAAAGGCCGCTACTGTTGGCGGCGACACCTCGTCGAAAATCTTCGCTGCGATTCGCAATGGTGACCGCGCCAGTGTCCAGGTGCTGGCATACGTAAACGGTAACGTAACGAACGCTGAAGGCGAAACGCCGCTCATGTACGCGGCGCTTTATGGGGATGCGTCTACGGTGAAGATGTTGCTGGCTCGCGGTGCGGACGTGAATTGAAAGACACCCGCCGGAACCACCGCCTTGATGCTCGCCACCGGCGACTTCGAGAAAGTTCGGATGCTGGTGGAGCGTGGCGCGCAGGTTAACGCCACGTCATCAACCGGCCGTACTCCGCTGATCATGGCGGCGTCGCGCAGCTGATCCACGCCTGTGGTGAGGTATCTACTTGCTCACGGCGCCAATCCGAACACGAAAGACAGATTGCAGGGAATGCCGGTGCTGCCGGCCGGCGCGGGCGGGTCAACCGCACTGATCGAGGCGGCTAAGATTCGAGAGCTGGGATCCGTGAGCGCGCTGCTCGACGCGGGCGCGGATATTCAGGCGAAGGACAACGCGGGCGCGGATGCGCTGGCACAGGCGGTGCTCGCGGCCAACATCGAGAACGTGAAGCTGTTGCTGTCGCGCGGCGCCACCGTGAACGCAAGAATCACTATTGGGCAGTTTAGCTTGCTGCATCTCGCGGCGTGGAGACAAGAGCCGGAACTGGTGCGCGTGCTGATTGCGAACAAAGCCGAGGCGGACGCCCGCGATGCTTCGGGGTCGACGCCGCTGATGTGGTCGGCCTATTCCGACTATGCCGAGACGGAAACGACGAAGGTGCTCCTGGATGCGGGCGCAGATCCGAATGCATGCAATAAGAGCGAGCAAACGGCCGTGAGCTGGGCGCTGGCGCACGGTGAGACTGCAGTGGTGAAGCTTCTGTTGGAGCATGGGGCGAGGAGCGAAACGCGGGTGACACCGGTTCGCGAAATGACACATGGACAGCAGGAACTTTCAAAGGCGATCGCGCTGTTACAGAGTAGCGGTCCGCAGTTCGCCAAGGTGTCCGGTTGCATCTCTTGTCACAATCAGTCGCTGCCTCAGATGGCAGTGGCGATGGCGAAAGAGCGGGGAGTGCCGGTGGACGAGAAGATCTTCCTGCAGACCAGTAAAACCGTGATGGCTAATATTAAGCCGGCGCGTCTTCCGTTGATCGAGATGACGGACGTTGTTCCAGATCTCGCCGCTACACAGCGGCCTACGTGCTGCTCGGCATGCATGCCGATGGCTATCCGGTGGATGCGGCGACGGATGCGCTGGTGATGAACGTGGCCGCGAAGCAGTTCCCGGATGGCAGTTGGAAGCCGTGGGGTTTCCGTCCGCCGATGGAGTTCAGCGCGATCAGTGCGACCGCGCTCAGCTTGCGCATGCTGCAGTTCTACGGGCCGCCCGCTCGTCATGCGGAGTTCGCGAAGCGGATTCAGGCGGCTCGGGCATATCTGAGAGGTGCGAACGCGCGGACCAGCGAGGAGAAGGCGATGCGCCTGCTTGGATTGAAGTGGGCGGGAGCGCGGGACTCCGAGGTTACGGCCGCGGCGGATCAGGTGATCGCCGGACAGAGGGCGGATGGCGGTTGGGGTCAACTGGCGACGCTTGGGCCGGACGCTTATGCGACGGGGCAGAGATTGTACGCGCTGCGGGTGGCTGGCGGGATTGGAGCTAGTGATTCGGTGTACCGGCGGGGAGCAGAGTATTTGCGGTCGACGCAGATCGAGGACGGGTCGTGGCGGGTGACGACGCGGAGCCTCCCGGTCCAACGGTACAAAGAGAGCGGGTTCCCGCATGGCAAGGATCAGTGGATATCGGCGGCCGGGACGAGCTGGGCGGCAATGGCGTTGATGCTGGGCCAGTCGGGCGGGTAGACTCCTTTTGAGTGAGATGCCTGCATGCGCGCGGGTTGCAGGAGGCATTGTTTGTGAACACGCAGCTCGAAATGTACCTCGGTTTAGTGCGCGTGGCCGAAGGGGCCGCTAAACTGCCGCGTTACCAACATTGACCAGTAGCGGTTGTTGTGGATGCCGTCCTGAAGTCCAAACTGCTGCCGGCATCCTCCCTCGATCGTAGTGCCATGCCAGACCACCACCACGGTTCCGGCGTAGCGCACAACCCGATTACCCTGCGCTCCGTAAAAGCCCCAGGCGTAAGTATGGTGAGGTCCGTGACGCAGAGCGATCTGGACTTGATGGCTTCGGAAGAGGGTGTGTTGTGTGCTGATCTGGGTAGACATAGCCGAACCTTTCGGGAGAGTGGAGCGGAGAAGGCTCCAGGAATCCTCGCTCACCGTTATGGGTAGACCTTTGAAGTTGGTCAGGTAGGACAGATTGCCGGAAAGTAGCCAATCCTGGGCACCTGTCTTAACGCTGGGGAGCAGCCATCGCTGCACGCCTCCGCTCAGGAACAGGTTGTGACGCTCAGTCTTGAGGATGCGGTTTTTGTAGATAAGTCCGGCCTGCCAGTTGGGCGTGGCAGTGGGCAGATCCGTTGTGCTCCATCCGAAGACGCTAAGGCTATCGCCAGTACGCCAAAGATTATTGACGCTTGCCGTGAGCCGGTTTTGCCAGTCGGCCCCCTCGCCGAAGGTGCCTCCCAAAACCATCTGGAACGTATTCGTGAAACCGCCCTGTACGCCAATCGTCCAGGTGCGTGCGGGGACAGCATTGCCGCTATCGGCAGTTTCGGCCGGGGTGCCCGCAGCCAGGCCAGACGACAGCACCGCAATGCACAGCGTTGTTCCAATATTGGTGACTGCTCTTCGAGCCGACGGTAACGCGCCGCCGTCCAAAGAGGCGCGGCTTTGGCAGAAACTGTCCATTTCGATCTCCTGGCGTGCTTATCGGGCCGGTTTGCCAGAGCGTGAGTGTTCGTGCGCAAATAGCGAAGCTCTAATCGTGTACTGGCCTCTGGAGCCACAAAACCGCGCAAGACTGTTCGTGGGCGCCTAGAGTCTGTCGATGAGGCTCATGGAACATCAATGGAGAATCGCCCCTAGGTAGCAGATTTAGTTGGCGCGCCGGTGTCTCATTTCATTGCCGTTTCGTGAAGGAAGACGTCGAATCGTGATTGCCAGGGGTCCTCATTCAATGAACAGTCTCACAATCGGCAAACGATTGACGCTATGCTTCGGCGGAATGATCGCGCTGCTGATTCTGGTAGGCGTCCTTTGGAGCCTCTCGGTTAGCGAACTGAGCTCCGCTCTGAGAAGTACAGTGCAGTTCACAGGGAAAAAGGTCGAAATGGCCAACCAAATCTCTGTGTCTGTCGTTGGGATGATAGCCGCCCAGCGATCCGTGCTGCTCGCGCATCTTACAGGTGACTCAGCGGAATTGAAAAGCTTTGAAGAGCAGTTTTCGACCTCCGCGAAAACGGTAGAACAGACGCTCGTCGAACTGCAGCCGATGTTGGAGACCCCCCGCGGCAAGAAGGCGGTTACCGATATGCGGGAGAACCTGGCGACGTGGGTGGAATCTTATGTAGAGATGAAACGGTTGTGCGACGCTGGCGAATTAAAGAGCGCTAACCGCGTCCGGATCGACCGCTCACGCACACCCTCAAAGGTGGTACTGGCGGCTTCAAAGAGTCTGTCGCAAGCCGGGCGGGATATCATGGCAACCGCTGACGAGAACGGTGCAAGCCTCTCTTCGCGCAGCCATTGGATCGCGATTATCCTGATTGCAGTTTCGCTGGCTGCCGGAGTTTTCGTGGCCCTGTTGATTCATCACATCATACGAGGGTTACAACAGATCATCGGTAAGCTGGACCGCGGCGCGGAGAACCTAGGCACGGTTGCCGCCCAGATCACAACGGCCAGCCAGTCGCTCGCCGATGGTGCATCGGAGCAAGCCGCATCACTCGAGGAGACTTCGGCATCAGGCACCGGGATTAACGCCATGGCGAGAAAGAATACCGAAAGCGCATGCGCCGCCGCAGTCCTGGTCACACGGTCAGGAGAGCACTTTGAGGCGGCGAATCGTTCGCTTGCGCATACGGTGGCGGCGATGGACGAGATCAACTCGCACAGCACCAAAATCTCGAAGATTATCAAGACGATCGAGGAGATTGCCTTCCAGACCAACATTCTTGCTCTGAATGCGGCGGTGGAGGCCGCGCGGGCGGGAGAAGCGGGCCTGGGATTCGCTGTCGTCGCCGATGAGGTCCGCAGCCTGGCGCAGCGATGCACACAGGCGGCGAAGGACACCGCGGTTCTCATCGAGGAGTCAGTTGTGAAATCGAGGGACGGCAAGCTCAGGGTGGATGAAGTGGCGGTAGCGAACTGCTCGGTTACTGAGGAAGCTCTTAAGTTGAGGTCTCTAGTGGAAGAAGTAAGAGGCGGCAGTGAGGACCAGGCACGAGGATTTGACGAGATTGCAAAGGCGATTACTCGGATGGGGCAAGTGACGCAGGGCGCGGCCGCGAATGCCGAGGAGACTGCCGCAGCGGCCGTGCAACTGAACTCTGAATCGGAAGCGCTGAACGGCGTCGTCAGGCAGCTCACCGCTATGGTGGGCGGAGGTAGGAAGGCCGGTTAGCGGTAGGTCCTTTTGCGGTGGTTTCGAATCGGTGACGATCGTAATTCGAGACTGCTATGCACGATGTGACGCAGCTTTTGGTCGCCGCGAGTGCTGGGGATCGATTGGCGATGGATCGTCTGATGCCGCTTGTTTATGACGAACTGCGGCGACTGGGGCAGGCGCAGTTACGCGGTGAACGGTCGAGCCATACGCTGCAGGGGACTGCGCTGGTGCATGAAGCCCATTTGCGGTTGATAGACCAGAAGCAGGTGAAGTGGCAGAACCAGGCGCACTTGTTTGGCCTGGCGTCGCAGATGATCCGGATCAGGGCCGCATCGTGGAACTGCGGCTCTTCGGCGGTTTGTCGATTGAGGAAACAGCGGCGCGAGTGGACGTCGGCGGAGGCGTGGCTGTTCCGGGAGATCAGCCGGTAGGCGGGCAGCTGACGGTAGTGCGCCCAAAAAACATCTTCGATTGTTGTGTTGGTCCAGATAGTCCTCTGTCTCAAGCATTAAGTCCGGCAGTGAGGGCACCTCGCGCCGGGGGAATGCACAAGAGGAGACACTTGATGAGACGAGCTGTAGACATACGCTCCACGGTGAGAGCGGTACTCGGAGGGAGCGCACTGTTGCTTGCGCTGATTGCCACGCCTGCCATACAGGCGCAGGTGACCATTTTCGGCACGTCATCCAACTTTGACGTCTTAAACGACACAGGGAAGGACGCGCACGGTTTTGAGATTGAACTTCAGGGGGTCACGCCAGCTGATCTGGCGGGTGTCTGGACCGCTTCCCGTTTTCCGCACACTATCGTCACGACACCGCTCGGTATCGTGATTCACTATGAGAGCCCTTACGTGAACGGCCAGTATACGGTGACGACCATCACACCGGCGTCATTCACGCCTACATTTGGCCATTCCTGCGTGATGGGCGCGATTCCCGGTTGTGAGCACTACGGTTATTACTTCGGCTACGGCGGACGGGCCCCGAGCAAGACCATCACACGATGGCTGGTGGAAGACCCCCAGAATCCCGGAGCGCTGATCGCGGCGCCTAGTGGAGTTTCGCAGATTCCGTTGCCCGTGGTGAGCATTGTCGCTCCGGCGCAGGCCGGCGCCGCGGCTGGGGTGGCTTTTGAGATTCCTGTGGAACCTCCGCCGCCGCCGGAAATTCCCAAGCCGGAATTGCAGTTCGGCGTACCCAGGTGGGTAAAGGTCCTGAAGAACGACGTTCAGCACGCTGTCGTGGTGGACGATCTGGTTGAAGAGAATCCGGTGGTCCCGAACGACGCGAATCCGGGGCAGGTAGAGACGGCATGGAAGCTTCTCCAGTACAATCCGCACAGCCCCAATAGCGGCGTCCTGCACAGCCAGGGCAACCTGAGCCAGGGCGCAAAGGCAGTGGTTCGCAGATACGAGTTCTACAAGTTCTCGGGTCCGCTCGATCCGGCCAGTGGCAAAGCGGTCTGCGGCGGAGATGGATTGTGCACCGCGCCGCTAGGGGGAGAACTGGGCGACTATATTGGCGACCAGATGGCGGCGGCGAACGTAGGCGTCTCATCGATCACCGTAGTCAAGGCAGGCACCGGAAGTGGGACCGTGACGGGCACCAGCATCAACTGCGGTGGTTCATGCACGGCGTCGCTCGCGTTGGGCACGGCAGTGACGCTTACGGCGAAGGCGGCGAGCAGCTCGACATTCAGCGGCTGGACAGGGGACTGCGCCGGCACACAGTCGACGTGCACGTTTAACGTTAGCGGTGAGAATAGTGTGACGGCCAACTTCGTCCTGGCAGCGGCTGGTGGCGGCGGCGGTGGGGGCGCAAGCTTCAAGATCGCGATCAGCAAGAACGGTAAGGGAACCGTGACGACGAATCCGACGGGCACCAGTTTTGCCAGCGGAACCGTGGTCACCCTCACGGCGACGCCCGATGCGGGGCAACCGTGGATTGGCTGGGGAGGCGCTTGTTCAGGAACCTCGACAACCTGTTCGCTGACGATGACCGCGGACAAGTCGGTGACGGCGAACTTCAAGTAGGAACGTTGGGTGGAGCAGAGGCCCCGGGCTCAGATTCGTCTGAGTACCGGGGCTTTCTTTTTGGCGATAAGTCGGCACCGCACGCCGGAGTGGTCACCCGCGCGGCAAGAGTGGGACCTAGCAGTGCTTGTCCGAAGCTCTTAAATAAAGGCAGCATCGTGGGTGGGGCGGACCCTGAAGCGACCGAGCTCTCCTTCAACAGATGGTGAAGGCACCGTCGGTGTCGCGGTTCGAGATCTTGATGGTCACGTCATTGCCGAGTACGTGGATCGCGCGGCCGTCGCCGGGTCCTACAAGCTTCGCGTCGCACGCGGAGCGTTCAACGAAACATATTTGTGCACCTCACTCAGAACGCGAGAAGCGCGGGCGTTTTCGATCAGTTTATGGGGAGTTGGGAAACGATCGAGGGATTGGGGCGCCTCACCCAGCGGGAGCCCGAAGCGTCAACTGGGTGAGGTGGGTCCCGATGTACATCAGTGACCTTGATCGTGCGGGACGCTACAGGACGTTGTCACTGCGGACACGTTTCCGGCGACGTCTGTGGCGGTCGCAACGAGAGAGTAGATCCTGCCGCTGCCGGTGCCCAATCGGTCGGCACGCAGTTTCACAATGAAACCACCGTGGCCGTCCGGAGAAATGAGCACATCGGGATCGCTGGGATTCTGGGGCTCATTGCTCGTTCCATTCAAGCTGAGTCCGCTGGCGGGAAGCCCAGATCCTGCATCGCTCGCCGTTACCGTAGCCACCTGGACCATCTTGTGATTCGGTGGCCAGATGCTGCAATTCCCGCCCGGCATGCCCTGAATTACGGGCTTAGCCAGGTCAATCTTAAGGGTCACTGAGGCCACACTTGAAAGGCCAGCGCCGTTGGTTGCTTGGCAAGTCACAGTTGTACCGGCAGTATTCTGGTTGAGACTTGACGGCGTGCAGCCGTAGGTCGGCCCGATGCCGGACTCAGGATCGGTTACTTGCCACGACACTGTCACGGCACTCGTGAACCAGCCGTTTGCCCCCTGAGTTCCGCTCATCAAGGGCGTAATGACCGGCGGCGTGGAATCGGGTGGTTGGATCAATCGAATGACGTGATTATTATGGTCGGCTACGTAGAGGTTGCGCTTAGTGTCGATGCTTATACTGGTGGGATTTGCAAAAGCGGCCTGAAGGGCTGGGAGACCGTCGCCGGCATAACCTTCAACTCCGCTTCCAGCGATCGTCGAGATCTTTCCATCCAGCCCGATCATACGGATTCTTTGATTGATCCGGTCCACTAGGTAGACAACGCCATCCGCTCCGCACGCAACCCCGCCCGGAAAAGCTAGCTCAGCAGCCGTGGCCGCGGCTCCGTCTCCGGAAAAACCCTGTGTGCCCGTTCCTGCGATCGTGGTGATGATCCCATCTCGATCAACCCGGCGGATTCTGTGGTTGTAGCTGTCTACTATCAACAAGTTGTCCGCGTTGTCGAAAGTTATTGGCCCAGGCCCATATAGGCTAGCCGCAGTCGCGGGACCAAAGTCGCCCGAAGATCCAGGTAAGCCATTACCGGCGAATGTAGATATGAGCCCGGATTGCATATCGATCTTTCGGATTCGATATGCGAAGGAATCGGTCACGTAGAGATTGCCAGTATGATCGAGGGCGAGCTCAGCGGGATAGATGAAAGACGCATCCTTCGCGTTTCCTCCGTCGCCAGCGTGAACGCACTGTGAGGTCCCAGCGATTGTGCTGATCGTACCTACTGTATCGATCTTGCGAATGCGGCAATTGGATCGATCCGCGATGTAGAGATTGCCTTGCGTGTCGGCGAGGACATCGACTGGTTCGTTCAATAATGCGGACGATGCGGGTCCAGAGTCGCCGCTGAAGCCAGGGGTGCCATTGCCTGCGATGGTTGTGATTACCCCGTTAATGTCAACTTTTCGAATGCGGTGATTCCTAAAATCTGCGATGAAGACGCTTCCGAATGTGTCGGGGAACGCCTTTGTTGGCAGATTCAGGGACGCGGTAGAAGCCGGGTGTCCGTCGCCGGCAAAGGTGCCTACGCCGTTGCCGGCGAAAGTCGAGACTCGCCAGGTCTGTCCAACAACACAGTCTGGAATGGAGAACAATGCGATTGCGGCCAGAGAGAGATGGACCAAGCGCGACCGGCCTAGCCGTTCGTTGAGGGATAGAAGCATGGGCCGATGTTAGGTTTAGTGGCCGTGGCTGGGGAAGCGCAACGAAGCGAAAATCCACAAAACTGCATGCTTTTTCGGTTCAATTCGCGACAATTGCGTATCGAACCGGCGCGGCGGCACTACTGAGGGTTGGACGACTGGAGGGTGTAGGGCGAAAGGAAGCTGGAGGCGGGGTGAGCCCGCCTCCCTGGGGTGTTTAGAACAGGTACAGGGGAGTGCCGGTGGACGAACTTATTGCGGTTTCGTCCGAGGGGGCGCCTACTGGTTGTTCCTGTAGTTCCTTGTTGATCTGCCGGCAGAAGATGCCGGTGTCGCTCAGGTAGACTTCGAGTTCCGAAGGCCTGGGGAGCGTGCCCTGGATCAGGGCTTCCGATAGAGGATCCTCAATGTACTTCTGCAGTGCGCGGCGTAGCGGGCGGGCGCCGTAGCTGCGGTCGACCAGCGTCTTTTCGAGGATGTACTTGGCGGCATCCGGCATGACGTGGATCTTGATCTGCTTGGCGGCCAGGTTCACGTTCACCTGGTCGACGAGCAAGGTGACGATCTTCAGGAGGTCGTCGTCGGTGAGCGAAGTGAACAGGATCACTTCGTCCAGACGATTGAGGAACTCCGGATTGAAGGCGCGCTTCACTTCGGCGAGCACCATGTCCTCTACCTTCGGCGGGATGCCGGAAGTGGAGGGCGCGGAGAAGCCCATCTGCCCCTTCTTGTCGAGGAAGCGGGCGCCGAGGTTCGACGTCATGATGATGATGGTGTTTTTGAAGTCCACCGTATTGCCGAGACCGTCGGTCAACTGGCCGTCTTCAAATACCTGCAGCAGGATGTTGTAGATATCCGGGTGCGCCTTCTCGATTTCGTCGAGCAAGATGATGGAGTAGGGGGCGCGCTTCACACGTTCGGTGAGCTGGCCGCCTTCCTCGTAGCCGACATAGCCGGGAGGCGATCCGATGAGCTTGGAGACCGAGTGCTTCTCCATGAACTCGGACATGTCGAACCGGATCAGGGATTTCTCGCTGCCGAAAAGGAACTCGGCCAGCGCCCTTGCGACTTCGGTTTTGCCAACGCCGGTGGGTCCCAGGAACAGGAACGAGCCGGATGGACGCTTGGGTGACTTCAGCCCGGCGCGCGAGCGGCGGATGGCACGGGCCAGGGCGGAGATGGCTTTCTCCTGGCTGACGACCCGCTTGTGCAGCTCTTCCTCGATCCGGACGAGTTTGTTGATTTCCTCTTCCTTGATCGCGGTCATCGGGACGCCGGTCCAGCGGGCGACTACATCCTCGATGTCGTCCTTGGTGACGCAGCCGGTGGAAGTGTCGTCGAGATTATACTTCTCGCGAACTTGCCGGAGGTTCTCGCGTTCCTTGCGTTCCTCGTCCGAATAGAAGCGCGCTTTCTCGAACTCGTGGTTCGCGATGGCGTTCTCCATACGGTGGACGATGAACTTGATGCGCTTCTGGATGTCGGCAACCTCGCCCGGGAGCGTGGTCTGGCGCAGCTTGACGCGAGCGCCGGCCTCGTCGATCAGATCGATGGCCTTGTCCGGCAGGAAACGGTCTGGAATGAAACGGGTGGAGGTGTAGACGGCTGATTCCACTGCCTCGTCCGTGTACGCGACGGCGTGGAACTTCTCGTACCGCTCCTTAATTCCGAACAGGATGCGGATGGCATCGGTCTCGTTCGGTGGCGGCACCTTGACGGCCTGGAAGCGGCGTTCGAGCGAGCGATCCTTCTCAATCGACTTGCGGTACTCGCCCGGCGTGGTGGCGCCGATGCACTGGATTTCGCCGCGGGACAGCGCGGGCTTGAGGATGTTAGCGGCGTCGAGCGAGCCTTCGGCCGATCCAGCGCCGACGAGGGTGTGTAGCTCGTCGATGAAGATGATGGCGTTCTGGTTCTCCATCAACTCCTTCATGATTGTCTTGAGGCGCTCTTCGAACTGGCCGCGGTACTTGGTGCCGGCGACGATCAGCGATAAGTCTAACGCCAGGATACGTTTATCGGCGAGGAAGGACGGCACGTCGCCGTCGGCGATGCGCTGGGCGAGCCCTTCGACGATGGCTGTTTTGCCGACGCCCGGTTCGCCGATCAGCACTGGGTTGTTCTTGGTGCGGCGGCAGAGGATCTGGACGACGCGCTCCAGTTCGTAGTCGCGGCCGATGAGCGGATCGAGGAGACCGTCCATAGCGGCCTGGGTCAGATCGCGGCTGAATTCCGCTAGCAGCGAGCTTTCCTTAGGGCGATTGGACGACATCTTTTCGGAACTGGATCGCGCGATTTCTTCACGAACCTGGGACAGCCGCAGACCCCGCTCATGCAGGATTTCAGCGGCAAAGCTTTTTTCTTCACGAAGCAGGCCCAACAGCAGATGCTCGGTGCCGATGTGCTTGTGGCTGAGGCGCTCAGCTTCCTCAGCACCGTAAGCCAGTACACGTTTGCACTCGTGGCTTAGTGGAAGATCCACCGACGTCGAGACTTTCTCGCGCATAGTGGTGTGTGCCTCGATCTGTTTTCGGATCGAGTCAATGGCGGCGTGCGAGCGCAGAAAGCGATTCGCAAGCGCCTTGTCTTCCCGGAGCAGGCCCAGCAGCAAATGCTCCGTTTCGATATAAGGGCTGCCAAACTGGCTCGCCTCGTATCTTGCAAAGAAGATAACGCGCCGAGCCTTCTCCGTATAACGTTCAAACATAGTAACTGCCCTCGTTCCCATCCGGAAGTCGGCTGCTCCCCGGCAGCGCCCCTTCTTGAGGATCGGAATCCCCGGGGTCTGACTTTAACCGGCCCTTCTCAAACTTAAGGATGCGATCGCCCCGTTCGGCGAATGCAAGATTGTGCGTCACGTATATAAAAGTTAATGCGTGAGTGCGGTGAAGATCCTCGAGGAGGTTCATGATGAGCTCCCCGGTCCCGTAATCGAGATTGCCAGTGGGTTCATCAGCCAGCAGCAGACTGGGCTTGCCGACCAAGGCGCGCGCCAGCGCAACGCGCTGTTGCTCGCCGCCCGATAACTCGCCGGCACGATGAGTCGCCCGGTTCGCCAATCCCACTTCATCCAACCTCGCCATTGAAACGGGTTGAGCCTCGGCAGGCGCTGCGCCCCGAATCATCAACGGCATCATCACGTTCTCGAGCGCCGTAAATTCCGGCAGCAGGGAGTGATTCTGCCAAACATATCCGATTTCCCGGTTCCGAAACTGCGACAGCTCCGCCTCAGGGTACTGGAAGATGTCCTGATGCCTAAAGTATATCGTACCCCTCGAGGGCCTGTCGAGACCGCCTAAAAGGTGTAGTAAGGTGCTTTTCCCGGTTCCCGAGGCCCCCACGACGGCCACACGTTCGCCTTGGCGCACTTCGAGATTCAAGTCGTCGAACACGACCAGATCGGCATCGCCGGAACGGTAGATTTTGGTGAGGCCTTCAGTACGGATCAGGACGTCGGACACCACGAGCCCCCTACTCCTCTAACGCTACCACGGCGTTGCAAAAGCGCCTTCGCGACAATCTTCGACGAAACCCGTCTGACTCGACGTACATCGGGAGATTCGGCGGGGCTGCTTCAAGATAAACGGCTCTTGAAGTGCTTGTTGCTCTTTACGCAAGGGATAAGTTTCGAGGAAACCAAATGAAATTGTTAGGGAAGTTGACTTATTTTGTAGGAATTTTCATCACGCTCGTGAGTTGTTTGGACACGGCGATAGGACAAACGAACGCATTTGTAATCACGCCCGGCACCGTCAATGTGACGGCGCCCGTTGGGACCTCGGCCTTCCCTTCAAATGTGACGGTGAACACGTCTGGTGCGTCGGTGAACTTCTCGATTGCGACCAGCGGCGCACTACCGACTTGCGACATCCGTTATCAGACGGCCACCACCGTCACCCCGAGCCAGGTGACGGTGTTCGTGGAGACAGCAGGACTCTCCGTGGGAACTTATGCGTGCGGCGTGGTTTTCAGCGCCAGCGGGCTTACAGCGGTGACGGTGCCGGTGAACATTACGATTACCGGATCGGCGTCGGCGGGGTTGAGCGTGAGTCCACAGTCGTTGACGCTGTCTGGACAGACCGGAGCTTTTCCGGTGACGCAGAACCTGACGTTGACTAATTCGAATCTATCAGTTGCCGTGTCCTATACGGCGCAAGTCACGTATCCCTCGGCACCGCCGGCGGCGTGGCTTTCGGTGTCACCGACAAGTGGTGCAGTACCACCGAACGGGACAGTACAGGTGCAGGCGAATCCAAACGGATTGCCGTCGGGCACTTACAGCGGCACGATTCTGATCACTCCATCCGGCGCGGCGGCGATCAATATTCCGGTGACGTTTTCGGTCTCTGGAAGCCCGACGCTCCAAATTCAACAGGCCGGTTCGACGGTAAGCGCGGTCAATTTTGCGTATCAGAGCGGCACCTCGCTGCCGGCTCCGCAGACGTTGAGCGTGTCGAGCAGCAGCACGTCCACGCCACTTCAATTCAACGTCGCGGTGAACGGCGGAAGCACGTTCCTGGTGGTAACGCCGACAGGATTGCTGAGCACTCCATCGGGCGGCGGTTCCACCAACTTGACGCTGTCAATCGCGTCGACTGCCACGGGATTGCCGGCGGGAACCTACACCGCCAATGTTGTGATTTCGTCGGCGGGCGCATCGAACCCGACCACGACCATCCCGGTAAACTTTACCGTTAGCGCGCTTCCGTTACTCAGCATAAATGCTCCACCGGCGGCCTTTAATTACTCGGTAGGCGGAACTACTCCCGCTTCGCAGTCCGTCATTCTCAGTACCAGTTCAACCTCGCTGGGCATTTCGGTCTTCTCGAACCTGCCGGCGGGCCAGACCTGGCTTTCAGCGCTTCCGAGCGCACCTGCGGCGAGCGCGGCGGCGCCTGCTACCATCACCATTAGCGTGAATCCGGCGGGACTTGCGGCCGGAACGTACACCGGTACCGTCAGGATTGTTGCGAATGGCGCCGGCAATACGCCGTTCGACATCCCCGTAACGCTGAACGTCAGCAGCAGCACGCTGTTAAACGTCACGCCGAGTCAGCTGGCCTACACTTACCAAACTGGTGGTCCACAACCCGTAGGCCAGACCATCAATGTCGCGTCATCGAGCGGGTCGTTGAACTACACAGTGACCGCGACCACGACAGGATGCGGAACTTCGTGGATTACGCTGAGCCAACCGGGCGGCACCACTGGCGCTGGTGGTTCATCGGTAAGCGTATTCGTAAATCCGGCGGGCATTCCGGGACCGTCGATTTGCCAGGGGACGCTGAACATTACGGCGACTGGAGCTACCAACACGGTATCCGTACCGATCGTCCTGCAGGTTAGTTCGGCGCCGATCGTCCAACTGAGCCAGAGCGGAATTGTCCTGACGGGTCAGCAGAACAACGGGAATACGCTAACGACGATCCTGACGCTCACCAGTTCCGACTCAGTGTCGGCTTTGAGCTATACGCTGTCGAGTCCGGCACCGTGGCTGATTGTCACGCCGACGTCGGGGAATACGCCTGTGAACATTCAGGTGGCTGCGAATACCAATTCGGCAGGATTGCAATTGGGCACGAATGTAACGACGATTACACTGACGTCGCCGTCGCTCCCTGCGCCCATATCGATTCCGGTGACTCTCACACTTACCGGCAACGCGACGGTGGCGGTGACGCCGACCACGCTGTCCTTTACGCAGTCAGCGGGCGGCCAGGCACCGGCTTCGCAGACCGTGAACGTTTCACTTGCGAGCGGTAGTGGCATCAACGCCTACACGGTAGTGGCATCGGCGAACTTCGGATCGTGGCTGACGGTGAACCAGACGAGCCAGTCGATTCCAGGGTCGTTCACAGTCACGGCGAACGGGGCCAGCCTGTCGCAGGGAACTTATCAGGGCACCATTACGGTATCGGCGGCGGGGGCGAACAACAGTCCGCTCACGATTCCGGTTACGTTGACGGTCACGCAGGCGCAATCGCTGGTGTTGTCGGCGTCGACGCTCAACTTTAGCGCCACCATCGGCCAGCAAACCAACGTGCCAAGTCAGACGCTGCAAGTGACCAGTCCAACTGGTCCGGTAACGTTCACGGTGGGTACCACGGCGACCACTTGTCCGGGGTTCCTGACGGCGACACCGACGAGCGCCACCACACCGGCGACGATTACCGTGGCTGTGAACTTTGCCTCGCTTCCGGTGGGCACATGCACCGGCTCAGTGACGGTTTCCGCGCCCGGCGCTGCCACTCAGACGTCTACGGTAACGCTGACGGTAGCGGGCTTGCCGCCGCCGTCAGTTACGCAAGTCGTGAACGGCGCGAGCTTTGTGCCCTCGGCGATCGCGCCGGGCGAAATCGTCACCATTTTTGGGACCAACCTCGGGCCGACGACGCTGGCGCCATACATCCTCAATGCCAACAACACGTTTGCGACGAAGGTGGCGGAGACGGAAATCCTGTTCGACGGGGTTGCCGCACCGATTCTCTTTGTGCGGAACGACCAGGTGGCGGTGATCGTGCCGTTTGAGATCGCGGGGCGGTTCCAGACCACAATTCAGATCCGGCGGTCGGGCGTGGTTTCGGGCTCGATTATTCAGCGAGTAGTAGATACGGCTCCGGGGATCTTCACGGTACCCTCGGGCGGTACGGGACAGGGCGCGATCGTAAACAGCAATGGAGTAGTGAACAATGCGTCCGCTCCGGCGGCCCGGGGCGGTACGGTATCGGTGTACTTCACTGGCGCCGGCCAGACGAATCCGGCGGGTGTTAGCGGCGCGCTGAATAGTGCGAGTCCGCTGAATATTATCAACGCCGACGTGACGGTGACGATCGGCGGGGTAAACGCACCGGTGTCCTACAAGGGTGGGGCGCCGGGCAACGTGCAAGGGCTCTATCAGCTCAATGTGACCATCCCGGCAACCATCGGGGCGGGCCAGCAGCCGATCGTAGTTACGGTGGGCGGCGTGCCAACCCAAAGCGGCGTCGTGGTGTCCGTACAGTAAGCGGCTCGCGAGAGGGCGGGGTCAAATCCGCCCTAAGCCTGTTCTACTTAGCTTTTTGGGCTTGCCGTACGGTGCCAGCCTTAATTATCTGGCGGAAACAGCCGATAGCTCCCTTGAGTACCCAGGTTCACAGGTACGTCGTAAGGGAGCTATTTCATGATCCGGCATTCTCGTTTTCTTCTAACTGCTGTCCTACTAGCGTTTTCCATCGCTGCTAGCGCACAGTCGATCTTCCTGTCGACGAACCAGCTCAACTTCTCCGCGCCGGCGGGCGCCAGTTCATCCGTTCAGACGCTCAACATCCAGAGCGACGTCGGCCCTCTCCCCTTCAGCATCAAATTCACTCCTCTCAACGGAGGCAACTGGTTCATCTCCAACCAGGTGAACGGGTCGTTGCCCGTTAACATACTGGTGGCGGGGGACGCGACACGATTGGCTCCGGGTATCTACACGGGCACGCTGACGGTGACGGTGGCAGCCGCGACGAACAGCCCCATGGACGTCCCGGTAACGTTCGCCGTGGGGACCTATGGCACAAATACACTCAGCACAACTCCATCGGCGATGACGTTCTCGGCACAAGCGGGCGGAGCGAATCCGCCGGCACAGACGCTACTGGTGGATGGGCTTGCGGGTCAGGTGGATTTTGTGGCTTTGCCAGCGGTCAACAACGGAGCGGGGTGGCTTCAGGTTAGTCCCGCGAGCGGTACAGCGACTACTTCGCTTCTGATCAGCACTATCACGCAAGGCATGTCGGTAGGCACCTATTACGGCTCGGTGACGATTTCTCCGAATTTCGGGCCGCCGGTGGTGGTGCCGATCACGCTTTCTGTAGGGACTACGTCCACAGTTACGGTCAGCAACTCCACGCTAAATTTCTACTATCAGTCGGGTGGAACGTACCCGGTTTCGCAGAACCTTCAGTTCACAACCGATTCCGCGCCGGTGAGCTTTAATCTAACTCCTACCGTTAAGACGGGGAACTGGCTTTCGGTTACGCCACTCATCGCGAATACGCCACGCTCGGTTACGGTGTCTGTCAGTCCCAATGCATTGCCGGCAGGGACGTATACGGGAAACATCGCAGTCGGGGTGCCCAACGGCGCGGCCACTATACAGAACATAGCTGTGACGTTGGTAATCAGTGCAGGCCCGCTATTGACGGTGAGTACAGCTCCGGCGCCCTTCAATTACCAAACTGGTGGAGCATTGCCGTTAAGCCAAAGTGTGCAGCTTGGCAGCACCGCGGGCTCACTCGGTTTTGGTGTGACGGCCGCTACCAACAGCGGCAACTGGCTGCTGGTGGGTCCGATTGGCGGAAACACACCGGCGACGATCACGATTGGCGTAAATCCGGTGAATTTGCAGAGCGGCACGTACACGGGCGTGGTGACGATCACGGCGCCGGGCGCGTCGAATCCGCCACAGTCCTTTGGCGTGACGCTAAACGTCAACACGGCGACGTCGGTAACGCCTTTGCCATCCTCGCTCAATTTCAACTATCAGATCAACGGCACCTTGCCCATCTCGCAGAGCATCCTACTCACGACAAGCGGGGGATCGTCTCTGGTGAATATTGTGGCCTCGACGTCGACTTGCGGCAACTGGCTGAATGTCTATCCGGCAGTGATCACTGCGCCCGGGGGCGTGAATGTGACCGTGAACACGACGGGATTCACGTTACCTCAGACCTGCACAGGGCAAATCAGTTTCTCAGGTAGCGGGATCGCGGGCACAATCACGGTGCCGGTGACTCTTACCGCGAGCAATTCGCCGCTGTTGAACGTCAGTCCCGGGAGTCTTTCATTCACGATTCCGTACAACGGATCGAACAGCGATCCCCAGACCATCGCTCTCAGTTCAACAGACGGCAGCCGGCTGTCGTTCACCGCGACTACCGCGGCGGTAGGGGGCGGCTCAACCAGCTGGCTCAATGTGGGTCCGCTATTTGGAAGTACGCCGGCGAATTTGAGCGTGATCATCAATCCATACCTGCTGAACCCTGGTACTTACCGGGGCGGCGTAACGATCTCGTCGCCGGGCTTGCTGGCGCCGGTAACGGTGCCGGTGTCGGTGACTGTGAGTTCGGCCACGGTTGCGGCCGCGAGTCCAGCCGCGTTGTCGTTCACGCAAGCGACAGGCGGCGCTGCGCCACCGGCGCAATCGCTGGCTCTCTCGACGCAGAGCGGGTCGTTCCCGTTCACAATTACAACCGCGACGAGCGGCGGGATCAACTGGATGAAGGTGTCGCAGACATCGGGCAGCTCACCGCAGACGATTAGTGTGTCCGCAAACGCCGCAGGGCTGAGCCCGGGCTCCTACAGTGGCTCGATTTCGATCGCGATTGCGGGTGCCAGCAACAATCCCCTGGTCGTTCCCATCACGTTCACGGTGGTTTCGGGACAAGGGATCACAGCTGCTCCGACTCAGCTGAACTTCACCTACGGGGCGGGAACGGGCAATATTCCGGTGCCGCAGATCGTTACTGTGACCGGAACGACAGGTGCGGTCCCGTTCACTGCCGCCGCTTCGACGAATCTTGGCGGAACGTGGCTGAGCGTCACACCGGGGACAGCTTCGACGCCGGCGAATCTTTCGGTAGCGGTAAGCCCGACCACCTTGCCCGCGGGCACTTACACGGGTCAAGTCTCACTGACTCCGTCCGGCGCTTCGAGCGTCACGATTCAGATTCTGGTTACTTTGACGATCCAGCCGACAGCAGCGCCCTCTATCGCCTCCGTGACGAACGCGGCGAGCGGCGTGAAGGGAGCCATCGCGCCGGGAGAGATCGTAACGATAAAAGGCTCGGTGCTGGGTCCGCTGAACGGGCAGCAGTTCACGCTGGATGGTACGGGTCATGTTCCGACCAACGTTTATGGGACGCGGGTGTTGTTTGACAATTATCCAGCGCCGGTACTCTATACGTCGGCCGGACAAGTGAACGCTATTGTCCCGTACGAAATTGCCGGGCGACAGGTAGTGCAGGTACAGGTTGAGTATCAGGGCGTGGGTTCGCTATCGGTTTCCGCGAATGTACTTTCGGCAGCACCGGCGATTTTCACCAACGACTCTTCGGGGTCCGGACAGGGTGCAGTGCTCAACCAGGACTATAGCTACAACAGCGCGAGCAATCCCGCGGCTGTAGGCAGCATTATTCAGGTTTTTGGAACGGGCGAGGGTCAAACCAATCCGGTTGGTTCGAGCGGTTCGGTGGCGGCCGCAGTATTGCCGAAACCGGTTATGGAAGTTACAGCGACGGTTGACGGAGTTCAGGCAGCGGTGGTGTATGCCGGGGCAGCGCCTCAGTCGGTGGCGGGTCTTATGCAGGTAAACGTGGTGGTGCCTACTGGGGCCAGCTCACGTCCCGATGCGGAAGTCATCATTTCCGTAGGCGGCGTACCGTCTCAAAAGGGCGTCACGGTCGCAATCCGACAGTAGACGGGGCGGGGCGGCGTAAAACCGCCCGCTTACCCTAAACGGCGAACTCGACTACTTGACGACGATGTTGACGAGTTTGTCAGGAACGACGATGATTTTCACCACCTGCTTACCGCTGGTGAAAGTCTTCACACGGTCGTCTTCGAGCGCGAGCTTCTCGAGTTGTTCCTTCGCTGTTCCGAACGGCACAACAAGCCTTGATCGCAGTCTGCCGTTCACTTGTAAGGGGATCTCGGCTGCTTCTTCACGCGCGAGTTCGGCGTCAAAAGCGGGCCACGGCTGACGCATGACCGGACCAGTCCTTCCCATCAGTTCCCACATCTCTTCAACCACGTAGGGAGCGAACGGCTCAAGCATGAGCACGAGTTTTTCGAGAACCTCGCCAAGCGCAGCCGTGGTCAAGTCGGCTTCGAGGATGTAGAGCTCGTTGACCAGCGACATGATGGCGGCGATGGACGTGTTGAAGTGCCACCGGTTGTCGAAATCCTCGGTGATTTTCTTGATGGTCTGATGGAGGCGGCGCAGCGCTTTGCGATCGGCCTCGGAGGGTTCGCCGGCGGGTGCACCTAGACGATCAATGTTGCGAGTGACAAAGCGGAAGACACGGCTGAGGAAGCGGTAGGCGCCCTCGGCACCGGCGTCGGTCCACTCCATATCCTTCTCCGGTGGAACAGCGAACAGGCCGAACGTGCGGCCGGTGTCGGCACCGTACTTCTCCACCATGTCGTCGGCGCTGACGACGTTGCCGCGGTTTTTGGACATTTTTGCGCCGTCCTTGATCACCATGCCCTGCGTGAAAAGGCGGGCGGCCGGCTCGTCGTTGGTGATGAGGCCGAGATCGCGCATCATCCGCGTCCAGAAGCGTGAGTAGATCAGGTGCAGGATGGCGTGCTCGACGCCGCCGATGTATTGATCGATGGGAAACCAGTATGCGACCTTGGCGGAATCGAACGGGGCCTTGTCGTTTTGTGGATCGCAGTAACGGTAGAAATACCAGGACGAGTCGACGAACGTATCCATGGTGTCACTTTCGCGGCGGGCGGCGCCTCCGCATTTTGGACAGTTCACATTTATGAATTCGGGTACGTTTTCGAGGGGCGACCGGCCCTTGCCGGTAATCTGGATGTTGACCGGCAGCACGACTGGAAGCTGATCCTCCGGCACGGGCACGATGCCGCACTTCTCGCAATGGATGACGGGAATCGGCGTACCCCAATAGCGCTGGCGGGAGATTCCCCAGTCCTTCAGGCGATAGGTGATAGCGCCTTTGCCAAAGCTGTCATCTTCAGCGAGCGCGGTCATGACGCGGCGCGCCTCGGCGCTTGGCAGGCCGGAGAAGCGGCCGGAGTTTTCGACGATGCCGTAGCCAGTGAACGCGGCGCTGGTATCCGCATTCGCGAGTTCGCCGTCGACGGGACGGACCACCGGGTGGATGGGGATGTTGTACTGCTTGCAGAATTCGAAGTCGCGTTCGTCGTGAGCGGGCACCGCCATGATGGCGCCGGTGCCATAGCCCATGAGGACGAAGTTGCCGATCCAGATTGGCGCCTTTTCGCCGCTGTAAGGATTGATGGCGTAGCGGCCGGTGAAGAGGCCTTCTTTCTCAAGGTCGTCGGGATCCTTGCGGGCCACATTGTCGATCATCGCCTTCACCTGCGGCTTGAGAGTGCCGGCGATCAGCTTGTCGACCAGCGGATGCTGGGGAGCGAGGATCACGCAGGTGGCACCGTAGATGGTATCGACGCGGGTTGTGAACACGCGGATCTTGTCGGGGCCGCCATCGAGTCCAAAGTCGACTTCGGTGCCTTCGCTACGGCCGATCCAATTGCGCTGCATGGCCACCACACGGTCGGGCCAGGCTCCCTCGAGCTTCGTCAAGCCGTCGAGTAATTCATCCGCGTATTGGGTGATGCGGAGGAACCATTGTTCGAGGGCCCGCTGTTCCACTTTCGTCGATTCGTGCCGCCAGCAGCAGCCGTCGACCACCTGCTCATTGGCGAGCACTGTGCCGCATTCGGGGCACCAGTTCACCAGCGCCTTACGGCGGTAGGCGAGGCCCTTTTCGAGCATTTTCAGAAAGAACCACTGATTCAAGCGGTAGTATTCGGGGACGCAGGTGGCGAATACGCGGCTCCAGTCGTAGCTGAAGCCCATGCGCTGGTGCTGGCGCTTCATCTCGGCGATATTCGACATGGTCCAGTCGAAGGGTTGCCGGTTGTTTTTGATCGCAGCGTTTTCGGCCGGAAGTCCGAACGCGTCCCAGCCCATCGGGTGGAGGACATTGAAACCGCGCATCCACTTATAGCGAGTCAGGGCATCGCCGATGGCGTAGTTGCGAATGTGGCCGACGTGAAGCGAGCCGCTGGGGTACGGCAGCATCTCGAGGGAGTAGAACTTTGGACGTGAGTTATCCTCGAGGGGCTTATAGAGGTGGGGCTGGTTCTTCCACCGCTCAGACCATTTCTCTTCTATTTCTTTGTGTTCGTAAGTCTTTTCCGGCATAGGCTGATTGAGACTTGACGCCGACGGCTCCGCATGAAAGCGCTAGTCAAAGAGCTTTAGATGTTGGGAGGAGCGCGGCGAACCCTTCCCTTCCAGTGTATCCAGCCGGACCGCCTGTTTTCACCTTTGGCGTGCGCGGGCCTTTTCCGCAAGGCTGCGCAGCTTTTGGAGACGGTCGAGGCCGCCTCGTGCGGCAACTCCATGGGATTTCGGCGATGAACATCACTGGAGGAAGTGGCAGGCCGGAATCTTAGTCGGATAAACTCAAGAGAAGAGGGCATAACTGTGGACAACAAGATGACTGGGCCAACGGAACGTGCGGTGCTTGCGGGCGGCTGTTTTTGGGGCGTGCAGGATCTCATCCGGAAGCGTCCCGGCGTGATTTCAACGCGTGTTGGCTATACCGGCGGCGACGTGGCAAATGCCACGTATCGGAATCACGGTAGCCATGCTGAAGGCATCGAAATAATTTTCGATCCGAAGACGATCAGCTTTCGCGACCTGCTCGAAGTTTTCTTTCAGATTCACGATCCGACGACGATCAACCGGCAGGGCAACGATCGCGGCGCGAGTTACCGGTCGGCGATTTTTTATACGTCGGATGAACAGAAGCGGGTGGCGGAAGAGATCATTGCCGATGTGAACGCGTCGGGATTATGGCCGGGCAAAGTTGTCACGGAAGTGGCGCCGGCGAAGGATTTCTGGGAAGCGGAACCGGAGCACCAGGATTACCTGGAGCATTTTCCGAACGGATATACGTGCCATTACTTGCGGCCGGAGTGGAAACTGGCGAGCCGGGTCGCAAAGTAGTTAGCGGAGGCAGTGGAGCCGCCCCCGCCGCACATCTTAAGAGTAGAAGTTCTTGTTCCAGGCGTGTTTTGACAGACGCTGGAGCAGTGAACCGGGCAGCGGGCCTTTGGCGGATACCGACATGCTTGATTCCACGGTGGAGATTCTGCGCATGCCGGGGATCACGGTGCTGACTGCCGGGTGGGAGATGATGTAACGCAGCGCGGTTTCGGCTAGCGTGTCGGTCTGATCCACGAGTTCCTTCTTCAGCGCTTCGGCGTGCTGGACAGCTTGAGCGAGATGATTTCCGCGGAAGTAGTGGGCGCGGAAATCGCCGGGCTCGAACGTTGTTTCGGGCGTCAGGGTTCCGGTCAACGTCCCCTCGTCGAGAGGTACGCGGGCCAGGACACCGATGCCCATGCGCTGGCAGATGGGGAACAGACCCATCTCCGGCGTCTGATCGAAGATGTTGTAGATCACCTGAACGGTGTCGATCATTCCGGACTTGATCAGGTCGATGGCGCTATCGGGTTGATGATCGTTGATTGAGATTCCGAAGTGGCGAACCTTGCCCGACTTCTTCAAATCCTCGATGGTGCGGCGCCACTCGTCCTGTTTAATCCATTCGGGATTCCAGACGTGAAACTGCTGGAGATCGATGGTATCGGTGCCCAGGTTTGTCAGGCTACGCTCGGTACACTTGACTGACCAGTCATACGGAAACGCTTCCTCGATGCCGATGCCGGGGCGCGCGGGCCAAAGCTGATTCTTCGGCGGAATTTTGGTGGCCACCCAAATTTTGTGGGGCGTCGATTTGACGATCTCGCCGACCAATTTCTCGCTATGGCCTTTTCCGTAGGCAAGAGCGGTGTCGATGAAGGTCAGCCCCAATTCGATGGCGCGGCGGAGTGCGGCGATGCTCTCGTCGTCCTGGCCGCCGAGCCACTGCTGGCCGCCGATGCCCCACGCGCCGTAGCCAATCTCGCTGACGTCGATTCCTGTCTTGCCGAGTTTCCTGTATTTCATCAACTCAATGTTAGCGAACCACGGTCAACAAGACGCCTGCCTGGCTGGTGACAAGGTTGCCGCAAGCCACAAAAAGAGGCTGAGGCCCGGGGTCGAGTGCGGGAACACGGAAGTTGATTTGGGTGACACCGGCAGGTTCGCCGGGCGCCTGACCGGCAAAGGTGATGGTGGCGATCTTGCCGCCTACATAGATGCTGGGGTTGTTGTCGACGCCGGTGACAAAGATGCCCACTTCGGAGCCTGCGGCTGCTGAAGCCGCCTGTCCTACTCCCGACCGGCCTACCGTGAAGATTCCCGGAACCGCAGCAGCAACTTGAATCCGCGCGTTGCCGACGAAGTGAAGCGTCCCTGGAAATTCAAGGCCCGCATTCAGATTCACGGCAATCGAGTCGAGGCCGGCGAGTGAGGCCGGCAAGGAGGCGACGAGTTCTGCGTCCTCGTCCTTCAGCAACGGAACGGGGCCGCCATTGACCGCGAGTTGGACCGGGTTGTAGCGCGAGGAGAAGCTGGGTGGAAGGAAGCGAACGATCTCGCCGGGCGACACGGGGCCGGGTAATCGCGAGGCGCCGTTCAAGACGGTGAAGTCGACGGCTGAACCGGGTGCGGCGAACTTCGCGACGAAGCCGTCTTCGCAGGTGGTGGCTGAATTGGCGGAGGGGGACGCCTGGAAAACGCAAGTCCCGCCCTTGGCCCTCTGCTGGAAGCCGGTAGCAGGAAGGTTGGCTGACCGCGACGATCCGGCGATGTAGATGGAACCAGCGGAGTCGACGGCGATTGCCGTGGCTTCATCGCGGTCGTTGCCGGCGAAGTAGGTGCTGAAGGTGCGGGTGGTTTCGGAGTTGAGGCGCAGGACGAAAGCGTCGCCGCAGTTGGAGATGGTCCGGGAATCCGTAAAGGGCGTGTGTGTCACCGACACGCACGGCGCGTCGGCGAAGGAACCGGTGATGGCATCGGCTGTGACCGGAAGATCTCGCGAGCGCGTTACTCCGGCCGCATAGACGTTGCCCGCGTTGTCGGCCGCTATGGCGTCGATGGTGGCGCCGTTCTGGCCGCTGACCACCGTCGAATAACCATATAAGCCCTGTTCACTGAACCGCATGACGAAGGCATCGGGCTGCGACGAAGAACTGAGCGA
Source organism: Bryobacterales bacterium (assembly GCA_038212445.1). GTDB lineage: Bacteria > Acidobacteriota > Terriglobia > Bryobacterales > Bryobacteraceae > TMP-7. The sequence goes on from JBBQUM010000028.1 coordinate 39,556, forward strand.
GCCGCCTATGAACACCGAACCGTCAGCGTTCACAGCCACGGCGGAGGCGGAGGCTTTATCGCGGCCCAGAAAAGTAGACCAGATGAGCGCCGTGCCTGTGAAAAGGACTTTCGAGGCGAAGGCTTGTTGTGGGGCAGCGGGGTGATCCTGATAGGAGCCGGGCGTTACGGGGAAGTCGGCGGAATTGGTTGTGCCAACCACCACAGCGTCGCGGAAGCGGTCGAGCGCGATGCCGGAGGGGGTAGATCCTTGCGAGCCTGCGAGGAAGGTTGAGTACTCGAGGGCGGTGCCGGTGGAGTTGAGCTTGGTGACGAAGCCGCTCGATACCACGCCGAAAGGGCTGGGCGGAGCGACTGGGGCTCTCTGCCAGGCTCCGGGCGACGTGGGAAAGTCCTGCGAGCTGGTGTAGCCGGTGACGTAGGGGTTGCCGTCGGGATCGATGGTGAGCGCGGTGATGAGGTCCATTCCGCTGCCGCCAACGAGCGTGGAAAATGCCAGGGCAGTGCCTGAGGCATTAATTTTCGCGACAAACCCATGCGGCAGATTGGGAGTGCCGGTACGTTGGAAAGCCGATGGCGTCGTCGGGAAGTCGGCGGAGTCGGTGGTTCCCGCAACGTAGACTGAGCCGTCCGCGTCCAGGGCTATGGCTGTGCCGACGTCGCGTTTGGATCCGCCCAGGAAGGTGGACCAAATGAGTGCGCCGCCGCCCGGCGCGAGTTTGGCAACGAAGGCGTCGGTCTTAGCTTCGTCGCCGATGAAGAACACGTTTTGCGGGACGCCGCCGTGCTTGGTTTGGAGCGCTCCCGGTGTGACTGGAAAGTCGGCGGATAAGGTTTCGCCGGTGACGTAGACGAAGCCGGCGTTGTCTACCGCGAGGGCGTGGATGATGTCGGAGTTGGCGCCTCCGAGATATGTTGAGTACGCGAGGCGTTGAGCGTCGGCACGCCAACTGAAAGCCAGGGCTAGCAGCATGGCTGGTCCACGATAATAAAAACAGGAGGCGCGCATGACAAGACCCCTCGTCGTTCTGCTATTACTCTCAATTATCGCCTACGCCGCCACCACACGCCTCTATTTAAAAGACGGCACCTTTCAGCTGGTGCGCGAGTACAAAGTGGTGGAAGACCGGGTCCGGTACTACTCTACCGAGCGCGGCGACTGGGAAGAAATTCCGCTCGACATGATTGATCTGAAGCGGACCGCAGGTGAGGCTGAGTCGCGCGAGGCGCAGGAGAAGGAAGAGGCTACCGTCAGTGCTGCCGAAGACAAAGCAGAACGGGCGATGCGCGAGGAGGTGGCGCGGGTACCGGTGGAGCCCGGGGTGTACCTGGTGGCCGGCGACAAGCTCAAGACGATTCCTCTGGCCGACACGAAAATTGCCAACGACAAGAAAAGGAATCTGCTCAAAATGATGAGTCCGATTCCGATCGTCGCGGGGAAGGGGACGCTCGAAGTAGACGGGCCGACCTCGGCGAACGTGGTGGATTCCCCGCTGCCGGAATTCTATATCCGACTGACGCGCGAGGAGCGGTTCGGCATGGTCCGGTTGAATGCGCGCAAGGGTAACCGCGTGGTGGAGGAGTTAACCATCGTGCCGGTTACGAAAGAGATTGTGGAGAAGCAGGACGAGGTAGAAGTATTCCGGCATCAGTCGGCCGGCGATCTGTATAAGATCTGGCCAAAGAAGCCCCTGGAGCCTGGGGAATACGCGATTGTGGAATTCACTCCAGCCGAGGACCGTCCGATGCTGGCGATCATGACCTGGGATTTTTCCTATGCCGTCAAGAAATAGAGAGTTCTGGGCTGCCCGGTAGGCTACCTACTACCGGACTAAGCAAAATCCCTAATCCCTAAGACGTCTTCAGCCGATAGATGCGGTATGAGACGCGCTGGATTGCCCGTGGCTGGGCTACTGATCATCGCGTTCGCATTTCAGAGCGGATTCTTCTCGTTCGCCCTTTCGATTGTTCCGCTGCTGATCGCGACGTTTTATCTGCAGATCCTCATTCACGGTCTGGGGACAGCAGTGGGCGGCGAGATCGCCGGATTGCGTCTTCAAAGATTCCACCTGGGTCCCTTATGCTGGATTCATCTGGCGGACGGCTGGCGGATGCGCTGGATGCCGGAATTTGGCTACTTTCAAGGTTCAGCTGCCGCTGCACCGCCGGACACGCATTCCTTGCGTTTGCGGCTGATGATGTTCTTTGGTGGCGGCGCGCTGGCGAAGTACATCACGTTGATCCTGGCGCTGGTTCTCTCGTTCACTGCGAATTCGATGCTCAGCGGACGGTGGGAGACGCTGGTAGCGGCATGGGCGCTGGCGGCGTTGATCGAGGTATCCGTCTCGATAGCGCGACTTGGCCGGGAACAGCCACCGCTGCATGATTTACTGAAGGGCGGAGACGCGGCTGAACAATGCTGTTTGCGTTCGCTGCCGATGATGTCGTGGGTGACACCGGTGCGTCCGGCTCAATGGCAGCCGGAGTGGACCGGAACGCCGATCGAGTCCTACGTTCGTCATTTGGATCGGAACGAGATCGCGGCGGCGGTGGAGTGTTTGAATCAAGCGATCGAAACACAGTCGTTGGGGGTGCGTGCTCGCCTGGTTGCGCTGGAGGCGGCTTACTTCTCGGCGCGGCATGCTGGTGACGCGGTTCGCGCAAGGCAATGGCTGTCGCGTCCGCGGAGTGGTTATCCGGTGGAGCATTTTGTGGAGTTGCGGGCGGAGGCAGCGGTCCTGATAGCGGAGGGCCGGTGTTTTGAGGCGGCGCAGCGGGCAGCGGATGGTCTGCGGCGAGCAGACGCCTGCGTTACGAGTGGCTGGACCGAAATGAATGCGCGGCTGCTGCGGGATCTGGAGTCGGAACTGGCAGCACGTCGCGGATGAGACGCTAACGGCTGCGGGCCACTTTTCCGCAGCGAAAACTCAAGTATCCGAACACCAGGGATGCGAGCGGGAAGGCAACGGCACCGATGTACATTCCAGCCTGGCGATGGCTGGCCACACCAGCGTCCGCCAGATTCACGTACGCGAGCCTGAGAGTGTAATAGACGAAGAAGGCGCAAGCGGCGGCGAAGAATGCAGCCGGCAAGGCCCAGAGGACTTTTCGAATACTGATCATGGAACTGCGTCCAAGGTTGCCTGGACGCAGTATATCGCGTATCTCTTCGTGATGTAAAGTACTTTCTAAAATCTTAAAGCAGGCGCCAGTTAATCTCAATATTTGCTTGCACCGTTACCGGTTGACCTTCGAACATCCCTGGCTTAAAGCGCCACTGATTTACCGCCTCGATGGCTTTGTCATCGAGTCCGAAGCCGACGCCGGAAACGATTTGGATATTGTGCGGAACTCCGTCGACGCCGATTTCGGCATACACTACGGCGGTGCCTTCGTACTTTGCGAGGCGAGCTTCTTCGCTATACTGCGGCTCAACTTTGGAAAGCAAGCCGGGCATGGTGACGCCTTTACCGGCGCGATGAACTCCGGCACTCATCGCTGGTTTGGAACCCAACGCCCGGCGGGTTTGCCGGGCGCGCTCAAGAACGGCAGCGCCTTCGTCGTCTCGATTGTGGCGGCGGAGAAAGCGCGCATAGAGTTCAGAGGTAGCAGCGTAATCCGCTGAACCGGGTGCTTCCAGCGCCAGAGCCTGCATGAAGAGCTTTTCCGTTTCGTCGCCGGCGTTTTGGTTTTGGGTGACGGCGAGCCAGGTAAGCGGCATTCCTGCACGTTCGGGATCGGCGGCCTGGGCTTGTGCGAAGTATCCGGCGGCTTTCTCTGAATCGCGGGAGGAGAGGGCGCACAGACCGAGGCCGGTGAGCGCTGGCGCGGACTCCGGTTGTCCGGCGAGCAGACCCGCGGCCTGTGAATAGAGGGATTCAGCCTCGGGCACATTGCCATTCCTGCGATTGAAGTCGGCCAGGTTGCGCAGGCCGATGGCGTAAGAAGGGCTGCGTTCACCGAACGACTGGCGCCGGACGTCGACGGAGGCGTCCAGGAGTTTCCGGGCGATTTCGGGCTTCGATTGAGAGGTTGCTGCTTTGGCGGCACTATCGAGCAATTCCGGACTCTTCTGTGACTGGGCGGTTCTTATAGTCGCGTCGATGTCGGCCTGAGTGGTTGGGGCGGCGGGGGCTTGCGCTCGTAGGGCTGCGAGCGGGACGAGCAGGCAGATGGAGGCAAGGGCTGCGGCGCCGGCGGCGATGCGGCCAGGAGTTCCGCGGTTGATGCCAGCGTCGAGAATGGCGCGGATTCTCGCTTCAAGCTGTGAAGGCCGGGCGATGGCGATTGCAGTAGCCGGAGCCGAATGCATAGTCCGGGCGATTTCGAGCAGGTGGCGGGCGTACCCCGACGGGAGCGTCCCGGAAGCCAGCACCAGATCGTCGGCAGCGCGTTCGCGTTCGTTCAGAAACTGACGCCAGGCAAACCAAGCCAGCGGATTCCACCAGTAGAAAGCGAGAGCGACGCGGGCGAGCAGATGCGTTTCGAGGTCGCCGCGCTGAACGTGGGCGAGTTCATGCAACAGGACGACCTGGCGACGCTCGTCGTCCCACCGGACGCTCGCCGAGGGCATCAAGACGGCTGGTTTGAGTAGGCCGAAGGCGAACGGCATCTGGCGGTCGTGCGTTTCGCGCACCTCGATGGAGCGATGAATTCCGAGTGAGCGGGCGAGTTCAACAGGCGTCGCGGCGGGAGTGGCGTTGCGACGGACAGCCGCGAGCTTGATCCAGGCGACAGCGGTCTTTAGGAGCACGCCAGCGACGCCGAGAGCCCAAAGCAGAACGATCCATCGGCGGGCGTCCGGCATGCGGCTGGCCGGTGCCGGGGATGCTTGGGGCTTCGCGCCTTTAACAGCGGGAGTGAATGTGGTTGCCGGTTGCGGAGTGGCCACGGTTTTGAAGATTGCTGCCTGATTCGTCATTTCGACCGGCAGGTAGAGCGCGGGAAGAGTGAAAGACAGGAGCGGGAGAATGAGGAGCGCGGCGAAGGCGAGGGTCCACACGAAGTGTCGCGCGGCGGCTGACCGACTCCGCAATAGCGTTGTGGCGAGCGCCGCAATCGCCATTACGACGATGCTCTTCCAACCCGCTGCCGCCAGGAGATTGAATACCAGGGTTATGTGCGAGCTCGTCATCTATCTGCCCTCCTGTCTGGCTTTGTCGATCATCTTCGCCATCCGCTCCAACTCGTCCTGGCTCAGCCGGCTCGACACGTCGAGCAGGGCTGCCACTACCTGCTCCGGCGAATCGTCGAAGAAGGTGTTGAGCATGTGCTGCATTGCCGACCTCTTCGCCTTGTCGCGAGCGACCGTGGGGACGAAGACGTATTTCAGTCCGTCCTGCTCATGCCGCACATGCCCTTTTTCCTCAAGCACTCGAAGCATGGCGCGAACCGCGGAATAGCCGGGGGCGTCGTTCATGGCATCGCGGACTTCGACGGCGGTGCCTTTGCCATGCTGATAGAGGATATCCATGATCTGGCGCTCGCGGCGGCTGAGTTTGGTGATGGGAACGGTCATAGGTTCTTGTGCTAATTTTCTAGCACATGCTAAAAATCTAGCACTAGTTGACGGAAGCGTCAAGCCTATTTATTTGGAAAGTTCGAGCACGGCGACGTTGCCTTTGACTTGAGTGAACTCGTAGGCGAGCTGCTCGGTTCCCGGACGCCACTCCGGGCTTCGGACCACAGAACCGTAAGCGGTATAGTTGGTCACCTGTTGAGTGTGGCCGGTGATTCGGTCGACCCAGAAGATATTCCAGACACCACCGGGGCAGGCGGCATAGGCGATGCGGCGGTTGTCGTCGCTGAACCCATATGCATAATGACTACCGGGTTCTTTGACGAGCATGCGCTGCTGTCCGCCATGGCGGTCCATAACCGCGACGAAGGTAGATTCGCCAGAGGTAACACCGTAGGCGATCCAATCGCCGTTCGGTGAGAATCTGGGAAAGCCCGCTCCTTCGCGCTCAAAGGTCAGCTGCTTTGGGGCGCCGTTTGGGAGAGGCTGACTCCAGATATTGACGGGTTTTGGAACGTCATAGATAAACTCACGCTGGTCTGGACTGACGCGTGCCCGATTGCGGGACTTAGGGCTTTCGAATACCGTCGTCTGCGGACCACCACCGGCAGGGATTTGCCGGATTTCGGCCTTCTTGGTCACAAAGAATGAGAAATAGATCGATTTGCCGTCGGCTGACCAGCCGGGTCCGTTGACATATCCTGGCTCTGACACGAGAACCCTTGGGTTGGAGCCGTCCGCGTTCATCACCCAGAGGTCCTGTCTAGCGTCTTGCGGCTGGACCACATAGGCGATTTGTTTGCCGTCGGGTGAGTAGGCGGGTAGTTTGGCGCGAACTACTTCGTCCTGATAAAGGGCGATGGACTCCTGGGAGCCAGCCTGGGTTTGCCAGATCTGACTCACGTTCACCGCATGAGCGAAGAACAGCCGGCGACCGTCGCGGGACAGGTGGAGGGACATCGGCGCTTCGCGACCGCTGCGGTAAATGGGTATGGATTCGTCGGTGCCCTTCGTACTGGTGGCGAAGATTCCGAATCCATCCGGCGCGAGCGCGGAGAAATAGATCGTCTTGTTGTCTGCAGTCAGGACGGGGCTGGATGCTCCGCCGAGGCTGCCGAACTTGATCGGGGTCAGAACGCCGGAATTGAGATCAACTGTCCACAATGAGTTTTTGGCCGTACGTGTCCCCATGGCGCCGAGCGAAGTGAACACGATCTGTTTGCCGTCGGCGCTCCAGGCGGGGTCAGCGTGCTTTCCCTCGGGATTGCCAGCGGTGGTTATCTGACGGAGATCGGAACCGTCGAAGCCGACGGTGAAGATGACCGATTCACCGGAACCCTCCATATCGAACCAGGCGAGGTCGCTGGGCTCAGTGGAACGGAAGGCGACCTTTGAGCCGTCGGGTGACCAAACCGGATGAGAGCCAAACGGCGCGAGCTGGCGGACAGGCGTTCCGCCGGATGTAGGGACCGCCCAGATTCCGCGTCGCGCCGCGGAGTGAAACGCGATGGTGGATCCATTAGGGGACCACGTAGGCTCGATGTTCTGCTGGCCGTCGCTGGTGATCTGCCTTTCCGCGCCGCCCGGGTTGGCGGACCGGACATAGATCTCGAAACGACCTGAGCGGTTGGAGCTGAAGGCGAACTCCTTGCCGTCGGGGCTGAGGGACGGGCCAAAGGCAAGTCCTGGCACGGTGGTGAGTGCGGCAGCCTGGAGGGTGCCGTGGGAGGCTTTCGGAAGGAGAGAGCCTCCAAAACGCCATAGAACCAATCCGCCAAGGACGACCGCTGCGATGGCGGCAGGCAGCTTCCAATTCCGCGCGCGCTGCGGTTTGAAAGGGGCAGTGCGAGCGACACCGGAATCAGATTCTTCCCGGAGTTCCTGAAGCGCGACGTTCAAGTCCCCGGTGTGCTGAAAGCGGCGGTCGGGGTCTTTGCGGAGGCAGCGGATGAGGATTCGATCGAGTTCCGGCGGCAGGTCGCCGCGCGTTTCTTGAATTGGCGCAGGGTCATCGCGGAGGATTGCTGAGAGAACTGCCAAGTGGCTGTCGCCGGAGAAAGGACGGCGGCCAGTAACCATCTCGTAGAGCATTGCGCCGAAGGAAAAGATGTCGGACCGGGCGTCGACATGCTTCCCTTCGGCCTGCTCAGGCGACATGTACGCAGTGGTGCCGACGACGGTGCCTTCGGCGGTAAGCGATTGTGCCAATGTTCTGGTGGCTTCCGATTGGCCAGTAGAGGGTTCAATCAGTTTTGCCAGTCCGAAGTCAAGTAGTTTGACGTCGCCGCTGTCACTCACCATGACGTTGGACGGCTTCAGATCGCGATGGATGATGCCGCGGGCGTGGGCGGCGGTGAGGGCGGCTGCAATTTGCCCTGAGTAGCGGAGCAATTCGTTGAGGCGGAGACCGCCGGGCGGAATAAGACTGCCGAGCGTCTTGCCCTGGACGTGCTCCATGGCGATGAAGGAGACGCCGTCTGACTCACCAATCTCGTAAACATGAACGATGTTGGGGTGATTGAGCGCTGAGGCCGAGCGGGCTTCCTGGACAAATCTGCGATGGCGGTCGGGGTTGTTAGTGGTATCCGGGGGGAGCAGTTTCAGGGCCACCACGCGGTCGAGCCGCTGGTCGCGGGCCTTATAGACAACGCCCATTCCGCCCCGGCCGAGTTCCTCGAGGATGTCGAAATGGGCGATGGATTTGCCTGTCATGCGGAGCGGATAAACAAGGATATCCTCAGGCTATGCGGTCCGCAATGGCAATCGGGGATGGTCGCCCCGATAATTAGAGCGCTTCAGGAACGCGCAGATTTGACTTTTCAAGCACGCTGTCGAGCAGCGTGATGGCATCGGGTTCGCGCAATCCACGGGAGATGCAGACCTCGTTGACGATCATCTGGCGTGACCGGTCAAGCTGCTTCTTTTCGCGGAAAGAGAGCGGCTTTTCGCATTGAATGATGAGGAGCGCCTTGAAGACTTCAGCGATCTCAAGCATGCTGCCGTTGCGCATCTTCTCCGAGTTTTCTTTGAACCGGATCTTCCAATCCGCGTTGCTCTTACACTTGCCGGTGGCGAGGAAACAGAGTACCCGGGAAATGTCCCCGTTCTTTGTTACCTTCCTCAATCCCACTTCGTCCGCGTGGGAGAAGGGGACCATCACCGTCATGTTGTTGCAACTCAGTCTGAGAAGGTAGAACCGTTCAAAGCGGGGACCGAAAGAACGCTGGCTGATGTTCTCGATGGTCGCGACGCCATGGTTCGGGTAAACGACTTTTTCACCGACTTGGAAAGTCATGCGTAGACTCATACACCTCGGTTAGGTTGTCACTAATCTCACGTAGTAGTGAAACAGAATGGTAAGCCCGATCCGTTTAGAAAGTCAACAAAAAAACGTTTGCAACCTGTACTAGCGATTGAGGTTGCAACACGGACCCAATTCGTCGCAATTTGCGATCTTCTGTAAGTCTTGAAATTGAAACGATTTAGCCGAATCGATAAAGCACTCTAGGTAAGTGTTAGTCGAATGGCTAGCCGCTTGCGGGGGAAAAGACCTGTAGGTACGAAATCTCGGCTACGCGTAGCTGGAGATGGAGGCTGCATTCCTGGCACTTCGCTGGGCGGTTACGCGTTCAATATAAGCGCTTTGCCAGAAGGCCTCGAGGGGATCCTCGGGCAATCCTTTGGACTTGCGCCACTCAACCATGGCTGGCCGCACGTCGGTGGAGAAGGCGTCTTTGAGGCAACGCTCGGCGCGCATGAGATCGCTCTTGGCGTTGTACTCAAGCACCTTGCTGTGATCGACCAGCGAAGCCTTGGCGTAGATTTCCTGGGCAGTGGTAACAGTCTGGATGGTCTCCTCGATTTTTCCCTTGAGGTTATGCGACTGATCGACCATATAGGCGATATCGGCCTTCCGTCCGGTCTCGAATTCCCAGAGCAGGATTTCGTGGAAGATGCGGAAGACCTGATAGGGGTCGATGGATCCGAGGGTGAGGTCGTCGTCGGCAAAGCGCCGGTCGTTGAAATGGAAGCCGCCGAGCATTTCCTCGTCGAGCAGCCAGGCGACGATCTGCTCTATATTCTGAGCCTGGTAGTGATGTCCGGTATCGACGAGCACCTTGGCCTGGGGTCCGGCGGCACGCGCGAAGAGGAGCGCCATGCCCCAATCGGCGATATCGGTGTGATAGAACGCGGGCTCAAACGGCTTGTACTCGACGAGCATCCGCTGCGACGGCGCGAGGAGGGCGTGGCACTCGCGGAGTCCTTCCTCGAACCAGTGTTTGCGATGGCGCATGACGGCGGTTCCGGGGTAGTTGGAGCCGTCGGCGAACCAGAGGGAGACGTCGCGGCTGCGCAGTGATTTACCGATTTCGATGCTGTCGGCGACATGCGCAATCGCGTGACGGCGGATGGAGGCGTCGGGATTTCCGAACGATCCGTGCTTGTAGTTCTGATCCTGAAATACGTTGGGGTTAATGGATCCGGCGCGCACTCCGTAGATGTTTTCGAGGCGGTGCACCTCGCCGGCGCTAGCCACGCCTTGCGGCAGGTCCCAAAGGACGTGGAGGGCCATGGTGGGGCATGCGCCAGTGAGGCTGTGAACCTGGGCTGCGTCGCTGAATTTTTCTTCGAGCGTGGTGGCCGCGGCGGGCTGAATGAATTTGCCAAAGCGGGTGCCCGTATTGGCGAACCCCCAGGAGGGGATTTCAATCGCGAGGGAATCGAGAGCGCGGGATATAGCGTCGGCAGGCATTTCGTTCCTATTTATATCAGTCGACGGGTAGGAGGTGGTGAGTTTGAGGCTATCGTTGTTCGTAGGCGTGAGCGAGGCGGAACATGGTGGACTCGTCGAAGTGTTTGGTGAGAATCTGAAGTCCAACCGGCAGTCCGGCGGCGGTGTTGCCGGCGGGGACGCTCATGCAGGGGACGCCGGCCAGGGAACCGGTGATGGTGTAGATATCGGAGAGGTACATCTCCATTGGGTCGCTGGTCTTTTCGCCGAGTTTGAAAGCAGGAAAGGGCGAGACGGGAGTGACTATGGCGTCGACCTTCTGAAACGCTTCTGAGAAATCGCGGGCGACGAGGGTGCGCGCCTTCTGGGCTTTCAGGTAGTAGGCGTCATAGTAGCCGGCGCTGAGGACGTAGGTTCCAAGCATGATGCGCCGCTTACACTCGGCGCCGAATCCCTCGCCACGAGAAAACCGGTACATCTCGCTCAGGTTGGTGGCGTTGGCGGATCGTGTGGTGTAACGGACTCCATCGAAGCGGGCGAGGTTGGCGCTCGCCTCGGCGGTACAGATGATGTAGTACGACGCGATGGCGTAGTCGGTGGCGGGCATGCTGATGTCGACGATCTCGGCGCCGAGGCGCTTAAGTTCGTCGACGGCGCGGGCGATGACGTCGCCGGTCTCGCTGGCCAGTCCTTTGAAGTACTCACGCGGGAGGCCGACGCGGAGGCCCTTGATGTTGCCGGTGAGGGCGGTGTTGTAGTCGTCGACTGGAGCGAGCGCAGAGGTGGCGTCGGACTCATCGCGTCCGGCGATGGTATGGAGGAGCGTTGCGGCGTCCTTCACGTTGCGGGCGAACGGGCCGATGTGGTCGAGGGAACTGGCGAAGGCCACCAAGCCGTAGCGGGACACTCGCCCGTAGGTGGGAGTAACGCCGACGATGCCGCAGAACGATGCAGGCTGCCGGACGGAGCCGCCGGTATCGGAGCCGAGCGACACGACCGCGGTACCCTGCGCCACTACAGCCGCCGAGCCCCCGCTGGAGCCTCCGGGGACGCGATCGAGGGCCGCCGGATTGCGAACAGGGCCAAACGCCGAGTTCTCATTCGACGATCCCATCGCGAATTCATCGCAATTGGTTTTGCCAATGATGACGCCGCCAGCGCCTTCAAGCCGCTGAATCGCAGTGGCGTCGTAGGGCGGAACGTAGTGTTCAAGCAGGCGCGAGCCGCAGGTGGTCCGCAGACCGCGGGTGACGATTACGTCTTTCACCGCGATAGGAACGCCGGCAAGTGGGCCGGGATCGTTGCCGGCGGCCAGTTGGGAGTCGACGCGGCGAGCGGTTTCGAGTGCCCGATCGGCAGAGAAGGTGAGATACGCGTTCGTTTTCGGATTTTCGGCTTGGGCGAACGAGAGCGCGGCGGTAGCGAGTTCCTCGGCGCTGAAGGTTCTGGCGCGCAATCCGGCTTGAACCTGATCGATGGTCAAGGACGCGATATCGGGACTCATCGCTCGATCACCTTGGGCACTTTGAAGAAGCCGGCACCCGCGAGAGGCGCGTTGGCCAGAGCTTCAGCATTCACGAGCGGGGTGTGTTCGACGTCGGGGCGGAGGGTGGCGGTATCGCCGGCGTCAAACAGTACTTGCGCCATAGGGGCGACGCCCGTGGTGTCGAGTTCCTCAAGTTTGTCGATGTGGGTCAGGATCTCGTCAAGTTCCTGGGCCATGCGAGCGATTTCGCTCGAAGTCAGTTCCAGGTTTGCCAGTCCGGCGACGTAGCGCACCTTCTCATCGGTTATCTTCAAGCACTAGCCTTCTTGCGGGAGCGAATGTAAACGCTGCGGAAGATGGGATCGGCAATGAGATCGGCATCGTCGCCGCCGATCGCGATTGTTTGCCTGACGATCTCAGCGCGCTGGGGTGTGCGTTTGGGCATCATCGGACGGAATGCTATGTCCTTGACGATGTCGGTGCCCGCAACGTCGCGCATGCGTTGGACGATTTGGCTTCGCATCGTGGTCAGTTGCCGCTGCCAGAGCGTGTCCTCCACCTCAACCAAAAGGCAACCGCGAACCAGCGATACGGGATTTGATCGTGCAGCGATTTTTTTGCCGACGGCAGAGGGCCACGCGGCTCGTGCCAGTTCTTCGGGACTGACGCAGCCAGCAGGGATTCTCAACTTGCCGAGGAGGCGGCCTGCACGTTCCATGGTGGGTTAACGAGTTCGATTTTAGCATGCGGGCCTCAAAGTGGCCGCTGTTTCGAAGCACGATTCGCTGAGGTGATCGGACTACTTCGTGCGCATCGACTCCAGTATTGTCGCGCGCGATGTAGCCGCTTAGGTTACTTCACGGGTTGCTGAGGTTGCCAGGGCACCATCTTGGGGCAGGCGTGGGGGCTGGGCGTGTCGTAGTCCGACTGGTTACTTCGGGTCTCGTCGGCCGAAAAAATACGCAAGCTCGTTCTTGGCGCGTCAATTTATTGGCGGCTGGTGCGACTTCGTGGCCTGGTCTATTTGCGGGCTGCGCGTAGTTCCTGAATATTCACGAGATCGGTTGGGTAGTTGCCGGTATAGCAGGCGTAACAGAAGCGCTGGTCAGTATCGGCGACGGCCTGACGCAGCGAGCCGAGCGAGAGATAGCCTAGCGTGTCGGCTTCGATGAAACGGCGCGTTTCCTCGACGGTATTGTTGGCGGCGATGAGTTCTCGTTCGCTGGGCGTGTCGACGCCATAGAAGCAGGGAGAAATGGTGGGAGGGCACGCGATTCTCATGTGAACCTCGCGGGCGCCAGCCTGCCTGACCATGCGAACGATTTTGCGGCTGGTGGTGCCGCGGACGATGGAGTCGTCCACGAGGATGACACGGCGGCCTTCGAGAAGGTGACGGATGGGATTCAGCTTGAGCTTGACGCCGAAGTCGCGGATTGCCTGGGACGGCTCAATGAACGTCCGGCCGACGTAGTGATTGCGGATCAGGGCCTGGCGGAAGGGTATCCCGGATTCTTCGGAATAGCCCAGAGCGGCCGCTACGCCCGAGTCGGGCACAGGGACGACGAGGTCGGCATCCACCCCGGTCTCGATGGCCAGCAATCGTCCGAGAGACTCGCGCGATTGCTGAACCGGCCGGCCGAAAACGATGGAATCCGGGCGCGAGAAGTAGACGTGCTCAAAGACGCACTGCGAGAGATCGCGCTGCGGCGCCCATTGTTCTCGCGTCATGCCCTCAGGGCCGACGATGACCATCTCACCGGGCGCGACGTCGTTAAGATAAGTTGCATTGATCAGGTCGAAGGCGCAGGTTTCGGAGGCGAACACGTAGCCGACGCGGTGGCCCGCGAGTTCCATCTGGCCTAATGCGAGCGGCCTGAAGCCGTTGGGGTCGCGCGCGACGATGATGCGGTCGTCAGCGAGAAAGACGAGCGAGAAAGCACCCTCGAGCTGGAGTAGCGCTTCGCGTAATGCGCCGGCCAGCGTGCGTTCACGCGAACGCGCCACCAGGTGGAGGATGACTTCGGTGTCGCTCGACGCCTGGAAAATGGAGCCGTCGCGCTCCAGGTCGCGCCGCAATTCGGCGGCGTTGGTGATGTTGCCGTTATGCGCGACAGCGATCTTACCTTTATTGCAGGCGACGGAAAACGGCTGCGCGTTCAGTAGGACGGTGTCGCCGGCGGTGGAGTAACGCGTATGCCCGATCGCGAGGTTGCCGGGCAGTTCGGCGACGACGGCAGGCGTGAAGATGTCCGCGACGTGGCCCATGCTCTTGTAGCAACGGATCTCGTGACCGTCGCTGGTCGCGATTCCGGCGCTCTCCTGGCCGCGATGTTGGAGCGCGTAGAGGCCCAGGTAGGTGAGATTAGCGGCTTCGGGGTGCCCGTAAATGGCAACCACGCCACACTCTTCTCGAAACTTATCGAAGGGCTCGTTGTCAGACTCGAAAACGTCAGCCATGCGGATGTTGCTCCGGGTGAAGGATGGTTTGTAGCGCCTCGTCCCAGGGGCGCCGCAGATCTTCGATTGCGCAATCGATTAGCACGGTGGAATCGTTACTGACCTGCAATCTACCTTCAATTGTACTGCCTATACGCGGCGCTTCGATGCCGTAAAACAGCGCGATCTTCTGAACTTGTGCGCTGAAGCGTGTCGAAACCAGAATACGCGACGGACCCTCATGGAATAGCAGCAACTCCGGCTCAATCGAATAGTCGACTTCGATCTTGGCGCCCACGCCCCCGAAACAGCATTCCGCCAGCGCTACCGCAAGGCCGCCGTCGGAACAGTCGTGCGAGCTTTCCACCAACTGCTCCCTCACGATTTCGCGAATCGCTGAGTGCACGCGCTTCTCGTACTCCATGTCGAGCGCCGGCGGGACGCCCCACATCTTTTTGATGATCTGTTTGGCGTACTGTGTTCCGCCCATCTGCGCCATGTCTGGATGGCCAAGGCCGCCGAGAAGGATGATGTCGCGGTCTACGTGCTTGAACGCAGTGGTAACCGGAATGATATCGCCTAGCAGGCCGACCACTCCCAACACTGGAGTTGGGTAGATTCCTTCGCCGAGCGTCTCGTTGTACAAACTCACGTTGCCGCCGGTGATCGGCGTCTCGAAGAAGGTGCAGGCTTCCGCCATGCCCTCGATGGATTCGACAAGCTGGGCCATAATCTCAGGCCGTTCAGGATTGCCGAAGTTCAAATTATTGGTGGCTGCTACCGGCAGCGCGCCGACGGTCGACAGGTTGCGGCAGCACTCGGCAACGAGCAGTTTGGTTCCCTCGCGCGGATTGAGCGCGCAGTACCGGCCGTTGCCGTCGAGGGTCATGGCGATAGAAGTGCCGGTCTCCTTGATGCGAATAATTGCCGCGTCGCCGCCCGGCCCGAGGGTGGTGTTGGTGCGGACCATATGGTCGTACTGCTCCCAGATCCAGCGCTTGTTGCAGACATCCGCGGAGGCGAGGATGGCTAGAAGGGTGGCGAGTGGCGAGAGGTGAGTGGGGAGCGTTTCCGGCGTATCGCCAGCCAGAGAGAGCGGCTTGGTGTAGGGACGATTGTAAAGTGGGGCCTCGTCAGCGAGCGCGCGGTTGGAGATTTCGGCGACTACTTCGCCGTGATTCCTAACGCGAAGAAGTCCGTCGCCGGTCACCTGGCCGACGGTGACGGCGTCCAGCCCCCACTTCTTGAAGACGGCGAACACTTCGTCCTCCCGGCCCTTCTCTGCCACGAGCAGCATACGCTCCTGCGATTCGGAGAGCATGATTTCGTACGGTGTCATGCCGGTCTCGCGCTGCGGGACGTACATCAGGTCAATTTCGACGCCGGTGCCGGCGCGGCTGCCCATCTCGCAAGTGGAACAGGTGAGTCCGGCAGCGCCCATATCCTGGATGCCGACGATGGCGCCGGTCCGCATCGCTTCGAGGCACGCTTCAAGAAGCAGCTTTTCCATGAACGGATCGCCAACCTGCACGTTCGGCCGTTTTTGTTTCGCTTCCTCGGTGAACTCGGCCGAGGCCATTGTGGCGCCGTGGACGCCGTCGCGGCCGGTCTTTGCGCCGACGTAGATAACCGGATTGCCGACGCCGGTGGCGCGTCCGAAGAATATTTCGTCGTGCCGAAAGACTCCCAGGGCAAAAACGTTGACGAGTGGATTGCCGCTGTAGCCGTCCTCAAAGGCGCATTCGCCGCCGACAGTGGGGACACCGAAGCAGTTGCCGTAATGCGCGATTCCGCTGACGACGCCTTCGAGAATGCGCCGGTTACGGGCACCTGTCTTGGGATCGTCAAGGCGGCCAAAGCGAATGGCGTCCATCACAGCTAGCGGTCGCGCGCCCATGGTGAAAATGTCGCGAAGGATGCCGCCGACCCCTGTAGCAGCGCCTTGGAACGGCTCGATGAAACTCGGATGGTTATGCGATTCAATCTTGAACGCGATTGCGTAACGCTCGCCTGTGGGGCTGGCGCCGATGTCGATGATACCCGCGTTCTCGCCTGGGCCAACCAGCACGCGGTGGCTCTGCGTCGGCAGTTTCTTTAGATGAATGCGCGAACTCTTATAGGAACAATGCTCGCTCCACATCACCGAGAAGATGCCCAGCTCGGTGTAGGTGGGCTCGCGGCCGCCGAGCAGAGAGACAATCTTGTCGTATTCGGCCTGAGTCAATTGGTGAGTTGCGATCAGGTCAGGAGTGATGGGGATGGTCATTTTGAGACGGTGGCGAGAGCTTGTACGACCGAGCGCCAGACGATGAGCCCGTCGGTGGAACCCATCAACGGATGGGACGCACGGTCGGGATGCGGCATCATGCCCATGACATTGCGCCGTTCATTGAGGATGCCGGCGATATTGCGCATGCTGCCATTTGGGTTGTCGACGTAGCGGAACAGGACACGATCCTCCCGCTCGAGTTGATCGAGGGTGTGATCGTCGGCGGTATAACAGCCTTCGCCGTGGGCGATGGGAATGTGGAGGTGCTGTCCGCGTGTGGCTTCGTTGGTAAACGGCGAGTCGGTGGTTTCAGTGGTGAGTTCAACTTGCCGGCAGATGAATTTCAGATCGCGGTTGCGAACCAGGGCGCCTGGGAGCAGGCCCGCTTCAGTGAGGATCTGGAAGCCGTTGCAGATGCCGAGGACGAGTCCGCCGTCAGCCGCGAACCGCTTCACGGCCGACATTACCGGTGAGAACTTGGCAATGGCGCCGCAACGAAGGTAGTCGCCATAGCTGAAGCCACCAGGCAGGATCACCGCGTCGGCGTTGCCGAGGTTGGTGGAGTCGTGCCAGATGAATTCGGCTTCGTGGCCAAGATCGTGAGAGGTTGAATACCAGCAATCGTGATCGCAATTGCTGCCTGGGAACACGACAACGCCGAATTTCATTGAGTTTCCATTATAGCGGGGAGGGCGGCGCATGTATCAAGATAGAGGCTGTGAATCCAGCCGAAGATGCTGATCGTCCAGAACCACGGTGGCCGGCGATTGTTTCGATGCTCTCGTTTGCTGGGCTGAGGTTTGCGATGCCGGATGCGCTTACCATTGGCCCGGACTGGGCCATGCTGGCCGTAGTGCCGGCCTTGTTGGTGCCGACAGTGATGACGCACCGCGCGGGCTTTCACAAACTCAATGAGATCTTCGGCTATGCGCTGGTGAGCATCGTAACCCTTGACCTGGTTGTATCGCTGACGCTGCTGATTGCGAGGCTACCCGCGCATACAGAAACGCCGAAGCAATTGCTAATTGCGGCAGCGGGACTTTGGGTGTCGAACATTATTGTTTTTGCCTCCTGGTATTGGAGGCTGGATGCTGGCGGCCCTAACCGGCGCGACGCGCGGACTTCGCATGAAGATGGGGCGTTCCTATTTCCGCAGATGATGCTCGAGGGCGAAGACTGGGCGAATTGGAAGCCCGGATTTGTGGATTACCTATTTCTCGCATTTAATACCAGCACTGCTTTTTCACCAACTGACGCACCGGTGCTATCACGCTGGGCGAAACTGCTGATGATGGTGCAGTCAGTGATATCGCTAGGCACAATCGCGATCATTGCGGCGCGCGCTGTCAACGTTCTGTAACTCACTTTTTCAAAAGTGGGCCCTTGCATTTGGCAGCCTTCGCCATATAATCAGGTCCCATATGCAACCCCCGCTCATGAAACGCTCCCTTGCGGAGTTGATTGGTACGTTCTGGTTAGTTTTTGGCGGTTGCGGCAGCGCCGTACTTGCCGCCGCCTTTCCTAATGTAGGTATTGGTCTGTTGGGGGTCTCGTTTGCCTTCGGCCTCACTGTTCTAACGATGGCTTATACGATAGGCCACATCTCAGGTTGTCACTTAAACCCTGCCGTATCCGTTGGCCTGGCGATGGGCAAGCGGTTCCCGATGTCGGAACTGTTGCCGTATATCATTGCCCAGGTAGCCGGTGGCATTCTCGGTGCAGGCGTCTTATTCATAATCGCCAGCGGCAAAGCAGGCTTTGACGTCAATGGCGGGTTTGCGAGCAACGGGTATGGACTGCGGTCGCCGGGCGGCTACAGTCTTGGCGCGTGTCTAACGGCCGAACTTGTGCTGACGTTCATGTTTTTGCTGATCATCATGGGCTCTACGGACAAGCGTGCGCCCGGAGGTTTTGCGCCAATCGCTATCGGACTTGGACTCACCCTGATTCACCTGATCGGGATTCCGGTGACGAATCTTTCTGTTAATCCTGCCCGGTCCACCGGTCCGGCGTTGTTTGTTGGCGGAGGCGCAATCGAGCAGCTTTGGCTGTTCTGGCTGGCGCCGATCGTCGGGGCGGCAATCGCGGGTGTAGTTTACGCCGCTGTGTTTGAGGAGTCCGCCACCGAGACTGCCAAAGCACGCACGGCACACGCCTGAGCGATACGGGCGGGGCAGGTCGCGCTACTCTAGCAGAATCATGCGCCACCTGCTCTTCGCCTTGGCCGTCCCACTCCTTGCTGCTGAACATACGCTGCTGCCTACTCCCGCCAACGTCGTGGTGGGACACTACTGGTCGCAATCTAAGCCAGTTTTGCGCGTCAAGAACGGCGACATCGTTCAGACCACGACGATGATCACGTCGACTCCCGAGCGGTTGCGGGGCGCGGGCGTTGCAGAGGATCAGATTCAGGCCGAGCTGAAAGCGATCGTCGAGACCGTGAAGGACAAGGGCCCCGGCGGTCACATTCTGAACGGACCGATCTTCATCGAAGGCGCCGAGCCCGGGGACACGCTCGAGGTACGGATCCTCTCTATCAAGCCTGCGATCGCGTATGCGTACAACGCATTCCGTCCGGGCGCGGGCTTTCTGCCGGAAGACTTTACAACGCCAAAGATGAAGATCATTCCGCTCGATGCGAAGCGGAACATCGCGCATTTTAGCGATCACATCGAAATTCCACTCGCGCCTTTCTTCGGTAGCATGGGCGTGGCTCCTCCGGAGTCCGCCGGCCGTATCAGCAGCGGGCCTCCCGGCATGCACGCCGGCAATCTGGACAACAAGCATTTAGTAGCCGGGACGAAGTTGTACATCCCGGTTCACGTCGCTGGAGCACTGTTCGAGGTGGGGGACGGACACGCCGGGCAGGGTAACGGCGAGGTGACGATCACTGCGCTGGAAACGTCGTTGACGGGGCGCTTCCAGTTTTTCGTGCACAAGGGGAAGACGCTGAAAGCGCCGCGCGCCGAGACGCCGACGCACTTCATCGCCATGGGGCTGGATGAGGATCTGACCAAGGCGACGAAGATGGCGGTCCGCGAGACAATTGACTTTCTGGTGTCCGAGAAAGGGATGACGCGGGAAGACGCCTATATGCTGTCGAGCGTGGCGGTTGACTTCGAAATCACGCAGTTGGTGGACGGCACGAAAGGTGTCCACGCAATGATTCCGAAGTCGATCTTCAAGTAGCGGGACAGATGCCGGGCATCTTCGCGATCCATTCGCGGATAAGCTTGACGCCATCGCGGTCCACCACCGAGTGGCCAACGTCAGGCATCATTACTTTGCGGTCGAGCGACTCCATGCGGTGGATCAATACCGACTGGCCTGGGTGCCCGGGAATGATGTCGTAGCCTTTGCCTTCCTGCGGCGGCTTGCAGATGCCGATGCTGCGCGGCTTCGACTCGTCGACTGTCAGGAACACGCCCGACTTAGTGCCGCGTCCGCCGACGATATGGCACGACGCGCAATTGACATCGATATACTCGCGAGCGCGCGCATCCAGGCTGTCGCCGGGCTTTGGGGTGTCGGCCGGCACACCTGTGAGATAGCCGGCCTGCGCCCATTGCTGTAGCTGTCCGTCGCGATTCAGATTCCTCGCAGTGATGCCGAGGGGACCGTTGTCACGCGGGCCTTCGTGGCAGGTTTTGCACTGATTCACGTTGGGGATGTCATAGTCGAACTCCTCGCCGTTCCATTTGACGCGGGTTGGTGCGGGAGTCACATCGAGGACAGCATCGTCCTGGTTGTGAGTCCAGACGTAGGTGATGCCCTGCCAGCCGTTCTGCTTGTGCACGTACAGGCGGGTCTCGACGCGGCGCTCGCCGAAAGAGAAGGTCTTGGAGAGGATCGTGCCCACCGGCAAATCGACGGGACCGTCGGAGCGATAGCTGCCGTGGTTGCCCGGCGGCATCCAGACAGTCCGCAGTTTAGCGGCGTTGTTCGAAAAAAGCGCAGTGTTCACGCTGTAGGGCAGGACACCGGCATTCGGCTTCAACTCATGTTGATTGCCAGTGAAGAGCTGCCACTCCGACAGCTTCTCGGGGTAATGATCATCAAGGTGGGCCTGAACGCCGCTGCGGTGGTTTGAGCATCCGGCGAACGCGATCATCACCGCAAAGATCGCTGACCGGCAATAACCGCTCACATAACTATGTTAGCGACTCCTCACACTGCGCTGAGACCCGAGTGCTTTAACTCGTCTGTCCGAATCGCGCCGTCCTTGACGTTGAAGATGCCGGGAAAGCGCTTTTCCCAAGGTTTGTTCGCGGCGGGCACATACTCGCGCGCGTTGGCTTCCACGCCGGCCGTGCCGGGCACATACGCGGCCAGTCCCACTGAATGAATGAGCGACGCGCCGGGGCAAGTGAGGTCCTGCACACAGAGGAACATTTTATGTTTTTGCGCGACGGCTGCCATGAGTAACACTTGGCTTTGCCCCTTGCAGGCTTTTAGAGCTGCGCCTGAGTAACCCATCTCGCGCGCGAGCATCAGGCTTTCGATATCGGTGAGCGATTCGTCGATGACTACGGGTTTGATCTTGGCGGCATCATGCATGACGTTGGCGCGGTCGGCTTTCAGATCGCGTTTGGTGGGTTGTTCGAGATACAGGATGCGGTCAAACGCGCGTGGAGATTTCTCCTTGAGTTTGTGGAGAAACTCGAGCAATGCCGCAGAACTCGAGCAGCGCTCGTTGAAGTCGAGGCAGTAGAACCAGCGGTCTACTCCGCGTCTGCGCTGTGCCTCCACTGCCGCCCGCTCGATAGCCGCAACGCGGTCGACATCCCAGGCGATGTCGTCGCCATTCAGTTTGATTTTGATGTGCGTGAGTCCGTTGTAAGCGATCCAGGCGGGGAGTGCTTCCGGGAGGCCGTCGTTAATCGGCTTCCTGATATCGGCGGCGAGGATAGGATCGGACGCACCGACGGAATGAAACAACGGCACTCGCGGCTTTGGCGCTTGTTGCACGTACTGACTCAGATGCTGACCCTTGAAGCCGGCGCCGAGATAGTAACTCAAATCGCGACGCATCAAGTCAGGCCCGTAAGTGGAGTAGCAATTGCGGCCGTGCAGTTTCCCGAATGCATCGTGGATGGCGGCGTCGAACGGGCTGGCTGTAACCAGGACAGCGAGTTTAGGCATCGCAGGGCCGGCGGCCTTCAGGTAGTCAGGCTCGAGTCCCATGTTGATGTCGATCGGATGGCCGTACTCGCGGTGACCGGCCGTGATGCCTCGGATCCGTCCGGCGAGATCCTTCATTGCGGAGAGGGTCTGGTCATAACTGAGCGTGGGAGAAGGCCAGGCCCACACGTTGCCCAGTGTCATGGAGCCGAACCCCTCGGCGCTCTTGCCCGAGCGTGACTCTACCCGGCAACGGACATTGAGCAGCGTGACGCGATCCACCTCACGGCCGCCGAATTTATAGGGAGTCCTGTACAGGAAATCCTCGAAGGAGTGTTGGATTGACGCTACGCGGATGTCTGTCGGTTGAGCGGCGCGGAGTATGGCCGGAGCGGCAAATCCGGCGATGAAATCACGGCGATACATACGGCTCAATGATACGGGAACATGTGCGCACAGGTGGGTGTCTATAGCAGCATGTTCGACCAATCGTTCATTGCTAACTCGGGAAAACGGCGGCCATGGACTTATGTGCTGGGACTAATTGGCGAGTTACTGGTGTTAGGGTTCATGATGTTACTGCCACTTATTTACACGGAGAAACTCGGTGGTTTAGGACTATCTCATCTGCCGATGGTGTTGCCGCCGCGCGGACAGCCCGAGCCGCCGCCGATCAGGCCGGTGGATGGACGGCGTTCAATGCGCGTGGCCCAGATCTGGGATCGAAATACGCTGGTCTACCGGCCGTCGCCGGTCGTGCACGACGTCCAGATGTTCGTTGATGTAGTAGACCCCAGCCCGGGCATGTATGTTCCCGGCGCTATAGCCGGCGACTCGCGCGCCGGCACGGTTGTGGGGCGAATGCCGGACGTGGCGGCTCCACCAGAACCACCGAAGCCTGTCGAGCACGCCGCCAAGCCGGTTGAGAAGATTGACCACCCTGTGAGGACCGGCGGTGATGTGCAGGAAGCAAGAATTGTACGGAGGGTGATACCGATCTACCCGCCGCTGGCTCGTCAGGCGAGGGTCCAGGGGGTGGTGAAGTTGGACGGCATCATCGGCCGGGATGGGACCATCCATCAACTGCGCGTAATCAGCGGACATCCCTTATTGGTAAATGCGGCTGTCGACGCTGTAAGGCAGTGGGTCTACCGGCCGACATTCCTGAATGGCGAGCCCGTCGAGGTGCAGGCGCCCATCGACGTGAACTTCACTTTGTCGCAGTAAGTTGCTTGCGGCGATGTGCCATCACCAGGACGAGCAAGTACAAGGCAATGAATAAGGCGACGGCGAATCCGACTAAGTGCCAGAGATGGGCCTTTAGCCAGGGATAGGATTCCTGGCCGAGTCTCTGTCCCAGGTACGCCAGGCCAATGTAACGCGGAATGCGAGCCGCGAGGAACACTGCCAGAAAGGTTAGTGGCTTGACCTCGAATACCGCGGCACACAGCAGGAAGAATTTAAGCGGCAGGGGGATGATGGGGACGAACGCAGGGATGAAGACGGTGACGAGCCCGTAATGCTGGAACCACTGTTCGAACTTCCGGAAGCGAGGGCGAGAGCGATACTTAGCAAGCGTCGCTTCACCGCCCTTTCGTCCGGCAAAAAACAGGATCATGTTGCCGATGCACGACCCGACTATTGTCAGCATCGCCAGCCAGTAAGCGTCATCCGGACGGTTGGCGGCGATGAGGAGGAAGAACGCGTCGAGTCCCCCTGGCGTCGGCAGTCCGGCGCCGTCGATGATGCTGAAGAAGAAAAGGCCCAGAGGACCCCATGCGGTGAGTGTGGCGACGATCGACTTCACTCGCCAAGTTTCTCCAGCAGTTGCTTTTCGTCGATTACGGGCACACCGAGCGCCTGCGCCTTATTCAGCTTTGACCCCGCGTCTTCGCCCGCCACCACGAAGTCGGTCTTCTTACTCACTGACCCTGTCACTTTGCCCCCCGCGGCCTCGATCTTCTCTTTCGCATCTTCGCGCTTTAGCGTTGGCATGGTGCCCGTGAGTACGAACACTAGCCCTTCAAGCACTCCGCCGGACTCTCGCGGTTTGATTGGATGATCAAACTTCAGCCCCGCGGACCGCAGTTGCTCGAGAAGTTTCAAGTTGCGCGGCTCATCGAAGAACGTCCGAATGCTGTGCGCGACCTTGGGACCCACCTCGTCCGCTTTCTGCAACTCTTCCATCGATGCTTTAGCAATCACGTCCAGATGCCCGAACGACTCCGCTAGTATCTGCGCGGTCCGCTCGCCGACAAACGGAATGCCGAGCCCGTTGAGCACCCGCGGCAGCGGTCTCAATTTCGATGTCTCAATATTGGCCGCGATCTTCTCCGCCGACTTCTTGCCCATGCGCTCGAGTTCGAGGAGTTGCTCGACTGTGAGGCTATAAATGTCGGCGACACCCTTCACCATTCCACGATCGACCAACTGCTCCACTAGCACATCACCCATGCCGTCAATATCCATCACGCCGCGCGAAGCGAAATGCCGCGCCGACTCTTTTAGGCGCGCAGGACAGTTGGTATTGATGCAGCGACTGGCCGCCTCGCCGGGCTCGCGAACGATGTCGCCGCCGCAGACCGGGCAGTTCGACGGCATCTTGAAAGGTGCACGATCCTTGCCCTCGGCGATGACACGAACCACTTTCGGGATGACGTCGCCCGAGCGCTCAATCACCACGCGGTCGCCGATTTGCAGGCCGAGTCTGCCGATCTCGTCTTCGTTGTGGAGCGTCGCGTTGGACACCGTGACGCCGCCAACGAAGACAGGCTCGAGCCTCGCCACCGGCGTCAATGCGCCGGTGCGGCCCACCTGGACGCCGATTCCAAGAACTGTCGTCTCCTTCTGTTGCGCTGGAAACTTGAACGCGATAGCCCAGCGGGGCGCCTTTGCGGTCCACCCGAGCGTGCGCTGTTGCTCGATGGAATCAACCTTGGCGACAACGCCGTCAATCTCATACGGCAGAGTCTCTCGCTGCTCCGCCCACTTGTTGCAGAACTCGAACAGCTCGTCGACACCCTTGCACTTGTGACGGTGCGGATTCACCTTGAAGCCCATCTTGTCGAGCGCGTCGAGCGATTGCCAGTGGCTGGGGAAATGATACTCGCCGTTCACCAGCAGGAAGTAAGCGTAAAATTCCAATTTGCGCGACGCCGTCATGTTCGGGTCGAGCGCGCGCAGGGCCCCTGCGGCGGCATTGCGCGGATTCACGAATCGCGAAAGCTCTTCCGCGTCGCGCTCGGCGTTCAGCTTGTCGAAGGAGCGGCGGCTCATAATGGTCTCGCCGCGCGCCTCAAAATCCTTCAGCCCGTCGTGGACCCCGAGAGGCAGTGTCTTCATCGTGCGCGCATTCGCCGTGACGTCCTCGCCAACTTCGCCATCGCCGCGTGTCACGGCTTGGTGGAACAGTCCCTTGGCGTAGTGAGCGGCCATCGAAAGGCCGTCCATCTTCAACTCCGCGACGTACTCGTACGGCTGCCCCTTAAGCAAATCGCGCACACGCCGGTCAAACTCGCGCAGTTCGCCTTCGTTTAGCGCGTTGTCCAGGCTGAGCATCGGCGCGCTGTGCCGAACCTTGACGAAGCCTTCGCGCGGCTTACCGCCGACACGCTGAGTGGGCGAGTCAGGGGTGATGAGGTCTGGATGCTCCTGCTCGAGCCTCTGTAGCTCGCGCACCAGCGCATCGTACTCGGCGTCTGAAACAGCGGGCTTGTCGAGAACGTAATAGAGATGCTCATGCCGCCGGATGTCGGCACGCAGCTTTTCAATCTGTTCTTCTGGCTTGTGCTTCATTCGGTCAATAATGGAAGTTCGGGAGAGGCATCATCGCTACGTATCAGAATACCGTCCTCATCTACAATCCGGCTGCTGGGAAACTGCGACGCGATCCGGGCAGCATCATTCAACGTATCATCGGCCAGCTTCAGCAGCACAACATTGTTGCGCGTCCGCAGCCCACTACCGGACCGAACATGGCCGGCGACCTCGCCAAGCAGGCCATCCTCGACGGCGCGGATCTGATTTTGGCGCTCGGCGGCGACGGCACAATCAACGAAATTGTGAACGGAATGGCCCATTCCGGCGTTCCGCTGGGCATACTTCCGGCCGGCACTGCGAATGTTCTCGCCATGGAGTTGGGACTTGGCGGCAACGCTGCGCGCGCCATACCGAAGATCGCAGAGTGCGCCCCTGAACGGATTTCTCTCGGACGCCTGCGCAACGCCAACGGCGAGCGATATTTCATCTGCATGGCCGGCGTGGGCCTGGACGCTGAAATCGTCTATAACATCAACGCCGATCTGAAGAAGGCCATCGGCAAAGTGGCCTACTGGATCGCCGGGTTTTCGCATCTCACCAAGCGCATCGCCGAGTTCCAGACGGCTGTCGGCGGGGAGAGACGGAAGGTGGGTTTTGCGCTCGCCAGCCGCGTCCGCAACTACGGCGGCGATTTGACGATCGCCAGCGGCGCAAACCTGCTCGAGCACGAATTCGAGACGATCCTGTTCGATGGCGGCAACCCGCTCCGGTACATGGTGTACTTCCTCGGAGTGGCGATCGGGACGCTTCCTCGTATGAACGGGATCACGATCGACCACAGTCGCAGGCTCGAGTTCGACGCACCGACGGACCGTCGAATCTATGTGCAAGTGGACGGTGAATACGCGGGCCATCTGCCGGCCACCATCGAGATCGTCGATCAGTCGCTGACGCTGCTGGTTCCAGCTGACTTTCGCGAGCGGCTCGGCCTCAAGCTGACTGAGGCCCTGATGCCGGCCGCAGGCTAGGCCATCTAGCGGACGAACATTTCGCTAAGCACGCGGCCGATGGCGCCGCTGGGAATCTCGATTTCCAGAATCGCGGCGAGCGTGGGCGCGATGTCGTTCACGGCCACTTGGCCGTCATAGCGGCCGGGCATGATGCTGGGGCCCATGAAGATCACCGGAACGTGCGTGTCGTAGTTGAACGCTGTGCCGTGCGACGCACCGCGAGCCTCATAGATCCAGTAGGCGTCGGGAATGACGATGAGGTCGCCCGCGCGCGGAGGGTAGAAGCCGTTGCGGACGCGCTGGCTGAAGCGGTCGGCGATCATCTGGTTGGTCATGATGTCCTCGCGGGTGAAGACGCGGAACATGTTGGGAAGCGCGCGGACGGCCTCGGCGGCAGTCTTCTCGATGTCGGCTTCCGCAACGTTCTTCTGCTTTGCCAGTTCGCGATTGAAGTAGGGCACAGGGCCGGAACTACCGACAATCCACTTGCCCTCACCATATTTCGCCGTGAGCGCGCCTTCAATCGTCTTGAACAATTCAGCCTGGCTGAAGCGTCCACCGGGCATCTTTCGTGCCTTGTTCACTTCGGGCAGCGGAGCGACGCCATGGTCGGCGGTAAGGACGATGAGGACGTTGTTCAAGCCGACCTTCGCGTCGACATACTTCAGGAACTTCTCGAGCAGCAGGTCAGTGCGCAGCGAGATGTCTTTCACCTGCGGATCGTCGGGGCCCACCGCGTGACCCACGTAGTCGTTGGCCGAGAAGCTCACCGTCAGCAGGTCCGTGTCGGGATGCTTGCCAAGTTGCTCCGCCTCGATCGCGCGTTCCGCAAAGGCTTCAATGAGGTCGTTGCCGTAAGGCGTGGCCTCGAGACCGTTATAAAACTTAGCGTCCGCCGTGGCCGGCATTGTTTTGAACAACAGCTTCGAGTCAGTGGACTTCCACTCGGAGTTCAGGTACTGATCGGCGGGACGCTTGGTGTTGACGTCCTTCACCCACGCTGGAAGATCGGCGAAATACCAACTACTGCTGACCCAATTGCCTGAGTTCCCGTCGAACCAGTAGGCGCCGTCGGCAGTATGGCCGGCGGGCAGAATCGCACTGCGATCCTTGATCGAGATGCCAATCACTTTGCAGTTCTTGCCGGAGATCTTCAACTCGTCGCCCACCGTGCTGGCCAGCAGACGGCTCGGAGAGGAGCCCCTGCCCGGCGCGCCAAGCAGTTGAGTGGAGTCATCAGAGACGCTGGTGACGTTCTTGCCGGTGGTGCGGTCGAACCAGGAGTTGCCGACGATCCCGCTCACAGACGGCGTGGCGCCGCTCATGAACGTCGAGTGTCCGATAGCCGTGACCGTCGGAAAGTGTTCGTGGTGGGCGTTGGTGAAGATGGCGGCGTTCTTGTAAAAACGTGCGAAGGCGCCCGTGTATTCCTTATGCCACCGGTTGAGATAGTCGAAGCGAAACTGATCGATGGCGATGCCGATGACGAGTTTCGGCTTAGTCAGTTCGCGTCGGGGGCCAGGCTGGGCAACGAGAACAAGCGAGGAGATGAAAACGGCGGCAAAGGCCGTACGGGTGCTGATCCAAATGAGATTCAAGCCAAATTATCTCATGGGGGTTATCGCGCACTTGTGAATTTTCGTCACGGAAATCCGGGCTCGGCGGGGTAAGCTGGAACTTCCCCATGATGCGATCGACCCTTCTTCTTCTCTTCGCTGCCTCGGCAGCACTCGCTGCGGACAAGGTTGTTGGGGGGCCTTATGCAATCAACGTGGGTCCTCGGACCGCGACGGTGGCCTGGATCGTCGAGTCCTCGCAGGCGCATCTGGGTACCAAGCCTGATGCGCTGGATAAGGTGGCTCCGGCGCTGCGAGTGGAGAAGGTTTCCTACACCGGCCTGCAACCCGGCGGCACTTATTACTACGACATCAACGGTTCGCCTGAAGGCAAGGGCCAGTTCAAGACACCGCCGGTCGCGGCAGCCGCGTTTTCGTTCGTCGTCTACGGCGACACGCGGACGCGGCATGAAGTGCATCAGCGAGTAGTGGACGCGATGCTCGCACAGACTCAACCTGACTTCGTCATTCATACGGGCGACCTGGTTCAGGACGGAGCAGACTCAGCGCAGTGGCCGATTTTCTTCGGCATCGAGAAGGAGCTATTGCGCAAGACCGTGTTCTTTCCGTCACTTGGCAATCACGAGCGGAACAACCACCAATACTACGAGTTCTTCGACGTGAAAACGCCCTACTATTCATTCGACTGGGGCTCGGCGCATTTTATCGTGCTGAACAGTGACATCGGCAATGTGGCTACAAGCAATTCCGCGCGTGAGTCCTTTTGGGAGGAGCAAGTGCGATGGCTCGAAGAGGATCTAGCCAAAAGCCAGAAGGCGACATTCCGTTTCCTGGTGGCTCACCACCCGCCTCTGACAGCGGTGAAGCGGAGGCAGGGAGACAACAAACAGATGTCGGCGTTGATGCCGATGTTCGAGAAATACAAGCTGACGGCCGGCTTTTTTGGTCACGATCATAACTACCAGCACCATGTGAAGAATGGAGTCCACTACATCGTGACCGGTGGTGGCGGCGCGCCGCTCTACGAAGTAGATGGGGCGATGGAAGGAATCACGCAGAAGGTGGAAAGTATTGAGCATTTCGTCGGCATCCGCGTGGAGGGCGACAAGGCCCACATTGAAGCGCACGCCGTGGACGGCCGGTTGATCGAGTCAATCGATTTGGGGAAATAGGCAGGAACATTCGCTGGGTGCAGTCTCGTTTCTTCAGATGAAGGTATGCGACGCGCCTGGATTCTCATAACCGCCGTTGGGACGGTCGCCGTTTTGACAGCCGGCGGGATGATCCTCGCCGAGGGTGCACTGCGCATCCAGCCGTCGTTCCGCTCACATCCAGATCAACTCGCCGAGTTACGGCTGACGCGCGAGACGCGGCCAACCAATACGGAACGTCGAAATGATCGCCGGCGACGGTGCGATTTTGCGGGGCACCCTTCTCCGGCCAGAGTCCGCGACCGGACGCGAAGCGATTCTGCGGCATGGTGTTGCCTCGAGCCGTTACGGAATGCTGGGGCACGCACGCTATCTGCTCGAAGCCGCCTACATCTGCCTTCTGTCCGACTCACGGGGTCATGGCATCAGCGGCGGAGAACTGGTCACGTACGGAGTGCGGGAAGCCGCCGACGTGGCGCGTTGGGCGGAATTCCTCGAGCGGCAAGAAGGTGTCACCCGGCTCTACGGACTTGGCGGGTCGATGGGCGCGGCGGTGTTGCTACAGTCGATTGTGCCGGAGACGCGATTCCGTGCAGTGGTTGCGGAGTGCAGCTTCGACAGCTTTCGCCATGTCGCAGTCCAACGGCTGGAGCAGTTCACTGGAGTGTCGGCGGGTCCGCTGTTCGTAGCTCCTGTCGAGGCAGGGCTTCTCTATGCGCGACTCCGATATGGCGTGGACTTGGGCAGTGCGTCGCCGGCCGAGTCGCTGCGGCGTACAAACGTTCCAGTACTATTTGTGTACGGCAGTACCGACCGCAACATCCCGCCGGTGCACTCCGAACGCCTCATGCGCGTAAGGCCTTCGGCGTCCAGGCTTTGGATCGTTCAAGGCGGTCATCACGTGGACGCGCTCTCCATGGAACCAACTCGCTTTCCGAAAGCAGTGCTGGAGTGGTTCGCCGAGCACGACTGATTTTCACGTGACAAATCCCGACGCGGTCCGTCTTCGTTTGTGTGAAGCGCATAATACTTTTCGCACTCCTCGGAGGGGCGGCATTCGCCCAGGGCCGCTTGGCCGCATTCAGTACCGGCAAGGCTCTGGGCAATCCGCAGGCACCGATCCGCATTGAACTGTTCAGCGACTATCAATGTCCCGCTTGCAAACAGCTTCACGACGAGACCATTACTCCACTGATCAACAATTACGTGAACACCGGCAAGGTGTATTTGGTGCGGCGTGAGTTCCCGCTGCCGATTCATTCGCACGCGTTGGCAGCGGCGAGGATTGCTTGCGCCGCCGAGCAGATTGGGAAATATCAGCAGGTTTGCGATCAGATGTTCCGAACCCAGGAATCCTGGACGCAGAGCGGCGATGTGCTGGGCGCGGCCTGTTCGGTTCTCTCGCCGGCTGACGCGAAGAAACTCCGGGAACTGGTGAGCGCGAGCCAAGCGTCACAGACCGTGGAAAGCGATCTGCGCGCCGGTCAAAACGAGAAGCTCAACGGCACGCCCACCATGATCATTACCAAGGTGGTGAGGCGCTACCCGGTGGCGGGTCCGGTGAGCTACGCGGTGCTGAGCCGGTTTCTAGACAGCCTTCAATAGATTGGGTTCGACGATGACACGCTGGATCACCCTCGCGCTGAGACTTGTTCTTGGCGCGATTTTTCTTTACGCGGCATGGACCAAGCTGAGGCAGCCCTGGCTGGTGTTTGCGCTCTCAATTGATGCCTACAGGCTGTTGCCGGAATGGGCAGTGTTCACTGTGGCGCGCGTGTTGCCGTGGCTCGAACTAGCGCTTGGCGTGATGCTGGTGGCGGGGCTGCAGCTACGGCTTACGGCGATGGCAACGGCTACGCTGCTCGCCGGCTTTTACGTCGCTATGATTTATTCGTTTTCGGCCGGCTCGGGCATCGATTGTGGATGCTTCGGAGTGGGGGAGGCAGTGAGCGCGCGTACGCTGGTGCGCGACGGGTTGCTTCTTGCGGCTGCGGTGGCGCTGGTCATTTCCTCCGGCCGGCGCCGCCGGATGTCCCTCGCGATGGCGTGAAGAGGCGAACCCACTCCGGCAGCGTGTCGAGCAGAGGTCTCATGACGACCGCCGTCCCCTCGATGAATGCCGATTCGTTGCCGTAGGCCTGTCCACCGGTTGGATTCACGAGGTCGCTGACGCCGCGCAGGATGGCTACGCGCTTCTGATTCCGCGAGGCTACCCAAGCGATGGCGCCCGACTCCCAGTCGACGACTGAAACACCGTAATGCTGGACGAGAGATTCGACGTCGGCTGGGACGAGGTCACGGTCGGCTGACAGGAGCGGCAAACGCGCTACCGGCAATGGTGGATTCGATGCCCAGGACGTGTCGAGATCGACGGTGTAGTGCCGGACCGCCTCATCGGGGTCGCCCATCGCTTCCTTGATGTCGTAGATCAGGGTGCGAGTGGCGAGGATGTTCGCGAAGCGCTTGATCCGTCCTTCGACGCCGCCGCATGTTCCGATATTGAGAATGCCGGAAGGATTGAAATTCGAGACGATCCACTGCGCGGAGGCTGCGGCTGATACCTTGCCCCAGCCTCCCTGGGCTATGAGGGTTCGCTGACCGTCGAGGTTATCGAAGAAGTACTCACCGTACGGTCCACGCTGGTAGGCGATATGCGGGAAATGCTTTCGCACTTCGCGCCACTCGGCGTTTGCTGAAAGGATCACGGCCACTTGTGGAGGCGGTGGAGTGGCGACTGCAGCCAGAAGCGCGCGACGCGTAAACAAACTCATGCGCCGGCGAGGACCCGTCGACCCGCAATTCGATAGCGCCCGCTCAACACCAGCCGGATGGCTTCCGTATAGATCCGATGCTCTTCGGTCAGAATCCGGGCGGAGAGCGTTTCGGCTGTGTCGTCGTCCAGCACCGGCAAAATTGCTTGCATAATGATGGGCCCGGCATCGAGCGCCTCGTCGACGAAGTGGACCGTGCAACCGGAAAACTTCACACCATAATCGAGCGCCTGATGCTGACCGTCGAGTCCAGGAAAGGCGGGGAGCAGGGATGGGTGGATGTTGACGATGCGATTTGGGAACTCACGAATGAAGACGCCGCTCAGTAAACGCATAAATCCGGCGAGGACGACGAGTTCCACATCATGCTTGCGGAGTTCGTCGACCACTAGCCGGTCGTAGGCTTCGCGCTGGACACTCTTGGAGGGAATACAGACGGCAGGCAGGCCGAGCGATCGCGCAGTTTCAAGTCCCTTCGCTTCAGGACGATTGGAGAGCACTACCGCGATCTCGGCGTCCAAGTGGCCGTCCCGCACGCTGCGCGCGATGGCCTCGAAATTCGACCCGCGACCCGAGAGCAGAATGCCGAGGCGCCTCACTCGTAGATCACCCGTCCTCCCTTTTTCGCAACGGGGACCACTTCGCCCAGGCGGTACACCGGCTCATTCATCTTTTCGAGCAGCCGCTCGGCCTTCGCGAGATTGCGTACGTTCACGACGAAAATCATGCCGATGCCAAGGTTGAACGTGCGCCGGTAATCCTCCACCGGGACGTTTCCGATTTTGCGCATGATCTCGAAGATGTGCGGTACGGGCCAAGAGGCCGAGTCGACGCGCGCGCCGAATTCCTTAGGCAGAATGCGCGGCAGATTGTCGGTGATGCCGCCGCCGGTGATGTGCGCAGCGCCCTTCAGGATGCCGGCCTTGTGCAGCCCGCGAATCGCTTTCAGGTAGCTCTTATGCGGCTTGAGTAACTCGTCGGCGAGCGTGCCCGCTAAGCCTTCAATCCGTGTTTCGGGTGTGTGGCCGGCGATGTCGAACAGCAGATTGCGCGCGAGCGAGTAACCATTAGTGTGCAGGCCCATCGACGGGAGTCCGAGAAGTATGTCGCCCTTTCCAATGCCTGCTCCAGTGATCATCGACTTCTTTTCGACGGCGCCGACGATGAAGCCGGCGAGGTCGTATTCGCCGTCCGCGTACATGCCGGGCATCTCCGCCGTCTCACCGCCGATCAACGCGCAGCCATTGCGCGAGCAGCCCTGCGCAATGCCCGACACCACCTCCGCCGCCACTGCCGCGTCGAGTTTGCCCACCGCGAAGTAGTCGAGGAAGAACAGCGGTTCCGCGCCCTGCACGGCGATGTCGTTCACGCAGTGATTCACCAGATCTTCGCCGATGGTGTCGTGGCGCCCGGTGGCGAATGCCACTTTCAGCTTGGTGCCCACGCCGTCCGCCGAACTCACCAGTACCGGCCGTTTCCAGCCTTTCAACAGGTAGCCGCCGCCGAAACTTCCGATGTCGGTGAGCACGTTTTTGTCGAACGTTCTCTTCGCCATCTGGCGAATCGCGGAGACCGCGCGATCCGCTTCGTCAATATTTACGCCAGCCTGCTTGTAACCAATTCGTTGTTTTGACGCCATTAGATAGTTTGAACTCCTATAATAGCGAGTACCCAATATGAGGAAACTGCTCGCCGCGCTACTGGTGTCTGCTGCCCTCGCAATTGCCGATGCCCCGTCCGCCATCGCCATCCGCGACGCGAAGATCGTTCCTGTCAGCGGACCCATAATTCCCAACGGCGTCGTCGTCCTACGCAATGGCCTGATTGAGGCCGTCGGCGCCAACGTTTCAATCCCCGCCGATGCCTGGGTGATCGACGGCAAAGGCCTCACCGTCTATCCCGGCTTGATCGACGGCTTGAGCAATCTCGGCATCCCTCAAGCGGCCGCGCCTGCCGCCACGGCTGCCCGCACCGGCGGACGGACCACCACTCCCGCTGATCCCATCGCCGCCATGATCGCATCGGCCGCCGCCTCGCCCGTGATTCGCGGACCCGAGGACCGTCCGCAGACGACGAGTTGGATCACTGCTGCCGATCAGGTGAATCCGTCCGATCGACGGCTTGAGACTTTCCGCAGCGCGGGCTACACCACCGCGGTCACTTTCCCCATGACCGGGATCTTCGCCGGCCAGGGCTCGGTGATTGATTTCGCTGGCGAGAAATCGGGGCAGATGGTGGTGACGTCTCCGGTGGCGCAGTACATCTCCATGCGCACCACTGGCGGCTTTGGAGCCTTTCCAGGCGCGCTCTTTGGCGTGATGGCCTACGTCCGCCAGATTTACATCGACGCCGATCACTACAAACAGGTGAAAGACGCCTACGCGAAGAATCCGCGCGGTATGGCGCGTCCCGAATACGACCGCGCGCTCGAAGGCGTGCTGGCCTCGCCGCGCATCTTGCTGCCCGCGTCGCGCGCCGTAGAGATTACGCGCATGCAAAAGTTTGGCGCCGAACTGAAGCAGTCGGTCATCCTCTATGGCGCTCATGAAGCCTACAAGCTGCCTGAGACCATCAAGCTTCCCGTGCTGGTGAGCTTGAAGTGGCCAGAGAAGGCCAGGGACGGCGATCCGGATGAGATCGACACTCTGCGCGCGCTCCAGTTGCGCGACAAAGCTCCGTCGTCACCCGCCGCGCTCGCCAAGGCTGGAGTGAAATTTGCATTCTTCACCGACGGTATTGACCGCCCGGCGGACGTGATGACGGCCGTCAAGAAAGCGATCGATGCAGGGCTCACGCCCGAGCAGGCGTTACGCGCGCTCACGTTGAGCGTCGCCGAAATATTTGGAGTGGACGATCGGCTGGGGTCCATCGACAAGGGTAAGATTGCCAACCTTGTCGTGACCAAAGGCGACCTGTTCACCGAGAAACCGCAAGTGCAGTTCATCTTCGTCGATGGACAGAAGTTCGAACCGGTGCCTGACGAGACACCGCAGAACCAGGGTGGCGCCGGTGCGCGCCGGCCCACCGGAGGCGTTGAATGAGATCCACTATTCTGCTTTTAATCGCGGCGATGGCCGCTTTCGCCGCGGGTCCTGTGACGGTGATTCAGAACGCACAGATTCTCACCATCACCAAGGGCACCATCAAGAACGGCCAGATCCTGATTCGGGACGGCAAGATCGCAGAAGTCGGCGAGAAGGTGAACATTCCTGCCGGTGCGAAGATCATCGACGCGGGCGGTCAGTTTGTGATGCCCGGTATCATCGACTGTCACTCGCATATCGCTACCGAGGCGGTGAACGAGGGCACGCTGTCTGTGTCGTCGATGGTCGGCATCGAGGACGTCGTCAACCCTGAGGACATAGCCATCTATCGCGCGCTCGCCGGTGGCGTCACCACGGCGAACGTCCTCCACGGCAGCGCCAATGCGATCGGCGGCAAGTGCGCCGTGATCAAGACGCGCTGGGGCAAGGACGCTCAAAGCATGATTTTTGAAGGCTCCACTCCCGGCATTAAATTCGCGCTCGGCGAGAACCCCAAGCGCGCGGGAGCAACGCCTGTGGGTCAAGGCGGGCGCGGTCGCTATCCGGCCACTCGCATGGGCGTCGAGGACGTGATCCGCGAAGCGTTCACAGAAGCCAAGACCTATCAGGCGTCGTGGAAGGAATACAACGAGAAGGTACAGCGCGGCGAAAAAGCTCTTGCGCCGCGTCGCGACCTGAAGCTCGAGCCGCTGGTGGAAGTGCTCGAAGGCAAGCGGTTCGTCCACGCGCATTGTTACCGGGCCGACGAAATCCTGATGCTGCTGCGCGTCGCTGACGATTTTGGTTTCAAGATTCGGACACTGCAGCATGTGCTCGAAGGCTACAAGGTGGCCAAGGAAATCAAGGAGCACGGCGCGGGCGCGTCGACGTTCAGCGACTGGTGGGGCTACAAAGTGGAGGCGTATGACGCTATCCCCTACAACGCCGCAATCATGACCAGGAAGGGCGTGACGGTGTCATTGAATAGCGACGATGCCGAACTGATGCGCCACCTGAATCAGGAAGCGGCGAAGACGCTCAAATACGGAGGCCTCACCGAAGATGAAGCGCTGGCCATGATCACAATCAACCCTGCCAAGCAACTCGCGATCGACAAATACGTCGGCTCCATCGAGGTTGGCAAGAGCGCCGATCTCGTGATCTTCGACAAGCATCCGCTGTCCAATTACGCCAAGGTGCAGAAGGTGCTCATCGACGGCGATACGTACTTTGAGCGCGACAAAGACCAGAGCGAGCGCACAGTGAAAGCCGCGGAGAAGAAGACGCTGCTCGACAAAGAGAAGGAACAACAGCAGCGCCAGAATGCGCCCAGAGGCGGTCAGGGCGCTACCGGACGGAGGCCGTCATGAGATTCATAACCACTTGTTTACTTAGCGCGCTGCCGCTACTTGCGGCCGACACTATTGCCATCCGCAATGCGACGGTGCACCCGGTTTCAGGCCCTGAAATCGCTAACGCCACCATCGTCATCGTCGAGGGAAAGATCTCCGCCGTTGGCGCCAAGGTAGCTATTCCGAAGGGCGCCAAGGTGTCCGACGCCAAAGGGATGCATGTCTATCCCGGCATGATCGACTCTGCCACCGAGGTGGGCCTGTCCGAGATTTCGTCCGTGCGCGAGACCAACGACACCGGCGAGTTGGGCGACTTCAATCCGCAGCTTAAGGCGCTCAGCGCCGTCAATCCGGCCAGCGAACACATTCCGGTGATCCGCGCCAACGGCATCACCACGGTAGTGAGCCTGCCGTTTATCGGCGGCGGTGGCGGGCGCATGGGTGGCGCCGTCCAGAGCCTCATCACCGGTCAGCCAGCTATGATTCACCTCGACGGCTGGACGTGGGAAGACATGGCTGTGAAACGCGCCACGGCTGTGGAGCTTGTATTTCCCGCCATCACCTCGGGCCGGCCGAGATTTATGGATAACGAGAATCCCAGTTTCCCGCGCGTCAATTTCACTGAGGCCAAGCGCAACTACGAGAAGCGGCTCAAAGAACTCGACAAGTTCTTCGAGGACGCGCGGCGTTATCAACAGGCGAAAGATTCCAAGGAGCCGGGATTCAAGACCGACCTCAAATTCGAGGCCATGATCCCCGTGCTCGAAGGCAAGGTGCCGCTGCTGGTGACGGCGATGCGCGAGCGGTCCATCAAGGACGCCATCGCGTTTTCAGACCGGCAGAAAGTGAAAATCGTGATCGCCGGCGGCCGCGAGTTCGGCTCCACACTGGCCGATCTCAAGGCGAAGAACATTCCGGTGATTGCCGGTCCCACGCTGGCGCTGCCGCTGAATGAGGACGATCCCTACGATCAGGCCTTCACGCTTCCCGCTGAGTTATACAAGGCAGGCGTGAAGTTCGCGTTCGGCACGTTCGGCAATCAGTTCTCGCGCAACCTGCCCTATCAGGCCGCCAACGCAGTCGCGTTCGGACTGCCGGCGGAAGAAGCCTGGAAGGCTCTTACCATTAACGCCGCGGAGATCTGGGGCGTCGGCGATCAGGTGGGGACGATTGAAAAAGGAAAGTGGGCCGACCTTATGGTCACCGACGGCGATCCGCTAGAGGCTCGAACCAACGTCAAGATGCTCTTTATCAAAGGTCATGAGGTGGACTTGTCCAACAAGCACACACGACTCTATGAAAAGTATTTGAACCGGCCCTGAGTCGCCGTATTTTCACTCAGAATTCAACAGACTGCACCGCATGGTTCCGTAGTATGGGCCATGCGGTTTTCTTTTTTACTGACGACGCTTACAGCGCTCTCATTCGCACAACAGCCCAATCTGAAGGATCACGCAGCCGACCGGGTGCCCTACGAACTCTACCTGGAAGCCTTGCGCCAGGAACCGCAGCAGGCCGCGCTCGCAGAACAACGCGAAGCCAAGCGTCAGGAAATAATCTTCGTTCGCCAAGCGAACCGCTTTGCCGAGTTATGGACGAAGTTCACGCAGGAGTTCAATGAGCGCGGCACCGTCAACATCAAGGCCGCGCGCCAAGCCGTGAAAGCGTTCCATCGGCTAGAGAAAAACGAAGCCTGGCTCGGATCGCACTAGCTCAAAGCTTGAGCGTCTTCAGATACGCGCGGTAGTCCTCGCCGAGGTCGTGCCGCTTGAGCGCAAACTCGGTGGTCGCCTTCAGGAAGCCCAATTTGTCGCCGGCGTCGTAGCGTGTCCCCTCGAAGCGGTACCCATAGATGGGACGATTGCGCAGCAGGTGCTTCAAAGCGTCGGTAAGTTGAATTTCGCCGCCGCTGCCTGCCTCGATTGCGTCGATGGAACTGAAGATCTCGGGTGTGAGTACGTAGCGCCCGATGATGGCGAGGTTCGACGGCGCCTCGCCCGGTTTGGGCTTCTCCACCATATTGCGGATGCGGTAAAGGCGGTTCTGCGTTCCGTTGTGCGATACCGGCTCGGCGTCCACTACGCCGTACGCCGAGGTGGCTTCTGGCGGCACTTCCATTAGTGCAACCACGGATGCGCCGTAAAACTCGTAGATGTCGAGCAACTGGCGCAGCGCGGGCGTCTCGCTGTCGATAACGTCGTCCGACAGAACTACTGCGAACGGTTCAGGGCCCACCAGTTCACGAGCGCGCAGTACCGCGTGCCCCAATCCCAACGCCTCCTTCTGGCGGACGTAGGAGACGTCGATCAGATCGGAGACGCTACGAACCGTCGCCAGCAGATCCTTCTTTCCGCGCGAGTCGAGGAGATGTTCGAGTTCAAAACTGACGTCGAAATGGTCCTCGATAGCCGTCTTTCCGCGACCGGTGACGATGATAATGTTCTGCACGCCGGAGTGCATGGCCTCTTCAACACCATATTGGATGAGTGGCTTGTCCACCAGCGGCAACATCTCTTTGGGCATCGCCTTTGTTGCCGGAAGGAATCGGGTACCCAGACCCGCGGCGGGAAACACCGCCTTACGTACACGAGGAATCATCGCCACTATTGTAGCGGTCGCCTGGAACGCTCCCGCCGGGAACGATTCCTAGCCAAGTAGTCCGCGATACCTCGGAGCATCGTAGCCGGGGAACACGCGAGCCAGCTCGCGATTGCCCAGGTGGCGCGTCACTAACTCGCCCAGGACATCGCGGAAATCCGTGGTCACCGCCAGATCGCGACCCTCATAGAGCTGCTCCTGCGCCATGCCGGGCCATTCGCCGTAGATCTTGCCGCCGTGTACTGGACCGCCCATCACGAACATCGCGTTGGCGTGGCCGTGGTCGGTGCCGCGCGTGCCATTCTCTTTCGCGGTGCGCCCGAACTCGCTCATCGTGACGACGACGATGTCGTCCATGCGGTCGGCCAGGTCACTGTAGAACGCCGCCAGTGAATCGCCGAAATCCGTCAGCAGATTCGCCAGTTGACCTACCGTCGGCTTCGGGC
Organism: Bryobacterales bacterium; assembly: GCA_038212445.1. Lineage (GTDB taxonomy): Bacteria > Acidobacteriota > Terriglobia > Bryobacterales > Bryobacteraceae > TMP-7. The sequence goes on from JBBQUM010000028.1 coordinate 78,804, forward strand.
CAACCTCGTTCACGTGCGTATCCCAACCGCCGAAGTCCGTGAACGCAACCTCGAGTCCGACGTCCGCTTTCACCAGTCGCGCGATCTGTTTCAAGCTTTGGCCGAAGCGGCTCGTGGGATACTTCGCGCCCCCGGACGGCGTGTATTGCTGCTTCTGGATGCCCTGCATGAGCTTCACGGCGTCGAACGTTTCGCGCCCCGTCCCGTTCAATACCTTATCGACGGAACCCGCGTACATGCTCTCGAAGCTCTGCGCGCCGGCCGTATCCTTCACCTGGAAGTCGGCAAGGTTGTTGATGGCGACCGCATCGTTATGGCCACGCAGGGCACGCGGTAGAGCCGTGCCAAGGCTTACGGCACGCACGGGCGAATTGTGCCCCGGTTCGGCCACCAGCGAGCGATTCAACCAACCGTCGTTGGTCGCCTTCCGTCCCGGCGTGCCCGACTCCATGTAGTCCTGCGCATCGAAGTGCGAGCGCGTGGGGTCGGGCGATCCCGCCGCGTGAACGATGGCGAGCTTGCCCGACGCGTAGATCGGTTTCAGGCTCTTCAACGACGGGTGCAGTCCGAAGAAGCCGTCCAGATCCACCGCGCCGTCCGCCGCCGACGCCGGCTTCGGGATCGCGATGTTCGGGCGCAGGTCGTAGTAGCGTGACTCGCCGAACGGCACCACCATGTTCAGGCCGTCCACCGCGCCCCGTTGAAACACGGTGATGAGCACCTTCTTGCGAGGACTCGGCGCATCGGCGGCGTAGAGGGCGCGCGACAGCCACACCGGTGCAGTTCCCACGCCGAACATCGCGACGCCGGATGATTTCAGAAAGAGTCGACGGTTCATGTTGCTACCTTCTCTGGAACTCTGGCGACCCCAAAATCAGGCCTGCGGTGAGCGCAGGCGTGGGTGCCTTGTCTTTCATAGCCTGGTCTATAGTGGCCTGGGTTTGCGGACTCACCTTGGGATAGGAAAGCTTCTCCGGATCCACCTTGATCCCGTTGATGTGGTTTTGAGCGAGGTTGAGAGCGAAGTTCATCCGCGCCAGCAGCGCCGCCGAGTTTACCCATTCAGCGTTCAGGCTCGAGTACCCCGTGGGCTCCACTTTACGATAGAGCGGCTGGCCCAGCGCGATGAGCTGATTGGCGAGCGGGAACGCGGAGTCCACCTGGGCGTCAAGTGCGCGCACCGCGCTCACCAGCATTTCGAACGGCGTCTTTACCTTCGCGCGAAATGCACCGGCGGATTGGAATTCCTTCGACTCCAGCATCGTTTTCAGTACGGCCCGGATGTCGCCGTCGCTCTTGCGGAACGTCTCCGCCATGCGGTCCACCAACTGTGAAGGAGGATTGTCTGCAACAAATCGCATCGCCAGCTTCCTCGAAATGAACCGCGCAGTGGACGGGTGATGCGCGATGATGTCGAGCACCTTCTCGCCGTCGCTCTCATTGCCGCCGGCCGGGATCGTCACTCCAAGGACAACCTTCTCGCCTTTATCGTGGGTTCGAGGATTAAACACAAAGTCGCCGCCCTGTTGCGGATTCTTGATGCTCCAGCCCGTGAAGCAGCGCGCCACTTCGATGATGTCCTTTTGGGTATAGCCGCCGTCCACCCCGAGACTGTGAAGTTCCAGCAGTTCACGCGCGTAGTTCTCATTGAGCCCGCGGACTGCCCGCTTGTTACCGCGAGCGTTAGCGGGCGCGGCAGCCACTGACTGCCAGTTGTCCAGGTAAAACATCATCGCTGGACTGTGCGCCGTAGCTCCGAGCAGAGTCCTGAATTTCCCCAGCACGTTCGGCCGGATGGCATCGCGCTCGTAGACCGGCACCATGAAGCGGTCCGCGCCCTTGTCCAGAAATACGTTGAAGTGGTTGTACCAGAAATCCACCAGCACCTCTTCCAACTGGCTATTGCTGTAAATTGCGCGATACAGCTTGCCCTCGGTGAGATCGTAGTTCACCACCTGCAGCGGCGCGTTCAGCATGAGAATCTTGCGCCGCGTTTCCTCGGGGACATTGCTGATGAGCTGTTGCCGCATCGGGCGCGGCATCGCGATCAGCATGTCGTCAAGCTGGTCAACAGGCAGCGACGCCAGCAGTTGACGCTTGTCGTCCGGCTTGCCGGTCCGCAAAACACGAATCTGGTCGGCCGAGAGAATCTCGTTCAACTTCTTCGCTGGTTCAAGGTCTTCTTCGGCAGCCCCCTTATCGCCGTCCGCAGCTCTCTTCGCCTTATATTTGGCTGCGATCCGCTCCACCGACGCGCGCAACACCGGATCCTCGGGCAGCGGTTGACGGCCGTTCGCCACCGCCCGGATCAACTGCGGTGTGGGATAGTTCGCAGCGATCTGCGCCTGCGTCATGCGCAGCGATTCCAACGGCTTCAGCCGGGCCGCGAGCTCCGGATTCTCGGCGATTCGCTCGGGATGCAACTGCAGGTCCACCCAGCGCTTCAAACCCATCTTCTGGACCGCTTCCAGGTCTCCCGGCCGCGCGCCAAATGTCAGCCGGTCAACGGCATGGCGGATCTGGTCATCTTTCGGGAGTTTCTGCTGAAACAGTCGCGCATCCGCGTCCGGCTTTGCCTTCTCGGTCTTTTTCGCAAATCCGGCGGGCGGCAGCGCGACGGACATGGCGAGAAACAAAGTTAGGAATTGACGCATGAAGTCCTTAGTGGGTGGGCTAGGCGCCCTCCTAATTGTATAAACGCGGTACTTCCTAAAAAGTTGACAGGCACGCGATCTTTCCCGCCGAATGACCTTGAAGGGCCATGGCGTGCGGCTAGACTGGAGGCTGTGACTGCTGAGTATGAAGTGACCCTGGCGGACATCCAAGCCGCGCGCGACCGCATTGGTGCCTACGTCCGGCGGACACCCCTCACCACTAGCGACAGTGTATCGACACGGCTGGGCGTCCGCGCTTTCCTCAAGCTGGAACTGTTTCAGAAGACTGGTTCGTTTAAAGCCCGCGGTGCCTTCAATAAAGCCCTCGCGACCGGACTCAAACGAGGCGATCGAGTGGTTGCAGTGAGCGGCGGCAATCACGCACAAGCAGTTGCCTACGTAGCCTCACAGTTGGGGTTGCACGCGACGATTTTCATGCCGCAGACAACGCCGGCAAACTATCTTCAGGCGACGATTGGCTACGGAGCCGAGGTAGTTCTGGTGCCGAATATCGCCGAGGCGTTTGACACCATGGCGCGCTCGGAGCGTGAAGGCGCCACAGCGATCCACCCGTTCGACGATCCGCTCGTGATCGCGGGGCAGGGGACCTGCGGACTCGAGATTCTAGAGGATATGCCCGAGGCGACGGATCTGGTGGTGAGTATCGGCGGGGGCGGGTTCATCGCCGGAATCGCGACGGCCGCCAAGTCGATAAAGCCTGAGATCCGCATGTGGGGCGTGGAGACAGTGGGCGCCGACGCGATGTCCCAGGCGCTCGCAGCAGGACATCCTGTGCGGCTCAACGCCATCACGTCCATCGCGAAAACGCTGGGCGCCCCGGCGGTATCGGACACCACGCTCGCCATCGCACAGCGGTATCTGGAGAGCGTCACGGTAGTGTCGGACGCATCGGCTGTGAGGGAATTAGGGTTTCTGATGGAGCGCGCCAAGGTGCTCACCGAACCTGCGGCAGCATGTACCCTTGCGGCAGCGGATCAGCTGAAATCGCAGTTCGCGCCCAACAGTTACGTGGTGTTGGTCTTGTGCGGCGGAAACGTCGCGTTAGAGGACGTTTGCCGCTTCAGGGAAACGGTGGTGTCCTGAGAATTTGTTGTAGACTTGGGTTGTTGGAACTCTCCGATACGCGCCCGTAGCTCAGCTGGATAGAGCGTCTGCCTCCGGAGCAGAAGGTCGTAAGTTCGAATCTTACCGGGCGTACCACTCCTTAACAATTCAGTATCCTGTTGGCGTTCAACTGCGATTCTTAGCATGTGACCTTTGAAGGGCCTCCTTGCGGAGCGAGGCCAAAGCGCGCTCCTAATGCTGAACGGTGAGAAGAGTTCCCGGTGCCGTCGTCAGTCCGCCGTAAGTCGCGCTGATTGGCTGATCGCCGTCCGGTGTGTTGGGTGGCACAACGACATTGAACTGAAACAGACCGGGACTCACCACGCCGGTGAATTGGACTGCGGCCGAGTTACCGCCGATCTTCACCACGGGCAATGGATTCAAGCTGCCGGATTGCATGAAGAAGCCACTGACGACGGACGTCGACGTGGGTCCGAAGCCATTCGCGTAGATCACGATGACCTCGCCTGGTTTTGCCGGTGTGGTGGATCCGGGATACAGGCTAGAAGGTCCTAGCAAGGCGCCGAGCGCGTGCGTGGCGGCAACATAATGGCCCCCGCCAAATACGAAGAAAGAAGGCGAGAGTGCCTGCGCCTGCGTGGTGAACGCGGCACTTGCAGTTCCGCTGTTGCTGACTACAATTTGTACCGGCCCACTGATCGCATCCGGCGGCGTCAAGATGTTGATCTGCGAAGGGCTCACATAGTAAACGAACGCCGGCTTGCCATTTACCGTTGCGCTGACCGCGTCGAGCGTGGTGGGTATCCGGCCGTTCACAAAATCGGTGTCCTTCCAGATGCGAGTGTCTCCGGTGAGAGATAAGCCCTCGCCCTTGATCTCCACCCAGGTGTTGGGAGCGACGGTGGGCGCTTCTCCTTCCGCTTTAGCCACCAGCGAGATTACTGGGGGCGCGAGTTCGAAGTGGGCTTGCAATATGGCCGCTGGCAGGGCATCCACGTTCGCGCCAAATACTTCGATGTATTGCGCCCGGAGCGGATTGCTCCTGCCCAACGGGTAAATGCCAGTTTCGAGTTCGGACAAAAAAGTCGCGTCGGTGCACGGGGCGGTCTGCTGGATTGACGGACCGCAGGAGGCGCCCCCATCGGGCCCAAAATCCAGATTCGTTTGAAACGCGACCAGCGTGCCTAATGTCTGGGGAGATTGCACGGTCTGGTTGGGCACGGTCACGTCCGGATAGAGTGTATCGTTCTGAATAATCATGCGGCCGGCAAATCTCTGACTCGCCAGGGTCAACAGCGGGAGGTTTTGCGTGACGCTTAGTGCTGGCGCGTTTGTGAAGTTGATGATGGATCCGTCCTCGGCGATCTGCGGAAATGGATGAGTGTTGGCGATGATCGCCACGCTGAAGTATTTTTCGGGAAAGCTCTTCTTGAACGAGTTGGTGAGCGAATCCCACCCCTTCAGCAGCAGGGACGGACGGTATCCAGCGTTCTGCCATGTTGCGATCGCGTCGCTTACACAGATAACCCGCTTGATTGAGCTGTCTGGGAAGCCAAGTGCAATTCGCCGCTGTCATAATTGATCCCCGTCAGGTTGACCATCGAGATCGCGCCGTACATGCCACTGGACTTCAGATGTCCGGCCACCGCTGCGAGGTAAGTGTCCCATTGGGCGAGGAACGCGGGGTCCCAGGGCGCCGCGATGGTCTGTGAAAAACACCCTTTGAGAGCGTCGTGGGGAGCGTAGCTGAAGCTCAGCGGAGTGGCCCCACCACCGCCCGGTGCGGGTCGAAACAACCATGCCGGAGCGCTGTGGGCAGCGACAACTTCACTCTCTTGCCGAGCGAGACCGCCTTGCCTACCCATTGATCCAAGATGCGCCAGTCATATTGGCCCATGCCCGGTTCCAAGGTGTTCCAAGCGATGCCGAGTAATAACCCGTCCACGCCGGGTGTCGCTAAGGCGGCGTCGAGTTGTGCGGCCACCGTCTTGGAGACCGGGAAGTCCGTACCGCTCACGTAGATCCCCCGCAAATCGGTTGAGGTTTGCGCGAAAACGGTGATGCTGAAACTCAGCAGGACAACGAATGTCTTCAGTCGAAGATCTCGCATGGCCCCTCCTCGTAATGACTCACGGTAGTTAGTATACGGACATCTTCCAGACGACGAAATGGCCGAAATGCCGGCTCACGCTGTGGCCGGATTCCACTGAATGGTGAGTTCCATAACGGTTCATCACAATCCGTGGACTCACAACCTGTCCCTCTGACGTAGGCTTAGGAGTGTGGTTCCGCACTCTGAACCGTTGATCTATCGCCGCGGGCTGTTTTCCATTCGGACAGCGTTGCTGCTTGGATTCGGCGGACTGATCCTCCTGCTGGTCTTCTCCGGCCTGGACGCCCTACAGGTGCTGTCCCAGATGCGTTCCAGCAATGAGCGGGTCCGCCGCGAGTTTCTGGTGCGCGCCAATAAGCTGGACGAGATCCGATCCGCGCTGTACCTTTCCGGTACGTACGTCCGCGACTATCTGCTCGAGCCAAATCCGAAAACCGCTGAGCGGCACCGTGCAAGCCTCAGCAGTACACGCCAGAAGATCGACTCTGAACTGCTTGCCTACCAGGATCTGTTGCGCCCCGAACAGCGCGAGCCGTTCGACGTGCTCGAGAAGGAACTAGGCGCCTACTGGGCCTCGCTCGATCCAGTGCTCGGCTGGAACGCCGCCGAACGTCAGGCGGATGGATATACGTTCCTGCGTGACGAGGTTTTTCCGCGACGGACTAACATGCTTGGGATCGCCGACAAGATTGGTGTCGTCAACCAGCAGGAACTGACCGCCGGCGACCGTGCGCTTTCCGACATGTTCGTCCAGTTGCGTCTGCGCCTGCTGTTGGTTCTCGCATTCACGGTTGGCCTCGGCATTCTGCAGGCTACGGTGAGCATACGGCAAATTCTCCACCTGGAACGGGCCGCAAATCGCCATCTTGAAGAGATGACGGCTGCCCGCACTCAACTTCGCGACCTCTCAGCGAAACTCGTCGAGACCCAGGAGGAGGAACGCAAGGCGCTGTCACGGGAATTGCACGATGCGGTTGGACAGTCGCTGTCCGGGGCCCTCTTTGAACTCCGCAACTTCTCGGCCACCCTTCCCAATGACCCACCGCGCCTGCGGTCGGATGTGCAATCCATACAGCGGCTGCTAGAAAGCATTGTCGGGATGATCCGTACGATGGCACTGCTTCTTCGGCCCTCTATGCTCGATGATCTGGGCCTGGTTCCCGCTCTCGAGTGGCAGGCGCGGGACTTCGCGAAGAGGACCGGAATCGTTACCACGGTCAGTGCGGTGGAAATCCCGGAGGATCTGTCCGACGAGCAGAAGACCGGCATATTTCGCATCGTTCAGGAAGCGCTCAACAATGCTCTGAAGCATGCGGAGGCGAAGTCCGTGCGCATCGCGCTGTCGTGCCCGAAGAACTCCGATATTCTTCTCAGCGTCGCAGACGATGGGCGGGGGTTCACGCCGCGGGAGCATCAGGGTCTAGGCTTGATTGGGATGCAGGAACGCGTCGAGAAGCTCCGCGGTAAGTTTCGAGTAGAGTCGGAACCGGGGAAGGGTACGCTGATTTCTGTGGCACTGCCGGTTCATCAGGGTGCCGGAGTAGGAGTGCTCCAGTAGATGTCGATCCGAGTTTTGGTTGCTGACGACCATACGATTATCCGTAGCGGCATTCGGCTGCTCCTCGAACGGGAAACCGGCTTCGAAGTGGTGGCCGAAGCGAGCGATGGCAGGCAGGCTGTGGAACTCGCCGACAAGGAGCGCCCCGATGTCGTCATGCTGGATATCGGTATGCCGAACCTGAACGGCATCGAAGCGACGAAGCAGATTACAGCGCGTCTGCCTCAAACGAAGGTCATCGTCCTGAGCATGCATTCTGACGAGGCGTACGTTCTCAAAGCGCTCCGGGCCGGCGCCCGCGGCTACCTGCTGAAGGACTCCGCAGAGTCGGACATCATGAACGCGATTCGCGCTGTGCAGCAGGGCAAGGCGTATTTCAGTCCTGAAATCAGCCGCATGCTGATGGACGATTACATGCGCCAACTCCAACAGCGGGGAATGGACGACAGCTACGACCTGCTGACCACGCGGGAACGCGAGATTCTCCAGATGCTAGCCGAAGGCAAGACCAACAAGGAGATCGCCTCGATGCTTAACCTCAGTCCCTACACGGTCGAGACGCATCGCAGTCACATCCTCCAGAAGTTGAATCTCCACACGCTTCCCGAACTCATTCTCTATGCGGTAAGGAAGGGTGTAATCCATTAGCCGCTAGCGGACCCGCTTCCGCCCTCCTGAAGCCGGGGGCTCATCGCGCGGCGATCGCATCGCGATTACAAACATCACCAGCAGTGCTGCCGTGGCGCAAATCCCACTGGCGAGCCCCAACCAGAACACCACTTGTTCAAACACCAGGCGCTCCTTAGCGCAGCGCTCCGATCTGATACTGCAACACGCTGCGTTCAGCCTGGTAGTCATACTTGGCGCTCGTGTTGGCAATCTGAGCGGAGGTGAGGTTCAATTGTGCCTGGCTCAGCTCGACAATCGAACTGAGGCCGAGATCGTAACGGCTTTGTGCGAGCCGCATCGCCAGTTGTGCTTGATCGAACAACTTGCCGGACAGCGTGAGTCGCTCCATCCCCGTTACCAAATTGAGATAGGCAATCTGCACATCACGGATAATCCGGTTCTGCAGTTCCTTGGTGTCCTCCTGCGCGCTGCGTGCTTTCAATTCCGCTTCAGTACGCCGGGCTTTGAATAAGCCGCCGTTGAGGATTGGAATGTTGACGTTTAATCCCACCGCACCGTAGCGGCTCGACAATGCGGCCGCTCCAGTCGGAACCAGGCCAACCATCGCGACGGTGCCAATAGTGGGATAAGACAGCGCCTGCTCAGCCTTGGTGAACTGCTCCGCCGCCTGCGCCTGATAGCGAAGACCGGCGAGTTCTGGGCGGTTCTGTATGGCTTCTGACATCAGCGCTCTCGGGTCATCGGGAGGCGCCTCTGGCATGGGTTCGTCCACCAACGTGAAGTTCCTCTGATTGGGAAATCCCAGCGCCGCCGCCAGCGCTGCCGTCGACGCTTTCACGTCGTTCTGCGCGCTGGACAACAGCAATTCCGCCTCTGCCAGATTTACGTTCGCGAAACTGACATCGAGACTCGACTTCAACCGGTTCTCTGCCAGGCGAGTGACCTGGTTCGACACCAACTGTCGCGCGCTCACCGTCTGCTGCGCCACCTTCAGCACCGCGTTCGCCCGCAAGAGCGCGAAGTACGTACGGTCCACATTTAGAAGAACGTCCGCGCGAGCAGCGTTTGAAGTCTCCTGCTGTGCTAGCGACTGCAATTGCGCCGAGCCTGCAAGGTGACTCGTGCGCCCGAAGTCAGTGACGAGTTGCTGTACTCCAACACCACTGGCAAAGCGGTCATAGATGACGGGATTATTGAGAGCGCCGGCTGCGATACGGCTGCCGTCCGATGCACCCGCGCCGGTTAAGCTTCCGAAAACCTGCGGCTGGAAATTCGCGCGGTATTCTTTCGGCACTTCCTTCGAAGCCTCGGCCCGGAAGCGCGCGGAGGAAACCTGCGGATTGCTTTGCATCGCCATCTGCTCGGCTTCCTGCAGCGTCAGATGTAGGGTGTCGGACGGCTGCTGCCCAAAGCTCACTAGCGATGCTATAAACAGCGTACTGAGCGCCTTCATGGCTAGTGCGCCCCCTGGCGCCGCAACGATCCAAAATCCGGGTTGCGGCCGGCATAGACCAGCGAATACGCTACTGGTACGAGAAATACGGTCAGGACTACGGACACGGTCAGGCCTCCGATGATGGCACGCGCCAGCGGTGCATACGACTCGCTCCCGGCGCCCAATTTCAGCGCCATCGGCATCAACCCGATGATGGTGGCGAGCGACGTCATCAGCACCGGGCGCAGTCGAACGCGACAGGCAACGGCCACCGCTTCCAGCACCGCCATGCCGTCCTGGCGCAGATGGCGGGTGAACTCAACGATGAGGATGCTATTTGAAACCGCGATCCCCACAAGCATCACAACCCCCATCAGCGACATCACGTTGAGCGTCGTGTTGGTGGTGTAGAGGGTCAGGATTACGCCCATCAAACCAGGTGGCACGGCAATCAGAATAATGAACGGGTCGACGAACGACTGAAACTGCGCCACCAGGATCAGGTACAAGAGCACAACCGCGAGCACCAGTCCCATGGAGAAACTCTTGAACGATGCGCGCATTCCTTGCACCATGCCGCGAAGCGTAACGCTCAAGCCGTTGGGCACTTGTGTCTGCTTCACGATGCTATCGATGGAATTCGCGATCTTCCCCAGGTCTTCATTGAGAGGGCGGACGTAGATGTCGATGACCCTGCGCAGTTGGTAATGATCCACCTCAGTCGGCGATTTAATACGGCGAATATCACTGATCATGTCGAGTCGAGTAGACTCGGCGCTCCGCGACCCTCTCAGCGGAATGGCGCGCAGATCGGACATCGTCTTTACTTGCCGCTCGGGGTATTGCACGGTCAGCATGTAGTCATTGCCCGTCTTAGGATCGATCCAGAAACTCGGCGCGATCATCTGATTCGACGTCAACGCAGTGATGACGTTGCCCACCACTTCTTTTTGGTCCAGCCCCATCTCACGGGCGCGGGTCCGGTCGACGTTCAATTGCAGCGCCGGGTAGTCGATATCCTGCGGGATGAAGACATCAGCGACGCCCGGAATGCGCTTGATCTGACTCGACAGCCGCAGCGCGGTTGCGTAGGCGGCGTTCATGTTGGAGCCAGCCACTTGAACGTCGATCGGCGCGGGCAGTCCCATGTTCAGGACGGCGTCAACCAAGCCGCCTGACTGGAAGTAAGCCGTCAGTTCGGGCAGTTCGGTGGCCACGGCCCGCTTCAATTTCGACATGTACTCGTAACTGCCCACCTTGTGGTCTTCCTTCAAACTCACCTGCACGAAGGCCGTGTGCATCGCGGAATTCGTTGTGTAGATTGCCGAAAAATCCGGAGTCGCGCCGATGTTGGAGACAATCATTCCCAGATCTTCGGGTTCCACCAGTTTCCTTACGAGATCCTCGACCTTCGCCACTTCGTTGTTGGTCACCGCCAGGCGCGTGCCCGACGGAGCCTTGAGATTGATGACGAATTGGCCGGCGTCCGTGCGCGGGAAGAATGACAATCCGATAAACGGGAACAGCAGGAGCGAGAGCGCGAACGCGACGGCGAAAATGCTGAGCGTCGCGACGGGGCGCCTCAATGCAGCACCAACAATCCGGTCGTAGACGCGTAGGAAAGATTCGAAACGATTGTTGAACCACACGTTGAATCGATCTCCGAAGGAGAGCTTTCCGGGATGTTCTATCTCCACTGGCTGTTCAGATGAAGGTGTGCCATGGTGCGCCGGCGCCTTAATGAAGCGCGCGCAGAATAGCGGCACTACCGTCAAAGCAACTACGTAGGAAGCAAACAGGGATAGTGCGACAGCCAGTGCCAGCGCGGTGAACAGAAACTTGCTGACACCATACAGGAACGTCACTGGAAAGAAGACGACCACGGTGGTCAGCGTCGCCGAGAGGACCGGCAGCGCCACCTCGCGCCCGCCTTTCTCGGCGGCTACCTCTGGCGGTTCCCCGAGCTCCAGGTGACGGTAGATGTTCTCCAGAACCACCACGGAGTTGTCGATGAGGCGTGAGAACGCCAGTGCTAGTCCACCGAGCACCATGCTGTTGATGGATCCTCCGCCGATGGACAACGCCATGAACGCGGCCAGAGCCGACAGCGGGATCGAGAAGAACACCGCTACCGTCGCCCGCATGCTGCCAAGGAATACCAGGATCATCACCGACGTCAGGAAGAGTCCGATCGCGCCTTCGTGCAGGAGTGTCTCAATCGCCGTCTTCACGAACTGCGATTGATCGAACACCACCTTGGTCGCCAGTTGAGAGGGAACGTCGAAGAGATGCTTCAAGCCTTCACGGATGCCATCCACCACTGCAATCGTGTTGGTGTCGCCGCCCTGCTTCAGCACGGGTAGGTACACCGAAGGCTGGCCGTCCACTCGCACGAGATTTGTCTGAATCTGCTGGGCATCCTTGGCGGCGCCAATGTCCGAGATCCTCACCGGCGCGTCGCCCACCACTTTTACCGGAAGGTCATTAATCTCCCCAACCGTCTCGAGCTGACTGTTGGTATAGATGTTGTAATCGAGCGGCCCCATCTGCACGTCGCCGGCCGGCAGAATCAGGTTCGAATCATTCACCGCGCGAACCACGTCCATAAGGCTTAACTGATGAGCCTCGAGCTTGTACGGGTCGGCGTAGACCATAATTTGCCGGTACCGGCCGCCAAAGGGTTGCGGCACCGACGCACCCGGCACACTGGCGATCTGGTTGCGTACCTGGAACTGCGCGAGATCCCGTAGTGCCGTTTCGGTCAGCCCCTCGCCTTTGAAGGTCACCAGGCAGACGGGCAAGCTGGAGGCATCAAACTTCAAGACCACGGGCGGGAGCGTGCCGGGCGGTAGCCGGCGCAATTGCGCCATCGCCAGGTTCGAGATTGTCGTGACGGCCGAATCGGGATTCGTCCCCGGCTGGAAGTAAACCTTGATGATGCTGACGCCCGGGAGTGAGCGTGACTCGATATGCTCTATGCCGCTCCCGAGTGTAAAGAATCGCTCGAAGCGGCTGGTGATGTCCGTCTCGATTTGCTGGGGCGGCATGCCCGAATAGAATGTGGCGACGACGACGACTGGAATGTTCATCGTCGGAAACATGTCCACAGGCATGCGCGCCAGGCTGGTCACTCCCACCACGCCGATGATCAGGCAAACGACGATGATGAAGTATGGATTGCTGATTGCGAACTTCGACATTTGAGAGTCTACCTTCCAGCGCCGCGCGTCCTACTCTTTTGCGGCGGCCATTGTCACTTCTTTGGTCTTCACCGCCTGCCCAGCCTGAAGGCCGGCCCGGTTGCCGATCACCACTAGCTCACCCTCCCGCAATCCAGATAAGATCTCTGCCTGGCTGGAAGTCTCCAGGCCGATGCGTACAGACCGTTTTTCGAGGTGTTCAGAGGTGTTCACGACGAGCACTGTGCCGGAGAGTCCCTGTTCTGACTTGCGGCTGTCGTCGATGTCGACAGCCGCGAGGGGAGTGGACAGCGCCGCGTTGCGGCGGTTGAGCGTTAGATCGACCTCGGCATACATGCCAGGCACGAGTGTCAAATTGGCATTCGGCACGTCCACCTCGGTGTCCATGGTCCGCGTGTCCATCTTCACGCGCTCCGCGAAACGCGCCACTTTCCCGGGAAGCGTGCGGCTCAACGAAGGAATCTTTACGTCCACCACCGAACCCACGCGGATGGACGGCACCGCGGATTCAGGTACCGGCAGCATCAATCGCAGCAGAGAGTTTTGAGACAGCCTGACAAGAGGCATTGCCTGGGTCTGTGAACTGATGCCGGCCTGGATCATCGAACCGGTATCGGCAAAGCGCTTCGTGATCACCCCGGAGAACGGCGCCGTCACATTGGTGTAGTTGAACATCGTCTTTACGCGAGCCTGTTCCGCCAGCGATACGTTCACCTGTTGTTCGGCAGCCACCAGGCTCGATCGCGCCGCGTCCACCTGCGCTTCGCTCGCGAGGTCCCTGGAATGCGCGTCGTCCACTTCCTGTTGAGCGATCAAGCCGGGTTGACCCTTCATCACTCCTTGCAAACGGGTGTACGAGATATGAGCGATCTCGTGATTTGTCTGGGCGCGGCGCACCTCCTCCTGCGCCTTATTCACCTCCGCGTTGCTGCGGGCGATGGCTGCAGTGCCGCGTGCCAGATCGTCACCCATTTCAGGAATCTCGAGCACGGCGAGCAACTGGCCTTCTTTCACCCGGTCTCCAACGTCGACGTACATTTTCTTCACGTAGCCGGCCACTTTGGACATCACGTCCACTTCCTGGAATGGCTTAAACTCCCCAGTCATCACGAGGTTTCGCGATAAATCCGCGACAGTTGCTTTGGCTACAGCTACCGTCGGCACGTCCGGAGTGTCATGTGCTTCCAGCCGCTTGGTCCGGTCGCAGGCGGTTGTATAGATGAGGGCGGCAGACAGCAGGCAAGTCGCAGAAAAAGTGCTGATTCGCATACGGAGTCCTGTTCTAGCTGAGATCTTGAACTTCTTCCTTCAGCCGCTCGATTGAGAAAGCGGGTGACCGGCAGAGATCGATGATTCGCCTCTCGTGAGCCAGCAATTCCGAAGCGACTTCGGGCAGGCGCGGCGCGATTTCAGCGGGGATTGACAACACGCCATGACAATCTCCGTACAGCAAATCCCCTGGCTCTATCCGCAAGCCGCAAATTGTCACAGGAATTCCGAAATCCACCATGTGCACGTACGCATGGGACACGGATCGGGAACACGAGAACGCTGTGAAGTTCATCCGGCGTAGGTCCGGGACGTCGCGGACGGCCCCGTTGGTCACCAAGCCGGTACAGCCCAGCCGTCGCAGTATCGCCGAGTGAATCTCACCTGCAACCGCACCAATGCCCGGCTGCTCGTCAATATCTTCAATGACCGCGACGCGCGGTAACGGTGAATCATCGATCGTGGTCCACCAGTCGGTCCGATCGCAGTAACTGCCGCCATTTGCCGGAGGGTTGGAGGACTTGACGGTGGCTGTCACGGCGTAACCAATCAAAGGCGTCACCGGATCCCAGTTGCAATGCAAATCCGGGCCCGTATACCCTTCGTTGCGCAACCGAACCTTGAAGGTCTCAATCGCGTTTGCCAGCGTGCAGGTATCGAAACGTGAGAGCGCTTCCAGGTCTGCTGCAGTTAGTTGCCGGCGGGGTGGGACGGTCATATTTCGAGTGTTTGCGTGGTTCGGCATCGAGCAGGAAACGAGCTTCTAGCTGAATGATAGGGATCGCCACGATTGGATCAAATACTCCAGCCGGGGTATTTGTCAACCGGAATGACGGTATTGGCGCGAAGGCGAGCGTAAGATAGCGCGTAGGACGACCTCGATAAAACGCAGGATTCCCATAATCCCGGCGGCTAATATCGCGGTGAAACAAAGCGCGGAGACGTCCACGGATCCACTGTAGGGCCGGTTGAGCGACTCTGGGCATCCCTTCCGGACGGTATCCTGCCGCAAGAATGACAGTAGGCGTTGTCACCCTTCACCGCTCACCCATGCCATCCTGATCGGATGATGATCATGCTGCTCTGGCTCGCCGGCTGGGTTCCGCAGGAGGGATCTCCGGCAAGCGTCAGTCCCGCCACCGCCGAGCACTACCATTGGGGAGACTGTTGTGACGGTTGGTACCTGGTGAAGAACGATCGATTGAACGTGATCCAGGAACGTATGCCGCCGGGTTCGAGCGAATCGCCCCACCTCCACCATCAGGCCCAGCAGTTCTTCTACGTGCTTTCAGGCGAGGCCTCGATTGAAGTCGGAAAGACGGTAGTGGTTCTGCACCGAGGCGAGGGACTGCGGGTTCCCCCCGGCACCGGACATCGCGTGATGAATCGCGCCAAGGGCTCACTCGAACTCCTGGTCACGTCGGAACCGCCCAGCCATGGGGATCGGGAAGAACTTCGCTAAGCCTATTGGACCGGCTGAGCCAGCGCGCGTTCGATGGAACGCAGCGCGTCGTTCGCCTCGTCCCACTTGCTCTGTTCGGTCAGGAGCACCGAATTGAACTCTGATTCGCGAGTTCGGTAGAGTTGCTGCATCCCGGTCAACCGCTCGATCCTCGCTTTGGTTTCGGCGACCGCTGAATCGAGCTGCTTTCTCTCGGCAGGATCGGAGATTTGTGTTTGGCGGCTTTCCATCTGTTTGACCTGATCGGCGAGTTCTGACTGTTGCCCTTGACCTAAGGAAAGCTGGGTGCGAGCCTGCTGCAAGTCACGCGAGGCGGCGCGTACCCGTTCCTCCTGCTGTTGCAGCCGTGTCAACGCAATTTGAATCCGGGGCCCAATGCGATAGCTCTGTTCCAAAGCCGGCGGAGCGCGTGGACTTCCTTCAACAGACTTTGCAGCGTGGTGTCCGCGGATGAGGTAGACAACTCTTGCGCGCACGTAACGCCAAGCAACAGGAATACTGAGATCAGACTTCGAACGAGCGGTGGTGGCATCGGGGTCTCCTCCTATATAGTATTTCCCCAGACGCCTGATGCTAGTCAAACCCGTGCTCATCCTTCGTGGATGCTCGTACTCAAACCGTATCGCCTGGCCATCTCTCTGGCTCTGCCGGCATTTTTCTACCCACATGCGGTCTGCATCATAAGGGGACCCCTAACTTCGCCGACACCGCGCCTTCAACGGTGGAAGCATCGTTGCGGAGGAAAGCGGAAGTTGCCTCGTTGCCGTAGAGCTTGACGATTGAGTCTCCTTCGAGTTCCAACACGCCCATGAGAAACGACGAATTGTCGTAGAAGCTTCGCAGTGTAGCCTGACTGTCTCTCACCGCCGCTTCTGCCTCTTCCCGCCTTTCGCGCATCGCGAGATGCGCACCTACTCGGGCCAACAGTTAGCGCGCGGTGAATGGCTTTACAAGATAGTCGTCGGCGCCATGCCCCAGGCCCTCGATCCGACTCTCTTCCCCTGCGCGCGCCGACAGCAGAATCACCGGTATTGTCCGGGTTTCAGCTCGCTCGCGTAGTGCACCCACCAGCTCAAAACCGTTCAGGCCCGGCATCATCACATCGCTTAGAGAATCAGATCCGGCGGATGAGCGAGCGCCCTTTCGATCGCCTCTGCTCCATCTGAAACCGCGACTACTTGATATTGCTCTCCCAAGAGACGGCTCACGTACCCACGCATGTCCGCGTTGTCGTCAGCCAGCAGGATCTGTTTTCGGCCGCCACTGGAATCTCTCCCATCGGGCATTCCGTCGTTGGCATGGGCTTCGGGCAGCCAGCGGAGCGCTTCGTCGATAAAAACCTCCGCGCGGCCCCGAGATGACGCACGCACCGGAGCATTGATGGCGTCATTTTGCAGATGCCCGGCTCCGCCCGGAATCTCAACCGTGAATGTGCTCCCTTGATTCGGTTTGCTGCTCACATGGATTGAGCCGGCGAGCAGCTTCACTAATTCCTGGACGAGCGCAAGTCCGATACCGGTTCCTTCAATTGTTCTCCCGGCCGATCCTTCAACCCGGTGGAATCGTTCGAATATATGAGTTAGCTCCCCCTCGGGGATTCCCACTCCCGTATCTCTCACGGTCAATACCGCATGAGTTCTTGATCGCTTCAGTTCAACCGTCACTGACCCTGTGAACGTGAACTTCAGCGCGTTCGAGAGCAGGTTGAGAACGATCTTCTCCCACATCTCGGCATCTACGAGAACCGGTTCACCCAAGGACTCGCAATGGATGTTGAATTCCAGACCTGAACGCTCCATCGCAGCGCGGAAGTTCGAAGCCAGGTCAATAGTTAGCCGGGAAAGATCCACCGGCCGAAATTCGCGCATATACGGCCGGCTTCGATGCGGGAAAAATCCAGCAGGCCGTTCACGAGTTTCTGCAGTCGCAGACCATTGCGGTGGACCAGTTGGAGTTGCTGGCGCTCTTCCGGTTTCCGTCCCGCGCCGTCCGCACATCAGCGTCAGCGGCGTTCGCAGCTCGTGGCTCACGTTAGAGAAGAACGTGATTTTTGCGCGATCAATTTCCGCCAGCGCCTCGGCGCGTTTGCGTTCGGCTTCATAAGCGCGCGCATTGCCAATGCCCGCAGCAATCTGTCCTGCCAGCAGGTCGACGAAACCACCGTAAGCGGCGTCATCGCGGCGGTACGGATTGACGCCCACCACGAAGAATCCCGCCGGCTTATCTTGTCCCTGCTGCTTAATTGGAACCATCGCCACCTTGTCCGGCGGCTTGTTCCAGCCACCCGGTGGCAGCGGACCGGCTTCCCTCTGGACCGTTAATTCTTCCAGCAATAGAGGCATCGGATGAGTGAGTAGCTGGTGCGCGGGCCAGGGAAAATCCGATCCTTGCTCAATATGTTTGCGGCCAGCGGATGCTGGTCTGGCATGCCGCTCGAACAGCCAAGGTTCGCCTCCTCACCCTCGAAGAGATAAGTCAGAGTGAAGGGGAGATCACACTCATTCTTGCTAAGTTGCTCACCGATCGTCTGGAGTACTTCTCTTTCGGTCTTAGCGGAAGCAAGGCCCGAGGCGACATCGCGAAGCGTCTCTACGCGTCGCTCGCCGATTACGCGGTCGGTTTCTTCTGTGACCACGCAGAGCATGCCGGAGATCATGCCCTGATCGTCCTCGAGCGGACTGTAGGAGAACGTGTGATGGGTCTCTTCGGGAAAGCCGCTACGTTCGAGCAGCAGCCGCAGGCCTTCGTCGTAAGTCGCCGTCCCCATCGTGAGGACGCTCGCGACACGAGGCCCGATATCCGGCCAGATTTCCGCCCACACTTCGCTCGCAGGCATGCCGAGCGCCCGCGGATGCTTGATGCCCAATGTCGGCTGGTAGGCGTCGTTGTAGAGCATGGTAAGCTCCGGGCCCCACGCCATCCACATCGCATATCGCGATGTCAGCAGGATATTTACTACGGTACGTAGACTCTGAGGCCACTGCTCAATGACGCCTAGCGGTGTCTTTGACCAGTCGAACGCCCGAATGCGCTCCCTCATCCCTTCGGATCCCCCAAGCTCCACTTTCTCGATAATACTTTCGTACACGCCCAGCCTGCTTCTTGACTGGGTTGCGCTTCTGGATGTAGTGCCCGACGTGCACGACAATCCAGTCTGATGCGAGATTGGGCAGGATTGATCAAAAAATTACGTCCCGGTTGACTAGCGCGGAGTGGGCCGCCTATTTAGGCTCCGGGACTCTTGGCTCGGCGTAGGTATCCTTGAGTGCCGACTGGTACTCCCCCGCGAGCGCCCGGATCGCCTCAAACTCTCGCTTCACCACAGCCCGATACTCCGGCCGCGTAGCAAAGTCAAACATCAGCGCCGACATCGCCTGCGCATCAGTCACAAAGCCCGCATGGCCCACTTCGTTCAGCGCGTCCGCCTCCATCTCGTAGGTGTGATATGCGCCGCGCGATGTGAACGCGCTGAAGCCGACTCCCGGAATCGCACTCGACACGCTGCCTGTCTCGTCGTAACCCATCGGCTTGCCGGGCTCCGCCTCCACCTTCACCGCGCCGTACTTCTTCTCGTAAGCGAACGCCAGCTCATCGAGCGATGCCGCCGAAATGCCGTCGCGCATTTCGCCATAGCCGTCAATCTTCACCTTCGTGCCGGTAGCCAGCGCAGCCGCACGCGCCGCGTCATCCATCATCCGGCGAACCTGCGCGAGATAGGCGGCGTCGGGATAGCGAATGTAGAAGTCAGCTACCGCGCGATCGGGAACAACGTTGGGCGCCACTCCGCCCTCGGAGATGATTCCCTGCACGCGCGTCTCAGGACGCCATACCAGGCGTAGCGAATTCACATGATTGAAAAGCTGGATCACCGCCTCAAGCGCATTCCGGCCGTTCCACGGCATCATCTGGTGAGCGGGCGCTCCGCTGAAGATATACCTCACGCCGTCAATGTTCAAGCAGCACGTGCCGAAGCCCGGCGCAGGACGTGCCGTCGCCAGCGACGAATGACTGCGCACAATCACGTCAGCGCCGTTGAACACCGCCGCCTGGTGCATCACCGTCTTTGAAGGCGGCGGCATCATTTCTTCAGCCGGCGTGCCGTACACCGTCACAGTGCCCGGCGTCTTGCTGCGCTCGAGATATTCGGTCACCGCCACCGCCGCCGCCAGTCCCACGGGGCCCTGCGCGCTGTGCTGGTCGCCATGGAAGGCGCCCTTGGTTCCACGCAACGCGTCGTACTCGACGATCACTCCAAGGTTCGGCGACACCTTGCCGCCTTGCCATTTCGCGACAAACGCCGTCTCCAGTCCGGCAACGCCCACCGTGACGTCGAAATGGTGAGCGCGCAGGTATGCGACGAGCTTCTCGACGGAGCGCCTCTCCTGAAAGCCGACTTCGGGATGGCGCGTCAGGTCGTCGCTCATCGCGAGCAGTTCCGTATCCATTAATTGCTTTGCTCGCGCCGCTACGCCATCGCGCTCTGGATTGGAGGCCGTGATCTTCTCCACCAGCCCAGGTACGTCGAGAGAGCGTTCGAGCGCGGCCAGCTTGCGAACCACATCCTTCGCAGCGGCCTTCTCGGTGGGCGTCTCCTGAGCCAGGGCAATAAAGGTAAACCCGAGGAAAACCAGTAGCCATTTCATTTTGATTTCAACTATTGTAGAAACTATTCATGTTGCGGATGTGCATACTCGCGAGTGTCTGCATCCTGCCGGCATTGGGCGAGGTGAGCGGACGTGTGGTTGAAGTTCGCTCCGGCAATCCGCTTGCCTCGGTGGATGTGCACGTCGATGGCGTCTTCAGAATCTGCGATTTGAGTTCGGAAGACTATCGAATTAGATCCGCCTTTCACCGGCAAGCTCTGTCTGAGTTCTTTGCCGATCGACCGAGCCCCGTACATGGATGAGGTCCGAAAGCTTTTCATCCAACCAGCGTTTCCGGGCTCCTTCAAATTCGCCTCGCTGCTCGCCGACGAATACGAATTCCGATCGCAGGATCGCCGGATGGCTGGTACGTCAAGGAGGCGTCCTTGGGACGGCATCGCTTTACGCGAACCGCTGCGGATGAACACAGCCACACTGGCACACGTCGATCCACGTTGTCCTCGCACGCGACGGCGGCGCCGCAAACGTGCAGGTCTCGACGAAAGACAATTCGCCGGTCCCCGAATGCAAGTGATTCTGATGCCAGTGAATGCGACGCCCGAGGTGGTGATCGCGGCAGCACTCATCACTCGCCAGGCGGATCAAAATGGGGCGTACAAATCGCGGCTACTCGCGCCCGGCAAGTATCTCGCCCTGGCGACGAGCATCCATCCGTCGAGGAGCTACGAGAACATCGCCCGGCTGTGGAATGTCCGGTCAAAGGCCAAAGAGATCGCGCTTACCGCCGGCAAGACTCTCGACGTGAAGCTCGAACCCATCGATTAGACCTTTGGCGACCCGCCTGGGTTGTACATAGAGTGCGCGGACCCCTTGAGGCGATTCAACGCGCCCGCCCCGCACTATTCGCGCCTTGCGTGGCTGGCAACATGTTCCGGATGGCTTCGATTCGCCATCCACCCGAACCTCGCTTCATGATGAAGGTCGACCACATTTTCCGGTCGCCGATCTCATAGCGGGCGTCCGCGATGGCGACGCCTCCGCCGAGAAAGCGAATAGTTTCGACGGTGAGAGTCCGCTTCCCGGTCTCGCGGGCGGAACTGGCCAACATACCTCGCACCAGTGCGTCCCTGCCCCGGCGCCACTCCCCATTCGAAACAAGCTGATCCGCATCGTCGGAGAACAGCTCGCCAATCTTCCTGGAATCGCTCAGTTCGCGCGCGTCGGCATAACGCCGCACCATCTCGCGAACCGCTGATTCGTCACTGGATCTGCCGCCAGTTTGAGCAGCCAGTAATTGCGCACAAAGCAGACAAGCTGCGAATTTCATTAGAGACTCAGTTTACTCTCACTTGCAGACAGCGTCGGAAAGAGTCCGCATCCCTGCATCTTCGCGGCACGTTAGCCGTGAGCCTCTCGCGAGGCGAACAAGTGTCGGGGCCGAAACACCCTCAGCAGGGTATATCGTCAGAAGGAAAGTCGCCGGAGGTATGCAGCGTCCATTCGCCTTCTTCGCGCAACTCCAGCACCTTGGAGTGATATCGAACCAGAGCAGGGTGATGGCTTACGCTAATGAACGTCGTAGGCATTGACGACAGGCGCTGGTACAACGCGGCTTCGTTCCCACGGTCGAGCGCGCTGGTGGCTTCGTCCAAAAGGATGTAGCGTGGATTCGTCAGCAGGGCTCGGGCAAACGCCAGGCGCTGCCGCTCGCCGGCCGATAGAATTTTGTCGAAATCGAATTCACGGTCGAAGCCGCCGCAGCGCTCCACTAGGTGTCCCAGGTTGACCTGCTGCAGCACCTCAATCAGTTCCTCGTCGCTAACCTGGCGATTGAGGTTGGGATAGTTCAGCTGAGCGCGCAACGACCCGACAATCATATAGGCTTGCTGCGGCAGAAAGAGCAGGTCGCCGCTCTTGGGCCGCCGTAGTGTGCCTTCCCCAGAGTCCCAAAGCCCGGCAATGGTGCGCAGGATGGAACTCTTCCCGAGGCCGCTTGCGCCTACAATCATGAGGCTCTCGCCATGCGGTACGCCGAGCGAAAGACCCCGCACCAGCGTGCGCTCGTAGTTGGGTGTTGCGAGCGTGACGTTATTGAACGCCAGCTCCTCGGCATCCTCGGTTAGAATTCGGGTTCGCGGAACAAGCACCGGTTCCGGCACCGGAGCGCCTCCGTTCGAACGCTTTCTTCCCCAACGCCGCTTCTTCCTCACTGGAGTTGGGACGTTGTCAAGGGCGTTCTTGAACTCCTCCAGGCGGCCAACGCTCGCCGCATATTTGCTGATATCGTCCAGATTGTTAATGAGCAGCGAGAGTGCGCTCAGAATCTGCGTAAATGCGCCGGTGGCCTGAACAATGCTGCCTACTTCCAGCTCGCCGCGCAGCACCCGTGGCGCTATGATCAGCGTCGGCAACACCAGGGTTACGAAGCTATTGCCGTAGAAGCAGGTATTCAACCCCAGCGACCAGCGGATGATGCTACGGCCGTTGAGAAAAAGCTTGTCGAAGACGCGCCGTACTTGCCCCTGCTCCTGTTGTTCCCCGTGGTACAACGCAATCGCCTCGGCGTTCTCACGCACACGGACCAGCCCAAAACGAAAATCAGCCTCGCGCTGACGTTGCACAGAGCGCAGCCACACCAGTTTTTCGCCAAACACCCGAAATGTCACAACCGTAATCACGGCCGCATAGAGCAGCAGGAAAACTACCAGCGAATTCGAAATCGCCCACAGCACGCTGCTGAACGCCACCAGCTGAATGATCCCCGAGGCAAAGGTGAGAACCAGGCTTAAGGACTGCTGGGTGAAAGCGGAAATATCGTCGCAGAGACGTTGATCGGGGTTATCGATGTCCGGGCGCGTTAACAGCCGGTAATAGCCGCGGTCGGTGAAGTATTTAGGGCTCTGGGCGAGAATGTGAAGGGCATCCCATTTTTAGGCCGCTCGACGCAGAACCAGGAATTCAGTCTTGAGAGTAGCGAACCGCTGGGCTTTCAGCAGTAGATATCGCAGATTCTTGTACCCGCGTCCCCTAC
>JBBQUM010000029.1:0-100580 GCA_038212445.1 Bryobacterales bacterium
TCGGTCTTCATGCCCCGCGGCGGTCGCCAGGCCCTCTAAATATGCCGCGAAGCGCTTCTCCTGTGGACCTGGCGCAGAGAGTCTTGCGTCCACAAAACAATTCTACATCAAAATGTTTATTTTGTGACCCAGTAGTACTAGGAGCCCGTCGCGGAAGTGGTTCAGGCTGGAAAAGCAGGCCAGCCCTTTTCGCCCTTGGCCAATCTCTGATTTCCAGAAGGGTGACAACGGGCGAAAACGGAGGCAGTCCCTGGCTTTCCGAATCGAGGATTTTCGTCATCCGCTGCCAGACTCTTTTGGCTCTTCGACGTAGGAAACAGTTACAAATCCCCGCGCGCTGAGTCTCATCATCGATGACAAGGGTGAAAAAGCGGTGGCTGATTGCCGCCATCGTGGCAGCGGTGCTGGTGATCGGGGTGTTCATTGCTGCTTCGATAGCCGCGAGGAAATTCGAGCCGTATATCCGCACACAGGCCGAAGAGTATCTCCGCAAACGCTTCGAGAGCGAAGTGGAGATCAAAGATCTGAAGATCCACTTGCCAGGATCCTCGCGGATCCGACTGCTTCTGACGCGGGGCAAGAACGCTTTGGCGAAAGTAGAAGCCTCCGGGATCATCATGCGATACCGCGGCCGGAAGGACATCCCGCCGATGTTGGAGCTCGGAAAAGTGGAGTTCGGCGTGGATCTGGGGACTTTGTTTGAAACGCCGAAGCACGTCCCGTTTGTCATCATCGAGGGCTTGCGTCTCCACGTTCCGCCCAAGGGCGAGCGCCCCCAGGCCGGTGGCGGTGATTCAAGCTCGCAATCTGCGAGTGCGAACGTGATCATCGATCGCGTCGACATCGTGAATTCCCGGCTCGTGATTCTTCCCAAGGATGTGTCGAAGAAACCGCTCGACTTTAACCTGACCAGTGTTCGTTTGGACTCCGCGGGTCGGAATACGGCGATGAAGTACAAGGCCGACCTCACGAATCCAAAGCCTCCGGGGCACATCCTGTCCGAAGGAACGTTTGGACCGTGGAACTCCGGCGAGCCGGGTGACACGCCGCTCGCGGGCGACTACACGTTCAAGAATGCGGACCTGGGAGTGTTCGATGCCATAGCGGGCATCCTCGAGTCCACCGGGAAGTTCCAGGGGACTCTCGATGCGATCAACGCGAAAGGCGAGGCGACGGTGCCGGATTTCCGGCTTAAGATGTCGGGCAACCCCGTCCCGCTTTGGACACGCTTTGAAGTGGAAGTGGACGGCACTAACGGAAACACCGTTCTCAAGCCGGTGATTGCCCGGTTAGGCACAACCGACTTCACCACTACCGGCGGGGTCATTCGCCACGAAGGAGAGCAGCAGAAGTCCATCAATCTGGTGGCGACGATGCCCCATGGCAACTTGCGGGATGTGCTGCGGCTGGCGATGAAGGGGCAGCCGTTTCTCGAGGGCACCATCGCGCTCAAAACCCGGATCGACATTCCGCCGCTGAGCAGCCGGGTAAAGGAAAAACTGATTCTCGACGGTCAGTTCAAGGTGTCGTCAGGCCACTTCCTGCGGGCGAATATCCAGGATCAGATCGACAATTTCAGCCGCAAAGCGCAAGGGCGGCCGAACGATCAGCAGATCGATGAAGTGTTCAACGAGATGGTGGGTTCGTTTCGTCTGGAGAATCAGGTGATGACGATGCGGTCGCTGACCTTCGACATCCCGGGCGCTAACGTCAACCTTGCAGGAAACATGGACCTCCGGCAGGATGTCCTCGATTTTCATGGAGCATTGACGCTGAAGGCGCATGTGTCACAGACTATGACCGGGTGGAAGCGCTGGGCGTTGAAGCCGGTGGATCCGTTCTTCGCCAAAAATGGAGCCGGGACGTTCCTGCACATTAAAGTGGTAGGTAGTTCAAAGGAGCCGAAGTTTGGGCTGGATCGCGGTGGGGGTAAGGACGAGCCGGAGACTGCGCAGGGCGGTCGCAAGTAGGGTTGCGTTCGCCGGGTTCATTTTGATGGCTGTGGGCCTGCCCGGGCAGCAGAAATGCGCGCCCTGCCACCCGCGGGAAGTTACGGCTTTTGCGGCGTCGCCGATGGGACGGTCGCTGAGCGATCCGGCGAAGCAGGCCGCAGGTAAGGTTGAACACCAAAAATCAGGCAGCCAGGTTTCCATCGGTCTGGTGCGCGGCGCCATGGAACACCGGCTCGACCACCGCGGACTAACGGCGCGGCATGAGGTGGCCTACTCGGTGGGTGCGGGCCAGGTGGGCTACAGCTACCTTGTGCGGATAGGCGCGTACCTGTTCCAGTCGCCGGTCTCCTATTACACGCAAACGCATTCCTGGGATCTCACACCGGGATATGAAAGCGAATCCGTACTCGACTTCGATCATCCGGTGCTAAGCGGTTGTCTCTTCTGCCATACCGGGAGCGTGCGCTTTGCTCGGGGTTCGAAAAACCAGTATGAGAAGGACGCGCTCTCGCCGATTTCGTGCGAGCGATGCCACGACGCGAGCGAGGAACACATCAGGCGTCCGGTAGTGGGGACGATCCTCAATCCGGCGAAGCTGAAGGGCGCCGCGCGCGACAGTGTCTGCGAGCAGTGTCATCTCGAGGGTGAAACGCGGATCCTGAATCCGGGCGCGGACTGGTGGGATTTCAAGCCCGGTGCAGCGACGGAGCAAGTGTTTGCCACCTACGTTCGGAGCTTTTCAGACCGCCGTATTCCTGCCGTGAGCCAGGCGGAGCAGCTGCGGCAGAGTGCTTGTTCACGCGGGAGCGGCGGTAAGTTGTGGTGTGGGAGCTGTCACAATCCCCATGGAAAGCAGTTGGACACGCGCGAGGTCTGTTTGTCGTGCCATGCGAGCTTGTTCGCGTCGGCGAAGCATGCGCCGGCGGCGGAATGCAA
This sequence comes from Bryobacterales bacterium, assembly GCA_038212445.1. Classification (GTDB taxonomy): domain Bacteria; phylum Acidobacteriota; class Terriglobia; order Bryobacterales; family Bryobacteraceae; genus TMP-7. The sequence continues at coordinate 2,889 of JBBQUM010000029.1, forward strand.
GAGCTGTCACATGCCTCCGCTGCGCGCGACTAACGTGGCGCATGCGGCGCTCACCGATCACCGGATTCCGCGACGGCCGGGACCGTCCCAGGCCAAGGCTGCATCGGAGCGTCCGCTGATTGCGTGGCGGGAGCCTGCCGCGAACGTACGCCAGCGCGATCTGGGATTGGCGTTCTATGAAGCTGGCGCGACGCATCAGGACTGGGCGGATCTCGAGCGCGGGTACAATCTGCTGAAGCCGCTGGCCGCGTCGTCCGCCGGCGATGTGGATGTCGAGGCGGCGTTGGGCAGCATGCTGGCCGGAATGGGCGAAGCGGACGCCGCGGTGGGCTACCTGGAGAAGGCCTGCCTGAGGTCACCAGATGACGCTCGGCTGCGTTTCCTTCTGGGCGCGGCGCTGGCCGGGCAAGGCCGCCTGCCGCGCGCCGCCACTGAGTTGGAGCAGGCGATTCGCCTCGATCCGTCGATGCAGGCGGCTTATGAGCAGTTGGCGGCAGTGTACGGACGCATGGGGAATGAGGCTATGCGGCGGCGGACCATCGACTCTTACCTGAAGTTCATGCCGGACAGCATCCGGTTCAGGCTCAAACGCTAGAGGGCGGCGCGTTTCCAGATGATGTCCCAACTCTCACGGCGCTCGACGAAGCCTGTGATGTGGCCTGCGGCATCGCGTTGGAAGACTTTCCGGAGCCGGGGTTGACCGGGCACGAAGAACAGATCGGCAACCTCCGCTTTCAGAGTTTCCGGCTTTCGCCCCGTACGCTGTCCGGTAAGATGGTCGCCTTCACGGCGGATCGTGTAGGTTACCTGCGGTGTAAGCCTGTACGTTCCCGCGTAGGCATCAAGCGCCGCCTGCGTGGGCGAGATCGAGGGGGGATCGTCACGCAGGGCGAGCACTTGCGCGGCAATGAGTTTCCATGCGCCGCCAGTCTCCTGCCAGGTATCGGTTTCGAGATAGCGGGCATGCAGAGTCTGTCCGAAATAGCCCTCGGTCTCCGCGACAACGTAGTTGATAATAGCGGTGGTTCCGTGGACTTGCGCTGTGAATTTGGCGAGCGTGATGCGTCCCCAAATATCCTTGGGGAATGGTTTTAGGTCGTCCAGCAATTGAGCTTTGGTCTTGAGCGTTCCGTCTTCAGCCGCGTAAACGATGTTCGGGGCGATGTAGCGATCCCAAACGTCGACCTTGCCTTGGGGGATGGCGTCGAATAACTCCTGGGATTGACGCTGCAGAACAGTTGCAACGGAGTCGCTGCCGGCCCACATGCAAGCAGGCAGCGCTGTGAAGAACACCGCGATCGGTAACCGCATCGTTCTACGAGGATATTACTTCAGGGTGACTTCAGCGCGGACGATCTCGCCATAGCGTACCGCCATGACGTGGAAGCGATTCGGCGCATCCCAATGGATCTGAGCCGCGGGCGGTAGCGAATCGTAGTAGGCGAGCGTCTGGCCGTCGACACACAATGCAGTCAGCGTCCGTGCGCCGGGACCGGTATAGGCGAGGTGCTCCCCGCCGGGCGCGAACGTCAGCCGTCCAGGGCGCACCACCGTCACGGGAAACTCGTGGATCTCGGTCTTGTCGCGGCGGATGACGAAGCGGTCGCCTTCCTCTGCCGCTGCCGCCACTGCGAGTGTCGCCTCACGCGCGAAGGTCACTCGCTCTTTGCCGGCCACAGGTGGCGTCGCTTGCACCAGCGTCAGGTCGGACGACAGAAGAAAATGAGCTCCATCCACGTATTGGACAACTCGAGCACTCTCCAGGTCCACCACCGTCAGCCGGTTGACCGACACCTGCGGAAATTCCTCAAGCAAAGCGATGCGGCGGCCGTCGGCACTGAACCAGGGTTTGGCCGCCAGTTGCTGCGCCGGATATTCCACCATCACGCCGGGACCGGTTACAAAGAGCCGGCGCGGCAATTCGGCGGCGTAAGCGATGACCTTGCCGTCGGGGCTGAACGCAATCCCATGTGCGGTGTCGGCGGCATCGAAGGGACCCTCTTCTGTCATGCCGTTAAAGACATACCAGCGTCCTGCACGGCGCGTCATGTAGGCGAGACGCTTGCCGTCGGTGGTGAAGGTAAGTGCGTTGATCTCTGTCGCAGTCTTGAGTTCACGGCCGTTGAGCATGATGGTGTCGCACTTGGCGGAATGGCCCACGTAGGCGATTTGCGAACCGAAGCCAAAAATAATGCTGGCGCGATCGATTCGCTCGAACATCTTCTGCGCGGTGCCGTCCACCACCATTTGTTCGCCGAAAGGAGTCTTCTGAACAAAGTGATAATGCCGGCCGTCGGGCGATTCGTCTAAGACTTGCTCGCCGGGCAGCGGTCCCAGGATGGTCTCACGAATGGCAGCGTTACGGGACGCGGTTGGCGGCACGTCCAGGGCCTGAATCAAAAGGGGACAGTCCGGCGCTTGAAGGTCGCGTATGAGGGCGCCCAGGACAGGGTCGGCGAGATCCTCGAGGCGAGCGTTCTTGCGTAATTCCGCGATCAGCGCGGGCACGGTCTTTTCACCGAGAGTGCGCGATTCGGCGAGTCGTTCCATCAGGGCGGTGGGAACGCGGTGTCTAAGCAGACCGCCGGTGGTGGGCTGCGCCGTAGGAACCGGATCGTCCGGCGTGTCGCTGAGCGTAGTGGACTCCGGGAGCGCAAAAATGAACATCTCAAGTTCGGACAACGCGCGGTCGCTTTGCGCCGGCGACGACACCAGCCGTCTCGCAATGTGATGAATCGAAAGTAGATTGAGCGCGTCGGCGAGAACGTAATTCGAATATCCGCCTGATTTCCGGATTCGCTTCGCCAGATCGGCGTAAACCTGTAGCCGGGCCTCGATAGTCAGGCTGCGGACATCTTCTTCGTGCCGGATTCGCTCGTGCAACGAGAGCGCGAGTGGGGCAGGCGCCGCATGCAGCGCGGGCCAGGGGTGTTCGTCCATCAAAGCGGCCAAGGCCGGCAGGGTTTGATCCCGCACAGCCAGCGTCCATCCGCCAGCGGGTTGCGCACTGGCAACGACGGACAGCAGAATCGTCAATAGCGCGGCTCGGAACATCACAGGTCAATCGGATGTTCCGAGCCTTAGCTTCACAGCAGACTACCCGGCGACAGCGTATTGTGCCAGCGGCATCGCTGCGTTGCCGAAGGTGACTGTGTCGGTGCGCACCTTGTCCCAGTCACGGAATACAAAGCCCTGGGCGGCGAAGAAAGCCCGGATCCGGGTCGCGTCCCAACCCATAATGTCTTCGAGGATTGGAACGAGCACGCTGAGCGCGTCGTCGCTGAGCACTGTCCGGGCCGCGATCTGGTTGATGAAGCGGTTCTCGGAGACGGCAATTGTCAGACCGCCCAGCCGGGCAACGTTCATCATCACGTGCACGTCAGAGCTGCCGTCGCCGACGTATACGATGCGGTCGTGGCTGAGCAGCAGGCGCGCCCGTAACTCCTCCAGAACTGCCACCTTACCGTAGCCGGCGGGCACTCGCTGGATCGAAGCCACTTCACCGCTGGTGGGGTGGTATTGGAACTGAGTGCCGAAGATGTGGTCGGCCGGGACGATACCCTCCAGGGCGGACTGTATGACCTCCTGAGGCGCGGCCGACAGCACGTAAAACGAAAAGCAGCGGCCGTCGATGTTTTCAACGAGCTGTGATAGCAGCCGTATGTTCGCCTTGAGCCGGATCCGCTTGCCGACCTCAATCAGATGCTCACGGCGCACCCGGCGGTATTCCGGATCATGGAGGATCAGGTAGGCGAGTTCGCCGCCCTGTTGAATTAAATGGATTTTCGACAGCCCTTCAATGCGGCGGTCGAAATCGGTGATGCCGAGCAATTCGCTCAACACGATCCCCGAGTCGTTGAAACTCAGAGTTTGATCAAAATCGCTAACCAGAAGGTATTCCTTGCTGGAGTTGTTTGCCTCTCCTGACATTTGCACTATTCTCCTTCTGAGGACGGGCGTACGCTCGGGGCGCGAAACATCGTGAACAGGGCCGCGACGGCGACGATCAGGTTGGCAGCGACGACGGGGGTCGCATGGAGGGCAAGTCCATACACGATCCAAAGGCAAGCAGCGGCGGCTTGGATGCTCCTCAAGGCTGCCTGCCGGCGGAAGAAGTAAGAAATCGAGAAGATCGCGGTGGCCAACCACCCAATCGCATCGAGCATTTTGCGGGTCCTCACCAGTTGAGATGGAGACCGCTGGTCAAAAGTTGCCTTGTCAGGGATTAAAGCTGTAATATCAGCATGTGCCACGCCGTACCTTTAGTGCCGAGCCCCATGCGCCGAAGTACCGGCAAGTGTATGAAACCTTGTCACAAGATATCCGTACCGGGCGCTATCAGGCAGGTCAAAAGTTCCCTAGTGAAGCGACGCTGGTTCAGCAATTCAAGACTTCCAGGATCACCGTTGGACGGGCGATGCGGGAACTTGTGGATCGCGGACTCGTCGTACGGCGGGCAGGCTCAGGCACATACGTCCGCCCGGCCCCGTCACCTGAAACCGGATTGACCTTCGGTTTGCTGATCCCCGACCTCGGTAATACTGAGATCTTCGAGCCGATTTGCCGGGGAATTGCCGCTGCGCCGCGTGCCGGTGAGCACGCTCTCCTATGGGGACATGGCGGCACTGGCAAGGTTTCAATGGACACCGAGGCGCTCCAGTTGTGCGAGCAGTACATTGGCAGGCACGTTGCCGGGGTCTTCTTCGCGCCGCTCGAAGTAGGCGACGCACCGCACGAAACCAACCTCGAGATCGTGTCGCGACTGGAGGCGGCTCAGATCCCGATCATTTTGCTCGACCGCTGTGTCCTTCCTTTTCCGAATCGCAGCCCCCATGATCTGGTGGGCATCGACAATCGCCGGGCTGGTTTCATGGCGGGAGCGCACCTGCTGAACTTCGGTGTCGGGCATGTTTCGATGCTTGCCTACACTGGCGGCGCCCCCACGGTGGATGCGCGCGTTGCCGGATTTCGCGAAGCGCTGGTGTCGTTTGGGCGTTCGCTCGATCCGCACAGCGTCGTACGGCTGGACTCCATCGACGAAAAAAGCATCGGCTCGCTGCTTCTCGGCAGCAATCAGGGCTTCGTTTGCGCCAACGATCGCACTGCCGGACGGCTGATGCAGGTGCTCCACTCCCTCCACTGTTCAATTCCACAACAGGTGCGGATTGTTGGAATCGACGATGTGGAATACGCGAGTCTTATGCCGGTGCCGCTGACCACTGTCCATCAGCCCTGCCGCGCAATCGGCGAGGCGGCGATGAATGCCATGCTCGACCGGATTGCTCAACCCTCTGCGCACGTTCGCGACATTTTGCTCGAATGCAGGCTGATCGTTCGCGATTCGTGTGGAGCGAAGTAGTCCTAGCGCGGCTAGCAGAACGACAGCGGGTAATGGTCCCCCGGTCTATTGTTCAGTCGTGAGGTGCCGTCTATAATCTCGTTTTCAAGAATACAGAGGGATGAAGGAGCTCAGATTGTCGACAGGAGCGTTAATAGGTCCTGCAGGGCGCGGGGCCGAGATGTTGTCGGAAGAAGAACACATGACGCTGCGCATCTGCCTGCAGGTGATGCGGACTGCCTCGCGCGATGTGAACGGTTTTCTAACTATGGAGCGGCGGTTACTGGATCTGGTGGTGCGAATGGCCAGGCAGGGCGACCGGCTGGGCCAGGATCGTGTCGCTGAAGAAATCGCGTCGCATCTGGTGCAGACCGACCAGGCGGATCACGTCGCCGGCTACATCCATGACGGGTCAGAGGTCCACGCCATTGAGTCAGAAGGCGATGTGGACGCGGTTGTCTCGTTTGCCGACGCTCTGAAGAAGGGCGGTTGGCTCGTCAAGTTCCTCACGTCACAGTGTCGCGGCGTAAAGGAGCGAAAGGGCTATCCGACTCCGCTCGAAGTTATGCAGTCGCTTGCAGGATCGATGGACCAGTTCCAGTCAGAGGTGGAAGCCTCAAGGGAGTTGGTAAACCGTCATCCTGATCTGTTCGATCCGGCCGAGAGCACGCTGATTGAAGTGCCTGATTCGCCGCGCGAAAGCAGCCGTAGCGCTGGCCGCTAACCGAACCGGCTACGGCATTTGAGGAAGTCCGCTTTCGAGCATTCGGGCGATCCAATCTGCGTGAGGAAGTCCAGAGGCGGCTAGCGCCTTTAGCTCTTTCGCGACATCATACTCAACTCTGCGGATAGTGGGCGTACCGTTGTCCAGCAAGACGTATGAGGCTCGACGATCACCGTCATAGGGAAGGCCTACGCTGCCGCTGTTGACGATGGTCACACCTGCCACTGTCCTCACGAAAGGACGGTGGACGTGACCGTAGATGACGACGGGCCGCCCGAGTGCGCCATAGGTCGATTCCAGGTCGCCGTCGGTCGCTTCAGGAACTGGAGCGCGCCAAAAAGTACCAGGACTCGCGTGCAATAGGGCGAACCCTTCTCGTACCACCTGGGCAGGCAACCGGCTCAACCACGACAGTCGCTCGTCGCCGAGCGCCGATCGCGTGAACGCGGCCATTTCCTCGATGGTGTCGAAGAGCGACTTCAACTGTGGGGTTTGTCTGGCGAACTCCTGTAGTGACTCCGGCCTGTAGAGCATTTCATCAGTGTTGCCAGCGACGCCAGCCCAGCCGAGATCGCGAATACGGTCGACAATCTCAACGCCGCCGGCGCCCATGTCCGCCAAATCGCCGCCATGCAGAACGAGATCGGGAGACGCCTCGCGAAGGTCTGCCAGCACCGCTTCGAAAGCGGTGAGATTTCCGTGTATGTCAGAGATGATGGCGACCCGCATGTCGAACCCTCTCGAATAGGGTACGGCGTGATGGCGGCCACACCATATGGTATAAATATTCATAGCGATGAATATTTATAAGGTGGGCGTCGTCGGCTTCCGCGGCTATAGCGGGGCTGAACTCGTGCGCCTGCTCGGGCGGCACCCTGGCGTTCAAACGGTTCTCCTGGAGCACCGGCAGGATGCCGAACATCGTCCGGAGCCGTTGAATCACAAGGGTCCGGAGCGCCTGCCGTCGACGCTTGACGCCATTGCGGGGGCCGGAATCGCGTGCGTGTTCCTCGCCACGCCGCCCGAGGTCTCGATGGAGCTGGCCGTGCCGCTGGTGGAATGCGGCATCAAAGTGGTGGATCTTAGCGGCGCCTTCCGTTTGCGCACCACCGACAATTACGCGCGCTGGTACAAAGAGGCTCACACAGCCCCTGCCCTGCTGAGCGAAGCTGTCTACGGACTGCCGGAGTTCTACCGCAATTCCATTCCGCAGGCTCGCCTGATCTCGAATCCGGGGTGCTACCCAACCGCTGCCAATCTCGCCATCCGTCCGCTGATCGAAGCTAAGCTCGTGGACCGTTCCGCGGGAATTGTCTGTGACGCCAAGAGCGGTGTCAGCGGAGCGGGTCGCAAACCCAGCCTCAAGACCAGCTTTTCCGAGGTCACGGAGAACTTTTCGGTGTATTCGATTCTGGACCACCGACATGTTCCCGAGGTCCTGATGAACTCCAATCTCGAGGAAGCAGAGTTCAGCTTTACAGCGCAATTGCTGCCAATCGATCGCGGGATTCTGGAGACGATTTACTTCCGCGCCACCGAGGGCACAACCGCGGAGGGGGTCCTTGAAGCGTATCAGTCAAGGTATGCCGGCGAACCGTTTGTTCGCCTTTACAAGCCAGGCCAGGTACCGGATTTACGGTTGATTCAGCGGACGAATTTCTGCGATATCGGCTTTCGGTTCGACCCCTCCACACGGCGGACGGTGGTGGTGAGCGCGATTGACAATCTGGTGAAAGGCGCGGCCGGGCAGGCCATTCAAAACATGAATCTGGCGCTTGGCTTCGCCGAAACGGAGGCGCTGCTATGAAGGCGCTGGTGAAGTTGGGCGGCACCCTGATCGACACCCTGGAATCGCGTACACGCCTCACGAGTGAGATTGCCGCACTGGTAGGCGGAGGGGAGCGGGTGGTGGTTGTTCATGGCGGCGGCAAGCAGATGACACGCTTCCTGACCGAACGCGGTGTGGAGAGCCGGTTTGTGAACGGACTCCGTGTCTCCACGTCTGAGGTGATCGATGCATTGCTGAAGTGTCTTGCCGGCACGGTGAATCATGAACTGGTGGCAGCATTCACGGCCGCGGGATGCCGCGCCGTGGGGCTGAGCGGACTGGACGCGTCGCTGGTGACGGCCGAGCAGGTATCTCCCGAACTTGGCGCCACCGGACGACCGGTGAAGGTGGACACGTCGCTGCTCAACCTTCTGGCTTTGCGCGGCTTCATACCGGTGGTGGCTTGCATCGCGGGTGGAGCAAAAGGCGAGATTTTCAACGTAAATGCCGATCAAATGGCGGTTGGTGTTGCGTCCGCTTATCACGCCAAGCGCCTCTACTTCCTGACTGATGTCGACGGCGTCCGCGATGAGAGCGGTGCGATTGCGCCGAAACTCACGGTAAAGGACATCGACCGGCTGATCGCATCCGGTGTTGCTACCGGAGGCATGCAGGCGAAGCTCGAGGCAGCCAAGTCGGCGCTTAAGAGCGGGGTGGTGGAGATCATCATTGCACCCGGTCAGCGGCCGGGAATCCTGGCCAGTCTCGCTGCCGGAGAAGCGGTGGGAACCCGCATTATTCGAGGCAGGTCCTAATGAGCGCTGAGCAAATTCTGCGTCGCGCCAACCTGCGTGACATTCCGGCATTGCTCGGACTGATCAACGCCTACGCCACCAAACAGGTGATGCTGCCGCGTACTGAGTTTGAAATGGCGGAGAATATCCGCGATTTTGTCGTGGTATTCGAAGGGGAATTACTGCTTGGTTGCGGAGCGCTTCACTTCTACACGCCGCATAGCGCGGAGGTGCGATCGCTGGCAGTTGATCCTACGCGCAAGACCAGCGGCGTGGGACGTCGCATAGTGGAGGCGCTCGAAGCGGATGCGCTCGAGAATGGGCTTGCCTCTATGTTCGCCTTTACCTACGTACCGGGCTTCTTCCGTAAGCTAGGTTTCGATCAAGTGGATCGAGGCGAGTTACCGCTTAAAGCGTGGAAGGATTGCATGCGTTGTCCCAAGTTTCAAGCTTGTGACGAAATTGCCATGCTGAAACGCCTTCCAGTTGCTGATTCCGGCAGACTCGATCCGGTGAATCTCCTAGCGAAGATCCACACCCAAAGCGAGTTAGTGCAATTTCCTTCAGTACGATAGACGTACTAGTACCAGAAAATAAAGGTAATAAAACCCTCTTAGGCGTGAGAATCCTGTCTCCGTTTTTCCACTATTCCATCGAGAACGGACGCTTCATGCGATCCGCTCCAAAAACAGACAAACAGGAGACAGGCATCATGCGCGCACAAACAGTGGACGTGAAGCAATCATCGGGGAGAATCCTTTGCTGCACTATCTTCCGCCCAGGTGGAAAAAAGCTGCTCGCGAAGGGACATGTAATCAGCGAGGAAGATGTACGACTGCTTGAAGTGGAGGGGATGCAGCAGATTTGGGTGACTGAACTGGAAGAGGGCGAGGTTGGAGAGGACGACGCCGTCATACAGATTGCCACCGAAATGGGGTGCGGCAGCATCGAGATTAAGCTCGCGGCCGGTGGACGAGCGAATCTAATCGCAACAGAAGACAGTTGCGTGCTGGTAGACGACGAACTGCTGAAGCAGATCAACTGCACCGCCAGCATCGCCATTGCCACCAGCTCGAACTTCAGTTTCGCCAAGGCGGGACAGCGGATCGCGACGGTAAAGAGCTCACCCTTCGCCATCGCCCAGGCACAACTCGAAGCTGTCGTGTCAATCATCAAGGAACGCGGCCCGCTGCTTCAGGCACGGCCGATTCGCACGCCGTCGGTCGGCGTCCTGTATTCCGACCCTCTGAGTGGGGAACGCGCCCGCCAGTTGTTCGAGAACATCATGCGCCAGCGGTTGGAACGTTTTGGGACTTCCCCAGCGTATGTACTATCGACGGTAGAAGAAGAGGGTGCCGTCGCTCGAAGCCTGAATCATCTCTTGCGGTCAAAGCCGACATCAATCCTGGTTGCATCTACGACGGCGCCCGCGGGCCCTGAGGACATAGTTGGACGTGCGATGGCGCGAATCGGGTGCCATCTTGAGAGATTTTTAGCTCCCGTTGAGCCGGGAAATCTGTTACTCTTGAGTTTCAAAGACGACGTACCGATTGTTTCAGCACCGGGGTGCTTCAGGTCTGCCAAGCCGAATGTGGTTGATCTAATTTTGCCTCCGATGCTTGCGCGATATCGTGTTTCTGGGTGGGAAGTGGCCAGCCTTGGACATGGCGGCCTTCTCGCCTAAACGGTGGAGCCGGCTTAAAACCGGCTATGAGTAAGCTCCTCCACTACCACAACCCGTTTCCTCCGAGCGGTTTGTGGGTGCTCCTCAGCCGGGTGCTTGACCAGCACCCGGCTTTTTTTGGCTAAGTCTCCTGTTTCCTTCGTCCAGCACTCCGCCACCCAAGCTGCTACACTGACCTCTGCGCTAACGAAATATGCGGATTTCCACAGTCAACTCATTCCTGCTCTCGTGCCCATTACCAGAGCCTTTGCACCTTCCGTACTACGGAGGTGAGCGCACAATTCTCAAGCGGGACGCCCTGCTGATCCGGGTGGAGACCGAGTCCGGGTTGGTGGGTTACGCTCCCGGCCCGGCCACCGAATTCGCGAGAGATGCGATTGCGAATACGGTGGGACCGTTCCTGTGCGGACGAATCCTCGCCGATCCTGACGCGCTTCGGATCCAATTCCTGGACCTTTTCGCCGGTTCGACACCGAGTTTTACAGAGATTTACTGTTCGGTTGAATTCGCTTTGTATGACATTCTCGGAAAGGCGCTTGGAGTTCCGCTATCCGAACTGGCTGGCGGGAGGGTACGCGATCGGATCCGCCTCTACGGCAGTGGCGGAATGTACATGCCGCCCGAGGGTTACGCCGCGGAAGCCGCCGCTGTAGCCGGACTCGGGTTTCGGGCTTACAAGATGCGGTCGGGAATGGGTCCTGAGCAGGATGTTGAGTCTGTCCGGCAGATGCGAAAAGCCGTGGGGCCCGACTTCGACCTCATGGTGGACGCTCACACGTGGTGGAGAATGGGCGACCGCAGCTATTCCGCGGCGACCGTAAATTCCCTTGCCGAACAGCTTGCCGACTTTCGTTTGGCGTGGCTCGAGGAGCCGCTGCCGCCTGCCGAACATAGCGCCTACCGGCAGTTGCGTGAACTGGACCTGGTTCCCATCGCCGGTGGTGAACATGAGCCGAACGACGAAGGCTTTGTCGATCTGATCTACTCGAATGCGGTGGATTACGTCCAGATGGACATCGTTTGCCAAGGTGGCGTTCCCACATTTCGCAAAATGATGCCCGCCATAGAGAAGCAGGGTCTCCGTTTTGCATTTCACAGTTGGGGCACGGCTCTTGAGGTGGTGGTTGCCGCGCACCTGGGTATCTGCTGGCCCGACGCTGTCACAGAGTGGCTGGAGTATCCCTGTTACAGCAGTCCGACCTTCAAGGGAATGTACCCGTTCGCGCTAGCGCACGAGATTCTGAAAGACCCGCTTGAAATCGAAGGCGGCGATCTGATCGTGCCGAAGGGCGTCGGGCTTGGCGTCACGGTGGATGAGTCTGTGATTGAGAAATACCCCTGGATTCCCGGTCCCTGGTCCTTCTTCCGGCTACATTCCCCTGATGAGACATGGGCCGTTACCGGCGATCACGCGCAGCCCTGGCTGGGCCGCTAGGACGATGGCGCTCACTCTCGCTCTGGTGGAGGCGTGGGAGATCCTTGATTCGCGCGGCAACCCCACCGTAGCGGTGGAAGCGACGCTTTCGGATGGCTCGCGGGGCCAGGCGCAGGTACCTTCAGGCGCGTCCACGGGAAGCCATGAGGCCTCAGAGTTACGCGATGGTATCGCAGAGTGGTACTCCGGCAAGGGAGTGGGCCTCGCCGTGCGAAACGCGGTGAATGAGGTGCCGATCGGCGCGAGCGTTGAGCCTCTGATCGAGTTTGAGCGACTGCTGCTGTCGGTCGACGGAACTCGCGATAAGTCGCGCCTCGGCGCCAACGCGATGCTGGGAGTCTGCTGCGCCGTTGCCCGCGCGTTGGCGCAGTCGCGCAGCCTCGCCCTGTGGAAACTGCTGGTTGACGAGTTTGGCGGAGGCGCGACGCCGACATTGCCCCTGCCGATGGTAAACATTCTGTCGGGCGGACTCCACGCGGGTTCGCAGATCGATTTCCAGGATTTCCTCGCTGTCCCGCACGGCCTCCCGACGTTTGCGGGCGCACTGCATGCTGCCGTCCGAATTCACCATGCCGCGCGCACGGTGGCCGAAGAGGCTGGCCATGTGCTCACCGGGGTTGCCGATGAGGGAGGCTGGGGACCTCGACTGCCTTCCAACGAGGCGGCTCTCGGAATTCTGACGCAGGCAATTGAACGTGCGGGATACCGCCCAGGGATCGATGTGTCGATCGCCATCGACGCAGCGTCAACGCACTATTTCCGCGACGGCGGCTATCTTCTGGCGAGCGAGAAGCGGCGTCTCACGTCGGCCGAGATGACGGGAATGCTGGAAGACTGGACACGCCGCTATCCTGTGATTTCCATTGAAGACGGACTGTCTGAGGACGATTGGGATGGGTGGAATCATCTCACCGAGACTCTGGGCGGACGGTGTCAGTTGATCGGCGACGACTTGTTCACCACCAATCCAGAGCGTGTACGGCGCGGGATTGCTCAAGGCGCTGGAAATTCAGTGCTGGTGAAGATGAACCAGATTGGCACGCTGGGCGAGACGTTTGAGGTGCTGCGCATGGCGCGTGAAGCGGGGTATTCAGCAGTGGTCTCCGCGCGGTCCGGTGACACCGAGGATGCGTTTCTGGCCGACCTTGCGGTGGCGAGCGGCGCGGGGCAAATCAAGGTGGGCTCGGTGACGCGCAGCGAGCGTCTGGCGAAATACAACCGACTGCTTGAGCTTGAGAAACGGGAAAGCAGCGGGATTCCCTATGCGGGGGCCGCTCCGCTTTCCGGCTGGCTGAAAGCCACTACTTAGACAGGTGCTCGGAGAAGGTGAAGTCGGCGCCGTCGATGTCGAACAGCGTTAGTGTGAGATTCTTCCGCTGGTCAATATCGCTGGCCGGCACTGCCATAGTGGCAGCCAGCATCCGGTCGAGCATCTGGCCTCCGTTGATCTTGTCTTTGACCACCAGACCCTCGTTGTATTTCGGGCCGAGCAGTTTGTAGTAGTCAAAAACGCGATTCATATCGGAGCGGGCCACGGTGTCGCCGGTAATTTCCTTGCCGTCCGCGCCTGTGATCTTGATCACGCCTTCGCGGACCATGAACTGCGTTTTGGTGGGATTGATCACGCGAAAATCCACCACCACGATGCTGTTCTTATCGTCGGTGCCCAGGCTTCGGACTTTCAGAATCTTGCCTTCGAGGGTAAGGTGCGCGCCCTTGGTGCCCACCAACGTAAACCCGATGATGATTCCGACGACAGCGAGGCCGATGGCCAGAAACACCAGGAATTGCTTACTCATTGCTGGTCTGGCCTGCCTGGACCTTGGGTTCGAAGCCGGGATCTAGGATCTTCAGGATGGCGCGCATGGAATCGTGCGAACGGGCTACCTGTTCGGCGCCAAAAATATGGGTCTCAAGACCAATCTTGTCGGTGTAGCCATCGGCGGCGAGAGCCGCGAAGATGGCTGTCCAGTCGAGCTTCTGCGGATAGTCGAGAATGCTCCGCCCTTTAATCTGCACATTGCGCACGCGCTTCTTGGGCAACATCGCATAGCCGTCGGGCAGGGGGACTTCCTTCATGTCCGCGCCGTTCATGACGTCCCAATTGATCCCCAGTCCCTTTGACGGAACCAGCTTCATAAACGTCGCGAGTTCTGAGCATTTGGCTACGTTGCACGAGGTCTCGTTCTCGAGCAGCAGCATCACGCCTTCCTTCTCGGCGATGCCGGCGAACTTCCCGATGATTTCAGCGATGCGCGGGAAGGTGGTCTCAGGCTCCGCCACCCGGCTGAACGTGAACACGCGTAGATAACGGCAGCCGAGGATGTGCGCGGCCTGGATGCAGCGCTTGAGATCCTCTTCCTTCTGGTCAAAGCGGGCTTGCTCACGCTCGAGGCGCTTGGCCTTGTTCTCGGCGGTCTCGGGTGTGCGGCGCACCGGCTCGGTGCCGGGCAGTCCAAATTTGAGCAGGTTGGTGTTGAGGAACGAAATGCCGACACCACCGGCTTTGAATTGTTTGGCGGCGGCCTGCAGGAAGGCCTCGTCGTTCAGAAAATAGTTCTGCGCCTTGTTGCCCGGAACGTCACGCAGTTCGAGCCACTTCATGCCGTAGGCGTGGGCAAAGGCTATGGCCTCTTCCGGCGACTTGGCAATTTCGTCGCTGATGGCGCTGATCTGCGCGTGAGTAATTCCGTTTTTCGACCAGAGCGCACCGGCAGCCAGCGCGCTTAAAATCATCTCGCGGCGTGTGAGGTTCAAGTCAGTCTCCCAGAAGCTTGCCGTACGGAGTCAAACTGGTTACGTTATCACACACCGCTTTGATCGCGGCCGTGATTGGAATGGCCAGCACCAGTCCGATACCACCCCAAATTGTTCCCCAGAACATGATGGCGATGGTGACGACAAACGGATTCAGGTGCACTCTGGCGCCGACCATTTTTGGATAGAGAAGGTTGAGCGCGAGCAGGTGAAACAGCGTCACGACGAGCGCAATGACGATATACATGCTCACCTGGTTGTACACGGGCAGCGCGGCCACCACTGGCGGCATTAGCGCCAGCGGTACTCCGACGTAAGGGATCAGGCTCAGAAATCCGCTCATGGGCCCAATCAGCAGAGCGTAGGGAAGCTGCATCGTCACAAAGAAGACTGTGCTGGCGATGGCGAGGAGAACGCCTAACAGGAAATTGCCGAGGACGTAGGCACGGGCGATTTCCGCCACGCGTTCGCTGCTGCGTCCGGCAGCCTGGCGGTCGGCTGGTCCGAAGAGGTAGAGGAAGCTGCGGCGCAGATGGTCACGCCAGCTGAGCATGAAGTAGACCAGGAACGGCACGAACGAGCCCATCAGGAGGACGCTATAGAAGGAACTGACGTAGTTATAGATGTAGCTGAAGATGGGCGTCGGCTCGGGCTTTACGCGAACTTCCTGGATTGCCGGCGGCTGGGGCGGGTCGTTGGCGTTCACCCGGCCCTTCTTGGGTTTCTGCTGATTCGGGGCGACGGGGGCAGGCTCGCGGTAGCGCTTTGGAACGAGAATCGAGTAGGTGTCTTTCTCGATGGAGTCGATGCGGGTAGCCGCCTGATCCACGATCTCGCTAACGCGCTGGCTATAGGCCGGCATGTCGTCGAGCAGCGCGAGGGCTTCGGTGTAGAGTCCCAGACCCATCAAGTAGAGAATCAGAATCGCAATGCTGCAGACCAGGAAACTGGCGAAACTGCGCGGCAGGCGCAATCTCATGAACACGTGGACCAGCGGGTCGAGGAGAAACGCGATGATTACCGCGATGACGATGGTGATGAGAAAAACGCGTCCGTAATACAGAAGCGCGATGCTGGCCGCAAAGGCGAGCAGGTTGGTGGCGACGCTGCGGCGGTGGGCCGCTGGCGGTGGAGACTGCTCAGTCGAAGGTGGCGTAAGCACTGACACGGGAGAGGGCGCTTGGTTGGAAAGTCCTGTCCTACAGTTTAGCCAAGCGCTAGCGGGTCCGCTGTACAATGTCGATATCCCTCCCCATGCAACTCGGCGCTGTCACCTATAACGTCATCAAAGACTGGGACGTCGACCAGATTGTGACGAAACTGACCGAACTCGGCTACGCTGCGGTGGAGTTGCGAACCGGCCACAAACACGGCGTGGAGCCCACGTTGACGGTTGCGGAACGCCGCGAAGTGGCAAGGAAGTTTGAGCGCGGAAAGGTCAGGCTGCTCAGCCTCGGAACCACCTGCGAGTTTCAGTCGTCCGATGCGGCGGTGAGGCGCACCAACATCGAGACGGCGAAGTCGTTTATCGACCTGGCGCACGACACCGGCGCGCTGGCCATCAAGGTGAGGCCAAACGGATTTCCAAAGGGCGCGTCTGAGTCAGAGACTATAGCCAACATTGGTGGTTCATTGCGCGAGGTAGGGGCCGAGGGAGCGCGCAAAGGCATCGAGATCTGGATGGAAGTGCACGGCGCAGGCACACAAAATCCGCCTGTTTCCGCGGCCATCATGCGCGCCACAAAACACGACAACGTGGGTTTGTGCTGGAATTCGAACCCGACAGATGTGGTGAACGGCAGCGTCAAAACCAGTTTTGATTTGCTGCGTCCGTGGATCCGCAACTGTCATATCAACGAACTTGCGAGTGCGTATCCCTGGCGCGAGCTATTCAAGCTGCTGCGCCAGAGCAAGTACGAACGCTACACGCTATGCGAAGCGCAGGAGAGCAAGGACCCGGAGCGGTTCCTCACCTACTACAAAGCGCTTTGGACGGAGTTAAACCGGGAATGCTAATGACTCGACTCTCGCGGACATCCGTGTCCGCGCTGCTCGCTATTTCTACTTTCGCCGCGGTGCCGACGCCGGAAAGCCATTTCGGCCATCCGATTGGCGTCGATCGCAAATTGCTCGATTGGGAGAAAGTGGTCACCTACTTTCAGGCTCTCTCGAAAGCGAGTGACAGTGTGGTGGTGAAAGAGCTTGGCAAGACGGTGGACAACAGGCCTTTCATAGCAGTCTGGATTTCTTCCGCCGACAACATCAAGAATCTCGACAAATACCGGGCGATTCAGCAGCGACTGGCCGATCCTCGCAAGACGACGCCGGCTGAGGCGGAGAAACTCTTCCACGAAGGCAAGACCATCGTCCTGGTGACCTGCTCAATTCACTCGACTGAGGTCGCCTCCACTCATACCGCCATTGAGTTCGCCTACAAGCTGCTCACTGACGACACGCCTCGCCACAAATCGATTCTCGCCAACACGATCTTCATCCTGGTGCCTTCGCAGAATCCCGACGGCGTGGACATCGTCACGCAGTGGTACCGCAAGGCGCTGGGCAGCCAGTGGGAGGGTACGTCGCCGCCGGAGTTGTATCACAAATACACGGGGCACGATAACAACCGGGACTGGTACATCTTCTCTCAGCCCGAGACCCGCTACACCATCGGACAACTCCACAACGTCTGGCATCCGCAGATCGTCTACGACGTACACCAGCAGGGCGCCTACGCGGCGCGCATGTTTGTGCCGCCATGGATGGACCCGGTGGATCCGAACATCGACCCGATCATCACGCAGGCGTGCAACGCGATTGGGATGCAGATGGCGTCAGACCTGACGGCGGCAGGGCGGACGGGCGTGGCTGTGAACGCGATGTACGATTTCTGGACTCCCGCGCGGCATTTTCAGGCGTACCACGGGGGCATGCGAATTCTGAGTGAGTCGGCAAGCGCGAGTTTGGCGACTCCGATCACGGTGAAGGCGTCGGACATTGCGTCCAACGCGCTCGGGTACGATCCACGCCAGCGGTCGTGGAATTACCTTGAGCCGTGGACGGGCGGCGAGTGGAAACTACGGGACATCATCGACGATCAACTGATCACAATGGACAGCGTGCTGTATCAGGCAGCCTCGCGGCGCGAGGAAATGCTGCGGGCGTTTTACAAAGTGGGGCAGCGGGCTGTGGCGCGCACAAGTCCCTACGCATTCGTCGTTCAAGCGGATCAGTTTGATCCGGGCGGCGCGATCAAGATGCTTGAGACTCTCGAGTTCGGGCAAACCGAAATTGAAATTGCGGACGATGCATTTCAAGCTGGAGGCAAGGCCTACAAGAAGGGCTCTTACGTCATTCGCATGAAACAGCCGTACTCAGGCTGGGCGAAGACGCTGCTCGAGCGCCAGGACTATCCGGACTTGCGACTCTATCCCGGCGGTCCGCCCAAGCGTCCATACGATGTGACGGCGCAGACGCTGCCGATGCTGATGGGGGCGGAGGTGGATACTGTGGAGCAGCCATTTGAAGCGAAACTCCGTGTGGTCCACAATTATGCCCTCAGCCGTCCGGGCGGCGGTACTTCGCTGCCGGCGGCCGATATCGACATCTGGCGGGCGGTGACTACCACCTGGTCAAGCAATCCGGGCATTTTTCGCGATGCGGTAAACGGGGACTTCTACTTTGCGCAGCCTCAGGGGCGGACGGTAAAGATCTTCCCGCGGCCGGGGATTGGTGTTTATCAGAGCTACGTTCCCAACATGGATGAGGGCTGGACGCGATGGATGCTCGACCAGTTCAAATTCCAATATTCCAGTCCCGACAACGGCGACATCAACGGCGGTGATCTGCAACGTCTGAACGTGATTGTGTTCCCCGATCAGCCGGAATCCACCATCGTGGAAGGTTATCGCCCGGGCGCCATGCCGCCTCATTACGTTGGCGGAATCACCAAGTCCGGCGACGACAACCTGAAGAAATTCGTCAACGACGGTGGAACGCTGATTTTCCTCAATCACTCCACCGACTACGCCGTAGAGCATCTTGGGTTGAAGGTGAAGAACGTAGTGAAGGGGTTGTCGAATCGCGATTTCTACTCGCCGGGTTCGATTCTCAATTCATCGCTCGACACCAAGAATCCGATTGGGTTTGGCATGAAGGAGAACATCTACATCTGGTCTGAAGGGAGTCCGGCATGGGACGTTCCCGAGGGCGCAGGCACGGTGGTGGCGCATTATCCGCTGTCGAAAGTGCTGGCTTCAGGCTGGCTGCTTGGGGAGAAATACCTGGCGGGGAAGGCGTCGATCGTCGACATACAAATGGGAAAGGGTCACATCGTGCTGTTCGGGATGCGGCCTCAATATCGCGCGCAAAGCTACGAGACGTTAAAGATGCTGTTTAACTCGTTCCTGCTGCGGTAGGAGCTAAAACAATCCGTGGAGCGACCGCCATGCGGCTTCAGTGGTGAAGCGGTCAATATAAGACTTGCGACCGGCCGCACCCAGGCTGCGCCTCAGCTCTTCGTCGGCCAGTAATTTCTGAACGGCTTCGACAAAGGATCCGGCGTCGTCGGCGAGCAGCAGTTGTTCGCCGTTGCGCGCGCCCAGACCCTCCGCCCCAAGCGTAGTGGAGACGACGGCTCGCCCGGCCGCCCACGCTTCGAGAATCTTGAACCGGGTTCCGCTGCCCGACCGCAGCGGTACGACCACCACTTTCGCGGCAGCCAGCTCGCGAACGGCGTCCTCCACCGGACCCACGAGTTTCATACCGGGGACGCGGACCTTGACGGCTTGCGGATTCTTGCCGATGAGCCGCCACTCGAGCGTCGGAATGCCGGCGTGGACCGCGGGCCAGATATTCTCGGCGAACCAGCACACGGCGTCACCGTTGGCGTGGTATTCCATGTTTCCGCTAAAGGCGATGGCGTTTTCTTCGGCGACGGCCGGCTGTTCGACACGAGGGATGGCGTTCGGGTACACCGTAGTTTTCGCGCCGGGAGCCAGTTGGTGAACGCGGCCGGCATCCTCCGCAGAAGAAACCAGGACGTCGTCAAACTTCGGAATCCATTCCCGCTCCAGCGCCTCATATGCGCTGCCAAAACGCCGGAACATGGTGGAGAGAGGCCACCGCTCGTGAGGCGCGGTGGAATTCTGCAAGGCGGACTCAATATTGTGAAGGTCGAGCACGAGGCGCTCGGCATGCTCGCGCAGCACGGTGGCGTAGGGCGCTACCCAAAAGTGCTCTGCGATGACGACGCTGTAGAAGCGTTCCGCGATCCAGGACGCGATCTGATCCTGAAATCCCGAGAAGCGATCGATGAGCGGAGGGCGAGCTCGCAAGAAGCGGCGGAAGTTGCGGGCGGCACGGATCGGTGTCGCCTTGGAGTGAGGTTCGAGTTCGAGCGTGAGAACGTCGCGAATACGGTCGGTGGGAAAGTGGCGCCGGTCGGCCGAATATTCGCGGAACGTGATGACGTCGATGTTGTAGCGTCGCGCCAGATAGTCGATGAGCGAGGCTGTCCGCAGGGCGCCGCCGCCCATTGGAGGATAGGGAGCTTCGGGCGATACTACGAGGGCTTGCGGCCGGACACTAAGTCCTTCGTAGCGAGTCGACATAGACCTCTCGAGTCAATTGGGCGGTGCGTTTCCAGGTAAATTCGGCGGCACGGCGTAAGCCGCGTTCGCGGTAATCCGCGCGGGTATTCGGGTTCAGAGCCGCCTGCATCGCCTCATACCATCCGGGGTGGTCGAGCGCTTCCACTTGCAGCGCCGCGCCTCCCGCCGTTTCTGTGATTGCTGCATCCCGGGAAGCGATGACCATGGTGCCGCACTGCATCGCCTCCAAAACCGGTAGTCCAAAGCCCTCGTACAAAGAGGGGTAAACCACGGCTGCCGCACCGCAATACAAAGCCGGCAGGTCAGCCTCACTCACCGCGCCGAGCCTCTCCACGCCTTCAAGATCGCAGGTTTCGCGCAATCTCCCGCCGACGAGAAAATCCACCTCGCAGGATTTGCGGAGTTCGCGCCAGGCCCGTACCGCGACTTCGATATTCTTCCTGGCTTCGATAGTACCAACGTATAAGAAATAAGGTCGGCTTCGCGGGGCGGATTCCGCAGGGTGAAAAACACCTGAGGCCGCCAGTGGTACAGCGACTATGTTATTCGGCTTAATCCCGAAGTAAGAGATCGCTTCGCGCCGGATGGCCTCGCTCGGAGTGATGACGGTGGTGGCGAGGCCGAGGCGTAGGATTAGCGGCGTGCGGCGTCGCACACGCGGGCTGGCCGACTGCCGCAATTCCTCACGCCAGGGCGACAGGTCATGCAGCGTCATCACCGAGCGGCATGGAGAAAGATATGGCACAGCGAAGTCGGTGCCATGGAAGATTGAAATGTGCTGACGGCGGAGCTCCTGGCGCAGTCCCCAGAGCCACCAGCGGCGTTCCAGTACGGAGCGCGGAGGCGATAGCTGGTCGGAAACCAGCAAGTAATCGTCCTCGGGAAAGTTACGGCGTAGGGCGGCCGTCAATTCCTCGACGTAACGGCGGACGCCTCCGGTGGACACCGTTAATGGGGTGCCGTCGAGTGCTACGCGAATCGGAGACTCCGGCATCGCATATGTTCATCTTAACCGCTGGCTGAACTATACTCGGTTCAGCGGTCCTCGCATGAAGAAAACCCTGGGCATCGTTCTTTTCATTGCAGGCGTGGTCCCTGCGCTGCCGGCTGATTCCAACAGCGCTATCGACTTCAGCCGCGAGATCCGCCCGATCCTTTCCGACAACTGCTTTCAATGCCACGGTCCGGACGAAAAACATCGTTTGGCGAACCTCCGTTTGGACATTCGCGAGGGTGCTTTCGCGCAGCGCCGGAACGGTTCGATTATCGTACCCGGCGACTCAGCAAAAAGTCTCCTTTTTCAGCGAATTAACCATGCGGATAAAGCGCGCCGGATGCCGCCCGCGATGGCGGAACGCACTCTCAGCGACAAGCAGATTGACCTGATCCGCCGGTGGATCGATTCCGGAGCGCAGTGGCAGACGCATTGGGCATTCACCCCTCCGCAGCGTCTGGAAGCGCCGGCGGTGAGTAACGCGAAATGGGTGCGAAATCCGATTGACGCGTTCGTCCTGGCGCGGCTTGATCATGAAGGGCTGAAGCCGTCGCCCGAAGCGGACCGTCGGACCCTCCTCCGGCGCCTGTCCTTCGATGTCACCGGACTGCCGCCGTCGAAGGCAGAGATCGACGCTTTCGTCAACGACAAGTCCGCCGACGCCTATGAGAAGCAAGTGGACCGCCTGCTCGCATCCAAGCGCTACGGTGAGCGGATGGCCATGCAGTGGCTTGACGTGGCTCGCTATGCCGACTCGCACGGCTACCACATCGACTCTCATCGCGACATGTATCCGTGGCGCGACTGGCTGATTCGTTCTTTCAATTCGAACCTGCCGTTTGACCGGTTCACCGTGATGCAGATTGCCGGAGATCTGCTGCCCAACGCCACCCAGGAAGACAAGATTGCAACCGGATTCAATCGCAATCACATGATCAATTTCGAGGGCGGCGCGATTCCTGAGGAGTACCAGACGGAATACGTTGTCGATCGCGTGGAGACGACTTCCACCGCGTTCATGGGTCTGACGATGGGCTGTGCGCGCTGTCACTCGCACAAGTACGATCCCATCTCGCAGAAAGAGTTCTACCAGTTCTTCGCCTTCTTCAATACGACGTCGGAGAAGGGCCTGGACGGGCGCGAAGGAAACGCCAAACCGTTCTTGAAACTGCCTACGCCGGCGCAGGAGTCGCGTGAGAAGGAACTGGAGCAGCTAATCAAGTCCACTCAGGCTGCGCTCGAAGCGCCCGAGGTGAAGCAGGCGCAGCAAGAGTGGCAGTCGACGCTGGCAGCGCACCCGGCTGCTCTGAATCATGACGGCTTGGTGGCGCATTTCGAAATGGACGGCAGCCTGGTAGATTCCTCAGGCCGTTACCAGCATGGGCGCACGCTCGCCGGCGATCCGACGTTCAGCGGCGGACGCATCGCCAAAGCCGTTGGCTTCGACGGGCAGACGCTCGTTAGCCTCGGCAATACCGGATCATTTGACCGAGGCGACGCCGCGAGCATGGCGGTGTGGGTGAATTACGGCGGCGCGAAGCAGCCGATGCCGGTTTTCGAGAAGATCGCCGACGCCAAATCGCGCCGCGGTTTCGAGGTCTGGTTCGATGAACCGGTGCTGGTGGCCATTCAGCGGCGGGCGGCTCATGTGATGGTGCGGCTTTCCTCCGATTACCCGGCGTCCGCGATTGAGATCCGGAGCACCCATCGCCTGACGCAGGGCGAGTGGAATCACCTCACGTTTACCTACGACGGCAGCGGCAAGGCTGCCGGACTGCTTCTCTTTGTGAACGGCAAGCCTGAAGTGGTGGATGTGCTGCATGATGCACTCGGCGGTCCACTGGCAAACCAGGGCGAACTCCTGATCGGCGCGAAAGAGCCGGACGCCAAGACGTTCTCGGGCTCCATCGACGACCTGCGGTTTTATAGCCGCGTGCTGCCGGCCAGCGAGGTGGACTACACGGCGGTGCACTATCCCATGCGGGCGATCCTGTCGGGAATCGGCGGCAAGCTGACCACGAATGAAGAGGCCCGTCTGCGCGATTACTACCTGCGCTACGTGGCGTCTCCCGACCTCCACACCAAGCAGGCGAATCTCGCCGATTATCGCAAACAATCGGGAAAGCTGCAGAAGGAAATCCTCACCACGATGGTGATGGACGAGGAAGAGAAGCCGCGTGAAACGTTCGTGCTGGGCCGCGGCGATTACAGGAATCCCACCGACAAAGTAACGCCGGGCGTCCCCGCGGTGCTGTCTCCGCTTCCGGCCGGCGTCAAACCGGACCGTCTGGCGCTCGCGCGATGGCTGGTGGACCCCGCCAATCCGCTGACTGCGCGCGTCACGGTGAACCGCTACTGGCAAATGTATTTTGGCCTCGGCCTGGTGAAGTCAGCTGAGAATTTTGGTTCTCAGGGCGAGCCTCCATCGAATCCGGAACTGCTCGACTGGCTGGCGACGGAATTTGTGCAATTGAAATGGGACGTGAAGGCGATGCAGCGGATGATGCTCACATCGGCGGCCTACCGGCAGTCGTCACGCGTCACGCCGGAACTGCTTGAAAAGGATCCGGAGAATCGGCTGCTGGCTCG
The DNA here is from genome assembly GCA_038212445.1 of Bryobacterales bacterium. GTDB lineage: Bacteria > Acidobacteriota > Terriglobia > Bryobacterales > Bryobacteraceae > TMP-7. The sequence goes on from JBBQUM010000029.1 coordinate 26,581, forward strand.
TGGACCCCGGTTTCGCCTGCCGGCGGAGATGATCCGCGACAACGCTCTCGCCGTGAGCGGATTGCTCAATCCGGCGGTGGGCGGCACTAGTGTCTTCCCCTATCAGCCTGCGGGAATCTGGGAAGAACTCGCGTTCGGCGACGGCTTCTCTATGCAGAGTTACGTGCAGAGCCACGGCCCGGACCTTTACCGCCGCAGCATGTACACGTTCTGGAAACGGACGGCCCCTCCCGCGCAGATGCTCGTATTCGATGCTCCCGACCGTGAGAAATGCACGGCGCGCCGGCTGGTGACGAACACACCGCTGCAGGCGCTGGTGCTGCTGAACGATCCTACCTATCTTGAATCGGCCCGTGTCCTCGCTGCGCGTGCCATCGAGGAGGCCGGCAAGGATCCCGCGCGGCGGGCCGCTTTCATATTCGAAGCCGCTACAGAGCGCAGGCCCGAGAAACGCGAGATCGCCGTGCTGATCAAACTCGCGCGTCAGCAGATGGCCGTTTACACCAAGGACAGCGGCGCCGCGCACGAATTGCTGAAAGTGGGCGAAGCGCCGGTTGACGAAAAACTGAATCCGTCGGAACTGGCGGCCTGGACCACGGTGGCAAGCGCCGTCCTCAATCTCGACGAGACGATCACAAAGGAGTGAATCGATGACCTTGGAACCAACCCGTCGACACTTCTTCGGCCGCGCCGCTACCGGGATCGGGGTCACGGCGCTGGCGTCGCTCTTTGAGCGCGCTGGACTGGGCGCGATGCTGCCGGGGCTGCCGCATTTCCCTCCGCGAGCTAAGCGCGTCATCTACCTGCACCAGAGTGGCGGACCGTCGCAACTCGACATGTTCGACTACAAGCCGGGATTGCGCAAGTTTCAGGGCGTCGATCTTCCCGGATCGGTGCGCATGGGGCAGCGCATCACCGGCATGACGTCGGGTCAGAGCACGCTGCCGGTGGCGTCGCCGATCTTCGAGTTCAAGCAGCATGGGCAGAACGGCGCGTGGGCCAGCGAACTTGTTCCCCACATGGCGAAGATCGTTGACGACCTCACCATCATCAAGACCGTCAATACAGACGCCATCAATCACGATCCGGCGATCACATTTATTCAGACGGGGAGCCAGCAGCCGGGGCGTCCGAGCATGGGTTCATGGGTGAGCTACGGGCTTGGCAGCGAGAACGAGAACATGCCGTCGTTTGTCGTGCTGCTGTCGCAGGCGCACGCGATTAATACGGATCAGCCGTTATTCTCCCGCTTGTGGAGCAGCGGGTTCTTACCATCGAAGTATCAGGGTGTGCGCTTCCGCTCGGGTGCGGATCCGGTGTTGTACCTTTCGGATCCCCCAGGAATTTCGCGATCCACACGCCGCCAGATGCTCGACGGAATCGCGGCGCTGGATAAGATGCGCTCTGAAGAATTCGGTGATCCGGAAATCGAAACGCGGATCGGCCAGTACGAGATGGCTTACCGCATGCAGTCGTCGGTCCCCGATCTGATGGACCTGTCGAAAGAGCCGGACAGCGTTTTCGAGATGTACGGCCCTGAGTCGCGCAAGCCGGGCACCTACGCTGCCAACTGCCTGCTCGCGCGCCGCCTCGCCGAACGCAATGTGCGCTTCGTCCAGCTTTATCATCGCGGCTGGGATCAGCACAACGATCTACCGCGCGACCTCGCTCTGCAGTGCCGCGGTACAGACCAGCCGACCGCTGCGCTGATTACAGATTTGAAGCAACGCGGACTGCTCGACGACACTCTCGTCATTTGGGGTGGAGAATTCGGACGCACCGTCTACTGCCAGGGCAAGCTCTCGCAGGAAAACTATGGGCGCGATCATCATGGCCGCTGCTTCACGATGTGGGTAGCCGGCGGCGGTATGAAACGGGGCCAGGTGATCGGCGAGACCGACGAGTTCGGCTACAACATTGTCAGCGATCCGGTGAGCGTCTACGATCTGCAGGCCACTATCATGCACTGCCTCGGCGTGGATCACACGCGCCTTACCTATAAGTTCCAAGGGCGCCACTTCCGCCTGACCGACGTACATGGCGAGGTCTTCAAGAAGATCCTCGCGTAACGACTCGACCTCAAAAATAATGAACAGACTCGCGCAAGAGAAAAGTCCGTATTTGCAGCAGCACGCCCACAATCCCGTGGACTGGTATCCCTGGGGACCGGAGGCGTTTGAAAAGGCGCGTACGGAGAACAAGCCGATCTTTCTCTCCATCGGCTATTCGACGTGCCACTGGTGTCACGTGATGGAGCGGGAGAGCTTTGAGAATCCCGCGCTCGCTGAAATACTCAATCGAAATTTTATTCCGATCAAGGTAGATCGCGAAGAGCGTCCCGATGTCGACCGGATCTACATGCTGTTTGTGCAGGCGACCACCGGCAGCGGTGGATGGCCGATGTCGGTGTTTCTGACGCCGGAGTTGAAGCCATTCTACGGCGGCACATACTTCCCGCCGGACAATCGCTACGGGCGTCCCGGATTCGGCTCGATTCTCGAGCAACTGGGGCAGGCATGGCGGACGGATCGGGACAAAATCGAGCATTCAAGCATCGAGGTGATGAACTCGCTCGAGCAGTACTCCGCCATCGCTCCGCGTCCAGAGGGACTCGACCCCGGAGTGCTGGACAGCGCGTTTCATACATTCCGGCGCAGCTTTGACTCCAGGCTTGGCGGCTTCGGCGGAGCCCCGAAATTCCCCCGGCCAAGCACGCTGAATTTCCTGCTCCGCTACTACGTCCGAGCGAAGAACGAAGAGGCGCTGGACATGGTTCTGCTGACGCTGCGTGAGATGGCGCGTGGCGGGATGAACGATCAACTGGGCGGCGGATTTCACCGCTACTCGGTGGACGATCGCTGGTTTGTGCCTCATTTCGAGAAGATGCTGTACGATCAGGCGCAGCTTGCGATCTCGTATCTGGAGGCATTTCAGATCACCCGCGATCCGCTGTTCGCAGGCGTGGCGCGAGACATTTTCGAATATGTGTTGCGCGACCTGCGTCATCCGGAGGGCGGCTTCTATTCGGCTGAAGATGCGGACAGTGTTATCGATCCCGCTCAGCCGTCGGTGAAGGGTGAGGGCGCGTTCTACATCTGGACGCGTCAGGAGTTGGCGGCGATTTTGCCTCCGGACGCGCTCGAGGTCTTCTGCCGGCACTACGGCGTGGACGCAGCAGGGAACGTCCGCGACGATCCGCATGGCGAATTCCATGGACGCAATATTCTCTACCAGGCGCGCGACGTATCCGAGGATCTGGTTGAGGCTCGCCGCGTTGCGCTCGCCGAACGTGGAAAGCGCGTGAGACCCCATCTCGACGATAAGGTGCTTGCTGCCTGGAACGGGCTGATGATTTCGGCATTCGCCAAAGGCGCGCAAATCCTCGGCGAACCGCGGTACGCTGAAGCCGCGCTGGGAGCCGCCGGATTCATCCTGCGCAACATGTACGATCCCGCGACGGTTACACTCCGCCGACGGTTCCGCGACGGCGAATCCGCCATTCCAGGATTTCTCGACGACTACGCGTTCTTCATCCAGGCCTTGCTCGATCTCTACGAAACAACGTTTGAGCAGTACCATCTGGATCTCGCGGCTCAACTGGCCGAACGCATGCGCGAACTGTTCGAAGACCAGGAGCACGGTGCGTTCTTCAGCACGGCCGAAGGCGACAGCAACCTGATTCTCCGCATGAAAGAGGATTACGATGGCGCGGAGCCATCCGGCAACTCCATCGCTGTTCTCGCGCTGCTGCGTCTGGGCCGTATGACCAGAGGAGAGGAGTTCCGCGGGTCCGCCGAGCGCGCAATCGCTGCGTTCGCACAAAGAATTTCCACCGCCAGCACTGGCGTCCCGCAGATGCTCGTGGCTTTCCAATATTCACTCACGCCACCGCGCCAGGTGATTATCGAGGGCGACCCCAAAGCTGCGGCCCCGCTGCTCGAAGCCGTGCGCCAACGCTTCCTGCCCGACACCGTTGTCATGATGCGCGAACCCGGCGTTTCACCCCCGGCGGCTTACGTTTGCGAGAATTTCGCTTGTCAACTACCCGTTTTGACGGTGCCTGAGCTGACAGGCTTGCTAAAATAGCAGAAATGGAAAGACCAGGAGCGACAACACTCAAGGGCAACCCTCTCACACTCGTGGGGCCCGAACTGAAGGCCGGGGACAAAGCGCCGGATTTCGAAGTCGTCGACAGCAAATTGCAGAAGGTTGACCTAACCGGTACCGGCGGCGGAGTCCGGATCTTCAGCGTTGTGCCATCCCTCGATACACCTGTTTGCGATGCCCAAACCAAGCGCTTTAATGAAGAGGCCGCCAAACTCCCTGAAGTGAAGATTTTCAACGTGAGTATGGACCTGCCGTTCGCGCAGGGCCGGTGGTGCACTGCTTTCGGCGTGGACAACGTGAAGATGCTTTCTGACCACCGCGCCGGCTCGTTCGGTGAACACTACGGCACGATGATCAAGGAACTGCGCATTGAGAGCCGGGCAATTTTCGTCGTCGGTCCGGATAACGTGCTACGACACGTGGAGTACGTCAAGGAAGTCGCCGATCATCCGAACTACGACGCCGCTCTAGCAGCCGCAAAGTCAGGCTCGGCCGCTGGCGCGTAGTATCAGTCCAAGCGAGTCGCTTTCAGCCGGAGGAACCCGAGAGTCGGGGCCTCCGGCTTTTTCATTTAGGGGAAACGGAGGGGTGACAGTTGGTAGTATGGCAGCATGGCCGCTCGCAAGATGCCCCTCGCCCTTCCTGAGGAGTCCCGCACTTTGTGAAAGGCGTGGCTGCCCGAGACCGCTCCCGATTCGTGTCAGAAGCTCCCAACGCAAATCTACAGGAGCGCGACGAGTCCCTTCTGGGATCGTGCAAGATCGCGAATGGGGCGAGGTTAACGACGCGATCCAAGAGCCTTGGCGTGACGCCCAATCGAGGTGAGTTGGATGGGTCCAACTCGATCCGACCGAAGTTGTTGCGGTGATTGATCAGATAAGAGCAATCTCAAAAGAGCGTATCGAGAGACCATTGGGCGTCGCGTCGGATAGCGACATGCTTGCCATTGAGCAAGCCCTCGCTCAAATTCTAGAATTGGGCTCGCCGGGCGGCTAAGCGATCTCCCCAGCGATCAAATCTTCCAACGACTCCCGCCGCCGGACCGTTCGCCAGGTGGCGCCTTCCACCATCACTTCAGCGGGACGCGGACGCGAGTTGTAGTTCGATGCCAGCGCGAAGCCGTACGCTCCGGCGGTGCGGATCGCCAGCAGGTCACCAGCCTCGACATCGGGCATCTCCCGGTTCTTTGCGAGAAAATCCCCGCTTTCGCAGACCGGACCCACGACGTCGGCGACGATCGTCGACCGGGTTCCTCGCACTACCGGCTCAATCTCGTGGTGGGATTGGTACAGCGCCGGGCGCAGCAGATCGTTCATCCCGGCGTCGACAATTACGAATTCCTTCTCGCCGTTCCGCTTTCGATAAAGCGCACGAGTCAGCAGGACGCCCGCCTCCCCGACAATCGACCGGCCCGGTTCAATCATCACGTGTAGATTGCGCCCGCGCACCAGATCCTTGAGCTTTGCAACGTATTCCGAGATTACTGGCCCGCGCTCGCCGTGCTTGTAGGGGACGCCGAGTCCGCCGCCCAGGTCGATGGTGGTGATGGGAATGCCGCGCGCTCGCAGCCGGTCCACCAGCGCGAGCATTTTGCCGATGGCCTCGAGCATCGGATTCGTATCCAGCAGTTGAGAGCCGATGTGGCAACTCACACTGTCGAGTGTCAGCCCGGCTAGCTTTGAAGCTCGCTCGTACACCGGTTCCACCTCGGATATGTCTATTCCGAACTTGTGCTGACGAAGGCCTGTGGAGATATAGGGGTGTGTAGACGCATCTACATCGGGATTCACGCGAACAGCGATCCGAGCCTTGACGCCGGCGCGGCGGGCGGCTTCGTCAATCGCCTCCAGCTCCGGCTCACTCTCGCAATTGAAACTGAAAATCCCATGATTCAGTGCATAGGCGATCTCTTCGCGCGTCTTGCCGACGCCGGAGAAGACCGCCTTCGACGGATCGCCGCCGGCTTCGAGCACCCGGAATAACTCGCCCGCCGACACGATGTCAAAGCCCGCTCCCGCCTTCGCCAGCAACCGCAAAATCGCGAGATTGGAATTGGCTTTTACTGCATAACAGACCGTGTGGGAGATATCGCCGAGGGCATCGTTGTACTGAGTGAAGCGGTCGAGAATCGCGCGGCTCGAATACACGTAGCAGGGCGTGCCCGCCTGAGCGGCGATAGCTTCTAATGAAGACTCTTCACAGAAAAGCTGGTTGTCGCGATATTCGAAAGTCATCAACTCACTCGTATGAAGATTACAGTCTGATCGTCAGTGATCGGCGTCCCAGCCATGTAGGAATCCATCTCCTTGAACAATGCCTCAGCCAGCTCACGAGGCGCCAGCCCACACTGTTTCTTAAGGAAACGTCCAAGGCGCGACGTGCCATATTGTTCATCTGCGGCATTCAACTGATCGGACAAACCATCGGAAAAGAACATCAGCGAGTCCCCGGCCTCAGCCTGGAACACCTGCTCGTCGTACTCGCGATCTTCGAGCAAGCCGATGGGCACGCCCTCGATGTGAGGCCGAATGAGTTCTCCGTTACGACACACCAATGGCGGCTCAGCGCCCGCATTGGCCATCAGAAAGCGACGGGTGGCGTTATCCCACATGAGAATCATCAGCGTGGCGTACTGCGCGTCCACCTTGCGTTCAAGCAGCGTCTCATTGAGATTCTTCAGCAGAGCGGCGGGCGAGTCCTCTGCCGGAGCCAAGATCCTCAACAGTCCGCTCACCAGCGACCCGTAAAGCGCGGCGGCGGCGCCCTTGCCGCTCACGTCGCCAAACGCCAGCACCGCGTGGCCCTCGCCGTCCTTCTCAAAGAAGTCGTACACGTCGCCGGTGATCTCTCGTGCCGGACGCCCTTTGATGGCGATTTCCAAACCGCGGATCTTCGGAGCCCGGCGCGGCAGCAGCACCTGCTGCAGTTTTCTCGCCGCTTTCAGATCCTGCTCCATGCGCTGCTCGCGCTGGTTCAACTCCTCGTACAGGCGCGCGTTCTCCACCGAGTTTGCGATCTGCGGCGCCAGCAGCGTTAGCGTGCGAACATGATCATCGGTGAAGAAGCCAATACGCTCGCTCTCCAGGTCCATCACGCCCACCACGCGGTCCTGCACCATCAGCGGGATCGCGACTTCACTGCGGATTTGTTCGTGCGAGGCGATGTAGCGCTTGTCGGCCAGCGTGTCACTCACCCTTACCGGCTCGCGGGATTCGGCCGCGGCGCCAGTGATGCCCTTCCCGAGCGGCACGTTGTCCAAATCCACACGCTGATCGTAGCGCTGGCTGAAGCGATGCCTCAGCACCCGGCGCTCGTAGTCAATCAGCAGGACGCTGAAGGCGTCGAATGGAATCAACGCGCGGATCGTATTTGCGATTTTCGTCAGTAGTTCGTCCAGCGCGAGAATCGAGCTGAACTCCTGCGAAAGGTGCGCCAGCACTTTCAGCGTGCGATTCTGACGCTCGACGCGGCGATAGAGGCGGGCGTTGTCGATGGACACCGCGACGCGGCTCGCAATCAGTCTTAGCAGCGCCCGATCGTGCTCGCTGTAAGCCTTGAGCCGGGTGGACTGGACGTCGATCACGCCCACCAGGCGCCCGCGCGCGATCATCGGCACCGCCAACTCGCTCTGCACAGCGTCGAGAGCAATGATGTAATTCGGATGCTCCCGCACGTCGTCGACAACGATCGGCTGCCGGGTGGACGCGGCCATGCCGGTTACGCCTTCGCCCAGCGGCACCACCAAACTGCGGACAATCTCTTCGCGGTGACCAATGGAATAGCGGATTCTCAATCCACGCAGCTTTTCGCTGTACAGCAGAATGGCAAACAGGTCGCTGGGGACCACTTGGCGGACAATGCCCGTGACGCTGGCGAGCAGGCGGTCGAGGTCGAGCGTCTCGCCGGTGGCGTCGGCGACACTCAGCAGGAAGTCGAGCAGTTCCGCGCGTTCGCGAAAGCGCACTGCTGACTTTCGAGGTGTGGTCGCCATTTATTTCAGCCGGTCAGGCCGCTGTGGCCTCAATGATTTTGACGCTGGCGCTCGCGCCCACTCGCGACGCGCCCGCAGCCGCCATATTCCGGAGATCGTCAAGCGTACGAATGCCGCCCGAAGCCTTCACGCCCATCTCGGGCCCCACCACCATGCGCATCAGCGCAACGTCGTGTACGGTGGCGCCGTGGGTGGAAAAGCCGGTGGACGTTTTCACAAAGTCGGCTTTCGCGGCCTTGCAGAGTGTGCACGCCATCATCTTCTGGTTGTCGTCGAGCAGCGCCGTTTCGAGAATCACTTTAACGATGGCGCCCTGCTTGTGGGCCGCCTCCACCACGCCAGTGATGTCATTTCTGACGGCGTCGTAGTTGCCGCCGCGCAATTCGCCAACATTGATCACCATGTCGATTTCCTGCGCACCCACGCGAATCGCAGCGGCGGTCTCGGCCACCTTGATCTCGGTGGCATTGGCGCCTAGGGGAAATCCGATAACGGTGCAGACCTTCACTGGTGAGCCCTTCAATTCAGCCGCGACGAGGGGAACCCAATAGGGATTTACGCAGACGCTGGCAAAGCCATACTTCACAGCCTCGCGCGACAGCTTGCGGATATCTTCCGCGGTGGCTTCAGGCTTCAGGATTGTGTGATCGATGAGCTTGGCGATCGCTGGATCGATTTTCGTCGTGCGCTCGCTCGACGACATGCGGTCGGCGCCGGCCGCGATGATTTCCTTCGATTTTGACGCGCAGGTCTGAGGGCATCTTCCTACGCATCCGGGACACACCAGTTCAGGAATGTTGAGCCCCTCGCCGCGGCCGCGAATGGGACGTCCGGCAGGAGCCACGCGGGCGAGGATTTCCTCACCAATCTGCGCTACCAGTTTGTCGAGTTCCGACGGCGTCACTTCAGGTATGCCTTCTCCACTTCCATGATCTTGGCCACTCGCGCGGCATGCCGGCCGCCGCCAAAAGAGGTGGCCAGCCAGACCCGCAAAACGTCCGCTGCAACATCCGGTGTCAGGAGCCTTCCGCCGAGCGTAAGAACATTAGAATCATTATGTTCACGGCTATTGCGCGCGGAAGCCTTATCATAGCATAGGGCTGCCCGGATGCCCGAAACCTTGTTCGCAACCATACAGGATCCAATGCCCGCGCCGTCAACGATCACGCCGCGTCCCGCTGTCCCCGCCCTCACCAACTCCGCCACCGCACGCGCGATGTCCGGGTAGTCCGCCGGCTTGCCATCATAGACGCCGACATCGCTGACCGTCAAACCAAATTCCACGAATACCGGCTTCAAAAGCTCCTTCATTTCGTAGCCGCCATGGTCGGAGCCGAGCGCAATGATCTTGTCAGGATCGGTCTGCTGGAGCGTTTCCCCTTGAGCCAGTTCGACAATCTGCACGCCGCGTTCGCGCGCCAGATCGCGGGCTGACGGAGTGACGATCGCGCCGGCCTCGACGCGCAACAGGCCGCTCGGAGGGATGTCGCTCTCGGTGATGACGGCTCGCGTGGACATTCCCTTACATCATCGCAGTCGGCGGCGCAGGTTCGTCCGGATGCCCGGCATTGCGAATCGGCAGCATGATCATCACTACGCCAATGATGGCCAGCACGGCGAATCCGGCCAGGTAGGAGGGATCCTTGAAGATGACCGGCAGCGGCCACTCAAAGAAGCGGAAGGTGGCCACCACCAGTCCGGTGAGCGCCTCCCCCGCAATCAGCCCCGACGCTGTCAGGACCCCCACGTTTTCAGAACGCGCCTTCTGTGCAGCGTTGTTGCGGCGGCGTTCGCCGATGGCGTCGGCAATCACGCGGAACACGCCACCCATGAAAATGGCGAACGTCGTGTTGAACGGCAGATACATCCCCACCGCCACCAGCATTGGACTCTTCACTTGCAACATGATCATCCCGATGCCCATGAATACTCCCACCACCACCAGCGCCCACGGCATGTCGCCGCCGACGATCCCTTGCGCCAGCGTTGCCATCAGGCCTGCTTGCGGCGCTGGCAACGCCTTGTCGCCAAAGCCTGTCCCGCCGGCCTTGATGTTGCCGACGTGCAGCACGAACAGCGGGAAGTACATCACCAGGCTCGCGCATACTACGGCGATCAATTCCACTAATTGGATGGTCCGCGGAGTACCGCCGAGAATGTAGCCGACCTTAAAATCCTGCAGCAATTCGCCCGCAACCGCCGAAGAAACGCAAACCACGGCCGCCACGCCCAGCACCACTGCGACACCGCCGATACCTGAAACGCCGAGCGAAACCATGAGGAGCGCGGCGATGATCAGTGTCGAGAGCGTCAACCCGGAGATCGGATTGTTCGACGAGCCGATGAAGCCCACAAGGCTCCCCGAGACCGTCGCGAAGAAGAAGCCGACGATGATCATGACAATCGCCGCCACTACGCCGCCCAGCACCTGTCCCGATAAATAAATGTAGAGGGCGATCATCGCGATGAACACCACGCCGATCATCATGAAGACCGTCTTGAAACTCATGTAGCGCTCGGTACGCGACAGTTCAGCCTGTGCGACGTTGCCCTTCAATTCCTGGAAGCCGCGCGCCAAGCCGGCGGCAAGGCTCTTGCGCATCTTGAACAGCGTGTAGGCCGCGCCTACCAGCATTCCGCCCACCGCGATGGGTCGCACAATGTAGCGCCACACCGCGGCTGCCTGCGCTGCCCAGCCTTCTTCGCCCGAACCCGGCGGCAGAAATGCCTGCAACTGCGGTCCGAGGAAGAACATAAGCAGCGGCACCATCAATCCCCAGGCCAGCACGCCGCCCGAAAACTGAATCGCCGCCAATTTGATGCCGATGATGTAGCCGACGCCGAGATATGCGGGGCTCACGCTGGGCGCGCTCATTGTACTCATCGCGCCCGTCGCAATCACATTCTTACTCCCTAACGGACCCAGCCTAACCGCGCTCTTCCCAAGCTGACCTACGCGCACCAGAAAATCTTTGTCGGGAGCGAAGAACTGGAGCACGCCCATGAAATAGACAAGCGCGCCGAAGCCCATATTCCAGAATAGGAACCGCGCAGCTTGTGCGCCTCGCTGACCGGCCTTATGAATCTCCGCGGCCGCCACCGACTCAGGAAACGGCAGGTCGCGATCCTCCACCATGGCGCGTCGTACCAGCGACACAAAGAGGACGCCGAGGATACTGCCCACCGTCATCAGCGCCGTGGACTTCCAATATGCGACCGACGGATCGAACGACGTCCAGGCGCCCGCCATCACGAATGCCGGCAGCGTGAAGATCGCTCCGGCTGCTACTGACTCGCCGATGGAACCGGCAGTTCGGGCAATGTTCTCCTCGAGAATCGAGCCTTTCACCAGCCGCAGAACGGCCATGCCGATCACCGCCGCAGGGTATGTGGCGGCGATGGTAATGCCCGCCCGCAGTCCTAAATAGGCGTTGGCCGCGCCCAGCACAACGCACATCACGAGCCCCAGCATCACGGCCCTGACCGTGAACTCGCGCATCTGCATGTTCTCTGGGACGAAGGGACGATGTGGTTCCTGGGGTTGACTCATGATCGCGTGAACATTCTAACGCAATGTCCACACGTGGAATCGGACCCTGCACGTCCGGCTTAATTCTGGCGTCACAATGCGGTGACTGATGCGAGTGCTGACGCTGTGTGTGGTGCCCGAACCATGCACACTGCCGGTGCTGCTGGGCGCCCGGCCCTAGGTGATGGATTGTGGATTGAGACGGCGTGATGCGCGCGAAAGTCCCACGGGTTCGACGACAGCCTGAAGGTTGGCCGGTGCGGATGCATCGAAGGGCTGGAGCAGTTGCCGGAGGCAGGCTGGGCAGCAGAAGTAGAACGGGTCTCCCGACCCGTTTGAAACGAGCCGGGAGGCTCGTTCTACTTCCTACGCTGGGCCCGGCCACAGGGCGCGGGAAAGAGGGGCGCGAGAGGCGCCTACCCCATGAAGCCTAGATCGGACACCGGGAATTGAGCGAGGTTGGGGAAGACGGTAGCTAGACCGGCCGGGTCCACGCCGAACCACTTCGCGAGCGTCGCGCCGTATTGATCGGTGGATGTCGACGGGATCCAGGCGCCGCGCGCCGCGGAATCGTCCGGACCGCCGAGAGCCATCAGCGGGAACTTGCCGTATAGATCGCCGCCCTTCACTGCGCCACCAAGGACTAAGTGATGATTGCCCCAGCCGTGGTCACTGCCGGTCCCGCTGGGTTGCAGTGTCCGCCCGAATTCCGATTCGGTGAACGTCGTTACCTTGTCGGCGATCCCAAGTTCGGCCGTCGCGTTGTAGAACGACAACATGCCGTCGGCGATTTGCTTCAGCAGGTCCCACTGTCCCCAGCTCTGCGCCGAGTGCGTGTCAAAACCGCCGAGCGAGCAAAAGAAGACCTGCCGGCTTAGGCCGATTTGCGGCCGCAATTGGAGGATCTGGGCCACTTGCTGTAACTGCTGCCCGATGGACGTGCCTGGAAATTTCGTCGACATCGGTGTCGCGCTGCCCAGGCTCTTGAGCATGGCACTGAGCGCGATTGCGTCCTGACGCACCTTGTTCGCGCCTTGAATCAGCGTGAGTCCGCTGTCGAAGGTGAGCACTTCCTGCAGCCCTTGCTGGCGCGCCTGTGCCGACGATGCCGGCCACGAGTTGAAGCCGTAGAGCTGCATGTCGAAGCCCGGGATCAAGCTCGCCGACTGCACGATGTTTCCCTTCGAGAACAACTGCGGTCCCGTCATCGACACAGATGGGGGAAAGCTCTTGCCGGCATTCATCGGCGCCACCGCGTCGGCTACGCGACCCGCCCACCCCGTTGACGCCGAGCTGGACGGAATTCCAGCTTGCATCTGCACGGTCTGATCGGAGTGCGAAAAGAGGTTTGTCGGCAGCGGTACGGCGCTCGATAGATATTGCGGACGCGACGTCGGCTGCACCAGCATCCCGACGTTGGCCACAACCGCTAGTTTCTTCTGCGCCCAGAACGGATGGATCAGCGCGAGTCCGTCGGTGAGGCCGTAAGGCGTGCCCGCGGCCGTGGACACAGGCAACAGCTTCACATTGGTATCGGGCAACGCCAGCGAGCCGCGAATCGACTTGTACGTGTTGTACTCGCTCTGCGTCTGCGGCACGATGACGCTGTTGCCGTCGTTGCCGCCGAACATGAAAATGCAGACCAGCGCTTTGTAGTCGGTTGCCTGCTGCGCCAATGCGCTGACGCCTCCAAACCGCGCAACTCCGGCCAGCGCGGCCAGTCTGAGAAAGTCTCGTCGTGAGTTCATCTGCTTCTCCAGTGGCCTAGTATTGAACCGCGTATTGTCCGGAAAGCGCTGCAAGGTAGAGAGCGGTCTGCACGCGCTGAGTATTGTCGGAAGAGGCCGTCACGGCGGTGGCGAGCGACGTCCTCACAGTGGCCGGCATGCGGCCGTAGAAGAACTTCTGATCCACCAAGTCGAGCAACTGAGCCGTGTTGCCGGCCACCGCGTTGAAGGGCGACAGGTCGATGCTGGGGTCGCTGTTGGGCTGGTTGAGCATCTGGTAAATCATGTTCGCGCGCTCCACCGATTCAGTCGGCGTGTAGATCTGAAACTCGGGACCGTACAACGCCGGGTGCGACGGCAGACGGTACGACGGCGAGTAATAGCTGAATACCGACGGCGGATTGGCGACCTCCTGTCCCATAGCGACGAAGTTCCAGGGAATGACGGTAGCGGGTCCGATGTTGCCGTTCATCATTCGCACAAAGCTCACGATTTGATAGATGGGATCCTTCAGCCGGCCGCTCGACGCCGTCGCAGTGTCCTGCCGCGCTTCCGCGTCGGTGAGGATGGCGCGCAGCACGGCCTTGAGGTCGCCGCGCACACCGCTGCCGTTGTCGTTGAAGACGGCGGCGATGCGCTGGATGTACGCGGGACTCGGATTGCTCGTCACCAGGCTGCGGATCAGCCGGGTGGCGATGAACGGCCCGGTATTGGCGTGCTTAAACACGCAATCGAGCACGCCGTCCAGATCCTGCTGCACGGTCTGTCCTGAGGGCAACACGCAGCCATTGATTAGCGTTTTCTGCGTGGTGTCGTGGTTCTGCGGCCGCGTCTCCATGACCGGCGCTGAGAAGTTCTCCCAGTTGTTGGCCGAGGGCTGAGTGCCCGCCGCAGTGGGGTAGGTCCAACCGGTGAGCGCGAGCGCGTGCTGTCGAATGTCGGCCTGCGTGTAAGTGGGCACCGGCTGCCCGTTGACAAGTTTCACTGAACCGTCGGGATTCAACTGGTTCAATCCGATGGTGAACAGCTGCATCAGTTCACGGGCGAAATTTTCGTTCGCGCCGCCGTTCAGGCCTGGCTTATTGCTATTCGCCAAGTCGAGATATTTCCCCATCTGCGGACTCACGGCGATCTCGCCGAGCAGCGTGCGGTAGTTGCCGAACGCGTTGCGGCTGAGAATCTGCTGGTAGGGCACGAACTCGTCCGGGTAGATATTTTTGTTCATCGAAATGACGATGATCTGGCTGAGCGCCCACGCCATCTTCTGGCGCAACTGATCGGGCGCGGTGGTCAGCCGGTTCAGCGTCAACGACTGTACAGTCGAACTCTGCGCCGGCATGGGGATCGTAGTCTCCGGCAGCGCAAATTGCGCATCGAGCCAGCCGCTGATGCCTTGCGACTGTACGTTGGCGAGTTCTTGCGGCGTCGGACCGAATGCCGACTGCTCCAGGAATCGTCCCGCTGTGAGTGTCGCCCCGTTATTGCCGGGAGTGCCGCCGCCTCCACCTCCCGCTGCCTGAAGAGTGACCACCCCCTGCGCCGACTTGGTGGAATCGGCGACGCTCGTCGCGCGTACGGTTACTGAGGGATTCGCGGGCATCGCGGACGGTGCGGTATACAAGCCGGCAGCGGTCACGGTCCCCGCGCTGGCCGACCATGTCACCGCGGTGTTCGCCGTCCCCGTCACGGTGGCAGCGAATTGCACCGTTCCCGACAACGCCGATGTTGCCGTGCCAGGAGCCACTGAGACGGTCACGGGCGCAGGCGGAGCGGTGGTCACCGTGATGTTGTAGCCCTGACTCACGACGCCGCCCGGGTTGGGATGCGCGACGGTCACCGCAAATTTGCCGGCTTGGGGGAGATCGCCGGCGGCGTTCAATGTGGTCGCATTCACATAAGTGGTGGTCCAAATAACGCCATTTACTTTCACCACAGCCTGCGGAATAAAGTTGCTTCCATTAATTGCGAAGGATTTTCCCACACCGGTCGTAAATGTATTCGGATTTGTAGACCAAACCCATGGCGTCGGCTGAGAAATTGTGACTGCTGACTCACCAAAAATCGTTGGCTTAGAAGTACTGGCAGCGCGGATCTTCACCACGTTGGCGGAGGGTACTACTGACGGCGCCGTGTACTGCCCGGCCTGGGTGATCACACCGAATTGCGCGCTCCCGCCGGTGACTCCATTTACCGTCCAAGTCACCCCGCCCGGCGACACCGAAACGTAGGTCGTAAATTGCTGGGTGGTGCCCTTAACGACGCTTGCCGGGGATGGATAGACGGCGATAACGCCTTGACCCTGAGTTATTTGAGTGAAGACGAATGGGAAGAGCAGACAGGCCGAGCGGACGGATGGACTCACCTGCCTATCTTCCGTTACATGGTGCGCCAGGCGAGTACGCAAAAGACAGAAAGAGGCGAACAGAATGTCCCTACGTTACCTTAGGGGACCCCGTACTACTGTCGCCGTTGTGGGCACGCGGGTATTGGCACTACCCCCGTTGGGTACTGGAACTTTTAACAAATGCGGTTACTTCAATTGGGTAATTGAAGTACCCCCCTCTAAGGCATACGCTCTAAGACGAAAGTCCCATGCGCCTATTGATTAACGCGTAAGCTGGCTTTCTTTTGCAATAAATTGACTGATTTTCTTGTGGGTTTTTCGCGGAGGTGACACGGCCCACAAAGGCAGTTCAACGTAGCCGAAAACACGGCTCAAGAACCCGGCTTCCGGCCACTGATGGAGAACAAGGGATCAAATAATGGTATTCCAAAGACAAATAACTTCCGCACCCAAAGCGATCTTGCTCGCAGGACTGATCGCCTGCCTCGGCACGCCGCTCTCTGCACAGGTCATTTACGACAATATTCCGGTGCCTCAGCCGGGGAACCTCCCAAGCCAAGCCTTCGAAGCCACCCAGACGAGTGAATTCGGCGCTGGCGTGGTGTTTAGCCCCGGCTCCTCGCGCGTGCTCTCAACGGTGAAGGTCCTCATGTCCAGTTGGGGTTGCGTAACTGGCAGTTGGACAGACGGCTCGTGTGTCACCGCTCCCGGCTCCACGTTCAGCCATCCAATTACATTGAATATCTACGCAGTGGGTGTTGGTAATACGCTCGGCGGACCACTGGCGAGTAAGACGACTACCTTCGCAATACCTTTCCGGCCATCCTACGATCCCGTGAAGTGTCCCGCAGCGCCCGGCCAACCGGGCAAATGGTTCGATGTAGTTACAAATTCCTGCAATAACGGCCTCGCAACCCCGATCGTTTTTGACTTTACGAGTTCCGGGATAACACTTCCCAACCAGGTGATCATCACAGTAGCTTTCAACACCACCCATTACGGCAAAACGCCTCTCGGACAGGGTACCGCCTGCTTCATCGCCGGCAACAACTGTGGATATGATTCGCTCAATGTGGGAGCCGAGAATCATCTGAGTGTTGGATCTTACCTGGATCCTACCGGCGCCTTCCTCAATTCCGCGACAGCAGGTCAATACTGCATCGGCGGCGGCCCCACCGGCACCCTGCGTCCCGATCTCACATGCTGGGGCGGATTCCAGCCTTCGTTCCAGGTCAGCGCTGTAGCCAACGGCGCCTACCTCACGAAGTACTTCGGCAATCTCAACATCGGCGACTCCGAGCTGAATTTGACGAACTCCGGGGCAAGTATCGGTGTACCGACTACTACCGGCAATATCTGCGCCAACCTATACGTGATCTCCGCGGACGAACAACTAGTGGCTTGTTGCAGCTGTCCAGTCACGCCCAACGGTCTCATCAGTCTCTCCGCGAAGAGTCTTATCACCAATACGCTAACTCCCACAGTTCCGTCCTCGATGACGGTTGCGATCCTTGCATCCGCCAACACTGGCGCGTGCAATCCGGCGGCGCCCGGAGTCCTCGTACCCGGGCTCAGCGCCTGGGGCACGAACCTGCACGACGGCGGAGCTGTGACGGAGACCAAGTTCGTTGACTCGACAATCTCCGGCCCGATTCTTGGCAGGTTGACTTCGCTCTGCGGCTTCCTGCAAGCCAACGGAAGCGGCTATGGCATCTGCGGTGTCTGCAGGTTTGGCTAAGAGAGCGCCCCTAAGTCCACAGCATGAATCCTGGGAGGGCGGGTCCCGCTCTTCCCGGATTTCTTGGTTAGACTGCTACTTCGCCCAACTGCCCGAAGTGCTTCTGTAACACCAGCGCCACCGTCCCACGCAGGCGCGCCATTCCGTCTTCGTGGACCGGCACCACCTGAGGCACCGAACCGCCCGGCAAAACCTGCGCCCGCACCTCAGCCTCAATCACCGGACCAAACCGGTGCCAGGAGCGCGTCAACTCGCCGATGACCAGGATTCGCTCGGGCGACAGACCAGCCACGATCATGCGCATTCCGCGGCCGAGGTATCGCGCCATGCAGTCCACGGCGTCGATGGCGCTCTTGTTGCCCTGATCCGCGAGAATCAGCAGATCGATGAAGCTCGTCTTGTCCGCGGTATCCGTACTCTGCGATTCAATGAAGTAGCGGAGTGCCGCGCGATTCGACGCAAAAACCTCCCAGCAGCCGCGGCTGCCGCAGGTGCATGCCGGACCCTGCGGGTCGAGCGGCACATGTCCGAATTCTCCCGCCATTCCTCGAAATCCTCGTGCCAATTGACCGTTGATAAACAATCCAGTGCCTATACCTTCCGAAACGGTGACCGCAACCAAATTGCTGACTGGATTCTCCTGTTTGAACCAGACCGCCGAAAGCACGCTCGCGTTAGCGGCGTTCTCCATCACGACGTCGAGGCCTGTGGCTTCCGCAATTGGCGTACGAAGGTCGCATTCCGGCCATTTGAGGTTGGGAGCGAACACCAGGCGATTGCTGTCGGTGTCAAAGCGGCCCGGCAGCGTGATGCCAATGCCCTCAACCATCTTGTCCCGGCACCCCTGAATCATCCTTTTGATTCGCTCAACCAACTCGCGTATGGCCTGATCCGGATGGTTCGGAGTTGGAATCTGCTCTTGAGAATTGAAGCGGCCGTTCACATCCGCCACCGCCAGTGTGATCTGGCTCGGCCGAACGTCGACGCCGATGATCACTCGGTCTTCATTTAGCCGTAACGAAGTTGGGTGCCTGCCGCGCGGAAGTTTCGCCGTGGGCCCATCCACCACCCAGCTTTCCTTGATCAGGTCCTCGACAATCAGCGAAATCGTGCTTCGCTGCAAGCCGGAAACTCGTGCCAGGTCCGCCCGCGATAACGGCTGCCGGGTGCGAATCAGGTTCAGCACCAGCCGGCGATTAAAATCGCGGACGGCCTCGTTGGAATGCCCCAGCATCGTGGTGGTGGGCACTCGCTTGATCAGGTCAACCGGCATTCGGTCTACTCTCTCACAATCTCAAGATAATCAACTGCTGCGGACTCTCCACTGTCACGCGTCCCCTCGATTCGGATTTCATCGCCCTGCCTAAGCGCCACTCCGCGAATCACTCGCAAAGTGGACGAAGACGAATCAATGCGGCGCGACGGAAAATGATCGTCCGCCCTCCACTCGTCTACCGTCTGGCCGGCTACGGAAAGGCGAAAGCGCGACACACCGTCATTCTGATCGAAATACCTGACCCGAATCGTGTACCATCCCGGAGCCATGGCGAATCGCTGTGTCGCTGAACATGTTCCACTCGTGCACTCAATGGCCTTGGCTCCCGAAGCGGCCTCCCAAGGCGTTACGTACACGATCGCATAGCCCTGAAGCTGCAACGACTCAGCTTCTATCCGGCCGGGAAAATTGCCTGCCCTCCCCTTCTGGTCTGCGATTCCCGACGTTTGCAGAAACCATGTACTCACGGCATCGCGCCATTCGATGGCGTGCCCCGCCTGATATCGCAACTGCGCCAGCACCGCTTCGTAGCGTTGTTGATCCACCGCGCCCGCCAGCCTTTGCCACTGACGAACCCAGCCCTCTACTTCGGCTGCGCCCTGATAATGCAGATCATAGATCGTCTGGATGATCGTCTTACCCGAGTGGAGCACGTGCGTGTAGGGCAGGTGGTGCATGAACAAAACCAGGTCGTCGGGACAGGTCGCCACCGGCTCGTACAGCTTTGCCACCTGCGGCCGATATTGCCCGATGTACCCGGTGCCGGTGGCGGAAGTGCGATCCATTCCAGCGCCATGCTCATTCGCACGGTGCCACTGGCCCCAACCGTTGCGCTCCGAGGCTTCCACTGCAGGACCGAAGTGACTGCCGGTAATTGCTGTCAGTGTCTGCAGCCCCAGCGGACCGGTGTAATTCTCATAGGTCCGCCACGAACTCAGTTGAATCGAACTGATCACTTCGAGCACAGCGGGATCGCTGCCGAACGTCTGCCGCGTCCACTCGCCGACGATCGCGCGGGAGGAAAGGTCCGGATTCCAGGCCAGCCGTCCATAGGCATACAAGTTCGCCTGCGACAGATGATTTCCGAGCCAGTTGTCGTCCATGCCGACGTTTGAGACGCCCACGAAGCCGCCGTGCGGACGGTTGAACGTGCGCCCCGCCACCAGCGCTTTCACGGGCGTGCCCGCGTGCCCGGCGTGCAAATCGGTGTCCAACGCGTCCTTCCACATCGGCGCCAGGAACACCGTGTGCCGGGCCTGTCCAAAATATTCCTGCGTGATCTGCAGTTCGATCGCCTGATTGGTCTTCTCCAGTGCGCCGAAGAGCGGAGAAGCCGGTTCGCGCACCTGAAAGTCGATGGGACCGTGCTTGATCTGAATCACGACGTTGTCTTCGAACTTGCCGTCGAGCGGTTGGAAGTTGTCGTAGGCAGCCCGTGCGCGATCGTTCTTCGAGTTGCGCCAGTCGAGGTTGTGATCGTAGACGAAGGCGCGGTAGAACATCAGCCCGCCATGCGGCTTCAACGCGCGTGCCACCGTGTTGGCCGCGTCGGCGTGAGTACGGCCATAAGCGGACGGCCCCACTCTGCCCTCAGAGTCGGCCTTCATGACGAACCCGCCCAGATCGGGGACGGCCGCATAAATCTCGTCCACCTTGCTCTTCCACCACGCGGCCACAGCCGGAAGCGACGGGTCGAAGGTTTCCATCCCACCCACTCTTTTGGGACTTCCAAAGTCCACCGACAGCACCAGGCGGATACCCCACTCGCGGAAGACCGCAGCCACTCGCGCTACTTGCGGCAGAAACTCCGTGGAAATCACTCTGGGGTTGGCGTTGACGTTGTTAATCGAGCAGCCGTTGATGCCGAGAGAAGCCAGCATACGTGCATAGTCCCGCACCCGTGAGAGGTCGGCGCGGATATTGTCCGCTTCGAAGAAAATCGACCGTCCTCCGTAGCCGCGTTCGATCGTGCCGTCGAGATTGTCCCAATGATTGATCCAGCGCACCGGTGCGTAGGGCGTTTGCATTTCATTCAGCGAGCCCAGTGGTTCTCGCAGCGAGATCTTCCGCAACAGCGCGAACGTCCCGTACAGCACGCCGCGATCGTTTTGCGCAGTGACAACCAGATGCCTGGTTCCGCCAACCATGATCGTCTTGAGAAGGAACGCATCCTCCTTCATACTGGCGGGCAACGCCGCGGCCGGCACCAACTTCTTCACCGCAGCCAGCGTCCCCAAAAGGACGGCACTCTCGGAGCGAAGCTGGGTCTCCACTCTCTCCGTACGCCCCAACATCCCCTTGACACCGCGCAGCAGTTCGCCGCTAGCACTGTCGAGCACCGGCGATTCTCCGGCAGTCACGACGATGGCCGGCAAGGTTCGCGGTAGATCCGCACCGCCAACCGGCGCGTAACGCAGCCAGGCGTCGTAACCCGTATCAGCTTGCAACGCAGTCAGTGCCGGGAAGGCGAGAACGAGCGCACGTATTAAGGTCATGGAATTTAGCAGTTGACGCCTGATGCCAGAAAACCACCGTCGACGGTGATGCATTGACCTGTGATATAGCTCGCCGCATCCGACGCCAGCAGTACGGCGGCGCCCGCAAGCTCTTCGGGACGGCCAAATCGCCCGGCCGGCGTACGCCCGAGCAATTCCTTCCCCCGCGGCGTATTCAAAACCAGGTCGCGATTCAATTCGGTAGGGAACACTCCCGGCGCAATCGCATTCACGCAAATGCCGTCGCGAGCCCATTCCACCCCGAGACTTCGCGTGAGCGACAACACTCCTGCTTTCGACGCACAGTAAGCCGCCACATCACGGAACGCTACGAAAGAACTGAGCGAGGCGATGTTGATCACGCGCCCTCGCCCACTGGCCTTTAAGGCCGGGTGGAATTCCTGGCAGGCGCGCAGCATCCCGGTCAGATTCGAATCCTGAAGCCCCGCCCATTCCGCCTCGCTCACCTCGAGCGTCGGCTTTCGAAATGTCTGGCCGGCGGCGTTGACCAGGATGTCCACACGGCCGAAGCCGGCGATCACCGCATTCAGCAGAGCATGGATCGACTCACGATTCGTAACGTCCACCGGATACCGTAAAGTTCTCCTGCCGGCAGCCTCGATTTCATCGCACGCCTGATTGACGGCATCGCTGCGGCGTCCGCTCGGAGTGACGTGCGCGCCGGCGGACGCCAATCCCGCGGCGATCGCCCGGCCTAGGCCCGAAGTTCCACCAATCACTACCGCCACACGATCGGTCAGGTCCAGGCTGGGGTGCACTCGGTTAATCCTAAGCCACAACAATATCGAACTTGAGAGGTTTTTTCCAGAAGCACCGCAATCCTATGTCAGCAGCCGAGTTGCTCGTGTCTGACCTTCCCGGCTAATACCCGGCATGCTTGACTTTCTGAACCGATTGTTTATATTTAATTTGATCGCCAAACAATCGATCTTCAGGAGGTCTTCCATGAGTAAGAGAGGCAGTTCTCCGATCTTCCATGTTGGAATCGCAGCTCTCGTATTCTGCAGTATCTTCCAGAGCGCCAGTGCGCAGGTGCTCTATGGCTCGTTGACTGGAAACATCACCGACCCAAGTAATCTCGCGGTGCCGAATGCAAAAGTTGAAGCTTTCAACATTGGCACCGGTTCAACCAGGCAGGCCGCCACTGACGAGCGTGGCAGCTTTCTGCTCAGTAATCTTGCGATAGGCGACTACCGCGTAACCATCGTTGTCCCGTCCTTCAAGACTGTGGAACAGAACAATGTTCGAGTTACCGCCAATGATGTCAGGCGCATCGACATTCAGATGCAGATCGCATCCACTGTTGAAACGATTCACGTCGACGCCTCAGTCCTTACACTTCAAACCGATAAGGGCGACGTCCACGCCGAACTCACCACCAAAGACATTTCGGAACTTCCCTACAACGGCGGACAGGGCCGCAACTTCCAGAGTCTGCTCTACCTGATTCCGGGCGCCGGCATCCCCGCCACTCCAGAAGCAAACAGCGACGCCGGCAATCCGCAGCGTGCCCAAACGCTGTTCATGAACGGCGTCTCGTCCACCAGTAACAGCACCAAGCTGGACGGCGCCACTATTTCGTATCCTTGGCTGCCTGTGAACGTAGCCTACATCCCGCCGTCGGATGCAATCGAAGTGGTGAACGTCGTCACCAACTCCTTCGACGCCGAACAAGGTGCCGCCGGCGGCGCCGCTGTGAACGTCACCATCAAATCCGGTACTAACGACCTGCATGGCGTCCTGTTCGAGCGGAATCAGAACAACAACATGACCGCTGTGAACTATTTCAGTCACTCCAGCCCGCTCAACAAGAACATCTTCAACCAGTTTGGATTCGCGGTCGGTGGACCCGTGTACATCCCCAAGATCATTCACGGCCGCAACAAATTATTCTTCTTCGCCGACTGGCAGGGCACACGCCGCAGCCAGTACGCGTCCACCGCAAATCTGACGCTGCCGAGCGCAGCCATGCGCGGAGGAGACTTCAGTGCTACTGGCGCAACCATTTATGACCCGTTGACCGGCAATATCGACGGCACCGGACGCACGCCGTTCGTCAACAACGCTATTCCGACCAATCGCATTGATCCCGCGTCGGCTACCCTCGCCGGCCTGCTGCCCGCTCTCACCCGCAATGTCGCCACCAGCAACTACGACGCGTTCGGTTCCTACACCTTCAATCGCGACAATTGGGACTTCAAGACCAACTACAATCCCAGCGACAAATTGATGATCTGGGGCCGCTATAGCTTCTCGCCCATGGACATCGTCGCCCCCTTCGTCCTGGGCAAGGCTGCCGGCGACGTCTTCAACGGCGGCAATCCCGGACATGCCGGAGGCCGTGTCCAAACCACCGGCATCGGCTTCACCTATACTCTGTCACCCACCCTGCTGCTGGACGGCAACGCCGGCTACACGCGCCAAAACATCGGCGCCAGCGGTGATCCGGAGGACGGCTTCTTTGGACTCGACGTATTGAAGATTCCAGGCACCAACGGCGTCGGCGAAAACTACAAAGGCATCCCCGGCTTCCAAGTCGCCGGCATGTCCAACATCGGCAACACCAATACCGGCAGCCCTTTCCAATTTCGTGACAACCAGTACACCACTGCGTACAACGTCAGCAAGATAAAAGGCGCGCATAGCCTGCGCTTCGGCTTCCAGTACGATCACTACGCGCTAAACCACTTCCAACCGCAGGGCGGTACGTTCGGCACGGCACGCGGGACGTTCGGCTTCGACGGCACCCTGACTGCCCTCAAGGGCGGCGCCACTGTCAGCCTTCCCAACAACTCCTGGGCGCAGTTCCTGCTTGGCTTTCCTTCACGCGCCGGCAAGATCACTCAGTTCCAGAATCCCAACGCCCTGCGCTTCTCCGACTACGCGTTTTACGCGCGCGACCAGTGGCAGGTTACCAAGAACCTCACGCTCAACTATGGTCTCCGCTGGGAATACTACCCGATCTTCTCGCACGACCATTACGGCGCTGTCCGTTTCGATCCGGCGACGGACAACATTCTAATCGGCGGCGAAGGCGGCGTTCCGTGGGACACCGGCGCCAGCGCCAACAAGAAGAACTTCGCGCCCCGCTTCGGCCTGGCCTACCGCCTCGGTCCCAAGACCGTCATCCGCACCGGCTACGGCATCACGGTGGATCCCGACAACATGCGCAATCAGCGCAACGCCTATCCGTCGGTGGTCAACCAGGATTTCTCGCCCGCCAACACCTACCAGTTCATTACCTATAACGGCGTGCCTCAGGTTTCCCTGCGAACCGGTTTGCCCGCGCCCAACTTCCCCGACATCACCCTGGGCACGATTAAGCCATCCGCCACGCCGTCACCCGGAACCTACCTGCCTGGCACCGGCACGGCCACGTTCCCGCAATATCTCAACCGCGGCTATATCCAGAGCTGGAATTTCTTCATCCAGCGGGAATTCGCGCAGTCACTCGTGGCCGAAATCGGCTACGCCGGAACGCATGCCGTGCATACCATGCAGGCGGTCAACATCAACGCCTCGGCCCCTGGAACCGGCACTGCGGGACGTCAACTCTATCCCTATGTCACCAGCGACCTCAACTCCTACACGCCGTTCGGCAGCCAGAAATACAACGGACTCCAGAGCCAGTTGAAGAAACGCATCGGCTGGTCTACCATCGCCGTCAGCTATACGTTCGCCAAGGCCTTGAACGTCGGTGACAACGGTGACGCGGCACTCTTCCGCGCGTTCCCTGTCGCCACCTCTCTCAACAAAGGACTCGCCGGTTTCGACCGTACCCACACCCTCCAGATCAGCCATTACTATATGCTGCCGTTCGGCAAGGGACACGCGTGGTTGAACAAGGGAATCGCCGCGCATATCTTCGGCGGCTTCCAGGTGGGCGGCATTCTAAGCCGCTTCAGCGGACTCCCCTTCACCGTCAACGCTCCCAATAGCTCACTCAATGCGTTCGGACAAACTCAGACGGCTGACCAGGTGCTTTCGAACGTCGCCATTTCCGGCGGTCACGACCCCAATACGCCGTACTTTGACCCCACCGCCTTTGGCGCCGTCACCACTGCCCGCCTCGGCACCAGCGGACGCAATATTCTCCGCGGCCCTGGCTTCTTCACGATGAATGAGAGCGTCTCCCGGAACTTTGAATTCAAGGACGGGAAACTGAAGCTGCAATTCCTCGGCGAAGCATTCAACCTCACCAACACACCCTCGTTCTCCAATCCCCAGGCAACTTGGGCTGCTCCGACATTGAACGCCGACGGCAGCGTCAAGAGCTACAACAACTACAGCGTGATCACCGGGACCGCCTCAACTGCACGGCAATTGCAGGTGGGTGCCAAGATCACTTTCTAAAACCGTCCGCCTGAGTCCTGAAGCGCCGGCCTCCAAAGCTGTACGAGGCCGGCTCCTTTGATATAGTTGGCTCCGGCAACTATAGCCCTCCATGGCGATCATTTCTTCTCCGGTTCCGTACCGAAACCAAAAACTGCCCCCTCAGCGACGCGCAAAGGACCTGCTGTCGCGCATGACACTCGAGGAGAAAGCGGCGCAGATGACCTGCGTCTGGCAGCAGAAATCCGAAACTCTCGTGGACGCAGATGGCAACTTCGATGAAGCCAAGGCCCGCCGCGCGTACCGCAAAGGGCATGGCCTCGGCCATGTTGGCCGTCCCAGCGACGCCGGCAAAGGTCTCAACGCTCAGCGCAACGCCGAACTGACCAACGCAATCCAGAAATTCTTCATCGAGAACAGCCGTCTCGGAATCCCCGTCATCTTTCATGAAGAATGCCTCCATGGACACGCCGCGGTGGACGGCACGAGCTTTCCGCAACCCATTGCACTAGGCGGTACGTTCAATCCCGAACTCGTCGAATCACTCTATGCGATGACGGCGGCCGAGGCGCGTCTGCGCGGTACGCATCAGGCGCTCACGCCCGTCGTCGACGTTGCCCGCGACCCTCGTTGGGGCCGCGTCGAAGAGACGTTCGGCGAGGATCCTTATCTCGTCTCGCGGATGGGCATTGCTGCCGTGCGCGGCTTCCAGGGCGATGCGACTTTCCGCGATAAGCGTCACGTCATCGCAACTCTCAAGCATTTCGCGGCTCACGGCCAGCCTGAATCCGGCATGAATTGCGCGCCCGCCAACGTGTCGATGAGGGTGCTGCGCGAGACTTTTCTTTATCCCTTCCGCGCCGCTATTCAGGAGGCCGGCGTCATCAGTGTGATGCCGTCGTACAACGAGATTGACGGAGTCCCTTCGCATGCCAGCCGCTGGCTTCTCCGCGACGTCCTGCGCAAGGAGTGGGGCTTCAAAGGCTTCACTGTTTCCGACTACTACGCCATTTGGGAACTCGGCTACCGTCCCGACACACACGGTCATTTCGTGGCAAAGGACAAGCGCGAAGCCTGCGCTCTCGCCGTCGAGGCCGGTGTCAACATCGAGTTTCCTGAACCCGACTGCTACCTCCATCTCGTCGAACTCGTCCGCAAAGGCCGCATCACTGAGAAGCAGATCGACGATCTGGTGCTCCCAATGCTGCATTGGAAGTTCGCCATGGGGCTGTTCGACGATCCCTACGTCGATCCGGCCGAAGCGGAGCGCGTCGCCGGTTGCAGCGAGCATCGCGCGCTGGCGTTGAAAGCCGCCGAGGAGTCGATCACGCTTTTGAAGAACGACGGTCCGCTACTGCCGCTCGCGGCTGACTCGCTGAAGACCATTGCTGTCATCGGGCCTAACGGGAATCGCAGCATGCTCGGCGGCTACAGCGGAGTGCCCAAGCACGATTCCACGCTCGTGGATGGCATTCGCGATGCTGTGGGTCCGCGCGTTAAGGTGCTGTTTAATGAAGGCTGCAAAATTACCATTGGCGGCTCCTGGCAGCAGGACGAAGTCACGCCGTCCGATCCCGCCGCCGACCGCCAGCAGATCGCGGACGCCGTGAAGACGGCTCGCCGTGCCGATGTCGTCATCCTCGCAATTGGCGGCAACGAGCAGACGTCCCGCGAAGCATGGTCCCTCAAGCATATGGGCGATCGCGCGACGCTCGACCTTCCCGGCCTCCAGCAGGAACTCGTGGACGCCGTTGTCGCCACCGGCAAACCGGTGGTCGCGGTCCTGTTCAATGGCGCCCCGCTCTCCATCAACGCGCTCAGCCGCGACGTTCCCGCGATTCTCGAGTGCTGGTATCTCGGCCAGGAATCGGCTCAGGCAATCGCAGGTGTGCTCTTTGGAAACGTGAACCCGGGCGGCAAACTTCCCATCTCCATTCCTCGGTCCGCTGGGCATATCCCGGCCTACTATAACTACAAGCCGTCGGCGCGCCGCGGCTATCTGTTTGACGACGCCACCGCGCTCTATCCGTTCGGATTCGGCCTCAGCTACACCAGCTTCAGCATCGCCAATGTCCGGCTGTCAAAACAGCGAATTCGCACCGGCCACAGCACGCAGGCGCTGGTCGAACTGACCAATACGGGCGATCGCGCCGGCAGCGAAGTCGTGCAGATGTACATTCGCGATGTTGTGAGCAGCGCCACTCGCCCGGTGAAGGAATTGAAAGCTTTCAAACGAGTGTTTCTCGAGCCCGGCGAGACACAAACCATCGCGCTCGATATCACCCCGCAATCGCTCGCTTTCTACAATGTCGACATGCGCGAGGTTGTCGAACCGGGCGACTTCGAAGTCATGATCGGCAATTCCTCCCGCGACGCCGACCTCAAAAAAATGATCCTCCGAGTGGACAAATAACATGGCTGATACCGCCGTAAAGCTGCGTGTCTCAGAAAAGATCGGTTATGGATTCGGCGACGCGGCCGCCAACCTCGTCTTCCAGACGATGGTCATTGTCCAGCTGAGTTTCTACACCGACACGTTCGGCATCAGCGCCGCCGCCGCCGGGACGCTCTTCCTTGTAGTCCGCATCTTCGACGCGATCTTCGACCCTCTGATGGGCGTGGCTGCCGACCGGACTGTCACCCGCTGGGGGAAGTTCCGCCCTTGGATTCTATGGACCGCCGTCCCCTTCGGCCTCATGGCGTACCTCGCGTTCCGGACGCCTAATTTCAGCCCCGACGGCAAGCTCATTTATGCTTATGTCACCTACATCGGCCTGATGCTGATTTACTCAGCCAACAACATTCCCTACTCGGCTCTGAGCGGCGTGGTCACCGGCGACCTCGGCGAGAGGACCAGCCTATCGAGTTACCGCTTCGTCCTCGCCATGCTCGCCCAGTTCGTAATCCAAGTCTTCGCCTTGCCCATGGTTCACTACTTCGGCGGCGGCGATAGTGCCCTCGGCTATCAGATCACCATGGGCATCTTCGCGACGATGTGCGTCATCCTCTTCATCTTCTGTTTTGCCATGACGAAGGAGCGCATCCTGCCCGACCCCGGACACAAGTCATCCATCAAACAGGATTTTTTGGATCTCACACACAACGGCCCGTGGATCACTCTGTTCGTTGCCACAATCTTCGTCTTCATTACTCTGTCCTTGCGCGGCGGCGTCATCCTGTACTACTTCAAATATTTCGTGAAGCGCGAGGATCTGTTCAGCTGGTTTAACGGCTTCGCACTCGCCGCCTCCATCTGCGGTATCGGCTTCTCCAAAGCCAGTGCGATGCGGTGGGGGAAACGCAACGTCTTTATGTGGGGCCTCGGCATCACTACCGTGCTTACGGCGGTGTTTATGTTCATTCCGGCTGACGCCATACCAGTCATGTTTGCTGTGGAAATTCTTAGGAACTTCGCCTATGGCTTCACCATTCCTCTGCTCTGGGCAATGATGGCCGACGTTGCCGACTACGGCGAATGGCGCACCGGACGCCGCGCCACCGCGATCGTGTTTTCCGCGATCGTCTTCGGCCTCAAAGCCGGACTCGGCATCGGCGGCGCAATCGGCGGATGGCTACTCTCCAGCTACGGCTATGTCCCGAATGCCGCACAGACTCCCGAAGCCCTTCGCGGCATCCAGCTTACCGCCAGCCTTTATCCCTCCATTCCATTCGCTATCGGTGTCCTCTGCCTCTTCCTCTACAAGATCGACAAGAAGTTGAACGTCCAAATCACCGACGAACTAACTGAACGCCGGAAGAAATACGCGATTTCGCCCGCAACCTTATGATTCGCTCACGTACTTTTCTCATCGCAACCGTCGCCTGCGCCTCGTTAGCCGCGCAGACCACACTGAAGGACGCGTACAAGAGCTCCTTCCGCATCGGCACCGCCCTGAATCAGGCTCAGTTTTCTGAGATCGATAAGCGTGGCGCCGCAATCGCTAAATCCCAGTTCAACGCCATCACGCCGGAGAACGTCCTGAAGTGGGAACTGGTGCATCCCGAACCTGCGCGCTATGCCTTCGACGCTCCCGATCGTTACGTGAAGTTCGGCGAAGACAACGGCATGTTCATCGTCGGCCATACGCTGGTGTGGCACAGCCAGGTCCCGAAATGGGTCTTCCAGGATGATCATGGCGAACCCGCGACCCGTGAGTTTCTACTCAATCGCATGCGCGATCACATCCGCACCGTCGTCGGCCGGTACAAGGGCCGCATCAAAGGTTGGGACGTAGTCAATGAAGCGCTCAATGAAGACGGTACCCTGCGCGAGAGTCCCTGGTTCAAGATCATCGGACCCGACTTCATCGCCAAGGCATTTGAATTCGCCCACGAGGCCGATCCCACGGCCGAACTCTACTACAACGACTATTCCCTCGAGAATCCCGCAAAATGCGCCGGCGCCGTCGCCCTCGTCCGCAAACTGAAAGCACAAGGCGTATTCATTACCGGCATTGGCTCACAGGGGCACAACCACATGGATTCCCCCACCATCGAACGGCTGGACGCTTCCCTTACTGCCTTCGCTGAACTCGGAGTGAAGGTGATGATCACTGAACTCGATGTCGATATTCTGCCGTCCGTCGGACAATATCGCGGAGCCGACGTCGCGCATCGCGAGGACTTGCAGGAGAAGCTGAACCCTTACGCCAAGGGTTTACCCGA
The DNA here is from genome assembly GCA_038212445.1 of Bryobacterales bacterium. Lineage (GTDB taxonomy): Bacteria > Acidobacteriota > Terriglobia > Bryobacterales > Bryobacteraceae > TMP-7. The sequence continues at coordinate 56,806 of JBBQUM010000029.1, forward strand.
ACCCGTTTCGCAAGCGCTCGCCAAGCGCTACGCCGACCTGTTCGCTGTCTACCTGAAACATCGCGACGTTGTCAGCCGCGTCACGTTCTGGGGTGTGACCAACGCCGACTCGTGGCTCAACAACTGGCCCATCCGCGGGCGCACCAGCTATCCGCTATTGTTTGATCGCGAGGGCAAGCCGGCGCCCGCCTTTGACGCTGTCATCGCCGCCGCGAAAAAATAGATCGCCGTCAGGCGCGGCCCCACCGGTTAATGGCATTCTCGCCGGCTAACTCTTCGATCTCTTTGTTGGCAGCGTGATTCCACTCGGTGAGCGCACGTTCCTTCAATCGTTCCAGGATCTTCACGTCGCGATCCGCAGCCAGCACGCAGGCATTCTGCTGCGTAAGCGCCGCATTCAATTCCACACGACGCTGCTCCAGCCGCGCCTGGTCGCGATATAGGCGATCCAGGTACTGCTGCAGCGCTGCCAGTTCCGCCCCTGTCGGATCGGCCGGACATCCTTCGACCATCGCGGCGTGGATCTGAGAAATGCCGAGCGTCACCTGGTTCAAGTCGTAACGTAGCCGCTGCTGTTTCGTCAGTTCGAGCTCAAGCTTGTGCTGGCGCCACTCGAGCACACGCTGCAATCGGAATTGGAAGCCCTTCAAACATCACCCCGAATCAGGCGAGTGCCGCTGCGACGTTTGAGAGATTGCCCAGCGTCTGCTCAATTGGCGAATATTCGGCGGAGTCCTGGCGCAGGAAATCCAGGATCCGGTCACGCGTGGCAATACTCAAATCCAAGCGGGGATTCGCGCCGCTGACGTGCGCACCCAGGTTGATGAGATCCGACGCGCGATCGTACTCGCTCATCGCCTGCCGCACCCGGCGGATCGCTTCCCCCTGCGGCTTGTCGGCGATGGTCGAGCTCAACCGGCTCACCGAACTGAGTACATCGATGGCTGGATAGTGCCCGGAGTCACCCAGGTGCCGCGACAGAATGATGTGTCCGTCGAGAATGCCGCGCACGGCGTCGCAGATCGGCTCGTTGAAATCATCCCCCTCCACCAGGACCGTGAAGAAGCCCGTGATCGAACCGTTCGGAAAATTGCCCGCGCGCTCAAATACCTTCGGCAGCAACGCGAACACCGACGGCGTGTAGCCTTTTTGACTCGGAGGCTCGCCTCCAGCCAGCCCAATCTCTCGCTGCGCCATCGCCAGCCGGGTAACCGAGTCCATCACCATCAGGACACTTTTCCCTTGATCTCGGAAATACTCGGCGATCGTCAACGCCACAAAGCAAGCCCGGACTCGCAGTGGTGCCGGCTGATCCGACGTCGCCACCACTACTACTGATCGCTTCATGCCCTCTTCGCCGAGTTCATGTTCGAGAAAGGCGCGAACCTCGCGATTGCGCTCGCCGATCAAGGCGATCACAGACACGTCAGCGGAGTTACGCCGCGACATGGCGCCCAGCAGCGTGCTCTTGCCCACGCCGCTACCGCCAAAGATGCCGATGCGCTGCCCCTTCCCGCAGGGTAGAATCCCGTCAATCGCCCGAATCCCCGTCACCAGGCGTTCAGAAATGTGCTCGCGATCGAGCGGGCTCGGCGCCGCCGTGAACAGCGGGTACGACCCGGCGGTGTCCATCACCGGACCACCGTCAATCGGACGCCCAAAGCCATCCAGTACCCGTCCAAGCAAACCCTCGCCAACTGATAGCCGCGCCTCATTCGGTCGCGCCACTACCGCGTCGCCAGGCTGAAGACCATCGGAATGCTCCAAAGGCATCGACAGTACACGGCCGCCGCGAAATCCAATTACCTGCGACCGGATCACATGCCCCGACGAGGTTCGGATCTCTACAAAATCCCCCATCGCCGCTGCCGGACCGTCCGATTCAATCAGCAATCCGATCACGTCCGTCACTTTGCCCACCCAGGGCAGCAGGTCAATGTGGGGAAGGGCGTCCACGTAACTGCCGAGCGTTACCGGTTCCATGGTTTGCATAATTATTTGGCCAACCGGTCTGCGAAACCGCGTTCGATTTCCTTGAGTTGCGTCTCTACCGATGAGTCCACCGCGCCCTTTTCGGTCTCAAATAGAATTTGCCAAGGCTGTAGCGACGAATCCGCCACTACCTTCAATGGCCGTCCGCTCAATCTCTCGACGCACAAGCTCACTGTCGCCACTTGATCAGGAGACACGCGCACTTGCGACAGTTCAGATCGCTCGATCTTCTCGAGCGCTGCCTTCAGCAATCCCTGGATGCTGGTCGGATCCACCATTAGCTCGCGATTCAGAATTCGACGCGCAATCGCAATCGAGAGCCGCACCAGTTCGGCTTCAGCGTCGCGCCGGATCCGCGTGCGCTGCGTCGCCAGCGACCCCAGCATGTTCGTGAGCCGCTCGAGCATGGGCTGCAACTGTGCCGCTGCCTGTTCCTGCGCGCGCCGCTCACCCTCGCCTAGACCCTCCGCAAAAGCCGCTCGCCGGATCTCGTCAACGTTGATCGCGGGAGCGCTCGGACGCTCTGCCTCAGGCTGCGGAACCAGCGTCGCCGCCGATTTCGCCTGCACCTGGCTGGATGACCCCTCCGCTTGCCGCCACTTTACCGGCCGGGCGCGCAGTGCCATCTCAGGCGGCAGTACATTACTCGACATATTCGTCGTCGCCGCGTCCCGGCGCACTCAGTACGCCGTCTGCCTGCAACATCCGCACCACATTGATAATCTGCCGCTGCGCCCCGTCCACGTCCTTGATCTTGATGGCGCCCATGGCTTCCATGTCCTCGCGCATCATGTCGGCGCCGCGTTGCGACAGGCAACCAAAGAAATGTTCCTTCAAGGCTTCCGTCGTCCCCTTCAGCGCCACCGTCAGAACCTTCCGGTCCACCTTGGCGATCAGTTCCTTGATGCCCTTGGAGTCGATGCCCAGCAAGTCCTCGAACACGAACATGCATTCACGGATCTGCTCTTCCAGGCCTTCCTTCTGCTCGCGGACTTCGGTCAGAACTTCTTCACACAGCGCCGGGTCCATCGCGTTCAACATCTCAGCCGCGCTTCTTACTCCGCCGATCGTGCCGGTCTTTTTGATCTCGCCGAGTGATTTCACCCGTTCAGTGAGGACGCTGGCAACTTTACGAATGACATCCTCTGAAACGTTATCGAGCGTCGCCAGCCGAACCACGACTTTCGCACGCAATTTCTGATCCAGCGTCGAAAGCAGGGCCGCTCCCTGCTCCTTGCCTACATAGGAGAGGATGATCGCAATGGTCTGCGGATGTTCGTTCTTGATCAGTTTGGCTAGCTGTTTCGGGTTCGTCTGCCGCAGCGATTCTGACTCGTCACGCAATTCATCCGGCTCGAGTGAAAGCTCGGTTGCAATGCGCCCGCTCTCTTCGCGGCCAAATGCGCTTGTCAGCATCCGCTTGGCATAGTCGGCGCCTCCGCGATGCGGATAACCGTGGGCAACCACGGTCGTCTCGTAGAATTCCTCGATTACGGCCTGTGCCTGCGGCGGCGTGATGAGATGCAAATCCGCGATGGCTCGCGTGACGGCTTTTAACTCGTCCCCAGTAAGCAGCTTGATCACCGGCGCGCTCGCCTGTTCACCCAGGGTGACCAACAGGATGGCTGCTTTTTGTGAGCCGCTGAGTTCCACCACCGCCGGTACTGACGTCGTTGCTGTTGCCGGAGCTTCGGCGATCATGTTCATTTCGATACCTCTTCAGCCAGCCAGTTGCGCAACACTCCGGCGTAGAGGTTGGCATCCTGGACGGCCCCAGTTCGGAGCTTTCCAGTCAGAACTTCCAAGCGGCTCGCCGCAATCGCCGGATGCTGGAGTTTGTCCAGGCTCGAGGCGAGTTCGGCAAGATCCTCGCCGCTCTCCACCGCTACGGCTTCCGTTGCAGGCGGTAGTTCATGTCCAGTCGGCTCGGAAATGATCGCCACCCGCGAGCGGCTCTTGCGCATCCGCGTCACGATAAATCCAAGCAGCCCCAGAACCACAAGCACCGCGGCGGCGAGGGTCCCAATAACGCGCGGCGACTTCAGTTGATCCATCAGCGTCTGCGGTGAAGGCGCAACCGGAGCGGCCACCTCGGGTTGTTCTGAATTCAACGTGGACTCAAACGGCAGACTTTCGACAATCAGTTGATCCCCGCGTTCGGTTGAAATGCCGATCGCTGCGGCAAGCACGTCGTGGATGGTCTTGATGCGTTCCGCCGGCACTGGCACCAGCACCTTGCGCGCCTTGGGACCGCTGCCTTCCCAACGCGCCGTCTGGTCCAACAGCACCGCTACCGATACCTTCTTCACCGTTCCCTGGGGAAGCTTTGTGTGCTTCACGCTGCGGCTGCTCTGATAGTTGATCTGCTCGGTGCGATTGTTAACGCCGCTTTCACTGCCGTTCTTTGACGGCGGACGCGGCAGATTCGAGGCCACTCCCGGCAGTCCGCCTGCCATAACGGATGTCTGGCTTTGCTCGCTGCGCTGTGAGCTTGTCATTACCGACTTGCTTGGGTCAAACGTCTCCTCGCTTTGTTCCCCGCTGGTCATGTCGCACTCTACTGATGCGGCCGCGCGGAAACGATCACCGCCCAGCAGCGGATCGAGAGTGGCGTTTACCTTCGCGACAATGTCCTTCTCGATCTTCTGCCGGTACTCCATCGCCGCCTCGGAGTCCGGAGACCCGTCCGCGGCCAGTCGCGACCTTTGACGGCTCAGCAGATTTCCATGCATGTCCATCACCGAGACGTTCTCCGGCGACAAACCCTCCACCGCGCTCGCTACCAGGTTCGTGATGCCCGTGACGCTGTTATTTTCAAGCTTGGCGCCCATCCTGAGTTTCAGTAGGACGCTGGCTTTGGCGTTCTGCTTTGACTCAGTGAATACCGAATCCTTGGGGAAAGTCAGGTGGACTCGCGCCTGTTCAACCGCTGCCACCGATGTCACTGTCCGTTCAAGCTCTCCTTCGAGCGCCCGCCGGTAATTGACATGTTCGGTAAACTCCGTCATCCCGAAGTTCGTCTTGTCGAAGAGTTCAAAACCAATGCGGCCTGTCTTGGGGATGCCTGCCGACGCCATTTCAAGCCGCAATTCGGCCAGCCGCGACGCGGGCACCTGCACCGTCGCACCGTTGTCGATGATCCGGTACTCGGTGCTCGACTCGCGCAGTTTCTGTACTACCGCGCCGGCATCTTCGGCCGCCAGGCCCGTATAGAGCGGTTTGAAATTTCTGTCGTGCTGCCAGATCGAAAAGAAATACAGTCCGGCAACAATCGCCAACGCGACCGTGCCTATCATCCATCTTTGGCGTACTGGAATCGCCCTCAATATTTTCTGGAATTGCTGCATGTTGGGGGTCGAGTGTCAGGTTAGATCAGACCTGCATCCTCATGATCTCCTGGTATGCGGAAACAACTTTGTTGCGAATCTGTAGAGTCAGGTCCAGCTCGAGTTCTGCCCTCTGCGTGGCCAGTGCCACGGTGTGGAGTTCCTCGTTGTCGCCGGAGATGAAATCCTTGGCCATCTGCTCGGCGCCCGCCCGCGAACTCTCTACCCGCCCGATGGCGCTTTCGAGAAAGTTCTTGAAGTCCCCGGTCTTACCTGCCGTCTCACTCGCTGGAGACGCTGCCGGTATCGGGATTTGAGGAATCGCGCCGCTAATGCTTGAAATTGACATGAATTTACCGGAACAAGTCGATCGACTTCTGAATCATGTCTTTTACCGCGCTCACCGCCGAGACATTCGCCTGGTAGCTGCGCGACGCGCCCATCAGGTCCACCATATCTTCCGCTGGATTCATCCGCGGTACCGCCACGTACCCGCTTTTGTCGGCGTCCGGATGGCCGGGCAGGTAGCGCAACTCAGGATCTCGCGTGTCCGTCACAATTTCAGAGACACGCACTCCGGGCGCACTGCTCATTTGATTGGACAGAATCGACTGGAACGAGCCTTCTGTGGAAGAGGAACTGAAGACCACGTCCTTGCGCCGGTACGGACCGCCCTCTGGGGTGCGTGTGGTGTCTGAATTCGCCAGGTTTTCCACCAGGACCTCAGCGCGCATTCTCTGGGCCGACATCCCGGAGGCGCTCACCGATAGCGACGAGAAAAGGCTCATGCGGATTTCCCTTCGTCAATGGCTGCTCGTACCGCTCGCAATTCGGCCTTGGCGAGGTTCGTAGCCACGCTGAATCGCATGGCGTTTTCAGCCAGCATGCGGGCTTCGCGATCGATGCTGACGTTGTTGCCATCGTTGCGCGCCGCCAGTCCAGACGCTTCCACCACCGCCGGACTACCCGTCAGCGACTGGAACTGCGACCGGAAATCGAGATCCTTGGTCTTGTAGCCGGGAGTGTCGGCGTTGGCGATGTTCGACGCCACCAGCTTTTGACGAGCGCTCAGCAGCGTCATGTAACGCTCAATCGGCGCAGCCGTGTTCTCAATCATGATGAGCGCAGTGGTGCACATCTGCAGCCATCTCTAAGTTGCTGGTTTTGAAGTAGGGTTTTGCCTTAGACGCGTCGTGTTTCAGACGGTAAGGCGTCGAATTCTCGACGGGGGAGTGAAACGGGTCTCGCGACGCTTCACGATCAGCCTTGCAGATTCAGGGCCGGACGCGGCGGTGGCATGCGGTAAACCTTCGCAGTGTCGATCCGCTCCACTTCCACCCGGGTTTGCTCGCGAATGCTTCTCACCGACACTCGCGCCCACTCGAGCAGAGACATCAGATCGCCATGGATGAACGCCTGTTCGTCCTCGGCCAGATCGGCCCAATTCCGCGCGACATTCGCGGACAAATGGCGCAGCAGATCCTGCGCCGCCGGAAAGTCATGCGACTCCACGCAAAAGCGGAAGGCCGAAGCCTCCGCCTGAAAACGCCGGACTATCGCGCTAGTTGCTGGATCTTGCGGCATCACGTTCAGCTTGGAAGAGAGCTGTGAAGTAGGAAACCTGCTGCTCGAGCGACGCGATCAGCGCGTCGGCCGCGGCCATCTTCGCTTGCAGATTCGTCCGTAAAGTGTCGACTCTGCGCTGCGTGTCGTCAATACGATTCTGTTCGTCGGTAATCGTCTCTTGTACAGATGTCACCGACGCTTTGATGATGCCGTTCGTCGAGTCGGCAACGCCGCTAAGCGTATTCGTCGCAAATCCCAGAAAGCCGGTAGTTGAATCGCCGAGAAACGATGCAGCGCTCGCCAGTTGGCCGGCCGAGAACGCACTCACCACCGTCGCGTCGAAAGTCAGCTTTCCGCTCTTGTCGAACTGAATCCCAAGATCGGCCAACCCCTTGATTCCCGATGACGATCCGGTGTCGTAGCTAACTACATTCCGGAGCGCGCCCGCTAGCGACGAGACGATGCTATCACCCGATAACGCGCCGCCGCTCTTCCCGCGCTGCGCATCGGTGGCGTCTACTGCTGCGTTGAAGGTGGCTACGAATCCCGAGAGTGCGTTTTGCAGCGACGTCGTCGATCGGCTGACGATGATCTCCGTCGTCCCAAAGCCTTTCAAATCAACATTCAGACCGGGAGCAATGGTGACAGTCCGGGAGTTCGAGGAAATTCCGCCGGAAGGCTGACCGTTCACCGTGTAAACCGCGGGAGTGCCCGTGCTCAAGGGGTCGAGCAATTCGCTCGTCCCATCCTTCAGGCTGATCGTATCCCCACCCAACCCGGAACTCTTTAGAAATAAACGGTAGTCGGCCGCATTAGGTCCACCAATATTGACCACCGTTGCCTCGGCGCCGGCGTTCGCATTGTTGATCGCCGCAGCCAGCGAGTTCAGGCTGTTGTCACCAGGCGCCAACTGGGTGTCGACACCGTTAATGGACAAGGTGATAGAGGACGCGGTGGAGAGACCCCCGCTCGAGGGATCTGTGATTTTGGGCAGGGTGGCGCTGCTGACAGCGGTGCTGGGCGTTCCGACGCTGGTGACGTCGATCGTGTAAGTACCAGCTAAAGGCGATCCTGAAACCGTCGGGCTGGCAATCGACGAATCTCCCGAGGTTGCCCTGATTGAGCCGGAAGATGCCGCGGTTCCAATGCCCGCTAGTACTGAAGCAACCGCACTGTAACTCGCCTGTAAGCCATTCAGTGCAGTGACCTGATCCTGTAACTTCAACTTCTGCTGCGATAGCTGCGTGATAGGCAGCGATGCGATGTTCACCGCTCGGGTGATCACCTGTTGGAAGTCCGTCGAGTACCGACTCGTCCCGTTGAATATAGTTGAACTCATGATGACGGCTCAAGAAAGATGGGGCCGTCTATACGATCGGCCCCATCCTCAACCGACTTTAGGACTATTTGAGAAGCGACAGTACTGCCTGCGGCGCCGAGTTCGCCTGAGCCAGTGCCGCTACCGAAGCCTGCTGCAGAACCTGCGCCTTGGTGAGGTTGGCAGCTTCCGCGGCGACGTCCGCGTCACGAATGCGCGATTCAGCGGCCGAGAAGTTGGTGATCTGCGACTGTGCCAGAGCGATCGCCGATTGCAGATCGTTCTCACCGGTACCAACCTTGCCCTGGACTTTGCCGAGGTAAGAGATGGCCGATTTGATGGAGGTCAGCGCAGACAGTGCGTTGGCCGTCGTGCTGCCGCCAGTCGGAGGAGCCGTGACCGTCGCCACTGCGGCCGACGCCAGATTGCCCAGACCGCCGGTGCCGGCATCGACGCCGCGGGTCAGCGTGAATGCTGCTGAGCCTTGGAAGTAAAGGTTGCCGGCAAAATCCTGTAGCGCCGAGACGCCGCTGCCGGCCAGCGCAGTGTTGAACTTCGAAACAATCTGATTCGCGGTATCGCCGGAGGCGAGTGTCACGTTGATCGCTGCGCCGCCAGTCGGCGTCAGGCTGATCGTCTGCGGAACCCCACCAGCGGCGGCGGTGATTGCGCCAGCGTTGAAGGTGTACTGCGAACTGTTCACCGAGGTGGTCGCTGTGGCGATTCCCGTGCCGGCGCCAACGGCAACCGCCGTCTCAAATATGAAGGCGTTCCCGCTTGACAGGCTCAGCTTGCCGGTGGTCGCGTCTTTGCTGGCTGTGACGCCATACGCCGCCAGCTGCGAATTCAGCGAAGAGATTACCTGGTCACCGGAAAGGCCGGCCGAGCCGCCGTCCAGCTTGATTACCGCTGTGTTGCCGCCAGCGAGATCCAACGCGAACGTCTGGGTGGTGTTGCTTGCCAGATAGGTGCCGCTGCGGAGATCGGCAGAAGTGGCAACCGTCACCGCGCCTACCGTGCCGACGATCGTCGAGCCATTGATGCCCAGACCGGCCGCATCCACTTGGTTGGCGGAACCGGACAGATCCACTTGCACCTGCGAATTCGCCTGCGTGTAACCGCCGCCGACATAGACGCCGATCGTGGTGTTGTTCACGCCGCCCGCATTCAGGCCGATGTTGGCCGCCTGGCGGCTGATTTCACCGATCAGCGTTTGATATTCGTTGTTCAATACCGTGCGGTCGCCGGTGAACGTGCCGGAAGCCGACTGCGTCGCGAGCGTCTTCAGACGATCGAGGGTCTTTGAAACATTGTTGAGGCCGCCATCGACAATCTGCAGGATGCTGATGCCGTCGTTGGCATTGCGAACGCCCTGCGACAACTCAGCTACGTCGCTACGGAACTTGTTGGCAACGGAAAGGCCGGCCGCATCGTCACCGGACGAGTTAATACGATAGCCCGACGTCAAACGCGAAATGGTCTGGCTCTGAAAGTCGCTGTTCACCCGAAGATTGTTCTGGGCGAAAAGTGAAGTTACGTTGGTCTGAAAGGAATACATATTGGTCCACTCTTTCTGCTTAAGTTCGGCTTTTCACCGAGGCCCAACGGTTTTCCTCAGGGCCGATAACCTTGTCGCAATTCAAATCTCTTTTTTCACTTTTTTTGCCTCCGTTACCTCTTCGCCCATCAAATTGAACCTAAAGGCTCGGGAGGCCCATGCCGAAGCCTCCAACGCATCACCGCCAATGAGGGTAACGCGATGGCACGGACTGGGGAGCAAGGTTTTCAAAGTGAGAATTCTCGTGCGAGGACTACTTGTGAGGAACAGGGGACGGCTTCTCGGCGTTCACGGCAGCGGCCGCCGCCTTCGCCTTCTTATCAACGGCGCGTAAACCTGTAATATTCTTGATCACCACATCTACCCGCCGGTTTCTGGCCCGCGCTTCCAGCGTATCGTTATCCATAATCGGCTTGGTGTCCGCATAACCAACAACCGACAATCGCTTGGCGTCGATGGCAAACTTACTCTGGAATATCTTCAGCATTGCAATGCTGCGCGCTGACGATAATTCCCAATTGCTCGGGAATCGGACGGTGTGTATCGGTACGGAATCGGTGTGGCCCTCGATGGAAATCTCGTTGGGCAGGTCCTTGACTACACCCGCCAGCTTCGCGATTACGCCCATCGACTTGGCCGCCAGTTCGTCGTCTCCTGACGGAAAGAACGTGGCCTCGCGCAGACTTACCACCATTCCGCGCGGCTCCATATGGATTTCAAGTTTTCCGTCTTTGAGCTCCATCTCGAGCTGGGAAGTTAACCTCTGTAGAGAGGGAAGCAACTCCAGGATCTCGTCCGGTGGAGCCTCTTTCGCCGCCCGCTGGGCGCCGCCAGGCCCTTTCATTTGCGCGTTGCCCTGCCCTTTGTCATCCACCGTGCCGCCCAGAATCTTCGCGACTATCGGAGGTACGCCCACGGTCTTGCCGTTTTCGAGCGCGGCCGTAACCGCCTCCGACATGGCCTTCGCTTTTGATTTATCCGTCTGCGATGAAGCAAACATTACAACAAAAAAGGCAAATAATAGCGTGATGAAATCCGCGTAGGAAACCAGCCAACGCTCGTGATTCTCGTGTTCTGGTGGCTTTTTCTTCATTACAGATTACGCTGACGCCGTCTGTGGACTGCCTTCAGCAGCGCCCGACTTCGATTTCTTAGCGGTACCCTCGGCGAATGCTTCAAGCTTCACTCGGATCAGTTTCGGGTTCATCCCCTCAACGATGCTGCAAACTCCCTCGAGCACCAGTTCCTTGGATTGCAGGGCATGATGGGCGCGCGCCTTGATCTTGTTACCCGCGGGAAGGAAGAAGATGTTCGACATCCCCACCCCGTACACCGTGGCCACAAACGCTACCGCGATTCCCTTGCCTACTTCCTCGATATTCTCCAGATGCTTCATCACCTGAATCAGACCGAGTACCGCGCCAATGATTCCAATCGTCGGCGCATAGCCGCCCGCTGATTCGTAGACCTTGGCCTCTGATTCCGACCGGTGGTCGGCCGCCATCATGTCGAGCTCCATCATCTTGCGCAGTTCCTGAAGTTCCGTCCCGTCCACCGCCAGGGACAGTGCCTTCTTCAGGAACGGGTCGCCTATGCCTTCAAGATCTGATTCGAGCGAAACAATACTGCTCTTTCTCGCCTTGGTGGCGAGCGCAATTAACTCGTCGATCGAGTTGTCAATTGAATGCGACTTCTCAAAAAACACCAACCCGAACGATTTTGCTGCCCGGATTAGCGTGCCCAGCGGTGTCGTTACCATTACGGCTCCAAGGGTGCCCCCTAAAACGATGACCAGGGCGCTGATTTGCATCACATCGGTGATCTTGCCGCCCTCCATCATCAGTCCACCGCCAATCGCCCCGAATGCCAGCAATAAGCCGCCTATCGTCGCGAAGTCCGGTTTCCCGCCGCCCTTTGATTTTGCGCTAGCCATGAACGTTCTCCGGCTTAATTCTCGGCCTGAGACTCTCGCGGCCTCTGGATACACCGCCGAAAGTCAATTACCTTCTGAACAACTTCATCCGTGGTCTCAAGGACCATGAACTTCTGTCCGGAAGTCAGGGAGACTACCGTGTCCGGATTTGCGTCAATATGCTCGATCAAATCCGAGTTAATAATGACGGGTGATCGGTTGAGCCGGGTTAGATGAATCATAGGCTGCCTACTTGCGCACTCTTGTTGCGACACTTCCATATCGCAAACGAGACGCTGTTTTCGATGATTTTACGGGTCCGCTGTTTCCCTAATGCTTAGGCCGGGGAACGCCGATGGACTAATGGAATCGCACTATCCTATGCCCGAAGTTCTGTCGCCCGACCCGGTGTTGAACCTGGTCTATCAGTCATTTGCGCGCAACGTGTCGATGGCACTTTCGGCTCACCTACGCTACGACATCGCATTCGCTATTGAGACCGAATCAACCCTAAGCGGTCCGAATACTGTCAATCCCGTCTGCCAAGCGGTTTTCCGTCTGCAACCCGGCAACCTCCCCATCGTCTTCGACCTGGCTCCGGCCTTTGCCAAGATCCTCATCGAACTCCTCCTCGGCGGACAACCCAGCGCTCCGTCAGAAGAAGAAACAAAAGAGGAAATCACCGAACTCACTGAAATCGAGAAACATCTTCTTGGCGAAGTCCTTGATTTGATCGCCGTTGAATTGACCAGCTCGATGGCTCGCGCCGGCAACTTCAAGGTTGTCGCCGAACGGGCGGAAACCGAAGCAGAGATGCTTCGCGCTTTCGCCCCTTCCGATCAATTGATCGGAATTCAATTGTTAGCGATCACCGCTGCAGGAAACTTCGCAGTTAAAGTCCTGCAAACCCCTTTGGCTGAGTCGAGATCGGTGCCAGCTGCCGGGACGCTCGATTCACCCCCGCCCAATGCCGCATTCGTGGACCTCCTGGGGGCTGTCGAAGTCGATTTCGACGCTCGCCTCATCGGTCCTCCCATCGCCCTGCGTGAATTGCTGGCTCTAGAACCCGGCGACGTCATCCGTCTCCGTCATCAAACAACTCAGCCTCTCGCCGGCTACGTCAACGGCCAAAGTCAATTCAAAGGCCAGATTGTCTCCACCACCCGGCGGCGCGCATTTCTCCTCGAGACGTAGTTCGGCAGGCATCTTCGTCATTTGACAGTCGACATTTGACGAAAATTTGCCGCCTGACTGTCGTCACTCATCCTAGGCATCATTAAATCAGCTACTTAAACGACTCCGGGCATGGCACTTCGCCTGCCCTTCCAGACAGCGATTATGTCTCTGCTGTCTAGATTTCGGTCCGCGGTACCCCCGGCAGTCCTCCTCGTCCTGCCCGCCGTTCTCTTCGCTCAAACCTCTCCGTCCGACCTGAATCTACCTCTCTCCCTAGCCAATGAGATGGCCGTTCGGACCAACTTGCAGACCGTGCTCGGGCGCGAGAGGATTGTCCAGGCTAAAGGCGAGAAGGCCGAGATCCTCTCCTTCCTGCTCCCCCACGTATCTGCCGAGGCCTACCAGTCCAATCAGACAGCGAACCTCGCAGCGCTCGGGCTCAGCGGCCAGGTTTTCCCAGGCATCCGGCCGTTCATTGGACCTTTCAGCGTCTTCGATGCCCGCGTTCGAGTGACCCAAAGCGTCTTTAACCTCGCCGCCTTCCGGCATTATCAGGCCGGAAAATACGCGGAGCAACTGGCACGTGAGCGCGAGCGCTTCGCCACCCAACAGGTGATCACCGCCACCTCGCTAACCTATCTCGCGGTGCTCGAAGCCGAGCAGGCGATTGCCAGTACGACGGCTAATGTTCAACTGGCCCAAAGCCTTCTGGATCTTGCGAATAGCCAGCGCAGCGCCGGCATCGCCACTGGTTTGGACGTGGCGCGCGCCGAAACCCGCCTTGCCAATCAACAGGTTGCTCTCGCGCAAGCGCAAACCACCCTGGACACAGCCCGCCTGGAGCTTTTGCGCCTGATCGGCGCACCTCTGGCCAGCCGTCTTGCGCTTACTGATCCCATGCGCTTCACCCCTGAAGGACCGCATGACGTGGCCGCTCTCGTTCAGGCCGCCGTGGAAGAGCGGAGCGAACTCCGGGCCGCTGCTCAACAGCAGAAGATCGCCAAAGCAAACTATCGAGCCGCCATGGCCGGATGGGCTCCCACCCTCGCCTTCGCCGGCGACTATGGCAGCAGTGCCATCACTCCCAACAACACCAACCTGCCCACCCGCAGCGTCGGCGTCCGCCTCGACGTGCCTATCTTTGACGGCGGCCGCACCCGCGCTGAAGTCCAGGTAGCGTCAAGCCTCGTCCGCCAGGCCGACGCCCAGATTCACGACCTCGCCCTGGCCATCGAAAAGGACATCCGTCAGGCTCTGGGCACTCTCGTCACCCGCGAGGCGCAAGTAAAAGCGGCGCAGAAAGCACAAACGCTCGCCACGCGCGAGCTTGAACTCTCCCAGGACCGGTTCCGCAACGGCGTCGCCGACAACATCGAAGTCGTCAACGCTCAAACGGCGCTCGAAGGCGCCCGCCTGTCGCTGGTCTTGAGTCTTGCCCAGTTCAACATCGCCCGGCTGAACCTGGCTTCAGCCCAGGGGCGTGTACAAGACTTCCAACTTTGAGATTCCGAGGACCTAATGGCAACTGAAACTTTGATTCGAGAAGAAGAACTCGCCCACGAGCATGCGCTTGACGCGCCCCCGGCTCATAGGAGCCGATTTTCCTTGAAATCGTCCCTGATTGCGGCCGGAATCCTGGCGCTGGTTGCGGTTGGAGCCGCCTACTATGCTCGTTCGCTGAACTACGAATCTACCGACAATGCGTCGTTTGAAGGCAACGTGATTCAGGTGAGCCCGCGCGTCGCCGGGCAGGTTGCCAAGGTGTATGTTCAGGACAATCAGCACGTCAACAAAGGCGACCTGCTGGTGGAAATCGATCCCGCCGACTATGACGTGCGGCTCGCCGAGGCACAAGCCCGCCTCACATCGTCAATCGCCAAAGCCGGCGGCGCCGATACGAGCATCGCTCTCACCACTGCCATCACCCGCGCCACGCTTGCCCAGGCCGACGCTGGAGCCGGGGCGGCCCGCAACCAAGTAGACGTGTTGCGGGCGCGCCTTCAGCAAGAGGATGCCGGCATTAACGCTGCCCGCGCGCAGTTCGAACTCTATGAAGCCCGTCGCACCGCCTCCGCCGCCGAAGCGGAACGCGCAGCCGGCGACGCCGCCCGCTACCAGACGCTGTATCAGAAGGACGAAGTCTCTAAGCAAATGCTCGACCGGGCAGTCAGCGAGGCCCGCGCCACCGCCGCCAATAGCGACGCCGCCAGTCGGGCAGTCGCCGCCGCCAAGGCTCAACTCGCTCAAGCTACCGCTGGCCGGCAGTCGCTGGCGGCCGGGCTCCAGCAAGGCGAAAATCAGGTCCGGCAAGCTGAGGGGAGACTTAGCGAGGCGGAAGCAGCACCACAGCAGGTCCAGTTGAAACGTGCCGATGCCGCGGTTGAACGCGCCCGGCTCTCTGAAGCTGAAGCCGCTGTCCAGGCAGCCTCGCTCAGCCGCTCGTATACGCGCGTCTACGCTACTGAATCCGGGTACATCACCCGGAAGTCAGTGGAAGTCGGCAACTTCGTCGGCGCTGGCCAGGCCTTAATGGCGCTGGTTTCGGACCATTACTGGGTCGTAGCCAACTTCAAGGAAACACAGTTGACGCGGATCCGCCCCGGCCAGCTCGTCGTTGTGAAGGTGGACGCCTATCCAAACCTGTCGCTCAAGGCCAAGGTCGACAGCATACAGTCGGGCACCGGCGCCCGCTTCAGCATGATGCCCGCCGAGAATGCCACCGGCAATTTCGTCAAGGTGGTCCAGCGGGTGCCAGTGAAGATCGTCCTGCTTCAGACGCCGCCCGTCGAATATCGACTGGGCCCCGGCATGTCGGTTGAGCCGGAGGTCGACGTGCGATGAATCCGGAGCAAGCCGGCGGGGACAACCAGGAATGGACCCCTGCCGCCAATCCTGTGATGATCGCGCTGGCGGTGGTGCTGGCCGCTTTCATCGAAGTCCTGGATACCACCATCATCTCTGTGGCCCAGCCTTATGTGGCAGGAAGTCTGGCGGCCACCAACGAGGAAGCCACCTGGGTTCTCACCAGCTATCTGGTAGCCAACGCCATCATTCTGCCCGCAAGTGGCTGGCTTGCTATCCGCTTCGGCCGCAAGCGATTTCTGATGGCCTGCACCGCCATCTTCATTGCGGCATCCTTCTTGTGCGGCATCGCTCCCAGCATGGGATTTCTTGTGGCGGCGAGGGTGCTGCAAGGGCTCGGCGGCGGCGCTCTACAGCCCATCGCCCAAGCCGTCCTGATCGAGAGTTTCCCCGGGAAGAAGCGCGGCATGGCGATGGCGGCCTTCGGCTTCGCCGTCGTGTTTGCGCCCGTCCTTGGCCCCACTCTAGGCGGATGGCTCACCGATCACTATTCGTGGCGCTGGGTTTTTAACATCAACATTCCCATCGGTCTGTTTGCACTTTGGATGATGGGTAAATATCTCGAGGATCCGCCCTATATCAAGCACGCCAAGGTCGGCGCCATCGATTCCATCGGCTTCGGGCTGCTCGCCTTATGGCTTGCGACTCTCCAGATTGTCCTCGACAAGGGACAGTCGTCTGATTGGTTCGCCACGCCGTGGATCCGCTGGTTCGCGCTGGTTTCCGCGGCGTCCCTCATCGCGCTTGTCGTGCGCGAAATGAAGGCGCGCGAGCCCATTGTCGACCTGCGGGCGTTTCTCGACCGTAACTTCTGGGTCGGCACCAGTATCATCGCCTTGGTCTCGGCCAGCATGTACGGCTCGCTCACGGTTCTGCCCTTGTTTCTGCAGAATCTCATGGGCTACACCTCCGAGGGCGCTGGATGGGCCACCGCACCGCGCGGAATCGGGGCCATGATCGGGATGCCGCTGGTCGGTATCCTCATGTCCAGGGTGGACGGACGCTGGCTGACCGTCAGCGGCATCGGTATGTTCGGGTTGTCCACGTTTTGGATCAGCCGCTTGTCGCTCGAGGCCGGAATGTCGAATATCGCCTGGCCGAACGTCCTGCAGGGCCTGGGGATGGGCTTCATCTTCGTCCCCGTCATGTCTCTCGCGATGGCTACTTTGCCCAACTCAAAAATCGGCAACGCAAGCGGCATCTTCAATCTGGCCAGAAATCTCGGTGGCAGCGTCGGCATTGCGATTTCCACCACCTTTATCACCCGCTTCGCGCAGACGTTTCAATCGCAACTCGTCGGCAAGCTGACGCCGATGGATCCGGTCTTTCAAGAACACCTTGGCGCCGCAACAGCCAAATTGACTCCGCTCGTCGGAGCCCCCCAAGCCGCTCAACAGGCCAAAGGATTGATCTACGGAGCGGTTCTACAACAGGCAAACTATCAGGCTTTTATGGCGGTGTTCGCATGGTCGGCATTGTTCATTACGTTACTGATTCTCACTCCGCTCCTGATGAAAAAGGTGACTGCCAGCACGGAGATTCACCTGCATTGATCCCCACCGCCATGTCGCAACCGGCTGTTATGATGAGCACAGTGCGGGCATCGGAGGCAGAGGTATACAAGGCTCTTGTCGAGCTCTCCCAAGCCATTGCCGGACACTCTGACCTCGAAAGCCTTTGCCATAGCCTGGCTAAATCGCTCCACCAGGTAGTCGATTTCGACGCCCTGGGACTGGTGCTGCAGAATCCCTCCAACGGTCTTCTGCAACTGCGCGTTGTCACCTCAATTGCCGCGCAGGACCGCGCCTATACCGAATGGCCCACGGCTCTCTCGAACCCGTTGGGCTGGGTATGGACCCACAAGCAACTCCTGGCTCTCAACTTGCCCGACGAGCAAAATCGCTGGAGCGAGTTCACGTCGCTGCTCATTGAACGCGGTGTCGTGTCGCTGGTGCTGGTTCCGCTCATGAACGGTGACCGACAGATTGGGATTCTCGGCTTCGGCTCTTTCACTCCGCTTGCCGGCGACGACGAAACGCTCGCCTTCCTCAAACGCGTAGCGTCGGAATTTGCGGTGACTGTCGACTCCTTCCTTACCCGGCAGGAATTGATGCACGAGCGCGACTGTCTTGAGGTGCTGTTCGACATCGCTGGCGTATTAGTGTCGAGTCTTTCGATGGACGACCTGCTGGCTGCCATTTCCAGTCAACTGCAGCGCGTGGTGGATCATGATCTCGCCCTGCTCTCCGTCCTCGACAAGGCCACCGGCGAGCTTCAGCTTCAAGCTCTGCGGCCCATCGGCGGGCTCGACTGGATACCTCAGACGAAGTCCGTATCACCGCAAGGGTTGCCTTCGGGTGAGGCGCTCGGCACCGGCGAGCCTGTCATTTTCGATGCGGATTTTGTACGATTTCCTTCCCCGCTGTTTCGAGCGGGCTTCGAGGCGGGATTCGTCAGCGGTTGCTCCATACCCCTGCTCACTCGAAACGGCGCTTGCGGGACCCTCGAGTTGGGGAGGCGCTGCGGTAAGGCATTCACGGCCGTCGATGTCCGTCTACTGGTGCAAGCCGGCCGTCAGGTAGCGATCGCACTCGAGAATTCCATCGCTTTCAACGAACTGGCGGCTCTTAAGGATAAGCTCACCACCGAAAAGCTTTACCTCGAAGGTGAGATCCAGTCAGACCAGAATTTCGGCAATATGATCGGGGAAAGCCCAGCCTTCAAGTCGGTTTTGAGGAGCATTCAGATTGTCGCGCCGACAGACGCCACCGTCATGATCAACGGCGAAACCGGAACGGGCAAGGAATTGGTGGCCCGCTCGCTGCATGAGCTCAGTCCACGTGCCAACCAGTCGTTCATCAAGGTGAATTGCGCCGCGATTCCGGCGAACCTGCTGGAGAGTGAGTTGTTCGGCCATGAACGGGGGGCCTTCACCGGAGCCACGGCGCAGCGTATGGGCCGGTTCGAACTCGCTCACCGCGGCACCTTGTTTCTGGACGAGATTGGCGAGATGCCGCTCGAGTTACAGTCGAAACTGCTCCGCGCCATTCAGGAGCAGGAATTTGAGCGTCTCGGCGGGGTACGGACCATCAAAGTAGACGTCCGGTTTATCGCCGCTACTAATGGCGATCTCAAACAGATGGTGAACGACGGCCGCTTCCGCAGCGACCTCTACTATCGGCTTCACGTCTTTCCGCTAGTGGTGCCGCCGCTGCGGGAGCGCCGTGAAGACATCGCTCTGCTGGCCCGTTACTTCACCCAAAAATACTCGCGGCGATTGAAGCGCAATATCGAACGAATCCCCAGCGCCGCCATGGAAGCGCTGCTCGCCTATGACTGGCCGGGGAACATTCGCGAAATGCAGAATGTGATCGAACGGTCGGTGATCCTAAGTCCCGGGCCGGAATTGCATCTGGCGATTCCCGAAGGTGTCTCTGCTCGAAGAGTCCCCGTCCGTTCCGTCGAGAACTCCTTATCGAGCGAAGTGGTGGAACGCCAGAACATCCTCCAAGCTTTGAAGGAAGCGTCCGGCCGCATCTCCGGAGCCGACGGCGCAGCCGCCCGCTTGGGGTTGAAGCGTACTACCCTTCAATCCCGGATGAAGAAGCTGAACATCGGCCGAGAGTTCCACTAATTGCCGAAATACCGTCAGATGACGGGGGGGTAGGACGGGTCTCCCAACCCGTCTAGCGGAATGCGCAAGCGCGTCGGGCGTCAGAATCTGGCTACTGGACACGACGTGAAAACAACCGCGCGGCCAGCGCCTTGAAACTGCAGGTTACCTTGCTGCTGCCTCGCCGCCAGTAGCCCGGCTCGCGCAACCGTTCTGGATCTACGTCCGGAACCAGTCGCGCACCGGCACCCCGCATCCTCGCAAGCAGTCTGATCCCAGTATCATCGGCGCTGTCCAGCTTCGAAAAATCAACTAGGAAAGGCCTTCTCCCAATGATTCGAGCCGCGGTTTTCCAGGCGTTTTGAACTTCCTCGACTGAGGATCCTTCGAGACTCCCGCGCAGAACAAAGCGAAAAAGGTCCACGTGGTCGTGCTGGTATAAGACGAAAAGTCGGGACGACTGTCTCCGAGGGGTAGCGGTCACGAAATGTTAGATGGCAAGTTGAAGGCCGAAGTCTCAGCCAAATTCAGTCAACTCTGAGGCTTAGCCAAACTAATTCAGGAAATCGAACAACGACGTTCGCGGAACCTTTGCCTGCGACGCCATCGCCGCACTCACGTTCGTGCTGATCTGCGTTGACTCCACAATGGCCGCCGTCACATCCGTATCCCGGACTACACTCAGATCTGCTTTCAGCCCCACCTGGTATTTGTCCGCCATGTCGATCGACCATTGCACCTGGTTTTGCACCGCACCGTAGAACCCAAGCTGCTGGCTCATCCAGTCTTGCGCGTTCTTCAACGACTTCGTCGCCTGCCCAATAGCGGTTTGATCATTATTCGAGAGCGCGGTCGCCAGCTGCTTCAATGCGGCAAACGCATTATCGCCGGCGAGACTGTCGTCAGGATTACGATGATCGAAAACCTGCTCAGCGGTGTGCGCCGAAGGAAATGCGACTCCCGTCGAATCCTGGACCGACCCCGTTGCCGTGGTCTGAAATATGCGATCGACGCCGTTTGGATTCTGATCGTTAGCCTGATACTGGGGCTGAGCCGCCACATCGCCGCTGAAAACATAGCGTCCTGCCACTTGCGTCCGGCTCAAGCCAATCATCTGATTCAAAAGTCCTTGAACCTGAGTCGCGATCGTACTCCGCTGGTCCGCCGTGAGCACCGTATTCGACCCCTGCGCTGCCAGGGATACCGCGTTTTGCAACAGTTGGACGGCAGTCCCCACGCTCGACTCGGCAGCGTCGCTGTCCGCCTTCACAATGCCAAGATTCGTCTTGACCTGACCCGTCTGTAGAATGGCGGAGCTTAGCGACAGCACATCCTGGACCGCCGACGGATCGTCCGACGGCTTCGATACACGAAAGCCCGAACTGATCTGCTGCTGCAGCTTGTCCGCCCGCGTCTGTAGACGATCAAGGGAGGCCAGGAACTGTGCGTTACCGCTATTGATTCCATTCATGTTATTTCTCCGCCTACATCTGGAGCAGGGTTTGCGCCATCTCATTGACGATGGTTACAACCCGTGCTGCCGCTTGATACGACCGCTGTAGTTCTACCAGATGAATCGCTTCCTGATCCAACGATACGCCCGATAGCTGAGTCCTGAGCGCTTTCGCCTGCACTACCAGATCCGTTGATCGCTGCCTCCCCGTCTGCGCGTCGCTGATCTTTTGACCAATGCCTGACGCGATCCCTCCCAGATAACCCAGGATGCTAGTCCCGGAAATCTGATCGGCCGGGTCGGTCGATTGTCCAAGCGAAGCCAATTTGAGCGCGATGCCGTTCGAGGACGCCGGAGGACCGGGGTCCGCGGGTGCCAGCTGGGCAGGTGTAATGGACGGGTTCACCGCCAGCGACCGGATCACATCGGTCGCGTTCGTGGTGCTATAGGTGAATAGTGCCGTGCCGCTTTGCGGCGTCAACCCGGTGGTCTGACCGGACGTGAGCAACTGATTCACCCGGTCCGCCACCTGCTTTACGAGGGTGTTCAAACTACCTGTTTGATTCTGATCGCCGGTGAGTGCGGGAAGGTCAGTATTACGAACGCGCAATAAAGCGCCGAGTTTGCCCTGACCTACCAGGGAGGTGATATCGGCGCCGCCCGCGTCTACGATGTGCGCGGCCGGCTGAGCCCCTGGATTGGCAGGGGATGGGCTGCCGTTGTAAGCGACGCTGATAGGATTGGTTTCGGTGCCAATCACCAGCGGCGATTGTCCGCCGAGCAGTACGGTTACCGTGCCATCCGCTTGAAATAAAGGGACAAAGTTCCCGAGCTGCGACAAACTCTCAAGGTTTGAGTAGAGTCCGGCGTCGAGACCTGGGTCGGGCGCGGTGCCGGATAGCTTCGCCTTGTTGTAGTCCTGAATTTTGCCGGCTAACTGATTGATCTGGTTCACCGTCGAGGCGAGGTTCGAAGCCAGTCCGTTTCTCACCTGGTCGAGTTGATTGGACGTCTGACGGGCACCGGCGGCAAACGTCTGTGCCGCTGAAATCACTGCCTGCTGCGCGGTGCTCGACGTCGGGTTCGCGCTCCAGGCTGAAAAGCTCTGCAACAGCTTGGTCAATCCTCCCGACAATCCGCTTGCCCCGGTAATGTCGATGACACCGTCTAGAGGCGCCAGGCTCGCGGCTAGCTGAGAATAGAGGCCGTCGTTGGCCACTTCATTCCGCACCGACTGTTCCGCAAACTGATCCCGGCTGTTCTGGGGTGTCCCGGTAGTGACCCCACCAACCAGTCCGTTGTTGTCGAATGGCAACGCCAGAGCCACAGCATCCTGACGTGCGAAGCCCGGTGTCGATGCATTGCTGACATTGTTTTGCGATACCGTCATCATCCGCTCCAAGGCTTGGAGCGTGTGGGACGCGGTATTCAAAGTGGCGAAAAGATTGGCCATCGGCTAACCCTCTGCCTCAAAGCCGCCAGGGATAGAAACGGGCGTCACAACCGCCGGATTTGCGTATCCGCTGGTTGAAACAGATGAAATGCTAAGCCGGTTGTAACAGTACCGGTCGCCTTGGTTGAACACCGTCCGGAATCGTGCAGTTAGGGTCGAAACCGACACCGCTAGCCGTTTAATTTCATTGCGTTGGGATCCCCATCGCGTTTGGCATCCGGCCAGCGTCTGAATCGCGGTTCCAAACCGGTCCAGTTGCCCGGACGCGTCGACGGCGAGAACAGACGACGGTTCGAGTTCGCACTTGGATAGTGCCAGATCGACAGCCCTCAGGCATGTCAGCGCCGATTCAAAATCCATTGGCTCCGTTCCTCCGTTAATCGAGGTTCAGGGCTGCATCGACAATCGCTCGGGCGGTCACCGGCAGGTCGGTCTGGTAGGAGCCGTCGTTAATTGCCTGACGGAGTACCTGGACACGTGAATCCAGTGCCGGATCATTGGTTTGAAGAGCGAGAGCGAGCAATCCACGATAGGCCTGCGTGCCGGCCTGGTCTGTACTTGGCGCCGATGTGGCAGCTTTGGACGATCTTGTTGACGGTCCACTGCTGCTCAGTGGATTCAACGGGCCGGACGGACCAAAGTTTATGTAGGACATGGCATCAGCTCGCATCGCGCCATTCTCTCGCGATCTTCGTATTCTGTATCGCTAACACGACCGCGTTTTCTAGTTTTTCTTTTGATGCCTGAGATGGCGGACTATGCGGTGGACGACCCGTGAGATGGTTCAAGTCGAGGATAAAGCGGACGGTGGCGAGCGGCAGGCCCACCAGCGGAGCAATCTGTTCAGTGGTGCGGCCGGCCCGGAAGTGCTTCATAACAGTAAGTCTGTCGGTAGGCTGCAATGTCTCGACGCGGCTCTTCGCGCCTGCCGGCCGGGCTGCGACGGCCTGGTTCTCCTCCACCGTCGCATGGAGCGACGCGAGCTTAGACTCCAATTCCTCAATGCGCCCGGCGAACCGGCGTTCGCTGGCAAACTGCCGCTTTCGTTGCGACTCGAGGATCAGATAGGCGATTCCAGTGGCTGCGCACAGGGCGCCGCTCAGAAACGTGAGGCAAAACAGCCAGACAGTTGGATTCATCACAGTGCAAGCTCCTGACGGCTTTGTGCCGCGTCGCCGGACAGCGCTTCTGCGCTCTCGCCGGCTGCTTCAATGGAGTGGATGCGGACGCCGTATTCGCCGTCCAGCTCAACGATTTCGCCGCGTGCAACCACGCGGTCGTTGACAATAACTTCAACTTGGTCATCGACATCCCGGTCTAGCTCAACGAGCGAGCCGGCTGTCAGGCTCACCAGTCTGGCGAGCGGAATTCGTGTCTTGCCGAACCGGATCTGGACCGGAACCGACATGTCCATCAACAATGCCAGAGTGCGTTGCGGATTACCCGACATACTCATTTAGATTCCTCGCCTTCCCGTGGGCCAGCGCTTCGCCAGATAGGAGCGAAGCCGGAGAATTCCCTGGGATTTCAACTGTGCAATCCGGGTCAGGTGCAGGTCAAGAATCGGCGCGATCTCACGCATGTTCTGACCCTCCTTGTAGTACAGCGTCAACACCAGACGCTCGGGTTGAGGCAACGTTGCAAGACCCTCGGAAATCAGCTTTTCCAAGGCCGCCTTTTCAATCTGCTGTATCGGATCATCTGACGTCGTATCAGCGATATAGTGCAGTACGGCAGCCCCGTCGCGACCATTGGCCGGCGCATCCAGGCTGCCGATTGAAATGCTGCGTAGTTCGTACAACCAGCTGTGGTACTCGCTGATTGAGATCTTCAGGTCACACGCGATTTCCTCTTCGCTCGGAGCGCGTTCCAGACTCTGCTCCAGGCGGGCGATCGATTCTTCCAGGCGTTTCAAGTCTTTGCGGCGGTGAGAAGGAAATCCATCGAGCCCCCGGATGCTGTCCAGGATGGCGCCGCGGATCTTGTACTCGGCGTATGTTTTCAACTGCGCATTATGCGTCGGGTCAAAGCTATCAATGGCGTTAATGAGACCGACGATGCCTGTGGAAATCAGATCTTCCATAGCGAAGGTCGGCGGTAGTTTTTCGTGCACGCGCGCGGCAATCCAACGGACCTGGGGGAGGTGTTCGAGGATGAGGCGCTCTCGAACGGCGGCAGAATCTGTCGCGTCCGAATAGCCGATTGCAAAAGGTGTCGTCATGGTTTACGCGACGTTTTCTACACGCTGCTCCAATCCGAAAATACGATCGAGAAAGGCGCTATCCCGCGCTGAACAAAGATCTTTAGAAACACTTGGGCCCTGTCCCAGAGCCGAAACCGGCAGGCCCGACGTCATGGCCACGCTCACCGCTGCGCCCACGCACTCCGTCTCATCCAACCGTGTCAGGATGAGCGTGTCGGGATTGAAGGCGGCGTAGAAATTGGAATAGCGCGCCAGGTCAGCGCGCTTCATGGAAGCCGGGAGCACCATGTGCGTCGACAGATTCTCAAGGCACGACAGGGTTCGTGCGCACTCCGATACTTCGTCGCGTTCGGAGAACGAGAAACCGGGGGTATCGATCAAGACGAGGTCGCCAGCTTCGGTGCGGCTGATGGCTTCCACCAGTCCAGCCAAACTCTCCTCGCGGGAGAACTCCACACCCATCGCGAGCGCCAGGGCTCGCAGTTGCTCGGAGGCCGCTGGGCGATAGGCGTCAAATGCGATCAACCGTACTCCGCGTCCGGCGGCTAAGCCGTCGCGGATCGCAATCTTGACCAGCGTGATCGTCTTCCCCCCACCGGGAGGACCCACCAGTGCGAGCGCTCTCGTCCCGGTTGGAACCAGTTCAGCGTAGCGCAGACGTGCGTCCATTTCGGATCGCAAAGCGGCACCGAGGTTGTTGAAATTAATCAGCCCACGACCCTGAATCCGTTCCCGTCCGGCACCTAGCAGGCGCTCAATCAGCTCGGGTCCGAGATCGAACTCCCGGAGTCTTTCGCGCCATTCGACTACTGCAGTTGGGTCCGTTTCGTCAGATGCCACAGCCACTGCCAATGCCGCTTGTAGTTCGGCGACCTGCCGTTGGATTTCGCCGAGCGAACTGCTTAGTGGACGGCGTGGGGCGAGCGCGGCCGGGAGCGCTTTGGCCAGCAGAGCCTCGGTTACAGGACCAGGTTCGATGCTTACCGGCTCGTCCAGCGTCTCGTCGACGCCGAACACCACTTCAAAACGCGAGTCTTCACCTGGCTCGGACACCTGCCGGGAGTTCAACAACATAGCGTCGGATCCAAGCTCGCGGCGAGCGGCGGCGATGGCGCTTTGTAAGGACGGTTCGAAGTAGGATTTAATTCTCATCCGATGCTCCCCTGCGACTTGATCTTCACCTCGGGCGGAATTTCGTTGTGGGACACGATCGTCACATTCTTAAAAGTGGTTTCGAGCAACTGGCGCATGAAGAACCGCGCGCCGGTTGTGGTGATAATCACAAACGAAGCCTCCGGACGATCGATCTTCTGCGAAATGGCGTTGATGAGGTCGCGTATGGCTGTTGGGCTTAATCCAAAGGAACTGTTGTGCTCCCCATGTTCAATTGCGGCCTCGATGGAGCGCTCTAACTCGGGTCTCAGGAAGTATCCGGGAAGTTCGCCCTGGGCGTTCACCAGCGGCCTGATTAGAACGCGGCGAATCGCCTGCCGGACGTACTCGGTGAGCAGCACGGTATTCCGGGTGATCTGTGCCGCCTCGCCCATGGCTTCGAGGATCGACACGGCGTCGCGAATCGGTGTGCGCTCACGGAGCAGATTCTGAAGGACTTTCTGGACTGCCGTGAGCGGTAGAAGCTTGGGAACCAGATCCTCGACTACCTTAGGATGGTTCTGCGCCACGCGGTCACAGAACGACTTGGCGTCCTGCCGTCCGAACAACTCATGAGCATGCCGGCGGACGACTTCAGCAAGGTGCGTGCCCAGGACACTGGTGGCGTCAACAACTGTATAGTTCTTGCTTCGCGCGAAATCGGCGGCGGCCGAAGGAATCCAAACCGCTGCCAGACCGAAAGCGGGATCCTTGGTGGGACGACCCTCGACGGCCGGGTCCAGGGGACCGCTTGGAATTGCCAGATGATGTCCCTGGAGGAGTTCGTACCGAGCCACGTCGACGCCCTTCAGACTGATGGTGTACTCCCGCGCGCGAATCCCGAGGTTGTCGTTAACCTTAACAGTAGGAAGGAGATAGCCGAGTGTGCTGGCGATCTGGCGTCGAATCCCGGCGATGCGTTGCAGCAGGGGAGACGATAGTCCGCCTTCCACCATCTCCACCAGCCCGACGCCGACTTCCACCGTGATCGGGTCAACATGCAGCAGATTCTCGACGTTCTCTTTGGCAGGCTTGGCGCGATCCACCACGTCTTGGGCTGTTGCCTTGGTTTCGCGGCTCATCATGCGCCACCCAACGGCACCCAGAGTGCCGCCAAGTAATAGAAAGGGTACGGTTGGCAGTCCCGGGAACAGGCTCATCAGGGTCAAGACGCCGCCTGAAAGCATGAGCGGTTGGGGACGTCCGAAAAGCTGTGTGCTGAATTCGTGCCCGAGCCGTTCATCGGAACTGGTGCGGGTGATGATCAAGCCGCCGGATACCGAGATCATGAGCGCCGGGATCACTGTCACCAGACCGTCGCCGATGGTCAGGACGGTGTAGGTTTCGATAGCCTTTTTCAGCTCCATGCCGTGCTGGAAAACGCCAATCAGGAATCCGGCTATGATATTGATTGCAGTGATTAGAATGCTGGCGATGGCATCGCGCTGGGTGAACCTGGACGCACCGTCCATCGCTCCGTAAAACTCGGCTTCACTCGACAGCGCCTTTCTGCGGCGGCGAGCCTCATGCTCGTCGATCAGGCCCGAGTTGAGGTCGGCATCGATCGACATCTGTTTGCCAGGAAGGGCATCCAGGGTGAAGCGGGCCGTGACTTCCGAGATACGGACCGCGCCATGGTTGATGACGACGTACTGGATAGCGATCAAAACAAGGAAGATAACGGTTCCGATGATGTAGTTCCCACCGACTACAAAGCTCCCGAAAGCCTCAATCACATGTCCAGCGGCTGAGGTCCCCATGTTGCCCTTGAGGAGGATGAGGCGCGATGAGGACACGTTGAGAGCAAGCCGGAAGAGGGTGAGAAGCAGCAGCGTTGTGGGGAAAACGTTGAACTCGACAGCCCGTCCGATGTACATGGCGACCATCATCACGACGACGGACATCATGATGTCCACGACGAGGAGCAGGTCGAGCACAAAGCTCGGCAAGGGTGTAACCAGGGCTATAACAATAGCCAGCACCGCAATGGGCACACCAAGATCCGCCCATTGGCCGCCGCCTGGAATGGCGACGCCCGGTTTAAGCGGGAGCGATAATGCTTTGGCTTCAGCCATCAGTCCTTAGCTAGCTACGCGGAGAGCCTTCACCTTTGAAATCAGAGTAGTTCGCGGAATTCCCAGCATGTCGGCCGCTCGGGCTTTGTTGCCCATCGCACGCCGCATCGCCTGATCAAGCAGGGCGGCCTCGACGCTCGAAACGAATTCATCCAGGTCAATTCCGGACGCCGGAAGCGATATCGGCGCCAAGTTGGGCCGAGCCGCCACCGGGAGGTTGAAGTCCTGGGCTGTCAACACCCGGCGGTCGCCTGTGAGCACCACGGCAGACTCGATCATGTGCTCTAACTCACGCACATTGCCGGGCCAGTTGTAGGTGCAGAGATAGTCGTAGACGGCGGAATCCAAACGCTTGAGGGGGATTTCCTCACGGTCGCAGATCTTCTTCACGAAGTGATCCGCCAACTCCGGAAGGTCCTCCAGGCGCTCATGCAGTGCAGGCATTCTGAGCTCGACAACACGCAGACGATAAAGGAGATCTTGGCGGAAGCGGCGATCGCGGACGGCGGCGGCCAAGTCGACATTCGACGCCGCGACCACCCGCACGTCGATTTTGACCGTTTCCGAACTGCCGATCCGTTGCAACTCGCGCTCCTGTATTACGCGCAGCAGTTTGGCTTGCGTCTCAAGCGGCATTTCGCCGATTTCGTCCAGGAACAACGTCGAGCGCTGCGCTTGTTCGAAGCGACCACAACGCTGACTGACGGCACCCGTGAAGGCGCCCTTGGTGTGACCGAAGAGCTCAGCTTCGAGGAGTGTATCCGGCAGGGCCGCGCAGTTTACGCTGACCATCTCCCGCTCATGGCGGTCACTTAGGCGATGAATGGCCCGCGCAGCGAGGTCCTTGCCGGTGCCGGTATCGCCGCTGATCAAGACCGTGGACTTACGGCGGCTAACCAGTCGTATGATCTCGCGCACCGCTTGCATGGCGGCACTTTGCCCGATGAGCAATTCATCGCAGGCGTCGGTGGGAGTTGCGGGGAGTTGGACCTCGTTGGCGATGATGTCCTCCATGAATTCCAGAAGTCCTCGCAAATTAATCTTTTCGGGATCGCAGACGCGGCCGCCGCGGAGAGCCAACGTTTGCACATCCTCCCCGGTAGCGTCGTTCGTGTAGAAAACTACAGGTGTAGATTTATGGACACGATGGGCAACCTGAAACAGCTCGTGCACGGACACCGCTTGGTCGAGATTCATCACGCAAATGCAGTCAACGGCGTGACGCGTTAGCTTTGCCTGGAGGTCCATCAGCGAACTGGCGGCAACAATCTGGAATCTGCCCTCCGCTGCTTGGCTCAAGTTGATGAATCCAGACACACTTCCGACAACCAGGACAGTCATTAAACTCCTGTGAATACTAATTCAAGCGACTAAATGTATACCCTTACATCGGCATGGGAATACACGACTTTAGCCCCCACAGGTCTAGGTGAATACTTTTACGCGGGATTTGCCGCGTTTTGAGCGAATTAGATTAGAAATCGAAGGTGGTTTTGCGACATGGGTACTGACGCATGAACAGACAGGACTACATCGAGACCGCGGTTCTCGGCGCCGACCGGATAGAACTGATCAGAATGCTGTATCGTGGCGCGATTGCGGCCATTCAGACAGCCCGTCAAAACCTGGCTAACGGCGAGATTGCGGCCCGGGCGAAGTCCATCTCGAAAGCCATGGACATCATCACCGAGTTGACACTGTCGCTCGATCTTCAAGCGGGTGGGGTGCTGGCCGGGAATCTGGCTGACCTCTACGCATATATTCAGCAGCTGTTGATCAAGGGTCATGCAAAGCAGTCAGATAGCGAACTAATGGAATCCGAGAATCTCCTGAAGACTCTACTCAGCGGCTGGTCCCAGATCAGTGCAGACGCAATCGCCCAGGAGGGCACGCCTGAGCAGTCAAGTTCGACCTCGCCGGTCCTTCCGACTGCCGGGCTTCACGAACTCGATCGAGCGCTGGCTGCGGCCGCGGAGGAAGAGCAACAAGAGCCGGCGGTTATGAATCCCTTCGCAGCTGAGGCGCCGGCACAGGCGCATCGGAGCTGGGAGCTGTAGAAGCAGAGGCTTTACCGACGGAATCGAGGACCATCTTCGCCAGTCCGAAACCGCCGCGCGCCGCAATTGCTTCAGACAGGTGACTTTCCGCGAACTCGACGGCGGAAAAATGCGAGTCGCCTCCGTCCGAGCCCATCCATCCTCCCGAAGACGCCTCGCGGACGGACTTGAGCATTTGGCCGATCATCAGGGCCTCAAACTGTTTGGCGGAATTGGCCAGCTTCGAGCCTTGAGCGGCTGATTTCACGGTTGCCGCTGCAGTTTGCGGGTCGCTCACGGAACCGGCCGGCGCCGCACTGTCGGGAGCGGGCGCGCTCGCGATAGTGGTCGGGTCGATGACGGATGTTGTTGTGCCCGTGGTGGTTTCGGGCGTAGTTCCGGTAGTGTCCGCCGGCGCCGCGGTGGCCGGCGTAGAAGCCAGATAGGCTGCTTCCTGCTTCTGGACGAACGCCCAGGCGTCGCCGATCGAAATCGCCTTCCCGGTGAGCGAGCCCAACTCCTGCTTCACCGCGCTCAGTCCTGCATCGACGCCGCACATCTGGCATCTCGCGGCAATCAGGCCGGCGTTCAGGACCGGGCCGTCGGATCCAAACTGAATTCCGTACTCAGAGGTCTGACTCCCGCCCCTCCATTGGTCCTTTTGATCGACCACGGTCCCGCCCAGAATCTTGGCCAGCATCTGGGCGGTTTCGAGTGTGGCAAATTGCTGGGTATTCTCCTGGAAAGAAACTCCGAAGAAGGACGAGCTCGCGCTATCCACAAAGGGCTTAGAGGGTAGCTCAAGTGCTTTGGTTGTAGTGACTGCGTTGATCATGTCAGATTACCTCTACTTCTGCTTCCAGGGCGCCTGCGCTGCGCAGACTCTGGAGAATTGCGATGATGTCGCGGGCTGTAGACCCGATGGCGCTTAGGGATTGAACCAGTTGCTCAACCGTGGCGCCTTCCTTCAGGACGATGTTCCGAGCTTTCTCTTCTTTAATGCCGAGACCAACTTGCGGCACCACTTCGGTAGTCCCGACGCGGGCCAGCGGACCCGGTTGCGAGACCTGAAAAGTGGTCTGGATCTCCACCGTGAGGTTGCCATGCATGATCGCGACCGGCGTGACGTGGACTTCCTTGCCCATGACGATGGTGCCGGTTCGCTCGTTGATCACGACCCGGGCCAGGCGGTCCGTCTCCACCGACAGCTTTTCCAGCTCAGCGATGAATTCCGTTGGACGTCCTTTGAAAGCCTCGGGAATCTTGATTGACACCAGGGCGGGGTTGTCCGCCTTGGCCAATGCCGGGCCATTTTCGACCGCAAACCGCTTGTTTACAGCGGCACTGATGCGGCTCGCCGTGTTGAAGTCGGGGGAGCGAAGCTGCAGTTTCACCTGTTCCTGGGGAGTGACCGATGGCGCGAGTTTCTCGATCAGCGCGCCCGATGGGATTCGCCCGACCGTAGGATGGTTTACCGTCTGCGAATTTCCGCCTTTACCAGCGGAAAATCCGCCAGTGACGACAGAGCCTTGGGCCATAGCGTAAACCTCGCCATCTACACCCTTTAGCGACGTCATGACGAGAAGGCCGCCCTGTAGGTTAGTGGAGTCACCGATGGCGCCAACAGTGATATCGATCTTCGTGCCGGGTTGTGCGAATGGCGGTAGGGTAGCGGTCACCAGGACGGAGGCTGTATTGGAGACGCGTATCTGATTGGGTGATACGGCGACGCCCATCTTCTGCAACAGGTTAGTGAGACTTTGGACGGAGAAGACGGTTTGGCGGCGGTCGCCGGTCCCGTTCAAACCGACCACTAAGCCGTAGCCAACCAGTTGGTTGTCGCGCACGCCTTCCCAACTAGCGAGTTCTTTAATTCGCGTGACGCCCGCGTTCAATCCCGCGAGCGAAAGGCAAAACAAGCAAATGGTGATTCGTAACAGCATGTTTTTAAAAGGGTAAGAGGCCCAGCAGGATGCGATAAAGGATATTGGGACGGCGGATAGCATCGCCCAGGACACCCTTGCCGTTGATCTTGATTTCCATTTGCGCAAGGCGTGACGAGAGCACCGTATTGCCCGTATCGAGGTCGATGGGGCGGACGACTCCGCGTACGGTAACCGTCTGATTCTCCGAGTTAACAGTCACGTTGCGAATGCCCTCAATCACCAGGTTTCCATTGGGGAGGACATGGGTGACGCGGGCCGACAAGGTGGTTTTGAGGACGGTGGTACGGCTTGTGGTGCCGTTGCCGTCGAGCTGCTGATCACCGCTGGTTTTCAATAAGTTAGGTAGCGTGGCGGCGGCCTTCGGAATTCCAGCCAGGGCGGTGACTGACGCCTTCGCGCTCGACGTCCGGCCGGTCTTGGTGGCGCCGGTGGAAACCGCGGATGCGCTTTCCACCACCAACACCGTCACGATGTCGTTGACACGATTGGCTCTGAGGTCGACAGCCAGGTCAGAGAACCGTGCTTCGGGCGACCACAATGACCCGGTTGCGCCCGGGTTGACCGATGTCGCGTGCCGCGTCGCTTCTTCTATATAGATATCGATCGGTGAAGGCTGCGGATCCTTCTTCAGCTTGACGCCTTTGGCGACTGAGAACGAGGCCATGATGCAGAGAAAAGCAATCGCGCGTCTCATCGAGCGCCCCCTTTCGGCAGTACAACCACAAGGCCCGCGGACTCCACTTTGGCCGGGAAACGCTTGCCGGTGCTCAGGTTGCGGATTTGAATCATCTGTCCCGCATAGCCGGCGGTTTCGGCTTCGCCCTCGAGCGATAAGTGGGCGGGTCCGTTGCGGACTTCCACATGAACCCGGTCGCCCTTCAAAACTGCGGGCATGGCGGTGACATCAACCGGAGAGATGGGCTGTCCTGCCAGGATCACGTGGCGGGCCGTCTTGCCCACAAGTTGTTCGATTGACTGGACTACTTCGACCTGTGAAGGGAAGCCCTGCACGGTTTCAAGGCGTAGAGCGGAGGCTTCAATCGGTGTGCGAGGAGTGAGATTGGACGCTGCTACTACTCTTGTCAAACTTTGCGAAAGTTCGACCCGTGCGGTGATGGGGTATCGGCGACCGGCTGCGTACTCGATGTATCCGTGCCAGAACACTATGTGATCCTTCGCCGTGGTGGGCGGAGTAATCAAAGTTGCCCGCGGAAACACCAGTTTGCCCTCGGGAACCAGCGGCGGGCGAACGTCGGAGAGTTCAATCTTTGCCTCGGTGCTTCCCAGGCTGGATCGCATCGCTTCAACGACTGCCACCGGGTCAGCGGGACGCATCGGCATGGCAAAGCAAACCGGTGGAATATGGGTTGCCTGGATGCCGTTGAACCGGGCGATGCGAAGCAATTCATCCTCGCGCAGAATCCGCCGGACGCCTGGGGCGGGGCTGTAGCCGATGGGGAGCCCTGAGGGCAGCCCGGCAAATACAGGAATGGCGCGCGCCAGATCGTCTGACAGAATACGGTCGCCTGCGACGACGTGGCAATTGCCGGCGGAACTAAATAGCACGAAAAGCGATAGGAAGCTCATCGGGTCAGGTTGTTCACTTGTTGGTACATGTCGTCGGCGGCTTTAACGACCTTGGAGTTCGCCTCGTAAGCGCGCTGGCTGACGATCAAGCTGATGAACTCCTC
Organism: Bryobacterales bacterium; assembly: GCA_038212445.1. GTDB lineage: Bacteria > Acidobacteriota > Terriglobia > Bryobacterales > Bryobacteraceae > TMP-7. The sequence continues at coordinate 90,138 of JBBQUM010000029.1, forward strand.
AACGACGTTCACATTCGACTGTTCCGTATAGCCCTGGAGCAGACTGCCAAGTCCCTCCGCACCGCCGGGCGTTCCCACGATGGCGTCGCCCGAGGCGTCGGTTGGAGTGTACAGGTTCTGACCCATGCTGTTGAGACCGGCTGGATTCTGGAAATTTGCGAGCGTAATCTGACCGGCGCTTTGGGCGGCGGTCTGGCCAGTTTGTGAGAAGCTCACCGTACCGTCGGTGGCGATAGTGATGGACTGGGCGTCCTGGGGAATCGTGATTTGAGGATCCAGCAGGTCGCCGTCAGAGGTCACCAGTCCGCCGTCCCGATTGAGATGGAAGGATCCGGCGCGCGTGTATGCTAACTCTCCGTTACCGCGCCGGATTTGGAAGAAACCGCGGCCTTGAATCACGACGTCGAGTGGATTCTTGGTTTCGGCGAAATCGCCCTGAGTGAAGATGATCTCATTCGAGGCGGCGCGGGTTCCGAGGCCGAGTTGCAGTCCCGTAGGTACCACCGTCTGTGCCCCCGATTGCGCACCCGGCTGAATCACATTCTGGTAAAGCAGATCCTGGAATTGTGCCCGCCGCATTTTGAAACCGGCGGTATTGGCGTTCGCGAGGTTGTGGGCGATATTGTCCACATTCATCTGTTGAGCGGTCATTCCGCTAGCGGCGCTATATAGTGCTCGAATCATATTGAATTCCTCATTTCGCCGGCGGCATCAACCGACGCGGGCGACTTCTTCAATGGCTTTTCGGTTCATATCCGTGGAAATCGAAACGGCTTTCTGGAGCATCTCGAACTGACGCATGATACCGACCAGGCGGACCGCCGATTCCGCTTGTCCCACGTTGGCGGACTCGAGTTTGCCCTGGTGAAGTTCGAACGGCCCGCCCGGCGCGGGTTTGGCCTTCTCGTCGACGGTCCGGAAATACGTTCCGCCCTGCTTGGTGAGGGTCATGGGATCGGGAAACTGTCCGACGGCCAAACGCGCCAGTTCGGCGCCATTCTGCTGGACGGAGCCATTCCTGGTGACGTTGAACGCGCCAGGCTGGAGGGTCACCGGCTTTCCCTGAATATCGAGGAGCGGATAACCTTCTTTGGTAGTGAGCAGGCCGGTAGCGGAGATCTGGAAGGATCCGCCGCGAATATAGAGGTTGCGATCGGGGCCCTTTACAGTTAGGAAACCGGTGCCGGAGAAGGCCAGGTCAGTTGGACTGCCGGTGGTTTCAAGAAGACCCTGGCTAAAGTCGGTCCATTGCTTTTCGATTACGGGAGATTTTTCGGAGAGCGGATCCTGAGCTGAGAGGCTGGCGTCGGCGCCTACGAACAAGCTATAGAACTCACGATCAGCTTTGTATCCGCTGGTTGTTGCGTTGGCGAGGTTGTTGGCCAACATATCGAGCGACTCCATGCGTGCGCGCAGACCACTCGCGGCAAGTGAGCTCAGTTGATCCATGATGTGGACTGAATGGCACGCGAGCGTCCAAAGCATTCAGCGCAAATTTATTCTCGAAATCAAGGAATTACCATCGATATAGTCAGTGTTCCTCTGCCCAAGCCGTCGAGGACTCGTCGATCCGACCGTCGAGATCTCGACGGCTCCAGTGGCTCCGCTTTAGCTGATCCCCGCTAACTCATTGATCAATTGCCGGCCGCAAATTTGGCGGTCGACCTGCATTTGAACGGGCACAATGACATCGTCCGTGCCGGTCGCCCCCTGTGTTGTTCCTGGTGTGGCTACAAGTGCGCCGGCGAAAGTGCCAGACAATACGGGGGAAGGGCAGTTTTGCTGCGAGTACGATCGGGCTGTCGCATCCGGAGCCAGCACAAAGGCTCAGGCTTCCAGAGCGGAACCGGCGCGCGGCAAATCCGGCGATGCGAAGTTCGGCAAGCCGGGGAAAGCGATCGCTCAAGAGAGCGAGGCGAAAGGTGAATCACAGGGCACCCTCGTATCCGCTCAAATCGTCCCGCCCCCGGCGCCAGCCGCACCGATCTTTGGTTTTTCGCTCGGAAGCCTGCGAGGTTCCGATGATCTACAGGCACTCCGCGAGCTGATCTCACCGGCGGCCACCAAGACGGCGGATACCGATTCAACCATCGAAGCCGCGTTAAGCCAGCCTGCAAGAGCGTTTGGGCTGCGCGATCTGCTTCCGGCTGATGTACCGGGATCGGCAACGCCGGCGAGCGCGGATCAGAAGGGCAATGTCGCGTTTACAGTAAAGATCTCTTCGACGCCGGATGCGCCCAAGGCGACCGCCGCGTCTGCTGCAGTGAGCGCAACGCCTACGCGAACCCCGCTGCCGTCGAAACTCGTTCCAGCGACAGAGAAGACTTACAGCACGGCCGACAAGACCGAACCGGCAGAGATAGAACCTGCGAAGCCCGCGGCAGGGAATGGCGGGAAGCAGTTGGTGAACCTGCCGGGTATTCAGGCAGGCGCAGCGTATTCAAGTTCGATGGAAACGGGGACCCGGGCTTCCGCGAAAGCAGAAGCGCCGGCCGCGGTGCAGGAGGTGGGCGCGACGGAGGCTGCGCCCGCCTCTCCCGCGGTACGAGAGATCACTTTGACAGTCGGCGCGGCGGACCAGGCGCAGGCAACCGTGCATGTCCGCGAGATGGCCGGCGGTCAGGTGAGGGTGATGGTTCACACGCCGAGTGTGGAACTCACAAACAGTTTGCGATCGGAACTGGAAGGTCTGTCGAGCCGGCTCGAGTCAGCCGGGGTAAAGGCGTCGGTGACGCAACCGCTGGCGCAGAGCCAGGCGTCGTCTGGCGGGTCGTTGGAGCACAGGGACTCACCGTCTACCGGCGGACGGGCAGGAGAGCAGAGCACCGCGAGAGATCCGGAACAGGGCCGCGACCAGCGGCGTGCGAAGTGGATGGACGAAATGGAGAAGCGATATGCAGATCAGTAACGATACAACGACCGGCCAAACCGGGACCAACACGACCACGGCAAGAAGCGGCACCGATGCGCTCGCCAACAAAGAAGTCTTTCTGCAGATGCTGGTGGCACAGATCAAGAATCAGGATCCGCTCAATCCGACCGATGGCGCGGCCTTCATGACCCAGCTCGCCCAATTCAGTCAGCTTGAACAATTAATCGGAATCCGGCAGGAATTGACGCCGGCCACGACGACAACCAATACAACCACCACGGACCCTGGCACATCCGCGGCCACGTCACAGACGCCGGCCATCGCCCCCAAGGAAACGGCAGCAATCTAAGGAGAAAACGATGTCTTCATTCTTCATTCCACTCGGCGCATTGAACGCCACGTCCACCGCGGTATCCGCCGTGGGCAACAATCTCGCGAACCTCAACACCACCGGATACAAGAATTCGACGGTGACGTTCAGCGACATGATGAGCCAGCAGATTGGCGGCACTGTGGCCGCGAGCCAAGTGGGCATGGGCGTGGCCGCGCCGCTGGTGAAACACCAGTTCTCGCAAGGCGCGATCCAATCCACCGGCGGCGACTTCGATGCCGCGATTCAAGGCAACGGATTCTTCATCGTCAAGAATCCCGAAGGCACCACGGGCTACACGCGGGCCGGCAACTTCACGCTGGACCAAGCGGGCAATCTCGTCACCTCCTCGGGCGCGGCTGTCCAGGGATGGATGGGAACGGGGGGAGTGGTGAGTCCGAGTGGGGCCGTGACCAATATCACGATCCCGGCGAGTTCACTTCAGATTCCGGTACCCACCACGAAGTTCAGCGTGTCGGCGAACCTTGATGCTTCGGCGGCAACCAACGCCACCTTCTCAACTCCGATGCAAGTGGTGGATTCCCTGGGCGCTAATCACACGCTGACTGTTACCTACACCAAGACCGGCCCGAACGCGTGGTCATACGACGTCACGATACCGGGCGACGACCTGAAGGGCGGTACTGCCGGCACCGCGACGTCGGTAGCGAAAGGCAATCTTACTTTCGACACGGCCGGCAAACTACTGACTCCTGCAGCCACCGCCGCTCCGGTGGCGGTGAACGTCACCAACTTCGCCAACGGCGCCGCGAATCAGAACATGGGCTGGAATCTTTACAACACCGATCTGACGTCAACGACGACACAGTTCACGCAAGCGTCGGCCGCGTCGGGCACCACTCAGGACGGTCTCACTTCGGCACAGCCGGTGAAGATCCAGATGGGCGCGAATGGCGTGATCGTGGCGCAATACTCGAACGGAAAGACGATCAAAGTCGCACAGGTCGCGGTGGCAGGCATCTCCAATCCGGAGTCGCTATACGCAGTCGGCAACAACGAGTTTGCGCTGGGAGCGAACACGGCGGCGCCCAGCATTGGCGCGGCCAACACTGGCGGTCGCGGGGCGGTAATCGGCAACTCGCTCGAGGCGTCCACTGTCGACATTGCAACTGAGTTCACCAACCTGATGCAGTTTCAACGATCCTACCAGGCGAACTCCAAGGTGATCACCACCATGGACGAGCTGGCGCAGGACGTCATCAATATCAAGCGGTAATCGATGGATAACCTAGCAGGGCCAGAATTATTGGACGGGCTGAGGCGCTTCGACAGCGTCCCCATGGACGTAGATGTTGAGTTGCAGCGTCTGCATATGAGCGTGCGTGACCTGCTCGCGCTCGAAGCGGGATCAGTGCTGCGGACGGGCAAGCGTCACGGCGACCCGCTAGGAATACGCGTGGGCGGCGTGATTCTGCTGAACGGCCAAATCACCGAGAACCAAGGAAGAGCGGCACTTCGCATTGTCTCGACGCCGGGGAAGAATAACCGTTGATCGGAATGGAACAAATCGGCCCGGTGATCGCCGTGATGGTGTTACTCATCGCGACGTTGTGGCTGCTGAAGTCGCGCGGGCTTGCGAGATTCAGCGGGATTCGGCTTTCGAATTCGAAAGCGTCACGACAAATGGAGACGGTGGAGCGTATGCCGCTCACAGCTCAACACTCGATCCACATGGTTCGCGTGGGCGAGAGAGTGCTGGTGATCGGGGTATCTCCGTCGGGATGCCAGTTGCTCACCGAGTGTCCGGCTGGACAAGACAGCGGGCATCCAGGGAGAGCGGCATGATGCGGCGATTGTCCCTGATGATGATCGCGCTGCCGGTTGCATTGTTGAATGCGGCACCAGCGACCGGGATTACGCCGTCGGCGGGCCTGCAGTCGATCCCACTTCTCGGGACGGCCGCTGCCGGTGGTGGCCTGAGCACTCCGCTACAGATTGCGCTTGGCCTGACGCTGCTGACACTCTTGCCGGCGGCGGTGATGACGGTGAGTCCGTTTCTGCGCATCACGATCGTTCTTCACTTTCTGCGCCAGGCGTTGGGCGTGCAGACCGTGCCTTCCAACCAGGTTGTCCTGGGACTTTCCCTTTTCCTCACGATCCTCATCATGCAGCCTGTAGCGGCTGACATGTACCAGAAGGGTTGGGAGCCGCTCGAAGCGGGAAAGATGACCTGGACGCAAGCTCTTGATGCGGGGTCAGAGCCGTTGAAGGCTTTCCTGATCAAGTTTGCGCGTGAACGGGATATCAAGACGTTTCTGGAAGTGTCGAAGACACCGCAACCGCGCAACGCGTCGGAACTCGGAATGAAGGTGCTGATACCGGCGTACATTCTGTCTGAGCTGAAAGTAGGATTTCAAATCGGCGCCGTGCTTTTCCTGCCTTTCCTGGTGATTGACCTGGTGGTGGCGTCGGTGACGCTCTCCATTGGCATGGTTCAGTTGCCGCCGGTGATGATTTCCGCGCCGTTCAAGATTTTGCTCTTCGTGCTGGTGGATGGCTGGACGCTTGTCGTCGGGTCGCTGGTGAAGAGCTTCTATCAATAGGTGAAACCATGAGTGCCGAATTTGTCGTTCAGATCATCAGCCAGGCGTTTTGGACTGCCTTCTGGATCTGCGCTCCGCTGCTTGCAATCGGCTTCGTCGCAAGCTTGCTCGTGAACCTGGTTCAGATTTTCACTTCCCTACAGGACTCGGCGTTTAGCACCGTGCCGCGCCTGGCCGCTTTTCTCGGCGGATTCGTGCTGCTGCTGCCGTGGATGTTGAGCAAGATCAGCGCCTACACTGTGTACATACTTAGCGACCTTGGCCGCTATGCCCGTTGAGCCTTCCATTAGCCTCTCGCTCGTACTCTCGTTCGCGCTCGTGCTGGCGCGGGTTTCGGGGGCCATCATATTTGTTCCGCTGCCGGGATTAAACGGCATGCCGGCGCCGGCGCGTATCGTGCTGGGACTGAGCATGACGCTCGCACTGTCCGCCAGCTGGCCGACGGTGGACCCCACCATGCCTCTGGGACGACTGATCGGATGGATCTTTGCGGAGGCGACGTTGGGAATCGCCATCGGTCTGATTGTCGCCTTTGTACTCGAAGCATTCGTGCTGGGTGCGCAGATGCTGAGTACGCAAGCCGGATTCAGCTACGCGTCGACGATCGATCCGAATACGCAGGCGGACTCGACGGTCCTGCAAGTATCCGCACAGCTTGCAGCGGGACTGCTGTTCTTTGCCACCAACCTGGACCACTACGTGATACTCGCCTTCTCCAACAGCCTGCGATTTCACCCGCCGGGCTCGCTGGTTTTCACGCCTCAACTCGGCCAGGAGCTGGTGAAACTGGGCGCGGGGATGTTCACGACGGGGTTTCGGTTAGTGCTTCCGCTGCTCGCCTTGCTGCTTATGCTGGACCTGTCACTCGGTTTGCTGGGCCGGCTGAATGCTCAATTGCAGTTAGTGACTCTTGCGTTTCCGGTGAAGACGCTCACTGTGCTAGCGCTGTTTGCCTGGACGGTCCTGCTGTTTCCACGCGCATCGTCCACGTTTGTGGAGAGAGCATTTGGTGTGATGCGCGACCTGACGGGCCCGTAGATGGCGAACCACGACAAGTCGGAAAAAGCTAGTCAGCAGAAGCTGCAGAAGGCTCGTCGCGAAGGAAAGTTCGCGACGTCGCGGGAATTTTCCGGCGCTTTCCAATTTGGCGCGTTCGTATGCGTGCTGTACTCCTGGACCGGTGGCCTATTTCAAAATGCGCGGCAGGTTTTGCGGCTGCTGCTTGAGCAGGCGTTCCACAAGGACCTTGGAATTCCCGAGATCCTATTCATCGTGCGTGTGATCGCCGAGCGCTTGCTTTGGCCGGCGCTGACAGCGGGCGCCATCGTGGCGGCCACAGCGTTGGCAGCTCATCTCGCGGTGACTCGTTTCGGCTTCAGTCTCGAGCGGCTGACACCCGACATCAAGCGTTTCAACCCGATCGACAAAATTCGCAACATTCCAAAGAACGGGTTTCCGGCCGTGGTGCAGGCCTGCGGCATGCTTGTGGTCTTCAGTTTCGTGCTGTATGGGATTGCGAAGAATAACATCCAGCTTTTTTTCTTCCTACCGATGGCCGGACCGGCAGCAGGCATCACTCGCATTCAGGAAGCGATGATGACGCTGCTGTGGCGCGCGGTTCTGCTGTTTGCGGTGTTTGGCGCCTTCGATCTATTCCGTCAGTTGAAGAAATACAACACGGAAATGAAGATGACGAAGCAGGAAGTGCGGGACGAGTTCAAGCAGAACGAAGGCAGTCCGCAGATCAAGATGCGGATACGCCGCATTCAGCGCGACATGCGCCGCAAGCGGATGATGAGCGAGATTGCCTCTGCGACAGCGGTGATCGTCAACCCAACGCACTTTGCGGTGGCGCTGAAGTACAGTCATGACGATATGTCGGCGCCGGTAGTGGTAGCGAAGGGGAAGAATTACCTGGCGTTGCGTATCAAACAGCGAGCGATTGAGAATCACGTGCCGATTGTGGAGAATCCGCCACTGGCGCAGGGTTTATACAAGTCAGTGGACGTAGGCCAAGAGATTCCACCACACCTGTACCGGGCGGTGGCTGAGGTGTTGGCGTACATCCATCAGATGATCAACGCCCGTCCCATACGGCGCGCGTCGTAGCTTCAAGGCGTCGTCTGCGAAAATACTCTCATGCACCGCCTGCTGATCCTGCTTGGCGCCGGACTAGCCACTACTCCTCAGACGACCTTCGACAGCCTCGCTAAACGATTTGAGAACGATCCCAACCAGCCACACGAGGTTCGCTCAGCTGCGATCCAGGGCAGTGCCGGGGTTCGGCAGTTCGACTATTCATTCGCCAGTCCGGTGGCCGGCCGCGTTCCCGGGACGCTGGTGACGCCAGCCCGATCCGGGAGGTTCCCGATCATCCTGTTCGGCCATTGGATGATGAACGGATCCCCACTGAAGAACCGGAACGAGTTTCACGAGGAGGCTATCGTGCTCGCCCGCGCGGGAGCCATCTGTTTGCTTCTCGATACTCCGCTCGTCCGCCCCGGCGTGGTCGACGACCCCGAACTGCTGCATGGTCAGGAGCCGAATGCCAGCCTTCAGATGGCTCGCGAATGGCGCCGCGCGCTCGACATCCTGCTGCGACGGTCAGACGTCGACAGCGGACATGTGGCATACGTCGGCCACAGTTTCAGTGCGGGCGTCGGCGCCAAGTTGATCGCGGTGGAAAAGCGCATCCAGTCGTTCGTGTTGATCGCAAACGTCTATTCGCTTCGTGAGTGGGTTTATGACGAGAAAAATGAGGAAATGGCGAGTTGGCGGAAGAAAGTGGGAGAGCCGGTGGTGGAAGCCTACTTCGCAAGATTCCCTTGGGAGGACTCGGTCGAGTTCGCCAAACGCTCGGCGCCGTCAGCCGTGTTTCTTCAGAATGGCCGGCTCGACAAGGAAATACCGGAGCGCAGCGTCCGGAAGAGCTTTGAGTACTTTCAGCAACCGAAGCAGGTCGAGTTCTACGACGCGGGTCATGAGTTGAATTCAAGCGCCCGCGCCGACCGTGCAAAATGGCTGCAACGCCGCCTCAACCTGAAGAACGTCGACTTGGCGGCTTTGGACTCGATTCCGCAATTGCGCTAACGGCGGCCGGGAGAGCGTCGCAGAAGGCGTAGGCCTCCCCAAGCCAGTCCGTAAGCGGCGCCTCCACCTCGTCCCTGTGTTTGACGTGAATCACGTTTACGACCTTGGACTTCGACGACGAACCCGCGCGTCGCACTTGCGGACCCTCGAGGGCCCGCCCTAAGAACACACTAAGCTCGAGAAAGTTCTTTTTCGGACGCACGAAGAAGTAGCAGGTGCTGCGCGAGAACATGATCGATTTGTGAGATGCGTATATGCGCTGATCCCCGAAATTCGAAGCCGTCTCGCGCAGGCGCTGCCACGCATCGCGCAACTCCTCAGAGAGGCCACGGGTAAGAGCTGCCTCTGTGGTCGTCCAGCAGTCGTGCTTCTCTCCGTCAGCAATTGTGTTCTTGCAGTGGTAACAAACCCGATCCGACATTCCCCGATTGTCTCCGATGCCGGCATTTTCAAAATGGAATGTAGGCGCTCCGCAGGATGAATCCTAGTAGCCTCGCACTGGGAAACGAAGCGAATAGCATATGATCGATTTGCATGAGCGCCGACAATGTTCAAGCGTTACAGACCGACCAGGACGGGAATATCATAGTGAGCCCAGTACTGGGCTGGGCAAGCGGTCCACTGCCGGCGAAGGCCGTTTTTCTAGCGGTCCAGTACGCCGAGCGGCCCGAGGAAATTGAAACCGGTGGCAAGTCCATTCAGTTCGTCCTCACACCGCAGCAGTGCTTAGAGCTTGCGCAGCGGCTAACCAAGCTGGCTAACGACGTGATCCTTTCGTAGAACCCTAACGACTTACCGGGACTGACACCGGAACTGGAAGGTTTTACCTTCGCAGGTACCGTGCCGCCTACCCTCTCATCCTCTAACTGCGCGAAATTATGGGAATTAGCAGAGCGGTCTTTTAGTTGCATATGACTCGTTGCGTACAAGCGCTGATGTGAAGCGCTTCAAATCCAAAAAAAAGGACACAACACCTATGCGATCCGGTTTACTGTGGCTACTCGGCGTTCCGATTCCGGTAATCATTATCATCGCCATGTTCACGCATCACTGCTAGCATCATCTGCGTAGATGCGAAAACTCAATCTGCGGCTCCTCAAGCGTACTTTTGCGCTGGCGCGGCCGTACTGGCAGTCGGAGGAAAAGAAGAGAGCGTATTGGACGGCGGCAGTGTTGTTTCTGCTGCTGGCGGCCGACATTCTCTGCGACGTATTTATCAATCGCCAGTCCGGGGAATTCACTTCGGCCCTCGCAGAGCGCCAAAGTCCCCGGTTCTGGCATTCGATATTGGTGTTCTTCGGCATCCTCGTTGTCGCGGTGCCGATCGATTCCTATTACGTTTTCATTCGAGACACACTGGCGCTCCAGTGGCGCCGGTGGATGACTGGGCGCTTTCTTAGTAAATACGGCTCTGCGCAGGAATGTGAAGGGATAGGCTAAACTCGCATGTTTGACAGAGCGGGAGTTCACCAAGATTCTCGATTGGCCGGGATACGGCGTCTACCGGCACGAGATCGATGAGAAGACGCGAACGCTGAAGCTGTGGG
>JBBQUM010000030.1:0-99833 GCA_038212445.1 Bryobacterales bacterium
ACTTGACGGCCACGAGTTTGCCTGGTCCTTTGCGGCGTTCCATCTGGCGCCAATAGTCCAGTGTCGAACTCGCCACGCGATGAATGCGACAGAATACTTCCTTCGTCACTCCACTACCACGGTTCTCGTAGAGCTCCACCAGCTGCCGCCGCTCTTCCGCTTTCCTGCGCCCAACCTGCATGTCGTCATCTTCACCGCTATGCTCCGTGCGGTTCAAGATGGGTTCCTCTGACGCTTACGTCCCATTCTTCCTGCAAATAATCCTCCCGGATAACAGTGCGAGTCTTCTCGAACCTATAAAGATCACAAGGCACCAGTTCAGCTTTCTCTCCTACACCTGCCCAGCAGAATCCAGAAGTAACGAAAACCCAATATAGTCCGGCAGGGTCAAATCGGTTTACCGGGTCCCCTCCGACATAACTGTAAGAATTCCAGCTAGCTGGATCGCCAGGTCCATTACTCGAATTGTATGGGTCCGCACTCAAAAACCTTCCACTCGTCGAGTTAAAGTACCGGTTGATGGCATAATCCAGCCCCGTATCGCCGTCCCTGAAGTAGGTCGCAAACTTCTCGGTGTTGTTAGCGGTGGTCCCCCGCTCCTCCCCGTATGGCGCAAACTTCCCGAAGCTGCCGAGCCGGTCCGGCTGCACCATGGTCGTTGTGCCATTGGCATCGACCTTCCGCACCAGCTTGGACCCAAAGTAGACATTGTAGCCGGTCGCCGCCAGATATAGCCCGCTCAGATCCGCCGTCAGAGCGTAGGTGCTCATCTTCTGGCCGCCCACGCCCCAGTAGGTGATCTGCTCACTCAACGTCGACCAGCCATTGACCTGGCTGTAGGTCCAGGTCGACACGTACACCCGTCGGTTGTCCGGATCGTAGCCATAGCCATTGCCATTGCTTGAGACGCCGCGCTGTCCCCAGATCAGCCGGTTTTCGATGTCGTACTTGAGCGACTGGAAGCCACTGGCATCACTGAGCTGGTTGCCGTTACTGTCGTAGACCAGCCCAACCTCGCGGTTGCCCACAAACGCTCCGCTGTAAGTTGCCGCCGTCTTGCCCGGTGCCGGGGCTTTGCCGGTCAGATTGCCAAACCCGTCATAGGTATACGTCTGCCCCCAGGTCTGGTTGCCGATGGCCGAGGTCAGTCGGTTCAGCGAATCATAGAGGTAAGTGATGGTCTCAGCAGAAACCGGGTCGGTCTGCGAGGAGATGTTCTTCCGAATCGATGTCGCTTCGGGTGCAATGAAGGAGATCTTTTACCTCAAGGGATTTCGGCTTCTGGAACGATGGATCGGATTACACCCGGACGGATCGCTCTTGGTAGCCACGAACATCGGAATCCAGGAAATCTACGCGCTGAGATTGGACCGTCCCCTGGGCAGGTGGTCTGGTATTAGATGACCCTCACATCATCGTAGGCGGCTTAGGTTCGTTTTCAAAACCGGCATCTCGACCGACGAACACGCCGACCGGCTTCATCGCCAAACGGGCTTCGCTCGCTGGTGGTCTGGTCATTTACAATGGAGAACCCGCACCTACAACGACGACTCAGCCATTCTCTGTGTGCAAGTATGGCCGTAATTAGTTAACCATTTCGAATGGTGGTACGCAACTAGAATTTGGCGCAACGTCTTGGATCTCAAGCAAGCTCTCCGATCCGCAACCTCAGACTGTTTAATCTGGAGGAGGACTGCAGCTACAAGATCATCTACAGCCATTCTCAAAGGTGCGCTAAAAATATACGTAACTTACTGATTCTATTGGTCGGGGCGGGGCGATTTGAACGCCCGACCCCCTGCGCCCAAGGCAGGTGCGCTACCAGGCTGCGCTACGCCCCGACATTTACTTACCTCTTGATCTTAAAACACTTTCTCCACTCCATCTGAATTCGCCCTTACTCCACTTTGTGCGGTGCTCCGGCTGGGTCCATCTCCACATTCTGAATCTCCAGCCGAGGGCGGTCGGCGCCGTGAAATACCAGCGTCGCCATCCAACCGCGCCAGACCTTCGGGTCCACTGGATAGTAGTCGAAAACGAAGTTTCCCAGGCTGTAGAGAATCGGATGATCGTGATACCACTCCACCGGTTCTGTGACATGGGGGTGGGCGCCGACAATCGCATCCGCTCCCGCGTCAATGCACTTGCGCGCCAGTACGCGCTGGTAAGGCAGCGGCTGATCCGACATCTCCCTGCCCCAATGAAAAAAGACAATCACATAATCGGCGACGGCCCGTGCGGCCCGGATATCGGCGACCACCGCCGGCTCATCGATCCAGGCGATGCCCGCCTTACTGGAACCAGCGGCAAAGCTTTTCGGTGGAAAGTCGTTGTAGCCGAGAAACGCCAGGCGGCGCCCTTTGACGGTAAGTACGAGCGGCCGGTGGGCTTGCCGCAGGTTGCGTCCGCCGCCGAAATAGCGGACACCCGCCCCATCGAGAAGCGTGAGCATGTCGGCGAACCCCGCTCTGCCCCAGTCGCCTGAATGATTGTTGGCGAGCGTGACGGCCGAGAAGTATTTCTTCAACAGCGGCAGCGCCTCCTCAGGCGCGCGAAACGTGTAGGGCTTGTATTCAAAAGTACCCTTGCGGGTGAGCGTGCATTCGAGGTTGCCGATGGCCAGGTCCGCGCCCTCGAAGACTCCCGCGACTTCCTTGAAGGGATCGCCGCCATGGACGATGGTATGGCCGGGGCCGTTATCGAGCATGATGTCGCCGACAAAGAGAACGCGTACGTCCTGCGCCCGCAAGCCCATGGCGGCAACGAAAGCGCAGATCAGTCGTAGCTTCATTTTTTCCTGAGAATATTGTCCGCCGGATTCCCACTATAACCATGTGAGACGAGTAATAGCGATCGCGCTGGCCAGCTTGTTGAACGCCGCGGCCGGCGACTTCGCCGTCCTGAACCTGAAGGTCGTCGAGGGTGAGGGCATGACATATGCCTTGGGCAGCCGGGCCACACGCGGAGTCACGGTAGAGATCACAGACGAATCAGGCCGGCCGCTGGCGGACGTTGCGGTGAGCTTCCGGCTTCCCGAGGAAGGCCCCACTGGGACGTTCTCGAACGGCACGCGGACGGACGTGGTTACGACCAAACAAGACGGGCGCGCCACCATCTGGGGAATGAAATGGAATCGCACGGCTGGCGATGTCGCTCTGCGCATTACGGCGGCGAAGAGCGGCGTTCGCGCAGGCATCATCAGTGCGCAGCACCTCTCGGCCACCGCGGAACTCGCCAAGTCAACCAGCGTGTCACATGGCGGGTCACACACAAAGCTACTGTATGTGGCGCTCGCAGTGGCAGGCGCAGCGGGTGGCGGCATCGCATTCGGGATGGCGCGCAAACCGTCCACTGCCGCCGTCTCTCCTACTGTCCCTCTGAGCGTCGGCAATCCCTCCGTAATCGTAGGAGCGCCATAAGATGCGTTGGATAACGGCTTTGTTCTTTTGCCTCGCTGCTGCCGCGCAGGTGGCGGAACCACAGGCTACGGTGGTGATGAGCAGCGACGGCACGGTGCGCGAATTGCTGGGAACGCCGGGAGGATTCCTGCCCGGTGCGACGCTGGCGGGCGGCGCGAAGTCGGCTGCGGTCTGCGACACGCATGTCGTGATGAAGCTCGATCGCACCATCCGCTTCGACGACGCGGAGTTTGACGCGCCTGAGGGTCCCGCATTCATCGGGTTCGGAACCTCGTGCACTCACGCCGTGATTTACTTCAGCGCGGCGGCGCAGTTCGCGCTACTCACAGCCGTCTCATCTCGACCGCTATCGCTGGACCCCGCGCTCGTTGCGGGAGAAGTAGTCGCGGTGGGCGGTGAAATGCGGCTGCTGGTCCAGCGTGCCGATGGGCTTCACGATCTGCGATTCAGAAGTATCGACGGCGCACTCGAATCCGATCGCGCTCTTGGCTTCTCTGCCGACGCTGCCTTGATACTCAGCGATGGAACACTGGTCTACGCCACTGGCACACGGCTGTCCGTACAGGATACGGCGGGGACGGAGCGGAGTCTCGAGATTCCGAACGTGGTGGTGCGCTTGTCGGTTGCCGGCGAGCGGCTGATCCAAGTCACAACTGAGGCGTCGAGCCTGGTGCTGCGCATTCGGACTGACCGACTGGATCTGCACTACGTACCGGAGCCTGCTCAATGATGCGTGCCTCAATCCTCGTTCTTGCGCTCGCTGTCACCGCATCGGCGCAGCTTCAAATTAATTTCTACGACGGGAAGAGCGAGCAGGCTCTCACCGCAGTGACGGATCTCGGGACCACGTCGATGGGAGATTCGAGCGAATACCGATTCCACGCGCGCAACAATACCATCGCCTCGATTGCGCTGCTGCCACCGATCAAGATCGCCGGCCAGTCATTCACCATATCGGATCAGCCCGTGCCGCTGCCGTACATCGTGGCGCCGGGATCTTTCGCCGAATTCCGTGTCCGCTTTTCGCCTGCCGACCCGGGATCCTACAGCGCCTCGCTGACCGTCAATGGTGCCAGCTGGCTACTGCGCGCGTCCGCGGTCGCTGCTCCCACGGTTTCGGTAGTAAACGCCGGTCCGGCGCTCATACTCACTGCGGGCGCGCCAATCGATTTTGGGCGTGTTCAAAAGAAGCAATCCGTGTCGAAGACCATTCGACTGTCGAATGGCTCAACCGCGCCGCTCACAATACAGTCAGTTGGTTTGTCCGCAGGCACGGTCTTCCATTCCGCGAACCCGCCACAGGGTCCGCTCGCGTTGGCGCCGGGCGAAGCGAGGGACTTCCAAATCTCCTTCGATCCACTGGCAGCCGGTCAGTACAACGGCATCCTTTCCATAGACAATCGATCGTTTCCGCTAACGGGCATCGGTTACGATCCACCGATGCCCGCTCCGTCACTGACGCTTACCGGTCCTCAGACCAGCGGCTCGCAGCCCACGCTCTCCATCCGGTTCGCATCCATTCCAGAGACCTCCGGGAATGGTATCGTCACGCTCGATTTTCGCTCGTCGCTGACCGGCGTGGGTGACGATCCGGCAGTGATGTTCCTGCCTAGCGCCTCGCGATCGCTCTCGTTCACGGTGGTGGAGGGCGCGGCGGTCGCCTCTATTGGGGGGCTGACCGAGGTCCCGGTGCAACTTGGGACTACAGCGGGAACGGTGACGCTGACCTTGCAGCTTGCCGGCACAACCGCGCAGACAAGCATCGAGGTTCCGGCAGCCGCTATCACGATTGACAAGGCGAGTGCCAACCGGCGAGTCAACGATCTCGACATCGTTATCACAGCTTTCGACAATACGCGGACCGCCGGGCAGTTCAACTTCACCTTTTTCGACAGCGCGGGCAAGGTGGTGGCGCCCGGAGCAATCCATGTGAATTCCACCTCCGACTTCAACCGCTACTTTGCCATCTCGCGGGTAGGCGGAGTCTTTCTCACCCGGCTGACCTTTCCGGTTACAGGCGACGCCAGTCAGATCGCTGGTGTTGAAGTGGAACTGCTCAACAAAGCCGGGAAAAGCCAGACCGGCCGGTTGAACATGCAGTAGCATGAAAATTGCCTACTGACCTTCCTGTCGCTCTCACGATTGCGGGCTCCGACCCAAGCGGTGGCGCCGGCATACAAGCCGATCTCAAGACCTTTCATCAATTCGGTGTCTACGGCGAGGCCGTTATCACCCTGTTGACGGTACAGAACACACAGCGGGTTGACCGTGTGGAGTGCATGCCGGTTGACCTGGTGCTGGCTCAACTCCGGGCGGTGGTGGGGGACATTGCCCCTCAGGCTGCAAAGACAGGGGCGCTTGGAAATGCAGACCTCGTTCACGCGATCGCAGCGGAGCTTTTCGATTTTCCGCTGATTGTCGATCCGGTGATGATCAGCAAGCACGGTGCTCCTCTGATCGCGGAGGACGCGCGCCGCACACTGGCGCAGGAACTGGTGCCGCGCGCATTTCTGCTGATGCCGAACATACCCGAGGCGGAGTCACTCACCGGCACCGCCATCCAATCAGTGGACGACATGAAACGTGCTGCCGAGAGCCTCATCGGCATGGGAGCACGGAACGTGCTGATCAAAGGCGGGCACCTGGAAGGTCGCGCGGTGGATGTGCTGCTGACCGGGGGTCGCTTTCACGCACTCTCCGCCGACCGCATCGACACGCCGCATACGCATGGCACGGGATGCACGTATTCGGCTGCCATTACGGCGGAATTGGCCAAGGGTTCCACGCTGCCCCACGCCGTGGCTCACGCCAAGCGATACATCACTGAAGCGATCCGCACCAACCCGGGATTGGGCCACGGCTGCGGGCCTGTAAATCACTTTGCATCTGAGGCTCGCGCAAAGCGGCCGCCTCCTGTGCGTCGCGCGCAAGAATGACGGTCCCGAGGGAGTCGTCGTCGAGTCCCCACTCTCGCAGGCGGGCTGAATACTGAGGCCGCAAGGTCTCGCGGTTGCGGAATTCGGCGGCGGTCAGGGCGATGCCCAGGTGCCGAACTCCATGGCTCCGTGATTGGTCTGGAGCGATGGGTCGATGTAGACGTAGTGGACGGCTGGGAGCGCCAGGTCGGCGGAATAGAATTGATCGTCGGGCTCAAACAGGAAGGCCGGGCTCGCGTGTCCAAGTCATAGCTGAAGTTGATCGGGCTGGTAGCGGCTGTCGACGGTACGGTTGCAGATCGCAGTACAAGTGCCCGAAATGTCAGATGATCCTCAACAATTCCCCGATAATCCCGACGGTCGCTCGCACGCAAGGATTCGGCGGCGACCTATGTCCTTATCAGGACTCGGCCCAGCCCCAGGCGGTTTATCATTGCCGGGTTTTTCAGACCTTAGGGGATGAAACTGAACTTATTTAAGCAAATGCGGCGACGGCGCTTGGAACGTCGGGGAATACGGCGAGCGCCTTGTCAACGTGGGCAATGTCGAAGATCTTCTTGACACGATCGTTGGGACCTGCGACGTGGAACACGCCATTGTGCGTGCGGGCAGCGCCGGCGCACATCATGAGCATCCCAATGCCTGCGCTGTCCAGGTAGTCGAGATTGGTCAGTTCAAGTACGACCTTTGCGCCGCCACCCTCAAACAATGTGCGGAGTTTGTTTTCCGCATTGTGAAGCTGGTTACCGAGGGTTAGCCGCCCCGCCAGCGACACTATGGTCGCGCCACCGTCTTCGCGCGTGCTCAGGTCGAGATTCATGGAATTCCCCGATCATAACACGCGATTCAGCTAGTATTTCGCGACAGTTGGGTCTACCTGATCGCTCCAGGCGAGGATGCCGCCCTTCATATTGAGGACCTGGGAGAATCCGGCCTGCTTCAGCAGATCCTGAGCCTTGGCGCTACGCATTCCGCTCTTGCAGTGGACCACGATGTCGTCCGATTTCTGAATTTCATCCAACCGTTTCGGCAGTTGGCCGAGCGGGATGAGGCGAGCGTAGGCGATGTTACAGATCTGGTGCTCGTGCGGCTCACGCACGTCGATGAGGACGAACTTGTCGCCGCGATCAATGCGCTGCTTTACGGCTTTGGGTTCGATCTCGGTGGCCGATGCCGTAGCGGCAACAGCCACCTCGTGCGGGATACCGCAGAACTGTTGATAGTCGATCAGTTTGGTGACGGTAGGGTGGTCGCCGCACACCGGACACTCGACGTTGCGCCGTAGCTTCAATTCGCGAAACTTCATTGCCAGCGCGTCGTAGAGCATCAGGCGGCCTACCAGCGGTTGGCCGATACCGAGAATGAGTTTCACGGCTTCGGTAGCCTGGATCAAACCGATGGTCCCGGGCAGAATTCCGAGCACTCCACCTTCAGCGCAACTCGGCACCAGGCCGGGAGGTGGCGGCTCGGGATAAAGACAGCGATAGCAGGGTCCGCCCGGATAGGCGAAGACGGTGGCCTGCCCCTCGAAGCGGAAGATCGACCCGTACACGTTCGGCTTCTTGGACAGGACGCAGGCGTCGTTGACCAGGTAGCGCGTCGGGAAGTTATCGGTGCCGTCGATCACCATGTCGTACGGCTTGATGATCTCCATCGCATTCTCGCTGGTGAGCGCGACTTCGTACTTGTCAATCTGGATATGCGGGTTGATATCGAGCATCGTCTCGGCGGCCGAGTCGAGCTTTTTCTTGCCAACGTCCTTGGTGCCGTGAATGACCTGCCGCTGCAGGTTTGAGAAGTCGACGACGTCGAAGTCGACCAGGCCGATACGGCCCACTCCGGCTGCAGCGAGATACAAGCCGAGCGGCGCGCCCAAACCGCCGGTGCCCACCAGCAGAACCTTCGCCTGCTTGAGTTTCAGCTGCCCTTCCATGCCGACTTCCGGCATGATGAGGTGCCGGCTGTAACGCTTAATTTCGTCGGCTGAGAGTGTCACGCGCGGCCACCTGCGATGCTCGGGACAATGGAGATCGTATCGCCATCTTTCAACGGTGTGGCGTCCTTGCTCAGGTAACGGATGTCCTCATCGGCGAGATACACGTTGACGAAGCTACGCATCTTGCCCTCGTCGTTATAGAGGTGCCGCCGCAATTCGGGAAATTGGGTGGTGAGGCCGGTGAGCGCCTCGCCGACAGTCGTACCGGACACTTCCACCGAGTCCTTGTTCTCGGCAAACTGCCGCAGTGCTGTAGGGATTAGAATCTTTGCCATCTCAGTAAACCAGTTCCTCTTTGTCAGCCCGCGTCTGGTCATAATCGGCGCGGTAGCTGTTTGCGTGGTCGAACTTGCCTTTCTTGATCGACAGAATCAGATAGGAAAACCAGGGACAGGAGTTTGCCAGGTCACGCTTGGAAAAATAGGCGTCGCATTCGGGATGCGAATGGAAGACGCCGACGACGCTCTGTCCGGCGCGCCTGGCGTCTTCGTCCACCCTCTGTAAGTCTTTGGGGTCCATGACGAAGAAATCTTCCTGGGCGCCGTCATATACATTGGGCAGGGGCACGACGCTTTTCACAACGCCGTCAACGCCCAACATGACTCCGCAGCATTCCTTTGGAAATGTGCTCTCAGCGTGGCGGACCATCGTCTGCCACGGTTCGTTTTCTACCGTGATCATCTACTCGTCCCAGAAGGGTTCGCTCAAATATTTGGCCGCGCCATCGCACAGGAACGTGACGATGACGCCGGGTTCGCCGTGCTTTGCGAGCTCTTTCCCAATTTTAAGCGCTGCCACGAGGTTTGCGCCTGTAGAGATACCCGCCAGGATGCCTTCTTCGCGTCCTAGGCGGCGTGTCATGTCATAGGCGTCTTCGGTTTCTACCCAGATGTTGTGGTCAGCGAGCGAGGCATCGTAAATTGCCGGAACGATCGCCGTAGGCATGTGCTTCAGCCCTTCCAGACCGTGGAAGCCGCTCGACGGCTGGGCTGAAATGCACTGCACGCCTGGGATGTCGCGCTT
Organism: Bryobacterales bacterium; assembly: GCA_038212445.1. GTDB lineage: Bacteria > Acidobacteriota > Terriglobia > Bryobacterales > Bryobacteraceae > TMP-7. The sequence goes on from JBBQUM010000030.1 coordinate 9,375, forward strand.
CAACCGGCGCGACGTGCCAGTAAAGCTGCCACTCGTTCCCATGGCAGCGATGAAGTGCGTGATGCGGCCGTCGGTCTGCTCAATCAACTCGACCGCAGTGGTCTCGAAGTGCGCCTTCCAGTTCGCGGGATTACTGTACTGGTCCGGATAGAAGTAACGATCCGGTTCGGACTCGTAGATCTCGCGGCATTTCAGGATCGCTCCGTCTGAGCCAGCGCCGGGATCGGAGAAGATCGTCTCGGCTCCGTAGGCCTTGATGATCTGCTTCCGTTCGCGCGAGGCGTTTGCGGGCAGGACGAGCTTAACTTTGTAGCCTTTAGCGGCGGCGATCATGGCGTAGGCGATGCCGGTGTTCCCGCTGGTGGAATCTAGGATGATGCGATCTTTGGTCAGTCGGCCGGTGCGCTCGCCGTCCAGGATCATGTTCAGCGCGGCGCGATCCTTGACGGAACCGCCGGGGTTGAAAAACTCCGCTTTCCCATACACTTCGACGCCAGGGAGGTCGGCAAAGAGCTTGGAGAGACGGAGCAGAGGCGTATTTCCGATCTGCTCGAGGACCGATGTTGCGCGAAAACGCAGCGCCGGTTTCGGAAGATAGAATGCCGCCATGGGACGATGATAGCCAATCTAGTCAATCCCTGTCAAGAAGGGGGTGATTGAGCAAGTCGTCCTATTTTCCGAGCAAGACAAAATAGTTCTCCCGCGAAATACCGGCAGCCTTCAAGTTGTTCTTGATAATGAACACAGGCACAGAAGCGTATCTAGGAATCACAATCGGCCGGAGAACACCGGGCTTTGTGAAGACCATATGGCTCCTTCGATACGGGCGCAAGTGAAGCCTGCCTGTTCGAAAAGCCGCACTAGGACTTTGTAAGAAACCGGTGCCAGCCTAGGCATGGGTTAGAGGTAGCGGCAGCTTGATTCGTTGGAACCCCACGAACTTTGGACCCTCAATTTTCCGTTTTCGTCGAGTATAGCCGGCCTCGGTGAGAATTTGATCGAGCGTGTTCATCTTCTCGGCTTCCTCGAGGAACAGGCGAACGGCTTCCTTCAGATTTAGCAGCGCTCGGTCCTTCGTGCCACCGCAAGATGCCACATCCAATTCGAGGGCATGGGCAACAAACGTGCGACCCTCCTTGAATACGCGCGATGTGAATTGAATGTCCATGTCGCTACTAAGATACCAACGGCCGCGCTTCTGATTGCATTTGCTCTGGGAGGATCCACGGCGGAGGCGGCTGGCCTCGTTCGGATTCTTTCGCGCGCGCTTCTTGGTGGTGCCGCATGAGGCTACGTCCAATCACCCAGGGCATCCCTGCGACTCAGAGATGATTGCCTGCGGGCGATAAACCGGTATGGTAGATTCGGCTCCAAATGACCGACGAACAGATTCGCGCCGAGATCGCTAAGCAAATCGATGAGAAGCTTGCACGCCTGGCCACGAACCTCCGGCAGACCGGAGACGACCACGGCCCCGTGATAAAGAAAGCGCTCCATCTGACGGCTGACGAGATCGACAAACTTCGTTAGTCCTGGCCTCTATTTCTGGTCGAGCAGGTCGCCGCGCCGGACGCGCTCGCCCTTAAAGAAGATGGACGACATGCGCTCGGTGGCGGTGATGTCCTCGAGCGGATTGCCATCGAGGATCAGTAGAGTGGCTTCGTAGCCCTTGCGGATGAGGCCGGTGTGGTCGTCGACGCCAAGTTGTTTGGCAGCGTTAGCGGTAGCGGCCTGAAGCGCGACTTTGGCCGGCACGCCAGCCTGCGTCCACAGCAGCAGTTCGCGGTGAATGGCCGGCCCGTGGATCAGTAGCGGCACGCCAGAGTTTGTACCGGTCACGAGCAGCGCACCGGATTCCCAAGCGCTCTTGAGCTGAGCCTTCGCTTGTTCGAGGTCTGCTGCGGGAGCATCAGGGTGCGGCTTTAGAGTAGCGATGGTCCCCTTGAGCAGCGAAGTTGGACCCACTTGTTGAACCAGCGATCGCCTGAGCGGGTCGGGCCGTCCGTCATGCCAGGCCTGAGCAGCTTCGATTGCCGCAAGGGTGGGGACATAGGCTCCGGGCTTCAGCGCGGCGATATAAGGATCGGCGCCGACAAGTTCTCCAGACTTGAGCTTGCCGAAAGCGGCGCCCAGTTCGGCGAAAACCTCCGATGTGTTGCGCACGCTCGAGACGCCGCTATAGAGGTAAGCCCCGAGAACGCGCTGTACGAATTCCTGCGGCTGGTAGTCCGCCGATTTTTCGAAAGTTCCACCGGTCTTCTTCAAATCCACTTGGACGTCGATCAAGCCAGGAATGACGGTCTTGCCCGCGGCCTGGACCTCGGATGCCTTAAGAGATTTGGCGTCGGGGACATTGCTTGAGTAGATCTCGGCGATCTTACCGTCCTTAATCAAGACTCCGCCCGATTCGATGACGGTGCCGTCGCCAACGAAGATCCGTGCATCCTTGATCAAATAACTACCGCTTCGCTCCAGCGTTCGTTCGAGGCCTTTCATCTTGGCGATATTGTCTTTGCTATACGCCTGGTAGCAGCCGAGCAGAATGAATGGTGCGAGTACGCCCACCACCCACAGCTTGGCCGACCCGGGCAGCTTGTCTTCTTTCTCCCACCGAAACAGTTTCATACCGATGAACGTACCGACCACCGACGTGAGCGCTAGTGCAAAGAACCCAGTCATATTCTTGGCCAGGCTTTCACGCCCGAGCAAGATGGACTGCATACCGCCGAAGAAATGAGTGGAGGGTAGAAACTGAGACACTACTTGCACCCAGTTGGGCATCACCGAGAGCGGGATTGTGGCACCACTCAAGAACAGCATCGGCATGTAGAGAATCTGAATAATGATCTGACTCTCCTGCATGGTGTTCACCACCGAGGCGGCGATCAATCCAACACCGCGGAATGCGAGCAATCCGACAGCGACGAAAATAAATAGCGACGGCAGTTGTGTCGGAATGGCCATGCCGTACATGAAATGCGCAAGTGTGAGGATGATCACCAGCACAGGAACATAGTGAACCAGTCCCACCACCATCGACGAGATCAGAATAGGCAGCGGCGTGATGGGCGCAACCTTGAAGCGTCGGAGAATGTTCTGCTCACGGTCAGTGACTGTGCGCATTCCCTGGCCCCACAGTCCTGAGCCGAGCACGCCGATGGTGAGTACCATATTCACCACCTGATTGATCATGCCGCTCTGGTCAGCTTTCATTAGCTGGCCAAACAAGAAGAAGAAAAGGAGAGGGAATAAGTAGTTAAAGAAGATCACTCCCTTGTCGCGGAAGCTGAGACGCAAGTTGGTCCGGATGAGCGCCAGGTATGTGTTCATGACTAGTCCCTCAGGGATTTTCCAGTGAGTTCGATGAAGACGTCTTCGAGAGTGGGCCGCTTCAGGTGGATGTCTGTGAGTTCGAGGCCGGGAGTCTGATCGATCCACTTGACGATCTCGACGATGCCGCGAGCGGGATTAGCAGCCTGGAGCGTGATCTTGCGCCGGTCGTCGGAGAGCGATAGGCGGTCGCCGTGATCGAAGGACGGGACGGTTTCAGGCGCGGGGGCATTAATTTCGACTTCGACGCGCGATTGACCGAGCGTCTTCTCTTGAAGTTCGCGCGGAGTACCGGAGGCGATGATGCGTCCCTGGTCGATGATCGCGACGCGGTCGCAAAGGCGTTCGGCCTCCTCGATGTAGTGCGTGGTGAGGATGATGGTGCGTTTAGCGTCCTTCATCTCCTGGATGAGTCCGTGGATCTCGAGGCGGACTTGCGGGTCGAGGCCGGTAGTGGGCTCGTCGAGGAACAATAATTGCGGCTCATTGACCAAGGCTAGCGCCAGTGCGACCCGCTGCTTCTGCCCGCCGGACAGAGTGGTGTAGTAGGCGTTTGCCTTTTCCTCAAGCTGCAACCGGCTCAGCAATTTCTTCGCGTCGACGGTGCGATCGTAGAAGGCGGAGAACAGGTCGATAGCCTCGCGGACTGTGATTTTCTCGTAGAGATTAGTGGCCTGGAGGCAGACGCCGATGCGCTGCTTCAGGGCGCTGGTCTGGACCGCGGGATCGTAGCCAAGCACCTTGACGTCGCCGGCGGTTCGCGGCCGAAGCCCTTCGAGAATTTCGATGGTGGTGGTCTTTCCCGCTCCGTTGGGGCCGAGCAATCCGAAGACCTCGCCGGCGCCGACCTCGAAGTCGATTCCGCGGACCGCTTCAAAGTCGCCGTAGGACTTGCGGAGTCCTCGGACGCTGATACTGTTATCGGGCATGTCTGTAACAGCTTGCCTGAAACCGCGATTACCCGCAAATAATAACGGACGGATGGCGGCGCATTGCCGACGAATGACGTGCCGTTGCCGACGAAGCGTTCTTGCGGCGGAGACCGGCTAGCAGGGCGGGACGGTCTGAGATACTGAGGGGAGGAGTATATAAGGTTGAATCGAGCTTTGATTACCGGGATAACCGGGCAGGACGGATCCTTCCTAACAGAACTCCTCTTGAGCAAGGGCTACGAGGTTCACGGGATCGTTCGACGTTCGTCGACCTTCAATACTGACCGTCTGGACGCGCTTTACTCCGATCCGCACGAACACGGCACCAGGCTGTATCTCCACTTTGGCGATCTGGCGGACGGCACATCGCTACGACGAATTCTGGACCGCGTACGCCCGGACGAGGTTTACAACCTTGGCGCACAGTCTCATGTCCGGGTGAGCTTTGACCAGTCGGAGTACACAGCCGACGTAGTGGCGACCGGAACCTTGCGATTACTGGAGGCGCTGCGGGACTCGGTGCAGGCGTCGGGCAAGAAGGTGCGGCTTTACCAGGCGGGCTCGTCAGAAATGTATGGAGCCTCCGCGCCGCCGCAAAGCGAGAGGACCGCCTTCTACCCGAGGAGTCCGTACGGAGCGAGCAAGGTGGCGGCGCATTGGTACGCAGTCAACTATCGCGAGGCGTACGGACTGCACGTGTCGAACGGGATATTGTTCAACCACGAGTCGCCGCGCCGGGGCGAGACATTCGTCACCCGCAAGATCACGCGGGCGTTGACTCGAATCAAGCTCGGCTTGCAGGAAAAGCTGTTTCTCGGCAATCTCGACTCCAAGCGTGACTGGGGATTTGCCGGTGACTATGTACGGGCGATGTGGCTGATGCTGCAACAGCCAGAGCCTGACGATTACGTCATCTCGACGGGCGAGGCGCACTCGGTTCGCGATTTTCTGGATTTGGCCGGTGAGTACTGCGGAGTGAACTGGTCAAAGTATGTCGACATTGACCGGCGGTATTATCGTCCCACCGAGGTGGATTATTTATTGGGGGACTCGTCGAAGGCACGCGCCGTTCTGGGCTGGGAACCGAAGGTCACTTTTGCGGAACTGGTGCGGATGATGGTGGAGCATGATCTGGAATTAGCGCGTCAGGAGACCACGCTCGCAGGCGCCGGACACCGGGTGGTAGTCCGGGGCGCGTCGCACGTGTAGGCGGTCGCGGAGGCCTATGTCAATGGCCGCGAAATAAAACGACCGCGGCATCAGGAGAAGTGGTGGTCTGCGGCATGTTTGATTATCGACTGGCTTTCTGCGGGTAGATGGTTTCGCCGCGCTTGAGCATCGCGACAAAGTCCGCGATTTTCTTCTTCCGTCCGCTCTCGGTTTTCATGTTGTGGACACGGAACGCGAGGGCAAAGCGGTTTTGCGCATTCAATTTTTGAAGCATTTTGGCGGCCTTGGGCTCGGCATCAATGGCGGCCTGTAGATCGTCGGGGATTCGCATCTCCTTACCGCTCCCATAGGCGCGATCCCAACGACCGTCGGCCTTGGCTGCCTCCACATGCTTGAGCCCGTGTGCGGTCATCCGCCCTTGGTCGATGAGCCGTGCGACGTTGTCGACGTTGATACGGCTCCAAATGCTTTTCTTGCCGCGGGGCGTATAGCGCTGCAGGAAGCTCTTATCATCGAACCCCTTGCGGATGGCATCGATCCAGCCCCAGCACAGAACCACATCGATGGCTTCCTTGGGCGTGATGGATTGCAGTCCGGAACCGGTCTTATGAATTTTGATCCACAGCTCGTTTTCGTTGTCGTGGTTCTTGCCCAGCCATTTATAGAAAGTTTCAGAGTTCTTGAATTCGCGGACTTTGTTGGGGTCGACGTTCACGGGAGGCATCAATAGAAACTCATTTTACGGGATCGAGAGCGAAGGCGACGATGCTGTCGCCGGTAACGGGATTATTGAAAAATCCGCCTCCGGTGGCCGCAATCACGACATACTGGCGGCCGTCGCGGCCTTCGAATGTCATGGGAGTGGCCTCGGCGGCGCCTTCCAATTTCACTGTCCACAATTCCTTGCCGCTGCGGGCATCGAAGGCGCGAAAACGAGCGTCGTCGGTTGCGCCGACAAAGACCAAGCCAGCAGCGGTGGCAATGGTGCCACCATTGCCGGGACGTCCGGTATTCTGCTTGCCCTCGGGCAGGCTATCGGTGACACCAAGCGGGACTTTCCAGGCGATTTGGCCGGTGTTCACATTGACGGCGGCCAGTTCGCCCCAGGGAGGCTGCTGGCAGGGAAGTTGCTGCGGTCCAGTGCCTCGAACGCTAAAGCGGCCGCCCCCCGGGAAGCCCTCGTAAGGACCATTGGGATCGACCCGATTGCCTTGTCCATTAGCCATTGCCTGGCCACTCTTCGGATCGTGATCCTTGAGACCGGAGACCTGTCCCAACTCATTAATATTGGCGAAGAGATAGCCGAGTTGCGGATCAAATGAAAGACCGCCCCAGTTGACGCCGCCGTGATTGCCGGGAAACTGCACGCGCAGACGGTTGAAGGCCGGCGGGAGGAACGGGCCACCGACCTGGAGACCCTCGAGCAGTTTTCCGCAAGCGGCCTGAAGTTCGGGAGTGACTGTGGCGACTTGATCCTTAGTAAAGGACATGCGCGCCAGCGGCGGCGGCTTAACGGGAAAGGGCTGGGTCTTGGATGCTCGCTCGAGAGGGACTTCGCTGGCCGGTACAGGACGCTCCTCGACAGGGTAGATGGGTTGGCCGGTGACGCGGTTGAGAAGAAAAACCATGCCGGTCTTGTTTATCGCCACCACGGCGGGGATGGTTTTCCCATCCTGCTGGACGTCTATCAGGGTGGGGGCACCGGTCATGTCGGCATCCCAGATGTCGTGGTGAACCACTTGGAAGTGCCACAGATATTTGCCGGTATTGGCGTCGGCGGCGACGAGGCTGGTACCGAAGAGATTGTCTCCCGCGCGATCGCCTCCGTACTGGTCAACGGACGGCGCGCCAAACGGCATGTACACGATGCCGCGCTTTTCGTCGACGGTCAGAAAGCCCCAGACATTGACGCCTGAGCGATTCTTCCAGCTATCGCCGGCCCAGGAATCGTTGTACTTCTCACCTGCCTGAGGAATGGAGTGGAAGGTCCAGACCAGTTTTCCGGTGCGCATGTCCCATGCGCGAACATCGCCCGCGGGACCGTGCGGAGGATTTTCCTGAGTGGTGCCGCCGGTGATCACAAGATGCTTATAGATGATGGGCGGCGACGTCAGCCCGTTGCGGCCAGGAAGCCCACGCATGATGGCGGAGGTGTTCAGATTGACGATTCCGTTATCGCCAAACGCCGGGTTGGGCTTCCCGGTGGTGGCGTCGAGAGAGTACATCTTGCCGTCGCTTGAGCCAAACACCACCTGGGCCGCAGTCTTGCCGTCGCCGCCCCAATATTCGATGCCGCGGGTAGAAGGATTGCCAGAGGGCAATTGATAGGACCAGAGTTCCTTGCCGTTGACGGGGTCGACTGCGGCGACGCGGGAGTAGGGCGTAGCGAGGTACATGATTCCGCGAATCACCAGCGGGGTGACTTCCGCGGGACGGAAGCCGGCGCCGAACTGGACCCGGCGCGGGGCGTCGGTCTCATCGCCTGAGGGAGCGTCGGGCCCGGCATTCGGACGCGCGGCGGGTGCGCCTCCAGTGAATCCTGGAGGCCGCATGTGATACACCCATGCGACTTTCAAATTGCCGACATTGTCGGGGGTAATCTGCTTGAGCGGCGAGAAGCGCATGGCGCCCGCGTCATGACCGTAGGTTTGCCACTCCCTGGCGGGATCGGCTGGTCCGGCAGCGGGCAAAACCAATTCGTGGGTGTTTGTTTCGGCCCGGGGTTCAACCGGAGCGGGGTTGCCGGGGGCCGGCAGGTTCGCGCGAGGCGTTTCGGTATTCGCTCCGGGCGTTCCGTAGAACTTCACGAGATATTTGAGAACCGCATTCAGTTCCCGTTCGTTGCCCTGCGCCCCAAGATTGACCATCTTCGAGATCGTTTCCGTCCAGCCGGCCTGCGACTGGCGCAGAGAGACGGTCTGGTCGAGCGAGTGGCATTTGCCGCAGAGCCGGACCGTTTCGGCTTTACCGCTGCCGTCAGGCAAGGTTGGAGCAGCGGAAAGGCACGCTGCCGCAAGAAGGGCGATCGTCAGGGATCCGGGATTCAACGCTGGAACGCTCATTACCTTGGTGACCATCTTAGCGAGGCTCGAAGCGCCGGGCGACTACTGGTTTACTGAGACGCGCTGTAGAGCCAAACGCGCCAGGTCCGAACGTCCTTCGCGTACATACTCAGTTGGCGGCCCTGATTGCTCTGATCGCCATTCGCGCGGCGGGAAACCACCCATTCAGGACCGTCTTTCGAGACCTCTTCAATGCTGGTGATGCCTGCAAATTTGGAGTCGGTATCGGGGTCCCGTTTCATCCTCACAGTCGGACCGCTGCCAACGATGATGAACTCGCCGGGCGCCGACTCGAGGCAGCATCCCGCCATCCTCGGCCAGCAAGGCATGGGTTCGCCAGTGACGGATCAAGGATGCTTCAAAGAGATAGCCGCCAACTGCAACCGTCTGGCCGCCGCGGGGACTGCTCGCGTGGAAAGCGACGCCGCGTACGTCCGGCACTTTGCGCGGTGGTGAATCAACGCGCGCCAAATTCGAGCCGCGTCGGGTATTCAGCCTGTCTCGGCTCACCTCTGAGACTCTTGTATTCGATTCGCAGTCGACTCTGATTGACATGAATCTGTACGTCACTCTTTGTGACAGCCTGCAACACAAGTTTTCCGACTCCATCAGAAGGATCTTTGCCGCCCTCAAACGAGATCACGAATATCAGATAGTGAGGTCCGCCGGTGGTCACGGCCACGAGTACACCGCCGGCCGTCGCAAACTGGACAAGAACGCTGTCGGCAGTGGTGGCGATGAGTTGTGGGGTCGAACGATCACGGCCCCAGGCAACGAACTGATTGTCCACTGGCGAACAACTCCTTACCTCGAAACGTGGCAGGAACACATCCGGTGTTCGCCTGACTCTTTGTTGCGCCAGCCTCGCAAGCACAGTACCGCAGAGTGGGCGGCTGAGGTCAGCGATGGACTGCCCGGCGCAAGGCTGTGCGCCAGTGCTTGCCAGGAATAACAGTAGACTCATGCGGACGGTACTTGTGATTGTCATTGATGAACTTGGGAGTAGAAGCTTTGTCGAACGCAGAAGGGTTTTCCGATTTGTATTGCTCCCTCACCGAGGTTAACCCAGCGCACGAATCAGATAGCGTCAACGCTCCGGGCCAAGCACTCGTCCCATCACGTGTGTCTCGCCGGGCGCAAAATCGCCCAGGGTCTGTCAGATCAGAGGACGCTGACGCCCTCTCACAGACCGATTCCGGCAGTGTCTGACACCTGTACCCGCAAAATAAATCGGTCTCTGACACCGGTTTATTCGCAGCCGCGAATAAAGGCACTTGGAAACTCAAGAAAGCGGACATCAGTGATGTTATTGCGGAGCCCTGGTGTGCTGGATTTGATCACTTCTCGTAGAGTTCAGGCGTCATGTGCATTCCGTACTTGGGACGGAGGGTGATCAACGCTTGGTGGTCGATCTTTTGATCGGGGGCGAGGCGGAAGCGCCAACGCTGTCCGATCGCGGCGAGCAGGAGGACGCCTTCCATCCAGGCGAAGTGCTCGCCGACGCACATGCGGGCGCCGCCTCCGAAGGGGAAGAAGGCGAATTTCGGCAATTGGGCTTTGCGTTCGGCGGTCCAGCGCTCGGGCATGAAGCGATCGGGCTCGGGGTAGTAGCGTGGATCACGATGGACGACGTAGGGACTCATGAGCACGATGTCGCGGTACTCAAGCGAGTAGCCGCCGATTTCAAGAGGCTTGGCCACCATCCGTCCGACGCCCCAGGCGGGCGGGTATAGGCGCAACGACTCGTTGAAGATCATGGTGGTGTAGGGGAGTCGCGGAAAGTCGTCAGGCGTGGGGACGCGTCCTTCGAGAACCGTGCGGAGTTCGTCGTGGAAGCGCGCCTCGGCCTCGGGGTTCTGCGAGAGGAGATACCAGGTCCAGGTGAGGGCGTTGGCGGTGGTCTCGTGACCGGCGAGAAAGATCGTCAGGGCCTCGTCGCGGACCTGCTCGTCGGACATGCCGCCGGTGCCTTCTTCGTCCTGTGCGAGAAGGAGCATGGACAGCAGATCCCCGCGATCCTCTCCAGACTGCCGCCGCTCGTTGATGATCCGGTAAATGGTCTCGTCGAGGCGCTTCTTGGCGGCATGGAAGCGGCGGACTGAGGGCAACGGCAGTTTCTCGATAATCTCGGAGAACGGGCTCATGACGATTTCAAACAAATGCAAGATGGCACCGAGCGCGTCGCCGATTTCGGGAGCTTCCTTTTCGACATCGGCATTGAAGAGAGTCCGGGCGACGATGGCGAGGGTGAGACGCATCATCTCGACGGAGATATCGCGGGTTTGGTTGGGGACAAGCCGGTCGCGGGAACGAACGGCGTCGGCGATCATCGTTTCGGCATAGCCGGCGAGGCGTCCGCGATGGAACGCGGGTTGGACGAGCCGGCGCTGGCGAGTGTGGAGGGGAGCTTCGCTGGTCAGTAGACCTTCGCCGAGGAGGGCTTTGGCGCGTTGAAGCAAGCGGCTCTTGGTGAAGTTGTGCTGGTGGGTGACGAGGACGTCACGGATGAGCGCGGGGTCGCTCACCAGATAAGTATTTTGTTTGGCGAGGCGGAAGTAGGCGACGTCGCCAAACTCACGGGCCGTCTTCAGAAGAAAGCGGGGAGCGTCGCGGCGGAAACTCTGAAGGTGGCCCAGCATGATGGGATTACGAGGTCCTGGGGGCAGAGTCCGGGCGAGGGTAGCCATGTGATTCATTGTCGCGCTTTGGCGAATGGAGGACGGAGAGGGTTACTGGTTTTAATGTTTGCCGGGTAAACCAATGTAACCGGGGCTCGTCTTGGTGGCGAGGACTGATGGACCCGCGAAATGGCCAGGAATCACCGCAACCTCGCAGCCCTCAGGGGGTTAAGCAAGATATGGAAGCAGTAGCGGCGCTGGAGCGGGATGCCGAATTGATGCTGCGTGTGCGAGACGGCGACGTTTCGTCGTTCGCGCTGCTGCTCGATCGTCACCGGCGGCCAGTCATTCACTTCCTGTACCGGATGGTGCAAGATCACCCTGTAGCCGAAGAATTGGCGCAGGAGGTTTTTCTACGAGTGTACCGGGCCCGTGCCAGTTATGAGCCGACGGCGAAATTCACAACGTGGCTGTTCCGGATTGCGAGCCATCTGGCGTTGAACTGGATACGCGATCGCAAGAACGAAAGAAACGAAGGCCGGCTGGATGGGGAACTCACCGGTGGCCCGGCTAAACAGCTTTGGGATCGCCAGTTAAATGTGGAACAGAGCCTGGTGCGCGATGCGCGGCTGTATGAAGTGAGGCAGGCGATTGAGACGCTGCCAGTGAAGCAGAGGGCTGCCGTGTTGATGCACAAGTACGAGGAACTGGAGTATTCGCAGATTGCTTCGTCGTTGAATTGCACGGAGTCAGCGGTGAAGAGCCTGTTGTTTCGGGCTTACGAGACGCTGCGCGAGCGGCTGGCGCAGTTTTCATGAGGCGCGTACACTGAGGAGACCACTATGAGTTGCGCGGCGAAGGGCGTTGGGCCGGAGACGGTGGTTGACTACTGCGCCGGCACTCTGGATAGGCACGCGGCGCGGGAATTCGAACAGCACGCCGCCGGCTGCCCGGACTGCGAGCACGCACTCGCCCGCCAGCAACAATTGTGGACGCTGCTCGACAGCTGGGACGATGTACCGCTGTCGGCGGACTTTAACCGGCGGTTATACCAAGCGATTGAGCGGGAGGAAGGCGTGAGTCCGGTGAGACGCTACGCTCGACTTGCGGCGGCCCGGCTATGGCCGCTTTCATGGCGTCCGCTGGTCCCGCTTGGAGCGATAGCGGCGACGCTGGCCATAGCGCTGATTATCGAGACACCGGGGCCGCGGCTGTCCGCGCCACCGCCGGATGCACAAGTCAAGAGCGAGAAACTCGACGTGGACCAAGTGGAGAGCGCCCTCGACGACATCGATCTACTCCAGAAGCTCTCGGATGCTTCTCCGTCTGCGATGTAGCTCATGCCATGGCTGCTGTTGTTTTGCGTGATTGCGGGGTTCTCAACTGACTTGGCGCTAGCCGGAGAGAAGCGCCCGCCGAAACCGCCGAAGCCCCCCAAAGCGGAGCGCCCGATCGAGAAGCTCGAAAAGATGACGCCGGCGCAGAGGCAGAAAGCGCTGGAGCGAGTGCCGCCTGAGCGGCGCCAGAATATTGAGCGGCGACTCGATCATCTGGACAAGCTCTCGCCCGAGGAAAAGGCGCGAGTGGCGCGATTCCGCGAGTTGTCTCCGGAAAAGCAGCAGGCGGTGCGGCAGGCGGTGAACCAGATGACCAACCTGCCGCCGGATCGTCAACGGTCAGTGCGGAGCGAGTTGCGGGACATGCGGGGACTGCCGGAGCCGGAGCGAAAAGCGCGGATGAACTCGGCGGAGTTCAGGGGCCGGTTCAGTCCACATGAGAGGAAGCTGATCGAAAAGCTAAGCGACGTGGTGCCGGACTAGCGGCGCGCGATTTTGTCGACGGCTTTCGCGAGTTGAGCGAATTCCTCCGCGGCGGTCGAACTGGGAGCGAATTCGCGGACCGTCAAGCCATTCGCCACGGCCTCGGCCACGACGACGCGCTGGCCAATCGCGGGCAGGGTCTTGTTTCCCATCTTCTTCAAAGATTCCTGAAGGCTCCGGCCGAGGTTCGTATTCATCGAAACTTTGGAGGGCACGAGGCGGATGCGCGGCTTTTTGGAACGACGGGCGGCACGTGCTTTGAGGGCGAGCGCGATGGCCTCTTTGAGGGCGAACATGTCGAGCGGCGACGGACCGCAGGGGAGCAATACGAGATCGGCGAGCATAGCGGCCTGATAGGCCGTTTCAGGCATGCCGGGCGGAGTATCAATCAGGACCACGTCGGCCTCGTCGACGGCGGCTTTCACCTTGAGCTTGAGCTTTGCGGGATCGCCTTTGTCCACGCGGCGAACACACTGCGAAAGCAGTCCGTCGCCCTGCTCGGCCCAGGAGACCAGGCTATGCTGTGGGTCGGCATCGAGCAGTACGACGGTCCGTCCCATATCGGCGAACTCCGCCGTGAGATTTCCAGCGATGGTCGATTTCCCGATACCGCCTTTGCGTCCCGCCACGGCGATGATGGCCATAGACGTTAATATAGCGCCGTCACGCGCGTCCAGCGGCCACGCTTCCGGCCCAATCTTCAGGCGCCTGACCTTCAGGAAGCATGCGTCCCTTATCAAGGTTGCGAATCTTGGTGGCGAAATGCGCGGCGTGCGGATCGTGGGTCACCATGACGATGGTCTTACCGAAATCCTGGTTGAGCTTGCGAAGTAGCGTGAGGACTTCCTGTGCCGAGGCCGCGTCGAGGTTGCCAGTGGGCTCGTCGGCAAGGATGAGGTCGGGGTCGGTGACGATGGCGCGAGCGATGGCAACGCGCTGCTCCTGACCGCCGGAGAGTTGGCGCGGAAAGTGGCCAAGCCGATCGCCGAGTCCAACCAGGCGAAGGGCGGTAGCTGCGTGTTCCAGGCGCTCCTTCTTATTCAAGCTGGTGAGCTTGAGCGGAAGCTCGACGTTTTCGAGAGCGGTGAGCACCGGGATGAGGTTGAAGGACTGGAAAATAAACCCGATGTGGATGTTGCGCCAGTGGGCAATTTCACGATCGGACAGGGCGCGGAGGTTCTCGCCGAGTACGAGGATCTCGCCATCGGTGGCGCGGTCCATGGCGGCGATGAGATGGAGGAGCGTCGACTTGCCGGAGCCCGAGGGACCCATGAGTGCGACAAACTCGCCCTTATTGATATCGATGTCGCAGTCAGCTAGCGCGAGTACGTGGAACTCATCGCGAACGTATTCTTTAGTCAGTTTTCGAGTTTGAATAACGGCTTCGGGCATAGTGAGAATCCTTGTTATTTATTCGCGGCGGGTTTGACTTTGGCGCCATCTTTCAGATCGGCCGGTGGATTGACGACGATGTCCTCGCCACCGATCAATCCATCCTCGATGCGGACACCCTGGGCGGTGGTGCCGCCGGTTTTCACGGCGCGGCGGGTGACCTTCCCGTTGACGATCACGAAGACGGCTCCGTCCTTAACGGCCGCGGGCGGAACCATGATCACCGGTTTGCCGCCGGGCGACGCGGTCTTCGGCTGATCTTTGGCGATGAAGGCGACGCTGGCATTCATTTCGGGACGCAGGCGCTGGTCGGGGTTGAGCACTTTGACCTTCACCTGGACGGTGGCCTTCTGACGGTTCGCTTCGGGCGAGATTTCGTCGATCACGCCGTCCCATTTCACATCCTGACCGTAAGCGTCGGTGGTGACGATGGCTTTCTGGCGGGGGTCGAGGCGGGCGAAATCGTTCTGGTTGATGTCGAGTTCCACCTTGAGATCAGTGAGGTCTGCGATGGAGACAACGTAGCCTTTGGCTCCGCGATCTCCAACGAACCCGGTGGTGACGAACTCGCCCTTCTCGACGTTGCGTTCAAGGATGGTGCCGGATACGGGGGCGCGGATGACGGTATTGTCGAGCTGGGTTTCGGAATAAGCCAGCTGTCCGCGAGCCTGTTCAATTTGGCCTTTAACGGCGTCGATCTGTTCCTTACGAGGGCCGAGAACGGAGAGATCGAGCGTGCGCTGAAGCGAATTGACGCGGGCCAGCGCGGAATCGTTGCGGCCCTGCGCATCGTCGAGCGTCTGGCGGGCGGCGACCTTCTGGTCGACCAGACCGCGGGTACGCTCCAAATTGATGCGGGCAGTCTCGAGGTCGGCCTTAGCGCTGGCGACATCGGCCTTGGCGCGCGCCGTTTCCTCGGGACGTGAGCCATTCTCGAGTTCGGCCAGACGCGCCAGCAGAGCGTTCAAGTTGCCGCGCGACTGGGTAACAGTGGCTTTGTACTCGTCCTCTTCGAGGCGCACGAGAACCTGTCCCTGCTTGACCTTATCGCCCTTCTCGACGCCAATCCAGGCCACTTTGCCCATGACCTTGGAGGCGAGTTGTATCTTGTGGGCAGCCACGACATAGCCGGTGGCGTTGAGGATCACCGAGCCCTCAGCCGCAGCCACACCGGGCGAAACCGCGCGTACACGAGCGGTGTCGACGGGGATGGCGGCGTTGGCCCGAGAGTATGCGAACCAGCCGGCGCCGAGCAGAAGAATGACTATGGCAGCGATCCACCAGATCTTTCCCGCACCGCTGTCGGGCTGGCGCTTACGCGTGCGATCGATTTTCAGGCTACTGAGTTCAGAGTCGATGGTGGAGGCCATATATTAAACATCCCGGAGCGACGAGAGGATTTCCTTATTCGCGGCTTGGCGTGCCGGAAACAGTCCCCCGATGGCTCCCATGAAGAGTGCGAATAACAGTCCGTTGAGCATAACGCGCGGACCCACTTTAAAATTGAACGAAATCTCGCTGAAGCTGATGAAGCTACCGATGCCGGTGGTGACGTTGTTGAGCGGAATCACAAGCAGGCATCCGATGATGCCGCCGATACCGGCCAGCAGCAGCGACTCGATCAGGAAACTGATCATGATGGAGCCCTTCGAGAATCCGAGCACGCGCAGGGTACCGATTTCCTTTGCGCGCCGGGCAACAGAGGCATACATAGTGTTCATTGCGGCGAAGCTGGAACCGATGGCCATGATAACGGCGACCAGGATGCCGAGATACTGGACGGGCGCGCCGGAGATGGTTTGCTGGTCGTAGTATTCGCGCTCGGAGCGAGCGCTCATGTTGAGCTTGATGTCGTCGTTCAACGAGTTCATCAAGGCGGACACAGTGGCATCGTCGGTGGCTCGGACGAGCACGACGCTCAGCCCGTTGTCGCGGTTGAAGTCGCTGGCGATCTGATTGAGATCGCCCCATATTTCGCTGTTGGCGGCGCTTGAACCGGCGTCCATGATGCCTACGACCGTCCAGTAGCCTTTGCCGAAACGCATCTGCTTGCCGAGACGGGCATCGGGATAGCGCTTAGCGGTTCCGCTACCGACGACGATCTCGCGCTGGCCCTGGGCGAACCAGCGTCCTTCAGCGATTTTGATGGTGCGCATGTCGACACCGGTCTGCGTGAGGCCGCGCACCATGATGTTGGAGTTGTTGCCGGTGTCGCTGCTCTTGAGGCTGACGATGGTGACGATTTCAAGCGAGGCCATAGGCTCTCCCTTGTCGTTGCGCGCGATGCCGGGCTTGAACTTGATGTCCTGATATTGCTGGCGCGTGACGCCGCTGTTGAGCTCAGACGTGCCGCCCTTGCGGAGGACGAGCAGGTTGCGCGCGTCGCCGGTGGATTGAAACGCCTGGCGCAGACCGTTGACCAGGGCAAGATCGGCGAGGAGCACGGCCACCGTCATAGCGACGCCGAGCGCCGTCATGATGGTGCTGGTCTTGCGAACGGCAAGATTACGGAGGTTGTAGGAGAGCGGAAGTTTCATGGCTATGTCCAGAGCGGGCTAACCGGCATTTCTCAAAGCGTCAAGGATGTTGGTGCGCGATGCATTCGCAGCCGGCACCACCGAACTGAGGACGCCGATGGCGACGGCGAACCCAAGGCAGAGCATTGAGAAGCCCGGGGTGAGCCCCATCTGCTGAAGCTGAGCGAAGCCGGCGGCGCCTTGGCGGACGACACTCATGAGTCCGCCGGCAAGCAGGAGTCCGACGATTCCGCCGATCAGCGAGATGAAAGCAGCCTCGCCTAGGACGATTCCCAGGATGGCGCCGTTGGTATAGCCGAGCGTCTTGAGAATGCCGACTTCGCGGATGCGTTCGCGGACGCTCATGGCCATAGTGTTGCCGGATACCAGGAGGATGGTGAAGGTGACCGCGGCGCAGATGGCCACCAGGAAAAGTTTGAGGTTTCCGAGGAACGACAGGAACTGGAGCGTAAAGGCGGATTCGGTTTCGGTCTTGGTGGGCTCGGGAGCGTTGTCGAATGACTTGTCGATGGCGGAGGGGATGGTGCGGGCGGACGCCTCGCTATCAGCGAGGAGCCAGAAGGAGCCCACCTGATCCTTGCGGTCGCCAGTGAGGCCCTCGCGCAGGTACTCGTGGTTGAAGTAGAGGACCTCGTCGGTGTTGGGCGCGTCGAAGATTCCGGCGAGTGTGAGTTCGAGCTTGACGGGGAAGATGTCGCCGGTGAGCGGAATTTTTTCACCAGGCTGCCATCCGAACTTTGCGGCCAGTTTGCGGCTGGCGATGGCGGCGGTGCGACTGGTAAGGAACATCTGCTTCTGGTCGGGCGGAAGTTGATAGTCGGGACGGATCTCGAAGAGGCGGGCGGGCTCGACGCCGAAGCGGGCGAAGAAATTTCGCTGGTCGCGCGCATCCTTATATGTGCCGCCGAACCACTGGTAGACAGTCACAGCCTTGACGCCGGGGACCTGGCGGAGCTTGCCTTCGTAGGAGCCAGGCAGCGCCTGACCGAGGGAGACCTTATGGTAAGTGATGAGCCGTAACGCGTCCTCGGCCTTGGGTTCCGACAGGAAGAGCGCGCTATACAAGGCGAACAAAACGCCGAGCAGGCACATCGAGGCGGCAATGCTCGAGATGGTTAACAGGCTGCGGCGTCGATTGCGCAAGCTGTTCTTGAAAACCAGGGGAAGATACTTGAACATGGCGTCTTGAACAAGTTTAGATGACAGGAACCAGGAGTGAGATTGCATTTCGGTAAACTGCGGGTTCAGATCGGCGGATGACGGATGACGGTAGACGAACGTTTTATGGCGGAAGCGCTGGCTGAGGCGCGGATTGCAGTGTCCGCAGGCGAGGTACCGGTAGGCGCAGTACTGGTGCTCTCAGGCGAGATCATTGCGCGCGCGCACAACTCACCGGTCACGTTACACGATCCTACGGCGCATGCCGAGATGCTGGCGATCCGTAAAGCGGCTCAGTCGATTGAGAATTACCGGCTGACGGGGTCCACGATGTACGTGACCATGGAGCCTTGTGTGATGTGTGCGGGGGCGCTGGTGCACGCGCGCGTGGACCGGTTAGTGTTTGCGTGCCGGGATTTGCGGTTTGGCGGAGTGAGAAGCAAGTTTGCGCTGGCCGATTCAGACTTGTTGAATCACAGGTTGAAGATTGTCGAAGGAGTGTTGGGCGCGGAAGCCGCGGAGATGATCCAGGAATTCTTCCGGGAACGCCGGGAGAGCCTCTAATATTCGCGGATTTTGATGTTGCGGAACATGATGATGCTGAACTGATCGTGTAGCTGGAGACCGATGGGGCCAGTCTTGGGACGGTTGGGATCGCCGGGGTGTTCAGCAACGACGACGCCGTTCAGCTTTACGCGAATCATCTCGGCGCGGGATTCGATGTCGAGCGTATTCCACTCGTTGTCCTTCTGCGCGCCCACCTTTGCGTCGGCGAATCCGTAGATACTGCCGGTGGGGTGCGGATCCGGGTACTGATTGTTGATCTGAATCTCGTAGCCGATTTTGGACGGGGTGCGTTTGTAGTCGGGAGGAATGACGACACCCCATTTGGCGCGGGACGAATCGCGGATAGAGATGCCGCTGTTGCCCTGGACGCGGGTCCAGAACTCGACGTGCAGATCGAAATTGGCGTAGTCGTTGCGGGAGGTGTAGAGCCAACTCTGCTGGTCGCGCCACGCGGTGTACTGGGCGCGGGTGATGGTGTCTGAGCCGGAGGCGGGTTCAGCGCGGGGCGGACGCCTGCCGCCGAGCAGCGTGCCGTCGGACATGAACTGCCAGAAGCCGTCGCCGATGATTTCCCAACCGGCCAGGGAGTGTCCGTCGAACATGGGTTTGTAGTTCTGAGCAGAGAGCGTAAGGGCGGCAATGGCGGCGAGCGTGAAGCTTCGAAGCATGTTGCTATTGTGCACCGCGGCGGCGCTGAATTCATTACGACCGTTTGCTACAATTCGACTTCACTCAAGGAGACACGGATGCGAGTGCGACGGATGCGAGGATTGGGATGTCTGGGCTGCTTCCCATTCGGCGGCTTGTTGTTCATGATGCTGCCGCTGATCGCGATTGCCGCGCTGATTTACTTCCTGGTGAACAGGGGACGGACGAATCAGCCGGGGTATCCTCCGCAGCCGTATCCGCCTCAACCGTACCCGCCGCAGCCCCAACCACCGGTCCAACCGCAAGTTCAGCCACCACAGGCGAACGTGCAGGGTGGAGGATTCTGTCCGCGCTGCGGTATCGGACTCACTCCCGGCGTGCGGTTCTGTCCGGGTTGCGGATCGCCGGTTGACGCGACGTAATTTCAAAGATGAAGAAACAGAAGTTCTATGTTGTCTGGCGTGGCGTGCAACCGGGCATTTACTTGACCTGGGATGAGGCGTCGCGGCAGGTGACTGGATTCCCGGACGCTCGCTACAAGAGTTTTGAATCGAGGGCAGAGGCTGAGCAGGCTTACCGGGGCAACGCGCCGGTATACCGGTCGTCATCAGGTCCTCGCCCGGCGGTGGCGAAGCCGGATGCTGCGACGCTGTCGTCGGAGGTGGACACAAGCGCGATGGCTGTCGATGCGGCGTGCGCCGGCGTGCCAGGTCCGATGGAGTATCGCGGCATTTGGATCGCGACGGGCGAAGAAGTGTTCCACTGCGGACCGATGCCTGACGGCACCAACAACATCGGAGAATTCCTAGCCATCGTGCATGCAGCCGCGTTCCTGAAGCGCGAGGGACGGACCGACGTGGTGATTTACTCGGACTCGCGAAATGCCATCGGCTGGGTGAAGGCGAAGGTCTGCCGCACGAAACTGCTGCCGACCGAACAAAACGGCCGCATCTTCGAATTAATCGATCGCGCGGTGGCGTATTTGAAGGAAAACCGTCTCACGAACCCAATCCTCAAATGGGAGACGCGCCGGTGGGGCGAGAATCCTGCAGATTTCGGACGCAAGTAGTCAGCGCAGTAGCGCCTCAGCGACGGTAGTCATGCGTTGAGGCAGACCCTCGAGGAGAGCGGCCTCGAGTCCATCGTCGTCCGCATGAACGGCGCACGATGCGATCTGATCGTTGGTGGCCTCGCCGTAGCAGAGTTCGCAGACGCCGATGCCGGAGTCGCCGACGGCCACAGGCGGTCCAAAGACGCGGCAGGTGATTGGACGGAACTCGTAGAGGTCGCAGCGTCCGGATTCAAGGTCGAGCGCTGGGCAGGGTGCGTCTTCAGCTTCAGCCCGGTAGGCGGCGGCGCGGGAACGGATAACGGCGGCATGCTGCCCGTCCAACGTGGCAAGTCCGCGGATCAGGCGCAGAGCGTCCAGTTCGGTAATCTCGAGCGGGCCAAGGCAGCATTGCGAACAACCTGGACCGCACTCGAGCCACGAACCACTGCGCCTCACGGCTTCGGCGAGCGCGGCATCCACAATCTGGACCAGCTGTTGGTCGGACTCAACGAGCATCGACGACCAGTCTGGCAGGGTGAGTCGATGATTACCACCACCTGCCGGGCGCGAGCCACCCGCGTGAGATGTAATCGCCGAAGACGAGGCTAAAGAGAATCAGCATCCAGAAGAAGCCCGCCACGACGAACAACTTGATGAGAGCGCTGCTGCCTTTGACGTGCATAAACACTGCGGCGACGAGTGTCGCTTTGATCACGGCGATGGTCATGGCAAGCACGATGTTCCCCTCGCCAAGGTCGATTTCGGCCACCACGACGGTGGTAACGGTGAGGGCGATCAATGCGGCCCATACGGCGATATACGGCTTTACGGAAGATGCCTCGTGACTCATAGATGATGTTTCCCGATGAGGTAAAGAAGTGGGAACAGGAAAATCCAGACGATGTCGACGAAGTGCCAGTAGAGGCCGATCATATCGACCGGCGTATTCCACCGGGCGGTGAAACGTCCGCGCCAAGCCATCACGGCGAGCACGGCCAGCATGGCTTCGCCGATCAGCATATGTACGGCGTGCATGCCGGTCATCATGAAGTAGAGGAAAAACAGAATCTGGGCCTCACGCGCATATTGCGGCGGCTCGTACTCGAAGTTGAAGCCGGGGATTAAATGTTCCACCCACTTGTGGTGGTACTCGATTCCTTTGATGCCAAGGAAGACGGCGCCGAGCAGCATTGTGAGCAGGATGAACATCACGATCATGCCTCGCTGTCCGAGTCGCGCGGCGCGGACGGCGAGAACCATGGTCAAGCTGCTGCAAATCAGCACCGCGGTGTTGACGCCGCCCATGATGACATCCATGTGCTGACTGGTGCTGGCGAAGGCGTCCGGATAAGACGCGCGGTACAGGCTGTAGGCGGCGAACATACCGCCGAAGAACATCACTTCGGTGGCGAGGAACGCCCACATCCCGAGCGTCGCGGCTTCGTGCTGTTGTTTCGGTTCCTCGAAATGGTGCTGGAGGTTGGGATCGTGCTGCACGATGCGCAGTCCGGTATCAGCCGTCAACTTCCACCTCCGGCGCATTTACCTCGTGATACTGGTACGCCTCCCACGTGACCTCGGGCGTGGCCTCAAAGTTGAAGGTGGGCGGCGGCGAAGAGGTCATCCACTCGAGGCCAACCGCGCCCCATGGATTCGCGGGTGCACGTTCCCCGTACTTCAACGACCAGATCAGGTAGATCATCGGCAGCAGGTAGCCAACCGCAAGCACGGACGCTCCGGCGGTGGACATAACATTGAGCACCTGAAATTCTTCAGCATAGGCATGATAGCGCCGCGGCATGCCTAGGTAGCCAAGGATGAATTGGGGGAAGAAGGTCAGGTTGAAGCCGACAAACACTATTAGCGCGGAAAGTTTGGCCCAGCCCTCGGGATACATACGGCCGACCATTTTCGGCCACCAGAAATGTATGCCGCCCAAATAAGCCATCACCATGCCGCCGACCATTACGTAGTGGAAGTGCGCGACCACGAAGTAAGTGTCGGTAACATGAATGTCCACCGCCATCGTGGCGAGGAATAACCCAGTAAGTCCGCCGATGGTAAACAGTCCGATGAAGCCGAAGGCATAGAGCATCGGCGTCTGGAATGAGATGGAGCCGCGGTACATGGTAGCGGTCCAGTTGAATACCTTGATGGCAGAAGGGACGGCGACCAGGAAGCTCAGGAACGAGAAGTACATGCTGGCGTACATGGACTGACCGGTGACAAACATGTGGTGTCCCCAGACCAGAAAGCCGATGACCGCGATGGCAAGGCTAGCCATGGCGACTGCGCTATAACCGAACACCCGTTTGCGCGAAAAACATGCCACCAGTTCGCTCATGACGCCCATTCCGGGCAGGATCATGATGTAAACGGCGGGGTGGGAATAGAACCAGAACATGTGCTGGAACAGAATTGGATCACCACCGATGGCGGGGTCGAATATGCCGATATGGGCAAGCCGTTCGGCAGCCAGCAGCAGGATGGTTATGGCGAGGACTGGCGTGCCGAGCACCTGGATGAGCGACGTAGCGTAGTTGGACCAGATGAAAAGGGGCAAACGATTCCAGGTCATTCCCGGCGCGCGCATCTTGTGGATGGTGACGATGAAGTTGAGTCCAGTAAGTATGGAGGAAAAGCCGGTTATGAAAACGCCGAGGGCCGTCGCCATCACGTATGTATTCGAGTAAGTACTGCTGAAGGGCGTGTAGAACGTCCAGCCGGTATCGACGCCGCCGGCCAAAATCGCGCTAAGTGTAAAGATTCCGCCGAGAATGTAGATATACCAACTCAGTAAGTTGATGCGTGGGAATGCGAGATCCTTAGCGCCGATCATGATGGGCACGAAAAAATTGCCAAGGACAGCCGGAATGGACGGAATCAGGAAAAAGAAGATCATCACGATGCCGTGCATCGTAAACAGCTTGTTGTAGGTATCGGCCTGCACCAGATCGCCGCGCGGCGTCAACAGTTCGATGCGCATGAGCATCGCGAAGAAGCCGCCGATGAAGAAGAACAGGGTGATTGAAACGAGGTATAGGAGAGCGATCCGCTTATGGTCGGTGGTGAACAGCCACGATTTCCAGCCGTATTCGGCGTTCAAATAGTTGACTGCGGGCGAATCCGCCTTTACAGCAATGTTCATTGTGTCCTTCCTTCAGGACTGACGGCCGGAGCGGGAGTGGGCGCAAGGCTCTTGATATAAACGATCAACTGAAGAATCGCTTCTTCGCTGATTTGCCCCTCGAAGGTAGGCATGACGTCGCGTTTGAAGGCATACGTGATCTTCGCGTTGGGATTGATGATGGACTCGCGAATATAGGCTTCGTCGGCGATGATGGTGCGCCCGTCATCCAGCTGCACCTTGTGACCAAAGAGATTGCGTAAGTTGGGACAACGTCCCGGACTGTCGAGTAAGTGGCACGAGCTGCAGCCGTACTGATGAAACAGCTTTTCGCCCTGCTGTGCCATGGAGTCGGAGCCGCCTAGGGTGAGCCAGTCCTTATATTCGCGGACGGGCATCACAGTCACCCAACCGATCATGCCTGAGTGTTGAGTCCCGCAGTACTCCGCGCAAAACAAGTGATAACGGCCGGGCTTAGTGGCCTGGAACGAGACCGTGTTGTAGTGACCCGGCACAACATCGCGCTTGATGCGGAATGCGGGCACGAAAAAACTATGAATAACGTCCTCGGAAGCCATCGTTAGCCTGACCATTTGTCCCACGGGCACGTGGAGTTCGTTGATTTCCCTCTGCCCCTCCGGATATTGAAGCTTCCACATCCACTGTTTGCCCACGACGTAGATATCCAATGCGTCGCCCGGCGGTGCGTAAATCTTGAAAAAGAGGTAAGTGCCCCAGCCGAACATCACCAGCATCACGAGAAACGGAATGACCGACCAGGCCACTTCGAGTCTCACCGAACCGTCGATCAACAGTGGCCGTTCACTCTCGCTCCTCCGGCGATAGCGAACGGCGAAGAACGCCACCGCCGCGAAGATGAGTAGCGTCATAACCACGCTGACTATCACGAGAAACGAGTAGAGCAAGTCAACCTGGGATGCCAGTGCCGACGCCTGCGTGGGGAAGATCTGAAACATATCAGGCGCTCCCCTCGCGATGGTCGCGGCGGACCATGGTGACGACGAACAGGCCAAGTGCCAGGACGGTGAAGGTGCCCGCGACTTTCAGAGCGTTAAGAATAGCGAGTCCGTATCGACCTTTCGAAGGGTCGTAATGAAAGCAGAAGAGCAGAATCTGGTCGCTGGTACTGGCTATTTTCCCGCGCGATGACTCGACCAGGGCGAGGCGGAAATCTTGCTTGGGATACTCAATGCCGTAGATGTAGCGAGACACGCGACCTTCCGGCGTAAGGAAAATAATGCCGCTCGCATGCGCCCACTGTTTGGTGACGTCGTCCCAGGCATATCTGAATCCCACGGACGCTGCCAGCGCGCGGATCTGCGCCTCATCGCCGCAGAGAAACCGCCAGCCCGCAGCAGCGTTGGATTGCGAGGGGAAACGCTCCATGTAGGTCACCTTTTTTGCTGCGGCCAGTGTGGGCGTTTCGCTGGGATCAAAACTCACAGTGATGGCGTCGTAATCGCGACCCAGTTCGAGGGCGGTGTTGCGCATGGCATGCGTCTCACCGTTCAGCACCATATTGCAGAGCATCGGGCACTGGTAATAGACGAGAGAGAGCACAACCGGGCGACCGTGGAAGAGTTCCGCAAGGTGCACCTGTTTACCGGCTTCATCCTTGAATGTGAGGTCAAGAGGCACTTGTGCGTCGAGGTGCTGATCGAGTCCGATATTGCGCAGCGCGGGCGGTCTTCCCAACGGTTGGGCGGCGGCGATAGACGATGTGATCGCGACGATGCTAGCGAGGCGGAGCACTGGCGCCTCCTTGCACACGTAGTCCGCGCTGCGCCATAAGATCCATCGCGCGATCAATCGGAATGTGCACTTTGCCCGCCCGCTGGTCTACCCAGCCATAGGTCTTCAGAACTTCTTCCTCCTCGCGCCGGAGTTGCTGGATTTGCTCCCAAGGTTGGACTGCAAGGCGGGGCTCGGGAGGCCACGGGGAGGGCCCGGTTTGCGCGACCGGTGGTGCTTCGGCAGTCTTCAGCGTGTTGAACAATCCCCACATGAGGAGGCAGACAAACAGCGTGCCGGCGGCGACTCCGAGTCCCGCGAAGACCACTTGGCGAAGATCGGCATCACGAGTCTCGTATCCGGGATGTTCGTGTTTGGGATCGCTCATCAATTAATGCCCTCCACCATGCGTTTGGGAATTTCGGTGAGACGCGGGTCATTGACGGGTAGAAGCGGAAACCGCTTCAACTGCCAGATGAATGCAGCTATCCAAATACCTCCGATGCCGATGGGCGCCGCCAGATCCATCCAACTTAGGCTGAATCCCTGGTTGTGGAGCGGCATTCCTTCCTGGTAGAACGACGGCTCAACAATCCAGAAAACGTCGACCATGCGGATAACTGCCATCCAGATGGCGACGAAATACAGTAACCGTGGATTTCGCTTTACGTAGCGGAACAACATGATCGCGAAGGGGGCGCAGAAATGAAAAACGGCGATGAATACAGCCACATAGGCCCACCCGCCAGAGAAACGCCGAAGGTACCAGGGGATCTCCTCGGGCAGATTCCCCGCCCAGATGATGAGGAACTGCGAGAACGACAGGTAGGCCCACAGCACGGTGAACGCGAACATCAGATTGCCGAGGTCGTGGAAGTGCTGGATGGTCAGAATGCTGGAGAAGGGAGTGTACTTCGAGAGCAAAATGAGGACCGCGATCATAAAGGCGAAGGTCTCGAGTACCTGCCCGATCAGGAACATCGCACCGTAGATAGTCGAGAACCAGTGCGGTTCGAGGGACATGATCAGGTCGACGAACGCGAATGTCGCAGTGAAGACGAAGATAACGATGCCGGGCGCTGCGATGCGACGCATATTGTCAACCAGTGCCGGGTCACCGCTCTGGTCCTGTTCGAGGGACCGGCGGCGTAGCATCCACGACCAAAATATCCACACGGCAAAGTAGAGGACGATTCGGCCGATGAAGAACGGGATATTGAGATAGCCGGATTTGCCGCGGATAGCGGCGTCGTGGGCAAGTACGCCGGGCATCGTCCAGATGTAGAGCGTTCCCATTCCGAAGAGAATGGGAACAACCAGCGCTAGCATGAGCGGGAACGTGCGAGTTCCTGCCTCGACGAGCCGGCGGATCACGATGCCCCAGCGTCCACCGACAACATGGTTCAGCAGAAGAATGCCGAGACTGCCGATGGCCATGCCGTTCCAGTAGAGGTAGGCCCACAAATAGGAGCGGAAGAATTGTGCACGATCGACGACTAAGCCAACTCCGCAGAGGGCGAGTCCGACAAGGCCGGCGACGAGGGCGATTCGCTGAACGCGGTCCATCCGGGGTCCGAGCATCGTTTCGGCGGCAGTCATTTGGCCTCTTCCAATTGCTGGCGTGCAGTCTTGTCGAGTTCCGGCCGCTTGCCAGGCGCGACGTCCTCCACGGCAGCGCTTTGAGCGAATTGAAGCGTCTTGACGTAGGCGATGACGCGCCAACGGTCGTCCACCGTCACACGCGCCGCATAACTGGGCATAGCGCCGAAGCCGTTGGTGACCACGTCGAAATAGTGTCCAAGCGGCGCTTTCATCACGCGGTCGCTCAGATAGGACGGCGGCGCTTTGAAGCCGCGCTTGACGATCATGCCCTGCCCGTTGCCGAGGCGCCCATGGCAGGGCGAGCAGTAAATATCGAAACGCTGGCGGCCGCGCTCGAGGTCGGCGCGTGTGATGGCGAAGGGGAAAGCGTTCACCTCGACGCCGTTGGTGCGTCCCGTAAAGCGAGCTTCATCGAGACGGAGTTGGCCGCGGGCGACGGTACCCTCGATGGCCGGGCGGGCGGAGCGTCCGTCGGCGAAGAATGCTGAACCGGCGAGGGATTTATAGCGAGGCTGATTGTGCATGTCCTGGCGGCAAGCTGTGAGTGTCAGCGCCGCCGCGACGAGCGAAGCGTTAGTTTTCCACTTCAGAAATCTCATGGGGCTCCAGCGCTTCGAGAAAAGCTTTGGTTTGATCGAGTGCGAAGTGAGGGTCGAGCGCTTCGATGCAGAGAAAGAAGCGGTCGACCGAAGCACGTTGAAATCGCGGCACGTTAAAGACGGGATGGTACGGATGCGGAAAGCCGTTGAGCGCCAGCATCCCCACAACGGCAGTGATCGAAGCGAGCAATACGGTGCATTCGAAGGTAATCGGGATATAGGCGGGCCAGCTATTCAAAGGGCGACCGCCGACGTTCAGCGGATATGCGATGACCGAGATCCACCACACCAGGAAGAAGCCGCCGCAACAGCCCAACAAGCCGCCGATACCGATGAGCTTGGACATGTGAGTGCGAGGAGTGCCGAGTGCGGTGGCGAGTCCTTCAACGGGGAAGGGCGTGTAGGCGTCCATCTTTCGATAGCCAGCGTCGTAGGCGGCCTGGGTGGCCACCACCAGCGCTTCGGGCGTGGCGAATTCAGCCATAAGTCCGTAGAGTCCGGTGCGGCCGATGTACTTAATGTCCATGGCTGGTTTTCTCGTGCACCACCTCGCGCATCTCGAACATGGCGATGGTTGGAAGTCCGCGGATGAACAGCAACATCAGGAGTAGGAAGAATCCGATGGTGCCGAAGTAGGTGAAAATGTCCCATTGCGTGGGCGCGTACATGCGCCACGAGGATGGAAGCCAGTCGCGATGGAGGCTGGTGACGACAATCACGAAGCGCTCGAGCCACATGCCGATGTTGATCACCAGCGAAAGAATGAAAACTGCCACAATGTTGAGCCGGATGCGGCGGGACCACAGCAATTGCGGAATCAGGATATTGCAAAGAATCAATGCCCAGTAGGTTGGCGCGTAGGGTCCAAACATCCGGTTGAAGTACATGAAGCGCTCGTAGACATTGCCGCTGTACCAGGACATAAACGCCTCCATGGCGTATCCATAGGCGACAATGAGCCCCGTGCCGAGCATCACTTTGGCGCAACTCTCGATGTGGCGCATGGTGATGAGGTCCTGCAGATGGAACCACGCGCGGAAAGGAATGATGAGCGTCAGCACCATGGCGAAGCCCGAATAGATGGCGCCCGCGACGAAGTACGGCGGAAAGATCGTGGTGTGCCATCCAGGCAGGATGCTGATCGCGAAATCGAAGCTGACGACTGTGTGCACGGAAACGACAAGGGGCGTCGCGAGTCCGGCAAGCAGGAGATATGACATCTGGTAGCGCTGCCAGTGGCGAGCACTGCCGCGCCAGCCCATAGCCAGAGTGGCGAAGATTTTCTGTGCCCAGGGATGCGGCGAGCGGTCGCGCATGGTGGCGAAATCGGGAATCAAACCGGTGAACCAGAAGAGGAACGACACGGTCCCATAGGTGCTCACCGCGAAGACATCCCAGATGAGTGGACTGCGCGGCTGGGGCCAGAGCCACATCGAGTTGGGATAGGGCATGAGCCAGTAGAAGAGCCATGGGCGACCCAGATGGAGGATGGGAAACATGCCGGCCTGCGCGACGGCAAAGAGCGTCATGGCCTCGGAATAGCGGTTGATGGACGTTCGCCAATCCTGCTTGAGCAAGAGCAGGATGGCGGAAATAAGCGTGCCTGCGTGTCCGATGCCGATCCACCAGACGAAGTTGACGATCGCGAAGCCCCAGCCGATGGGGATGTTAATACCCCACACGCCAACGCCCCAGTAAAGCAGCCAGCCGACCGCGCCGGTGAGCAGGTTGAGCAGGACAAAAGCAATCGCAAGGAAGATATAAACCTGCCGCGGAGTCCGCTTGATGGGAAGGAACGTGACTCCCGCAATCTTGGCGGTGACGCTTTCGTAGGTATGCCCGGCTCCGAGAATCTCATTGGGTCCTGGGTCGACCACCGGCGGAATGACGACATCCTGAACTTCGCGTGAGTCCATCGGCTAACTCCCCCCGCCCTGGGAATTCGGATTGCGCACGCGGGCCAGATAGGTGGTGCGTGGGCGCGTGTTGAGATCTTCGAGCAAACCGTAGTTACGCTGCTGTTTCTTGAGCAGAGCTACCTGGCTGTTGGAGTCGTTCAGATCGCCGAAGACGATGGCGCGGGTGGGACACGCCTGGGCGCAGGCTGTGACGATTTCGCCATCGTGAATGCGGCGGTCAGCCTTTTCGCTCTCAATCTTGGCCTGCGCGATCCGCTGCACGCAGTAAGTGCATTTTTCCATCACGCCGCGGCTGCGGACGGTGACGTCGGGATTGCGCATGCCATAGAGGCTCTCGGTGTACCAGTCGGAATAGAGGTAAAAGTTAAACCGGCGAACCTTGTAGGGGCAGTTATTGGAACAATAGCGAGTGCCGACGCAGCGGTTGTAAACCATCTGGTTGAGCCCATCGCCGCTGTGGACCGTTGCGCCGACGGGACAGACCAGTTCGCATGGCGCGTTCTCGCATTGCATGCACGGGACCGGCTGATAGTAGAGTTCCGGGTCATCGAGTTTGCCATGAAAGTAGCGATCGACACGCAGCCAGTTCATATGGCGGCCTCGTGACACCTGATCCTTGCCGACGACGGGAATGTTGTTCTCGGCCTGGCAGGCGACAGTGCAAGCCTGACAGCCGACGCAAGCATTCAGGTCAATCGCCATGCCCCACTTGTAGCCGTCGTAACTGAACTCGGGGTACATCGTAAGATCGCGCGGCGGTGTCTCGCGTTCCACGGCAGGGTGGCTGATGTGTTCGGCGAGCGAGACGACTTTCACGGGCTCGCGACCTTCCATCGTGTAGGTGTACTGGGTTGTCGCGAAAGCGTGTTTGCCGCCGGCCTTACGAATGTCGGCGCCTTCGCCATTCCACATCGCGTCCGACGCCCGCAGGGTGTAGGCATTGAAGCCGACGCCATTGGCTTTGTGCCCGCCGTGCGTCCGGCCGTATCCGAGGTGCAGCGTCACAGACTCGTCGGCGTGTCCGGGCATCACCCACGCCGGCCCTTGTACCTTGCGACCGCGCCAGGCGATCTCAATGAGATCTTCGTTTTCGACCTTAAGACGCTCGGCGGTGGCCGGCGAAATCCACATCGCGTTGTCCCACACCATCTTGTTTTGCGGTCGCGGCATTTCCTGCAGCCAGGCGTTGTTGGAGTACGTGCCGTCCCAGACGGCGGGGTCGGGCCGGAAGAGAACCTCAGTTCCAGGTAACGCTGGGGGCACGGTGGCTGGGGCGGATGGAAAAGCCGGACGCGCGCCCACCGGCAGCACCGAGTCCTTCACCACACCGTCGTGAAGCGACTGCTGCCAGAAGGCGTCGGGCAGAGTGGGAACGGCGGGACCGGGCAAAACCGACTTCGCTAAATTGCTGGCGGGAGACTTCGCCGTTGACGTTGGGCCTGCCTGACTTTGCCAGTGCTCACGGACGAGTTCGCGAGTTGCGACTTGGGACTTGTCGGCAAGCAGACCGATGACATCGGTGATATTCCTGCCCTCGTACAACGGCTGAATCAACGGTTGCATCAGCGTGACGGTGCCGTCGAAGGCGCGCGCGTCGCCCCACGACTCAAGATAATGTGCTTGCGGAACGTGCCAGTGGGAGAGTGCTGCGGTTTCGTCGGAATAGAGTCCGAGGTGGATTCGGAGCGGCACCTTGCGATACGCATCGGCGAAGCCAAAATCGGCGGGAGCGTCGTAAACGGGATTGCAGCCCAGGACAAGCAGCGTTTGCACGGAGCCGTTGTAAATGTCGCCGATGAGCGCTCGGAGCGATTGGATTGTGTCGACCGGTTTGTACTCCACTGGCGCGGTGAAGTCGACGGTATGGCCCAAATTGCCGAGTGACTCATTCATCGCGTGAGCGAGGCCGTGAACCCAGGGCGGTTGAGTGTCACCGGCGATGACCACGGAGGCGCCTCTGTTCGCCTGCAAGTCGGCGAGGATCATCGGCACGGCTTTGCGAACCGGTTCGACCAGGGTGGCTTGAGAAGGCACACCCGCCACTCCGAGGGCCGACGCTAATGCGGCAGCCAGACTCGAGACGTCGACCGCGCGCATGCGGAGACGGTGGTCAGCCATCGCGCCGGTGTTGGTGACGGAGGCCTCAGCCACGTAGAGACGGTTCATCGACTGGGGCTGGCCGTCCTTCAGGCGGCGCCCATCGGCGAATTGGCGGGCATAGCGGACCGAGGCCGGTCCGCAAGAGAGAAAATCGGAGTCGAGTGAGACGATGACTTTCGCCTGGTCGAAGCGGTAGATCGGATTACTTGCCGACGGGTTGCGAATAGGATCCCACTGTCGCCAGCGGGCCTGCGGCAACGCAGCAAATAGCTGATCGAGACGCGCGCCGACGGTGGGCGAGAGGACGGGAGGAGTGAGCAGAGTGAGTCCAGCGCCCCGTTGTGCGGCGTGGTTATCACGCGCGCGAATCAGGTCGACGGCAAAGCGGGTCCAGTCACTCATTTGCCCGTGGTGAGTGACGGCTTGGGAACGATCGGGGTCATAGAGGTCGAGCAGTGAAGCTTGAGTGAAGGCGTCGGTGGCGCCGAGCGTCGCCGGATGATTGGGATTGCCCTCAATCTTGGTGGGACGTCCCATGTGGCTCTCGACGAGTACGCCTTGGGCGCCGCCGGGCGCCGGCATCGCGGTGGCATAGAAGAGGGGTTTGCCGGGAACGATCTCCTCGGGTTGCGTGACGTAGGGAACAATGGCTTCAGGCGGCTGTTTGGTGCAGGCAGTAAGTCCAGCGAGCGCGAGCGAAGCACCCATGAGTTTGAGAAACGTGCGGCGGCGGGAGGGATCGGCCCAGTCCATCGCGCGTTCGGGAAACTCGTCCTCTACGTACCTGCGGAAGTCGTCTGTGGCGGCGATTTGCTCAAGACTGTTCCAGAAGGCGTCGCCGTGGGCGCCTTCCAGTTTCCGGCGGATTGCGCCGAGATCGAGTTTTTGCTTGATCTGCGTTAGCGATGGCACGTGTAGCAGTCCGTCAGTTTCTGAACCTTGTATTCGGCCACCAGGCGGCGTCCAAGTTCCAGTTGATTCGATGGGGCCTGGTAGGCCATGTTAAAAACTTCGCTTCGAGGCCGGATGTTCTTCTCCGGTTCGCGATGACAATCCACGCACCAGTTCATGTAGAGGGTGTTCACCTTGTAAGTGAGCGGCATCAGATCAATGCGCCCGTGACAGGTGGAGCAGCCGATGCCTTTATTGATGTGGATGCTGTGGTTGAAGTAAACGTAGTCGGGCAAATCATGGACGCGGGTCCAAGCGATAGATTGTCCAGTCTTGTAGCTAGAGCGCACAGGCTCCAGCACTTCGGCCGTCGTCCAAAGTTGTGAATGACAACTCATGCATGTCTCAGTGGGAGGGATGCCGGCGAAAGACGATGTTTCAACGGAGGTATGGCAATACCGGCAATCGATGCCGTCGTCGGTGACGTGGTGCTTATGGCTGAACGGGACGGGTTGATCAGGGGCGATGCCCACGTTGGTGGTGTAGTGTCCCCGATCGATGGAGTAGGCGGCGGTGAGTAGTAGCGCCACTGCTAGAGCGGCAGCAACAACACTGACCTTAGCGATCGAATTGGCACCGCGGGTGAACACCTGCGCCATTTCGGTTTGTGGACGCAGAGACGCTAGAAATATTTCAACGAGATCGTAAATTTACGTGTTGAGGAAGAATCGGCGGCAGGGCGGACGAATTTGGCAGAACTTAAAGGGCCCGAAAAGCAAAATAGGCGAATTCAGCGTTTAATCGCCGAATTCGCCCTAATACTCAGGAGGTACTTCCCAAATAGGAACTAACGTTGTGCAGATTTCGCAGGGACGTAATGATTAATCGCCGAGTAAAGCCTTGAGGCCTCTTCCGGCCGCTTTACTTTACCCATCAGGATTTCCTTATGACTGCTGCCCGCGCCGTACATCAGGGCGTTATCGTCCTTGTCAGGACGCATGGTGGCTCCTGTAAGCGTAATACCGGCGAAAACACCCCGCGACCGGGACCAGGACAGAATCTCGGCATGCATCATGGCATCGGTCTGAGCCTCGGCATGACGACCAACTGGACCCGCCATCGCAGCGGCGTCGCCACCTACGGTGAACTTGTCATCCAGTAGCTTTTGCATACCGCTCTGGTTGAGAACAGCAAAAACAAGGTCAGTTTCGCCGGCGCCAATCTGGAGACCGACGCTTCCGCCTTCTATACGGATGGTTGAGGGCGCGCTCCACCCCGCGGAATTCGATGCCCGGCATACGAGTACGCCCTTGCCGTACTTGGCGCCGACGATAAAGCCAGCGCGTTTCAGGTTTGGCACAATCCCAATACACTGGGATTTTTCAAGAATTTCCCCCGGAATTCCCTTGTCGGGAGCGGCGTTGATTTCGTTAAAAACTGTCGCCGCCTCGTTAATGCGTTTGACGACGTCCGACTTCGAATCAGCACCAGCCATAAGGCCGGCGACGGCGGCGAAAGTCGTACAGATTGCAGTTGTTCTGTTCATCTACTTCAATCTCCCTAGGCGGCAGCCTGCGGTTGCACGCGCGGCTCCGGCTTGTGTCCCATGCGTTTGCCCACGGCGCGGCGAGCGCGGAGCAAACGAATACGGACCGCTGTGTCGGTCCAACCTTGCTGCTGCGCGATTTCCTGGACTTTATAGCCCTCGAGGTAATGGCGCTGCAGTACCATACGATCCTTGTGCTTACATACCTTTAGAATCCGGCGCACATCGATCCCGGCCAGATTTACCTTCGGTGGGGTTGACAGTTCTGGCAGGGCCTGGAGTAGAGGTTCCCGCCGGATATAACTCCGATGAATATTTAGTGCGATGCTGTTGAGCCACGTCAAGACCATATTCTGGTCACGTAGCTGTCCCAGCCGCTCCCAGCCTTTGGCCCATGCCGCCTGGGCTGTCTCCTGCGCTGAATCGTAGGACAGTCCTCGCGACACCAGGAAACGTACCGTTAAGTTGAACCCACGTTGATAGGCTTGTCCGTATTCTTCTCTGGTCATTCTAGCTCCACGCATCTCCTGGGGCATTTGATTGACCAACCCGGGTATAGTACCCCAGTGGAGACGGACTACCTGAGCTAAGTGGTTCATAAGGCTAGTTCAGCAGTTCGGCTAAGCAGTTGCCCTGAGTGAATGCAATGGATTTCAATGGACCGGTTTCCGTTACCTAAAGTCATGGGGCCCCGGAAAAATTTTCCGATGTGCCGTGCCGGAGCGCGATCAGGTCACATTGTAGAGAAGCGCTATACTATTGACTTAGGAGTCAACGCAACATGAAGACCTACGCGAAATTTGGTGTTTTGGTGGTCGTCATTGTCGGCACGCTGGCGGTGTTGGCCAGAAGCGGTGTCAACGAGACCAAGACTTACTACAAGACCATCACTGAATTGAACCAGATGGGCGAACGTGCCCATGATCAGCGGATCCGGGTGGGCGGCGATGTTGAGCAGGGCTCGATTCAGCGGGAAGGCCACGAAGTCCGGTTCACGCTCGCTCAAGAAAAGATCCGGTTGAAGGTCGTGTACGACGGAATCGATCCTTTGCCAGACACCTTCCGTGACGGCTCGCAGGCGTTGGCGGACGGCAAATTGGGAACAGATGGCGTTTTCCGGGCCAAGAAGATTCAGGCCAAATGCGCTTCGAAGTACGAAGCCAAACCCGGCCAGCCAAAGGCTCCTGTAAACACCAGTTCGATGTAGTGCCAGCAGCGCGGAATTTCGTATGGAAAACCTGGGCGCCCTTGCAATTATTCTCGCGTTTTGCTTCGCGATCTATTCGGTTCTCGCATCTCTGATCGGGACCTGGAAAAAACGACCATTTCTGGTGGCGAGTGGACGTCGTGCCGTCTACACCACTTGGCTGCTCGTCGCCTCGGCGTCGGGCATGCTGGTTTACTCGCTGATGAAGGGCGACTTCCGCTTGGCCTACGTCTGGGCTCACAGCAACAAGTCGATGCCCTTCTATTACAAGTTTGCCTCGTGGTGGGGCGGACAAGAAGGCTCGCTGCTCTTCTGGGCGTTCCTGTTGTCGACGTACACGATGGTGGTGGTCTTCATGAACCGGAAGAAATTCCGGGACATGATGCCCTACGTGATCAGCGTGCTGATGGCAACGCTGGCGTTCTTCCTGGTGATGATCTGGGTGCCGCTTAGCCCCTTCCAGGTGTTCACGGTCGGCAAGGGCATTCAGGATTTAGGCGACGGACAGGGACTAAACCCGCTGTTGCAGTACTGGACGATGGTGATCCATCCTCCGATGCTTTACCTCGGCTATGTAGGATTTTCAGTGCCGTTCGCCTTCGCAATCGGCTCGCTGATTACCAAACAGCCTGGCGACGCCTGGATTCACACAACACGCCGCTGGACGCTGGTCACATGGCTGTTCCAAACAACCGGAATCATTCTCGGCGCCGGGTGGGCATACTCGGTACTCGGTTGGGGTGGCTATTGGGGATGGGATCCGGTGGAGAACGCGTCCCTTCTGCCCTGGATCACGGCCACCGCGTTTCTGCATTCTGTAATGATGCAGGAAAAGAAGGGCATGATGAAGATCTGGAACGCCGTGTTGATTTCGGCGACGTTCTTCCTGTGCATCTTCGGAACATTTATGACGCGGTCCGGTGTGGTGCAGTCAGTGCACGCCTTCGCGCAATCGTCCATCGGCACCTACTTCGTGTCGTACCTGACGGTAGGCATCGCCGGTACGGTCTATCTCATACTTAGCCGGCTTCAGTACCTGAAGAGCGAAGCGCATCTCGAGAGCGTAGTCTCTCGCGAATCGAGCTTCATGTTCAACAACCTGATCCTGCTTGCCAGTTGCTTCGCCGTACTGTGGGGAACGCTGTTCCCTGTGATTTCGGAAGCCGTGACTGGCGACAAGATTAGCGTCGACAAACCTTTCTACGATCGCATCAACATCCCGATCGGACTTTTCCTGCTGTTCCTCACCGGCGTTGGACCCTTGATCGCGTGGCGCAAGAGTTCCATTGAAAGTTTGAAGCGCGCTTTCTTCTGGCCAACGATCGGCGGCGTAGCGTTGATCGCCGGTTTGATGGCGGCGGGCATGCGTCATCCTTACGCGCTGCTCTCTTTCGGCCTATGCCTGTTTGTCACCTGGACGGTGGCGGCGGAGTTCTACAAAGGCTCGCGGGCGATCTCGAATAAGACCGGATCGAATCTCCTGATGGCGATGGTGGACCTGACGCACCGCAACACACGGCGCTACGGCGGCTACATCGTTCATATGGGTATCGTGTTCATGTTCATCGGCTTCACCGGCTCGGCGTTCAATCAGGACACTACGGTGGAAGTGGACAAGGGCAGTGTTCAGAAAATCGGCCATTACGATTTGCAGATCGCCGACATCCAGCAGGGCGAGAACGACAACTATCTCTGGCACAAGGCGATCGTTAAAATCTCGCGCAACGGCAGCGAACTCGGAACACTCGAACCGGAGCGCCGGTTGTATAAGGCGAGCAAGCAGCCAACATCCGAAGTTTCCATTCGGCGCCGCCTCAACGAAGATCTCTACTTGAACTTCGCCGGCATGTCGAACGACGATACCAAGGCCGTCATCCAGGCGTACATCTTCCCGCTGGTCTCGTGGATCTGGATCGGATTCTGGGTGGTACTGGCGGGAACGCTGGTCTGCCTGGTGCCCGCGAAGGTGCGTCTGCAATATGCGCGCACTGAAGTGGTGGGTATCGCGAGGAAAAATGTCGAAGTTCAAAAATAACCGCGGGACGGTGGTGCTTCTGGCGATTGCGCTGGCGGCATTGAGCCTCGCACAGTCATCCTCCGCGCTGTTGACACCCGAAATCAAACGGGTGGGCGGACGGCTGGCTTGCCTCTGTGGTACCTGCAATAACAGTGTGAGCGACTGCCCGATGCTCGAGTGCCATTACACCAAGCCAATGCGCGAGAAAATCGCCTCGATGCAGAAGCTTGGAATGGGAGACGACGAGATCATCAACGCGGTGGTGAAGGACAAGGGGATACAGGCACTCGCAGCACCGCCCACCGAGGGGTTCAATCTTCTCGCCTGGGTTATGCCCTGGATTGCCGTTGGGTTGGGTTTGTTGGTGGTCTGGATGTTCATCAGCTATCTAAATCGCAAGCGTGTGACGGCAGCCGCAGCACCCGAACTGGATCCCGAAATTCTCAACCGCTATCGGGACAACATTGAAAAGGATCTCGCGAAGCTAGACTGATGCTCCTCGCCGCTGCTGTCATGCTCACCGTCGGAGCGATCGCCGTTACTCTATTCATACGCGATCGCGACATTCCCGAAGCCGAAGTTGCTCTTCCCTGGGAGCATCTCGATCTCAGGAAAGCGCAGATTTACGAGAATCTGCGCGATCTGCAGTTCGAATTTCGAGTGGGCAAACTCTCTGATGCCGACTATCAGCAGACCAAGAACAGCCTGCAGGGTGAGCTAGCCGGCGTGATGGCGGAAATCGACCGTTTGAAAGCCGGGGGCGTCCCCACTGCGGTCCAGGCAGCAAACAAAGAAGCGGCAGTAACAGCATCGTACGGCACGGTGTGCCCACACTGCAACGCGACATTCGCGAACCCGATGAAGTTCTGCGGGGAATGCGGGAAGGACATGCGCGCATGAAACTGCTTCTAGCGCTCCTCACCGCTCCACTGTTCGCGGCGGTGGATGGAATCGTGGTGAACCAGACCAGCGGCCAGCCGCAAGCGAACGTAATCGTCACGCTGGTGCAGCCCGGACAGGGCGGTATGCAAACCCTGGGCAGCGTCAAGAGCGATACGCAAGGCAAGTTCAAGATCGACAAGCCGACGGGTGAGGGTCCAGCGCTATTGCAGGCGCTCTATGGCGGCGTTACTTACACGAAGATGATCTCGCCCGGAACACCGTCCAATGGTATCGAAGTGGTGGTCTTCGACTCGTCGAACAAGCCCGGAACAGCGCTGCTCAACCAGCACGTGATCATTCTCCAGCCTGCGGCGTCGGGCGTTCAGGTCAGCGAAATGTACCTGCTGCGCAACACCGGCAAGACCAGTTTCAACGATCCGGCCAAAGGCACTCTGCAGTTCTTCGCAGCCGCCGGACACGGCCCCATCAGCGTAAGCGTGTCGGCGCCAGGCGGGCTCCCGGTTCAACGTCCGGCCGAAGCGGCAGGTCCGGCCAACACCTTCAAGGTGAACTATCCGGTGCGTCCCGGCGAAACGCGTTTCGACGTTAACTACACGCTTGAGTCCAAGGCAGGCGAGTTTTCGGGACGGAACATCCTAACGGGCGGGGAGACCCGAATGGTGGTTCCGGCAGGCGTAACAATCGAGGGCGCCGGACTCGACGAGCTAGGCACTGAACCGCAGACCAAAGCGAAGATCTACGGCGTGAAAGCGCAGGCCTACACGGCTAAGATTAGTGGCTCGGGAACGCTGCAGACCGACGGCGTGGGCGGCGGTGAAGGCGCGGCGGCACCGTCAGAGGAAGACCTCGGCAAGCCCGAGATCAAGCAATCGATGCCGCGGCTCTACGACAGGCTTCCGCTGGTCCTCGGACTTGCGGGCACTATCCTGCTGCTTGGCTTCGTGGTGATGTACAGGAGCCGGAAGGCTTGAGCGCGGCAGTCGAAGTCGACAAAGTCTGGAAATATTACGGCGACTTCCCTGCCCTGCGCGATATCTCATTTACAGTCGGCCAAGGCGAGTGCGTAGCTCTGCTGGGGCGTAACGGCGCCGGCAAGACGACCTTGCTGCGCATCATTGCGGGACTCTCGAGAGCGGCGAAGGGCCAAGTGCGGATCAACGGCGGCGACACACGCACCGACCAGACGCGCTACCGCCTTGGAGTGCTCGGGCACGGCATCGCGGTCTACGACGAACTCTCGGCTTTTGAGAATTTACGGCTGTTCGCAAATCTCTACGGGGTAGACGATCCGGTGGGACGCGCCAATGAATGGCTGGAACGCACAGGTCTGCTGCGCGTCAAGGACGGGCTGGTGCGCGAGTTCTCGCGCGGCATGCGCCAGCGGTTAGCCGTGGCGCGCGCTTTCCTGCACAATCCGAATGTCCTGCTGCTAGACGAGCCGTTCACTGCGCTGGACGACCGAGCGATCGCTGTTCTGCAGGGTTTGCTAAACGACGCCAAGCGCGACGGCAAGACCATCATCATGTCGACGCATCAGCTTAAGGAAGCGCTGGAACTGGCCACGCACTGTGTGCTTGTGAATCGCGGCAAGGTGGCCTACGACGGCCTGCGCACCAAAGAGATGCTGGAGGATCCAGCGTATCTCTACCGGACCTACGGTGAAGCATGACGAAGTACTTGCGTCCGGCGCTGGTGATTGCGAGCAAGGATTTACGGTCGGAGTTGCGCACCAAGGAGACGGTGAACGCGTCGCTCGCGTTTTCCGTGGTGGTGCTGCTCATGTTCAGCTTCGCGTTTGAACCTTCAGGAGAGACCGCGCACGAAATGTCCGGCGGACTGCTATGGCTGGTGTTCAGTTTCTCAGGCACGCTGCTGTTGAACCGGACGTTCGCGCGCGAATTGCCCAACGACTGCCTGGACGCGCTAATCTCGTCCCCGGCGAGTGGAGCTCAGTTGTTCTTCGGAAAGTGCGCCGCGAATTTCGTCATGTTGTTCTTCATCGAGATGGTCTCGATGGTCGTCTTCGGGCTATTTTACGATGTGACCTGGGTCAGCCACGCGGGCGAACTGGCGATTGTGGGCATGCTGACAACCTGGGCCATCTGCGCGGTGGGCACAGTGTTCAGCGCCCTTACGGTGAACCTGCGACTGCGCGAACTGATGCTGCCCGTGCTGATTTATCCGATGATTATTCCCGCGCTGATGGCCGCCATCCAACTCACCGGCGACGTGCTCCTTGGCCAATCGCTACTCGGCGCCGACTTCATCTGGATTAAGGTTCTGATCGGTTTCGATATCATATTTACAGCCCTCGCAGTTGGACTCATGGATACTGTTCTCGTGGGATAACCTCATGCGAAATAACCTGCTCTACGCTCTCGCCATTCTCGCCGCGCTGCTGTTCAGCTTCGGCTTCAATCGCGTAGTAAACCTTCCGGACGAGGCCAATCAGGGCTCGATCTACCGGCTGCTGTACATGCACCTGCCGAGCATCTTCACGTCGTTCACCGGCTTCTTCGTCGCGTTTGTCTGCGGCATCCTGTACTTGGTCCGTAAGGATCTCCGCTATGACGCGGTGGCCGCTTCGGTGACTGAAGTCTCGTGGGCCTTTTCGACCATCGTGCTGGTCACCGGCAGCATTTGGGGTCGGCGTGCCTGGGGCGTCTGGTGGGCGTGGGACGCGCGACTCACCACGATGCTAATCTGCTGGCTGCTGTACGCCGGATACCTGATGCTGCGCCGTTCAATCGACGAGACCACGCAACGCGCGCGGCTTTCGGCGGCGCTGAGCGTCTTTGCATTCTCCGACGTGATCATCGTCTGGAAATCGATTGAGTGGTGGCGAACGCAGCATCCCGCGCCCGTACTCAGCATGCGGAGCGGCGGCGGCATGGCGCCTGGTATGGAACTACCGATTTTCGTCAATTTCATGGCATTCATGTGCCTCGCAGCGGTGCTTGTCATGATCCGCATGCGCCAGGAAACGATGCGTACTGAAATCGAAGCGCTGCGCCGTGAAGCGCACGCCTACTAGGGATCTATGGATCAACGAAATTACGAGTTTTTGTTTTACGGGTTTCTCGCCGCATGGCTGATCGTCGTTATTTACGTGATCTCCATAGCCGCGCGTGAACGCCGCTTGCGCGGTGAGTTGGACCGCGTGAAGCGCATGATTGAAGACAGCCAAAGGAAGTAATACTCAATGAATCGACGACGCTGGCTCACGGCCGCGTTGGCAGGCGGGGCCCTCACGGCACGTGAAGCCGCCGCCCAGAATCAGACCGAGCGCGCCACTCGCGCGACGCCCTCTCCAAAGATCAAAGACGTCAGCGTGATTGCCACAGCCCCTTCCGGTTTGCGGCTCACCGTTGTGAAGGTGACCACCGATCAGGACGGACTAGTGGGATATGGTTGCGGCACGTTCACGCAGCGCGCCGAAGTGGTAAATGTTGCCGTGGAGAAATACCTGCGGCCGTTTCTTGCCGGCAAGTCCGCCGATCGCATCGACGATCTGTGGCAGGCGATGTACAACAGCTCCTACTGGCGTAACGGCCCGGTATTGAACAACGCGATTAGCGGCGTGGACCAAGCGCTCTGGGACATCAAGGGCAAGCAGGCCGGCATGCCGGTGTACCAATTGCTCGGCGGCAAACAGCGTGAGGCAGTGGACTGCTACAGCCATGCGTCGGGCCGCGACATTCCGGAACTGCTCGACAGCGCTCGCAAGATCATGGCCCGCGGATTCCGGCACGTGCGAGTGCAGGTGGGGATACCCGGGATGGCAGGCTACGGGTCGAGCCGTGGCGACGTTAAGCTGCCGGCACTGCACAACGGCCCGATGTTCGAGCCGGCGGTGTATATTCGAACCGCGCTAAAAATGTTTGACGCCTGCCGGAAGGAACTGGGCGACGAAGTAGAACTGCTGCACGACGTCCACGAGCGTGTCTCGCCGATACAGGCGATTCAGTTCGCCAAGGACGTCGAGAAGTTCCGGCTGTTCTTCCTCGAGGATGCGCTGTCGCCTGAGGACATTTCGTATTTCCGACGCATCCGCGAGCAATGCTCAACACCGCTGGCCATGGGCGAGCTGTTTAACAGTCCCCACGAATGGACACCGCTGATTTCCGAACGCCTCATCGACTTCATGCGCATGCACGTGACGCAGATGGGCGGGTTGACGCCGGCGCGCAAGGTGGCGGCGATGGGAGAGATCTTCGGCGTAAGTACCGCGTGGCACGGTCCAGGAGACGTATCGCCCTTCGGCCATGCCGCGAACGTCGCGCTCGATCTGGCGTGCTACAACTTCGGCATTCAGGAGTACTCGCCGTTTGACCAGAAGACGCGCGAGGTCTTCCAGGGCGCCCCTGAAATGAAGGACGGCTACCTATATGCGAGCGAGCGTCCCGGGTGGGGCATCGACGTCGACGAAAAGGCGGCGGCGAAATTCCCGTATGGCACCGGCGAGCGCGGCAGCGGCAAAGAGATGAACGGCGGATGGGGCGAGATCCGCCGCCGCGACGGCACCGTCGTTAAGCAGTAAGTCTCGTTAAGCAGTAACGTTATTGCGCACGCAGCGACGTGACAGGGTCCACGCGGGTCGCCTTCACGGCGGGCAGCAGGCTGGCCGTCAGTGCCGTGGCAATCAGCAGCGTGGACACGCCGGCGAACGTTGCAGCGTCCGTCGGCTTCACGCCGTAAAGCATGCTCCCCAAAAATCGCGTAAGCGCAAACGACAGTAATGCTCCCGCCGCCATACCCGCAAGTGACAGCCTGAGCGCTTGGCCCCCAATCAGGCGCAGCACGTCCGAGCGCCCCGCGCCGAGCGCCATGCGGATACCGATCTCCTGAGTCCGCTGCACCACCGTGTACGCCATCACGCCGTAGATCCCCGCGCAGGCGAGGCCCAGCGCGAGCAGCGCGAATAGTCCGATCAACAGCATCTTCAGGCGCCGCGGCGAAAGAGAAACGGAAACCACTTCGTTCATCGGCCGGACGTTGTAAACGGCCTGGTTTCTGTCAACATCGTGAATGGCCGCCTCGAGCGCCGACGCCGCCGCACCTGGCTCAGTGCGAGTGCGCACAACAAACGCCATCATCGGCCAGGGGTCGCGGGCGTAGGGAATGTACACTGCCGGACGGGCCTTCTGGTCGAGCCCATGCTGGTGAACGTCGTCGACAATCCCCACCACTTCGCACCATTCGTTTGTCTTGCCGTTGGTGCACACCCCCACCGTGATCATCTGGCCGAGTGCGTCCTCGCCCGGCCACACCAGACGCGCCATCGCCTGGTTGATCATCACTACCGGCGTCGCCTGTGCGTCGTCGCGCTCGGTGAAGAAGCGGCCTTTCGCCAGGCGAATGCCCATCACGCGGAAGTACTCGGGAGTCACAACGAGGTAGTCGGGCGAGATCCCACCGTCTGGCGGCGTCGCACGCCCCTTCACGTCGACGCTCCGTGTGCTGTTGCCGGGACTCAATGGCAGTCGCGAAATCGCCGCCGAGCCGCTGACTCCCGGAATC
The DNA here is from genome assembly GCA_038212445.1 of Bryobacterales bacterium. Lineage (GTDB taxonomy): Bacteria > Acidobacteriota > Terriglobia > Bryobacterales > Bryobacteraceae > TMP-7. The sequence continues at coordinate 52,843 of JBBQUM010000030.1, forward strand.
GCATTCGCTCGCTCCAGCACCTGCCGCACAAAGTTCGCGCGATTCTCATTCTGCGGATAAACCGCATTCGGCAGTGAAAGCTGAAGGCTCAGGATGTGATCCGTCTCGAAGCCCTCGGGAACAGCAAGTAGCCGGTTGAAACTACGGAGAAGCAGCCCCGCGCCGATCAACAGGACGCCCGCCAGCGCGATCTCCGCAATCACCAGCAGGCTGCGCGTCCGCCCCGCCGACGTTCCGGAACTCCCCCGAATCCCTTCCTTCAATAGCGCATTGAGATCGAAGCCAGCCGCTTGAAGCGCGGGTACGATTCCGAAAAGAATCGCCGAGCCCAGCGATACCGCGGCCGTGAAGGCAAGCACGCGCGCGTCCAGTTCAAGCGCGGTTCCACTCATGAGGCCCTCAGGCACCAACGCTTGAATCGGGCGCCGCGCCAGGTACGCGATGACGATGCCAGCCACACCGCCCGCCACGCCGAGCGTCAGGCTTTCGGTGAGAAACTGCCGCAGCAGTCGGCCCCGGCCCGCTCCCAGCGCGGTCCGAATGGCTATTTCTTTCTGCCGCGTTGCGCCGCGTGCCAGCAGGATGTTCGCGACGTTCGCACAGGCGATCAGCATGAGCAGTGCGACGGCTCCCAACAGCACCAGCAGCGCGGGCTTGGTTTCGCCCACCAGGTCGCTCTGAATCGTAACCATGGCAGCGTGTCCGGCCTCTTCAGAGGTCCCATACTGAGCCTTCAGCCTCATCGCGATGGTGTCCACCTCGGCTTGCGCTTGCGCCGGTGCAACACCTTGCTTCAGTCTCACCACGGTATTGAAGTAGTGAGTGTCGCGTTCGTGCGATTGATCGAAGAACGGCCGCAGCGGATGCGCCGGTACCGCGAATTTCGCCGACGTCCACAACTGAACTCCCGGCGGGTAGTTGAACGACGGCGGCATCACTCCAGCGATGACGGTGGGCTCGCCGTCTACGAGCAATACCTGTCCCAGCACGTCCGCCCGGGCCGCGTAGCGCCGGGTCCAGAAGGCGTGACTGAGGATCACCGTGCGGCCGCCGCCGGGCGGGTCCGCTTGGGCGTTGAGAGTGCGGCCGATTTGCGCGTCCACGCCCATCACGGCAAAGAAGTCTGGCGTCACGTCGGCGCCGTTCACTCTCTCAGGCCGGTCAATTCCCGGGACGTTCAGCGGAGTCTCGCGAAAAGCCGACAGCGCGGAGAATGAACTCGCCATCCGGCGATAGTCGAGAAACCCCGCCGGCGAGAGCGTTGACGGGTCGTCCGGCTCGGGCATCATGTGAAGCATCAGGATGCGATGGGCGTCGGGATACGGCAGCGGCCTAACCAGCGCGGCGTCGATAATGCTGTAGATCGCCGTGTTCGCGCCGATGCCCAGCGCGAGCGTCAAAATGGCAGCCGCCGTAAAAACGGGATTCTGCCGCAACGTCCTCAGGGCATAGCGGAAGTCCTTGCGCAGTTCGTCCCACCACACCCAGCGGCCGCGCTCGTAGGACCGCTCCACCGCTGACGCCAGGTTGCCGAACGCCCGCCAGGCTGCCGCGTCCGCATCCGCCGCCGCCATTCCTTCAGCCTGCAGCCGAGCCGACTCCTCGACGATATGCGCTTCAAGCTCGGCCGAAAAATCCTTCTCGTCGCGACGCCAGCCAAACATGATTACGCCTCCTCCGCCCCTAGCACGTTCCCAATAGCCGCCGCCAGACGGTTCCAGCGCGAGGTCTCATTAGAGAGGTGCTTTCGCCCCTTGGCGGTGAGCTTGTAGAACCGCGCCTTCCGGTTGTTCGCCGAGTTGCCCCATTCCGCCGCCACCCAGCCGCTCGCTTCCAGTCGCTGAAGCGCGGGATAGAGCGCGCCGTGGTCCACCAGCAGTTCGTCCTTCGAGGTGGCCAGGATCGACCGTGCAATGGCTTGGCCATGCTGCGGCCCGAACAGCAGCGTCCGCAGGATCAACAGATCCAGAGTGCCCTGCAGCAGCGCCAGGCGTTCGCGTTCGTCTCGTGTCGACATCTGACATGAGCATACGCCGCCTTGGGTAAGCTGTCAACCTGAGAGGCGAACTCTTGGGTTGACATCCGACATGAACGAGTCCATACTCATGTCGAATGTCGACCCAAGACAACGACCGTATTGCCCTCCTCCAGGGCACCCTCGACCTGCTGATACTTCGCACCCTCATCTTTGGAGCCGAACACGGGCAAGGGATCGCTCGCGCCATTCAGCAGAGCTCCGACGAGGTCCTGCTGGTGGATCACGGTTCGCTGTACCCCGCCCTTCAACGCCTCGAGACGCAAGGCTTCATCCAGGCAGAGTGGGGCGTGAGCGACAACAACCGTAAGGCGCGCTTCTATACGCTAACCGCGCGCGGACGCAAGCATCTAACGTCTGAGACCGGCCAGTGGCGCCGGCTCGTGGCAGCCATGGGACGCGTACTCGGACCCGAAAAATCGGAGGGATAAAGCATGTTTGGACGCCGCAAGGATTCAGATTTTCAAGCCGAAATCGAATCGCATATTCGTTTGGAAACGGACCGCCTGATCGCCGACGGCATGCTGCCTTCCGACGCTCGCAACGCCGCCCGGCGCATGTTCGGCAACGCAACCGCAGCGACCGAACGGTTTCACGACTCGACGCGCTTTGCATTGTTCGAGCAACTCCGCCAGGACCTCTCGTATGGATTGCGTAATCTACGAAAGACTCCAGGTTTCACGTTTGTTGCAGTCCTATCGCTCGCGCTGGGCATTGGCGTGAACCTCGCTGCCTTTGGACTGCTCGATGCACTGCTTATTCGCCACCTGCCCATCCGCAATCCTGAGCAACTGCGAATTGTCCGATGGGTTCAGACGGATCACGTTCCGGTTCGTTCGCAGAGCGGTTACAGCGAGGACGAGGAGGGGACCGGCGCGCGCGTGAGTTCTTCATTCTCGTACCCGATTTATCGGATGTTCAGCGAACAGGTGAGGCAACTTTCTGATGTTATTGGATTCGCCGATGAAGAGCTAACACTCACATCCAATGGGCAAAGCGAATTCGCCAACGGCCAGTTCGTATCCGGAAACTACTTCACGGGACTTGGGGCCAACGCGCTTCTCGGGCGCACTCTGGTGCCTGATGACGACAAACCGGACAAGCCACTGGCCGTGGTAATCACCTACAAGATGTGGGAGCGGCGTTTCGGTCTGGATCCATCGGTTCTTGGTCGTGAGGTGACGATCAACAAGACCCGCGCGGCAATCATCGGGGTGATGCCGCGCCAATTCCAGGGATTGGTTCCGGGCCGGGGCACGGTGGATGTCTTCGTTCCGTTTTCGATGCTCGCCGTGGATCCAACGCCCTGGTATAGCCTTTCGCAGCAGGACAACTGGTGGGTGCAGGTATTCGCACGCGTTCCACCGGGAGTGTCGGACGTTGCGGCAAGCGATGCGTTGCACACCACACTCGCCCACGTCATCGCAAGTTATGCGGGCAGCACCGCCGGCGCTGTAGTCCCACGCCTGAGTCTCGCGCCGGGTGCGCGCGGTGTTGGACTGCTTCGCCGGAGCTTCGAGCGGCCTATGCTCGTACTTACGGGCGCCGTCGGCATCGTGATGTTGATCGCATGCGTGAACCTTGCAAATCTGCTGCTGGCCCGTTCGGCGGCCCGCCAGCGTGAACTAGCCGTGCGCCTGTCGGTGGGCGCAAGTCGTGCGCGTTTGGTACGGCAGCTCTTAACGGAAAGCCTGTTGCTTTCGGCCTTGGGTACGGCACTCGGGATCTTTGTCTCGAGCCCGGTACGGGCTTTCATCTTGAGACAGATTGGTGGGATGAACGCCTTGAGTCTCGACGTTCGGACCGACTATCGCTCGCTCGCATTCGCCGCTTCGCTCGCCATCGTCACAGGCTTGTTGTTCGGAATTCTGCCCGCCCTCCGTGCCACCCGTCTCGACCTCACTCCCACCCTGAAGCCGAGCGGGGCCGCATCGTGGCGTGGGCCCGCGCATACGACGTCCACCCAGATTCTCATTGCCGCGCAGGTGGCCCTTTCGCTCGTCCTGTTGGTTGGCGCAGGTCTATTTCTGCGGACGCTGTACAACCTGAACGCGATTGACCTCGGCTTTCAGGCGGAGAGCATTCTGACATTCAAGACGGACCCCAGCCGCTCAGGTCATAAGGAGGCGGATCTGGTGGCTCTCTACAGCCGGCTGCAGGACAAGCTAGCAACCATACCCGGTGTACTCGCGGTAGGCTCGTCGCACTTGGGGCTGCTGGTGGGGCACACGTCGAACGACAATTTCTTCGTCCCCGGAACCCCGCCGAACGATCGCCGTCAGATGAACATTCTGCGGTGTTCAAACACATTCTTGTCGGCCATGAGAATCCCCATCATTCGCGGCCGTGATCTCGCCCCGGGTGATTCCGCAAACGCCGCGCTGGTAGCGGTGGTAAACGAGAAATTGGCGAAAGAGTACTTTCCGAATCAGGATCCGGTTGGACAGTCTTTCTATTTGGGCGGCCGGCCGGCTGCCGGCGACCGGCCAATCCAAATCGTCGGCGTATCAAAGGACGCCCACTACAGCGGCGTACGCGAAGAGATACCGGCAATAGGCTACTTTCCGCACGCGCAATGGCAGAAGAACCTGGGTGGCGTAACGTTCATCCTAAGAACCGCCGTCCCCCCCGCATCCATCAGCAGCGCCGTACGACGCGCGGCGGCCGAAGTGGATCCCGCGATTCCGGTGGCGCAACTCGCGACACAGGTGGAGCGCGCCACCGAATCGATTGGCCGGGAGCGACTGTTCGCCGGCATCGTAACCGGTGTGGGCGTGCTCGCGCTGCTGCTTGCTGCCATCGGACTCTACGGCGTGATGGCGTTCACGGTGACGCGGCGTACCGCGGAAATCGGCATCCGTCTCGCTCTTGGAGCACGACGGACCGCCGTTGTCTGGCTGGTGGTGCGTAATGCGCTTGCGACGGTCCTGGTGGGTGTGGTCGTCGGCGTGCCCGTCGCTTACGCGCTGACCAATGTCACCACCAAGCTGCTGTACGGAGTGAAGCCGGATGACCCGTTCAACTTCGTCGCCGCTGTCGCGATTCTCGGTGCAATCGCAGCCTTCTCTGCCTGGCTGCCGGCACGCCGAGCGGCGCGCATCGATCCCAATATCGCGTTGCGCTGCGATTGACTGGATTGGCGGACGGACAAGCTACGGCGCACGCATCTTTCATCTACCCCGCTTCGCTTAGTCGCAACGAAGTGCGGTCATCGGATCGAGGCGCGATGCCCGGCGCGCTGGGATGTAGCTGGCAAGTCCGCCAATCAACACGAGCAGCAACAGTGTCGCCCCCAGCGTCAGCGGATCGTACGGCGTGAGCCCAAATAGGAGCGAACGTGCGGCGCGGACGGCAACAAGCGTCAGCACAATCCCTACGGCCAGTCCCGCGGCCACCATCTTCATCGCCTCCGACATCATCATCGAGATCACGCGCGGTCCGGTTGCGCCCAAGGCGATCCGCAGTCCCATCTCGTTTCTGCGCCGGTTGACGATATACGAGATGACGCCGTAAAGCCCAATCGTCGCGAGCAGGGCGGCCACCGCGCCGAAGAATCCTGAAAGCATCGCCATGATGCGCTCGCGCCGCATCCCTGCGCGAATCATGTCCTCCAACACTTCACCCTCCATCTCCACTTCAGGATGCGCGGCCGTGATCCGGCTCTTCACGGAATGGATGAGAGCGGCCGGAGCGATAGAGGAGTAGATCATGATCGCAGCCCACGGACCCGGCGAGGGATATTGCGACGCTGGAGCATACGTCATCGGCGGAATACCATCGCGGAGGTCTCCGTAGCGAGTGTCTGGGATCACGCCGACAATCTCGTAGACGGTGGAAGGATAACCGGGCTCGGCGCCCGTCCGCATGGTGGTTCCGATGGGATTTCTATTGCCGATGAACGTGCGGACGAAAGTCTGATTCACCAGTGCCACCCGGGGCGCCGCGGCGGTATCGGCGTCTGTTAAGCCGCGGCCCGTGATGACCGGGATGTTCATGGTCCCGAAATATTCAGGACTGACCCAGGTGAACTTGGACGAGCCTTCGGTGCTGCCCACGGTCACTCCATGCGTCCAACTCGAGCCCAGCAAGGGCACATTGGTGGTAGTTGCCGCCGATTGAACACCAGGAATCTGCCGGACCTCGTCGAGCAGTTCCTTGGCAAAAGGAAGTAGTCGTTCTTTCGGCAGATGCGACTCCTGGAACCCGATGAACGCTACGGTGATTTCCGCCCGCCGCATTCCCGGATTGAACGTCATCAGATTGCTGAAGCTGCGCGCGAACAGCAGCGCAACGGCCATCAATAGGAACGAAACCGCCACCTGCCCGGTGACCAACATCCGCTGGAGCGAAAAACGCTCGCGACCCGCCGTGAGGCCACGGCCCCCGTTTTTCATCGCGGTCACCGGTTCGGCACGGGTGGCGCGAATCGCTGGCAGCGCGGCGAATAGCAGGCAGGTGAGAACACCCGCGCCGGTCGCGAACAGGATCACCCGCCAATCGGTGGCCACAGGCAATGCGATGGTGTTGAACGCATCCGAGAAGGACCACAAAAGGAGCTTACTCAACCAGTGCGCAAGCGTCACTCCCACCGCGACTCCCAACCCGGCGAGCAGTGCGCCCTCCACCACCATCTGTCGCAGCAGACGGCGTCGCGACGCGCCCAGCGCGAGCCTCACCGCAACTTCACGTTCGCGTGCGCTGGCCCGCGCCAGCATCAGGTTGGCGAGATTCGCGCAAGCCATGAGCAGGACGAGTCCGGTAATGCCAAGCAGCAACCGCAGCGGCGTGTCGAAGGCCTCCCGCAGAAAGCTCACGCCGGACGCAGCAGGATAGGCGGCAAGACGAAATTGCTTGTACTGCTCCACCGACTTGCTCGAATATCCTTCCGGCGCGGTAGCGGTGAACATTCCGGGACTAACACCGGCCAAATAACTGGACGCGCGATCGACAGTCCAGCCGGGGCGCAAGCGGCCGATGACGGATACAGTGAACACCTCGCGCCGGTACTCCTTTGGTTTGCAAAAAGGCCGCGCGATATCGAAAAACTCGCCTACCGCGACCCCGAAAAAGTCAGGCGGCGCTACACCCACAACTTCCTTGACGCCTCCGTCTACGTGCAGCTTGAGGCCCTTGATATCGCGGCCGCCAAACTCACGCCTCCAGTACTGATAACTCAGGACGGCAGTGGTGTCGGGACAGGCGCCCTGATCGTCGGCCGGCTCAATGAGCCTTCCCCTCCAGGGCTTGACGCCGAGGACATTGAAAAACTCACCGCTCACGAATAAGCCATGGGCGCGCCGGGACTCTCCGCCCCGGCCCACCCGAAACTGGTCCGGCGACCAGGCAGCGACCCCGCTAAAAGGCTCGTGATTCTGACGGATCTCAAGCCAGAGCGGATGAGTCAACTGCCCGTAGGCGCCATTAATTACGCCGAACCCGCTCGTTCCGCCGGCAATCCGCAGGTCCGCCAGTTCGCCTGGACGCTCCACCGGTAGTTCGCGCAGCCTGACTGCGTCGATCAACTCAAAGATGGCGGTATTCGCCCCGATTCCCAGGCCGAGGGAGACCACCGCCACCAGGGTGAAGCCTGGGTTCTTTCGCAATAGCCGGGCGGTCTGGCGCGCGTCCTGCCACAGGCTCTCAAGCCAACCTACAGTGTTCATCCGGTAGATCTCCTCTCGCACCAAAGCTGGATTGCCGAACTTGCGGCGGGCCGCCGTTTCAGCTTCAGCGCGCGGCAGGCCACGGTCGATATTCTCGGCCGTCTCGGCGCTTATGTGAAACTCGATCTCGCGGGCGCGCTCCGCGTCCCAACTCCGCCGCTTAAAGAATTTCGCCCATCCCATGGATTCACTCCTCCACCGGACGCAGCACCCGGTTCACCGCCAGCACCACACGTTCCCATTTCGTCAGCTCGACATGCAGTTGCTTGCGGCCGGCGGGCGTTAAACGGTAGTAACGGGCCTTCCGGTTGTTCTCCGACGTTCCGGAGAATGATGCGATCCAACCGCGGTCCTCCAGGCGGTGGAGTGCGGGGTACAGTGATCCATGTTCCACCAGTAGAACTTCTTCTGATCGTCGCTCGATCACCTGGGTGATGGTGTGCCCGTGCGCAGGCCCAGGCGCGAGCGTCTGCAGGATCAACATGTCCAGCGTCCCTACGAGAATCTCGGTTTGCGTCTTGCGCTTTCCCATTGCTCTGTTTATCTTCCCAGTAGAAATTCTACCGGAGACTGTCAATGATTATACGGACCATACCGGAAACGGTTCCCAAAATACTTTTTTAGATCTATGCGTGATAGGTTTGTCGTTTCATGAGACCGCTGGCCACCCTGCTTCTTCTAACGGCGACCCTGGCCGCCCAAACCCGATATGAACCCAACTGGACGTCGCTTGATGCGCGACCCACGCCTGCCTGGTTCAGTGATGCCCGCTTTGGCATCTTCATACACTGGGGCGTTTACTCCGTGCCTTCCTATGCCGTAGTGGGCAACTACTCGGAGTGGTATTGGAACTCATTGACTAATGGCAAGAGTGGCCGCGACAATAAACCGAATTCTCTGGGAACCTGGTATTTTCATCGCAAGAACTACGGAGAGGATTTTCCCTACTTCAACTTTGCGCCGATGTTCCGAGCTGAGATGTTCGACGCCAACCACTGGGCCGATGTCTTTGCGAAATCGGGAGCGCGCTACGTGGTCTTAACCTCGAAGCATCACGACGGCTTCGCGCTCTGGCCCAGCGAGCAGGCCAGCAAAAGCTGGGGACGCGCCTGGAATGCCGTCGAAACCGGCCCCAAACGCGATTTACTGGGCGACCTCACCACCGCCGTCCGGTCGCGGGGACTCAGAATGGGCTTCTACTATTCGCTCTACGAGTGGTACAACCCGCTTTGGCTGAAGGATCACAAGCGCTACGCCACCGAGCACATGCACCCGCAGTTCAAGGACGCCGTCACACGCTACAAGCCGTCCATCATCTTTTCCGACGGTGAGTGGGACATGCCGAGCGCCGACTGGAAGGCCCCCGAACTGCTGGCGTGGTTGTACAACGACTCCCCTGTGAAGGACGAAGTGGTGGTCAACGACCGCTGGGGAAAGGAGACGCGGCATAAGCACGGCGGCTACTACACCACCGAGTACACGGCCGGACTAGAGAACGTCGACAAGCCCTGGGAAGAGAATCGCGGGATGGGCTTTAGCTTCGGCTACAACCGCATGGAGAATCTCAAGGACTACCGGTCGGCACGCGAATTGGTCCTGATGCTGATCGACCTGGTGAGCCGCGGCGGCAACCTTCTGCTCGACATCGGGCCTACGGCCGACGGCCGGATTCCGGTCGTCATGGAAGAGCGGCTTACCCAGATTGGCGAATGGCTGGGCGTAAATGGCGACGCCATATACGGAACGCATCCGTGGAAAAAGACCCGCCAGTGGAGCAGCGGCAAGCAACCCGAGTTCAAGGCATCCACCTTCATGACGCGATACGAAATTGACGACTACGTCAGCCATCCCAAACCCGGTCAAGCGACCATCGAAGCGTTTTTCACGGCTAAGGGCGAAACGCTCTACGCGATTATTCCCTCGCCCGGGCGCCACATCGTACTCAAGGATGTGCCGACCTCGAGCGAGACGAAGATCACCCTGCTTGGCGCAGGAGAGGTTCAATGGAAAGCCAGCGGATCCGACATCGAAATCGAGTTGCCCGACACCGCGCCAGCGCCCTACGCGAGCGTTCTCAAGATCGGCCGTTAATCGGTAGCCACCAGGCTTTTCCGGGCGTGCGCAGGACTCTCCATGCCGAGTCCTCCTATCTTCACCCAGGCGCGCAACACCTCCGCAACGCTCCAGGCTTGCGCGATGCATCCTCGAGGATAGTAGGGGGCCTCAGCGTCGAAGATCTCGGATATGGACCCCACGCAAGCCTCGTCGAGGTGAGGGACAAAGCCTTGCAGCGTCCGCAATGCCGTCTCATGTTCGTCGGGATGCACCTTCAGCAGGCAATCCACGTAAGGCCCGATTAACCACGCCCAAACGGTCCCCTGATGGTAAGCGGCGTCTCGTGACCTGAGGTCGCCATCATACTTCGGCTTGTAATCAGGTTCGCCGGGTGCGAGCGAGCGCAGCCCCACAGGAGTCAGCAATTTCTCGGTGGCGACGTCGAGCACGGCCTTCCATTTGTCCTCGTCGAGAACCGGATGAGTAAGAGAGAACGACAGTAACTGGTTGGGCCGTAGTGCCGGATCGTCCCCGCCCTTCTCTGAATCCACGACGTCGTAGAGAAATCCCCGCGAAGAATTCCAGAAGCGGCGGTTGAACGACTCCCGGTTCCGGGCAGCGTGTTCGGCAATATAGGGCGCGGCGTCCCCGCGATTCTCTTCGATCAGCCAGCGCTCCAGCAACTTGAGCGCGTTGTACCAGAGCCCGTTGATCTCGACGGCCTTACCGCGGCGCGGCGTCACCACCCAGTCGCCCACCTTCGCGTCCATCCAGGTCAACTGATAGCCGTCGGCGCCTTGAGCCAGCAGGCCATCATTGGGATCGACGTGTATGCCGAAGCGCGTCCCCCGCAAATGACACTCGACGATGCCCAGCAATTTGGGCAGCACACGACGCAGGAAGGCTCGATCGTCGGTGTAGGAGAGGTATCGTTCGATCGCTTGAAAGAACCAGAGCGTGGCGTCAGCAGTGTGATACAGCCCTTCGTTCTGACCTTCCGGGAACAAATTCGGAATCAGCCCGTCGCGAATGTACTCCGCGAACGTCCGGAGAATGTACGCGGCCTCCACATGACGCCCGGTGGCCAGCGTCAGCCCTTCAAGGCTGATCATGGTATCGCGGCCCCAGTCGGTGAACCAGTGATAACCGGCAATGACACTGCGTATTTCGTCGCCAGCTGCTCGCGCGCGCACAGCATCCCGAACGCGGCCGATGGGGGTGATCAGGAATTGATCCGACGCCAGCACCAGTTCCGCCGCCGGACCCGTCCGCGCCAGGGGATGAGCCTCTGCGAGCAAGCGTCCGCGACGGTCGTATTCCGCGTCCAGCACCTCGTCGAGCGGCATAGCGCGCATTACTTCCCAACTCTCCGCTGAAGCGGTGATGGTGGCGTCATGCCCCTTTGAAAGCGTCATCTCGAAATAACCCGGGCTCCATAGGTCGCCTCGTGCAGCGTAGCCGCGGCTTTCTTCGATGCGATAAAGTACTTCGTCAATCTGTCGGCGGTCCACCGTCAGGCGGCAATTGCGGCCTCGCAATTGGAACCGTAGCGGAGCCATCGGCACGGTGGACGCCACCTCGTACATGTCATCGTCGAGTACAGTGAGCGAATAGCGCGTATCGAAGTGCTCACTCACTGGGGCGTTATGCGGGCGAAAGTGGATTGAGGGCCGCAGGGAAAGCTTCAAGTCGCCATCGCCTGCGATCATGCGGTAGGTGATGTAGACGGTGTTCTGCCCGCGGGGCATCGTAAGCCGCTTCTCGAGCGTCAAAGTGCCTACCTGGAAGCGCCACACCGGCAGTCCCATGTCGAGCCGAAACTCGCTCAGGATATTCGCGGTGTGGAGAAGCAGCGGCGAGTTTGCACGCTCCTCTCCGCCGAGCAGCACAGTATTGCCATCCGGCAGTTCTATCTTTTCGATCAAATCGTTCAGCATCATCATGCGGCCCAATGGACTTGGCAGCGCCGCAATCAGGTAGCCGTGGAAACCTCGGGTGATGATGCCCGACACAGTGCCCGACGAATAGCCGCCTAGCCCGTTTGTAACCAGCCACTCGCGCGTAATGAGGGGTTCCGATTCTCTCTTATCCTCGCCACCCCAAGGCATTTTTCGGATTAAGTCGTTCATTTCTTCTTCTCTTTCTTCGATGGCTTTGACTTTGCCGGATCCACCTTTACCGGGCTCATCACCACGGCAGCGCGTCCAGGCAAACGCCAGTTGTCTGGCGTATCGAGAGCGGGAGTTCCTGCTCCGCCATATTTCGGATCCTCGCTCGACCACAGGGTCGCCCACTCCTTGTTCATCGGGGGCGCAAGCAGCGGTTCGGGCGCCGGATCGAGCGTCGTGTCGGATCCCAGGTTGACGATCAACAGCCGGTCGTCCCCCTCTTCGGAGAAATAGCGAAGGACGAATGCGCGCTCGGAGAGCACTGCGCCGTCCACGCCAAATGGCCGCTGAGCGTGAAAAACCTTCTCGCTCTTGCGCAACCGCAGAAGGTCGCGGTGAAGATCGTAGCTCTCGCGGTTACGCTCAACTTCAGTCCAATCCAGCCTCGATCGTTCGAAAGTGGCGCGGTCGGCGGGATTGGGAAGAACGGTCCGCATTTCCGGAGTATTCACGGCTTTGAACTGGCTCATGAATTCGATGCGGCCCTCGTGAACCATCGTCGCCAGCGCCGTTTCGTGATCAGCGAAGTAGAAGAACGGCGTGCGAGCGCCGAATTCCTGACCTTGGAAAATCATCGGAGTCGCTGGACCCAGCAGCGTTAGCGCAGCTATTGCGCGGTAAGTCCCCGGATCACTCAGTTGAGCGCTGCGCAAACCGCGGGCGGAGTTGGCCACCTGGTCATGATTGTCGGTGAACTGGATAAACGCCGTCGGCGGCAAGCCGAAGGCCGGAGTTCCGCGCCGTTGCTCCTGCCACTTGTACCACTGCCCCTGGAACAGATATCCGTACTTCACGGCACTGATGAATTCCTGAGGAGTGCCGCGATAGTCGGTGTAATAAGCATCCGAATGCCCGCTCAGCGCGACCATCGCTGTGTGATGGTAGTCGTCATTCCACAGCGCATCCATCCCAAATCCACCCTGATCCGGCGGGCGGACGATACGAGTTTCCTGCGGTTCGTTCTCGGCCACCAGAAAGATCGGACGCTCACCTGCGGCTTTCCGCGCTTCCCGGGACATCGCCGCGAGAATGTGATCGCTCGACGAATCGTAGATATTCTGGGTAGCGTCGAAGCGCAGACCATCCAAATGAAATTCGTCGATCCAATAGGTTGCGTTGGCCGTGAAGAACTCGCGCACGGGCAGACAGTCAGCGGAATCAAAGTTGACCGCGGCACCCCAGTCGGTCTTGTGACGGTCGGTGAAATAGTGCTTGGAAAACTGCGTGAGGTAGTTGCCGTCAGGACCAAGATGGTTGTAAACGACGTCAAGAATGACTGCGATGCCGACCGCATGTGCTCGATCGACGAAGGACCGCAGATCGTCAGGACGCCCGTAAAGGCGGGTAGGCGCGTAGGGATGGACCCCGTCGTACCCCCAGCCAAAACGCCCTGGAAATTCGCTCACCGGCATAACCTCGATCATCGTGATGCCGGTATCCACTAAGTAAGGAAGCTTCGACTCCGCCGACGCCCAGGTGCCTTCGGGCGTGAAAGTCCCGACATGCATCTCGTAAATGACCTGGCCGGTAGCGTTGACGCCCTTCCAGTTGCCATCGCTCCACTGAAAGCGCCCCGGGTCGACGACTTCCGACGCTTCGTGCGGACCGTCAGGCTGAAAGCGCGACGCCGGATCCGGAAACGTAGCGTCGCCGTCGAGACGGTATTTGTACCGCACGCCCGCCTTTACACCCTCCGCCACGCCTGACCAGTAGCCGGCGTCGTCCCTTTCAAACGGGACATCCTTCCCATCCACCACCACGCTGACGTTCCGCCGCTCGGGCGCCCAAACGCGAAATCCAACGCCTTTGGGTAACACTTCTGCTCCAACAGGCAAACGCCTGCTCACGTTGTCCACATCTTATAGATCGCACATCAGCGGTTCGATTTCGTTCTGTCAGGCAACTGTGAAACGCTCATCGACCGGGACTTGGTATCCAGTAGCCAACTTATTGGTTTCATTAGCCATTCCGACAATCGCCATCAGTTCGGCGAACATTGCATCGGTCATTCCGGCTTTGCGTGCGGCAGCAGTGTGTGAGGCGATGCAGTAAGGACACTGGTTGGTTGTGCTCACAGCGACGTAAATCATCTCCTTAACTACAGGCGGAAGTGCTCCCGGCGCCATGATCTCTTTAATGCTTTCCCAAGTGCGCCGAAGGGTAGGCGGGTCAGAGGCAAGCGCTTTCCAGAAGTTATTGATCCAGTCGGTCTGTCTTACCTTCATAATGTCGTCGTAAATAGCCTGAACTTCTGGAGAAGCCTGGGCATATTCGATGAGCTTGGCCATTCGGGAACTCTAACATAGGCCGAAACCGATCGGTTTCAGCGACTTATCGGGTTTGGGCCGACCGGGGCCCGCAGGTCCGCCAAGTCCCTCCGTCCGAGGCGCTCTTTTCCAGGCTGGGAAACCGCCAACATGGTGTTATCATTCGGTCAAGTGCTCAAGATCTGCCTACTTGGCTCGACGGGCTCCATCGGGACTAGCACCCTCGATGTGGTTCGCCAAAGACCGGACGAGTTTTGTATTCACTCGCTCGTAGCGGGTCATAATCTCGATTCCCTGCTCACCCAGATCCGGGAGTTTCGTCCTTCATTAGTAGTGGTGGCAACTGCCGAGGGTGAACGCAGCCTGAAGTCGAGGCTTATCGAGACTGGACTCCCGCAAAGCGAGTGGCCAGAGGTGCGTTCCGGCGCACGCGCCCGCGTGGAGGCCGCCACGACGCCCGAAGCCGATTTCGTCATGTCCGCCATCGTGGGTGTGGCCGGCCTCGAGGCAACTTATGAGGCCGTGCGGTTGGGCAAGAAGCTCGGACTCGCCAACAAGGAAGTGCTGGTAGCGAGCGGCCGGTTGGTGGTTGATGCAGCGCGCAAATCAGGCACGGAACTGATCCCCGTGGACAGTGAGCATAACGGCGCTCACCAGTGTCTGCGGGCGGGTCTCCGGAGCGAAGTCATCCGACTTATCCTCACCGCGTCCGGCGGTCCATTTCGGACTACCCCTGCTGAGCAGCTTGCAAAAGTGACACCGGCGCAGGCTTTGAATCATCCAACCTGGAAGATGGGCCAGCGCATCACAATTGATTCATCGACGCTGATGAACAAGGGCTTCGAAGTCATAGAAGCCTGCTGGTTGTTTGACTTAGCGCCGTCGGAAGTGGACGTTGTGGTGCATCCGCAGTCCACCGTGCACGCCATGGTGGAGTATAACGACGGCAGCGTAATCGCCCAAGTCTCCGCCACCGACATGCGTATGCCGATCCAGTACGCGCTTACCTATCCGCGTCGCGAGTCCGCTCCGGTACCGCGCCTGGACTGGACTGAATCGCGGCATTGGGATTTCTATGCGCCCGAACCAGTCAAGTTTCCGCTTTTGCGGCTCGCGTATGAGGCGCAGAACACGGGCGGATCGGCGACTTGTACGCTCAATGCCGCCGACGAGGTAGCGGTAGAGGCCTTCCTGAAGGAGCAGATTCCCTATACGGGAATCGCCGAGGTCGTGGAATCCACACTCGCCGCGATGCCCCATCGCGAACCAGCAACCGTGGCGGAAGTGCTCGCCATCGATGAAGAATCAAGAGCCGTCGCGCGCCAGATCCTGGCCGCCCGCAGGACCACCATCCAGCGAACCGAGCCGGCACTGAAAGCGTAAGGATTAATTCATGGTCATTTTACAGAACATCTGGTGGCTCCTCGTCCTGCTGGGGGTCATGATCCTCATCCATGAACTTGGCCATTTCTGGGCAGCGCGTTTCTTCGACGTCAAAGTTGAAGCCTTCAGCTTTGGGTTTGGGCCACGGCTTTTCGGGTTCAAGCGCGGAGAAACTGACTTCCGCTTCTCGGCGATTCTGTTTGGCGGCTACGTCAAAATGGCCGGCGAACAGCCGGGCGACGAAACCTCGAATGATCCACGTGGATTCATGGCCAAGCCACGCTGGCAGCGCCTGATTATTGCTTTTGCCGGGCCCTTCATGAACATCATCCTGGCGGTCGGGCTGATGACCGGGCTTTTCATGGTGAGGTATCCCAAGATTCCCACGGTCCATTCACCGGTGGTCGGCTGGGTTGAGCCGAACTCCGCCGCCGCCAAAGCCGGTATTAAGGAAGGCGACCGCTTGGTGCAGTTGGACGATATCTCAGATCCCACTTGGGACGACATCGCCATGCACGAGCTTTCAAATGCCAATCGCCCGATTCAAACCGCAGTGATGCGCGATGGACAGCGGGTGCTAATGGCCGTGACTCCGCAGTTGGATGAGAAAAACGGCGTGGGTCGCGCAGGTTGGTCTGAGCAGGAGGAAGTGCAGATCAACGCGATTGAGGCCGGGATGCCTGCGGCTAAGGCAGGACTGATGCCCGGCGATCTGCTGGTGTCGGTGAACGGCGAGCCGATTCGCAGTCGACCGAAGCTGCACGAAGTGATCAAAGCCACCAACGGCGCACCGCTCAAGCTGGTCTATCAGCGCGGCGGCCAGAGCCACGAGATCGAGGTCACTCCAGTGAAGCCCGCCAACGACACTGCCGACCGCATGCGCATCGGCGTGTCGCTCGAAGCGCGTATGGTCATCACGCAGCTGCCGTTCCCGGAAGCGTTGAAGGAGAGCGTCAAGCAGAACGCCAAGAGCGCCGGAATCATCGTGAAACTGCTTGAGAACATCGCCCAACGCAGAATGTCGGCGAAATCGCTCGAAGGTCCGGTGCGCATCGCTCAGATTTCGGGCGAAGCAGCGCGCGAGGGTGCTACCGCTTTTATCGGCTTGATGGCTATGGTGAGCCTGAACCTGGCGGTCTTCAATCTGCTCCCCATTCCCATTCTTGATGGCGGCGTAATTCTGCTCTTGCTGATCGAAATGGTGCTCCGTCGTGATCTCAGCCTCCAGATGAAGGAAGCAATGATCAAAGTCGGCTTCGTTTTTCTCATGGCGCTGGTGGTCTTCGTTCTCTACAACGACATCACCAAGATCATCGCGGGTTAGCATGCCGCTCGAGTTGTCGTCGCTGTTGATTTTTGCCGGAGCACTCCTGATTGCCGCGGGATCACCAGGACCGAGCGTTGCAGCGCTTGTGGCGCGTGTGCTGACTCGAGGCTATCGCGAAGTACTGCCCTTTCTCGCAGCCATGTGGCTAGGCGAGGCGGCATGGCTTTCGCTAGCGGTCTTCGGTCTTTCGGCCGTGGCGCAGAAAATGCAGTTCCTCTTCACCGGGATCAAGTACGCGGGCGTCGCCTACTTGCTGTTCCTGGCCGTGAAGATGTGGATCGCGCCGGCTGAATTCGAAGAGTCCAACCTCCCCCGTTCATCCTCGGCCTGGAAGATGTTTCTCACAGGAATGGCTATCACGCTGGGAAATCCGAAGATCATGCTGTTTTACCTGGCACTGCTGCCGACCATCATCGACTTGGGGAAGATCAGGTTAGGCGGTTGGGCCGAATTGACCGTGGTTACGATTCTCATCCTGATGCTGGTGGATCTCGCCTGGGTGGCAGTGGCGTCGCAAACCCGGCGTCTGCTGCGCAGTCCGCGGGCCATGCGCTGGGCCAACCGGACGAGCGCCACAATGATGGGCGGCGCTGCCATTGTGATCGCCGAGCGCTAATGCGCCGCGATCGTTTTCTCGCGTTATAATCGTTTCGACGCGGACCCTCCCTGAGCGGAGGCGTGCGCCGCCAACCCAGCACAAGGAGATTGATTTACGATGAACCTGCGTCCGCTAAACGACCGTGTCATGGTCCGCCGCATTGAAGAAAGCGAACAGAAACGCGGAGGCCTGTTTATTCCTGAATCCGCCAAGGAGAAGCCGCAAGAGGCAGAAGTAATCGCGGTGGGCGCCGGCAAACTCCTCGATTCCGGTGAACGGGTTGCCTGCGACGTGAAGGCGGGCGACAAGATCCTGTTTGGCAAGTACTCCGGCTCCGAGATCAAGGTTGAGGGCCAGGAATACCTCATCCTGCGCGAAGACGAAATCCTCGCGGTTCTCGGCTAAACCCTGCGGGCTGTCTGTGTTAGGGTGTAAGGTAGATCAACTAGGAGTTTGCTTCAAATGAGTCAGTTCGCATTGCGCGCCGTGATGTTGTGCGCTGCAGGCTTGGTTGCCACGGGTGTGTCTACCGCCCAAGTGAAGGTTGGAATCGTCAACATCCAAAAAGCGATCCTCGAAACCGCCCAGATCAAAAAGGCTCAGACAGCCCTCGAAGCGAAGTACAAACCGCGCCAGGTAGAGCTCGAGAAGATACAAAAGGAACTAGCCGACCTCCAGGCCCAAATCGAAGGCGGGAAATTGAGTCCACAGGCTCAGCAGGACATTCAGGCCCGTGGTCAGCGCCGGCAGCGAGAAGCGCAGCGCATGGCTGAGGATCTTCAGGCCGACGTCGATCGCGAGCGGAACGATATTTTGCAGGGCGCGGGTCAACGAATGACGGACGTGATCAAGAAACTCGCTGAAGAGCGCGGCCTCGATATCATCTCGGACGTTAGCAGTACCCTGTACTTCAAACCGTCCCTCGAATTGACCAGCGAAGCAATCGCGGCCTACGATAAAGCTTTCCCGGCGAAGTAATCTATTGGCCGGTCAGGAACTTGGGACGTTGAAACAGAGTCCAAGAGCTTAGATGGCAGGCTTTCTCGACGACTACGGTGTTCAGGACGAACGCCGGAATAAGATTATCAAACGCGTGGCGCTGGTCACTCTTGCGATTGCCGCCACCACGCTCCTTCTGTGGCTCTTCCTGCGTAATTACCAGGAGCGCCAGATCGCCAACGGCTTCCTTGACGCGGTTCACGCCAAGGACTATCAGCGGGCTTACCAGCTATGGGGCTGCACCGCCGCAAGTCCCTGCCGCGACTATAATTTCAAGCGATTCATGGAAGATTGGGGCGAGCAGGGCGTGTACGCGCACGCAGCCTCCAGGTACAGTATTGAAGACGCCTGCGGACCTGGAGTGGTGTTCACTTTAGAAGTGCCGGGAGCAGAAGCCGTAGGGATCTACGTTAACCGCGCTGACAAGTCGATCGGCTACGCTCCGTGGCCGCGTTGTCCCGGTCGTCATCTCCACCTCTGGGAATTCATCAAGTCCCGCTTCTCCTAAATCGGTGTCAGAGACCGATTCTTTTTAATCGGTCTCTGACACCGGTTGCCTTGAAGGGTTGCCGTCAAAACCGATCCGTGCTGTCCCACAAGCGGACACCAACGGTCGTGCGGGGGCAGCGGAATGGGCGTACAATCCTAATTGAATCAACACTCTTCGTTGATTCTGGCGGTTGGCAGCCGGCTTGCGAATTCACTCGGGAAGGCTCAAGATGGACATTCAACGTAAGGGCGCGGGACGGCGGAAGCTCATCCGTCTCATTGTATTGATCACCGGTGCGATTGTCGTAGTCGCCGGCGTATCGTTTGGCTTGAGCCGGTTAAAACCAGCAGCGCCCACTGTGGAGCGTGCAACGGTATGGATTGATCAGGTGAAGCGGGGTCCAATGCTCAGGCAGGTCCGCGGACTCGGCACCCTGGTCGCTGAAGACATCCTGGTGGTGCCCGCCCAGTTCGACGGGCGCGTTGAGAAGCGGAATGTGCTCGCCGGTGTGAACGTCACCAAGGATACCGTCCTGCTCGTTCTGAGCAACCCCGACATGGAACTCGCTGCCAACGACATGGAGTGGCAGGTGAAGCAGGCCAAGGCGAGCTATGAAGATCTGAAGGTCCGTATGGAGACGCAGAAGCTCGATCAGGAGAGCGTCCTCGCCAAGACGAAGTCAGACTTCGTACAGGCCAAGCTAACGCTCGACCGCGATCGCGAACTGTTCAAGCTCAATCTGAAGCCCGACCTCGAAGTGAAGCTCTCCGAAGCGAAATTTGACGAGCTCAAAGGGCGCATGACGAACGACGAACAGCGCCTTTCGATCCTGGGACGGTCCACCCAAGCACAGCTTGACTCGCAAACCGTGCAGATTGAAAAGCTGCAAGCCGCGTATGCCCTCAAGCGGAAACAGGTGGAACAGTTGGTGATTCGAGCAGGTTCACCCGGCGTGCTACAGGAGATTCCAGTACAGCCCGGGCAGCGCGTGACGCCCGGTATGATTCTGGCGCGCGTGTCGCAGCCTACGCACTTGAAAGCCGAGTTGAAGATCCCGGAAACGCAGGCGCGCGACATTACGCTGAATCAGGATGCGCAGATCGATACCCGAAATGGAATCATACAGGGCAAGGTGATGCGCCTCGACCCGGCCGCGGTAAACGGGACCGTTACCGTCGACGTCCGGCTCTTGGGAGATCTTCCGCTGGGCGCGCGGCCCGACCTGAGTGTCGATGGGACCATCGAAATTGAGCGCCTCGCCGACGTGGTGTATGTGGGGCGCCCGGTGTTCGGCCAGCCCAACAGCCAGATCACGCTCTTCAAGCTGGAACCGGATGCCAAGGGCGCGGAACGCGTCCCGGTTAAACTTGGCCGTACGTCCGTGACAACAATCGAAATCGTGGAGGGACTCAAGGTTGGGGACCAGGTAATCCTCTCCGACATGTCCGCCCAGGATAATCAGAACAGAATTCGACTAAATTAGGAACTCTTTCGTCTTTCGACCGTAATACTCTAAAGACCGGCGCAGACAACCAGAGAAAGCGCGCTGAACGAGCAACTTAAGCTGCAAGGAGCAACCAAATGACCCCGAACGGAACCTTGATTCACCTGGAAGGCGTAACGAAGGTGTTTTTGACCGATGAAGTTGAGACGCACGCTCTCGCGGGAATCCACCTCGACCTGAAGAAGGGCGAGTACATCTCGATCGCAGGACCTTCGGGATGCGGTAAGTCGACCTTGCTCGCTATCCTCGGCCTACTGGACTCGCCGTCCGGCGGCACTTATATCCTCAACGGCAAGGAAGTGCAGTCGCTCAAGATGTCCGAGCGCGCCCGCATTCGAAACCGTGAAATCGGCTTCATTTTCCAGGCCTTTAATCTCATTGGCGACCTGACTGTCTACGAGAACGTCGAACTCCCGCTCACCTATCGTGGGATGCCGGGCTCGGAGCGCAAGAAGCGCGTCCACGACGCCTTGGAGCGAGTCGGCATGTCGCATCGCGTCAAGCACTACCCCTCGCAGCTATCGGGAGGTCAACAACAGCGTGTTGCCGTGGCGCGCGCCTTGGGTGGCGATCCTTCGATCCTGCTGGCTGACGAACCTACCGGAAACCTCGACTCCGCCAACGGTGAAGCGGTGATGGATCTGCTTCGCGAACTGCACCGCGGAGGAGCAACCATCTGCATGGTGACCCACGATCCGCGCTACGCGCGCTACGCCGACCGCAACATTCACCTGTTCGACGGACGCATCGTGGAGGAGAACGTGGAGGCGGCATGATCAGTAGAAATCCAGACGCGTTCGCAATCGGGGCGATTCTGCTTCTGTTGCCCGTAGCGTGGTTCGTCTCGACTCTGCGCCAGGAGGTCAGCATGACGCTCATGCCGATCCGCCAGGAGTTGCGCGTCGAAGGCGATCGCATGCGCGTGGAGCGAGATCGTCTTCGCCAGGAAGGCATGCGCGTGCGTCAGGAACAGAAGGAACATTTCCGCGAGCAGGGTGAGCGCATTCGCCAGGAACGCCTTCGCCTGCGCGACGAACTTCGGCGGACTTTGCGTTTTCGTTCGATATAGAGCAGCACAGAGGGAGGCGGCCGCCCGCCTCCCGTCCTCCGCTTTTCAAAACCCAAATACACCGGTCGAGGAGACGTGTCCCCGATGATCAACGACATCCGCTTCGCCTGGCGCACGTTGTGGAAGACGCCGGGATTCACACTGGTGGCGATTCTCGCGCTCGCGCTCGGCATCGGAGCGAATACGGCTATCTTCACCGTGGTAAAGAACGTCGTCCTCAAGCCCCTCCCCTACCGCCAGTCCCACCAGCTCTTCACCATCTGGGAGACCTTCCTGCCAAGCGGATGGGGCACCGTCTCCACTCCGAACTTCGGCGACTGGCGGGAGCAGAACCACTCGTTCGAAGCCATCGAAGCATTCTCCTCCACCAACCGTAATCTGCAGGGCGTGGACCAACCGGAACGGCTGCGCGCCACTGCGGTCACTGCGAATCTCCTGCGGATGGTGGGGGTGCCGGCACACCTGGGCCGGGTTTTCGAAGCCGGCGAAGATCAACCGGACAAGGCCAGTGTTGCCGTGCTGGGATCAGCGCTCTGGAAGCGCCGTTTCTCCGCCGACCCTAAGATTGTCGGTAAAACGATCTCGCTCGACGGCGAGCAGCACACAGTGATCGGCGTGATGCCCGACGGCTTTCAGTTCCCCCCTCAGTCCCGCCTCGCTACCGATATCTTCATCCCTTTACGCGTCACTGCGGACCAGCGGAAGCAGCGCGGAAGCCACTGGATGTTCGCCGTCGGACGACTGAAGGACGGAGTGAGCACCGAAGTCGCATCGGCCGACCTGAAGGCGGTGGCGGCACGCCTGGCAAGAGATTACCCCAAGGAACAGCAGGGCCGGAGCATTCGCTTGCAGTCGTTGTCCGACGTGGTGAGCGGCGAAGTGCGCCCGGTTTTGTTTGTACTGTTGGCGGCAGTTGGCGCGGTGTTGCTCATCGCGTGTGCGAACGTCGCAAACCTCCTGCTGGCCCGGGCCGCGGTGCGCGAGAGGGAAATGGCAGTGCGGACCGCGCTCGGCTCAAGCCGCCTCAGGCTGGTGCGGCTTATGCTCGCCGAGAGCTTTGTGATCGCCATGCTGGGCGGCGTGGTGGGACTCGCTGTAGCGTATTGGGGCGTCGACGGCATTGTTGCTCTGGCGGGCACGGCGCTGCCCCGAGCCTCCGAGATCCAGGTGGACGGTTCCATCTTTCTGTATCTTCTAACCGCCTGCATTCTTACAGCCTTCATCTTTGGACTTGCGCCCGCGCTGCGAGCCTCACAGACGGATCTTACGGTTGGCCTGCGCGACGGTGGATCAAAAGGCAGCGTCGGCGGCACCAAGCAATGGCTGCGCAACGCGCTGGTGGTAGCTGAACTCGCACTGGCCTTCGTGTTGCTCGTGTCCACCGGAACGCTGATGCGAACGCTACTCGGGCTGATGAGTGTCGAAAGCGGCGTGAAGACTGAGAACGTCATGACGTTCCTGGTATCCCCACCTGAAAAGAAGTATCCAAACGAGCAGATGGCGGAACGCTTCTACAAGCCCCTGCTTGACCATCTACGGACAATACCCGGAGTGCGGGCCGCCGGGGCTATCAATATGCTTCCGATGCAAAACTGGGGTTATAACGGCGAATTCCAGATCGACGGCAGGCCGCACGCATCGGCCGGCGAGGCTCCGCGATCAGAATTCCGAGAGGTGACGCCGGGGTATTTTCAAGCTTTGAACATTCCGATTCTCGAGGGCCGGGATATCCAGGAATCCGATGCCCCAAAGCGGCAGCAGGTGGCGCTCGTCAACAAGGCGCTGGCAAAGCTGTACTTCCCGAATGAGAGCGCGGTGGGTCACCGGATTGGCGACCCGGAAGGTTGGACGCTCATCGTGGGTGTAGCCGGTGACGTACGCCAAGCCGGCTTGGACCGTCCGGCGATGCCCGAAATCTACTTCTCGAGCCAACAGGGTCAGTTAGGTGCACGGCAAATGGCGGTGTTGGTTCGCGGCAGCACGCCTCCCGCAACGCTGGCGCCGGCGATTCGCAATGCGGTGCGCACCTTCGATCGCGACCAGCCGATCTTCGCGGTGAAAACCATGGAATCAGTAGTCGACGAGTCGGTAGCGTCGCAGCGGCTGAACTTTAGACTGATGGGAATCTTCAGCGCGCTCGCCATGCTGCTGGCATCAGCGGGAATCTACGGAGTGATGTCGTACCTGGTGAACCAGAGGACGCGCGAATTTGGCGTTCGGATGGCGCTCGGCGCCGCGAGCAGCGACGTGCTGCGGCTGGTGCTTCGAGAGTCCGCGATACTCGCCGGGGTGGCTATCGCGCTTGGTGCAGTGGTGGCGCTGGCCACGGCGCGTGTGCTCCAGCAATTTATCCCTGGCCTAACCGGCGCCGGTGCTCCTATTTTCCTCGGAGTGGCCGCGCTGGTGGCGGTTGTGGTGGCGGCCGCGACCTTGATTCCCGCATGGCGGGCGATGAGTGTTCATCCGATGGAGGCGTTGCGATGGGAGTAGGACAGGTATTTCGGCGGCTGCGGCGCGACGCCGCTTTTACGATTACCGCAGTGGGAGTGCTGGCACTCGGCATCGGCGCCAACACCGCGATCTTCACTGTGGTGCGCGCTGTCCTTCTGCGGCCGCTTCCCTACTCTGACCCGTCGCGGATTGCAGTGGTCGCTGAGACGAACAAGCGCGGCGTCCACATCAATGTGTCCAATGCGGACTTCCACGATTGGCGCACCCAGTCGAAATCCTTTGACGCCATCGCAGCCTATAGCGACAGTCCGATGTCCATCGTCGCCGGCGGTTCACCGGAACGCGTTGACGGCGTTGCCGTGAGTTCAGGCTGGTTCGACGTCATGGGAGCCAAGCCACAGATCGGCCGCCTGTTCGCTCCTTCCGAGGAGAAGCCGAATAGCGAGAAGACCGCATTGATCAGCGAGAGCTTGTGGAAGCGCCGCTTCGGCGGTAATCCCGGCGTCCTAGGCACAAAGTTCAAGCTGCAAGGCGAGATGTACACCATCATCGGCGTCCTGCCAGGGGGATTTCGCTTTCCTGGGAAAACAGATCTCTGGGTTCCGCTCGGATTGTTTGTCGACGATTCGGCGCGATCCGCCCATAACTATGCCGTGATCGCGCGCCTGAAGTCGGACGTTACCGCACAGCAAGCGCAATCCGAGATGAGCGGGATCGCAGCGCGGCTGGGACGCGCCTACCCGGAGTCCAACTCCGATATCGGCGCTGCCGTGACGCTGCTGCAAACCGACATGACGCAGTCCGCGCGTCCCACGCTCTACCTGCTTCTGGCCGCCGTCGGCTTCGTCTTGCTGATCGCTTGCGCCAATACCGGCAACCTGCTGCTCGCGAGCGGCGCCCGCCGGCGCACCGAGCTGGCGATACGTGCCGCCCTTGGTGCGGGCCGCGCGCGGATCGTGCGGCAGTTGCTTGCCGAGAGCGTGGCGCTTGCAATCACCGCCGGAGTCCTCGGACTCGTCCTCGCCTGGTTGACCAAAGATGCCCTGCTCGCGCTCGCACCCGGCGACATTCCGCGCCTGGCTGAAGCCTCAATCGATCCCGCCGTGTTCGGATTCACGCTCGCCGCATCGCTTCTCACCGGCGTGCTGTTCGGGCTGATCCCAGCCCTGCAAATCTCCCGCACGGATCTGAACGACGCTTTGAAAAGCAGCGGGACCCGCACCGTGGGCGGTTCCGGGACCGGCCTTCGCTCCGTGCTCGTTTGCGCCGAAGTTGCCCTGTCGGTGATTCTCGTCGCGGGCGCCGGACTGGCCCTGCGCAGCTTGATCGAATTGCAGAATGCGCCCACCGGCTACAACTCGCAAAACGTCCTGGTGATGGATACCTCCATCCCGGCCGAAGATGACCCTGGCCGTTTCCGCTCCATGCGCATCTACGAAGAGTTTCTGCGCCGCGCGGAGGCGATTCCCGGTGTGACCGCTGTCGGTGGTGTTTCGAGCGTGCCGCTTTCCGAGTACGGCAGCAGCAACGGCTATTTCTTCGAAGAGGGCCAAGCCGCCCTGGACCGCACCAAGTCCGCCGGCTTCCATACCGCCAGCGCCGGCTATTTCAAGGCGCTGCAGATCCCGGTTCTCGCAGGCCGCAATTTCAGCGATCGGGATCGATTTGAGGTTCCTCGCGTTTGCATCATCTCGAAGGAGATGTCCGCGAAGTTCTGGCCGAAGGGCGATGCCATCGGCCGCAAGATCAGCACAGGGTACGACGGCCACTCGAAGGACATGACCATCATCGGCGTGGTGGGCGACGTCCGCCATATCGGTCTCGACCGCGCCCCACGTCCGGAGATCTACGTACCATTCACGCAGCATCCAACCCGCGCCACTTTTTTGACAATCGTCGTCAAGTCGACGGGCAATACTTCAGCGCTGGTCGAACCGCTGCGGACGGCGTTCCACAGCCTCGATCCGGAACTGCCGGTACAGTTCACGACGTTCGACGCCGTGATTGCTCAGAGCGTCGGTTCGCCGCGCTTCCGCACAGTACTGCTCGGCGTCTTCGCTGTGCTCGCGCTCGCTCTCGCCGCCATCGGCGTTTACGGCCTCATGGCGTTCATCACGACCCAACGCATACCAGAGATCGGATTGCGTATCGCGCTCGGCGCCACGGGTGGCAGCATCGTCGGCCTGGTGCTCGGACGCTCCCTGCGTTTAATCGCCATTGGACTCGCACTCGGCGTTGCCGTGTCGCTCGCGCTCACACGCTACATGCAGTCATTCCTGTATGGCGTGAAGGCCACCGATCCGGCGACCTATATCGCCGTGTGCCTCGTGCTAGCCGTGTCAGCCATCGCCGCCAGTTACATCCCGGCATGGCGCGCCTCCCGCATTGACCCTGTTACCGCGCTGCGCAGCGAGTAGACTCAATCGTCCTCGAAGCGAATCAGCTTATGCGGACCGCGAGGACTCGACAATTTGTCAGTTCAAGCGGGTCGTGAGTGCGCCGTCTCTGCGCTTGATCGCCATTGGACTCGCACTCGGCGTTGCCGTGTCGCTCGCGCTCACACGCTACATGCAGTCATTCCTGTATGGCGTGAAGGCCACCGATCCGGCGACCTATATCGCCGTATGCCTCGCGCTAGCCGTGTCAGCCATTGCCGCCAGTTACATCCCGGCGTGGCGAGCTTCCCGCATTGATCCTGTTACCGCGCTACGGAGCGAGTAGACTCAATCGTCCTCGAAGCGGATCAGCTTGTGTGGACGGCGAGGACTGCTCAGTTCGCCCGCCAGACGCGTCTCGCCCTCGACCATCGTCAGTTCGAGCGGGTCGATATGCGCGCTGGCGGCGATGTGGTCGGCGAGCGCCCGTGAGTGCGTCGTCACCCAGATCTGCGAGTACTTGGACGCTCGCACAATTAGCTTGGCCAGCGGCTCGTAGAGATCGGGATGCAGGCTGGTCTCCGGTTCGTTCAGCGCGATCAATTCAGGCGGGCGCGGACTGAGCAGTGCCGCACATAGACAGAGAAATCTAAGTTGACCGTCGGACAGCTCGCGCGCACTCAGCGGCCGCAGCAGTCCGGGCATCTCGAGCGACAGGCTGAACAACGTATTGGCCTCGTCGATACGGATTTTCGCGCCGCGGAACGCGCCCGCCACCGCGTCACTCAAGCCTGCCTCATCGCCGATTTCGAGAATCGTTTCGAGCGCCGCCGCCAAGTCGAGTCCGTCCTGGCTGAGGACATTCGTATGAACGCCGATCTGCGGCAGTCGCAACGGCGAGTGCGTGTCGGTGCGGAACTGATGGTAGAAACGCCATGTGAGCAGCGCTTGCCGGGCGGCGCTCACTTCGGGGTAGCGGTGCGGCTCCATCACCTGCGCCAGCACCGATTCGTACTTCATCAGCGCAAACGCGTAATCGTCCATTCGGCCTTCGATGTTGCGAAGCCAGGTGGTGGGCCCTTGCCGGTCGAGCATCACCACCGGACGCCCCGCGCTGTGGAGCCAGATCTTCTCCTCCTTCACTTCCGGATCATGCGCAAACAGCGCGCGACCGATCGGGAGCGACGACGGCGACGGCAGCCCGACGGAGAAGCTAAAGCCGAAGACATCAGTTTCAATCGCAAGGCTGAAGCGCCGCGGCGGCTTCTTCTTGGAGTAACGAATCCGCTCACCGCCGGCCCACAGGACACTTGGAGTACCGCCCTCCTCCGCGATCGCTCGCGCGAACTGGCCGCCGGCCGCGCGAGCCACCAGCACGAGCGCCTGATACAGATTCGACTTGCCGGTGCCATTGGCGCCGGTGATGACGTTGATCTGCTTCAGCGGCACCGTCAGATCCCGGACGGACCGGTAGCCGGCGACATGTAGATGCGTGAGCGGCATCGCTAGTAGACGCGCCAGACTCCTGGAGTCGCGAGTTCGAGCATGTGGCCGTCGGGGTCGTGAAAGTAAATGCTGACACCTCCGAGCGGCCACGTGACACGGCTAAGAATTTCCACCTTATGGTCGGCGAGGCGCTGCTCCCATGCAGGCAGCGAAGCTGCGTCGACGGCAAAGGCGAAATGATTCTGGCCGTAGCCGTCGTGCGGCGGAATGCGGCCGCCGGGTAGTTCCACCCAATCCATCGTGCCGCCTCTCAGAAACAGCAGCAGGACGCTTCCACACGCCACGCCGTAGGCGCAGAAGCGGGCGTCGGCGACCATAGGTTCGAGCTCGAACATGCGCTCGTAGAAGTCGCGCGCCCGCGCCATATCGTCGACGTAGACGCCCGTTTCAAGGACTCCGTTGAGCTTCATGTTAATACGGTACCGCCGTCAACTACGATCGTCTGTCCGGTCATGTAGCTCGAGGCGTCCGAGGCCAGAAACACAGCCGCGCCTTTGAGTTCGCCCTCGTTACCGGGTCGTCTAAGCGGAATGCGGTCAGCCAGTTTCTCGGCGCGCTCCCAAATGCGCTCGGTCATCTTCGAGCGGAAGTAGCCGGGGGCGATGTTGTTCACGCGGATGCCGTGGCGTCCCCACTTCGAAGCGAGTTCGCGAGTCAGCCCGATGAGTCCGGCCTTCGAGGCAACGTACCCTGCGTTGTTGGTCTCAAGCATCGGCAGTCCGCCCTGAATGCCGTTGATGGACGCAGTGTTGACGATGGAACCGCCGCCTCCGCGCGCGATCATGTGACGGGCGACGGACTGCGCGAACAGAAAACAGCCAGTGAGGTTGGTGTCGATCACCATCTGCCATTTATCGAGCGGCATTTCCTCGGCCGGCGAACCCCAGCTGACACCCGCGTTATTGATCAGAATATCGATGCGGCCAAACTCGGCGAGTGTCTTATCCACGGCGGCCTGTACTTCATCCTGCTTCGAAACATCGCAGAGCATGCCTGGACACTTTAGCTGGGCCATAGCCTGATCGAGCCATTCGGCGCGCCGGGCCAGGATCATGATTTTCGCGCCGGCTTCGGCGAGCCCTTCAGCCATTTCCAGTCCAAGTCCACGTGACCCGCCAGTGACAAGCGCGACGCGGCCGGTAAGGTCGAATAGTTCTCCGATGGTCTTCATAGTTACCGTGTCCCATATTATTCGAAACGAGGCCGGTCACGGTTACGGCGTAACACCGATCGTGCCGCAGGTGTCTCCCTATGCGAAGGAGACCGTTTTTATGGACAACCAAAAGAACCAGCCAGACCAGAACCGCGGTCAACAGCAGGGCGGCAAGCAGCAGGAGGGCGGCGGCAATCAGCAGCAGCAGAAGCCGAACCCGCAGCAGGATCAGACACAGGATCCGAACCGTCAACCGAATCGCACGCAGGATCAACAAAAAGGCAACACCGGCCAGCAGAAGTAATTAGCGGTTCAACCGGGCGCTATTTCGCGTGAGCGAGGTAGCGCTTTTTTCGTAGCGGCAGGCGCCGGCCGTAGGTTAGCGACCGCCATAACCACTCGAAGGGACCGTATTCAAAGCGCGTCAGCCAGACACGGCTCAGGAGAATCTGCAGGACGTAAAACGAGACCCCGAACGCGGCGACAAGTGCCGTTGACAGCGTCCCCATCAGGCCCAGGCCATAACCATAAAAGATAAAGCTGAAGACCATCGACTGCACGAGGTAGTTGGTCAGAGCCATCTGTCCGGCCGCTCCGAGAAGGCTCAGAGGGAAGAGCATGATCAGCGAGCCATAGCCAAGCGCGAGCGGAATCTCCTGATTTAAGCCTAGGCCCAGGAATATTCCGATCGTCGCTGTGACGACGAAGACGCGACGCGGCCAGCTAAAGAGTCCTCCACGGAAAAGCGCCACGCCGGTCAACATCAAGCCGAACACTTTCGGGAGTGTCGCGAGAAGTAGTGGCGCGATGAAGCGCCGGGTTTCGTCCCAGCGGAACGAGAAGATCTGCCCGTAGCCTCCAGTGGCGTAGATGCGCGTCGCGTCGACTGCCTCGGCGCGAAGTACGGCTTCAGGCGGGAAGTGGAACGGCACGTAGAACGACACGGCGAGTACGGCCATCGCTGCGACTGTTAACGGAATCCAGTGAAGCCGAAGGAAAGGAATCAGCAGTAAGCCGCACAGCGCGTATAGCGTGAGAATGTCGCCATTCCAAATGAACACCAGATGGACCAGCCCGAAGGCAGCGAGTACCAGGAAACGGCGAGCCATCAGGGTGACAGGGCTCGCGGCACGGCCGGCTTGCAGCGCGGCGCTGATGCCGAAGCAGATGGAGAAAAGGTCGATCGCTTTGAACTCGATGAAGCGGCGAAGAAACTCGTGCGACTCGAAGATATACTGCCAGAGCGACACGCGGAAGTCGCCCTCGAGGTTGATGATGAGAACGCCAAAAAGCGCCACCCCGCGGAGTACATCCAGCGCGAGGTAGCGCTCTTTAACTGGCTGTTGAATTATGAGCAGCCCGAGGTGCCGCCGCAGTTCTCGCACTTATAGCAAGAGCCGTTGCGGGTCATGAGGCCGCCGCACTCTGAGCAAAGCGGGGCGTCGGCGAAGGCGGTGTCGAAGGGAAGGGCCTGTTGCGGTTCCTGCTCCGTGGGACGAAGCCTCGTGGTTTCGCCGGCTTCCTGGGCGATGGCGTATTCGGGTCCGAGGAACTTCGCGCCGAGCCAGCGGAACATGTAATCCATGATCGACTTGGCGTAAGGCACCATCGGATTGCCGGTCCAACCACTGGGCTCGAAACGCACATGGCTGAACTTGTCGACGAAGAACTTCAGCGGCACGCCGTACTGAAGGGCGTAGCTGATAGCGGTGGCGAAGCTGTCCATGAGGCCCGAGATGGTGGAGCCTTCTTTCGCCATGGTGATGAAGATCTCACCCGGCGTTCCGTCCTCGAAGAGGCCGACGGTTATGTAGCCTTCATGACCGCCAATGGAGAACTTGTGAGTGACGGCGGCCCGCTCGTCGGGCAGTTTGCGGCGGATGGGACGGTAGACGATCTTCTCGACCGTAACCGTATTGGAGGTGCCGGTGTTAGCCGCCTTCGCGCCCTTTGAGGTGCCGGAGCTGAGGGGCTGAACGCGCTTGGAGTTATCGCGATAGATGGCGACGGCCTTAATGCCGAGCCGCCAGCTTTCCATGTAGGCGTCCATGATCTCCGCGACCGTGGACTCTTCCGGCATATTGATGGTTTTGGAGATAGCGCCGGAGATGAACGGCTGGACAGCGGCCATCATCTTGACGTGGCCCATGTGGTGGATGAAGCGGACGCCGTTCTGCGGACGGAAGCTGCAATCGAAGACGCAGAGATGTTCGTCCTTGAGGGCGGGCGCGCCTTCGATGGTCCCGGTGGAATCGATATGAGAGACGATTAGTTCCACCTGTTCGGGCGAGTAGCCGAGTTTGATGAGCGCGGCAGGCACGGTGTTGTTGACGATCTTGATGACGCCGCCGCCCACCAGTTTCTTGTATTTCACGAGAGCGAGATCGGGCTCGATGCCGGTGGTATCGCAGTCCATCATAAAGCCGATGGTGCCGGTGGGCGCGATGACGGTGGTCTGCGCATTGCGGAACCCGGCGCGCTTGCCGAGTTCGTAAGCATCGCGCCAGCACTCTTCAGCAGCGTGATAGAGAGCAGCCGGGACGCGGCGTCCGTCAAGGCGGGAAACCGATTCGCCGTGCATGCGGATGACATCCAGGAAGGGCTGCTGGTTGACAGCGTATCCGGGGCAAGGTCCGGTAGCGTCGGAGGCGATGCGGGCGCTGGTGAGGTACGACTGTCCGCACATTACGGCTGAAATCACGCCGGCCCAGTCGCGTCCGGTGTCGCTGTCGTAGGCGATGCCCATGGACATGAGGAGAGCGCCGAGGTTTGCAAAGCCGAGTCCGAGGGGACGGAAGTCATGCGAGTTCTTGGCGATGCGCTCGGTGGGATAGCTGGCGTTGTCGACCAGAATTTCCTGAGCGATGGTGACGGTGTCGACGGCATGGCGGAAGGCTTCGACGTCGAAGATGCCGTCGGGTCCAACGAACTTCATCAAGTTCAGCGAAGCGAGATTGCAGGCCGAGTCGTCGAGGAACATGTACTCGGAGCAAGGGTTGGAGGCGTTGATACGAGCGGTATTGCGCGATGTGTGCCAGCGATTGATGGTGGTATCGAACTGCATACCGGGGTCGCCGCACTGCCAGGTGGCTTCGGCGATCTGATGCATGAGGTCGCGGGCTTTGTAGCGCTTGCTCGGCTGATCGGTGACGCGGGAGCGGGTCCACCAATCGCGATCGTCGCGCACGGCTTCCATGAAGTCGTCGGTAGCGCGGACGCTGTTGTTGGCGTTTTGGAAGAAGACCGAGCTATAGGCGTCGCCGTCGAGTGACGAGTCGTAGCCGGCGTCGATGAGGGTGTGAGCTTTCTTCTCTTCTTTGGCCTTGCACCAGATAAAGGGCTCGATGTCGGGATGGTCGGTGTTGAGGATGACCATCTTGGCGGCGCGGCGCGTCTTGCCACCGCTCTTGATGACGCCCGCGAAGGCGTCGAAGCCCTTCATGAAGCTGAGCGGACCGGAGGCGCGGCCGCCGCCGGAGAGGATGCCGTTCTCTTCGCGCAAGGTGGACAAGTTGGAGCCGGTGCCCGATCCCCACTTGAAGAGCATGCCTTCGGTTTTGGCGAGGTCGAGGATGGACTCGAGCGTGTCGCCGACGGAGTTGATGAAGCAGGCCGAACACTGCGGATGTTCTTCGCGGCCGGTGAGTTTGCGGATCGAGTCGGACTCAGATTCGTAATACCAGCCGTAGCCGCGGGCTTCCTTGACGCCGACGTTGAACCAGACGGGCGAGTTGAAGCACGCCTTCTGGGTGAGCATGAGGTGGGCGAGTTCGTTGCGGAAGTTCTCGGCGTCCTCGGGGGTGCGGAAGTAGCGCTGGTCGCGGCCCCAATTGGCGATGGTGTCGACGACGCGATGGACGAGCTGTCCGACGCTGCGTTCACGGTCGGGCGAACCCATTTTGCCGTGGAAGTACTTGCTGGCGACTATGTTGGTAGCGGTCTGAGACCAATCGGCGGGCATTTCGACGTCGCGCTGTTCAAAGATGACGGCGCCTTTATCGTTGCCGATGGTGGCGGACCGGAGTTCCCAATGGATCTCGTCGTAAGGGGTTTTGCCAGGCTCGAGGCGACTGGTGAAAAACTTGGGGAATGACACCCCGGTGCGCTCATGGACGGGTTTGGAAGTGAGCGAGAGTTCCTTGACACGAGAGCTGAGATCGACGCTGAGCTGTCCCATTAAACTAAACTCCTGACCGTACTAATACGAAAGCCTTACTTTTGGCAGTGCTCCGTCATCATGCCCCAACATATAGTATAGCGTCAAGCACTAAATCTATAGGTGGTACAGCTAGTTACGGAACAGCAACAAATGTACTTGGAAATGTTCTGTCAAGGGTTGTGTTCCGAGTATTTTACAGACTTAGGGGGGAGGGAGCCCTTATGCTATCACGAACGGGGGTAAGCAGAGGGCTAGATGGGGGTACGTTCAGTGCATTTTGGCATCGCGGCGAGTGTCCGAAAATGGGAACAGGTTCGTTTGGCAAAATCGCCCAAATTACTGAAGGCACAGCCGGTTGAGAGAGATTTTTGAGCTGGGAGGTTGGCGAGATTTGGTTAGAGTTTATCATCCTGACTTGAGCATTGCACGCCAAGTCTCAATTTCGAGGGCGTGTAATGGCAGGACCGTTGAAAAGAAAAGAGAAATATCGTCAGAACGGCTAGGAACGCCGATTCTGGGTGCGTCATTCGCGGTGGAAGCCCGGGCATCCAGGTTCATTTGATCGGGTCGATTTTCAGTTCCGCGTAGCCGCTGGAGGGATCCGGCTCGCGCGTAAATTTAAGATCCGGCAATTCGCCGATTGCCACCTCAGCCGTGGTGTAGATGCGGCAACCTTTGACCAGATGACCGCCGACCGTTCTGCCGCGCCCATCGGACAGTGAGAGATGAAGGTGAGCCGAGCCAGCGTCGATGGCGCCAACCAGCGACACGATCTCCATCTTGCCTTCGTACGCGGTCTCGGTATCGCGATTTGCCAAGCGCAAACGCGTTTCTGCGAGACTTCCGACGGTAGTTAGGACAATACCGGCCTTTATTTCATGGCGTTTTACGAAGTCCTGCAGGCTGGAAAAGAGATCGTCGCCGGGACGAAGTCGCACCACATGGACACGCATATTCGCGGAAGTTCCGGCTTCACGCGGATCTTCTGCGACGTCACCTGCGACGGCATTGATCCCGCAGACGCAGATCGCTAGGAGCGAAGCTGTTCGCATCCTCAGAGGATAGCGAATCGCTCTGTCTGATTGTCCTAGGAACCGGTTGCGGACGTGGTTCAGGCTGGAAAAGCAGGACAGCCCTGGCCGAACTGGGCCCCACCGCAGCCTCTTTTCCTTCTGCCGATCAACTAACATCCTGGGTCGGAACCTGCCCCGGCAGGCACGAAAGTGCTGGAGTCTCCACCAGCCACAGCAGCCCTAAACGTAACTGCTGGGTGCGCCGTGTGGCGGTTCAATGCGCGTGGGCAGCGGTGAGAGCCAAGGGAAGCTACTTTGAATCCCTGTTCCGGCGCTGGGTTCCCAGGCTCGGCGACCAAAAAGCTATCTGGGCCGTCGCCAATAAGCTCCTGAGAATTATCTGGCGCATCCTCCATCTCGGAGAAACCTATATCGAACATGGCCCGATCGGCCACAACCTCGACTCACTCAAACGCCGCTTTAACAGGCTCTCCAATGACTCGCCAAACACGGATATTCCGCTCAGCTCACCCACCCCATCATTAGTGCATGAGGACTAGTGCATGAGGATTTCCGAGAGAGTCCCTGGCTTTTCCGAATCGAGGCTTTTCGACACGGGCTCCTAGCGCACGAGTATTCAAGGCGCTCGGGTGCGGCAGGGACTGAATGCAAGTTGCCGGCGCGGTCCGAAGGCTTCGGTGGCGCCGGCAAAAAATGAACTGCTTTCTATTTCTTGCTGATCAGAAGATCAGCTTCATTTGATAGCGGAGCACGCGGCCGCCGCCATCGAGGAAGGTTTGATTCAGGAAGCGGCCGGCCGGCGACGTGGTGGCGTTGGATTGGAGTGAGCCGGCCGAGCCGGGAGAGAACGCGCTCACGCTGAGCTGACCGTACTGCGGATGGTTCAACACATTGAATGCTTCGCCGCGCATTTCGAGCGAGAACCGTTCGGTGAGACGGAAGCGTTTGAGGATGTTCGCGTTCAGATTGTTTGTCGGATTGGTGCGCTCGGTGTTGCGGCCGAGATTTCCGGTGCGGCCCGAACCTGCCGGCACGACGATGTACTGCGCGTCCGCCGGATTGATGGGAGCATTGCCGGCATCGGGATTGATGTAGCCGGTGGGGCTGGATGCGTTGGGAACGGCGCGGACGCCTACCTTCCCGTTCGGATTGCCGTCCGGCCGATCGAAGTTGCCACCAATTCCGTCCGCGTCGACACCGTTAGTGACGCTAAAGGGAACACCTGACTCATAGGTATAAACGCCGGTGACTTCCCAACCCCCGAGCGTGTACCCGGCCAGATTGTGGCGATCCTTGAAGAACGGCAATTGATATCCGAAGGTGACAGCGAGGCGGTTAGGCCGGTCGAAGAACGAGACGGCTTTCTCACGAGGCAGTCCGCCGAGGCTGGTTGGAATAGCGGCCATACTCGAATTGGTTATGCCGGAGGTACTGAAGATCTCGCTGCTGTAGTCCATGAGCTTCGAGCGCGTGTAGGCGAGGGTCCCAAAGATACCCTGCGAGAAACGGCGCGTCAGGCTGAACTGGCCGGCGCTGTAGTAGGACGAACCGCCGTTGGTGCGGATGCTGCGCGAGCCTTGCAAGTTATCCCGACGTCCGGAGAGCGGCGTGGTGGACGGAGTGTTGGCGGGCGTAATGCGCATGGAGGCCGGCACGAGCGGGTTGAGGTCCTCCTGAAGGAAGAGTTTGGTTCCGCGGGTCCACACATAGGAAGCATCAAGAATCAAATTGCCGGGCAGTTCACGCTGGACCCCAAGCGACGCTTTTTGATAGTAGGGATTAACCAGATTGCCGATGACCAGACCCTGGGAATCAAGGGGCGTGAGGGCACGCGGCACGGCAGGAATAGCGGCTGAGAAGTTCGCGATGCCGCGCGGGTTGGTGGTTGAGGTTGTGGACGTGGTGAGTGTGGAGATGATGTTGGGGGACGACGTTTGTGCGTTGGAAGCGATGTTATTGAAGAAAGAGTCGTAACCGATTTGGTATCCGCCGCGAATGACGCCGTGGTGCGCGCCGAGGATCCAACCCATGGCCTTGTTGGAATCAGCGGGTGAGTACGCAAAGCCGAAGGACGGCGAGAAGTTGTTCTTATCGGGCGCAACCTGGTCGGGCTTGTTGAAGGGACCGGTGAGAGTCACCGGGTCGATATTGAAGAGCCCGGTGAAAGCGGGTGTCTGCAGGTTATTAATCGGGACACCGAAGTATTCATAACGGAGACCGGCAGAAAGGGTCCAGGCGGGGGTGACGCGCCAGCGATCCTGAACGAAATACTGCTGGCGGAACAGCTTCGGGTAGTAACGCGCAGAGCCGAAGTCGCGCTGGGCGGAACCGCTGGATCCGCCGAAATCATCGACGAAATTTGCGAGGCCGGTGAAGGCGCTGGTGGCCTGGTAGACGAGTTGTCCGCGGTCGACGATGGGAGCGAATTGACGGGAGCGCTGGTCGAGCAGGTCGATTCCGGCGCGGATGCTATGGCTGCCGCGGGTGTAGGTGATGGTGTCCTGGAGGCCGTAGTTGTTGGCGAGGCGTCCCTGGGGCAGATTGGTTTGCACTCCGAAGGCGTACGAAGTGGTGGCCGGGAAGCTATTGACGCCGGCGATGGCGTAGGTGGCAAGCGTCTTGCCGAGGGGGTTCTGGGTATCGAGCGGAGCGTCGAGGCCGATGCGGTTGTAGGGTAGTCGAAATTCGTTAGTCAGGGAAGGAGAGAAGACGTGCGTCTCGGTGAGCACGGTGTTCTTGTTGAACACGGCCTGAGTGGTATTGAATCCATTGAAGCTCACGGACGCGGTACCGACGGCGGAATCCTGCTGCGAGTAGCGACCCATCAGCATGTCGCGATCGCTGATCTTGTGGTCGACCCGGATGCTCCACTGACGGTCTCTGAAAACATTCGGATAGGATTCCACAGCGGTGCCGAACTCAACGTCGGGGCGTCCACTGCCGAGCGCAACGGGGAAGAACTGCGAGGTTGCGCTCATGCCTCCGGTGGCGAGGTTGAAGAGGTCGACATTCTTGTTGGAGCCTTTGGGGAAAACCGAATTCAGGGTGGCCCAACCGGCAGGCGAGGGCAGGGTGAGGCTTTGCGTGCCGCTTGAAGACTGGCGATCGTTCTGGAATCCGACGAAGAAGAATGTACGGTCGCGAATGATGCGGCCGCCGAGAGTGCCGGCCCAGATCTGCTCGGTGCCCGGCAGCGGATGTCCGCGCTTCAGCACTTCGGGATCCTGTCCGGAGGTATTGCTGATCGCTTCAGTGAATGTGGATTCGAGCAGGTACGAAGCGGTTCCATGGAAGCTGTTGGTGCCTCCCTTGGTGACGACATTGACGACTGCCCCGCCCGCGCGGCCGTACTCGGAGTCGAAGTTGGAGGTCTGGACGTTGGTCTCTTGAACGACGTCGGGGTTGGTGATGGTGAACGCCTGGCCGGATACGGAGATGTCGTTGTTTTCGGTGCCGTCGATCATGAAGTTGTTGGAGCGACCGCGGGAGCCGTTGACGGAGAACGTCCCGACGCCGAAGCCGTTTCGATTCGAGGACACGCCCGGGAGCGTTAGCGCGAGCGAGACAGGATTTCGGGTAGATACGGGCAGTTCAGTGGCGGCGACGAGACTGATGGTGCCTCCGCGCACGGGTGTTTCGGACTGTAGGGTGACCGCTTCAGCGTTCACGGACACGACGTCCTTTAGAGTGCCGACTTCGAGTCGCAGGTCGATTGAAGCGACTTGTCCGGCGGCGACATCGAACCGATTGACGCGCGCCAGATTGAAGCCGGTGGCGGACACGGCGATTTCGTATGGGCCGGGGTCGACTGCGTCGAAGCGGTAGAGGGCGGAATCATTGGATGTGGTGGTACGGGCGACGTTGGTGGCTGTGTTCCGTAATTCAACTTGGGCGCCGGACACGGCCGCGCCGGTTTGGTCGATGATGAGGCCGGTGACGGTGCCGCGGCTGGATTGGCCGAAGGCGACGAGGCTGGATATCAGGCAAGTAAAAACGAGTAGATAGGTCGATTTTCTGTTCATAGCACCCCATTTCGAGACATAGATCTACTTTCCGGGCAGGGGTTTTGATTCGCAAGAGAGCTGGGGTGGAAGCTACGTGGTTAGTGGCAGGACGGACTCTGGGAGGTGGAGATCAGAGGGGGTAGCCGGTGGAGAAGGCACTTTGGGGGATCCTGCGCTATTTTGGAATTCTCCAAAATGGACGAGGCTGGCTGGAGAGGGCTGGCTGGAGAGGAGGGCTGGAGAGGGACAGCCTGACGTGGCGAGCTCAATTTAGTCAGCCGGGGTGTCCCAGTGAGCGTTTTTGCGGAGATTCTCGCTTTGTAGCGTGCGAATGCCGCGTAAGGTGAGGAGTAGCTGTAAGGCCACCGTGACATGTTAGAGCCCAACCGGGTAGCAATTGGACTAGTTCCACGGGTCGGCAAACCGGAACATGCACATTGGGGATCGGATGGCGGAGTTTCGGAAGTGCACGTATGCCGGTCGACTGTTCAGGGAGGTGAGTTTGGTGAAAAAGCAGGGAGGGACGGTACGCACGGCGGTGGAGGCGGTCCAGAATCGTCGACGAGAATGCGGATTTCGCTGGAAATGGTTCGGCGGGTGTCCCGGAAGGTGAATTTCGAGAGGGACAGCTCAGGCTGTCCCTCTCGCTCTCCTCTCGCTCTCCCGGAGGGAAGGTGATGGCCTGCATCCCGTGATAGGATTTCGCGGTATGAAGGCTTTGTTGACTGTTCTAACACTGGCGGCGACGGCTCTGGCGCAGCGGAAGGCGGGTAATCCGCTGGCTGAATTGCCGGCGAACGTCGAGATCCTGACGCACTTCGGGGAGCGTGCGGATATCTCACCGGACAACCGGCGAGTTGCCTTCATGAACAAGAGTTTTGGCGATGCGTTCGTGATTGACCTTCAGACGCGGAGCATACGGTGCCTGACCTGCAACGTGCCGGGAGCAGCGTTTCTGCGGGTAATGCATCTTCCCACTGGGGACTACATCCTAATTGGTCCCGATCATTTCGAAGATATACATGTTAGCCGGAGCCGCGACAACGAGCTTTGGTTTCTGAGTAAAGAGCCCGGCTCGAAACCAATCAAATTCGGTCAACGGATGAGCGAAGGGGCGGCGATCTCGAAGACGAAGATGCGGATGGCCTTCTCTGTGCTTCCGGCGCAGGATCCATCGCTCGGCGGGCAGGCGTCGCGTCTCGAGGTTGCGGATATCGAGGTATCGGGGAGCAGTGCAAGACTGGTGAATCGCAAGGTCATTTTTCAGAGTCCGGACGCGAACTGCCATCCGGAGGCTCAGGATTTTTATGACAACGATTCGAAGTTCACCTTCACCTGTTACGAGCCGAAGGGGTTGGCGTCGGTCATGGGATTGGATTTCGGTACCGGCGAAGTAACGAACTTGTCCAAAGCTCCGGGCTCTTACAACGAAGTGGAAGGGATACTGCCGGACGGGAAGCACGCGCTGGTGGAGGCTGACCGTCAATGCGAGATTTTGGGAGGCAAGCGCGGGTCGGGCAATATCGACATTTGGAAGTTAAGGCTCGACGGTACGGGCAAAGATTTCACGCGACTGACGCACTTCAACGACTATGAAGGCGGCAAAGCTTCGAATCCGGTGGCGTCGACGGACGGGCGGTTCATGGCGTTTCAATACGCGCGCACGACTGACCCGGCGGGCGTCGGGTACGGATTACTCCTTTATTGGTTCAAGAAGTAATCCGTTTCCCCTGCTAGTTGCAGCGAGTTCCAATCCCGATCCGGACAAAAGGAGTACCGGATGCCTGTAAGATTTTGAGGGCGACGAAATCACCTACCGCTACCGACACAGTCGGCGTGGTCGCCAAGCAGGTTCGCGTCGCACCCAACGTGGAGGTGGCAGTGCATTCCAAGGTGGTGTCCACACCGTTCTTCACCAGATTGACCTTAAAAGAATCGTCTGCTCCCTGCGTTCCGTGAGTGCCTGACAACACATTGAAAGTACAGGCCACCGGCATTGAGGTACCCGCGAATTCCGGAGAATTCGTGGAGAAGACGGTGCTACCTGTGAGGCCGAGGTAGAAGGGTAATGGCGAAACCGGAGCAGCCAGCAGGTCCGCTGGCGCCTTGGGGTCCCTGTGGTCCGGTGGATCCTGCCGGTCCGGCCGAGCCTTGCGGTCCTGCGGGTCCGGCCGAGCCCTGCGGTCCTATGGATCCGGGAGGACCGGCGGGGCCTTGAGGCCCAACAGGGCCGTTGCCGATGATTACGACATCGAGAAACGCCGGGTGGCTGGTGGTGAGGTTCTCTTTGCTATCCAGAACAACGACAGTGCCTGCGGCACTGGCCGCCGCTGAGATTTGAACGCCGAAGTTGGTAGCGACTCCGCCGACCCAATCCTTGACTACTTGGGTGGCATCGACCGTGATGAACTGCTTGGACGTAGTGGTGGGGATGTTTGCTGCAAATGGCGACAGGAAGGTCGGCCGGGTGCTGAAGCTGACGCCGGACTCGGTCCAGGCGCTAGTGACTTGCGCGAGGTCCACTGCGCCGGATACGGGCACAGTGTTTACGTAAAACGTGATGGTTGCCTTGCTGATCTGGGCGGCGGTGATACCGGAGGGTAGCGAGTCCAAGTCGAACTGGATCAGACCGCTGTTTCCTGCGCCTACGTTGATTGCCGCGGCGGTGCCAAAGTTTGTACCGGGCGACGCGGAGCTGATGTTGGTCGGACTACCTTCTTGCGTCGTGATCGCAATCCGACCAGGAACAGCGTGGTTGCCGTCAGCAGCACCGCTGACGGTTCGGGAACCGTGGTGGTCACCGCGGCAGCCGTTGTCACGTTGGAAATATCCAATGCCCAAGCGCTCGTGCCTTGAAACCCGAAGGTGCCGACAAAGCCGTTATTGAAGTTGGGGTCAGGCACTGTGTCGACATAAAAGAACCCGTCGCTCAAGTTCCCAAGAGGGTCATTAGCCGACTGGGTGAGTGCGACAAAATAAGATCCGGCCGGAAGAAGCACTTGCGCGTAGGCGTCCTGGCAGAAGTTTAACCGCGCAGGATCTGGCGTCCGTGGCGGGCAGGTGGGATTGGGTCCCGGTTGGATAGGCCCGCCGACTGCGACTCCCGAAGGCGCGGAGTAAATCTGCAACACAGATTCGAACCCGCCGCCGGCAATCGCCTGTCCAGCGGCGTTCAGTCCTCCGGGTAAAGCGGCGCTCCCCCCGAAGCCCAAAGTCTGGAGGGTTACTGTGGCACTGGCCGCCAGATTGAACGTGAACAGCTGTACGTCGTTATCGTTGTCGAAATTGCCAGTGAAAGAGAAGCTGCCTGGAAAAGCCGGAGCCGCGAATGCGAAGCAGATGGCTGCAGCGAATGCGCCCCGAGTTCCATTACTCATAGTGATTCTAATTCCTGTCAAACGGTGATATCTTAAATAACCAACAATGTCTAGAAAAGATTTATGTTTTTATAGTCTTTCTTATGACGAAATGATTAATCAGGGAGCGTTGACAGCCCCTTAGACTCGCCGCTTCCGCTGGTAATAACGATCGTCTGGTTGCAGGATGCGGTTAGGAGCTGGTTCTTTTAGCGGGAGTTCCAATTAAATATGGAACGGCGAAGGGCACGCGGGGCGCAGATATTGTTCCGATGTCCCAGGTGTAGCCGGTTGAGTTCAGGGGCGCTGTTATCGCGTTTAACTCTGCAACTGAATAAGTCCGGAATTGCGAAACAAATCCATCCCAAAACATCATGAACGGCAGCACAGGCACCACGTAGGTGAGCAACCACTGAAGCCCTGAGCGCGGGCGGATGGACGGAGTGAGGCAAAGGACCATGAGCGGGATCAGGAACGATACCGCAATCGCCGTGGGCGTGCGGGCGGTGCCTTCGAAGATACAGATGGCGCGATTGCTGACGAATGCATCTTTCAATATGCCGGCCGCGTCGGCGGGCCTGAAATGATGGAACGCGGCAAACATCGTGCGAAGGCCTATTAATTCAGGCGGGACCGCTCTGGCGTCGACGGATTTGGGCAAGCAGCTCATATCGCCGGCCAGTTTCACCGAGTGTTCAGTGGGGAAAAGATCAGTCAGGGTGATGCGAGGGGTGACGCCCATGGATTTGAGTTCGGCGGCGACCATGAGGAGGGGGCCCGCGGACCCGGACCCGAGATCGACTATGTCATTCTCGCCGCAGGCCGCCAAGGCTTGACGAATCTGCGCGGCCCAGAGCTTTGGGAACGGCGTAGTGCTGTAGGCGACCGGCAAGTACGCAGTCATGGCC
Organism: Bryobacterales bacterium; assembly: GCA_038212445.1. GTDB lineage: Bacteria > Acidobacteriota > Terriglobia > Bryobacterales > Bryobacteraceae > TMP-7. The sequence goes on from JBBQUM010000030.1 coordinate 95,347, forward strand.
TTGCGGAAGACATCCGGCAACCAGGCTTGATCGAGAAACTCGAACACGTGAATTCGCATTCGCGAGTCTCGCTATGATATCCGATTCTCCGAAGTTGAGGAAACCTATTGGTCTTGTATCCGGAAGGTATCTGGTATTCGGGACGAACTCGTCAGTTCTCACTGGTGCGATCCAATGGCTTATGGCGGGGACCGGTTAACAATACTGGTGATCGGGGGCAGCGACGATGCGGGCCAGTTCGCCGCGATCGAGCCAGTTCAATTCGCACGCCTCGCAGGAGTCGATGACGAGGTTGCCAGGACCTCCGTAGGGATGGGCATCCATCGGCGTCTTGCAGTGCGGGCAGCGAAGCTCGCGTGATAAGGCAGAGAGGTCGATGGGACGTGGAGAGACGGCGAACGACCCGCGTTCGCTGCGGAGCGCGGCAGCCAGCGGCACCAGATCATGCATGGCGATGAGCAGTCCACCACATTGGACGCAGTGAAGCAGGCGTTGTCCGGCGAGGGAGCCGTCGGCGAGGGTGGTTGAACAGACAGGGCAGTCATAGGGCGTCTTGGCGTTGAGGATGCGAACGCCGTCGTCGTCAGGCTCGGGACAGTACTCGCTGCCGCAAAAGGAGCAGGTAAAGCAATCCCGATCGTCCTCGAGTTGCATGGGGGCGCCGCAGCCGGAGCAGGTCATGCATTTCTATCGGCAGGCGCGGCGAGATTCTTGACCGGCGGCGCTAGCGGACACCTTTCGCGGGATCCCACGCTCCTTTGAGTTTCCGAATATAGACAATCTGGCCGGTGTGATAGGCGTTGTGGGTGCCGATGTGGGCGATGGCGGAGGCCCAGGATTTCAGTTTGGTGTCGTCGGCGTTTTGGACTACGGTCTCGAGGTCGGTCAGGACTTTATCGAGATTCGACACGGTTTCTTTCCAGTTCTTGACGTCGAAGTTATTGAACGTTTCGTCGTTATTGACGTTGCCGCCAGCGACTTTCTGGCCTTGAAACTTCGACAACTGCTGCTGGTTCCAGAAAAGCAGGTGGTTGGCCAGCTGGCCGATGGAGTGGTTGCCGCTGCCGTCCTGCCAGCGCGCCTGTTCAGGGGAAAGCCCTTCAAGGGCGATATTGACGGGGACGAACCACTCCTTTTGGTTATGGGTGGTGCGGAGTTGTTCGAGAAGAACGGCTTTGAGGCTGGACGCGGGTTGGGCGGTCGCAGGGAGAATTGTGCAGAAGATGAGGACGAGCGTTCGGTGCATCCTGTCATGTTAGCGAGCGCGTGATGCGATGTGGGTTATAGGGCGAGTTCGCCTTGATACAGCATGTCCTTTAGCGGGAACCTTACAGACAGGTGAAACGGGGCGAACCAACTTTCGAGCATCACCAGTTTGTCGCCAACCGTGATGGGATTCAGATCGCGGCGGAAGAAGAGCAGGATTTGATTTGACATGTCGCCTGATCCGGTGAACATGTGATCGCACAGGATGGCGGCCTTGCTGAGGCGCTCCAGCCGGCTGCCGTCCTTAAGCGCTTTGAGCATGCCGGCGTTCGGATCGGATGGGGTCTCGCCGGGCCGGGGCTTTGGCGGCGGCATGAGCGGGAGTCCGCGGAGCCGGATCACGTAGAACTGCTCGGCCAAGTCAGGCAGGGGCGGTGCCCCGGCGAGACGTACGGGCTTCGCGCTCTCCCAGCGGGCGAGCACTCGGAACCGCACGGGTTGGCCCGGATCGTTATTCGGAACCGGCGGCGGCTTCTCGCCAAACGCGACGCTTCGCTGACCTCCGGGTTGGCTGGAGGGCTTCATATCCGGCATCCCGGTGTCGGGCCTGCCATCGCTGCCGTAGCCGACTGGTGGTGTGCGCTGTTTCTTTTCCACTTCCATGCGGGCGTAACCGTCCTGCGCCCAAGGTGATTGGCCGAGTAGCAACTGTTTCTGATCCTCGCTCCAGGCAGCGGGGTCGGTGCTGGTCCAGAATTCCTTGCGCGAGGCCTGAAGCGCGATACCGGGCGCCAGCATTGCGGCGGCCCGCATCCACTGTCTACGTGTTCGAATCACTACTTCCATCGTGACGCTAGTGGGAGAGGACGGCAAATTGGCAGATGGCTGCACCTGGTAGGACAGCTATCATTGTTCGGGAAGATCCGGATATTTAGCCTGTTGAAAGTCTCTGACTAAGGAATCGAACACAGAAATGCCGATAAGAGCTTATTACAACGTACGAATATGCGACTTCCTCAAAGATGATCCTGATCGGATTCTTGGTGTCCTTACGGCGCAGCACCACCACGCGCTGGAGGAGCAACAGAGATTTGCTTGGCTTCAACAGATCTCAATTCTCAAGACGGCTTTGCCGGAGCAGGCTAATGGAAGAATATTTCTAGAGCTCTGCATCCCACGAATGGGTAAGCGCGCTGACGCCGTGCTGCTGGTCGAAAACATCGTTTTCGTTATTGAATTCAAGGTGGGTGCCAGCGAACACACAGTAGACGCTTTCGAGCAAGTCGAAGACTATGCTCTTGATCTAAAGAATTTCCACGAAGGCAGCCACACTGCTCCAATTGTTCCGGTACTAGTTTCGAGTAACGCTAAAACTCTGCCGACCATTGCCCTGCAGTTTGCCGAAGATCTGGTGGCCGCGCCGCTCGCGACCAACTCTACGGGGCTGGGCGGTCTGATTCGTCATGTTTGCGACGGCAACACTCATCCTGTTCTGAATGTGGACGAGTGGATGTCCAAAGGCTACAAGCCGACACCAACCATCGTAGAAGCGGCGCAGGTACTTTATCGCACCCACAGTGTCGAGGAGATTTCGCGTTCTGATGCGAGTGCAAAGAACTTAGGAGACCTGAACACCGCCGTGCTTGAGGTCATCGATGAGGCCCGCCGGAACCATCTGAAAGTCATCTGCTTCGTCACGGGCGTGCCGGGCTCTGGCAAGACACTGGCGGGACTGAATATTGCTGTGGGATGCAACGACAAGAATCGTGCTGAACACGCGGTCTTCTTGTCGGGAAACGGTCCGCTGGTTGACGTACTTCGGGAAGCTCTTACCCGCGACCGAGCACAACGGGAGGGCGTCACGAAAAAGGTGGCCGCGCGACAAGTCCGGAGTTTCATCCAGAATGTTCATCATTTCCGAGATCACCATGTGGGTAACAACGATATTCCTATTGAGAGAGTCGTGGTGTTTGACGAGGCGCAACGCGCGTGGACCCGAGAGCAAGCGGCGGCTTTCATGCAGAGAAAGCGGGGCCAGCCGAATTTTGATATGTCGGAGCCTCAGTTTCTGATTAGCGTCATGGATCGTCATTCAGACTGGTGCGTCGTCGTGTGCCTTGTCGGCGGTGGACAAGAGATCAACACCGGAGAGGCCGGCATGTCGGAGTGGATGAAAACTCTAGAAACTCGATTTCCAGACTGGAGTGTTCATGTCTCGCCACGGGTCTCGCTCCCGGAATACGGCGATCAACAGGAGACAGAGGCTTTTCTGAAGTTGTCGCGGGTTTGCTCCGACGAGCGCTTTCATCTCGCCGTTTCAATGCGTTCGTTTCGCGCCGAGACACTTTCAGACCTGATCGGGCACATATTGGATAACGAGCCTGAAATGGCTAGGACTGCGTTTGAAAACCTACAAGCGCGATACCCCATATTTTTGACGCGCGATCTTCGCGCAACGCGGGCCTGGCTGCGGGATCGTGCGCGCGGAACGGAACGCTTCGGCTTGATCGCCTCCTCGGGTGCTCAACGATTACGGCCCGAGGGGATCCACGTCAAGGCAGAAATCGAGCCGGCCAACTGGTTTCTGAATGAAAACACCGATGTTCGATCGTCCTATTATTTGGAGGATGTAGCGACCGAATTTGCGGTTCAGGGCCTTGAGTTAGATTGGGTGGGCTTATGTTGGGACGGCGACTATTACCATAACCGGGCAAAATGGCAGCAGCAGTCCTTCAAAGGGACGAAGTGGCTGTTGGTAAATGACGAGTCAAGGCGTCTTTACCTGAAGAACGCTTATCGGGTGTTACTGACACGAGCTCGGCAGGGAATGATCATATTTGTGCCTGAAGGTGATGTGACGGATCACACACGTCCTCCGCGCTTCTACGATGGAACTTTCGATTATCTTCGTTCGTGCGGTATTCCTATGCTCAGTTAGCACGCCACTTGCACCGGTCTCTCTCAAAACGAGAGGCGGGCGGCTATTTGGGCGGTGCGGGGGGCGCGGGCGCTGGAGACTACGCCGAAGTCGGCGGCGCCTAGGGTGAAGCCGGGGACGTTAAATGTGGCGTGGTTGAGCAGGTTGTAGAATTCGCTGCGGAGGTCGAACTTGAGGCGCTCTGTCAGGTTGAAACTCTTTTCGGCTCTGCGCAGGAATGTGAAGGGATAGGCTAAACTCGCATGTTTGACAGAGCGGGAGTTCACCAAGATTCTCGATTGGCCGGGATACGGCGTCTACCGGCACGAGATCGATGAGAAGACGCGAACGCTGAAGCTGTGGG
>JBBQUM010000031.1:0-95873 GCA_038212445.1 Bryobacterales bacterium
CACCGCCCTTGGAAAACGCTCCCGCGTTTCCCACATTCCCACAGCGCCTACGATTGCTTCTTTCCTCAAACAAAAGAAAGACTCCAGCCTCACCCACCCTCAACGCCCCGCTTCAGGCTCATCCTTCGATGAGAAAATGCTTGGGGCAGGCTCCTTGGCGGTTGGCTTGTCGGTGTTTTCCAGACTGGCGATGGCTCTCAGTCTAGCGGTTTCGTCGTCCTCAGGAATGGCGCGCCGCTTCCAAATGACAACACCGGCGACAGCGAATATGGCAGCGAACAGGAGAAGGTCTGTCATGCGGATACCAGCCCTCAGCTGGTTCTCTCATGACTCAAGCCGCAAGCACATTGCAGGCCACATCTTCGCTCGTCCAGTCAGTCAGATGGCCGGGCAGGAGCCTGCTGACATCGCATTCGTGTTTGGTGGCCCTAGCAAAGATGCGTGGTTTTGCGGCCCGCGAATCTAGGAGTGTGTGGAGGGGCCCGGGCGCCCTGAGCGCGTCAAAGTAATCTCTACTTCGAGGCCGGCCGGCTTCCGGTTACGGCACGTAACGGTACCGCGGCAGGCGTCAATGCAGCTCTTGACGATAGCCAAACCGAGCCCGACTCCGCCTGTATCGCGGCTGCGTGATGACTCGGGCCGGTAGAAGGGATTAAACAAGCTGGCGAGATCTTCGTCCGGAACGCCCGGACCCGAGTCGGCCACTGTGATGATGACGTTGTCCCCGGCTGCGACCGCAGAGACGGCAATCGGACCCGCGTCGCCGGCATAGCGGTTCGCATTGCGAAGAAGGTTTGACAAAGCACGCGTAAGGTAATGCTCGTTGGCGTGCACGCTCAACTGTGCGTCGACGGTAACCTGAACATTATTACGTGATGGAATCTCACGGGCCAAGACGCGTTCCAGTAGAGGCGCAAGCGGCACATCCGCCAGTTCGGCGCTACCGGCGTCCATCCCTGCTTTGGAAAACGAAAGCAGTTCATTCACCAGTCCGGACATCTCCTGAATCTCGTCCCGAAGCACCGCTACCTGTGGATTGGCGGTGTCGTCCATGCGCTGTTCGAGAATGCCCAAGGCAAATTGGATCCGCGCGATGGGTGCGGAAAGTTCATGGGCGATATCGCCGAGAAAGCGTTTCTGATCCTTCACGAAACTCCCCAATCTCGCGGCTAGTTGGTTAATCTCGCCGCCGAGCAATCCGAGTTCATCGCGCCGGTCGTCGGCGACATGGGCATCGAAATGTCCTTCGGCGATGCGCCCAGTTACTCGACTCATGTTGGCTACCGATTTGGTGAGCCCTCTGACGAACGGAAGCCAGCAGAGGATGGACAGCACTGCCACCCCCAGCGGCAGTGCCAGGCCCACACGCCAGTCAAAGAACAGACCGTTGGTAAACAATGAGGACGAACGAATCAGCAGCACAGCCGGTACGCGGCGGTGGTCGATACGATCCTGAACCGGCATTCTCACGCCGGCCCAATACGCGGTGGGCGAGGACGTATTCACAACGAAGACTCGTTCGTCCCGCCTGGGCCTGGGCTCGGGTCCGCGACCGTCAGGGGGTGGACGTTCAGCCACGCGATCCTGCTCGGGCGGAGGCGGCCGGTCGTCATCGTCTTCTTTCGGCGGAGGCAGCGCAGCAGCGGGCCGGGGCGGCCTCGAAGGGTCCGGCTGGCGCAGTCGGGTAATCAGGTCGGCTGGTAAATCGACTTGCGGACCGAGCAGCGTGCGGCCTTGCGGATCGATCAGGTAGAAAGAAGCGCCGTATCTTTCGTTATATAGAGGAAGCAGTTTCTCGTCGAGTCCGGGTGGAGCGGACTGCAAGTCGAGGCGGAATGAGTTGGCGATCGCCTGGATGCGGTCGCGCGCCGGGCCAAGCAGTAGGGATTCGGTACCCATGCCGAGTTGCACGCGAGCAAACACCAGCAGACAAAGGGCGAGCAACCCGACATTCAGAAGAGCCAGCAGCAGGACTTTACGGGAGAGCATCAGGCCTGCTCCGGACGCTTCAACATGTAGCCCACTCCGCGCACGGTCTCAATCCAGCGTGGCGACTTGGCGTCGTCGGCCAGTTTTCGGCGTAGAGAGGAGATGTGAACGTCGATGGACCGGTCGAAGCCTTCGAAATCACGATCAGCCACTTCCAGCAGCAACTGCTCGCGGCTCTTCACCCGGCCGGAGGCACGGGCGAGAGACAGAAGGATATCGAACTCCTGGCGGGTGAGGTCGAGTTTCTGATTGTCGAGCACGGCGGAATGCGCCGCGGGATCAATGCATAAGGATCCGATGGCCAGCGGAGCATTGCGTCGATCGGTAGATTGCGCTTCGGCCATCACAGACCGTCGCAACACCGCACGCAGCCGGGCGAGAAGTTCGCGCGTCGAAAAGGTCTTGGGCAGATAGTCGTCGGCGCCCATTTCGAGTCCGACAATCCGGTCAGCCTCCTCGCCGCGTCCGGTGAGCATGAGCACCGGAACGGTGGAATGAATTCGAATGCGGCGAAGGACCTCGAATCCGTCCATGCCGGGCAGCATAACGTCGAGGATGACGGCATGGAACGTGTCGCGTAGTGCCATTTCAAGACCGGCGGGCCCGGTGTGGGCCATCGAAACGGCATATCCCATGCCTTCCAGGTACTCCTTGACCAGACGGCAGAGGCGAACGTCGTCCTCAATCAGAAGCAGTCGCGTAGGTGGTGCTGTAGGTACCAACACTTTTCCTTTTCAAGTTACGGCCAGTTGATTCTACCGCCTAAGGATTTTACCTAGCGCTTACGAAATGCCGCTTAGAGCCCTCCGTGAGCGGGCGATCGGGCTTTCAACTTTGCAATGTCTTAACAATTCTCTCCTCTTTCCACACAGCTTTCTAACGCGCGCCGGTTGTAATCGAAAGCACGGGAATGATCGCGACTGACTGAGAACGAGAGAGGCTTTCATGCTAAACACTGGCTTTGCAATAATGGCTGCGATTGTCGCAGCGGGTACGCTCCTGGGACAAACGGATCCAGGGCCGCGAAAGGGACCGCCGCTTCCGGCCATGCCCCTCAGAGGATTATCGTCGGGAGAACTAAAGCTCTTCCAGGACGGACTGACCGCTTTCCGGGAAGACGATCAAGTGGCCAATGGATTGGGGCCGCGATTCAACCTGGACAGTTGTGGGGGATGCCACTCGCATCCGGCCATTGGTGGGACAAGTCCTGCCGTCAATCCGCAGATCGCGGTAGCAACCCGGAATGGGGCGTTGAACAAGGTCCCGGGTTTTCTGCAGCCGAACGGACCGGTACGCGTCGTCAGGCCGCGGAGCACGGGCGGCGGAGTGAGCAACCTATTCGTGATCACCGGACGAGCCGACGCTCCTTCCACCTGCAAGATTCAGCAGCCGGATTTCTCGAATACGAATGACCTGACGTTCCGCATTCCCACGCCGACCTTCGGACTGGGATTGGTGGAAGCGATTCCCGACGGCGTGCTCAAAGCCAACCTCGCCGCCAACGCGCAACGCAAGCAGACTTTGGGCATTCGCGGACGCTTCAACACCAACGGCAACGACGGCACCATCACGCGCTTCGGGTGGAAAGCGCAGAATAAGTCGCTGCTCATTTTCTCGGGCGAAGCGTACAACGTGGAGGTTGGCGTGACCAACGAGTTGTTCCCGCAAGAGCGTGAGGACGATCCATCGTGCGCCACTAACGCCGCGCCCGAAGATCACACGGATACCGCACTCGGGACAGCCGGCGACGTCATGGCCTTCACGATGTTCATGCGCTATCTGGCGCCGCCGCGTCCAGCGCCGTCCAATCCTCAACTGGATCGGGGAAGGGCGATGTTCGATGCGGTGGGTTGCACAATGTGCCATACGCCGGTGCTGCAGACGGGCCAGTCGTCGAGTCCGGCGCTGAACCAGCAACCGGTGGTACTTTACTCCGACTTGGCGATTCACAGGATGGGTCAAGGCTTGGCGGATGGAATCTCGCAAGGCGATGCTCGCGGCGACGATTGGCGGACAGCACCTTTGTGGGGCGTCGGCGACCGCCTGTTCCTGCTACACGACGGCCGTACGGGCGACCTGGTGCAGGCAATCGGGCAGCACGACAGTCCGGGCTCTGAGGCGTCGGCGGTGGTGAGGAATTTTAATGCGCTCGCGCCGCAGGATAAGCAGACGCTATTGTACTTCGTCCGGTCACTTTAGCTCGGAGGAACCGGGGTGGGCTGAATGGGAGTCCGCCCCGCTAGTTCTTGGGCAGGGTAACGGTGCGCAACCAGAACTCTTCGATGAGCCGCACGATCCGGAAGAACTCATCCAGGTCCATCGGCTTGGCAATATAGCAGTTGGCGTTCAAGCCATAGGCGGTTTGAACGTCCTGGGCGGCACGCGACGTCGTCATTACGAGAACGGGAATGCTCTTCAGAAGGGGGTCAGTCTTAATTTCGCTTAACACTTCCCGACCGCTTTTCCGGGGGAGATTAAGATCGAGCAGGATTAAGTCGGGCGTGAGAGCGTCGGTGAAAGGATGTTGGCGTCGAAGAAAACTCATCGCCTCAACTCCGTCCCTCGCAACCCTAAGATTTACCTGGAGCTTACACTCTTTCAGAGCTTCCTGAGTGAGGCGAATGTCACCCGGGTTGTCCTCCACCATCAGCAGTTCGACCGGGCGATTAACTTCTGACACATCCATTTTTTGATTCCACAGATGAACGCAACAAGGTGGCCAACGGACCGCCGTTTAGAATGTGAAGCTTATCACAATTTTCGAAATCCCGTCGGGAGATTTTACCTGGCTGACTACCCAAAAGTTCACATTAATGAGTCCACACTCATCCCTCGGGCATCGTCAGATGTCGATACCGGCTCGCGAAGAACAGCAGAGGCCTTCCGCCCGTCAACTGCGTTTCCAACACTTCGCCCAGCATCATGATGTGATCGCCCGCGGGAATGCGATCCACCACGCGGCACGAAAGTGAAGCAATCGCTCCGGTGATCTGTGGAGCACCTGCGATGCCAGGCTGCCAGGCAACACCATCGAACCTTGGGTCGCAGCTTTGGGCAAACCGGGATGAAATGCGTTCCTGATCCTCGGCCAGCACGTTTATGCAGAAATCCGTTGCGCGGTTAAAGCAATCGAGCAAACTGCACCCAAGGTCGATACAAACCATCACCAGCGGAGGCTCGGCTGAGACCGAAACAAACGAGTTAGCAGTGAAGCCGTGAGGTTCACCGCTCGAATCCGCAGTGGTTACAACAGTGACGCCGGTAGCAAATTGAGAGCAGACTTGACGGAATTCGTCACGGGGAACAGGGCGAGAAATACCGGGCACGCTTGACAAGCTCTTAAATCCAATCTTATCATGGGTTTTCGCTTTCCGAGGAGGCTCTTTTGATCAAGCTCGACATAATCAACGAAGTTGTCAACAAAACCGGCATCACCAAGACCAAGGCCGAAATGGCCGTGGAAACCGTCTTCGAGACAATGAAAAGGGCCCTCGGCCAGGGTGAGCGCATCGAGCTGCGCGGCTTTGGGATTTTCAACGTCAGGCCGCGAAAGACCGGCATTGGACGAAATCCTCGCACCGGCGCCGAGGTCGCAATTCCTCCCGGAAAGGCAGTGCGTTTCAAGCCGGGTAAAGAGCTCCAGACGCTACAGTAACCGGCATCTGTGAGTAACGACGGGCCGTCACAGGCCCCCCAACAGTCGACCGGCAACGGATACAGTGACCCGCTTGCAACGCGACCCGGACGTCCAGCGGCTCGCTGGTGGCTACACATTCTTCTATTGGTTCTGACGTTCATCACCACGTCGGTAATGGGCGCGGCGTTTGTTCGTAGCTTCGAGAGAGGCCTGCCGGTGGACCTCGTTGCGGCACTCGACGGCTATGTTGAGTTGCTGCACCATCCAGCGATCCTGCTTACTGGATTTTCCTTCTCTGTTCCGCTAATCGCGATCCTGCTCGCCCATGAACTGGGCCACTATCTCACCTGCCGCCGGTACAACGTTGACGCAAGCCTGCCCTACTTCATCCCCTTTCCCGCGCCTATCGGAACTTTCGGTGCGTTTATCCGCATAAGGGCGCCGATCTACTCGCGCAGCGCGCTGTTCGATATCGCGTCCAACGGGCCGCTGGCCGGGTTCGTCCTGCTGGTACCGGTTCTGGTGTTGGGGACGTGGCTATCGAAGGTGTTACCCGGAGCGGGGGAGCAGGGCGACTTTGTGTTTGGCGTCCCGCTGATCCTCCGGCTGATTGAAGGGGCGATCTTTCCAGGCGTCCCTGCTTCGGATATTTACCTGCACCCGATGGCACGGGCGGCGCTGGTAGGAGTGCTCGCAACTTCCCTGAACCTGCTGCCCATCGGGCAACTCGACGGCGGCCATATCCTCTACGCCTTTGTGGGGAACCGCGCCAAATTGATTTCGCGGGTACTCATCGTGGCGCTGCTGCCGCTCGCCTTCTTTTGGACAAGCTGGCTGATCTGGGCCGTTTTCCTGTTCTTTTTCGCGCTGAGGCACCCGGCGATCTTCGACCCCCGCCCCCTGGACTTGCGGCGCGTGGTGCTGGCAGCGGTCTGCGCGATAATTCTCATACTGTGCTTCACCGTGGAGCCCATTCGTCGATGAGGATCTCGGCGACGATCATCACCTACAACGAAGAGCGAAATATTGCGCGCGCCATTGAAAGCCTGCGCTGCTGCGACGAAATTCTGGTGCTGGACAGCGGATCCACCGACCGTACCTGTGAGGTTGCCACCAACCTCGGCGGCCGCATCATCGAAACCTCGTGGCGGGGTTATGCGGGACAGAAGAACTTTGCATCAGAGCAAGCCGCAAACGACTGGATTCTGTCCATCGATGCGGATGAGGCACTGAGCGAAGCGCTTGAGGCGGAAATCTGGCAGATCAAGCGCGATGGTCCACGCTTCGACGCCTACACGGTCCCGAGGCTGGCGCAGTACCTGGGACGGTGGATCTTCCATTCCGGCTGGCATCCCGATCGGAAGATTCGGTTATTCAACCGCACCAAGGCGACATGGAAGGGTGAGTTTGTTCACGAGTCCGTGAAGGTGGACGGATCGGTGGGCCATCTGGAAGCGAACCTGCTTCACTTCACATGTCACTCGCTCTCCGAGCATCTGAAAACACTCGACCGCTACACCACCCTCGCCGCCGAGCAGATCATCGCCGAGAAACGCCCGGTCACCTTCACCCGACTGTTATTCGATCCTCCATGGACGTTTTTCCAGACCTACATTCTGAAAGCCGGCTACCTCGATGGAGTGGAGGGACTGATCATCGCCAATATGGCGGCGCTCTACAATTTCCTCAAATACGCTAAGGTGCGTTTTATGAAGCCGGGGCGGTAGCACATTGAAGGTCATCCATTTCGATTGCGGCAAAGGGATGCAAGGCGGGCAGTGGCAGGTTCTGTACCTGGCTCGCGGATTGCGCGAGCGGGGCCACGAACAAGCGCTATTTGTGCAAGGTGAACTGGCAGACCGGGCCAGGATAGAAGGGTTCGATGTTCGCATCAGCGGTCCGATGGCATCCTCGGACCTGGTGCACGCACACGATTCACGCGGACATACACTGGCGGTGCTTCGTGCCAGGGTTCCGGTGGTGGTATCGCGACGGGTAGGCTTTCCGCCGGGCGACGGCTTCCTGTCAAGATTGAAGTACGGCCGCGCGGCGCATTACATCGCGGTGTCGCGGTATGTGGCCGGCACGTTGCACGACGCGGGCGTAAAGCCAGAGCGTGTAACCGTCGTTTATGATGGTGTACCGATACCGGCGTTCGAGGAGCCTGGGCTCGACGAGCCTGTGGTTGGGATCATGAAGGATCCGCTGTCGCCTCTGCTGATGGAGGCAGCGCGCGCAGCCGGCGTCGAAGTGCGACCTGTGGCCGACCTTGTTACGGATCTGGGTCACGCGCGAGCATTGGCCTACGTCTCGGCCATGCAAGGCCTGGGATCAGCCGCAATCCTGGCGATGTCGCGGGGCGTCCCGGTAATTGCCAGCCGCGCGGCAGGCGGATTGCCGGAGTTGGTCGAAGATGGAAGGACGGGATTGTTGGTGGAGAATTCGATTGAGACGATCGCGGCGGCACTCACGCGCATTGCGGGAAACCGCGAATACGCGCGGCAGTTGGGCGTTGAATCCTATAGGCGCGCGGTGCGGGAGTTTTCAAGCGACGTCATGGTGAACCGAACGGTCGCGGTGTATCAAAGGATGATCGCATGATCGAAAGTGTCCTTGGCTTTCTCGCTGGACTTCTGATCGGCAGCTTTCTGAACGTTTGCATTTTCCGTTTGCCGCGCGATCTGTCGGTGGTGCGGCCCCGCTCATTCTGTCCCGCGTGCGAGCAGACCATCGCCTGGTACGACAACATCCCGGTGGTCAGCTTCATCCTCCTTCGCGGGCGCTGCCGTCGTTGTAACGAGCCGATTTCTATTCGCTATCCTTTGGTTGAACTGGTGACGGCCGTACTTTTCAGTGGGGCTCTTTATCACTACGGAGTGTCGCTGCCGGCGTTGAAGTTCTGCGCGTTCAGCGCGATCATCGTAACCCTGGTGGCGGCCGATTTGGAGGAGCGCATTCTCCCCGACGAGTTTACGCTGGGCGGCGTCGTGTTAGGTCTCATCCTTGCCTGGTTTGCGCCGCTCAATATCGCACTCGCCTACCTCCTGGCGCCCAATAGCCGGAATACGCACCTGCTCAGCGTAATTGAAGCGGCGCTCGGGGCTATCGTCGCCGCCGGCGCCATCTGGCTCGTGGGTGAGTTGTACTACCGGCTCCGCAAACGCGAGGGTCTTGGGTTTGGCGACGTCAAGATGGTGGCGATGATCGGCGCGTTCATGGGTTTGCAGGGCGCACTGCTCACATTGATAGCGGGATCGATCCTGGGCGGCATCGGCGGGTTGATTTATATCTTTCTCACTGGAAAGAATGCGTCTACGTACCAACTTCCGTTTGGCGCGTTTCTCGGAGTTTCCGCCATGGCGATCGCCGTTTTCGGTGAGGCGATTGTGCGCTGGTACCTCAAGATGGGATCATAAAGTTTCTCTGCAACAGCCTGTTCGAATTGTGATAAACTACTTTACGGTATGAAGTCGATGCGAGTGCTGCCCTCCCGGTGTGATCGGTATGAAGCGACTTTTTGAGGTCATGCGCCCCGGCGACGCCGACTATCGCCTGGCTGAGTCGATTGACTCAAATCGTCTGCCTGCCCATATCGCCATCATCATGGATGGGAATGGACGCTGGGCACGCCGCCGCAGTCTGCCCCGGATTGCCGGCCACAGAGCGGGTATCACCCCCGTTCGCTCCACCGTCGAGACCTGCGCGCGCCTGGGCATAAAGGCTCTAACCCTGTATGCCTTCTCGGTGGAAAACTGGAAGCGCCCGCGCAACGAAGTCGATGCCTTGTGGCGGCTGCTACGGATTTACCTGAATCGCGAACTGCCCGAGATGCTCGAGAACAATATCCGGTTCGGAACCTTGGGCCGAGTAGAGGCGCTGCCGCTGGTGGTTCAGCGCGAATTGGATTCGGTGATCCAGTCCACGGCGAAGAACACCGGCCTGCGCGTGAATCTGGCTTTGAACTACGGCGGACGGGCCGAGATTGTCGACGCCGTCAACGCCATGCTCGATGAGGCTCGCTCCGATGGCTCTATGGGAACTCTGCGGATCACCGAGGAGAACATCGCTGAACGCCTCTATACCTCCGATCTGCCTGACCCGGACCTGTTGATCAGGACCTCCGGCGAAATGCGAATCAGCAATTTCCTGCTCTGGCAAATTGCCTATGCCGAGTTGTACGTGACCGATACCTTGTGGCCTGACTTCGGGCGGGCTGATCTGCTGCGTGCCGTCCTCGAATATCAAAAGCGCGACCGGCGTTTTGGCGGACTGAGTACAGAGCCGCCACTGAAGCTTACGGCTCAGTTAGCCGGCCTCCTGGCTCGATGAAGCGGATTGCTACCGCAATTGTCCTCGCCCCGCTAATCACTTGGGTCGTCATTTGGGGGCCGTTCGCGGTCTTCGGCATCGTTCTCTCCATCATTGCGGCACTGTGTTACTGGGAATTTTGCGGCATTGCAGCCGGTCATGGAATTGAGCTTCCAAGACTCCCGGCAATCGTTGCAGGAGTGGCATTGCTGTTCGCGCCCTCTGACCTCACCTTCGCCGTCCTGCTGGCGATTGTGGCTCTGTTTACAGGTTTGCGTTCCGCGGACCTGCGAGAGGCCCTGCCCCGGGCCGGCGTAATGTTGCTGGGCATGCTCTATATCTTCGGCTGCTGGCACACCGCGGTAGCACTGCGCGCCATCAGCTCGTTCTGGCTGTTCTTCGGCCTCGCGCTGAACTGGGTGGGGGACACGGCCGCGATGTACGGTGGACGCACGTTCGGACGTCACAAATTGGCCCTGCGGGTGAGCCCCGCCAAGTCGTGGGAAGGATCCATCGCGTCGGTGATCGGGACCGTGCTGTTCGGCGCGCTGTACGCGCATTGGGCGCTACCGCTTGAGCCGCTAGCGAAGGTGCTGGCCGCGGCTGTTCTGGGCAACATCGCGGGTCAGTTAGGTGACCTGTGCGAGTCGGCGTTCAAGCGCGGCGCCGGCATGAAGGACAGCGGAACCCTCCTGCCGGGACACGGCGGCTGGCTCGACCGCGTGGACAGCAGCCTGTTCTCAGTGCCGGTAGTCTACACGCTCGTCCGCCTCTGGCAATAATCCCAGCAATAAAGGCGTCCGACCCCTTTATTTAACGCCTTAATTTAAAGGCGTCGGACGCCTTTATTTGAGTGTTGATTCTAAAGGGGCGAGCCTGTAGACGATTACCTCTGTCCGACAATGGGATAATTGTGTCGGACACCTTTATTGCTGAGTTATTGCTGCCGCTGGACGGGAAAGCCGGGCGGACGCTGTGCTGTGACACTCTCGACGCGATTGAATGCCGCTTCGGCGATCTTCTTCTGATCGTCGTTCAGCAATGCGTAAATGCGGGACATCGCCCAGACCTCATTGGCTGAAATCTTCGCGTAGGTGCTCCCCTGCGCCTGATTGAGCTTTTCCAGATCGACGTCGCTCTTGCCCTCGCGGACGGCTTGTAGAAGCCTGGCGCGACCCGCGCGCATTTCTTCATCGAGGGACGCCCGGGCGCGGCGGCTATCATCGAGGATCGAGTCAAATTTCGCGGCGTGATCCGGATCGAGCTTGAGCGCGGCCTTGAGATTGTCGAGATTGCGAGTATCGCGTTGCTCAGGCGGCTGTTGACGCCGTCCACCTTCGGGGCGCCGCGGCGGGTCAGCGGTCACTTGAGCGAATATCAGCCCACTGGCTGCCCAGAGAAGGGCAAAGCTAGTTGCCAGTAATCGTGACATCGATCGAAGCATTGCCCGACTGGATCCTGAAAACGTTTGGACCCGCAACGGATCCAAGGACCACGTTAATTCCGAAAACTCCAGGAATATCAGCATCATAGTTGACGATACCGCGGACGCGGCCGCCTCCAGACACCACGCTCGCCGAGATCTGCACCGGGGTCAGGACAAGGCCGGATGCGTCCGTGACGCGGACGTCGATCGCGTCATTAATGGTCTGGCCGCGAACCGGATTCCTGTGGTCGTTCACGTTGTAGAGCACCGTCACGCGGGCCGGATCTGTTGATAACACCGCATACCAGTAGGGCGCTCGACTGCTTGCTCGTTGCGCCGCGGAGGAAACGGTGATGTAGCCATCGTAGGTGCCTGACGTCAAACCGCCGGCGTTCCATGAGACGGCGACGTCCACTGACGCGCCTGGGTTCAATTGAATGCTATTCGTGGCTAGACTCGGGGTTACTGCTCCGTGCAGGCTCTGCGTGTCCAGGGTGAAGGTGTCGGAGACGGTGCCGATGTTGGTGATCGTAAGAGTGCGATTGAATGCGCCAGGAACACTATCGGAGCCGAAGCTAAACGACACCGGGCTCAAAGCGATTGGCGAATTCAATGCGGCGAAAACATTCAGCAGCCCGGCGCCGGTACGCTGCACGGTGGGGATAGGATCCACGGCTAACGAACCCGCCGTATTAATCAACAGCGACCGGTATTGGGTAACGGTCAGGCCAGGGCGAGCGGCTTTCACCAACGCCGCTGAACCGGCCACCAAGGGCGACGAAAAACTGGTGCCGCCAGCCAGGACGTAACCGCTTGGATCGAACATTTCACCATTCGAGTCCAAGATCTGGGTGGCCATGTACATGTCCTGCCCGACTGCCATGACGTCCGGTTTGATGCCAAGATCGACGTTCGGTCCGGCAGCAGAGAAGCTGGTGATTAGATTTGCGGTCCGTGGAACGGCCCCGAGGGTAAAGTTGAGGGTCGCGATGATCGAAGCGTCGGCCGTTGCCTTTTGCGCGAACGCGACACCCGAAGCATTGTCCACCATCATGGCCGGGAGAGTGGCTGTGGACACCGCCATGGGGAAGGGCGTGGGCGCTGCCGCGGTTGTATAGACGATGGCGCCGACTGCACCCGCGGACGCAGCATTGTTCAGCTTGATCTCGAAGGTGCACGTACCTCGCTGAATAATGGCGATCTTGCCCTGAAGGCTACCGCCGGGGAATGCGCTACAGCCGAGACTGTTGCCGTCCAGACTGGTGACGTCGAGCGCAGGTCCGCTTACCGGACCAGAGGGAACAGGCCCCGCGCCGGGGATTGCGCCAACCGTTACATCACCGACAATCACCGTCGTCCCAAAAGTGCGGTCGTTGGTGGAAGCTCCCGCCGTAATCACCGAGGGTGCGGAAGCGGGCGTCGCGATGGTGTTGGCGTCGGTTCCGTTGTTGCCGGCGGCGACCACGACAATCACACCAGCCTGGACGGCCGCCTCGAGCGCCTGGACTTCAATGTCATCGCCAAGCCGGGGCGCCTCGGGGGATCCAATGCTCAAATTAATCACGTCCATGCCATCGGCAACGGCATCGTCAACGGCCTTAATAATGGCCGCGTCGCTCGTCCCCTTGTTGTAACCCGGCGTTCCAAAAACCTTGTAGTTGCCGAGGTAAGCGCGTGGGGCAACGCCTTCGATGGTCGCCAGCGGAGCCGTAACGCGGACCCCAGCCGACACCATGGCAAGCGCAGTGCCATGTCCCACATGGTCCGCCGGCGAATAGTCTACGTCGGTGTCGAGGAGATTCACGTAGCTGCGCGCGACGATGACTTTATTGCTGGTATAGGACGCATCTGACTTGTTGTTGTACTTCGGGAATCCGTCCGGCGCAACTAGCGAAGCATCCTGGAAACCCGCGTGTGCGTTGTCGATACCGGTGTCAATAATCCCAATCTTGATGCCGGCGCCTGCGTTCGATTCTCCGATTTGATTCCACGCGTCGACAACCTTGTGGATTGCCACGGCCCGATCGAGCAAAAGCTGGTAGTAGCGAACGGCATGAACACGGCGGACACCGGGTATGGCCGCCAGTTGCGCGGGCTCGGAGCCCTCCACAATGAGCGAGTTGACGATGTTCTCAGTGCGGCCGATCACCTTACCCTGCGCACGTAGCACCCGGGAACTCACCTGGTCCTGTTCGCCGCGAATAATTGCGCGGTGGGCCGAGGCGTCCGAACTTGCCAGCGCCTGGGCGCGAGCACGGGACGACAGCGTGCCAGGACGCTGATGGATCACGTGCTGAGCCACGGGCTCGGTGTTCAACTCAACGATGTAGCGATTCGCAGGTCCTTTGACCTGACCGAAAACGAAAGGAGTCGCAGCAAGGAACAAGAATGAAAGAACACAGCGGGGGCGCACAGTTAAGAAACGCTTCATGGCAGGTTTGAGTTGCGTTGACGAATGTAAAACTTTCAATTAATGAATCGTCCGTGTCTTACGGTTCATGTAGTCCATCAGTAAATATTGGCCCAGATTATAAGGTGTAGTGAAATACGCCTTTCCACGGCATAGTTCGGTGACTTTCTGAACAAAATTGACGAGGCCATAGTCACTCGCCAGCATGAACGTGTTGATCATGATACCCGCGCGTTTACAACGACTTACCTCTTCAAGCGTACGGCTGATCACCAGCGGATCAAGGCCAAAAGCATTGCGGTACATGCGGCCATCGTCGAGCGTGAGGGCCGAGGGCTTACCGTCGGTGATCATCACAATCTGCTTCATGTCCTTCTTCTCCTGCGCCAGCAGGCGTTGGGCGAGTATTAGACCGTCACGGGTATTGGTATAGTACGGACCTACCTTAACCCGCGCCAGTTCCGATAAGCGCAATTCCTCAGCCGTGTCGTGAAAGAGAACGCAGCGCAGGCTGTCACCGGGATATTGAGTGCGAATCAGATGCGCCAGTGCGAGCGCCACCTTCTTGGCGGGAGTGAAACGATCCTCACCGTAGAGGATCATGCTGTGGCTGCAGTCGAGCATGAGCACGGTCGCGCATGAGCTTTGATACTCGGATTGGTGCACATACAAGTCGGAGTATTCGAGATTCAGGCGGCCGCCGTTCAGCCCGTCGCGGCGGATGGATGAAAACAGCGTCTCGGAGATATCAAGATTCAATGTGTCGCCGAATTCGTACTGCTTCGACGAGCCACTGGTCTCGACTCCGGTAGCGAGATCGCGGGTATCGTGAGCGCCAAAGCTCGATTTGCCCAGCGACCCCAACAGATCCTTCAACGTCTTGAAACCGAGAAAGTCCAGCGACTTATCAGTGATCTCGAACTTGACGTCGCCTTTGACGCCTCCCTTACCAGGACCCGGCTGCTGCTGAGGTTGCTGTTGCGGGTTGAGGTAGCCTTCGTCGACCAGCTTTTGCGCGAGCCGTTCCAGCAGTTCGTCCAGTTGCTCGGGCGACATCGAATCCAGAGACTCGCGAATGCGCTCGGCCTGCTCGGGATCGAACATGTCGGGATTCATCATCGCCTGCTCAATAGCGCGCTTCAGATCCTCCAGCGAATGCTCGTCGGCCTGACCGAACTGCATGTTGCTGTCGAAGCCGCTCTGGAGAAAGAGATCGGCCAGCGCGCGCATGAGATCCTCGGCGCTGATGCCGAGGTCCTCGCCCGTGAACTTGGAGTAGCGGACCTTCATCGAGGCCTTTCTAGTTGAACTGGCGACGCGGTTTGGTTCGTGGCGGTTCGTCAGGAGCGTCGCGTTTGCGTTCGTCGGCGGTGAAGCCGCGCTCCTCGTTGCGGCTGATGCGGCGGTGCGCGTATAACCCCTCGAGCAGGAACTCTCCGGCGGCGGCGCGGACCGCGTCAGGTTCGCTCACACCCAACCCCAGCACGGCTGCTTTTTCAAGAAGTCCCTGGATCTGGGTCAACTCCGCCACTGCGTCGGCGGCCGGAGTGGACTCGTCCAGTTTGAGAGATCCGCCCAAGTCAAACCACTGGACGATCTGCGAAACGTTGGCGGTCTCGAAATATTTCGAGTAGACGCGGCCCACTGACGAGCGGATCAGTTCACGCGCAATCGCTTCCCCGCCCTTGAGCTCGCCTTCGTATTCGAGTTCGAGCTTGCCCGTGATCGACGGCAGGGCTGCGTAGATGTCGAGGATGCGCGGCACGGCAACGCCGTCCTCGGCTCGTAAGGCCCGCCGTTCGGCGTTTGAAACGACGTTCTCCAGCACGGAAATCGGCAGGCGCTGGCTGACTCCGCTGCGCTTGTCCACACGCTTGTCGTCGCGCGCCAGAAACGCTACCTGCTCGATGACTTCACGGATATAGCCGGGAATTCGAATCTCCACCGGCGACTCGCGCGTGGTCCAGGATTCCTGATCCGTAATCGCGATTCCATGCTCGAGATCGGGCGGATAGTGCGTGCGAATCTCACTTCCGATACGGTCTTTGAGAGGCGTGATAATCTTCCCGCGCGCCGTGTAGTCCTCTGGATTCGCGGTGAACACGAGCATGACATCGAGAGGCAGGCGTACCGGATAGCCCTTAATCTGAACGTCGCCTTCCTGCATGATGTTGAACAAGCCCACCTGGATCTTGCCGGCCAGATCGGGCAGTTCATTGATGGCGAAGATGCCCCGGTTCGAACGCGGCAGCAAGCCGTAATGCACCGTGAGATCGTCGCCCAACGCGACGCCGCTCCGCGCCGCTTTGATCGGGTCGATGTCGCCGATCATGTCCGCGATGGTGACATCGGGAGTGGCGAGTTTTTCGACGTAGCGCTGCTCGCGATTGAGGAACGCGATCGGCGTCTCGTCACCGGCCTCGGCTACCAGTTCACGGCAGCGCCGGCAGATCGGATGATAGGGATTGTCGCGAATCTCACAGCCCGCAACGTACGGAGTGTACTCGTCGAGTAGCGTCGCCAGAAGGCGTATGATTCGCGTTTTTGCCTGGCCGCGTAGGCCCAGCAGGATGAAATTGTGCCGGGACAGGACCGCGTTTACGATCTGCGGCACAACGGTGTCTTCATAGCCCAGGACGCCGGGAAACAGCGTGTCGCCGCGCTGTATACGACAGATCAGGTTACTGCGCAGCTCATCTTTGATGCCGCGATTGGAGATCTGCTGTTCGGAGTACTTACTCTGCCGGAGGGCGCCCAGGGTCTTCGGGAATTCGGTTGCAGAGGAACTCATTCGGATTCGCCTCGAGACCTAACCCGAATTGTAGCAGAGGCGTCCCGGCCCGACCCTATTGCAGGGTACGCCCGCTCAGCAGCGCCTTCATCTCATCCTGACGGAAGCTGTGCGACATAGCGGCATCGCCACTGATAATGCCGCCTCGCACCAACTCGGCCAGCGAATGCTCCATGGTGACCATCCCTGCCGCGCGGCTGAGCAGGATCTGCGAACGGATCTGGTGATCGGCACTGTTACGGATCAGGTTCCGGATGGCGTCGGAGCCAAATAGAACCTCGCACGCCGCGTAGCGGCGCAGACCGTCCGCCGAGGGCACCAACTGTTGCGTCACAATGGCCGACAGACATAGCGAAAGCTGCTGCCGGATTTGCGGCTGATTGCCGGCGGGCACGGAGTCGACGATGCGGGAGATCGACTGTGCAGCATCGTTGGTGTGGAGCGTTGAGAGCACCAGGTGTCCCGTCTCGGCCGCGCGCAGGGCTAGCGAAATGGTCTCCGCGTCGCGCATCTCGCCAACCAGAATCACATCCGGCGACTGGCGCAGGATACTACGCAGGCAGTCGCTGAAGCCGGGTGTGTCGATCCCGACTTCAATCTGCTCAACAATCGCAGACCGGTTGGTATGGAGGAACTCGATAGGGTCCTCCACCGTGACGATGTGGCACTGGCGGTTGCGATTGATTTCGTCCACCAGCGCCGCCAGCGTCGAACTCTTCCCCGCCCCCGTCGGCCCGGTGACCAGGACCAGTCCGCGCCGCAGTGCGGCCAGTTGCGACAGATGCGCCGGCAGACCGAGAGAAGACAGCCTTGGCACATCTTTTGGCAGCACGCGGATGGCGGCAGCAAGCGTTTCGCGCTGATGGTGAATGTTAGCCCGAAAGCGCCGTCCAGCCGAAGACTGAAAAGCGAAGTCTACTGACTTCTCCTTTTGCAGAGTGGTGTACTCGCGAGGGCTCAACAACGGAAGCACCATCGAGCGAATGTCCGCCTCGGTGAGCGCGGTATCGCCCACCACGCGAATCTTGCCGTTCACCCGCTGCGCGATGCCGGTCCCGGGCACTAGCAGGACATCCGATGCGTTGGCGAGTATCGCTTCGCCCAGCACCGCCGCCAACTGCGACTGCTCAACGCGCTCGGCTTCGCGTGCGGGTTCCTCCCGGTGCTCATCCTTCGACTGAGCCTGCCGGTTGAGCTGTCCCACTAACTTATTCAGCTCGTCCTGATACTTCGACATGGTGTTACAAGGATGCGATGCGCTGTGCAGCGTCGCGGCCGCTCTGAATGCAGTCGGGGAGGCCGATGCCTTTGTAGGCGTTGCCCGCCAAGTAGATGCCCGAACGCTGTGCGAGCAGCGCGTCCACTTGCTTCATCCGAGCCGCATGGCCGACAGTGTACTGCGCCATCGAGCGCGGCCAGCGTGCGATCGTGTGAAATGCCGGTTCCGCTGTGATGCCGAGAATGCGTTTCACTTCGTCCTTGGCAATTTGCAAGAGCCGGTCGTCGGGCTCACTCAGAATCGCTTCATCAGCAGTGCCGCCGAAGAAACACCGGAGTACCGCCTGGCCCTCAGGAACACGGTGCGAGAACTTATTTTGCACCCAGGTGCAAGCTACCAGGCGCCCACGCTCCTTCGACGGCACCAGCAGCCCAAAGCCCTTCACATTGCCGCCGAGAGATTTCTTGTCGTAGCCAAGCGAAAGCGTCAACGACGAACTGTAGTCCACCTGGTTGAGCAAGCCGCCCAACTCTCCGCCCAGCAACCGTCCCGCCTCGTAAGCTGGACACGCGAGGATCACTTGAGAGCCTTCCACCCAATCGTCATCCACACGCACACGGCCCTGCTGCAGTTCGACAGCACTTCCGTGAATCACCGTCGAATGGGGCGTAATGCGCTTTCCAACTTCTGCTACCAGTGTCGCGAGGCCATTCTTGAGGGTCTGGAACAGCGCTCCGCCTTTCGATGGAGGAGCGGCTCGGCGAGAGGCAAGGACGCCCTTGGTCAGGCTGCCGTATTTCGACTCGAGGTCGACGAAGCGCGTGAGCACGCTGGACGCGCTGAGCAATCGCGGATCGCCGCCGTACACGCCCGACAACAGCGGTTCGGCCAGATAGTCGAACGACTCGCGGCCGTAGTGATCGGTGATGAAGTCCGCCACTGACCGATCAGGCAAGGCGCCGTTGGGCTTGCGGAAATACTCAAGTCCCATGCGGATCTTGGTGCCCCATCCGAGGAGTGGAGACGCCACCATGGGCGCGATCTTGGTGGGCACCATCATCATCAGTCCGTCGGGCAGCGGCACCAGCCGGCCGCCCTTCCAGATGTAAGTGATCCGCTCATGATCGTTTGAGCCGATAATGTCACCGCCCAGGCCGACTTCGCGGATCAATTCACCGGCGGCAGGCTTGATTCCGAGATAGGAATCCGGCCCCGCCTCGAGCGCGCAACCATTGATGTACTCTGTCTGAATCACGCCGCCCAAGCGTGAACGCCGTTCGATGATGCGCGAGGGAATACCGGCCTTCGCAAGATAGTAAGCGGCGGATAATCCGGAGATTCCGCCGCCGACAATGATGACCGGTTCAGCCACGTGTTACGGCTTGAAGTTGCGGACCATGTCCACAACGGCTCTGACGTTGTCCACCGAAGTCTCGGGCAGGATGCCGTGGCCGAGATTGAAGATGTGGCCGGGACGAGTGCCGGTCCGTTTGAGCAGTTCGTGGACGCGCGCCTTGAGTTCAGGCAGTGGCGCGAACAGGACAGCGGGATCGAGGTTGCCCTGGATGGCGGAGCGATAGCTGATGTCCATCCATGCCTGGTCGATATTGATGCGCCAGTCCACTCCGAGAACGTCGCCGCCGGCGGCATGCAGTTCACGGAAGAAGCCGGAGCAGCCGGTGCCGAAGTGGATGACGGGAACGCCGCCGGAGCGGATGCGTTCGATCAAAGCGCGGGAGTAGGGCGCGACGTAGCGGACGTAATCGTCGGGTCCAAGGGCTCCCACCCAGGAGTCGAAAACCTGAATGGCGCGAGCGCCGGCGCCCACCTGCATCAACGCGAATGGACCGAGCACGTCAACGAGTTTGCCCATGAGCCTGCGCCACAGGGTCTCGTCGCGGTACATCATCTGCTTGGTCTTGAGGAAGCTGCGCGACGGTCCGCCTTCGATCATGTAGCTGGCGAGCGTGAAGGGCGCACCGACAAACCCGATCACCGGAACACGCCCTGCCAGGGCGCGAACGACGGCCTGAATGGACTCGCCGACGTAGCCGAGGTCGTCGGTATTGGAGATGGAGAGCGAGTCGACGTCAGACGACGTGCGGACAGGATTGTCGATGGACGGTCCTTCGCCGGCGACAAATTCGAGTTTCAGGCCCATCGGCTCGACGGGCAGCAGCAGGTCGGCGAAAATGATGGCGGCGTCGACATCGAGAGCCTCCACCGGCTGCAGCGTCACTGCGGCGGCAAGATCCGGCCGTTTACAGATCTCGAGGATGCTGTGTTTGGCACGGATTTCGCGGTACTCCTTCATGTAGCGTCCGGCTTGCCGCATGAACCAGACCGGTCGACAGTCAGTCGGCCGGCGGCGGCAAGCATCAAGAAAGCGGCTGGTCATTGGAGCCACGCGCATGACGTCTCCTTCGTCCGCTCGTACTTCCCTTCACAGAGAAACACGCGGAACTCTTTCGGTTTATGAGCCGCCGTCCACCGGCGACCGTTAATGTAGTAGGGCTTGCACCACGCTTCGCTGTCGATGGTGCGCGGTGCGATAACGGATACCTGCAACACGCCTTCGGCGGGCCAGCCGGTGCGGGGATCCATAATATGGCTGTACATGTGGCCCTCGGCAAAAAAGAACTTCTCGTAATTGCCTGAAGTCGACATGGACTCGTTCTTTAAATAAATATCCTGGAACGTTTCTGAAGGTTTGCGCGGATTTTTGATCGAAACCTTCCAACCTCGCGCATCGCTCGGCGGCGTGCCAAGCGCATAAATACTCGAGCCTGAACCGCCGACAAACGCAATCTTGACGTCGTTATGCTTAAGAACGTCCACCATTCGATCCACCGCGTATCCCTTGCCGATACCGCCCGGATCCATTTCCACGCCGGCGCGTCCAAAGCGGACGGTCCGGTTCGCCGGATCGAGAATGAGGTTGCGGTAACCCGTTCGGGCAAGCGCCCCCCTCACCTCGGCCCGGTGGGGCAGGTGGCCGGAGCCTTTATAGAAGCCCCAGACCTTCATGAGGGGTCCAACCGTAATGTCAAAAGCTCCATCGCTCGCCTGGCTATAGTTCACACACGCCGCAAGCAAATCAAACAGCTCCGCGGAAACCCGGACCGGCCGCTGGGCCGCAAACCGGTTCACCTCACTCCACTCGCTCGAAGGAATGTAGTTTGATAGCATCCGGTCGAGCCGCTTCACTTCGTCCGCCGCCTCGTCCGCCGCAGCACGCAGCCGGATGGCGTCGTCACCGTAAAGCACCATTACATAGGTGCTTCCCATGGCATCCACGCTCGTCTCAAGACGAAAGGGCTCTTTCTGGTCAGCAGCTAGGAGCGCGCCACCGACCAAAAACAAAGTTAACACAGCATGTTTCATGGAGGCTATAGCAAGAAGCCTAAAAAATGAAGGGTTTACCGATGCCGGGCCTTCAGCTTCAGGATAGACGTTCAGGGCCAGGAAGGGAACCGTCGTAACGATAAACTATTGATTGGAAAGCACATTTAGAATTGAGGCAATGATCTTCCAGGGAATACTGCTATCCTGATTGATTCGCATGGCAGCCACCCCGTACACCTATCCGCTTCTGGCAGCAGCATCCGTGGCGGCGGGCGCTATCAACGCCATTGCCGGGGGCGGGACATTGTTGACCTTCCCCAGCCTGCTAGCGGTGATTCATCCGGTAGCGGCTAACGCGACCAGTACGCTGGCGCTGCTACCAGGGTCGATGGCAGGGGCGTGGGGTTATCGAAAAGAGCTAGCGGACTCGAAGCCGATGCTCAAGCTGTTGTGGATTCCCAGCCTGATCGGCGGAATCCTCGGATCGCTCGCGGTGACGCGTTTCCCGGAGAAGGTTTTCGAGACGCTGGTGCCGTGGTTGCTGGTGGTGGCATCGTCGCTGCTTCTCCTCCAGCGGCCAATCGCGCGCTGGCTCGGCACTCACCCGCATGAGAAGCCGCACGGCCGAACGGTCGCCGGCATCATCTTCTTTCAGTTTCTGGTGGGGATGTACGGCGGCTATTTCGGCGCCGGCATCGGAATCCTCATGCTCAGTTCGCTGGCATTTATGGGGATTCCGGATATTCACCGGATGAACGCGCTCAAGACCGTCTTAGGATCATTAATCAATGGCGTCACCGTCATCATTTTCATCATCGAAGGCGTCGTTGTGTGGAAGTACGCAGCGGTGATGGCGGTGGGGGCGATCATCGGCGGGTACTTTGGAGCCCGCGGCGCCAGGCGCCTACCTGCGTCTTATGTCCGAGTGATCGTGGTTATAGTGGGTTTCGGCGTCGCCGCCTATACCTTCTACAAGCGCTTCGCCCAGTGACTATTTCTTGGCGGAGTCGTTCGCAGCCGGCGGTTCGAGCGTCAAGTTCATCGACGGCATGTAGCGCGTGTCGAAAGTACTGAGCGTCCGCGGCGTGCTCTCGACCTTTCCCTTTACAGCACGAAGCTGATAGTCGCGGGCCTTGTACAGGTCCTCAAACTTATAGGTCCCGTTAGGACCGGCGACGATACTACGCTCCTTGCCCGATTCCACTTCCTTCAGGTAAACCAGCGCCGACGCCACCGGGTTGCCCTCAGCATCCTTCACCACTCCGTTGACCGAGCGCAGAAGGTGCTTGTCCTTCTTCGGCGGAGGAGGGGTACCGAAAATCTTCGAGTTGTCGCCCAGTTTGTTTTCGGCCTGTCCAAAAGCGAAGCAGGTCAAAACCAGTGCAATCCAAAATGCACGCACCATGTCGACTATTCTAACGCGACCGCCGGGCTGCCTCGATCATCCCCGCGTCGTAAACGCATCCGCCCCACGGTCCGCCACTCCATCCCTGCAGCAACGCCCAGAGCCGTGTGTCGTCCGGAAGAGCGGGATCAGGCGCAAGATCGCTGCGAAAAGCACGAGCCTCGAGGTCTACTCCCACAAGATTCACGCTACCTTCAAGACGCACTCGATCAACGACAATCTCGATGATGTCGCCATCGATCACCTTGCCGATGGGCCCTCCCGCCAGGGCCTCCGGCGAGACGTGACCGATACACGCCCCGGTCGAGACACCGCTAAACCTCGCGTCAGTGATCACGGCGACGTGCTTGCCGAATTCCAGATGCTTCAAGGCGCTCGTGATCTGGTAGGTCTCCTCCATGCCTGAACCCATCGGTCCGCGGCAGATGAGGACGATGACATCGCCGGGCGAGATTTGGCCGTCCTTGATCGCGGCAATCGCAGCGGGTTCGGTGGTGAACACGCGCGCCCGTCCGCGCATTCGATAGATGCCGTCGGCTCCTACCACTGAGGGATCGATGGCCGTGCTCTTGATCACGGAACCGCCGGGTGCGAGATTACCTTGCGGGAAGCAGACTGTGGAGGTAAGCCCGCGACGTGCCGCTGCATCCGGGCTCATGATGACATCGGCAGGGTCGACGCCATCGCGGTCCTGCAGCGCCTGCCGCAACCGCGTGCGGCGTTCTGAAGTCTCCCACCAGTCGAGCATCCTACCCAGGGTTTCGCCGCTGACAGTGAGCGCGCTGGTATCTAGCAGCCCCGCGCGCCGCAAGTGCAGCATCACCTCGGGTACGCCACCGGCGAGAAACACCTGCACCGTCGGATGATTGCGCGGACCATTTGGAAGAGCGTCCACTATGCGGGGTACGTGCCGGTTGATTCTGGCCCAATCCTCAGCCGTGGGCCGCGGTAGTCCGGCGGCGTGCGCGATTGCCGGGACGTGGAGGATGAGATTCGTGGATCCTCCAAACGCCGCGTGGAGCACCATCGCGTTGTTGAGTGCCGCCGGCGTCAGGATGTCCTTCATGCGGATGCCGCGTGCTTCGAGCGTCATCGCCGCGCGAGCGGACCGCTTTGCCATATCGAGCCAGATCGGATGTCCGGAGGGCGCGAGAGCCGAATGCGTGAGCGACATGCCCAACGCCTCGCCCACCACTTGCGACGTCGCCGCAGTGCCGAGAAACTGGCAGCCGCCACCCGGAGAGGCGCAGGCACGGCATCCCAGGT
The DNA here is from genome assembly GCA_038212445.1 of Bryobacterales bacterium. Classification (GTDB taxonomy): domain Bacteria; phylum Acidobacteriota; class Terriglobia; order Bryobacterales; family Bryobacteraceae; genus TMP-7. Next base: position 23,797 of record JBBQUM010000031.1, read on the forward strand.
CGGCAGCTTGCTCGAGCGTGATCTGCCCGTGGGCAAAGCGCGCCCCAATGGTTTGGATGCGCGCGGCGTCCTCGCCTTCTTCGGGAAGCAGCGTGACACCGCCAGGAACCAGAACGCAGGGCAGGTCGGGCGTGCCGGCCAGCGCCATCATCATCGCAGGCAGCCCCTTGTCACAAGTAGCAATACCGATCACGGCGCGACGAGTAGGAAGGGAGCGAATCAGGCGGCGGAAGATCAGCGCTGCATCGTTGCGGTACGGCAGACTGTCGAACATGCCGGTAGTGCCCTGCGTCCGACCGTCGCAGGGGTCGGTGCAATACGCAGCGAATGGAATCGCGCCTGAGGCCTTGATCTCGCGGGCGGCCTCCTCCATGAGCAAGCCGACCTCCCAGTGGCCCGTGTGGTAGCCAAGAGCGATAGGCGTACCGTCTGGAGCACGAATGCCGCCGTGCGTGGAGAGCAGTAGGATCTCCGCGCTGCCGAGGGCGGATGGCGTCCAGCCCATGGCGGCGTCCTGTGTAAGTCCAAAGAGATCACCCGACGGCCGGGTGAGCAACATCTCCGCGGTTAAGGGAAGCGCACCGGCGGGTCCTGGGACGCGTGTACGGATGTCGAAAAGGCTGGCGTCAGGCAGTCCGGCGATAGCGTCGAAATCGAAATGCGGCATCGGCTACAGCATAACGTGGCCAGTGCGAACACTGAAGAAAGGTGTATTCGAAGATTTGCTCAAGCGCCGAGGCATCCAGGATGCGCAAGGCACACTCGTCCAGTTGTTCCGCAGTCGCGCCGCTCAGCCGGTCCTCCACCCAGTGAGGCAGCGGGCCAAACTTCCGTTCAATCAGTCGTCTTAGGAGTGCGGATCTCCCCTCTTTGACGCCCAATTCCTTCCACTCCTGAAACCACTCGTTGTCGTGGATTAGAAGCTCTGTGTTGATAGCCATGGACGGTAGTCCCTCCTGAACAACGCTCTTCAACCCAGATAGTATGCGCAGAATTTCGGCGCTGCCAAGGGCGGACGCCCTGTGTTAGATCACTCTACGTGCTGTCGAGCAAGTTTTCGGCGTTCCGAGGGCAGTTCGCGGGCTAGCCGAAGATTTGCTCAAGCGCCGAGGCATCCAGGATGCGCAATGCACACTCGTCCAACTGTTCGGCAGTCGCGCCACTCAACCGGTCCTCCGCCCATTGAGGTAGCGGGCCAAATTTGCGCTCGATCAGTCGTCTCAGAAGTGCCGATCTTCCTTCCTTCTGTCCTTCTTGACGGCCCTCTTGACGGCCCTCTTGAAGACCCTCTTTGACGCCCTCTTGACGGCCTTCTTTCACGCCCAATTCCTTCCATTCCTGAAACCACTCGTTGTCGCGGATTAGAACCTCTGTATTAATAGCCATGGACGGTAGTCGCTCCTGAACAACGCTCTTCAACCCTCTTAAGCCCGATAGTATCACGAGGGTCTCAAGGAGGTTATTCCTCTCATCGAAAGGCACTTCAGCCCAACTTCGCAACACCCGCGCGATTGTCTCACGCGCGTCGGGGACGGGACACAGGAGCGCCAGCGCACGCTCCGATGACGACGGACTCTGGAGAAAGACTTCGCCGGAAAACTGCCGAATATCGACCAGCGAATAGCGGAATTGCAGAGATCCTTCGTCGATCTCAGACGACATCCTGAGTCTCGCGTTGCCGACATAGACTACGGCCTGGACGACGACATGATCGCGATAGTTCGACCTCAACAACCAGTAATACTGCAGCATTCGCCAGGGCATCGTCGGATCGTTGTCAACCTGCAGTTCGACATGAAGGATGCGGCCATCTTCAAGTTCGAAAACGAGATCCGGGATACGCTTCTCCACCGACACAAACTCCACACTCAACTGCCGCACTGGCCGCGACCCGAGGAGGTGGAAGAAGAACTGCGACGAATGAGATTGGAAAATCGCTTTCAAGGCAACGTCGTAGTCCACGTTTAAAGAGTGTCGATCTAACGGCGAAATTCTCACCTTGCGTCGTGAGGGCAGTGCAGTGGCGAGGTGCCCCGCCAGGCAAGTAGCACGGGCCTCCCGGTCCGTGTAAGCGGAAAAGGAAGGGAAAAGGAATGGAAAAAGGAAGCCGCATTGAGGGAAGCCCCCGAACTCGTGCCTGGATACCTCCGTGATTTGGTGCGGCGGTGAAGGATGTCGGTGTCCTTAATAAAGTCGATCGGCTGGCGTCACGTCGTGCAACATCTGTTAAACGCCGGGCCAACAGCAAGATTTCCACATCCAGGTGTGAGAACAATTCCTCGAGGACCGGACTTATACATCGAGGATCATTTGCATGTCGCGTGGACTGATGTTTCTGCTAGCCGTACTGGCTACTCCACTCACCTCGTTCGCGGGTGAACCTGGCGGCCGCGCGGCTTATATTGGCGGCACGCTGGGAACCCTGGCCACCAACAGCAGCGGTAGTCTCCAGGTCGTCGATGAACAGTATCTGGTGTTCTATTGCAAGGACACAAGCATTCGTGTGCCCTATGACAAAATCGCGACCATCGAGTACGGCCAAAAGGTCGACCGGCGCTATGCGATGGCCGTGTTGATCTCGCCGGTCTTCGTTTTGAGCAAGAAGCGCGAGCACTTTCTCACCATCATGTTCGCCGACGAAGCGGGGCGCGAACAAGCCTTGATTTTCAAAGTGGACAAGAGCGATATCCGCGCAATGCTGGTCAGCCTGGAAGCCCGCACTGGACGGAAAGTTCAGTTTCAGGACGAAGAAGCGCGAAAGGCAGGAAAGGGATGATGGAAATCGTCACGCTATTGTTTTCGCTTAGCAATCCCGCCGTGGAATTGCCCTCCGCGACACCCCCGCCGCCAACGCTGCTGGCGGTAAGACGAATCTTTGTCGACCGTCTCACCGGTGGAGAGACGGCCGCCCAGATGAGAGACATGATCATCAGCAGTATCCAGGGATCGCAGCTTTTTACGATTACCGAGAATCAGGACCGGGCTGATGCTATCCTGCGCGGCGCAGCCGAAGACTTGATCTTTACCGATAAGTTCAACTCAACTGACAACATCAACGCGCATGGGACGCTGAATACCGGAGTGGACACCAATAGGACCACCGGATCGAGGACCGGCGCTCGCGGCATCGGAGTCACCATCGGCGAGAACGAGTCGAGCCATATTGAAGAGCGGAAGCACGAAGCGACCGCCGCGGTTCGCCTGGTGGACAAGAACGGCGACGTGATCTGGTCTACCACTCAAGAGTCGACCGGGGGCAAATTCAGGGGCGCCAGTGCCGATGTTGCCGACCGGATCATGCGTCAACTGGTCATCGATTTTGAAAAGGCGAAACGGACCGGACTATCCAGGTAATAAGACGAAGCCCCGCCCTCGCATAAAGTCCCTGCCCGGATAGGCCGATCCATCCGCTGTATGAGCTTCCGTATTTGGATGATGCTCCTCGGGATGATGCTGTTCATCGTGAGGACCGTCTGGGTTTACTTTGGGCCGGTTTGGGTGATCGCGCCAATCGCTATTGCCTGCTTTTTCATATTCGTACCGAAGTGGCATGCTGAACGGGGCGGCAACTCAAAGCATGGGGACGAAGGAAAGCGCTACATGGAGTTAGGCGCGCTGCGGAAGGCAGAAGTTGAGTTTATGAATGCCGCCGCCAGCGCCATCCGACCCATCACGAAGGCACAGATCCTGGTCCAATTGGGCGAATGCCAGCGCCGGCAGAAGAAGTTTATGGAAGCGGAGGAGTCCGTGCGGGAGGGGATGACTGCCCTCGAGAAGGCAAAGAAAACCGTAACAGTACCCTATGCCGCCTGCCTCGAGAAATTGGGCAATATCGAACGGGATCGCGAGAATCTAAGCGAAGCCATTCAGTTGTTCCGTCAGTCGCTCGACGTACTGAGTAATGTCAAGGATGTCGACCCGCGCGAGGTAGCCAGCAAGCAATGTGCTCTGGCGATTTCCGAATCCGAAGCCGGAGACCGCGCCAACTTCATTCCCGACCTGGAGCGTGCACTACAGGCTTGCGAGGAATCTCTCGGCGACGAGAGTCCTGAGTGCTCGGCTCTGGTAGTGGCTCTCGGCGCCGCTTATACACACGGCCACGCCTACTCCCAAGCCATTCCTGTACTCGAGCGGGCTGTGGTCGCGCAGAGAATCCTGTACGGCCACAACGATATGCGCTCGGCTGAATCGCTCTATCAGCTGGGTATTGCGTGTCAGCGTACGGGCGAAATCGAGAAGGCCACCACTAACTTCGAACATCTGCTGAAGTTGCACGAAAGCCATCTCGGATCCGATCCAAGGGACACAGCGTACGTTTATATGCGCCTGGCGGAGGTCTACGCCGATGGCGGACGTCCAACGCTCGCCGCCGATTTCGCTCGCCGCACCATCACGCTTCTCGAGTCAAACGGTCACGGGGGTGAACAACTCGCCGAGGCGTTTGACAGACTCGCTCAACTCTGGGACGACGCGGGCCAGGCAGCCTCGGCCGTTCAATACCGGGACAAGGCAACGGCCGTTCGGGAAGCCGCCATGACTCCCTCCTCAGGAAGCTAGAGTCTTCAGCGCCGCGACAGTTTGGTCGATTTCGCGACGCGAATTGTAGATATGTGGCGACAGACGCAAGCCTTCTGCGTCGCCCGACAGCGTGGAAGCAATCGCAATTCGATGCTTGTCCCAAAGCGCGTCATACGCAGCCTTGGTCGACATCCGTGAAAGCTTGCACTTCACGACGCCGCCCGACAACTCGGGTTCCAGATTCGTCTTCATCTCGACTCCGGGAATCGCCGCCAGTTGCTGCTTAAGTGACGCCGCGAGAAACCGCGTGCGTGCTTCGATATTGCGAATCCCGATCAGCGTAATGAAATCGATGGCCGCCTCCAGTGCGACAATCCTCGGATCGTCCCGCTGGCCGTAAACTTCCAGCTTCCGCGCACCTTTCAGATGATCGGACCATCCCGCGGTGACAATCGATGGCCACACCTGCGGAATTCGGTCCGACTTGACGAACAGAATTCCGGCCTCGAGCGGACCCATCAGCCACTTGTGAGCGCTGGAGGCGTAAGAGTCGCAGCCGATTTCCCTAAGATTCACGTCCAGCGAGCCAAACGTCTGCGCACCGTCGAGATGCATCCAGATATTCCGCGACCGTGCCAGCGCGGCAATCGACTTGGCGGGATACAGGATGCCCGTCGTGCTGGTGAGATGCGTGACGGCGATCACACGTGTCTTGGGTGTGATGGCTTGTTCAATCTGCGCTACCAGTCCGGCAGCATCGCGGGCAGGAATCCGCACTGGCAGGCTCTTGATGAGAAACCCGTCCCGCTCGGCGCGCACTTTCCACGAGTCGTTATTCGACGGATGATTGTGATCGGTAATGATCACTTCGTCGCCCGCCTTCAGGTCCACACCTTTCACCACAATGTTGGTACCTTCACTCGTATTTCGTGTAATCGCGATCTCTTCGGCGGACACGCTGAGCATCCCGGCGAGTTTGTCGCGTAAGCGTTCCCGCAATGCTTCGTACTTCGCACGGTTCTGAAACGACGGATTGGATTGAAAATCACGCATGAATTCAGCGTGGCGGTCGAGTACCGGGCGCGACGCCGGGCAAACGTTCGCGGCGTTGAGATAGATCAGATTCTCATCGAGCGGAAACTGCCGCTTCACCAGCGACCAGTAAGCTTCATCACCAGGATCAGGCGTGGTGGGTGCAGCATGAAGTGCGGTAGCAAAAGCTGCCCAGGACGCCGGAAACGCTGCGGCGGCTGGAATAGATCGGAGCAGACTGCGTCTCGATATCTCCATCCGTAGATTCTCGCACGCCTGTAACGCTGTCAGTTCGAGGCGCCGCGCGGGTTGGCCACCTTGTCGGCGGTCTCAGCCCCGTAAACCGGCAGCGAGGCGTCATTGAGAAGTCCAATCTGCTTCAGCACCGACGCCTGGTCCCAATAAATATGCTCATGCGCCAGTTTGTTGTCCCTGAACCTGACAATCGCCACCAGCGGAATTCTCACCTTGCGATGCGTTGCCGCCACTCCCGGCAGCATCCAAGGAATCGGCGCCGAGTGTGTGAACGACAGGATCATCTCGTCCACCAGTTGATCCTCCCCAACCGTGCGCGACACCAGGTCAATCTGCATGTCAGGCGGCATCACGGGTATAAAATCCTGCGAGTAGAAGCGGCGTAGCGCTTCTTTGCCCGCCCCGCCTGTGAGCGTCGGGACATGATTCACGTAGGCGTCGGCAACCATCGTGTCGAGCGTGGCTTCAGTGTCGTGGGTTTGAAATTCGTGAGCCACGTGCTGCTCCCACAACGACACAAGCTCCTGTTTGTCCATGGCCGATCACTATAGCGCAAATCCGCTCCTGCCACGTTAAACTTGGAGGTTCATGCGAGAAAAGGGCATCGCTTCACCGTCGGCGCAGGATGAAGAACGCCAGTTCGAGGTGGCGCTACGTCCCAGCCGCCTGGATGACTTCGCAGGACAATCCAAGGTCAAGGAAAACCTCAAGATCGCCATCGAGGCCGCCAAGCGCCGCGGCGAAGCGATGGACCACGTCCTCCTCTACGGTCCGCCCGGCCTCGGTAAAACCACGCTCGCCAACATCATCTCGCAGGAACTCGAAGTCAACTTCTCGCAAACCTCCGGCCCCGTCCTGCAAAAAAAACTCGACCTGGTTGGCATCCTCAGTAATGTCCAATTTCGCGAAGTCTTCTTCGTCGACGAGATCCACCGTCTGCTTCCCGACGTGGAAGAGATGATCTATTCGGCCCTTGAGGATTTCCGCATGGATATCCTGATCGGCACCGGTCCCGGCGCGCGGACCGTCGCCATGGACATTAAGCACTTCACAGCCATTGGCGCCACCACACGCCAAGGCTTGATCAGCGCCCCCCTCCGCGGCCGGTTTGGATTGGTGCTCCGCCTCAACCACTATGACGTAGCCGAACTGACGCGCATCGTCGTACGCTCGGCCCACCTCCTCGACCTCGATGTGGACCAACCTGGCGCCGAGGAGATTGCTCGCCGCGCCCGCGGCACCCCACGCATCGCCAACCGGCTGCTGCGCCGTGTCCGCGACTACGCACAAGTGCGCGCCGACGGCCATGTGGATCTGGGCATCGCCCAGGCTGCGCTCGACCTACTCGAAGTGGACCGTTTTGGTCTGGATGAGATCGACCAAAAGATCATGATGACCATCCTCGAGAAGTACTCCGGCGGCCCCGTCGGGGTCAACACCATCGCTGCCTCCATTGATGAGGAAGCCGACACTCTCGAAGAGGTCTATGAACCCTACCTGATCCAACTCGGGTTTATTGACCGAACTCCGCGTGGTCGCGTCGGAACCGATCGCGCTTTTGAATATTTCGGCGTGCCGCGCAAGATCCGCGGAATCCAGAACACCCTGTTCTAAATGGCGACCCTTCTTCTAGGCCTCGGCTCCAACCTGGGAGATCGGGCCGCGAACATCCGAGCAGCGGTTGCGAGCCTCAATGCCGCCGGCATCCACCCGCTCCAACTCTCCTCTTTATATGAGACCGCTCCCATGGATGTCCTCGACCAACCCGCCTTCCTGAACGCTGTCGTCGAGTCGTCAACTGGCCTCCGCCCGCTCGAAGTACTTCATTCAATACAGCGCATTGAGTCCCAGGCGGGCCGGGTCCGCACCGTCAAAGGTGGCCCGAGGACCCTCGACATCGATATCCTGAGCTGGGCAGACCTGCTTTTGGACTCGCCTGAACTCCAAATCCCCCATCCCGCTATCATTCACCGCCGGTTTGTCCTGGAACCTCTCGCCGAGTTGCTGCCGGAATGGACCCATCCTTTGACTGGCCAACAGGTATCCGACCTCCTCATTGCCGTCTCACAACAGCAGGTTCGGCGCCTGCCATGAGCACAGTCCTGCCAGTTTTCACCTCGTCCCCGCCAAAGTGGGCATTTCGCCCGATCCCTCTCCAGGAAAAAATGCAGGATCTTTTGACAATCTGGGCCAGTAGTACTATAGTACTAATGTAATTGTTACCGTCCATTCTCGGGTTAAGCTTCTGGAATGTGTTAGTTAGAAGCATCTAGCTCCACTCCCTGAAACTTGGCCCCCGGGTTGCAACTGGAAGGAACAGAGGGAGGCATATAAATGCTCTTTAGAAAATCCGCACCGGTGATGTTAGGGGCCATAGTGACCCTGTCGCTCTTTACGGGGGCGTGTGCCACCAAGAAACATGTCCGTGAAGCTATCGCTCCGGTACAAGGCCAAGTTAACGAGGTCTCTAAGAAGACTGAAACCAACACCACCGCAATCGGCGATCTCGATCGCAACGTTGCCAAGGTAGATGAGAAGGCTATGGAAGCCGATCGCAAGGCGGGTTCCGCCGGCGAATCTGCAAGAATGGCCAACCAGGCTGCCGATAAAGCTCAGCAGTCCGCCAATGGCGCCCAGCAGCTCGCGCAGCAGTCGCTGACCAAGACCGGCCAGCTCGAAACTGCGATGGGCAACATGGAGAAGGATAACTTCCAGCTCGCCAGCACTGAAAAGGTCTACTTCAAGACGAATCATGCGGAGTTGACGACCGACGAGAAGGCCAAGTTGGACAGCGCCGTGCAGTCCGTCACGACCGCCAAAAACTACGTCATCGAAGTTGAAGGCTACACCGATCAGACCGGTCCCAAGTCGATGAATCTCGATCTGGGCCGTCGCCGCGCCGAATCCGTAGTGCGCTATTTGACGGTGGAAAAGAACATCCCGCTGCGCAAAATCCACGATGTGGGTGTCGGCGCTGACTTCCCGAACGCCGTCAACAAGACTCGCGACGACCGCAAGGAAAATCGCCGCGTCGACGTGAAGATTTATACCCTTGGTAACGCTGGTACCACTGCCCAGTTGCAGACCGGCGGCCAGGAATCTCGATAACAGCCCGGGGGACGAAAGCGCGGTGGGCGCTGTTGTAGCCCACCGCGTAAAGCCCGTACAGATTTTCAAAGAGACAGGCCCCTCCTGACCTGTCGTTCTCCAAGGACAGACGAGCAATCGTCTGTCCTTTTTGCTTTTCCCGCTATCTTAATTTCGACAAGAGATCGCGGCTCAGAATTTCAGCCCGCTCGGCCAGACTCTTGGCCGCCACCAAATCCCGCCCCCGCGCCTCTTTCGACTGCGCAATGAATACGCGCACCTGGTCCACTGCCTGGCGCTGCTTCGCATTCGGACGTCGCGATTCGATTTGGGACAGGTTAGATGCCGCCTTCACAAGCAATGCCTCTACGGCGCCTGAATACTCCCGCTGATCGACTTCGCTCATCAGCGGTGCAAACTGGATTTGTGGGCTGGCTGGGCTTGGTTGTGCGACACCAGGAATTACTGCTGGCGGCGGCGCCACAGCTTGCCGCTTAGGCGCTCGTCTTTTCGGCTTCGGTGGATCAACATGAGGCAGACTTTCCACAGCCGGTGAGGATGGAGGAAGCTGCGCGTCTATCGCGACTGCCGGCGGCGCGATCTCAGGTTGCTTGGTCTCGACAGGCTTCCGATCCGGCAACGAAACCGTAGCGGGAGGAGCGGCCGATTTTGCATGCTTCGCGCAACTGGATAATCCTGCAAATAGCAGTCCAGCGACCGCCGTCAGGCGCCAAGCGAACGGGTGGCGAGAGTTGCTCGGGATGGGAATGCAGCCTCCGGAAAGCTGAAGCGAAACGTCGTCCCTTTGTCGATTTCGGTAACGAAATCCAGTTTACCATCGCACAACTGAACAAACCGGTAAGCCAGCGCCAATCCGATACCCGAACCCTCTTTCTTGGTGCTGAAGTACAGGCTGAAAACGCGATCCCGCACAGCCAATGGAATCCCGGCGCCGGTGTCAGAGACCGCCAACTCGCAATGATCGTTGACGCGCCGCGTGAGCACAGTCAGCACTCCGCCATTAGGCATCGCTTCCATGGCATTCATGATCACGTTCAACACCGCTTGCTTCAAAAGATCTGGATCACCCTGAATCATCGGAGCCTGACCCAACTCCAACCTGAGTTCGACCTTCCGCTCCTTCGTCTGCGGCCCTACCAGCCGGACTAACTCCTCTACGATTTCGTTCAAATCGAGCTTGCGAAGTTGGGGTTCAACCGGCCGGTTGAAATCCAGAAACGTCTTCACCACCCGGTCGAGCCGCGAGATCTCACGACTGATCACATCTACCTCGGGCCCAGGCTCCTCCAGCCGATTCCGCAGAATCTCCAGGTGTAGACGGATCGCGTTCAGCGGATTCTTGATTTCATGCGCGACACCACGAGTCAGCCGGCTGATCGCCTGTAACCGGTCGGCCAGGCCCAGTTCAGCCTCCAGTGCTCCACGCGTATCCGCATTGCGCAGCAAAATCATCCTGCCCATAGAGCGGCCGCCAGGTCCCCTGCTGATCGGCTCTGAGGTGAGCGCCAGCGTCCGCGATTCACCCAGACCCTCAACAACAATCGCGTCGTACGATGTGGACTCGTCGGTTTGGATCACGCTCTCCAACGCCTGCCACAACGGACTGCCGGGCGGCGCAATATCGGGCAGCAGCTTGCCGATAAGGCTCTTCGGATCGACATTCAGCAGCCGCCCCGCATTCGGACCAGCCATAATCAGCCGCCCCGTCGGGTCAACCAGGAGCACCGCTTGTTCCAGGTGTTCGAGCAAACGTTCCACGTGCGTCCGCATGTCGGCGACGTTCTCTCGGGCTCCACGAAACTGCTCGCCCAGCAGATCCAGCTTGCTGTAAACATCGTCCACTTCCTTTGCCCGGCGCGGACGCGTCAACGGTTGCGACTCGCTCAATGTTCCGGTGGCCATCCGATCGATTCGCTCGCTCAATTGCTCGAGCGGGTTCAGCGTCAAACCCGGCAGTAGAATCGCCAGGATCAGCGCCACGATGAGCGAGATCAGGAAGAGCCCGGCCAGCCTCAACAGCGGCGTTCGCAGCGTATCCCGCAGTACCGGCGTCGAGACAACAACGTGTGTAACCAGGAAGGTCTTGTCCTCGCCCACCAGGGTCACCGCTTTTGAAGCCTCGGCATTTTCCCGGGCCATAAGCAGATCCGATGCGCTCACGAACGGTGACTGCTTCTGCCAGATATCAACGCTGGGAATCGGCCTGGCCTGCGAGCCGGCATTAGAAGGCATCGTGCTCAGCACTACTTCGCCGCGATCGGTGGTGATGTAGATCTCCGCCACCATCGACCAGTTCTCGAGCGCGCGTTGCAGCATCCGCTGCATCCCAGGCGAACGCTGCAATTGCGACGTCAGGTCCTTCTTGATTTCGTCAGTAGTGGATCCACCTCCCTGCGCTTGTCCCAGGAAGGCCACCACCGAGCTTTGCACCTGGCCGGCCAGCGAAAGCGCGGCGCTGCGGGTACTGGTGAACTCGGTAGTTAGAAAGCTACCGGCGTACAGCAACGAGAGCGCGACAACAACGGCGGCCATCAAGAGCGAGATGGCGACGCGCAGCCTCGACTTCAGGGACATCAGCTCTCCAGCGCGATCTCCTGGGTTCCGTATTCCTTGAGTTTGTTGAACAGAGTCTTGAGACTGATGCCCAGAATCTCCGCCGCGCGGGTCTTATTATTCTTCGTGTGCTTCAGCGTCATCATGATCAACGCCTTCTCGGCTTCGTCCACTGTCGTGCCAACCGGCAGGCGGACGCCATCCGGATCGTTCACCGGGGCTAGCGTGCGAGCACCCACCGCCACCCCAAAATCATGGGGAAGATGATGCGGCGTGATCGTGCCCTCGCCGGCGATGATCACAGCGCGTTCGAGAATGTTTCGCAATTCACGCACGTTCCCGGGCCAGTTGTGACGCGCCAGAATCTTGATCACTTCGGGTTCGGCTTCCGTTACGCGGCAGCCGTGCTTCTTGTTCATTAACCCGATCAACGCTCCAACCAGCAGCGGCAGGTCATCTTCGCGATTCCGCAGCGGAGGCAGGTCAATCCGGAAAACGTTCAGCCGGTAGAACAGATCCTCGCGAAGTTCACCCTTCTGCAGCGCTTCCTCGAGATTTTTGTTCGTGGACGCGACAATGCGTACGTCCACTGCGATCTCGCTCTTGCCGCCCAGACGCCTGACTCGCGAATCCTCCAGCACGCGCAGCAGCTTCGCCTGCGTGCCTACCGGCATCTCAGCTAGTTCATCGAGCAGCAATGTCCCATGCTGAGCCAGTTCAAAGCAGCCGGCCCGGCGCTCCACCGCTCCTGTAAACGCACCCTTCTCGTGCCCGAAGAGTTCGCTTTCCATCAGCGTCTCCGGCATCGCCGCGCAATTTATGGCAACGAATGGACCGCCACGGCGCGGGCTCAGATGATGAATCGCGCGCGCTACCAACTCCTTGCCCGTTCCGCTCTCTCCCCCAATCAACACCGCCGCTTTACTCGGCGCAACCTGCCGGATGAGCGAGAAGACCTGCTGCATCTGCGGTGACGATCCCACTAAGTCCACCAGCACGCCCTGATAGGTGAGCTGACGCTGTAGCCGCTCCGTCTCTTCCGCCAGCCGGCTCTGGGATGCGGCGCGCTCCAGTAGCAGGCGAAGAGCACTAGGCTGAATCGGCTTTTCGAGAAACCAGAACGCTCCCAAATCGTGCATCGTCTGCACTGCGGTTTCGATATTGGCGAACGCGGTGAGAACGATCGCTGGTGGATATGAACCGCCGCTGGTGATGCGTTTGAGCAACTCAAAGCCGTCCATGCGCGGCATCCTCAGGTCGGTCACCAGAACGTGGATCTGCCCCGCAGCCAGTTTGTCTAGAGCCTCCTGGCCGTCCGATGCCGTTTCGACACCGAAACCCCATGAGGCCACCATACTGGCAAGTCCTGTGCGTTGATACTCTTCGTCGTCAACGATCAAGACACGAGTGGTGGGCGCTGCTGCCGCATTACGATCCATTGCAGACATTGTACTTGAATGGCTCATTGAGTCTGTTTGTCCCGGTGAGAACCGGGGCCTTAATTAGAACAGACGTGCTGAGATTGGTAAATATTTCACTATTTTGCGTCAGCGCAGCCACGCGCCTTCAGGCGATGGACTTCTCCTGATTGGCAGCGGAGAGCGAATCTGCTCTGGATCCAACCAGCGGCGGATCGCCGGCAGGGCAGCTTCGGCAGCCCTCTCGCCCGCCTCAATCAATTGCTTCGAACTCAGAAAGCCGTCCCACCCGATCGCGCCGACTTCAGGCGAAATCACCAGGTTGGAATGGGCTCGCCAATCCTGCTCGCTACGCGTGCACATCACCTGAAAACTGCGGTTCACCACCGACAGCATATTGTCCGCGTCAAACTGTTCCGCATTCGGCAGCACTACCGACAACACATGCGTCGCCCCCATCTCACGCAGTGGCCGCGCCGGCACTTCCATGCTTACCATCCCATCCACCAAACAGCGCCCGCTATCACAAATTGGCAGGAATAGCCCGGGGTACGAGCAGCTTGCGCGAATGGGGACCACCACATCGCCTCGACCCTTGAAAACCACGGCTTTGCCGCTCACCAGGTCACTGGCCACCACCGCCAGTGGAATCCGCATATCCTCGAAGCGGTTCTGCTTCAGCAAACGCGCTAGAAACGTCGTCATGCGTTCACTTCCGGCAAGCCCCAGGCGGTTCACCGTCCACTTTGCGACATCCTTGAACCGCATGGTGCGAGCCACCGCCTCAATCTCGTCGGGACTCGCCCCGCTGGCATAAGCCGCCGCAACCATCGAGCCCGCGCTGACGCCGCCGATAAGATCAACCGCGATCCCGGCGCGCTCCAACACACGGAGCACTCCCACGTGGGCAATCCCGCGTGCGAAGCCTCCGCCTAACGCCAATCCCAGGCGCGGCTTAGACCCCAGTCCTGAGACTGAATTTCGAATCCACCGCTGTGCCGAATCCATCCAAGTCATGCAGGACCCCCAGAGTTCTCCTAATATGAGAAGACAGCCCGCCGGGCTTTTATTCCGCCCCTAACTGAATCAGATGACGAGCAAGCAACGTACCAAGTTCCTTAGACCACTGTTTTCGCTAGCGCTTCTGCTCGCCCCAGGCTTGCTTTTTGGCCAGCGCGACCTGTCGGGAGCCGCCGAAATCAAGCTCGGCCTAGACCGTTTGAACACGGTAGGATCCGTGCTCATGATCGCCGCCCATCCGGACGACGAAAACACTGCTGTACTTGCCTATTTCGCACGCGGACGCCACGTCGACACCGCCTATTTGTCGCTCACGCGCGGCGAAGGCGGACAGAATCTGATCGGTTCAGAACAGGGCGACAAGCTCGGAATTATCCGCACTCAGGAATTGCTGGCGGCGCGGCGAATCGACGGGGCGCAACAATTTTTTAGCCGCGCAATTGATTTCGGTTTTACCAAGACCCCGGAAGAAACGTTACAGAAGTGGGGACGTGAACGGATTCTGTCGGATGTCGTCTGGGTGATTCGCAAGTTCAGGCCCGACGTCGTGTTGCTCCGTTTCTCCGGCACCCCCCGCGATGGCCATGGCCAGCATCAGACCTCGGCAATCCTCGGCAAGGAAGCGTTCACCGCCGCCGCTGACCCTACCCGCTTCCCCGAACAGCTCAAATGGGTGAAGCCGTGGCAGGCGCGCCGGCTGCTGTGGAACGTGTTCGCCTTCACACGCGAGCAGGAAGCAGAAGCGGCCAAGATCGGTGGACGCATCGGCATCGATACCGGCGACTATGACCCGCTGCTCGGTCACAGCTATGGCGAAATCGCCGGCATGAGCCGCAGCATGCACCGCAGCCAGGGCATGGGCGCTCTCGAACGCCGTGGCTCGATGAAGCAGCACTTCGCCGTCATCGCCGGAGAGCCGGCAACAAAGGATCCCTTCGATGGCATCGATCTCACCTGGAACCGTCTCCCCGGCGGCGCCAAAGTCGCAACGCTGATCTCTCGCGCTACCCGGGAATTTCAGCCGGAACATCCGGAACGCTCCATCGCTCCGCTACTCGAAGCGCGCCCCCTCGTCGCCGCCATCGACGATCCCTACGCCCGCGCCAAACTGTCCGACCTCGATGAGACCGTCGCGCTCTGCGCCGGACTGTGGGTGGATGCGGTAGCGGAACGCGCCATCGCCACCCCCGGCAGCACCTTGAAAATCACGCTCACGGCGATCGCGCGTGCGCAAGCCGGGATTCAGTTCAAAGGCGTGGTGTGGTCCGGCACCGCCACCTCCAAACCCGCGCCTGTCAACGCCGCCGGCATGCCGCTCCCCGACAACGAGCCGGTAACTAAGGAAGCCGCTTGGACATTGGACTCGCGCCAGCCCTACACGCAGCCCTTCTGGCTCGCGCTGCCCAAACAGGGCGACACCTACGGCGTCGAGGCACAGCAACTCATCGGACTCCCCGAGAATCCTCCGCTTCTCCAGGCGCGCTTTACCTTCGCCCTGCCCGGCGGAATTATCGAAATCGCCCGGACCGTCGACAATCGCTTCGTTGACCGCGTTCGCGGTGAATTGCGCCGCCCGCTTGCCGTGGTTCCTCCGGTCGCGCTCAACGCCCCCGAGACCGCCATTGTGTTTCCCAATGATCAGCCCAAGCGCATTGAGATCCCCGTCAAAGCGACCCTCGACAAGCAATCAGGATCGGTGCGTCTGGTCGCGCCCGAGGGATGGCTTGTTACGCCAGCATCGCAGAAGTTCGTCCTCGGCCCCGGTGAGCAAACCGTCGCCGCCTTCGACGTTACTCCCCCGGCGGCCCAATCCGTCCTGCGCCTGCACGCTATCGCCGACATGCAGGACGGCGGCGAAGTGCATTCCGGCGTGGACGTCATCGACTACACCCACATCCCCCCGCAAACCCTGTTCCCCAGTGCCGACCCTCAAGTGGTCCACGCCAATATACGCACGCTCGCGCACCGCATTGGCTATGTGATGGGCGCAGGCGACGAAGTGCCGCAGGCACTCAAGCAGATTGGCTGCGACGTGACGCTGCTCTCCGAAGAGGATGTCGCGCGCGGCGATCTGTCGCGCTTCGACGCCGTGGTAACCGGCGTCCGCGCCTGGAACACTCGCGCCGACCTCAAGGCCAACCGCCAGCGCTTTTTCGAGTACGTGTCCAACGGCGGCACCATGATCGTCCAATACAACGTGCGCGAGGGCGGCTTCCAGGGCGGCGATCCCAAGTCGCTCGAGATCATCGGACCTTACCCCATCAAGGTCTCCACCGATCGCGTCACAGTGGAGGACGCGCCTGTGACTTTCCCCAATGCCGCCAGCCCCTTCCTGGAATATCCAAACCGGCTGAAGCCCGAGGACTTCGCCGGCTGGGTGCAGGAACGCGGCCTCTACTTCGCCAACGAGTGGGACCCACACTACCAGTCGTTGCTCGAGACGCACGATCCCGGTGAGAAGGCTATGCTCGGCGGCACTCTCTACACGCCCTACGGCAAGGGCGCTTATATCTTCACTGCCTATTCCTGGTTCCGCCAGTTGCCCGCGGGCGTGCCGGGCGCTTACCGCATCTTTGCCAATTTCCTCAGCGCCGGCAAGGTGCTCGCGGAGGGCCGCGGTGGCGCAAGCGCAAAGCCCTAAAGAGAATCTGAAGGAAGTCATCGACGAGCCGCCTCCGTTCCTCGGACGCTGGACGCGCGTGTACGCCCTCGTCCTCGTCTGGCTCGCTACGCTGATCCTGCTCTTCTATCTGTTTTCGCGGGCGTTCGCCGCATGAGACCGCTCGATTGGGTCGTCCTGGTTTGCTGGTTGGTCGCGATTGTTTCCTACGGCCTCTACCGCGGCCGCGGCTCCACCACCATCGACAACTACCTGCTGGCCGGCAAGACCATGCCCTGGTACGCCATGGGACTGTCGATCATGGCCACCCAGGCCAGTGCCGTAACCTTCATCTCCACCACCGGACAGGCCTACGTCGATGGCATGCGCTTCGTCCAGTTCTACTTCGGCTTACCCGTGGCGATGGTGATCCTCTCGGCGACTGCCGTTCCCATCTTTCACCGCGCCCGAGTCTATACCGCGTATGAATATCTCGAACAACGGTTCGACGCGAGAACCCGAGCGCTCGTCAGCGGCATTTTCCTCATCCAACGCGGACTCGCCGCCGGCATCTCGCTCTACGCTCCCGCTGTTGTCCTGTCCGTAATCCTAGGCTGGCCCGACCGGCTGACGACGGTCCTCATGGGAAGCCTTGTCGTGCTCTACACCACGCTCGGCGGTATAAAAGCCGTCACCTGGGCCGACGTTCAGCAAATGACCGTGATCTTCGCCGCGCTCGTGCTCGCTCTGGGAGTCGCCATCTGGAGCCTTCCCGCCGAAGTGGGGTTCCATGGCGCGCTCGCTGTTGCCGGAGCCGCTGGACGCCTCAATGCAGTTGACCTGCACTTTGATCCCAACAATCGGTACAACCTCTGGAGCGGTCTCATCGGCGGCATGTTCCTCGCACTCGCTTACTTCGGCACAGACCAGAGCCAGGTCCAACGCTACCTTACCGGCAAATCCATCGGCCAAAGCCGCCTCAGCCTGCTATTCAATGCCATGGCAAAAATCCCCATGCAGTTTTTCATTCTGTTTATCGGGGCCATGGTTTTCGCGCTCTTCACCTTCGTGAAACCGCCGGTGCTGTTTCAACCGGTGGTACTGCAACACGCCCGGACACAGGCAGGGTTCAAGGATATCGAAGCGCGCTACGACGCCGCGTTCGAAAAAAGAAAAGCGGCCGCCACCGCGCTCATTGCCAGTGGGGAGCGGTCAGCCTACCGCGATGCCCAGAGCGAGTTCGAAGTGGTGCGCAAGGATGCCGCTAAATTCGTCGAGAAGCAGACAGGCCTCCCGTTTAACGACACCAACTACGTGTTCCTGTCCTTCGTCACTCACTACCTTCCAGTCGGCATCGTCGGCCTCGTGATTGCGGTCATCTTCTCGGCCGCCATGTCCTCCATCTCTGGCGAGATCAACTCGCTTGCCACCGTCAGCGTCATCGACGTCTACCGGCGGTACGTCAAAGTGGAGGCGAGCGACCGGCATTACCTATGGGCTTCCCGACTGGCAACGGCTTTCTGGGGCATTTACGCCGTCGTCTTTGCCAGCTATGGAGGCTCCGGCTTCGGCGCGCTCATTGAAGCCGTCAATGTCATCGGCTCACTGTTCTACCCCGGCATGCTGGGCGTCTTCGTGCTGGCCTTCTTCTTCAAACGCGTCGGCGCCAGCGCTGCATTCTATGGGGTGATCGGCTGCGAGATCGTGATCTTCGCACTCTTCAAATTCACATCCATTGCCTATCTCTGGTACAACGTCATCGGCGCCCTGGTCGTCATCGCCATCGGCCTGTTGATCTCGCTGTTCCAACCAAAACTGACACAGGCCGCTTGATTCTGGCGTCTCAGGACCGGAGCTTATGAAACTCAGCACAGCCGCCGCTCAACAAGGGGAACTATGGGGCCGGGGTGCTCGCGATTGGGTGGCGCTGATGGAACCGGCCTGCGTTCCGCTCTGGACTTCCGCTCTGGCCGCCGCACGCGTCGGCACTGGGACAACTGTGCTCGACGCAGGCTGCGGCGCCGGCGGCGCATCTGTACTCGCCAGCCAAATGGGTGCCGATCCAAGCGGCATTGACGCCTCTGCCGGCATGATCACAATCGCGCGTGAGCGGCTTCCACTAGCAGATTTTCGTGTCGGCGACCTCGAGGATCTTCCCTTCCCCAACGCCGCCTTCGACGCGGCGATCGCCGTCAATTCAATCCAGTTCACCAACCTGCCACGTCTGGCCCTGCACGAGCTAGGACGGGTGGTGAAACCAGGACAACGCATGGTCGTCGTGGTCTGGGATACGCCCGAGTCGTCAGATATGGGCGAGGTCTTCAACGCCATACGCAATCTGTTCGATCCGCCTCCGCCAGGGCGCGGCCCCTTTGAGCTTTCAGCCCCAGAAGTACTCGACCGGCTATTTGCGTCGGTGGACGGTATACGCCTTGAAGCAGTGCAACCCGTGCTCTGCCCCTTCGAGTACGCCAACCTTGAAACCGCAATTCGGGCGCATAACGCCACCGGACCCGCCCAACGCGCCGCTGAATTGTTGGGCGCGGAGCGCGTCGATACAACAGTCCGACAGGTGTATCAGCGATTCATTCAACCCGGCGGAAAAGTGATATTGCGGAACCGCTTCCTCTCTGCCGTCGGCGTCCGCCTCTAACCCGATCCCTATTCCAACCCCTCTGGGAGTAGGCTCGACACACTAACGATAGACCCTTGTCCAATCAGGACTTACACGCTCCGGACCGCCAATAATTTCTTACTTTAATTTAAAAAAACTTAGAGACAAACTGCGCCCAATTCGCACTTCTTAATTTCAGACAAATTTATCCGATAACGGCTCACTCAATCTGGAGATTTGTCTGCCGGGCACTAAATTCTTTGGAGACGAAACAGATGCTACGCCTTACCTTTCTGATTGCTCTCATTCTTGTCCTCGCGACGCCCTTTTACGCGACGACACTTACCCAGGCTATTGACCAACCCAACCTTGAAGCGGCGTTGACCAATCTTCAATTCATCAATTTCGACCTTACCGAGGGGATCACGCACGACTACACATCCACCGGCTTCAATGCCCTGGGTGCTTCCTTCCTGGATATAGCCGGGGATGCGAGCGACGACCTGTACCTCACCAACAATGCACTGTTCGCGATGGGCTACGGGAGTGTGCTGGCAACGCCCTTTGGCCAGCCGGACGCACACATGCAAATCAATTTCGCTACGGCCGTGACTGGTATCGGATTCCTGGCCAGGGGCTGGGATCCGATGACCTTCTCCTTCAGTATTGAGGGCAGCAACGTCGTGGAGATTGCCCAAATACCGGGACGGACCGGATCCCCGGTCTGGATAGGCGTGGTCTCAGACACACCCTTCACAACGATCAACATCACCAACAAAATAAGCCGGGGTTTCATTGACAACTTCGAATTCGGTGCGGCCGTTACCGTGGCCGACCCCGCACCAGTCGGAGAAACTCCCGAACTCGCCACCATGCTGATGATCGGCTTCGGCCTGCTGGCCCTGCCGGCCTGCAAGCGCCTGAACGCTTTCCGCACAGCGTAAGACGAGCCCGCGGATTCTTCAAGGGCAGGCTTTCCCCCGGAGGCCTGCTCTTTTTCTTACTCGAAGCTCATCCCCGCAAAACTAACCACGCTCTGTTCATCGATATTCCACTGCTGATAACGCTGTAGTTTTCCTCGGACACCCGGCACTGCCTTCAGGAACGTGTAAATCGGAGCGCTCCCGCACCATTTCAGATCGTCGCGGTTTTCCATCACCTGTTCCCAAAATCCGTGGGCATCCCCTGCCTCGACACTCTCAATGCGCTTATGATCGCGAGCCGCCACCTCCACCATCTCGTCCCGGTCTGCCCGCGCCGCGATCCGGTCTCCGTACCGCTGCCCCATATGCGCCATGTCAATCCCCAGAATCCACGCCAGGTTATTCCCTTCCCTGGCCGCAAGGTTGCCCAATACGTCATGGAAACGCGCGATGTGCGGCTGATCCTCCGGCATCCCGCCTACATAAAGGCTGCGCGCGTGCGACCCGCATAAAATCGGCAGGATCTTCACTTCAGGCCCAAATAAATGCTGGAGAAAGACCACCTGAAACTCGATGGAATGCTCGACAGCGTGGCAATAGTCCTCCATCTTGACCGCACCATCGGCCTGCGAACTCAATTCGTCCACCAGCCGCGTGTCTGTAGTCGCCGTGCCGTAGGGAGTGACGAAAGGCTTCCGCGTGAGGCCAAAGCGATCCGGCTCGCCATAGTGAGATGTCCCCAGAATGACAAACGTCCGCCCCGCATCGGATGGAGACAACGAGCGGTAAGCCGACCGGTAACTTTCCCATCCGCCGAACGGACTGACATGCGGCGCTGCAATTCCCAGCACCCGGCGTCCAGCGTCCGGCGCAGGCTCGCCAAGGTACTGATCAAAGAGCGTCCGAAGCTCCGCAGCATTGTCCGGATACGCCGAACCGGCATGCGACGGCAGCCGTTCGCCCGACTCGGCAAATTGCTTCTGCCGCGCCTCCCGCATCTCCTCGAACTTCGCGTCTTCAAGAAAGCCCGCGTCGCTTAGCGTCGTCACCAGGTGCTGCGAAATCTCGCTGTTGTCCAGCTGGCCGGTAATGCTCACCAGCAGTTGACGCAGGTCCAAATCTGTCTGCTCGCCATCGAAGCACTCGAGACAAGCCACCAACCCCGGCGGCACGATCAATGTCACATCAGAAAACTGATAGGGATCGCGGATCAACAGTCCAGGACGATCTTCCACCGGAGAAGGCATGAAATCAAGGTTTAGCCGCAGACGCGCGAGGGGGGTCGGCACAGCCTCTAGGATAGCCCGTTTGTGATAGATTGCCCCTGATGAAATACGTGGCCGTCCTCCTCCTCGCCGCACTGGCCCCACTGGAGGCGCAGGTCTTCACACTGACGCGCGATCAACTGATCCGCTTCACCAGCGCCAGTCCTTTTGAGCGATTCAGCGACGGCCGCCCCAAGGTGCCGGATGCGCTGCTTGAACGCGCCAGGGATCTCTCAATTGAGGAGGCTTGGTCGGTTCTGCGCGACAAGAAGTACAACAATCAGTTCGAAGGAAATTGGCAAATCGTCCGGCCCGAAAAGAAACTCATCGGACGCGCCGTCACCGTGCAGTTCATGCCCATGCGCCAGGACGTTCGCGACGCCATCAACGCCGAGGCCAAGGCAAAGGGCGTAGATCGCATCGCGCCTCACCAGCGCGTCATCGACGCCCTCCAACCCGGCGACGTGCTGGTGGTGGATCTATTTGGGAAAATCGACGGGGGCACAATCGTCGGCGACAATCTCGCAACCGCCATTTACCGTGCCACCGGCACGGGTCTGGTGGTGGACGGCGCCATCCGTGATCTGGAAGGAATCTTCCCCATCGGCATGCCCGTCTACACCCGCGGCGTCCACCCTGCAGCCATCAACTACGACAGCGTCATGCTCACCGGCGTTAATGTTCCTATCCGCATCGGCAACGCCACCGTCATGCCCGGCGACCTCGTGTTCGGCGACCGCGGCGGTCTCTACTTCATCCCCCCGCAGTACATCAAGGAAATCCTCGACCGCGCCGACGAGACCCACGTTCACGACGAGTGGACGAAAGAAAAACTCATGACCGGGAAGTACAAGTCGAGCGACATCTATCCCAGCCCGCATGACCCCGCGTTGAAAAAGGAATACGAGGACTATAAGAAACAAAAACTGGGAAAATAGATCGATAGCGAATGGAGTACTCCACGGTTAGCCTTGAGAGCGCCCTCTTCTTCGAAACGCCGGCTCAAATATATGCCCGCGTCTTCCGGACGCTCCAGCCTCGCGCCACTGCGCCCGGCTTTCAAATCGAGTTCCGCCGCTTTGCGAATGCGAACTCGTTTATCCGCATGCGCGACGGCCACATCGAAGTGAAAATGACCGACGCACTCGAGTCGGCGCCCTCACCAATAGTCGAGGCCCTGGCGTTCATTCTGCTGTCCAAGCTATACCGCCGCCCCGTGCCTGCCGAGTTCAATGAACGCTACCGGCGCTATCTGAATCGTAAGGACGTTCGACAACACCTGCACAGCATGCGCGAGAAGCGCGGGCGTAAACTCATCACCTCGGCACAAGGCCACGCCTACGACCTTGAAGCCATCTTCGACCAGCTCAATTTCATCTACTTCCACGGCTTAATGGCACGCCCCACAATCGGTTGGAGCCAGCGGCGCGGCAGGAATACGCTAGGCCATTACGACCCTTCGCACAACACCATCGTTGTCAGCCGGCTGCTCGACCGGCCTGAAGTCCCCCGCCTCGTCGTCGAGTATGTGATGTTCCACGAGATGCTCCACGTCCGCTACCCGGTTACCCACACCGGCATCAGACGCTGCGTGCACACCCCCGAATTCAAGCAGGCGGAAAAGGCGTTCGAGCGCATCAAGGACGCGCGCTCTCTGCTCAAAACTCTTTAATAGGCTTGAATCAGTTTGCGCTTAATGTTAGATTTCTTGCGAGAATCGTCAGGGCTCTGAAGGCTTCAATCGCGGGCACAGGATTCACCCGGCCCAAGCCCAGCGCGCTCAGCGTAAGGGATAGACGAATTCCTAGGATCCGGCGCTTGAACAATAGCTTTTGCCGTGCCAGCGCGCTTACTAGTTCCTCACCGCCCTCACTGCTGGCTGCCGACTGCATGGCAACTGCGTGCAAACGATTGAAGTCGTCGGTAAGATCGCTCAGATAGCCGCGGCAGATGTGTCGGCGCTCCCTGCGCAGCTTTCGACCCATCGCCGGCCGGTAGCCGGGCTGCGCAGCAAGAAACTGGTAGTCTCTCTCCGAAAGTAGCTTTTCCAGGGGTAGATATTGGTCGGCGGAGAACTGCTCAATCGACACTTCGGAGACGGGGGCTTTCGATTGCGACAGCGGCCGTAACGACCAAAGAAGAGACGCGGCCAAACCGGCAATCAATAGCGCGCCGATGAGGATTGTCAAGCCGCCCCTTCTGTCATCCCCAATAGAGTACTTGACATTAAACGAAAAAGCAAATCAGGATTTGTCAAAAATGCGGGATCAATTATAAAATCGGATATCGATTGTCCTGTTACTTACGGCGTGCCCGCATCAGACTTGTGTTGATACTCTGAATTTGCTCCAGTATTCGCTGCTGTTGTTCCATTGATATCTTCCCGCTCCTGGCCAGCACTGGTTCCTCCCCTTCGCGCCGTAGCCGAACAATCCAGAACGACAAACAGGTAGAAAGCACCACCATCATCACGAATGAAGCCTGTTCAGCATAACTAAAACCCTTTTGGCCGAGTAGTAAGTAATTGATCGTCCTCACCGCGAAACAGATGCTGTATCCAATCAGGAAACGCGTTGCGTTCGGCGGCAGCCGCACAGGAAACCACATGAAGAGGAAGGTTGAGGTCGCAACAAAGCCTAGAACGGTGAGGCATACCACCCGGCTCAGAAGGAACAAGTTCACCGCGATCAGAGTGGAACGTGGGACGTTCGGCTGATAGTTAACCCCAGAAAACATGGACAGAAGCGCCAGCGATGCCCCCACCGCAAGTGAGGCACTAAGCAGCCTCCGTCCCAGCACCGCGAAGCCCGGATAGTGCCGCAGCACCTGGGTCATGAGTTCAAGCGTAGTGAGGACGTAAAGAAGACAGGTGATGGGCTGAAAAGAAAAGAATAGGACACCATATGTCGTGGTGCCGTACTTAACCGAAGCCAGTGTAACCGCGCTGACAATATCCCAAATAAGGTAAATCGTGAGAACGCGGTAGGTTGCCAGCAACCCCTGCCGCCACAACTGAGCCAGAAGCACAGCCGTCAAGCCGATACTGATAAACCAAAGGACCCGGGTCCATTCCACCAGAGGCATTGGGACAAACCTGCGAGCATTGTAACATTCGACCAAAATGCAGATAGAACGCGCCGGGCTAATCGCGCGGCGCGCCTCAATCTTTGGGAGTCAATCCTCCCGACTTCAGTGGCGGTTTGTCTTTTAGCGGGCGAGTCTGCTCGGGCACGGCATACAGTTCGGATACGGCGAGTCTGCAACCGCAATGTTCACGATGGCCGCCGCTTGCAGGGCTAACACGATGACGAATAGTACTTTCTTGATCACGGTAAGCGATTCTCCTTAGGGTGTTTACTACTTCGAGGCCTAGGATAAGAGCACGAGGCGTTGTAAGGGACAAACCTTAAGAGTTTTTCGCTTTTCAGAACGGCGCATCGATAAAGGCCTTAACCGTACATCACCAGAACAAATTTGATCGACTTTGTGATCTACTGGTTCAAGTGGGCAGGTTGGCCGATGGAGCGAAGTAATCGCGTAAGCCTTGAGAAGGGCGCAGTAGCGGATCTGTGGCGCACGACCTGTGCCCGAATACCCACCATCTACGGTCGTTTACTGTTCCTATCGTCGCTCCGGAATTCGGACACGGGGCACTACAACCATGTGGGACTGACGCAGAGATTCGGTGAAGCCGAAGGCGACCGCGCGCTGCGCCAGGTGCACACTCAAACCTTCTCCGAATGGCTGTGCTTCGACCTCGAGCAGCAGAAAGCTGACCTTGATCTTTACCTGTCCACGTTCGGTCCAAAAAAACGGCGGACCGTCCTCTCGTGGTATGACCTAAAGCCCTATCGCGGCGTGGTGCCTGCCGCCGCGGCACAAGCGTCTATTCAGTATTTCGAGAGCAACTTCCAGACCCTGCTCGAACTGCTCAAAAGCGCTTACGCTGCTTCCGGGGCGGAATAAACCTCATAGCGACTCCATCTACCTGCCCGATCACGTCAATCTCCGACTGATCGAAAATCTCCGCCTTCACATGCGACGCCGGATGAGGCTGCATGATCACCTGCTCCCCGTTCAGCGCACACCAGCCGCAGTAATAGCCGTTGCGATGTTCGAGGAAATAGATCGGCCGGTCGTGATCGCTGGTCCAACCGTCGCCGGCAATCTTCCGCTGCGCCTCATTGATCAAAACAAGGGAACCCGGATGTAAGACCGGATACATCGTCCAGTCGTCAGTGCCGATCAGCCCATAACGATGCGCCTTGAGATCAATACCTCTGAGAAGCGCAAACGGCAGCTTTCCCCATTTTTGAATGATCCGGCTCAGGAAAACCGTCTTGCGCAAGTCGATGTTCGGCTCAAGCGCTGTCGGTGCCTGTAGGTCGCCGCCCTCCCCGGCATCAAACTTGATCAGATGCGTCTTGGCAACCGTCACGGATCGGGCGTCAATGCCAATGGAACCAACATCGATCCCGTACCAGCCCAGCACCTCGGTGAACTCCAACCGGTAAATCGCGCAGAGCGCGTAAATACGGTACATCGAGGGGATCGTGCCCTTGTTCTCGATGTCCGCAAGACGGCTCAGGGCTACCGTGAATTCGTCGTTCTTGTGACGTGTGGCGATGCGAGCGCTCGCCTCTTCAACATCGCGATATCGCAAGCCCAATCGTTCGCGTGCTTTTTTTAGTTTTTGGCCAGCGTCTTCCATGCTGAGACTGCCGGATGATCCCGCCCGGGCGCTACGGTCTTTCATTGTGATGACTGCCGCCCGCCGGGCATCGTTGAATTATACTTGTCATTCGTGTGATTGAGCAAGGCAATAGCGCGAGCTTTGTTCCGAAAACAGAACAAGCGAAGCGGAAGGTAGGGAATTTGAGGCTCATAGTCGGAATCACGGGAGCGAGCGGTTCCATTTACGGCTGGCGTCTGTTGGAAAAGCTACGCTCGGTCGCGAACATCGAGACCCATCTTATCTTGACTCGCGCCGGTGAGCGTACCGCGTACCTTGAACTCGGAAAGTCCGCCGCCGACTTTCGTACGCTAGCTGACTTCTGGTACCCGTTCGAAGATATCGGCGCGCGAGTCGCCAGCGGATCCGCTTCCATCGACGCCATGGTGATCGCCCCCTGCTCCATCCACTCGATGTCCGCCATCGCCAACGGCCTCAGTGACAACCTGCTCGTCCGCGCCGCCGACGTCACCCTCAAGGAGCGCCGCCGCCTCATCCTCATGGTCCGCGAATCGCCCTTCCACTTGGGCCATTTGCGAAATATGACCGCGCTCGCGGAAATGGGCGCCATCATTGCGCCTCCAATCCCCGGCTTCTATCACAATCCCCAAACCGTCGACGATCTCGTCAATCCCAGCGTCGATCGTGTGATGGACCTCCTCGGCATCTCAGCCGCCGATGCCAAACGCTGGGAAGGCGGAACCCCCAGCCGCTCCACAGGTACAATCGCTAAGTGAGTACCTCCCAGAAACGACCCAAGCCCTCCACCAAAACGTTCAACGTCGCTTTCCAGGGCGAGCCCGGCGCATTTAGCCAGATGGCAATCCGCCAGTTCTTCGGCGACCGCGCCGCCATCTATCCTTGCCAGCGTTTCGAAGAGGTCTTCAAGACTGTGGAGTCGGGAAAGGCCGCCGCCGCCGTCATCCCCATCGAAAACACGCTCCACGGCTCCGTCCACGAGAACTACGACCATCTCCTCAATTTCGGCTTCGAGATTGTTGGCGAGACCAACGTCAGAATCGTCCACAACCTGATCGCCAACCCCGGCGTCAAGTTCCGCCAGCTCAAACGCGTTTTCTCCCATCCCGTCGCCATAAACCAGTGCCTCGATTTCTTCACCGCCAACCCGAATATCGAACGAGTGCCTTTCTACGACACCGCCGGCAGCGTGAAGATGATCAGCGAGGAAAAACTCACCGACGCCGCCGCCATCGCCTCCACCATTGCCGCCGATGTCTATGGCGGACACATCCTGAAGCGCTCCATCGAGGACGACCGCCGCAACTTCACCCGCTTCTTCCTGCTTCGCAAACCCAAAGCTCGTCTCGCCATCGAACCTGAGCCTGTCCCGCTGCGCGAGTTCAAGACCTCCATCGCCTTCACCACGCGCAACATTCCCGGCGTCCTCTTCAAAGCGCTCAGCGCCTTCGCACTGCGTGACCTGAATCTCACTAAGATTGAGTCGCGACCCCTGCGCGGCAAGCCCTGGGAATATTTGTTCTACGTCGACCTCATCGGTTCTACCGGCGATCCCGCCCTCGAGCGCGCCATCGCTCAACTGTCAGAGATCGCCGACCTCCTGCGCGTGCTCGGCTCCTACCCGCGCGCACTGTGATGCCCCGCGGTTTCCGCGAACAACTCCTTCGCGGCGTCGTCCTGGCCGGCCTCTGGACCGTCCTCACCACCGAACTGCTCAGCGCCTTCAACGCACTCCGGCCCGTCCCCGTCTTCATCGCCTGGCTCGCCTTCGCCGCCATCTTGATCTACCTTGGCAGGCACGCCCGGCCCAGTTTCCAACTCACCGGACTCCTCTGGCTTCCCACCGTCGCGGTGCTAGCCATCACCTTCACCACCGCGCTGCTCAGCCCGCCCAACTCCGCCGACGCCATGGCGTATCACATGCCCCGTGTCATCTACTGGACCCAGCAGGCAAGCGTTCGCTTCTTCCCCACTCCGTACTTCAACCAGATCATGCTGCAGCCCTTCGCCGAGTACCTGATGCTCCACTCTTATCTGCTCAGCGGCGGCGACCATCTCATTAACCTCGTCCAATGGTCCGCATCCTTGATCTCCATCATCGGCGTGTCGCTGATCGCCCAACGGCTGGGCGCTGGACCCGCCGCGCAGGCCTTCGCGGCATTCTTCTGCGCCACATTGCCAAGCGGCATTCTCGCCAGTTCAGGCGCCAAGAACGACTATGTACTGGCGGCCTGGCTGGTACTCCTCACGCTTTTCCTGCTCCGCTTCGTCGACACCGGCGAGACTTCGAGCGCCTGGTTCGCCTCCGCGGCACTGGGACTCGCCCTGCTCACCAAAGCCACCGCCTATCTGTTCGCCCCCTGGATCCTCGCCGCCATTCTGCTGCCGCACTTCCGCAAACTGCCGCACCGTCGCATCATCCTGGCCGCGCCCCTGCTCGCTCTCGCTCTCAACGCTCCGCAGTACATCCGGAATCTCGACCTCAGCGGCTCCATAGCCGGCTTCGACTCGGCCCAAGGCAATGGCTTCTTCCGCTGGCGCAATGAAACCTTCGGCTGGAAGCCGGCGCTTTCCAATCTCCTCCGCAATACCTCGGAACAAATCGGCAGTAGCTCGGAATCCTGGAACAACAGCGTCTACGATGCCGTGGCGCGCATCCATTCGACATTCGGTATCGACCTGAACGACCCCGCGACTACCTGGCGCGCGTCGACGTTCCATTCGCCTCGCAGCACGAATCACGAGGCCGATGCCGCCAATCCACTCCATCTGACGATCCTCGTCCTGGCCGTCGTGGTCCTCCACCGCAACCCACGCCTGATGCTCTATGCGCTCGCGCTGATCTGTGGATTCATTGCTTTCTCTGCTTATTTGAAATGGCAGCCGTTTATGGCACGGCTCATCCTGCCGCTGTTCGTACTGGCCAGTCCGCTGCCTGCGTTGATTCCCCTCCGCAAGCGCTACCTGCAGGCGGCAGCCCTGGCCTTCTGCCTGGTTTTGCTCTACACCACCCGCTACGTCGCGCTCAATAACTGGACCCGGCCATTGCGCGGCCCGCACAGCGTGTTCCAACTATCGCGCCACCAGCGCTACTTCGCCGACATGACCCAATGGAGCAATACAGCGGATTACCTGGACGCAGTGGACGCGCTAAAACAGTCGCCCTGCCAGACCATCGGCATCGATATCAACGGCCTGCAATTGGAATATCCGCTTCAGGCGCTGCTGCTCGAACGCCGGCCCGCGCTGCAGTTCGTGCACGTAGGCGTCGCCAATGCATCGACAAAATACCTAGCGCCCGCCGCGCAACCGGCCTGCGCCGTAGTCTGCCTCGACTGCTCCACGCAGTATCCCTTCCCGCACAGCCAGGCCTCGGGCAAGTTTGTAGTTTTCTACTGAGCCAGCGACCGTACGTACGGAACAGCTTCCCGAATATCGTGAATGCGCTCAGCCTGGTTCTCGGCCTCGCGCTCAATGTTCAGTGCGCCCCGGTAACCAATCGACTTCAGCGTCTCGATGAACTTCGGAATCCCCACCGACCCCTTGCCCAGCGGACGCTCGTTTCCAAGCGCCCCAGGCTTGTCCTTCGGCGGCCAGTCGCCGTCCTTGCAGTGCACCGACAGCACGTGCTTGCCCAGCACTTTCAGCGCCTCGATCGGATCGCCCGTGCCGTAGAGGATCATGTTCGCGGGATCAAAATTGATGCCCAGGTTCGGCCGGTTTACGTCTTCAATAAAGCTCAGCAGCGTATCCGCCGGCTCCTGCCCGGTCTCGAGCGCAAAGGTCTGCAAGTGATGCTGTGCGTGGTCGCAGATGCGCCTCACCAGATCCCGGACCGCCACGTAGTTCGGATGGCTCTTATCCTCCGGCACAAAGCCCACGTGGCACCCGATGCTCCGCACACCCAGCAGTGCCGCGAAATCGCTCACGTCCTTGGTGCGCTGCTCCCGCTCGGCGCGAGTGGTTTCAGGAATGAAGCCCACCGTCCGCTCCACCGTTGGAATATCAGCGTAACTCTCGCCCGTGTACGAGGCGATCACCGACACCACTGTGAATTGCTCCTGCGCAATGGCCGCCGTCCAGTCGGCTGATGCTGCTTCGTCCAATTCCATTCCGCCTGGAATTCCGAGCTGTCCGCAATTCACACCCAGAGACTTGATCTCCGCCAGGTGGTCGCGATCCGCCCAAAACATCACCCCGGTCTCCAACGGCTTCACAGTTTGCATTCCAACCTCTCTCCATTCATCTTGCGTGCTTCGAGCATCAAACGCGTGAGCTTCACCGCCGCCGCTGAGTCCTGCGGCAAACACAAATCCGGCTGCCGGCCTTGCTGGCAGCACTCTACGAAATATGCAATCTCCCGGGCGTAACCGTCGTGGTCAGCCAGCAACAGCGGCGTTTCCGATCCGTCCACCCCATAGAGCGTCGGCACCCGGCCCGCCGAGTTGTACTCCACCGTGCCGCGATCGCACGACACCGTGTATTCCATCGAAAAGGGGTACGACTTGGGATGGTGCCAGCCTCCAGTCACCACCGCCGACGCACCGCCGGCATAGAGAAATTCCGCGTTGATGATGTCCAGCCCCCGCGACAGATCCTCAAATCCGGTTGCTTGAATCGCTTCGGGAACGCCGAAAAGGTGCAGCGTCATGTCGACGTCGTGGATCAGCAGGTCGAAGACTCCGCCACCGCTTAGTGCAGGATCCTTGAGCCAGCCCGCGCCCCACGCTGGCGCCGCGCACCTCCGGCGGAACGTCGCCGTGCGAAACGCGCCGAGGCGGTTCTCCGACACCGATCGCCGCAAAGCTTCGTACGCTGGAAAGAATCTCAGCACCTGCGCCGTCATCAGCGTCACGCGGTAGCGCGAGGCCGCTTCCACCATGCGGTCGCACTGCTCGCCGTCGAGCGCCATCGGCTTCTCCACCAGCACGTGCTTGCCGCGCCGCATCGCCTCAATCGCGACATCGGCATGCATGTTTGTGGGAAGGCAAATGTCGATCGCCTCGACATTCGAATCGTCCAGAAGCCCGGCCACCGTCGGGTAGCGGGCGATCTGTGAGAAATCCATGCGCTCGCCTGAACCGCCGAGATTCCCCTGAATCCCGCTCAGGTCCCCTTGGAGCGCCTTTTCGTCGTTACTACACACCGCGGCAAGCGTCGCGCCTTCGACACCCCGCATTGCTTTTAGATGGGTGCTGCCCATGAAGCCGAGCCCCACCACTGCCATCTTCATAAGAGGCCAGTTTACAACACGGGCCCAGCTCTGCCGGAATTACTCGAGCGACATGTCCACCACCTGAAACGTGAATCGTTCTGGCGGCAGCGCGGAGATCGGGTCGGGCGACATGCGCGCCCAGGTCTCATACGCCGTCGAGGCGACGTTGTGGTTCAGGTAGAAGAGAAATTGATTCGACAGCGAACGCATCGGCGGCGGACGTCTGAACGCCAGCCTCAGGCCCACTGACTGCTGCAGTTCCTCGCTGCTCTTGATCGCCTTGTCCTCCAGCAGCCTCACAAAACTGCTGCGCCCGGCGTGCGGCCATAAATCCGCGCGCATCAGGTTCCGAAGCTCCAGGCGATTCTCAAACGTCATCTCGCACTGGCGAATCCACTCGAGCACACTATCGCCCCAGTTCCAGTGCTTCATCAAGCCAAGGTATTGGTCAACCAGGTTCACCGCCAGGTCCATGCGGCGCCGGTCCAGTTCGGTCGCGATCAGCGGATCGTCCAACCCCTGCGGCGGCAGCATGTCTTCCCCGTCGATGATGTCGCCTGCCACGTCCATCACCTTGTCCAGTCGCCTCACCCCGGGCGAAGTGCGCACCAGTAAAGGTGGCAGCTCGTGTGTCTTTGAGCCGGGTACTTCAACGAACTTTCGATCGCCGACGATGTCCATAAACCGCCTCGTTAAGGGAACTATCGACAACGGAGTCAAAATGCTTGACCCCGATTATAGAGACGAGTTTATGGAATGACAAGTTTCCTTGTGAATGTTTAACGTTTTTTGGCAGCGTGCCGCTGAGACTGCTAACTTCTCACGACAAAACTGATGCCGCGGTTCCAGGACCCTGATTACCTTGGTCCCAAAAACTCAGGCCCCGGCGTCGAGCTTGTACCAATCGAGCGTGCGCTTCAGTCCATCTTCGAAACTGAAACGTGGCGCGTGGCCCAGGTCTCTAACCGCCTCGGTGGTGTCGGCCTGCGAGTCCCGCACGTCGCCCGCTCGAGGCGGCCCGTACTGGGCAGGCAGCTTGACGCCTTCCATCCGCTGCAGCATTTCCCAAATCTCATTCAGTGAAAAACGCCCGCCGTTACCCGCGTTGTACGTCTTGCCCGAACAGATCGCGGCATCCACCCGCGACGCCTTGATCACCAGTTCCGCTACATCCTCAACGTAGGTGAAATCGCGCGTCTGCCCGCCATCTCCAAACAGCGTGGGCGACGTCTTCTCGATCAGGCAGCGCATGAAAATCGACAGGATTCCCGAATAGGCGCTGGTAGGGTCCTGCCTCGGCCCGTACACGTTGAAGAATCGCAGCGAGACCGTCTCGAGGCCAAAACACTGAGCGAAAACGCTCGCGTACTGCTCGCCCATCAGCTTCTGCGCCGCGTACGGCGAGAGCGGATTCGGCTTCATCGTCTCCACCTTGGGCAGCACTGGAGTGTCGCCGTACGCCGACGACGAAGCCGCGTAGACCAAGCGCCGGACCTTTGCCTCAGCCGCCGCGCGCAGGACGTTGAACGTGCCGTCGATGTTCACCTCGTGCGATGGCACCGGCTCCACAATCGACCGCGGTACCGAAGGAATCGCCGCCAGGTGAAACACCGTATCGGCCCCATCCATCAGCGGGCGGAC
This sequence comes from Bryobacterales bacterium, assembly GCA_038212445.1. GTDB lineage: Bacteria > Acidobacteriota > Terriglobia > Bryobacterales > Bryobacteraceae > TMP-7. Next base: position 56,669 of record JBBQUM010000031.1, read on the forward strand.
GCCGTCGTAATCGCGAATGTCCACCTCGCGGAGCACTACACGCTCCCCGAGTCCGGCCAGATTCTTCGTCTTTCCACTGAGCAAATTGTCAATGACGACAACCTGCGTTTCTGGCTCCGCCAGCAGCGCGCGCACGAGTGCCGAGCCGATAAACCCGGCTCCTCCGGTAACAATGCTTTTCTTCATTTTTGTAGTTTGTTGATCTCTGACTCGAGGTAGCGCAGCGACTCAGTGGCGATGCGTTCCGAGCCCGGCGTAAAATCGAATGCTTCAAGCGAGACCCAGCCCTTATATTTGCGCTTGGCGAGCACCTCCAGCACCGGCTTGAAATCGTATGTGCCCTGCCCGCAATGCTTGCCGTCAATTTCGTTCACGTGGACGTGCTTGATGAATTCAAAGTGACGGTCAACAAGCTCGGCATGCGGTTCCACTTCATCCACCGCGTTATGTGAATCGAACATCGTTCTCACCGAGGGGCTGGAAATCCGCTTGACGATCTCTACTGCTTCATCGAGCGAGGTCACCACGTCCGACTGGTTCGCCGGCAGCGCCTCCACCAGCACTGTGACGCCACGCTCCAGCGCGTGCGACGCCACACTCGCAAGTCCTGCTTCATATCGCTCTGCCGCTTCCTGCGGGGTCGACCCATCTACAGCTGACCGCTGCTTCGGCGACCCGAACACCATCACCCCGCCGTCTCCCAAGTCCCCGCAAAGATCGATCAGATCGCGTATGTGCGCCCAGCTTTTCTCGCGTAGAGCATCGTCGGGCGTCGTAACGTGCAGGCCCGCCGGCGACACCATCAACCAGTGCAGCCCCGCAAATCGCAGTCCTTCGCTCGAAATAATGCCCCGGTACTGACGCCGCTGGGCTACCGAAATGTCCCTCGGTGAATCAGCCAGAGTGAACGGAGCGATCTCGATGCCCTCATAGCCAATCGAACGAATTGACTTGCAGGCGTCGTGAAATGTCCAGCCCTGGTAAATCTCATTGCACAGCGCATGACGAAATACCATGAACTCTTAGTGTAATGAGTTGGCGATCACGTGTACAAACTTCGGCTCCACCGCTGACGGCTCAAACAGCGTCTGCCGGTAGTCGTAATACCCGAACCGCCGGATCATCGGCTTCAACGCCGCCTCCGGCACCTGCCCCAAATCGCTTACCGCGCGCTCGAAATACGGCCGGCTGGCATTCACGATTCCCGCCAGCGTCTGATTGCCGACAATCAGGTCGATGAACGACACCTCGCCGTGCGCCCGCTGCGCTCCCAGCGTGATGAACACGCCGCACGGCCCCAATAGCCGGATGGCTTCGAGCGCCAGCGGAGCCGAGCCCGCTGCCTCCACAATCACGTCCCATTTCCCGCCCAGTGACCGGCTATATTCAGCGCCGATCGCCCGCAGTATCGCCACCCGCGGATGATCCTCCGCCTCCTGCGACACCAACCGCACTTCATAGCCGCGTAATCGCAGCACCATCGCCGTCAACAACCCAATCGGCCCGAGGCCTAACACCAGCGCGCGACGGCCGTCACTCTGCCGCAGTTTTTCAACCCGCTCCGCGCACTTCTCCACCACGCTCAGCGGTTCCAACAGCACCGCGTACGCACTCATCGCCTCCGGCACGCGCACCAGATAGGCAGCGTCGTCCACCGCGAACTCGGTGTAGTAACCGTCGAGGTTGAAGATTCCACGCTCCGAATAGCCGCCCGAGAGGCATAAGTCCGACCGGCCGCGCGCGCAGGAGGTGCACTCCGGACAGCCGCGCCGGATGGTCGGCACCACCCAGTCACCTACGGCGAGTCCTTCCACGGCAGACCCCGTCTCCACCACGCGCCCCAGCGCCTCGTGTCCGATGACGATCCGCGTTGCGTCTCTATACCGCGGACGCATGCGGAAATTCGCCAGCTCGCGGTCAGTGCCGCAGACGCCTACTTCCTGGATCTGGATTCGTACGGCAGTGGGAGAGTCGAGCGCCGGCTCATCGATTTCACGTTCGCTAAGCTCGCGCCGTTCGAAATCAAGTTCGAGCGACCGCATCCAACTCCTGCTTGCGCTTCATCTCCCCAGTGCCCGGCGACTCAGGTCGGCGCGCCACCGCAATCAGCGACAATCCGCGCCAGGGGAACAAACCATCGATGCGGCGCCATAACCACACCGTCTTATCGAATAGCTTGAGCGTCAGCTTGTTGATCTTCTTGCGGTGCAGCACAGATCCGAAGAACCACCACGCCGGCGTTCCGATTTTGTTGATCTGGTGCAGCCGCTCCACCTGCAGCCCCTGCGCCTCCAACATGCGCGTCAAATCAGCCGCTGCAAAACGACGCTTGTGCCCAAGCATCCGGTCGACGGTCCCAAAAAGTCCGGGGCCCTGCGGCACCAGCACCAACAGCCGGCCGCCCGGGTTCAAGTGGCCCGCCGCTGAATGCAAAACCACGTCCGGCGACTCGGCGTACTCAAGAACATTCAGACAGAGCACCGTGTCAAAGCAGCCGTCCACCGCATCAAACTCCTCTGGACTCGCCGGATCCAGGCGTTCCACCTGTACGTTCGGCGTCCGCAGAAAACGATTGCGCAGCGCATGCAGGTACAAAGGATCGCGCTCGGCGGCAACATATCGAATGCGCTTGCCAATCAGGCGTCCGGTTAGATTACCAATGCCTGCGCCCAATTCGAGAATCGTGTCGCCTGCATAATCGCGAATGATGCGCGCAACCCAGGCCAGGTACTGCGGCGTACCGGTCAGGTTATTCAGCAGACCCCGCCCATAGGGCTCGATATAGAGATCGTCGATCACCCAGAAATACAGCACCACGCCGAGCGCCTTAACGCCGTCCTTCCAGCCGATCTTCTTCCCTTCCTCGTAAGTGCGCCCGTGGTAGCTGATCGGAACTTCATAAATCCTCAACTTTCGCTTCGAGCACTTCATGGTGATCTCGGGCTCAAAGCCGAAGCGATCGGAACGGATGGGAATGCTCTTCAGCAGGTCGGTGCGAAAGACCTTGTAACAGGTCTCCATGTCCGTAAGGTTGAGGTTCGAAAACATGTTCGAGACCAACGTGAGGAACTTGTTGATCATCGAATGCCAGAACGGCAAAATACGAGTCTGCTCGCTGCCTAAATAGCGGGACCCGAACACTGCGTCCGCGCGCCCGTCTAGCAACGGCTTCATCAGTACTGGATATTCGTTGGGGTCGTACTCGAGGTCGGCGTCCTGAATCAAACAGAAATCGCCAGCGGCCTTACCGATTGCCGTTCTGACCGCCGCGCCCTTGCCCTGATTCTGCTGATGCCGGTAAAGCCGTATGTTCGGCTCAGTCTGCGCCAGGCGCTCCAGAATGTCCCAGGTTCCGTCAGTGGATCGGTCGTCGACAAGAATCAACTCACGGTCCATATTCTCTGGCAGAGGCGCCTTCAAAACGAGCGCCAGACTTCGCTCGATGACGGTGCGCTCGTTGTAAACGGGGATCAGGATCGACAGCAGCAAACTTACATTATAAGGAAGAGGCGGGTTCGCCCGCCTCTATCCCGGCTATCGTGATGTATTCTTCAACTCGGCATCCTGAAGTTTCGCCCACTCTTCGGCTTCCTTCTCGGCCTGGTCCTTGTGGTAGCCGTAACGTTCCTGGATCTTACCCACCAGTTGGTCTTTCTTGCCGCCAAGCGTGGTCCAATCGTCATTGGTCAGCTTCCCCCACTTCTCTTTAGCCTTGCCCTGAAGCTGTTTCCAATTGCCTTCTACTTGATCCCAGTTCATGTTCTGTTACTCCTCGCCCATAACTACATGCACGAACTCGGCCAACTCGAAGGATAAGGAGTTAGGGCGAAAACAAGGTAAATTCTGGACGTTCGTGTCATCCGCCCAAGGTAAACCCCTCCCCGAAATCAGATTCGACATCTTTAGTTCGAAGTCTAGACTTTCTCGTTACTTTCAACTATGCTTACTCAAATCCTTCTTTGTTGAGGTTGACCATGGGATCACTTCGAGCTACGACGCTCAAACTGGGGACCCGGATGTTTGGATGGGCACTCCTTCTCACTCTTTTCGTCCTTGCGCCATCAACGGGCTATGGACAGACTCTTTACGGCTCGCTCACCGGTAACGTAACGGATGCCTCCGGAGCGGCCATTCCCAACGCAAAAGTAGAAGCTCTCAACATCGGCACCGGCATCCTCAAGGTACACATGACCGACGACCGTGGCTCCTACCTGATGTCCGACCTCGCTCCTGGCAACTACAAGGTGACCATCACCGCTCCATCCTTCGGAACGCGCGTGCAGGAAGGCGCGGTCATCAGCCTCAACACCGTGCTCCGCCTCGATGCCACCTTGAGCGTCTCCCAGGTCGTTGAGAATGTCGTCGTCAGCGCCGGCTCCGTCACACTGCAAACCGACCGCGCCGACATCAACAACCAGGTACAGTCGCAACAGATCTCCGACCTGCCGCTGATCAACTCGCAAGGCCGTAACTTCCAGGCTCTATATAAGATCCTTCCGGGCTTTACGCCTCCCGTTGAAGTCCATTCCGACTCCGGCAATCCGCAGCGCTCAATGGCCACACAGGCCAACGGCATGCCCCAGTCGAGCAACAACACCAAACTGGATGGCGCCACCATCAGCCATCCGTGGCTGCCCCGTCTGGTTGCTTACTTGCCCCCGGTTGAAGCCATCTCCGAAGTAAACGTCGTCAGCAACAGCTTCGACGCCGAGCAGGGCATGGCCGGCGGCGCCGCCATGAACGTCACCATCAAATCCGGCACCAATGAGTTCCACGGCGGCGGCTGGGAGTTCAATAACAACAGCGCTCTCAAGGCCCGCAACTATTTCTACTGCCTCTACTCCTGCACCGGCGACCCCAACCGCGCTCCCAAGAATCTCCAAAACCAGTTCGGCGGCATGTTCGGCGGTCCCATCCTGAAGAACAAGCTCTTCTTCTTCGGCGATTGGGAACGCACCACCCGCCGGCAGTCAGCGTCCGCTCTGCGTACCGTGCCAACGGCTGCCATGCGCACCGGCAACTTCAACGGCACCGGCACCACAATCTACGATCCCACCACCGGCAACGCCGATGGCACCGGCCGCACGCCGTTTGCAAACAATACGATTCCTCAGAGCAGCATTGATCCCGCCGCCGCTTACATGACCAACCTGATCCCGCTCCCCAACCAGAGCGTGTTCCCCAACAACTACCTCGCCATCGGCGGCTACACCCTCACCCGCGACAACGTCGACTTCAAAGTGAACTACACGCCCAACGAGAAGTCGCAGATCTTCGGCCGCTACAGCTTCTCGCCCAGCCTCGTGTTTGACCCGCCATCACTCGGCGGCGCCGGCGGTGATGCCACCAACGGCGGACAGCCCGGACGCGCTCCCGGCCTCATCCAGACCGCGGCCATCGGCGGCACCTACACGCTCAGCCCCCACGTCGTTCTCGACGGCGTCGTCGGCTACACGCGTCTTCGTCTCGCGGCGGAGAACGTCGACATCGACAAGAACTACGGTCTCGACACCCTGAAGATTCCCGGCACCAACGGCACCAACCGTCTCCAGGCCGGCTATCCCCGCTTCACTTTCACAACGTTCTCCAACCTCGGCAATCCCAACGTCTCCAACCCGTTCCTGTTCCGCGATAACCAGTACGTCACCAACTTGAGCGTGGGCTGGATGAAGGGCGCGCATTCCATCCGCTTCGGCTTTGAGTACAGCAAGTACGACATCAACCACTTCCAGCCCCAGGCTTCCAACGGGCCCCGCGGCGGCTTCGGCTTCTCCGGCGGACTCACCTCCCTCAAGGGCGGCGCCTCCACCACCGGCTACAACACCTATGCCGACTTCATGCTCGGTCTCGCCGGCAGTATGGGTAAAGACGTCCAGTACATGAATCCGGCGACGGTCCGCATGCCGTCCTACGGCTTCTACATCCGCGACTCCTGGCAGATCACTCGCAAGTTGACGGTGGACTACGGCATCCGCTACGAGGTCTACCCCGCACCGACCCGCGATCATTGGGCAGGCGAACGCTACGACCCCAACACCGACCTCGTCTATCGCGGCGGCTACGACACCGGCATCGGCCAGCTTGCCCCGCGCCTAGGCATCGCCTACCGCATGAACGAAAAGACCGTGATCCGTACCGGCTTCGGCATCAGCGTCGACCCCAACACATTCCGCTATCTTCGCGATGCCTACCCGGCCACGATCTCATCACAGTTCTCCGGCGCCACCAGCTATCTCGCCGCCGGCACACTGCGGACCGGCATCCCGGAATTCGTCGGACCGGATCTGAGCAAGGACGTCTTCTCGCTACCGGCCGCTGTCGGAACCACTACCTTCCCGCAGCAGTTCAATCGCGGATATATCGAGAGCTACAACTTCACGCTGCAGCGCGACGCCGGCCATGGCTTCAATCTCCAGGCAGGCTACGTCGGCAGCCGGGCCATTCGCCAGACCGTTATCCAGAACATCAACTCGGCCGGTCCCGGCGGCGGCAACGCTGGCCGCGCCCTGTTCGCTAAATTCGCCCGCGTATCCGACGTCAAATACTTCACGCCGTTTAACACCGCACAATATAACGGCCTGTTGACCAGCGCCACGCGCCGCTTCGGCAATTCGCTGCTCGGAGCCTCCTACACCTTGTCGCGCGCCACCAACTACGGCGACGACACCGACAGCGGCCTCACCTGGAACTGGGTGCCAATGCTTCAGCGCAACAAAGCAGTAGCCGGTTACGACCGCACCCACAACTTCCAGCTTTACGGCAATTACAGCCTGCCCTTCGGCCGCGGCCAGAAGTTCATGCAGAGCGGAATCGGCGGAGCGATCCTCGGCGGCTGGCAGGTGAACTTCATCCTGAGCCGTTACAGTGGGACGCCGTTCACCGTAGGCACCTCGGGCACCTCAGTGAACGCGCCCGGCAACACCCAGACCGCGGACCAGATTCTCCCGACAGTCGCGATTCTCGGCGGTCACGGAGTCGGCCAGGCGTACTTCGACCCGAACGCTTTCGCGCCCGTCACCGCAGTCCGGTTTGGCACCAGCGGCCGCAACATCCTGCGCGGTCCCGGCCTGTTCAATCTGGACGGCAGCGTCTTCCGCGATTTCAGGCTGACTGAACGTTTTAAGCTCCAGTTCCGCACCGAGATGTTCGGCGTCACCAACACGCCTCAATTCAGCAATCCAGGCGCCACCGCTTCATCGCTAACCCGCAACGCCGATGGCTCGATCAAAGCCCTGAACGGCTTCGGCGAGATCACCGCAGCCGGGGGCGAGCGCAACATCCGCTTCGCCGCCAAGCTCACCTTCTAAACCCCAAGCCCGGAAATCGGTGTCAGAGACCGATTTCCGGGCTTAGCGAAATCGGTGTCAGAGACCGATTTCCAAGCGTCTGCGTTCCTACTGTCCGACTTCGAGCATCCACCACACTGGAAATGCTACAAGTGGAAGAAACGTGCCCCATCCTCCTGTGCTCCTCGAGACCAGCCTTCCCGGTATTCCCCTCGTCGCCAAAGGCAAGGTCCGCGACATCTACTCGCTTGGTGACCGACTCCTCATCGTCACCACCGACCGCATTTCCGCCTTCGACTACATCCTCGCCACCGGCATCCCCGGCAAAGGTCGCGTCCTCAACCAGATCACCCTCTTCTGGCTCGACCGCCTCAAGCCCATCGTCCGCAACCACCTGATCACCGCCGACGCCAGCCACTATCCGCTCGAGCTCAGCCAGTTTCGGGACCAGTTGGAAGGCCGATCTGTGCTCGTCAAGCGCGCCAACATGATTCAAATCGAGTGCGTCGCCCGCGGCTACCTATCGGGCTCCGGCTGGAAGGACTACCAGCAGACCGGCGCACTGTGCGGCATTCAGCTTCCCAAAGGCCTGCGCGAAAGCGATCAACTCCCCGAGCCCATCTTCACGCCCGCCACCAAGGCGGAATCCGGGCACGACATCAACATCAGTTTTGAAGACGCAGCCGCCAAGATCGGCGCACCGCTGGCCACACAACTTCGCGATCTCACTTTGAAGATTTACTCCACGGCCTCAGCCTATGCCCGTCAGCGCGGCATCATCATCGCCGACACGAAGTTCGAATTCGGCTTCGTGAACGGAGAATTGATTCTCGCCGACGAGGTTCTTACACCCGACTCGTCGCGCTTCTGGCCCGCGGACTCCTGGAAGCCCGGCGGTCCGCAGCCTTCCTACGACAAGCAATTCGTCCGCGATTACCTGGAAAGCATCCGCTGGAACAAGCAGCCTCCCGCTCCCGCCCTGCCCGATGACGTCGCTAGCAGGACCAGCGAAAAGTATCATCAGGCCTACACCATCCTCACCGGACACTCCCTGTGAACTACCTCGACATCATCCTCCTCGCCATCATCGCCGTCAGCGTCATCTCCGGTTTCATCAACGGCTTCACCCGCGTCGGCATCGGCTTCATAGCCGGCATCCTCGGCATACTCTTCGGCTTCTGGTTCTACTACATTCCCGCAGGCTGGGTCCGCTCGATGTTCAACTGGCAGCACGGCGCCAACATCTTCGGCTTCTGCGCCGTCTACGTCGCGTTCATCATCGCCGGCGCCATCGTTGGGCGAATCCTTGGAAAGATGATGAAATTCGCCGGACTGTCATTCTTTGACCGCCTTGGCGGAGCAGCCTTCGGCGTCCTGCGCGGGGCGGTCGTGCTCGTGGCCGTAGCGACCGTGATTACAGCCTTCGCACCGGTACCGCCGCCGCTCGTCATCGTCGAGTCGAAGGTGATGCCCTACGCCTCCGTCGCCGGCAACGTTCTGGCATGGCTCGCCCCCGCCTCGCTCAAGGAAGCCTACTACGACAGCCTTCAAAAACTCCGTAAGGTTTGGGACGAGAACAAGCCCGGCCGCCCACACCCCACTGATCCGCCCGCCGCGCAAAATAGGTAATCAAACAGATAATGGATCTTCTGATCTTTGACCTCGACGGCACGCTCGTCGATTCCAAACTCGACTTGGCGCAAGCCGTCAACGCCACCCGCGGCCATATGGGCCTAACGCCGCTGCCCAACGACACCGTCTACACCTACGTCGGCAACGGCGCGCCCGTTCTCCTCCGCCGCGCCATGGGACCCGAAATGCCGCAGAGCGAAGTGGACCGCGCCCTTGCCTACTTCCTCGCCTACTACGCCGCGCACAAACTCGACTACACCGTGCTGTATCCCGGCGTGCGTGAGGCCCTCGATCAATACAAGAATGCGGGGCGCCGCATGGCCGTGCTCACCAACAAGCCGTTCAAGATCAGCCAGGCCATTCTCGACGGTCTCGACGTTGGAACTTACTTCTTCCGCGTCTACGGCGGCAACAGCTTCGAGCAAAAGAAGCCGGATCCCATCGGCATTCAACGACTCATGGAAGAAGCCGGCATCCCTGCCGCGCGCACTCTCATGATCGGCGACAGCGCAGTCGACATTCGCACCGCCCGCAACGCCGGCGTCCCATGCGCCGGAGTCACATGGGGCTTTCAGCCCGACTCCCTGACAGCCGATCCGCCAGACGTCCTGATCGACGATATCGCCGACCTGACGAAGTACATTCTCTCCACCAGACCCTAGTAATCTGCCCATTCTCCGAACGTGCCGGCTAGCGGCTTTACAAAAGTTAACGTAGCGAACCGGATTCGGGTCGATATGAATGATGGGAGAGGAACCGGAGCGGTCCTCCCCAGTTTTTCGAGAAAGTGGATGCCAACGGCGACGGCAAGGTCACCAAGAGCGAATTGACCAGCGCCCTGACCGCCAGCGGCGAACAAGCCAGTCCGAGTGACGTACAGAAGAGCGTCGATACCATCTTCAAGATGCTCGACTCCAGCGGTAAAGGCTACATCACTGAACAGGACGCCGCGGTGGGCTTGGAGAAGCTGGACGAGGCGGGCAAGGCCTCCGCCTCAAAAACAGAGGGATCGTCGAAGGCCCGCGGGGGTGGTGGAGGTGGTGAGGGCAGTGCCAGTACGACCCTCGACCCCGCCGACACCAACCAGGACGGGACCGTTTCGGCGGCCGAGGAAATGGCTTACATCCTGAGCCAGTACCAGAATTCGGACGCGGCTCAACAGTCAAAGTCGTTGGCCTACGCCTGACCCGCTCCTCCGGCCAACTTGTCACCGTTCGCCGGAACTTGCATCATTAGAGTGTAATGACAAAATGGCTGCTGCCTGCTACCTTCCTTATACTCGCGATCGGGTTTGCCCTACCCGCCGCGTCTGATCCCTGGACCAACTCTGACCTTATCGCCCCGGAGGTGGTAGCGAAAGCGATTAACGCGAAGACCGCTCCGGTTATCTTGTACGTCGGCTTCCCGGTTCTCTATCGCGCAGCCCATCTTCCAGGCGCCGTCCTGGTCGGCCCCACCTCGAAGCCCGAAGGCCTCGAAGCTTTTAAGACCGCCCTCACCGCAGGCCCTCGCGACCGCGAAGTGCTCATTTATTGTGCCTGCTGCCCCCTCGATCGCTGTCCTAACCTGCGTCCGGCGTTTAAACTCGTGAAAGAACTCGGCTACAAGAACGTCAAGATCGTTATGATGCCTGAAAACCTTCATACGGATTGGGTCGTAAAGGGTTATCCCACAGAGAAAGCACCCTCCTAGCTTCAACCAGTCCGGCGTCACTGTTATCCTTGACATCCTCTCGCGGAGAGAGTGGTCTACCCTTCGGAGTTTGAAGAAACTTCAGAAAGGAACAGGCTATGGCACGATACCACGAAGATTGGGACCGCGAACGAGAGCAAATGCGTGACCGTGACCGCGAGCGGGAGCGCGGCTTCATGCACGATCGCGGGCGCCGTGAAGGTCCCGTGAGCCAGCGGGGTTCCGAATATGGCAGTCACGCCGGTTGGGGCGGACAAGGATTCAGCCAAGGTAGCTTTGGAAGCTACGGCAGCCAGGGAGACCGGCTTTACAACCAATCCGGCGGCAACGCCGACTACGGGCATATCGGCCGCCAGGTCGGTGGCGGTTTAAGTAACTATTCGATGCGGAACGACGAGCGCTATGGTGGACAGCCCGAGCACCGTCGCCCCGGCAGCGACTATGATCATTTCGGACGAGAATCAGGCGCTCCCGGATTCTCACGCCAGGAAAGTGCCTGGGGCCGCGAGCGTGATTCCGACGATGTTCGGAACTACGACCGTAACGATCAAGGACGTAGCTACCAGCAGCGGGAATACAACTCTCCACAGAGCAATTACGGCGGTAGTTACGCCTCTTCGAACTATGGGGCCGGCAACTACGGTTCCGGTTCAAACTACTCCGGATCTGCGCCCAATTACAATCCCAACCCGAGTTCTCGATCGGATTGGGGTCAGAGCAACTGGCAGTCCGGTCAGAACAGCCAGTTCACATCCGGCAGGCACAGCGGCCGCGGGCCGAAGGGCTACCAGCGGTCCGATGATCGGATTCGCGAAGACATCAACGAGCATCTGACGCGTCACCCCGAGATCGACGCCCAGGACATTCAGGTGGACGTGCAGAACGGCGAGGTGACGCTAAAAGGTAACGTCGAGGATCGTCAGTCGAAGCGCATGGCCGAAGATGTGGCCGAGCGCGTCTCCGGCGTTCGTCAGGTGCATAACCAAATCCGCGTGGAATATCAGCAGGACCAACAATCAAGCCGTTCCTACAATTCGGGGAGCGGGGCTGCGAGTGCAACCAGCCAGCGCCCGTCAGACATGACGGGCGTAAAGAAATAACCCCAGCTTGAGTGCGATCAACGCCGGCCGCGTCCTCCGCGCGGGCCGGCGTTTCGTTTGTCCGGTACAATCAGAAAAAGATGATTCGTTCTCTGGCTTTCCTCCTCCTGACAAGCGCCGCCGTACTTCTGGCCGACTCCGTTGCCGGCGTTAAGTGGACCCCACCTTCAACCTGGAAGACCGAAGGTCCCCGGCCCATGCGTGCCGCCAGCTATGCCGTTTCGGCCGCGCCGGGCGACTCTGAGGGTGGCGAGTGCGTCGCCTACTACTTCGGCTCCGGACAGGGCGGATCGATCCCCGCGAACATCGAGCGTTGGAAAGCGCAGTTCCAGACCCCCGACGGCAAGCCGAACACCCAGGTGAAAAGCGGGAAGAAGGCGGTCCACGGAATTCAGGTGACGACGGTCGAAGCGTCCGGCGACTACACGGGCATGGGCGGTCCAATGGCGACGTCCAAGAGCGTGAAGCATGGCTACCGGTTGGTAGGCGCCATCGTCGAGGCTCCTGAAGGAAATATCTTCTTTAAGTTCACCGGCCCGGCGAAGACTGTGCAGGCAGGCCTGGCCGACTTCGACAAGATGATCGCGTCGGTCCAGAAATAGGCCGCCGTAGTCCGGTAAAATCAAGGAATCGCAACTCTTCAACTAGCGCCGTCTCCGGCTGTCCAGGTCAAGGCTGACAATCAGCTTTTGCCCGCGCTGACCGGCGTCCGGTTCTTCCTCGCGCTCTGGGTGGTTCTGCACCACTTGACGAGCCCCGGGATGATGCTCTCGTCGGTCAACGATGTGTTGCCTGAGCCGGTGCGACTATTCATCCGGATGGGCTACGTCGCCGTGGGAACGTTCTTCGTGCTGTCCGGGTTCGTGCTCACGCGCCGATATGCGACAACTGATTGGACCCGGCGCAGCCTCTACCGCTATGCCGTAAGCCGGTTCGCCCGCATCTATCCGGTGTACGCGCTGAGCCTTGTGATCATTCTGCCCTTCATGCTGATGGACTTCCGTCCAGCCTGGATCGCGAATTACGTACTCGTTCTGCAGGGCTGGTTTGGCGCCAAGGCGGCGGTCTCATGGAACACTCCGGCATGGTCGCTCACCTGTGAGATCTTCTTCTACTGCCTGTTCCCCTTGGTCCTCTTTCTGGTGCGTCCACGCGGCTGGATCTCGGTGCTGGCGCTCACTGTGGTGGGGTGCTTGCTGACCTCATGGCTGCGTCGCTTCCACATGTCAGAAGAGTTGAAGCCATTCCTGCACTTCTCCGACTTTCTGATCGGGATTGCGGCGGGCGGCGCGTACGGACTGTTGCAACGGCGGCGGATCCAGGGAGTCTGGCTGTACCTGCCGGCCTCCATCGCGGCGGCGGCACTGGTAGCATTCCCCGTCCTCGTGTTTAGCTGGGCGACTCTCAATGGACTGCTTCGCCCGTTAAATGCGGTTCTGCTGGTGGGACTCGCATTCGGCGGCGGGTGGCTGGCGCGCTTCCTTTCCACAGCGCCGGTGGTGTTCCTCGGCAAGGCAAGTTACGCGCTTTACATCCTGCATGTGCCGCTGCTGTGGTGGTGGAAGTTCGTCGATCCTGTGAATCCTCTGCCACGGCCGGTGTCCGGGGTTCTGTATTTGATAGCGGTGATCGCGATCACAGGCTGGGTGCATCACAAGTTTGAGGAGCCGGCTAATTCGCGAGTGAGGAGCTATTTGAATGGATGAACTACTCGACTGGCGAAAAGAGTTTCCGATCCTCGACCGCACGGTCTACATGATCAGCCACTCGCTGGGCGCGATGCCGCGGCGGACCCGTGACCGTCTGAACGAGTACGCCGATATGTGGGACGCGCGCGGCATACGGGCGTGGGAGGAGGGCTGGTGGGAGATGCCGCTGACGGTGGGCAACCTCATCGGCCGCATCATTGGCGCGGGCGAGGGCGAGGTGGTGATGCACCAGAACGTCGCCGTCGCGCAGCAGATCGTCCATTCCTGTTTCGACTGGCGAGGCAAGCGCAACAAGCTGGTGAGCGAAGGGATGAACTTCCCGTCGAACCTTTATGCGTTCGAAGGACTGAAGCAACTCGGCGCGCGCATTGAACTGGTGCCCTCCGAGGACGGCATCACGATTCCGCTGGACCGGATGCTCGCCGCGATCGACGAGGAGACGGCGCTGGTGTCGGTGTCGCACGTGCTGTTCCGCAGTTCCTTCATACAGGACATCGCGGCGATCACGAAGCGAGCGCATGAGTGCGGCGCGATGGTGTGCGCCGACGTTTACCAATCGGCGGGGACGGTGCCGCTCGATGTGCGCGCCGTGGGATTGGACTTCGCGGTCGGCGGATCGGTGAAGTGGTTGTGCGGCGGCCCGGGAGCGGGCTATCTCTACGTGCGTCGCGACCTGTGGCCGACGCTCGAGCCGCGATTCACGGGCTGGATGGCGCACAAGCGACCGTTCGCTTTCGAGGGTGGACCGATCGACTATACCGATGACGGGTTCCGGTTCCTGCACGGCACTCCGAACGTCCCAGCGATGTACGCGGCGCGGTCCGGATACGAGATCGTCGGGGAGGTCGGCGTGGATCGGATCCGGGCAAAGTCGATCCGGCAGACCAACCGGCTGATCGATCTGGCTGTCGAAGCCGGTTTCAAGATCAACAGTCCGAGAGCGAATGCGCAGCGGGGCGGGACGGTGATCCTGGATGTTCCCGACGGATACGAGATCGTCAAAGAGCTCTCGCTGCGCGACATTCTGATGGACTACCGGCCGGGCGCCGGGATCCGGCTAGCGCCGCACTTTTACACCAAGGACGAAGAACTCGATCTGACGATTCGCGAGATCAGCCGGCTTGCTTCAGAAAGCCGCCGTCCACTGCAATCGACTGCCCGGTGATATAGCTGGCGCGTTCAGAGGCCAGGAAGGCGACGAGGGCTGCGAGTTCCTCGGGTTTACCGGCGCGTCCCATCGGGATCTGCTGAGTCCAGGTGTCGGCCATCTCCTTCAGTCGCTCGGTGGCGGTGAAGCCCGGCAGTACATTGTTGACCAGGACGCCGTGAACCGCGTATTCGTTCGACAGGCTCTTCACCAAGCCGTTGACGCCGGAGCGAACCGAGTTTGAGAGAATCAGTTTGTCGAGCGGCTGTTTCACCGACACCGAGGTGATGGTGATGAAGCGTCCCCAGCCGCGGGCTTTCATGAGCGGCAGCGTTTCGCGGGCGAAGAAGAGCGTGCTCATGAAGTTCAACTCCCAGGCCTTGCGCCATTCGTCGACGCTGGCCTGATCGAAGTTGCGAGGCGGAGGTCCGCCGGCGTTGGCGACGCAGATGTCGACGCGGCCGTACTTCTGATGAACCCGCTGAATGAAGCCCTTCACCTGATCTTCGTCGGTAACGTCGACAGGCTCGTGATAGGCGCCGATGGAGTCAGCGGCGGCAGCGAGCTTCTTGGCTTCGCGCGCGCACATCGCGACCGTCGCACCTTCAGCCGCGAGTTCTTCCGCGATAGCTTTGCCGAGTCCGCTACTGGATGCGGCCACGATAGCGACGCGATGGGTGAGACCTAAGTCCATGCCGCCATCGTTTCATATTTGCGGCGGAAAACGGCAGCACCGAGCCTAGCAACCGCTCGGGTGGACTGGTCCAACAAGGCCAATCGGCGATTGCCCTTTTGAAATGTATACTTGTATAGAGGCATTTCAATGAAGGCCACGATAGTCGATCTTCGGTACAACATGAAGCAAGTGCTTCGTGCGATTGATCGCGGGGAAACGGTCACGGTACTGTATCGGGGGAAGGAAAAGGCAAAGCTGATGCCGATCGCTCTGGCGTCAGAGAGTTTACCGAAAACCAAGGATCAGCCGCTGTTTGGCCTGTGGAAGGACCGCGACGACCTGACCGATCCAGCTGCCTATCTTCGCGTTCTACGGCTGCCCCGTCATTCGCCCGATAGAGCCGGCATTAAGAAGCCGAGCCGTGCACCCAAACCCAAATGATCTTCGATACTGACGTCCTGATCTGGGCGTCCCGCGGAAATGAGAAAGCGGCGCGGGCCATCGACGCAGAGCCCGATCGCGCGCTTGCGATCGTCTCGTTCATGGAGTTGCTTCAGGGGGCCAGATCGAAGCTGGAGGCTCGCCAGATCCAGCAGTCGCTACGGCAACTCCAATTCCGCATCCTCCCTCTTTCTGAGGCGATCGGCACTACGGCGGCCGCTCTGATTGAACAGCATGCCCTCGCTCACGGCATTCAGCTAGCCGACGCGCTGATTGCAGCTACCGCACTGGAATCTGGCCATTCGCTCTGCACGGGAAACGCCAAGCACTTTCGTCCGATCCGCGGTTTGTCGCGGATGGCTTTCCGTCCGTAAGCCCAGGCGTCGTGGCGCAGCCGCCTTGAGTTGACGGAGGCCCAGTTCCGGATCGGATGAGATGAATCGCGCGCCGGGATTTCTAGTAGACGCCTTCTACTACCGTGGTGCCGAAGCCGCGGAAGGGGCGGACGTTGCGGACGCCGTCCCAGGGGTAGGTCTCGCACGGGGGTTCGCGTTCGGCTTCGTCGCGTTCGAGGAAGCGGGGGACGAAGAACTCCTTGGTGAGCGTGGTGAGGCGGACGCGGCCGGTCTGGCCGTAGCCGACTACCTTCGTCGGGTCGTTGAAGTCTACCACTTCGATCACGGCGCGGGGGCGTGGCGGGTAGTAGATGATGGCGTAGTTGTCGGCCGGATCGTGGGGTTTGTGGACAGCGAGGCCCATTAGCGTGTTGCCGTACGTCGGCGCGAAATAGATGCCCTGGAGCAGTTCTTCTCGGGCGAAGCGGTTGAACTGCGGGGTCATTTCGGTGCCGCCGCAGAAGATCCCGGTGATGCCCATCTTCTTGAGCGACACCTTCTCGCAGATGGCTTCAAGCAGCTTGGGCGTGGTGAACATGCACTTGATGTCGTGGGCGCGCATGAGTGTCAGCGCCTGATCGACGACGTGCTGTTTGTACATCTCGGCTTGCCGGATCTCGCCCATCTTGATGAGCTTGATTACCCAGCGCGGATCGAGGTCGACCATGAAGCAGATGCCGCCGCGGTGCTGGCAGAGATGTTCGACGGCGAGGCGCAGTCGGCGAGGCCCCGAGGGTCCGACGGAGATCCAGTTGGCGCCACGCGGGAAGAACTCGTCGGGGAGCGTGTCGGAGAAGGCTTCGTAGTCGATGCGGAAGTCGTTGATGTTGATTCGGGACTTGGGGACACCGGTGCTGCCGCCGGTTTCAAACACCGAGATGGGCTTGTCGGCGAAGGCCTTGGGGACCCAGCGGCGAACGGGTCCGCCGCGCAGCCATTCGTCCTGGAAAGGGCCCAGCTTATCGAGGTCGGCGTAGGACTGGATCTCCTTGCGGGGATCCCAGCCGAGTTTGGCGGCATAGTCGAGCCAGAAAGGGCTGCCGGTGGCGGGGTCGAAGTGCCATTGGACCACTTCACGAGTCCATTCGTTGAGTTCAGGCGTCACAGACATATAGGGTATCAGGTCAGGTAGAAGAGGCTTAAGCGCGGGAGGTTGGCGCGTTCAAAGAGGCGGCGGTCAAGATATTGTTTCTCCAGCATCGTTAGTTGTTCGGCGGTGAGTTTGCCGCGGTACGGCTTTAGGGATGCATCGAGTTCCCGTCGCGCTTCAAAGAGTTGCTCGTCGGACTGGCGGGTGCGGAGGATGGCTAGGAGCTTGTCTTCCAAGGCGGTGAGGCGCTGCTCCAGTTCTTCGAGGTCGGTGTGGTCGAGCTTGTCGACGGTCGCTGCGAGGTCTTCGAAGCCGGCTTGTCTTAGTGCTGCCGCGTTGGTTTCCAGGTACTTCGCGACTTCCTCTTCCGCGAACGGCGCGCTCTGCGCGGGCCGGGAGGGCCGTGGTACTCCCTCCGCCATTGCCTTGGCTTCGCTGGCGATGGCCTGGGCGCAGTAGGCGATGGAGTTCACCTCTCGCTTAGTCTTCTTCTTCTCGAATGCGACATCGATGCCGCGGAGCACTGCCACGAGCGGGATCCCGGAGTTCTTCCAACTTTCAACCAGTGCCCAGTCGAGCGGGGACATGAGGAACAGGCTGGTGCCGCGCGCCTTTTGGAAGTGGTCCTCGACCTCGGTGAAGTAGTTGAAGTAGTTGTCGAAGGATTCAAAACTCACTTCTGATTGCGCTCCCAGATGATGCGGAGGCCTTCGAGGGTGAGGTCCTCGTCTACGTATTTGACGGTGCGGGAACCGCGGGCGACGAGGGCACCCTGACCACCGGTGGCGATGGCCTTGGTGTCGGGTCCGAGTTGTTCGGTGACCTTGTCGACGACCCCATCGATCAAGCTGATGAAGCCGTGATAGAGGCCGGACTGGATGCTGCCGACGGTGTTGGTTCCGATCAACTTCTCGGGCTCGCGGAAGTCGACCATGGGGAGGCGTGCGGTTTTGGCGAAGAGGCCGCTGATGGACATGCCGATGCCGGGAGAGATGAGTCCGCCGCAGAAGTCGCCGTGAGAGTCGATGCAATCGAAGTTGATGGTGGTGCCGAGGTCGATGACGATGGCGGGTCCACCGTACTTCGTGCCGGCGGCGACGGCGTTGACGATGCGATCGGCGCCGACCTCACGGGGGCTGTCGTACTTCACCGAGATGCCGAGGTTGATGGAGTAGTTGACGAACATCGGCGCGCGGTGGAAGTAGCGCTCGGCCATGACGCCAAGGGGTTGGTCGACTGCGGGGACAACGGACGAGATGATGAGTCCGTCGACGTCGCTCAATTTGAGGTCGGAGAGGGAGAAGAGGTTCCTGAGGAGTATGCCCCATTCGTCGGCGGTCTGCTCGCGGATGGTGCGGAGTCGCCAGCGGTTGATGAGGGACTGACCGTCGAAGGCTCCGATGGTGATGTTGGTGTTGCCGGCGTCTAGGGCTAGGAGCATGGGAAACCAGTGGCGAGTGGCGAGTGGCGAGTGGCGAGTCCGGATTGCATTTTTGTGGCTAGTGGCTAGTGGCTAGAGCGCGGACGCCGCCGGCTAGGACTATGTGCTCGGTGCCATCGTCTTTCTTCATTCGCAGGAAGCCTTCGGGGGTCAGGCCCATGGTGGTGCCGGTGATTTGCTCGTCCACTATTACTCTTCTTCCTAATGTGTAGCTGGAGGCTCTTGTGAACATTTTCAAGATGGGGTCAATTCCCTGCTCTGCCAGGATCTTTGTGTGCTCGTCGATTTCGCTTAGTAATGCTATCAGCAACGGCTCCCGCTCTTGTGGGTGGCCGGTGGCGATGCGGAGGCTGGTGGCGATTTCCGAGACCTCCGGTGGAAAGCTCTCCTGGTTCACATTGATGCCGATGCCGGCCACAACGGCCTGGCCGTGCAGTTGAACCAGAATTCCCGCTACCTTCTTTTCGCCGATGAGGGCGTCGTTTGGCCAGCGGAGATCGACATGCAATCCGGCGGTGTGGCTGATGGCGGAAGCAGTGGCCAAGCCCAATGCCAGCGTGACTACGGGGACGTGCTGAGGTTCAACAGGCAGTCGCAAAATGATGGTCTGGTAGAGGCCGGATTCCTTTTCCGAATGCCACTGCCGGTTGTAGCGGCCATGTCCCGAGGTCTGTTCCTCGGCGCCGACCACGGTGCCGTTGGGTGCGCCGGCGTTGGCCAGTCGAACGGCCTCGTACATCGTTGAGCTGATGCTGTCGTGCCAGTGGATTTCGCGGCCGGGGATGGCGGCTCTGATCGAAGCGAGATTAAGTGGCATGGACGCGCAGGTTGATGTCGACGGCGGTGGCGGAATGGGTGATGGCGCCAACGCTGATGAAGTTTGGTTTGGCGGCGGCGTATGCGGCGACGGTGGCGAGGGTGACGCCTCCGCTGATTTCGGCGGTGGCACGACCGGCGATGTACTGGATTTCTTCCGCTGCCTGGGCGGGGGTCATGTTGTCGAGGAGGAGGCTTTTCACGCCCAAACCGAGGGCTTCGTCAATTTCGGCGCGGGTTCGGACCTCGACTTCGAAGGGCAGCGTCTCCTCCGAGCCGGCTTGAGAGGCGCGGGCCCGTTCGACGGCGATGGTGATGCTTCCGGCGAGCGCGATGTGGTTGTTCTTGATGAGGATTGCGTCGAAGAGACCGAGGCGATGGTTGACCACACCACCGGCGGCAGCCGCGCTTTTCTCCAGACGACGGAGGCCTGGAGTGGTTTTGCGTGTATCAAGAATTTGGACACCGGTTCCTGCGACGGCGTCGACGTAGGCTCTAGCCAGCGTCGCGATGCCGCTGAGGCGTTGCAGGAAGTTCAGGCTTACGCGCTCGCGGGTGAGAAGCATTTGGGCGGAGGCGCGGACCTCGGCTAAGGCGTCGCCCGGGGCGGCGAGTTCGCCGGAGCGTTTCAGGATGCGGACGCTGCCGAACAAGACGCAGAGAAGTTCAGTGCCGGCGACGACCATGTCCTGCTTGGCTGTGAAGATACCGGAGGCCGCGAGTTCTTCGGGTATGGTGCTGTCGGTGGTGATATCGCCGGAGCCGATGTCCTCGTACAGAGCGCGATGGACTGCGTCGATTACCTCGGGATGGTCGATGTTAAACATAGTGGCGAGTGGCGAGTGACGAGTGGCGAGTCACGAGTTCACCTCCTGCAGCTGCTTGCGGATCTTTTCCAGCTGCGCCTGGTAGGCGGCGCGTTTTTCCTTCATCTCGTTCAGCACCTTTTCAGGGGCCTTGGCGAGGAAGGCTTCGTTGCTGAGTTGACGGTCACTGTTGGCGATCGTCTTTTCGAGTTGCAGGGCCTCCTTCTCAAGTCGCTGCTTCAGGGCTGCCGAGTTGGCTTCTGGCAGTTCGAGAGTTAGTGTAAAGCCGGCCGGAACCGTTTCGTTTTGAATTTCGAGGGTCAGGTTGGCGAGCTTTTCGATGGCCGCCCTGTAGATGGGCTCACTGGTGACGAGTTTGGCTTTGAATTGCGCTTTAGGGTCGAGCTTGTTGTCGGCGCGATTTTGGCGGGCGCTGAGCACGATCTGTTGGAGCAGCGACATTTCGCGCTCTGCGGCGGCATCGATGGGGCCAGCGTCGGGGAACGCGGAGATAGCGATGGATTTCGTGTTGGGACCCATGCGCTGGTAGAGTTCTTCGGTGATAAACGGCATCACTGGATGGAGGAGGCGGAGGGCCTTCTCGAACACGGTGAGGATAACGTCCCAGTCGGCGCGGAGTTTCTTGAGTTCGATGTACCAGTCGCAGAAGTCGTCCCAGAAGAAGTGGTACATGGTGTCGGCGGCTTCGTGGTAGCGATGCTGCTCGATGGCCTTGTTGACGGTAGCGGCGGCGCTGTTGAGGCGCGAAATGATCCAGCGATCCTCGATGGTTTCAGGATTGCAAGACGCAGGGATATGGGGCTCGACGCCGGCCTCTTCCATACGCATGAAGAGGAAGCGCGCGGCATTCCAGATCTTGGTGGCGAAGGCGCGGGCGGCTTCGAGGCGTTCGGTGGTGAACGAAATGTCCATGCCGGAAGCGGCGCCGCTGACGAGCGCGAACCTTACGGCGTCGGTGCCGAACTGGTCGTTGATGGTGAGCGGATCCATCACGTTCCCTTTGGTCTTGGACATCTTTTGACCGTGGGGATCGCGGACGAGGCCGTGGAGGTGGACCTGGCGGAAGGGGGCTTCGCCGGTCATTTCGATGCCGAGCATGGCCATGCGGGCGACCCAGAAAAACAGGATGTCGAAGCCCGTGACCATCAGGGTGGTTGGGTAGAAGCTCTTAAAGTCGGGCGTCTGGTCTGGCCAGCCGAGGGTGGAGAAGGGCCAGAGTCCGGAGCTGAACCAGGTGTCGAGAACGTCGGTTTCCTGATGCAGGTTGTCGCTGCCGCAGGTGGAGCATTTGGAAGGATCGTCGCGGTGGACGGTGATGTGGCCGTTGTCGCAATACCAGGCGGGAATGCGATGGCCCCACCAGAGCTGGCGGGAGATACACCAGTCGCGGATGTTGTGCATCCACTGGTTCCAGGTATTGATCCAGTTAGCGGGGATGAACTCGATTTCGCCCGCCTCGACCTTGGCGATAGCGGCGTCGGCCAGTGGCTTCGTTTTTACAAACCACTGAGTGGAGGCGAGCGGCTCAACGATGGTGCGGCAGCGATCGCACTTGGCGACGCTGAGAGCGTAGGGCTCGATCTTCACGAGCAGACCCTGCTTTTCGAGTTCGGCGACGACGGCCTTGCGGGCGTCAAATCGGTCGAGTCCGGCGTAGGGGCCGGCGGCTTGGGTCATCTTCGCTTGCTCGTCGATGACCTTGATGAAGGGCAGTTTGTGGCGCTTGCCCATGTCGAAGTCATTGGGATCGTGGGAGGGCGTGACTTTGACGACGCCGGTGCCGAACTCGGGGTCGGCGAGATCGTCAAAGATGACGGGGATGTCGCGACCCATTAGAGGAAGGCGTACGGTGGCGCCGTGGAGGTCGGTGTAGCGGGCGTCCTTGGGATTGACGGCGACGGCGGTGTCGCCGAGCATGGTCTCGGGGCGCGTGGTGGCTACAGTCAGGAAGCGATCGGGCTGCCCGTTGACGGGGTACTTGATATGCCAGAGATTACCCTGGACGTCTTCGTGCGCGGTTTCGAGGTCGCTGATGGCCGTCTGGCAGCGGGGGCACCAGTTGACCATATATTCGCCGCGGTAGATACTTCCTTTTTCGTAGAGGCGGACGAAGGCTTCGCGGACGGCGCGGGAGAGTCCTTCGTCCATGGTGAAGCGTTCGCGGGACCAGTCGCAGGACGAGCCGAGGCGCTTCATCTGCTCGGTGATTCGGGCGTGGGAGATATCCTTCCAGGCCCAAACGCGCTTTTCGAATTCTTCGCGGCCGAGTTGGAGTCGTGTCTCGCCTTTTTCAGCGAGTTGACGTTCGACGACCATTTGCGTGGCGATGCCGGCGTGGTCGGTCCCGGGGACCCAGAGGGTGTTGTCACCGCGCATGCGATGCCAGCGGACGGCGATGTCGATCAGGGTGTGATCGAGCATATGTCCCATGTGAAGGGAGCCGGTGACGTTGGGCGGTGGGATGACGAGGGAGAAGTATTTTTCGCCGGGGCGCGGTTCGACCTTGAAGATACCGGAGTCGATCCACCATTGGGCCCAGTGGGGTTCAAACCGCTGGGGCTCGTAGATTTTTTCGAGTTGCATGAGTGAAGTCGGTTGTCCCGCCGGGTCCTTTATTCGCAGAGTTGCTGGGAACTTGAGAAGCGAGGGGCTGTTTCGATTCTAGCGCCTGATGGTGCCGGATGGCTGCAAGTTGAGGCAATGGAGGGTTGCAGAACTCAGCGATGGCGCGCTCGGTTTCGGCGATATCGCGGCGGGCTTCGGCGGTGTCCCTGCGGGCGTCAGTGGTCTGCTGTTGCGCGCATTCGCGGCGGCCTTCGCGGAGTTCCCTGTGGGCCCGGTAGTAGGTGCGCTCGGCGGCCGCGGCGTAGCGTGAGAGGGCATTGAGGATGTCGATGCCTTTGCCGGCCATGCCGTCAAGGATGGCGTGATCGGGGTCACTGGTGGGGTCGTTCAGCTGGGTGCGTTCGAGGTAGACGCGTTCGAGGCGGTGGATGCGGATGACGCGCCAGCGGGCCTGCACCATCTGGTGGACGAGGAAGGTCTCGTGGTAGCCGTCGGGGTTGAACTCATCGGTGAAGCCGTTGAGGGCTTCGTCGTATTCGCTGGAGTCCTCGTTAGGGAGGACAGTGAAGGCGCTGGACAGGCCGTGTTTGAGGGAGTTTTTGGAGGAAGCGGATTTGCCCTGGTCGGTGACAGGTCCGGTGGAGTGCTGGGCGTTCTCGCGGTTGGCGAGGATTTGGGCTGGGGATGCCATGAATGTTCTCCTAATTCAAGTATGGAGAGGGGGTTGGTAATTTCGGGGATTTTCGGGTTGAGGAAAGTGAGGTTAAGTGGGTTATCCCGTATGCAGTTACGATTTATTTTCAGAGGCTATGATCCGAAATTGCGGACCTGTCAAAACTGGATGAAAAGGGTGCAGAGGGGAGCAAAGTTGATCGGGGGTGAGTCGGGGACTGCCAGCTCTATGTTCGGCATCAAACCGGCCATTAAAGCGGACATACAAGCGGACTAATAGCTGATTGACTTGAACGTATTTTATTGATATAAATACATTTATAATTTACCTTAAGCCGCCATGCAACCGGACATTGTCGTAGAAGATCGAGGAGAGCAGATCACCGCCATGGAGCCTACCACGCTGGGCGATGGTTACCGCTTCCGAGGACGACTCACGGACACGGCGTTCGAACTAGCTCAGAAGTCCGCAGGCTTCACCCGCAGTTTGCCTGCCAGCCTGCTTGGCTCTCTTGCGGACCTCGTCCGCTCGATGAACTGTTACTATTCCAACCTGATTGAAGGACACGACACACACCCCATCGACATAGAACGGGCTCTCAAGAACGACTACAGCAACGATTCCGGAAAGCGCGACCTGCAACTCGAAGCCAAGGCGCACATCGCTGTACAGAAATGGATCGACGAAGGCGGCGTAAGAGTCCTTGGGGCAGTGTCGGCGGAAGCCATTTGCGGCATACATCGACGCTTCAGCGAACTACTCCCTGAAGACCTGCTGTGGGTCGAAGACCCAACCACTAAGGAGCGGCTAAGAGTCCAGCCTGGCGAGGTTCGCCGCAGAGATGTTCAAGTGGGAAGACATGTTGCGATCAGCCCCGGCGCGTTGCCGCGATTCTTCGAGCGTTTTGCCCAAGTATATGGCCCACTTGGGAAGACGGAGGCCATCCTAGCCACCGCCGCAGCCCATCATCGTCTTCTTTGGATGCATCCCTTCCTGGACGGCAACGGTCGTGTAGCGCGCTTGATGTCACATGCACAGTTGCTGGACAACCTCGACACCGGAGCTGTCTGGTCGGTTGCGCGAGGATTAGCTCGAAACGTTCAGGACTACAAGAGGCTGCTTGCAAACTGCGATCTCCCCCGACGCAATGATCTCGATGGGCGCGGGAGTTTGAGCGAAGAAGCGCTGGGAGAGTTTACTGAATTTTTCCTCAGAACGTGTCTCGATCAAGTCAGCTTCATGGCCAGTCTGATGCAGCCGGATCGGTTTCGCACTCGCATCCTGCTGTGGGCGGAGGAAGAGACTCGGATGGGCGAGTTGCCGACAAAGGCTGGAGCGGTCCTCGAAGCGATCATTTACCGTGGTGAACTTCCGCGCGGCGACGCCGATACTCTACTTGGTACCGGAGAACGGCAGGCGCGGCGTATCGTCGCAGCGCTCGTTGACAAGGGCGTCGTTGTTTCAGAAAGCACACGCGCCCCCCTTCGGCTTGCGTTTCCTGCAACCTTGGCATCCCGGTGGATGCCGGGGTTGTTTCCTGAGAGGCAAGCCTGAAATCCATGTCATCATGCATCAAGTGCAAAGCTTGGAAAGACCTGAGCGATGATTCGCACATATTCACTCGTTATTGACGGGGACCCGGGAAGCTATTGCGCGTATGTGCCAGAGTTGCCGGCGATCCTCATCACGGGGAAGTCACTGGATGAGATCACGTCCCGAGCGAGGGAAGCGATTCAGCTCTATTGGGGCGCGGTTCGAGCGGAAGTATCGCCGACAGCGATGATGCGTGAGATTGAAGTAGCCTTGCCAGCGTAAGAGGCCAAGGTCGAGCCGCCGCGCGAACTGGAACGATTCTGCTGCCATCCGGTGACCAGGAACTCCGGCGAGTCTACCTTCGATCCGCACATCCGATAATCCCGATAGGTTGTTGAGCCAGACTCGGGCGGCTTTGGCTTGCTTTTGTGCTGCCTGGGCTTGCCGGGATAGCTTCGCTCGGGCGAGGTGCAACAATTAGCAATGACGAAGGGGTCCAAAGGCGAGGTGCGAGTTCCGGTTTCCAAGAGACCGAAAGCTAAGTTGCCGAACCTGACTCATTTGTGGTCACGGTTGCCCGCGGTGCCGCTGGATAGCGGCCGCTATCTCGAGGAAGATCGCTGACAACGTATCTGGCTTGAGACGCCTGGGATAATGATGCTGAGTCGCTCGATCCACAGTCTTCGATGACAGCGCCGGAAGACGTGTCTGTCAAATGAGTGCCGCACATTTGACGGGGCAGCGTCGCCTTCGGCTATCGCCGCTCTCCATTCCCAATCGCGGATCGCCGACGATCGGGGACCTATCGGACAACGCTAGGCCGCCAAGCGCTGGCAATCTGCCTTACGGCTTGGTCCACACCAGTGTGTAACGAAAAAACAGTCGCCGACGAACAATGGCTCCGGGCAGCACGGATTCGGATGCTTTACGAATCTCCGGCAGAGTTTCTGCCGGTTCGTGGAGAGGGGCTCCGACCTCCTCACTCCCTTTCGTAAGACGGATTATTCGGCTAATTGGAAATGCGACCGCCGCAACGGCGAAGTCGATCGGCGTGGCTGCTCGATAAAGACCCACCACCACGAGGACACCGCCGGATCGCAGCAGGTTACAGAGTCGCAGAAGGGCAGATCGAAGGGGCAAGTGATGAAGAGTGGCGACGGCGACCACGAAATCAAAATTACTTTCCAGCGAAGGTTCGGTCAAGACGTCACCGTGCAGGAAGCTGACCTTCGTTGGGACGGGTGCGGCGGCCTTTGCCCGGCTAATGCATTCATGATCCACGTCAATGGCAACAACCTCATCACAGTGTTCAGCCAATTTCTGAGCGAGCTTTCCTTGCCCGCACCCCACATCAAGTGCGCGTCCGCAAGCTGACGGGATCAGGCTGAGTGTGAAGCTATGGTAGTGAGTGTTGTGATTCCAGCCCATTGCCGCAACCCTTACCATTCTTACATCAGGCTCGCGCGGCGGTCGGGCCGGTATCAATCCTTGAGGCAGCGGACGGAAAGGGCGCGGGGCTTTTCGTTGCCGTCCTGGCGATGGAGGGCTTGGCTGCCGAAATTGTAGTACCAGGCATTTGCGGGATCGATTTCTGATGCGGTCGAGTAGAAGCCGTGGGCTTCGAGGCGGGCGTATTGGCCGGCCTGGTGGCGTCCTCCGCCTAACACTGCATTGAAGCCGGAACTGCCTGCGTTCATCAGCGCCTTATAGGCGGCTTTGCTTTTATCCTCTGAGTCCGAACTCACGCCACCATATTCCTTCGCCAACTGACGCCATTCGCCGCCGGATGGTAATCGCCAACCGGGTCCCAATGATTGACAGGCATGGCGCGCTGATTCCCAGGTGCACAGGCGGCCTTAATTTAGACTTAAAGACGACGCGGAGATTGACGCGCTCGACCTGCTGGATGCACCGGTGATACGCGTTGCTGTGAAGGATACGTTGTTCCCAATGCTCCAAACTTCGAAGCGCTTGTTCTGCCACCAATCGATGATCTCCGGCGGGCGGTGAAGCGGGTGCTAGATTATTCAGGCTCGTCGTTCTTCGCGTTTGATTCGAGGCGATGAACAAAAAGGTAGAGCGAGGCACAGGCCGCGAAGAGAACTCCCGACACGAGAGCCCCTGGCAGTGCGACTTCACGATGACCCGACAGGTAGGCGTCGAGTGTTGCCGACAGCAGCCAGATCTGCACCATCAGCAGAATGACGATGAGCGCCATGGCTCCATCAATGGCGGTGAGGCCGCGGCTTTGCTTCGAGAACTGTGAGGCACGCACTTAGTCAGCTCCGGTGTTCGTCATGCCGATTGCAATCAATTGGTCGCCGCGGCGCTCGAGCGTGACTGCTGGGAGCGGTCTGGTTGGGGGCCCTTGCAAGACGCTACCATCGCGAATCGAGAAATGCCCCTCGTGACAGGGACACACCAGATCGAGCGACTCTTGTGAGTAGAACACAGAGCACGACAGGTGAGTGCATTTCTGGCTATAGGCCACGTAGGCATCGTCGCCGGTTCGCACCAGAATGCATTGTTCCCCGGCTTGTGGATACTGAAATAGTTTCACGCCGCCCACTGGGATCTCGCCCAGCCTGGCGACAGGTAAAACCGGCGTCGCCGCGGCTTTGCCCTGCAACTTCGCACGAATCAGGATCCAGACGTTGCCGGCGAACATGGCCATGCTGGTCAGCGTGAGGAACTTCGTCAACTGTCTACGGCTGACGTAACGCTCGTCGTTTTTGAAGACGGAGAATTCTTCGCGCCACAACGGCGGCGGAGTCGACTTAGACTGCATACGCATCCTCCTGTTCCCAGGTGTAATCGGCGACGTCGACGCTCACGAAATCACGCTCAGCGGGCGCCATCATGTAGACCTTGGTGACGATTTTCTGTTCGCCAAAATAGAACGTGTTCACTGGTTTGTCCCGGCGCATGGCCGCCATTTCTTCCGGTTTCACGTAGGCCAGCGCCTGACTGGGACAGACCGTCGCGCACATCGGCTTCTTACCAATCGAGGTGCGGTCGTAACACATGTCGCACTTCATCATCTGCTCGTATTCCGGCACTAGTTTTGGAATGCCGAAGGGACAGGCAAGCACGCAGTTGGCACATCCGATGCAGCGAGGCTTCAGGGCCGATTGGACCACGCCATCTTCGCCCGACTTAATGGCGTCGGCAGGGCAGACCTGGGCGCATGTAGGATCTTCGCAGTGGAAGCAAACGTACGCCGCGGTGGCGATTCCATCGGGACGGTCGATGAAGTCGAAGTTGATCATCGAGACACCGCGATGAGTCTCGCATTCCTCGCACGCCTTCAGACATGATTGGCAACCGATGCAGCGCGACGGGTCGACGTAGAACTCGTAGCCGAACATTACTTCCGGCCCCGGCCGGGTGGCGTTTCGATATTGACGAGAGGGTCAGGCATGCCGGGGGCGCGTGAGGTGGTGGTTGTGCCGCGCCTGGCTTCTTCCACTTCCGTGTGGCCGGCCCACGCAGGCACCGCTTTGGCTTTGAAAAGCTGGCACGCCGACACCTTGTACTCCGGGATCTTGCTGCGCGGATCGAGCGTCCTGTGAGTGAGGCGGTTGGCGCTGCGCTCGTTGGGCCAGTGGTAGGGAATGAAGACGGTATCGGGCCGGATGGTCTTCACTACGTTTGCTTGAAGCGTGATTTCGTCACGTCTGGACTTCACGGTGACCCAGTCGTCGGTTTGAATGCCGTACTTTTCCGCGAGGCGTGGGTGAATTTCGACGAGCGGTTGCGGATAGATGTCCACCAGGGAACCAATCCGCCGTGTTTGCGTGCCGGATAGGTACTGGCTCACGACACGGCCCGTGGTCAGGTAGATAGGGAAATCAGCGTCCACGGGGTCGCCGCTCTCTCGCCAAGCGGTGGCGTTAAACCGGCACTTGCCGTCGGGGAAGTAGGAAACGCCGCCAGTCATGAGATTCGGCGTGCCGGGATGATCGGCAGTGGGACACGGCCAGAAGACGCCTAACTGCGCGTCGATTTTCTCGTAGGTGATGCCGAAGTAGTCAGCGTGTCCACCTTGTGAGGCGACTCGCAACTCGTCGAAGATCTCTCGGGTAGATTCGTAGGGGAAGAACTTCTCTTTCCCAAGCCGCTTGGCGAGTTCGCAGATGATCCAGGTATCTGTCTTGGCGTTGCCGGGCGGGTGGGTAGCCTTCTGAATGTGGATGACGCGGCCTTCGGCGCTGCACGTTACGCCCTCTTCCTCTTCCTGCAAGCTACCGGCGAGCACCACATCGGCGAACTGCGCGGTCTCGGACATGAAGAAGTCGATCACACCGAAGAACTCGAGTTTAGAAAGCGCTTCGCTTGTGAAGTGGGAGTTTGGCAGCGAGACGGCCGGATTGAAGCAAATATTCACGAGCGCCTTGATCTCGCCGGCGTGGATCAGGTTCATGATCTCTTGCGCCGAAACGCCGGGTCCAGGGATCTCGTCGGGTCGAATTCCCCACACTTTCGCGACGTGCTCGCGTGCGGCGGGATCGTTGATCGATCGCTGGCCGGGCAATTGGTCGCACTTCTGTCCGTGTTCCCTGCCACCTTGTCCATTGCCCTGTCCAGTGATCATCGTTGCGCCACAGCCTTCGCGGCCAATGTGACCGGTGGCCAGGGCGATATTGATTACGGCAAGGCAGTTTTCCACGCCCTTGGAATGATGTTCCAAGCCGCGGGCAGGCATGGCGATGGCCTTATCGGCCTTCGCGAACCAGTGAGCGGCCTTCTCGATCGATTGTGGAGGAACACCTGTCATCTCCGCGGCCTTCTGCGGATGGTAGGCTTTTACGCTTTCAACAACGGCGTCCCAACCAGAGGTGTGCTCGTCGATAA
Organism: Bryobacterales bacterium; assembly: GCA_038212445.1. GTDB lineage: Bacteria > Acidobacteriota > Terriglobia > Bryobacterales > Bryobacteraceae > TMP-7. The sequence goes on from JBBQUM010000031.1 coordinate 86,546, forward strand.
ACTTCTGATCCTCAAGTCCGTCACGCACAATCACGTGGAGGATACCCATCAGCAGCGCGAGGTCGGTGCCGGGGCGGACAGGAAGGTACAGGTCTGCATTACGAGAGATCGGCGTCATGCGCGGATCAACGACGATGAGTTTCCCACCGCGATCGCGACACCGCCAGATGTAATCCGTGGTGATGGGTGCGCAATCGCCGACATTCGCCCCGATCACCATCAGCACATCGGCCTTGGGAATCTCACTCCATGGGATCAGACTGCGATCGACGTCGAAGGCTAGTTTATAGGCTGTGCCGGCGGAGACCATGCAGAGGCGTCCGTTGTAATCGATTTGTTTTGTACCGAGCCCGACTCGTGCGAATTTGCCTAACAGATACGACTTCTCGGTGATGAGCGATGCGCCGCCATAGACGGCCACCGAGTCTTTGCCGAACTTCTCCTGAATTTCACGCAGACGGCGGACGGTATAGTCGAGCGCTTCGTCCCAGTGCGCCTTGCGGAATCCAGTTTCGGTTCGCATCAGCGGATCGAGCAACCGGTCAGGATGCGAAGACTGCATATACCGCTTTACGCCCTTGGGACAGAGCATTCCGCGGTTGAAAGGAAATTCCTCCCACGGCTCAAATCCGGTTACGGAGTTATCGCGCACCTTTAGCTTGATGCCGCACTGCTGTCCGCAGAAGCAGCAGTGCGTCTTTACGAGGCGGTGGGGCGTGTGGCGCGATTCATCCTGCCAACCGCCCTTCGGCACATAGCTGGGATGGGGACCGAACTGATGGTTCAGGTCCGCGAGAGGCTGAGGCGGCTTAGCCACGGGCTGCGTCCCTGGTTCTCAGTTGAGCGGTGGATAGGGTTTTGCGTTTGCACGCGGGACACAGGTCCTGCCAGTATCCTCCGTTCGACATTTTGTAATTGAAGCCCATTTGTGGAAGAACTTTCTTTGTCAGATCGTCGATGTGCATTCGCGAGGCGAACCTCTGGCCACAACGTGTACACGAAGCCGACTCAGTGGTAGCGCCAATCTCGTGATAGAGCTTCACTCCCAACTGAGCCGGGCGCTGGAAGACGTGGAAGAACTTACCGAACGGCATATACAGCAATCCCGAAATCACCGTGATGGCGTGGAGGATTGCGATGAAGCTATACGCCTGGCCGCGCAACCACATTTGTGAAACTGTGAGAGCCAGGCCGGTGACGGAAATTGCAAAGAGCAGGAACAGCGGGAAGAAGTCCATGGCGAAGCTCTGCACGGTGATAGCGCCCTTGTCGCGCATGCGGCGCCAGAGTGACAAGCCGATTCCGATGAGCACAAGGACAGCCGCCACATCAAGTCCGTGGAACAACAACCCGGCAAGAGGAGTGCCGAGCTTGAATTCGCCAGCCGGGAACCCGAAGAGGTAGGTCACATACATCATCTGATCGTCGGGCCGGCTCTTGAATGATATCCAGCCGAAGACCAGAGGGAAAGTGATGGCCATCGCCAGAATGCAGCCCCAGAAGATGCACTGGTGCATCCACCAGCGGAGGACGCTGCGCTTGCGGATGAACGTCTGAGCAACGATGTTGCGTCCCGTTAGAGCGACCAGTCGCGGGAGGCTCCACAGAATACCCTGCTCTCGTACGATCTGCCATCCACGATCCCAATACACTCGCGTTGGAGGCTTGTCGATCCACACGTTGTAGTGGTAGACAACGCCCCAGGAAGCGAAGACGACGGCGAACGTGTAGATGACCAGAGCTGGATCGAAATTCTCGAGATTACGCGAGCCAACCACGATGGCTGCCACCAGCAATCCAGCCCACAGGGTGGCCCATGCGCCGGCGCGGAGTTGCTGCCGGCCACGGCTCTCCACCTTATCTTCTTCCGCCTGCGCGATGAGGAAGACTCCTGCGTTCACCCGCCAAAGAATGAAGGCAGTAACTGCAAGCAGGACGAACCCGGGCCAAACGGCACCTACGGTGTCGCGGAAGAAACCGAGCAGTAGCGGAGGGAAGAATCCGCCCATGCCTCCCATCGCTCCCACCAGACCGGTGACTGTGCCGGTCTCAGAGGGAAAGTACTGCGGCACCAGCTTGAACACAGCACCATTGCCGAGTCCAAGTAGAGCTGCGCATCCGAGCGCGCCCACGGTAAAGGGCAGCATGGATGGCCAGGCGAGCAGCAAAGCAAACGGGACAATGCCGAAGAAGATGACGCTGAGTACCCGCGCTCCGCCAATACGGTCGGACAGCCAGCCGCCCACGGGGCGTAACAGTGTTGCGAGTACGACGAAGCCGGCGGTACGCAGGCCCGCGTCGGCAGGCTTGAGTCCGAACTGGTCCTTGAGCAGACTGGGCAAGTAGATGGAGAAGGCGACGAAGCCGCCGAAAGTGAGGAAGTAGAACGAGGACAGGACCCAGGCAAGCCGTTCGCGTGCGAGCAGTGACAGCATGGCGCTGAGCGGCTTAGGCTTCACCTGGACAGGCGGATTGCGGGCGGTGAAGAAGAAGATCACGGCCCAGGCCACCAGCAATGCCGAGAGTCCCCGGAATACGTTGGTCATCCCGACGCTGGCGGCGATCACGGGGCCGAGAAACACGGCTGCGGACTGTCCGATATTGCCGAGTCCATAGACGCCGAGCGCAGAACCCTGTTGTTCGGGTTTGAACCAACGCGACACGAAGCCCACGCCCACTGCGAAGGAGGATCCAGCCATGCCCATTAGGAACGCCACGCCGAGCAGGGCTGAATAATTGCTGGCCGAGGAGATGAGCAATGGAGGAATCGCGGCGAAGAGCATCAAGGCGGTGAAGACGGCTCGGCCTTTGTAACGGTCGGTGAGAAGGCCCATTGGGAGGCGAGCGAGCGCGCCTAAGAGGACCGGTACAGCAATCAGCAGCGCGGTCTGGCTTGCCGTGAGATGAAACATCTCACGCAGTTTGGGAGCGAAGGCACTAATCAGCCCCCAGGCAGCGAAACAAATCGCGAAAGAAATGGTTCCCAATCCAAGTTGACGCTTAGGCATAACTTACATTGACCTCAATACTACACCGGTCTCTTCAGCTTGAACTGTGATCGAAGTCACAAGCGAGGTGTGAACTTTTGGCTAATGTAAAACCGAGCTTGAGATTAGCCGCTTGTTTGGGAATGCAATTGCCGGAATGGGGAAGTCGATGCGCTGTGCGGGAGGGTCCTACACTACGAAGACACAGCCGGAGTGTAGAAGGGTGTGTGAGGGCAAGTGATGAAGAGTGGCGAGGGCGACCACGAAACCACATTGCGCTATCGAAGGTTCGGGCAAAACGTCGACGTGCAGGAAGTTGATCTTCGTCGGGAAGAGTGCGGCGGACTTTGCTCGGCTGAGGCCCCTTGATTCCTTCGCCCACTGACGCCATTCGCCGTCGGACGGTAATCGCCAACCGGGTCCCAATGAATGGCAAGCAGGGCGCGCTGATTCCCGGGTGTACAGGCGGCCGTAGCGGCGGCAATTCTCTTCCATATCTTCGTGGGGGTAGGACTGGGCAGTGCGGAGTTGAGATTGCGGGTGGTCCACTGCTTGCCGGCGGCGGTCCGTTTGGAGGGTGTTTGGGCGATAGAGCGATGGTCCACGCGACACACCTATTCATTTATGTGCGCGGAGGGGGTTGGTTCGGGGATCACCCAAACAACACCACTCATCCCCGCCGGTTGGTTGTCGCTGTCGAAGTGCACTTGTCCCTGGCCATGCATCCAGGAATAGTCGCCGCCGGCGCGGCGGATGCGAAACTCCACGGTATATTCGGGACCGGCGGCAAGGGCGGCGGAGATCTTTGACTGGACGCCGGAACGGTCGCCGGGATGAACGCGATCGAGGAAGGCTTCGAAAGTACGCTCGAATGATCCAGGGATCATTCCCAACATCTGTTCGATGGTCTCGGCCCAGTCGACAACGCCGGTTTGATGGTCCCAATGCCACACGCCCATCTTCCCGGCGCGGAGTGCGAGGTCGCGCTGTTCAATGCCTCTAAGCAGAGCTTCTTCAGCGGTCCTTAACTCGGTGATATCGTTAAACACCTCGACGACCGACTGTGGCCTGCCGCTTCCGTCCCGATACAGAAACCATTGAGCTCCCAACCGGACGATTTGTCCGTCCTTACGGCTTTTGCGCAGTTCACCGGTCCAGGTACCGTTTTTCAGAAGTTCGGCTTCAATCTCGCCCACGGAATTGGGATACACGGTTTTCAGAAGGTCGCCGACCTTTCGCCCCAAGGCCTCCTGCTTCGCCCAGCCGAAGAGAGTTTGACAGCCGGTCGTCCATGTGGTGATGGAACCGTCGAGGCGGCGGACCAAAGCGTTAGCGTAATCGAGCACCTGAAAGAACTCATCGAAATGGCGATCGAAGGCGACTCGCTCACGGGAGACCGGATTGGCTACGGGTGAATGACCGGGGTCAAGAGAGGCGGTCGCGTGGTGGGGCGATGGTGGGGAGTCGACGTCGCCGGACTTAGGCGCGGGGATTAGAAACGAAAAGACAGCGCCTTGGCCGGGTGTCGCCGTAGCCCAGATTTGGCCGTCGTATCGTTCGATGATTCTTTTGCAGATGGCGAGGCCGATGCCCGTGCCGGCGTAGTCATCCTGATGGAGCCGCTGGAAGACGCCAAAAATCCGTTGGGCGTACTGCGGCTCGAATCCGATGCCATTGTCGCTGACAGAGATGAGCCAGTTATCGCCGCTGCTCCCGGCAGAAATGTGGATTTTCGGGGGGATGCCGGGCTTCCTGTACTTTAGAGAGTTCCCGACCAGATTCTGGAAGACGGCCGCGAATTTCCCCAGTTCACCGCTTACTGCCGGTAGTTGGTTGTGGGTAATAACGGCTCCACACTCCTCGAGTTGACCGCGAAGATTTTCGAGAGCGGTGTTAAGAGCCGCAGCCAGGGAGATCTCCCCGACACTCGCGATATCGCCGCCTGTTGCCTGGGCAAAATGAACCAAGTCACGCAGCATTGTTCCCATGCGTCCGGCGGCGTCGACAATCCAGCGGATGAACTCATCAGATTCGCCATCCAGGCGCCCTTGGTTGCGGAGAGCGAGCAGTTGCGAAAAGCTACTGATGGTGCGCAGCGGAGTTTGAAGATCGTGGCTAACGGCGAAGGCGAAGTGCAAGAGATCGTCGTTGGAGCGCGCTAGTTGGGCCGCTTTCCTGGCGAGATCATTTTCTTCCCGCTTACGGTCTGAGACATCCCGGATGACTGCGATGCGGCCGCCGCCTAGTTCTAATGGAAGAACACTTACGGTGGAATGGACGACTGTTTGAACGCCGTTTTTCGAGACGTGAATATTCTCTCCGGACCAACTGCCGCTGGAGTCAAGTGCAAGGCGTGAAACCTGTTCGTCTTCGGGACGCAGCCAGAGATAGGAGATCACGTCGGAGAGCGATTGACCGAGCACGTCCTGGGACTCGAAGCCATAGAACCGCTCTGCCGCAGGGTTGCAATAGAGTATGCGATGGCCCGCATCTATGGCGATCACGGCATCGGTGGTGGCGGCCAGCATTGCAGCCTGATAAGCCAGTCGATCGCGCTGCAGCTTCACATCCTCTTCGAGCCGCTGACGTTCAGTGATGTCGCAGGCGCTGCCCACCAACCGCAGTGGGGTTCCACCGGGACCGAAGACTGCATAGGCGCGGTCGCAAACGTTAATCCAGCCACGGTGAGCGTGAAGGAGGCGGTATTCGGTCTGGAAAATCTTCTGGCCGGAAGCGAGAAACGCATTGATCGCAGCGTAGATCCGATCTACATCGTCCGGGTGGATTCGTTGCCGCCACCACTGGTTGTCGGGTGCCGCCTCGTGTGCGGATACACCGATGAACGATTCCAGGCTGCCGATCCGTTGCACGGCACCGCTGTGCAGATCCCAATCATAGACGAGCCCCTCAAATGCCTGAACGGCGAGTCTGAATCGCTCCTCGCTCAGGCGCAATGCATCCTCGGCCGACTTACGGTCGTGGATATCGGTGAGGGTGCCCACCCACTGCGTAATTTGGCTCGAGGCAGAGCGCACCGGAACCGCGCGTGACAGTTGCCATCGATACTGGCCGCTGGAGGACCGCAAGCGGTATTCGGTTTGGAAGAGTGCTCCAGTACGTACACATTCCAGCCATAATTTCATTAACGCCGGGGCATCTTCGGGATGAATCCAAGTCATCCAATCGAAGTCCAGGCACCGTTCCGGGGCAATGCCGGAGAATTCACGCCAGTGCTGATTGACGAACTGAGTTTTGCCATCAGGCCCTGTAGTGTAGGCGATGTGGGGCATGGCTTCAGCGAGGCATCGATACAGCTCTTCGCTATCACGCAGGGCGCGTTCAGCCAGCCTCTGATCGGTGATGTCGGCAGCCACCCCGATCATGCCGCAGGCGGCGCCTGCTTCGTCGCGGAGCAGCGAGAGCGAGAGCCGCAGGAAGAATTCGCGCCCCGACTTATGCTGATTGCGCACTTCCAGCTCGAGGTGTCCGAGTTGGAGAAGCGGGCCGAGGACTCGCGTACCGACGTCTGCTCGATCCTCTTCGAAATACAACAGCGAGATGTGCCGGCCGATGACCTCCGATGCAGGGTAGCCGGTGATTTGCTCGGCGCCGCGATTCCAGTCCTGGATGGCGCCGTTCAGGTCGGTAGTGATGATGAAGTCATGAACCTGCCTGAGAATGTGGGCCTGACGTTGCAGTTCCAAGTCCGCGAGCTTTTGAGCGGTGATGTCCCGCCAATAGACGGCGAGGCCGCCGTCCCGGGTTGGATAGGCCTTATTCCAATACCAGCGACTGAGTGGCGCGTAGTAATTTTCGAACTCGACGGATTGTTGGTCGGAGAGGGCCCTTCGAGCTTCGCGTTCGAGGGCGCTGCCGATGGTTTGGGGAAACAGCTCCCAAATCACGTGGCCCAGCATTTGTTCGCGGGGCAGTCCGGTGAGCCGCTCAGCTTCGGCGTTGGCCCAGACAAAGCGGAATTCCCGATCGAGGGCGATAAACGCGTCGGTGATGCTCTCAAGGATGGAACTCGGCGGGGGAAGGGTGGACGGGTCGGGGGTAATACGGGTGACTCGTAGCGTTTGGAGTTCCGCTTCGAGTTGCGCAATCCGCTGCTCGGCTTGTACCAGCTTTCCAGCCAGGAGGGTGTTTGTCAGCAAAACGCCTACTCCGTCGACTCTTATTCCAATGAACCCGGTGAAGGAAACGAAACTGAGACTCACCCTTCTCAGTAGTGGAATTCATTATGCCATTTTTTGCGCTGTGGGCAAGTGGCGGAGTGGGTCAGTGGCGGAGTGGGTCAGTCTTGAAAGCAGATCGGGATAGGGGGAAGCCTCGCAGCTCCGCCCCTCCCACACCACCGGACATGCGGGTCCGCATCCGGCGGTTCGGCGGGTTAAGCGATAGGTTTCACAGTCAATCGCGGAATCCCGAGCGAGTCGAAGTAAGCATTGGGTAATGCGATGCTGAGCGCAGGCGAGTCCGCCAGCCGCCAAGGACCATGATCGCTGCCCGCCGTTTGCGCGGCTAGGTCGGCGTTCACAGCCCGACGGCGTAACTCGGCGAACCGCGCCGGGCCTCGCTTCCACTGTTTCCAGATCGCAGACCGGAGTCTGCGCCGGAGCCACTGCTCAAGACCAGCCAACACCGATGGCGTTTCACACTTCCCGAAGTAACCGATCCATCCCCGTAGATAGCGGGATAGTTCTTCGGCCATTCGTTCGATGCTCACGCCTCGGTTCCGGCTCGTCAGTTCCCGTATCCGCTCCTTGAACCGGTCCACCGCTTTCGGCGCGATCCGCCGTTTTGGTGTGCCTGCACTCGTGAAGCTGAATCCTAGAAACTTCCTGGCCCAGGGCCGTGCCACCGCACTCTTCTGTTGGTTCACCTGGAGCTTAAGCTCGCTCATGATGAATCGCGTAAGGCTTTCCATCACTCGTTCCCCTGCCCGCCGGCTACGAACATAGATATTGCTATCGTCCGCATACCGCGCAAACCGGAGCCCGCGCCGTTCCAACTCCCGGTCGAACTCGTCGAGTACAATGTTCGACAACAAGGGCGACAAAGGCCCGCCTTGCGGGGTCCCTTCGTCCACCGGATTCACCAGCCCGCCCTCCATCACTCCGGCTTGCAGAAAAACACGGATCAGCTTCAACAACCTCTTGTCGCTCACCCGTTCTGCAATCTTTGCCATCAGTCTGTCGTGATTGACCCGGTCGAAGAACTTCTCCAGATCCAGATCCACCACCCAGCGATAACCTGCGGCGATGTACTGCTGCGCCGCCGCCACCGCCTGATGCGCCGAGCGCCCGGGCCGAAACCCGTAGCTGTGATCGGAAAACGTCTGGTCCCACTTGCGTTGCAGCACCTGCATCACCGCCTGCTGAATGAACCGATCCAGCACCGTCGGGATGCCAAGCTTTCGCACCCCTCCATCCGGCTTCGGGATTTCCACCCGCTTCACCGGTTCCGGCTTATAAGTACCGCTCAACAACTGTTCCCGTATGGCTGGCCAGTGCTGTTTGAGAAACTCTGGTAATTCGTGGACGGTCATCCCGTCCACGCCAGCGCTTCCTTTGTTGGCCTTGACTCGTGCCAATGCCTGCTTGCAGTTTTCCCGCTCGCAGATTTCCTCCATTAACTGTTCGCCGATAGCCAGGCTTTCTGTCCCGCGCTTCGCCGCAAGCGATTCGGTCCCTTTCGTGGACACCCTCGGAGCTTCACTCCTACTCTCCTCCATGAAGGCCAGCACTAGCTGGTTCTTCTGCCGCTTGTCGCTCATGAGTTGCGCTGCTTACTTGCCTTTCCCATCAACCCCTTGCGGGGACCGTTCGGGCCTTCAGCACTTGCGTGCCTAATACGCCCTCTGCTGACTTCTGCCGCCCAGTCAGGATCGATCGCTCGACCCTCAGTCCTGAATCCAGAACAGACGGCAGATCTCCCGAGGTAAGTTCGACCGCCTTCCGCACGCGACCGCCGGATCTACAACCAGTGCCTTTGATGGATATGGACTTCGTTGTTACGAGCCAACTCGTCCGGCACCGTATGCCTCGCATCCAGTTCTTGTTCATCGGCCCGTACGTTTGCTCCACGCTTCTTTCAGACCCCGCCTCGCGACGACGCCCTTGCGCTTTGCTATCACTTCACCTCCATCAGGTTGTGAAAAGGACTTTCACCTTCGAGCTGTCGAACATGCTCGGCACACTCGCGGTAGGGGCGACCATCGCTGGCCGCCCCCCGCACAGATCCGTACGTGCGCGTTTACGCATACGGCTCTTACCGAGGATGAATGGCGTCGAAGCGCTTAATTGTAATAGTTCAGACTTGATCTGACAAACCTTTAA
>JBBQUM010000032.1:0-89715 GCA_038212445.1 Bryobacterales bacterium
AGAAGACTCGCTTCCGCAGTTCGCTGGCGGGTTCGACGGTAACCATCCATGAACACCTGGACGGGAGTGTATCGATTCGCTTCGGCCCTCACGTCATCGGCCGTTTCCCACATCCAGGCGCCACCCACCCAGACCCGCGAATAGAACTCGCGCAAGTCCGTGGAAAAGGCGGGACCCTGCAAAACATGGAAAACCACAAACCGGTTTCCCATGTTTCGCACCGTCCCTTGGAAATCCCGCCAAGCAGGGATTCCCACTTTCCCACCGCCCCGGCTACTACGATTCCCTTTTACCTTAAGACCAAGAAGCCGCCTTCGGCGAGCAGAAGAGGATCTTCGGGTCGTATCAACTGATGCGGACAGATCACGTGTGAACAAAACCGGACAAGTTGACTAACTACCGACAACTGCGTAGAACAGGATTGACAATAGACTCGGAATCCGTTATAACGGACTCCGACCCTTATGCGGCCGATTTATGTCCGACTGCTTCAACTTCACCCCAGCGGGTTTCGGAACCGCTTCGCTGGCGAGATGCTCGACATCTTCGATGATTGTGGCCAGCCTCCAGCGCTCGTGCTCGACGCCGCCTTATCACTGGTCCGCCAATGGACCGTCCGAGCGCCAGTACGCCAGGCGTTGCAGGCAAGATCCGTGGAGGGAGACTCGGGCCTCTACATTAACGTTAGCGAGACACCTCGCCCTGCATCGTTGATGCTCGGCGCTCTTCTCGCTGTAGTGTTCTTCTTCGCGATGTCCTACCTCAACACTCACGGAGGAAAGCGGGCGAGTCTTATCATCGGCTCTCACCACCCGAGCCCCTCGCATATGCTGCCTGCGGCTACGCGGGCTGAAGCCGAAAGCCTCACGACGGAGACTCGGATGAAGCCCTATCCGGATCAACCGCAGCTGCCGGCTTACTTCCAGATGATCCTCGTTCTCGCTGCGCTCGACACCGACAGGAACGGGGTGATCTCCGCGGCCGAGATTGAGAGAGCGCCGGCGGTGCTGGCCCGGCTCGACGCCAACCACGACGGTCATTTAGACGCCGCTGAATGCGGCGCGCGCGGCATCGATTCTCAGAGGCCATCCGGAATTCAAGCGTTCATGCGCATCCACCCGGTGCTGGCCGCACTCGACACGAACCATGACGGTTTCATCTCGAGCGATGAAATCCGAAATGCCTCAGCTTCGCTTCGCACGCTCGACCGTAACCATGACGGCAATCTCAGCGAGGTCGAAGTCTATCCGGACGCTTTCTTCGCCAAAGTCATTTCCATCATGGCAACCCTCGACGCCGACGGCGATAAGAAACTCTCGCGCCAGGAACTAGTAGGGCCGGTTGCCGATCGCTTTCGAGGCGTGCTCGATCACGCCGATCGCGACCACGACGGTTTTATTACCGAGAGTGAGTTGGCTGCGGAGTTTCTGCGATCCTCGCCACCGGTACATTAGCCGCGGCTATTCGAGCCGGATCGCGCTTACTGGATTGGTGCGGGCCGCTCTGACCGCCGGAACGATGCAGGCCGCCACGCCGGCCGCCAGCAGCACCCCGCAGGCTCCGCTGATGGATGCCAGATTGAACGGGTCGGTGACACCTAGCTGAAGGCCGTAGCGACGCAATAGCAGCAGGGCTGTGATCAGGCCGATGATCAGGCCCGCCATGATGAGCCGTAGGCCCCGAGTCAGCACAGACCGCAGGATATGCCAGTAACTTGCGCCGATGGCTAGCCGCACTCCGAACTCTCGTCTCTGTAAGGCTACGATCTGGGATACCAATCCATACACACCAATCACGGAGAGCGTCAGTCCGACCGTCCCAAATAAACCCATCAGCCAAAGCTGGAAGCGACCTCTGCTGTAGACGTCGCGGTCAATCAGATCCTCGAGCGTACGGGATTCGTCCACGAATTGGGAGTGGTCGAGCGCATAGATCTGGGCTCGAACGTAGGGTGCCATCCGAAGCGGGTCACCTGCAGTGTGGACCACAAGGGTATTGGCGAGTCCGGTGATTGAATATGGAATGTAAAATTCAGGGCGCGATTCTCCGGTCTGCAGTTCGTGGATTGCGTCGGCGGCGACTCCAACGATCTCGAAACTGTCATCCTCCAAGGCAATTGGAGGCCTTCGGAGACGGGGTACACGCAGAACCTTGCCTAAGGCGCGCTGCCCTGCAAAATAGCGTTCGGCAAAAGTCTGGTTCACAACTGCGAGATGGCGCCGCGCCCCGACGTCCGCGTCCTCAATCGCCCGTCCGCTTAGCAGTTTGATGCCGGTCGCCTTGAGATAAGCAGCATTGATCTGGTGAATATTGACAGGCCGCGGGTCTGCATCGGGAATGCCGACGATCTGAACCGGCGCGGTCCAACTTCCCAGCGGATGTAACCCGGCGTTGATTCCGACGCCGAGTACGCCCGGCAAGGCGCCAATGTGATCGAGGGCCTCGCGTATAAACGCGGACCTCCGCTCCACCGTCGGATATCGTTCAGCATTCAGCGGCAACCGCATGACCAGGCGGTTGTCGACTCCCACTGCGAGTGGGGCGGTTCGCAGACGGATGAACGTATGAAGGAACAGGCCGGCGCCGGCCAGCAGGATCACCGCCAGACTAAGCTCCACAATCACGAGTCCGCCCCTCAGCCAACTCATGCTGCGAGAGCCACCCGAGCCTCTGCCGGCCTCCTTCATGGTCTTCGCCAAGTCACCACTGGCGGCATGCAGAGCCGGAGCAAACCCGGCAATCAATGTCGTTATGAGGCACGCCAGGAAGCTGAACGCCAGCACCGGCAGATTCAGCGTGACCTCTGACTCATCTGGGATCACATTGGGAGGAACAATCGCGAGAATTGCTCGCAATCCCAACCAGGACAAACCGACGCCGAGCAGGCCGCCCAGTAAACCCAGCACCAGGCTCTCTGTCAGCAACTGTCGAAACAGCCGGCCACGGCCCGCTCCCAGCGCAGCGCGTACGGAGATCTCTCGCTCGCGGGCTGAACTGCGGGCCAGCATCAAATTGGACACGTTGGCACAGGCGATTAGCAGTAGGAGTCCAACAGCGCCGAACATGATCCACAGAACCTCGCGAATGCCGCTGGGGAACGTTTCCTTGAAAGACACCATCTCCACCCGCCACTTCTTAGGGAATCGGGTAGGATTGCGCGCCGCCAAGTCCCGGAAGATTGGATCGAGATCTGCCTCCAGCGCGGCAGCCTGAATGCCGGATTTCAATCTTGCAGTGATCCACAGAGAGTCGACGCCTTCTGCCAATTCGCCCGTTCGGTAGCGAATCGGAACGTACACATCCGCCCCGCGAAACATAAAACGCGGCGGCATCACCCCAACGACAACACGGGGCCTGCCGTTCAGAACCAGCGTTGTACCGATGACACCTGTGTTGGCAGCCAGTTTGTTCACCCAGAAGCGATAACCCAGAACGACTTTCGTTTCCGGCGCTTCTTCGCTGCCCGATACGGTTCGCCCCAACATCGCGGGCACGCCCATCACGTCAAAGCCGTTGTTCGAGATGTGATTCCCGCGCAATCGCTGCGGCTCGCCATTATTCATCCAGAGCACGTCGGAAATGGTTGAGGCGGCCACCCCCGAGAACACCTTCGATCTCCGCGAGACTTCATCGAATTCCTCGATCGAGTACCCGCCGCGAGCCCCCGTTTGCTCCTGGTTCCGGATAAAGATGCTGGCGAGATCATCAACGTCCTTGTAGGGGAATGGATCGACGATAACTCCGTGAATCACGCTGTACATGGCTGTGGCAGCCATGATGCCCAGCGCAAGGGAAAGAACCGCGGTTATGGCAAAGCCGGGGTGGCGTTGCAGTTCTCGCAGGCCATATCGAAGATCCTGGACAAATGTCTGAAACCAGCCAAACGCATTCATCTGTGAGCCTACCTTGCTCGTCTCCGCCAAAGAGGAACGGTCAATCAGATCATCTCACTGCCCGCTCAAACCGGTCCAGCTAAACTGTGCGGATTCACCACGAAATTCCCAAAAGTGAACGTTTAGCGGAAAAGGCTCGCAGCTAAAGCATTAGAATATCGACCATTTTGAATGGACCATGGCTTGCCAACCCAGCGCTATGCTCAGCGACCTGCGCTACAGCTTCCGAAAACTACGCCACACGCCGGGTTTTACGGTAGTGGCCATTGCTGCCCTAGCTATCGGTATTGCTGCTAATACCTCCATTTTCAGCCTCGTCAACTCTGTGCTGCTACGGCCGCTGCCCTATCGCGATCCGGGCCGGCTGGCGTACATCTGGGAGGTAAGCCCGCGTTCGGGCAACAGGACCAATGTGGTGAACGGCGGCAACTTTAACGAGTGGCGAGATCGGAACCATTCCTTTGAAAAGATGGCAGCGTGGGCAAACGGTCCAGTGAACCTCACGGGGCAAGGAGAGCCGGAGCAAGTGAAGGCCGGCTACATCACCCTGGACTTTCTGGCCGTGCTCGGTCAATCGATGACCGCCGGCCGGAACTTCATTGACGAAGAGGTGAAGCCGAACGGACCCAACGTCATCATCCTTGGCCACGCGTTGTGGATGCGGCGCTTCGGCGGCGATCCGGCAGCCGTTGGTAAGCGGGTTCAAGTAAACGGGGAAGATCAACTGATCGTCGGAGTAGTTGGTCAAGGCTTCTCGTATCCACGCAGCGCGGACATCTACATGCCTATGGCGCCCCGCCGATTGTGGCGCGGGCGGAGTATCACGGTTGTTGCCCGCTTGAACCAGGGCGTGGGTTTCGAGGCCGCACAGTCGGAAATGGATTCGATCATGGGCCAACTTCGCGTCGAACACCCGGAGTTCAACTCTAAATGGGGCGTCAACGTAATGCCTATGAAGGATTACGAGACGCGCAATGTCCGGCTGGCTCTCATCGTTCTCCTCGGTGCCGTCGGTTTTGTACTGCTGATCGCCTGCGCCAACGTCGCCAATCTGATGTTGATCCGGGCCACATCCCGCGCGCGTGAAATCGCTGTTCGACTCTCAATCGGCGCGAGCCGGTGGGCCATTGCGCGACAGTTGGTTGTAGAGAGCCTCATGATCTCGGTCGCCTCTGGCATCGTCGGCCTGCTGCTCTCTGTTTGGCTCACCGATGCTCTTGTCGCCTTGACGCCACCGAGCGTCGGACTCGAAAACTTCGCCCGAGTTACGCTCGACCCCGGAGTACTGTTGTTTACGTTCGGCGCCACGCTCTTTACAGGACTCTTATTTGGTCTCGCACCTGCGGCCCGCGCCGCCCGTTTCGACCTTTCGAATTCGCTGAAAGGCGCACGTAATGCAGGCGGCGGAATGCGAAGCAATAAGCTACGTGCGGCGCTGGTAGTGGCGGAAGTGGCACTGTCTGTGGTTCTGCTTGCAGGCGCCGGCCTCCTGGCGCGCAGCTTTTTGCAGTTGATGTCTGTCAAACCGGGCTTTGAACCCGATCGCACTCTGACGCTGGACGTGCTGATGTTCAATCGCAAACCCGACCAGGCATCGGTCTTTCTTGAGGATCTGCTGGAACGCATACGGGCCATTCCAAGTGTTCGCGCCGCGGGCTCGGCCCACTTTCTTCCGATGACCGGCATGACGTCCGGGACCGGCTTCCGCCTCGCGGGACTCCCGGTACCCGCCCCCGGAGACGAGCCCATCTGCGAAGTTTCGGTGATTACCTCGGGCTACTTTGCAGCCATGAGCATCCCACTCCGCCACGGTCGTGTCTTCGACCATCACGACCGTGCCGGAACTCCACCCGTTATTGTGATCAATGAAACGCTGGCTCGAAAATACTTTCCCGGTCAGAACCCTATTGGGCGCGGCATTCATGTTCAATGGGGACACCCGGACGTGCCCTATGAAATCGTAGGAGTGGCCGGCGATATTCGCTCCACGACTCTGGATAAGGAACCCAGCCCCACGGTGTTCATTCACAATCGACAGGAGCCGCTGAGCGGAGGAAATATTGTCATCCGTACAACCTCTGACCCGTCAAACGTGGCGGCGCTCGTCAAACAACAGATCCGCGCGCTCGATCCAAATGTGCCAGTTTCAAACATGCGTTCGCTCGACTACTATTTGTCATCGTCGGTCGCCAGGCAGCGCTTCAATACGATCCTCCTTGGCGGCTTCGCCTGCGCGGCGATGCTTTTGGCACTGCTGGGAGTGTTTGGAGTCATCTCTTATTCGGTTTCCCAGCGAACGCAGGAAATCGGAGTGCGAATGGCCCTCGGCGCTGGTGCGGGCGACGTCGCCCGGTTGGTGATCCGAGAGGGTATGCTGCTCGCCGGACTCGGCATTGTATTCGGAGTTCTGGGAGCATTGACGGTCACACGATTCATATCCGCATTGTTGTTCGGAGTGCAGCCGACGGATGTTCCCACCTATGCCGGGGTATCGGCGATACTCGCCTTCGCCGCGCTCGTCGCTGCATGGTTGCCTGCCCGGCGCGCCTCTAAAGTAGACCCGATTGTGGCTCTCCGCTATGAGTAGCTAGAGTGCCGGTTGACCTTTGAACACCATCTCGGGCGGCAGGAATCTTGCTCTTACCGATTGCTTGCCGGCGCGGAATGAGAAGTCGACTTGTTTCGTCGCTGTCGTAATCGGACGGTCCGGTGGAAACCAAAATTCCAGACCCTCGTCCGTCACTTTGACCTCGTCTGGTACGATGTCAGGCATTCCTCTGACCAACAGCTTGGCTTGCCGCATCAGCATTTCGCGCCGTTCCTGATAATCCTTCGGCAAAAAACCGGGCGCGATTCCCACTACGCGGATGACGTAGGCTTTCATCCTGCGAGGCGCTGCCGGGAGTGACAGGCTCCCTTGCTCCTGTCTAGCGAGCGCCATTTGGATCGGTTCCGCACTCAACCAAAGGACAGTGGCATCTCCCGATTTGTGAGCCCAAGGGGACTTCGACAGCATCGACGCAGCCTCGGCGGCTGTCCATTGGCTGTACCGCGTGTCGTTCCAGAATTGCGGTGCGAGGGCGAAGCCGGCGAGCCATTCACGTCGAGTCACGTCTTAATGATCGCCGATAACAGGACTGCGCGGTCCTCAGCTTGCAATTCGATGTTGATTTCCTCAGCCGCGATTGCACCTTCAGCCACCGCCACCGCCACGAACTGAACATCCCGGGAGCAGTCACCCGCCGCGAAGATTCCTGGGACACTCGTGCGTTCACGCCGATCGGATTGTATCGCTCCCTTATGTGTGAAAACACATTTAAGATCTCCGGCGAGGGAGCAGGCTTGCTTTTGGCCCGTATTGAAGAAGATCGCGCGCCGGTCAATTGCGCTGCCGTTCGCAAATACCACCCGCTCGAGCGTTCTGCCTGTTCCTTCCAGGCGATCGATCCGAGCGGTGTGAATCGGGATTCTCAAAGCCGCTAGTTCGCCTTTTTCACGCGCTGCCAGTTTGGCAGGGCCGTCGGTGCAGATCACGACGTCGTCACTCCACGTCTTCAACGACATCGCGAGTCCCGCTACGGGTTTGCCTTTTCCATAGGCAACCAGCGGCTGATCGCTATGCTCCCAGCCATCACAGTAGGGGCAATGGTGCACGCTCGCGCCGTAAAACTGTTCAACATTCTTCAGCTTTGGAACTTCGTCGACAACGCCGGTGGCCAACAGAACCCTGCGCGCGCCGACTTCCTCACCGGACGCCAGACAAACCTGGAAATCGGGTAGGATCCCCGAGACGCTTTTCACGATGCCCTCGCAGAACTCCACTCGGTAGGGTTCAAGCTGCTTCCGCGAAATGGCTAGCAGGTCCGCCGGTGGGATGCCGTCCCTCGAGAGGAAGCCGTGGACCCCATGGGATGCGGAATTGCGATAGTTGCCTGAGTCGACTATCAGCACGTGCCGCCGGCAGCGGCCTAACATCAATGCAGCGGACAGTCCTGCGGGTCCACCGCCAACGATTACCACGTCATAGCGTGTCACAAATCGTAGATGCTTATGGCGGTCGCATTTGTTCTAAATGATTGCCAGGGATACGCTCAGCCAGGTCCCCGGATCGGAACCCTGTAACCTTTTGCAGCACCGAAGCGCCGCTTCCAGCATGTTCTCCAGAGTGTCGTTGGCCCTGTGGGCCATTGCCTTGCCCGTGTCTTTCTACTCCTTTGCAGATACGCTGCCTGCGGGTGTCGAAAGGAAGGCGTCAGCCGGCGGCATCACCGAATACACCTTCCCCAATGGCCTGCGCGTATTGCTCTATCCGAATCCGGCCAACCCGAAGATCACGGTGAATGTCACCTACCTGGTGGGTTCGCGGCACGAAGGTTATGGCGAGACCGGCATGGCCCATTTGCTGGAGCACATGAACTTCATCGAAACGGTGAACGGCCGCCAGATTAAGAACGAGATCGTAGGGCGCGGCGCGGCATGGAACGGCACCACCTCGTATGACCGCACGAACTACTACGAGACCGTTCCTGCAACGGACGAGAATCTGAAGTGGGCTCTAGGCCTCGAAACCGACCGGATGGTGAACGTGAAATTCACCAAGCGCATTCTCGATACCGAGATGACCGTTGTGCGCAACGAGTTCGAGCGCGGCGAGAACAGTCCCCAAAGTATTTTGCGCGAGCGCGTGGAGGCGACGGCCTACCTATGGCACAACTACGGGAAATCGACCATCGGATCCAAAGACGATCTTGAAAAGGTTCCCGTCGACAGGCTGGCAGCGTTCTATCGGAAATACTATCAGCCGGACAACGCGGTGCTCGTGCTCACTGGACGGTTGGACGAAGCCAAGACGTTGCAGGCCGTTGCGGAGACAATCGGCAAACTGCCCCGACCCTCGCGGGTTCTCGATCAGACCTACACTGTTGAACCGCCTCAGGACGGTGAGCGCTTCGTGGAGCTACGCCGCGTGGGCGAGGGGCAGGATGTGGTTGTGGCCTACCACGGTCCCGCTGCCGGGCATCCGGATTCCGCGGCGTTGCAGGTGCTCGCGGGGATCATGAGCGGCGGTGGTGGACGCGGCGGGCGTGGTGGCGGCGGCTTTGGCGGAGGAGGCGGCGCAACTGGCCGCTTAACCAAGGCTCTGGTGGATACGAAGATCGCGGATTCGGCGAGTATGTCGGTAGAGCAGTTACACGACCCTGGCCTGATCATGCTGAGCGCCGGCTTGAACAAGGACCAGTCGCTCGAGGATGCTCGCCGCGCACTGATCGAGACACTAGAAGGCGTCGTCAAGAATCCGCCAACCAAAGAGGAGGTAGAGCGCGTCACCACCAATGCTGCGGAATCTCGAGAACAGCCTCTCCGATCCCCAAGCGATCGCGACTGGCGCGTTGAACGCGGCAATTTCGCAGGGAGACTGGCGATTGATGTTCCTTCAGCACGACCGGCTTAAGGACGTGGGACCGATGGACGTGGTTCGCGTTGCCAAGGCCTATCTGAAAGCATCAAATCGCACAGTCGGCTATTATCGCCCTGACGCGGCGCCCGATCGCACGATAGTCCCTGCAACGCCAAATCTCGCCGAATTGCTGAAGGATTACAAGAGTAGCGTCGTCATTTCGCATGCCGAGGTCTTCGATCCGACACCCTCGAACATTGAGAATCGCGTACTCCGTACGAAGCTTTCTAACGGGTTGAAGGTCGTCATGCTGCCAAAGACGACAGAAGCAGAAATGGTGACGGCCCAGATTGAGTTGCGGTTCGGTGACGCAGCGACGCTGGCGGGAAAGAGCGCAGTTGCTCAAGTGGCCGGTTCGCTGTTGAACAGCGGGACAAAGAGCAAGAACCGCGAGCAGTTGGCGGACGAGATGCGCAAGTTAAATGCGCGAATTCAGGTGAGCGGGGGAGGAGGAGGCGGATTTGCGGGAGGTCGTGGCGGCGGTGGGCGAGGCGGATTCGGTCCAACAAGCACCATTTCCTCTGCCACAGCCAATGTCACCGTCCCGGCTGCCAACTTCCTGCCTGCGATGCGGCTAGCGGTGGAGATGTTGCGCGATCCGGCCTACGATGCAAAGGAATTTGACCGCGTGCTGGCGCCGCGCATCAAAGCACTCGAGTCTCCGCAAACTGAGCCCACGCAGCTTGCGGCCGAGACTCTGCAGCGTCAGCTGAGTCCCTGGAAGAAGGGCGATGCTTTGTACAACGCGCCGCGCGAAGAGCAGCTTGGCGACATCAAACAGGTCACGCTCGAAGGCGTAAAGAAGTTCCATGACGAATTTTACGGAGCGAATTACGGAGTGCTGGCCATCGTCGGTTCTGTGGATCAGAAGACGGTGCAGGCGGCGGCCGAGGAACTGCTTGGCAAATGGAACACGACGATGGCATACAAGCCGATTGTTGCTTCGTTCAAACAAGTAGCGGCGGCGAATCAGAAAATCGAGACGCCGGACAAAGCCAACGCGCAGTTCGAAGCTGGACTGCGGTTCCGGTTAGCGGATACGGATCCTGACTATCCAGCGATGGTGCTGGCCGGGTATATGTTTGGCGGGCCGATTACGTCGCGCGTGTCTGACCGCATTCGAAATCGAGAAGGCCTGAGCTATGGTGCAAACGCTCGAGTCGCTATTCCCGTGGAGGGCGATTCCGCACTCCTTTCAGGAACGGTGAGCTTGAACCCTGTGAACGGTCCGAAAGTGGAAGCAAGCTTCAAGGACGAATTGGCGAAGACGGTGAAGGAGGGTTTCAGCGCTAAGGAAGTGGCGGACGCCAAGAAGGCCTTTCTCGATTCCCGAGTGGTCTTGCGATCGCAGGATGCCGCGCTAATGACGTTGCTTGCCTCGCATGAAGAGCGAGGGCGAACCATGAAATGGGACGAGCAACTGGAGCAGAGAATCCAGGCGCTGACGCCGGAGCAAATCAGCGAGGTTTTCCGGCGCCATGTAGACGCCGGCACACTGACCATCGTCAAAGCCGGCGATTTCAAGGCGGCAGGTGTGTACCAGTAGCGTCTGAATCATCAACGATTTAGTTTGACATCGGCTTGTAACATCGGCTAGGCTGTCAGAAACCTGTCCAAGCCGGCGCACCGTATGTCCGGTCCTCACTGCTCCGTCGCGGCGTCACATCTACACACTTGGAGAATCGAATGAGATTCATGCGCGCGGCATTGCCCGTCCTTCTGATGGCAGCGCGACTGGGCGCCGCGGATCAGGCGCCCGGGACGATGCCGGACGTCGTTCGTCTGTTGACGGAGGTCATCCGGATCGATACGAGCAATCCTCCGGGTAATGAGGCGAAACTCGCAGAATTCCTCAAGACCAAGTTCGCACCGCTCGGGTTTGAGATCGACATCATTCCAACGCCGACTCCAGGCAAGGCGCATTTCATTGCCCGACTCCGCGGAGATGGCAGCAAGAAGCCGATTCTACTCGCCGGTCACGAAGACGTGGTGGGAGTGGAACGGGAAAAATGGAGTCTTGATCCATTCGCCGGCATTGTGAAGGACGGCTATGTGTACGGACGCGGCGCCATCGACTTCAAGGGCGGGCTGGCCGTCTTTGCTCAGGCGGCCATGGACATCGCGAAATCAAAGCGTCCACTGGCGAGGGACATCATATTTCTCGCTGAAGCCGACGAGGAAGGCGGTTTGTACGGCACTCGCTTCCTGGCCGAGAAGGCGTGGGACAAGATCGATTGCGAGTTCGCGCTGAACGAAGGCGGCTGGATCATCAAAGATGCCGCCGGCAAAGTGCAGTACGTGAGTATCTCGACAGCCGATAAGTCGGGGATTTCGTTGCTGCTGACGGCGCGCGGGACGTCGACCCACTCGTCAATGCCGCTTAAGGACAACGCGATTTTTCGATTGTCGCGGGCGATGGCGAAGATCTCGGAGTACGACACCAAGCCGAAGCTGACCGAGTCCACCCGTCAATTCTTCTTCACACTCTCGGAAACCAGCCCCGAGCCCATGAAGACTCACTTCCGGAATCTGGCCACCAGCAGTGACCCTAAACTCGTCGCTGCCGCGGACAAGGCGATCAGTGAAAATCCGCTGCTGCACGCGATCATGCGCAACACCATTGCCCCGGTTTTCTTGAGCGCCGGTTTTCGAGGCAATGTGATTCCGGGTTCCGCTGACGCGACTCTGAATTTCCGAACGATTCCTGGAACGACGCCCGAGGAACTGATCGCCGAACTGAAGAACGTAATCAACGACCGGATGGTCGATGTCACCCAGGCTCCCATGGGGACTTCGCGTGGTGCGATGACTCCCGAACAAGCCAAGATGATGGCCGAATATATGGCCGCGGCCCGCCGTGGAATCGAGTCTCCCAAGACCGGCGAACTCTACGAGGCCCTGGTGAAGCGGGCCGGATCCACCTATCCGGGAGCGAAAGTCACCCCTTACCTGTTTCAAGCTGGAACCGACGCGTCGGCGTGGCGCACGCGTGGGATTCCGGTGTACGGCATCTATCCTTATCCGATTACCGCGCAGGACCTCGAACGTATGCACGGTAATGACGAACGTGTCCCCGTTGAATCACTAGTCAGTGGTTTGAAGATGATCACCGAGACCGTGATCGAAGTCGCAGCTAAAAAATAGGAGCTCGATCATGAACCGTAGCGGAACCATCGCGGTATACGTGTGTTTACTCGTGCTGCCGGCTTTTGCGCAGCAAACATCCATCCAGGGCACCGTAACTGACGAGTCGGGAGCGGTGATACCGCAAGCGATCGCGCGTTTGACGCCCGTTGTCGGAGGCGCTGCCTCCACAACGCTGACCAACCAGGCGGGTCTCTACGTCTTTCCGTCCATACAAGCGGTGGAATACAGGCTGCGAATCGAAGTGCCTGGGTTCACGCCGGCTGAGCGAACCATTGCTCTGCTCGTTGGGCAGTCGGCAAGCGTGGACGTCCAACTGAAGCCTGCAAATGCGGCCACCACCGTGGACGTTATGGCGGAGACGAACCTCGTGGAGTCCAACACGTCGCAGGTCGGCGGCAACATTGATCCGTCGAGGATGAAGGACGTGCCGCTGAACGGGCGAAACTGGATGGAACTCTCGCTGTTGGTGCCAGGCGTGACAGTGAATTCGATTGGCAACACGCCGCTCGGGACAGTGTCGAGCGGGCGGTTCCAGATCAACGTCGACGGCCAGCAGGTGACTCAGAATTCCGCGGGAACAACATTTGGACAGCCTCAGTTTTCCCGTGAGGCGATGGAGCAGTTCCAGGTAATTACTAATCGCTTCGACGCGACGCTGGGGCGCAGTTCGCAGATTCAGGTGAATGCGCAGACCAAGTCGGGCGGCAACAACTTCCATGGCTCTGCGTACGGCTATTTCCGCACCGACTCCGTGAATGCCGCCGACCCCATCGCCCAACGCGTGCTTCCGTTTTCCGACCAGCAGTATGGCGGAACCTTCGGCGGCCACATCATTAAGGACAACCTGTTTTTCTTCGGCGCGTTTGAAGGCGAACGCCAGCCGGGCACGATATTCGATACGCCCACGGGATTTCCTGGCTTGAACTTCTCATTCGCGACAAAGTCGCAGACCAACTCCTACCTGGCGCGTGTGGACTACATGCTGAATTCCAAGCATTCACTGAGCGCACGCTTTAGCGCCTTCACGTTTTCAAATCCATTCGACCTCGCCAGCAGTTCGTCTCATCCGTCACAAGCTGCGGCGCGCACCCGTCAGAGTGAGGGCGCCCTGGTCAATTGGCGCTGGGTTGCCACTGCCGCAATGGTGAACGAAGTCAAATATGGGTTCAATTACTTCACGTGGACCAACGATCCGATGGTTCAAGCGCTCGAGATGCGTTTCCCCGGCGGCGTGACCATCGGCGGAGCATACAACTACCCGCAGATCTTCAATCAGACAGTCCACCAGTTACGCGACGATCTCTACTGGTTGAAAGGGAAACATAGCCTGAAACTTGGCGCCGAGTATCTGGCGAACAATCATACGGGCCTGTTCCAGCAGAATGTACGAGGTCTGGCGACTATCACCGGTACTCCGAATCTCGCCGATACATTCCCGGTTTGGAACGATCCCTCAACCTGGAAGTTGAACGTGGTGAGCCCCCTGGTGAGTGTCTACACGCAGGGCTTCGGCAACTTCAATATCGACATTCCGCGCAATATTCTAGGCGGTTGGGTTCAGGACGACTGGAAGCTGTCGAGGCGGCTGACGGTCAATCTCGGACTGCGATACGACAACGATATCGGCGTATTCTATACACCCGCTTTGAAGAGCGGCGTGGTGAAGCCGCGGGGCGGCGACAACAACAATTTCTCCCCACGAATCGGATTCGCCTGGGATCCAACGGGCAGTCATAAGGCGGTTGTCCGTGGAGGTGCCGGACTCTACTATGCCGATATCCAGGCAAATCAGGTGATCGACCAGTACATATTCAACGGTGAGACTTCAATTCAGGCTTCGGTGCAGCGGACTTCGACGACCAACATCGATTTGTCGAAGCCTTTCGGGACTGCTACCGGCGATGACTTCGTATCCGGCAAGGTCGCAGTCCCTCTCCAGAGCATCCAGATCAACCGGCAAGACGTCATCACACCCTACTCGTTCCAGGCGTCGCTGGGCGGCGAAAGGTCATTCGGCTCCGACTGGACCTTCTCCGGCGACTTCGTTTACTGGCGCGTCTACCACGAATGGCAGCGTCAGGACGCGAACCTCTTCTATAACCCGGCAACTGGCTACAACGTGAATCCCAGTACGGGAGGACGTCCCGACACGCGCTTTGCTCAGGTCCTCACTTTCACCACGCCAAGCTCGGCGGGAGCGATCTACTACGGGGCGCAGATGGAAGTGAAGCGCCGTTTTGCGAAGCGCTATCAGATCGGGGCCGCCTACACAGTGTCAAAGCTCAAGGATTCATCCGCAGGTCCGTTCACTTATCCGAATAACCAATACGATCTTGCGGACGAATGGGCGACCTCGGTGGACGATCAGCGCCATACGCTGAATTTCAGCGGCAGCGTACAACTGCCTTGGGGATTCCAGACCAGCCTGTTCTACCACTTCGGTTCCGGCGCGGCTTTCACCGTCACCTCTCCCACCAATCCCTTCGCCTACACCGGAAGCGCGAATCGGGTATTCGCCAGTACGACTTCGGTTTTCGTCGACTCGCAGTTTGTGAAGCCGGCTATCGCCGCTGGATACTCCGAGGTGCTTCGCAACGCATTACGCGGACAGGCGATTAACCGCGTTGACTGGAGACTGTCGAAGGCAGTTGTCGTCAAAGAGCGCTTTAAGCTGACCGGCATCTTCGAAGCCTTTAATGTGATCAACGCCCAGAATTACGGGGGCTATCAAGGTAACGTAGGACTTGCGACCTACGGGCGTCCAGTGCAAAACACGAACCTTGCGTATGCCGCCAGGATGCTGCAGTTCGCCGGGCGCTTTGATTTCTGAGGAGCTATCATGAAACTCCTCACCGCAATCTGTATCTTCGGCGCCGTCTGGGGCGGCTCGGATCCCTGGCTTTCTCGTACGGGTCCAGTACTGTCGGGTGACGAGAAAAAACTCTATCAGCAGTTGCGTAGTGAGGCTGAGCGCGATGCTTTTCGCCGATCGTTTTGGACCGGGAAAGCCATCTCGGAGTCCGAATACTTTGAGCGCGTTGCCTACGCCGACTCGGCGTTTGGCAGCGGCAGGGATGGCTCGGGCGCCAACACGGATCAGGGCAGGATTTACATCGCCAACGGCAAGCCCGCAGCTGTTCATCAATTGCCGTCCAGCCGCTTGTTTGTTGCCTGCGAGGTCTGGTACTACGAGTCGTTGCCCCGCACTGGCTATTCATCGCGTTTGCAGTTCTTGTTCTACCGGGGACGCGGAGTGGGCGATTTTAAGCTCTACTCGCCGCAACTCAGTTCCATACGCGATCTGCTAATCCCACAACCGGGGACGCGCTTGATGTTCCCGGTGAATGACATCGTGACCGCCAACGACATCCGCAACCGGCTGAAGTACTCGCCAGCCGAGGAAGAGGTTGTCGACGCTTCTACTGGCGTGGCCAGGGGCGTTACCGGCGCCGAGGCGGACCAGATCCTGTCCCGCGCTGCTTCAATCTCGCATATGCTCCGGTGCGACACCCCACTCCGTGCGGAGGTCGAATCAAAATTTACGCCGCTCACCGCGCCCGAGATCAGAGTGCTCCAGTTTAAAGCCGGGGACATCCCGGTAGTGGATGTGTCAGTACGTAGTACTGCCGCCGCGCGGATTGGACTCACGGTGGAGGACGGCAGCGGGGTTGTGGAACGATCAGAGGTTCCACTCGGCTTCGAGAGTCCACGCGCTGTCCGATACACGCAGCGCTTCTTTCTCGCGCCGGGTCGCTACCGGATTTCCGTGGATGCTGATGGCCGCAAATCGTTCTTCAACTTCGCCGTGGCTGGTGGTTCAATCGAAGGCGTCTTGGGTGAGGGATTTGACGATCGTGCGGACGAAGTGAGGATCGCGATTCTTCCCGACCCGCGTACCGAAGATGCCCGGCGAATCTCAGCCGGACGGATGGCGCGCGGAATGTCCGCGCCGCGGGAGCGCATCTCGCCGTAGAATAGTTCCACCGATGGACACAACCTACAGCAAGGCCGTCGCCTTCGCTGTCCCCGTCTTCCTGGCGCTCATCATCATTGAACTGATCGCCGACCGCTGGAAGCGAACTCATTACTACACGCTCGCCGACGCCATCAACTCGCTGAGTTGCGGCATTATCTCAACCGGCAATCGCGTCTTCTTCGGCTTCATTGGATTGCTCGTCTATGACTGGGTCGTCCGCAATATCGCGCCGTTCCACCTGCCGGCGACTCATTGGGCTACCTGGGTTTACGCCTTCGTCCTCTACGACCTCTGCTATTACTGGAATCACCGGCTGGGACATACGTGCAGCTTCTTTTGGGCGTCGCATGTTGTCCATCACCAGAGCGAAGAGTTCAACCTCACCACGGCTCTCCGTCAGGCTGGAACGGGATCGATCACTGGATGGATATTCTACGTTCCACTGGCACTGACAGGGGTCCCACTCCCTGTTTATTTGATGGTGGCGGTGGCGCAACTCTTTTATCAGTTTTGGCCGCACACACGCCTGATTAGCCGGATGGGCGTGCTGGATCGTTGGATTCAAACCCCGAGCAATCACCGTGTCCATCACGCGCAGAATGATATCTACCTCGACAAAAATTACGTCGGCGTATTTATGGCATGGGACCACCTGTTCGGAACGTATCAGGATGAGCTGGACGAAGAACCATGCGTCTACGGAATCCGCGGCCAGCTCAAGAGCTGGAACCCGGTCTGGGCGAACTTTCACTACTACTGGGCGATGATCAAGGACTCCTGGCACGCTGAGAACTGGCTGGACAAACTACGAGTCTGGTACATGCATCCAGGCTGGCGCCCTTCGGACGTTGCCCGGCGCTTCCCCAAGCGGGACTACGATCTTCATCGTGATTTTGAGAAATACGACTCGGCCCGTGGAATGACGGCGAACCTGATTGCGTTCGTTTTCTTTCTGGTCGTCATCGGCGTGAATAGCCACTTTCTTGCGGTCCTGCCCAAGCAGACTACGCTTCAGAATGCGGCGTATTTCACGCTGATCACTCTGGCTCTGGTGGCCGTGGGACGAGTGCTCGAAGGAAATAAACGCCAGTCGCAATTGACTGCGGATCAGTCCTCGATGTCCGGTTCCCAAGGCTCGGCGATCTTCAAACGGTAGCCATTAGGATCGCGCACGACGTACTGCCGGACTCCCCAGGGACGCTCGCTGAGTTCCTCCTCAATGACGGCGTTCTTGGCTCTGTGCCTGGCATAGAAATGGTCGATCTTCTCCACCCAGATAAAGATGTCGGGTCGCAGCCCTCCATCCCGAATCGCTTTTGCAAGTGCGGGGTCGTGGGTGATGTATAACTCTGCTCCACCGGACTTTACGCCGGCGTAAATCGGGGGCTCACCCCATGCGAAATCCCGCTCAAAGCCGAGGATTTCTTCGAAATATTTGATCGTTCCCGCGACGTCGTCTGTGCCGATTACGGCGACGGCCGAGGTGTAGTGTTCGGGTTGCATGGCCACCACAGTCTTATCACGACGCGAGCCACGCATAGTAGGCTGCAGCCAGCCGGGCGGCAGGATTGCGGTACGGCGGGATGTAGTCCTCGAAAACCGGGGAGCGGCCGAAGCGAGTCTGTTGTGCTTTCCAGAACACCTGCCAGTCGATCGAAGAAACGCCTTTCCGCAGTTCGTCGTTAATCGCTTTGAGCAGCGGATCGTTAACGCTGGCAGTGCCCACTGAGCGGGTGACGATCAATTGCGCCTCAGGCGCCGTCAGCAGGACCTCCGCAGTGACACCGAGCCCGCGGCAGCTTCCAAGGAACACCAGGTGAGCGGCGCTTGTTAGATAGCGCAGACTGCGCTCGACGTGATAGCTGTGTCCCCGGTGAACGAATACCGTTGGCTCCGTTCGCGTCGCGGCCAGCAGGCGCGAGATGGCCGCCTGTCCTTCACCCACTGGCTTGTTGGCGTAGATCACCACGTGGTCGGCACTTAGGCGCACCCAGTCGCCGTGATCTTCCCAATGCCAGGCCGGATCGAGCGCGTATTGCCTCTGGAAGGACTGAAACGACTCCACCCCATCGTCATCTGCATGAAAGACGTGACGCTGGGTGCACATGCCCGTTGCGTCAAATAGAGCTTTAGTTCTCAGCCGGGAATCATCATTGAAAAAACGAGCGAATTCGCCGGCCGGAGCTTTCAACTTTTCGTCGATCCTGGCCGCAAGCAGACTGTAGAAAACCGAGCTTTCCTCTTCGCCCGCCTTTCGGTATGACTGAATCGCCGACTGAGCTTGCATAAGCTGCGCGGGTTGCGTGATGTTCTCAATCACCTCCGATGCGTCGAGCGCGTCCTCCAGGGTGTGGATGTCTGCCATTGACCGGGCGAGCGTACCGATTGGGGTCGCGCGCAGGAAAACATCTAGCCGTGAATGGTCAGCAGCTAGTGCGACGAAATGGCGAAGTTGCAGGTTGGGAAGAGCGATACCGCGTAGTTTTGGAAGAAGCAAAGAATCGAAGACCGAGGTAAACAGGCGGTCGTCCTCCTCAGCCCGGCCGTAGCTGAGAAGCAAGTAGAGTTCAATCGCGTTCAGATGGGCGAGTCGCGGGGGACGATCTTCAAACCAGCGGAAAGAAAGTGACGCAGTACGAGCCAGTAGACGGTCGAGAAAATCAGCGTCATCAGCGGAGTTCAGACGTGCCTGTACAAGGGCAGGGAAGAACGCGTAGTCGTGAATCAGGCGACGCGCGTCTGTTTGTGACAATTCGCCGGATTGAATTCGCTGGTGAAAGGCGGCCAGGCGCTCACGCTCGGTGGCTGAAATGCCAAATTCGGACGCCAGTTCGACCAGGACCCGAAATTGATGAGCACGTAGCCGCGCCAGAACCGCAGGCTGCCGGGTAGCGAGGCTTACCGCTTCATCCGGAGCGGATCGCACAGCTTGTTCGAATATTGCACCGGCCCAAGGCAGATCGCCATAGCTGTCGTACTCGCGCAACGCAAGGCTGGGGTTCCGTCGCGTAGCTTCAAGCACCAGTTGCCGCGCCTCTGGGGCGGGGAGGCGGCGAGCTATCTCGAGCACCGGAAAGAATCCCGCTGCGGCGAGCCAGGTTTTGCCGGCGACTTGAGCCCAATGCTTCACGACAAGATCGGGGTCGCGCGGGGCTGCCGCCGCAAACGCGAGGCGAAGCACAAACTCTTGCTGACGTTCAGAATGAAGAGCGGTCGCACAATCGAAAGCAAGGCCGGGGTTGCTTGCGGCACTGACTCTCAGGCTCCGGAATAGGTCTGGCTGACTGCAATCCGCACCCGTCAGCGTCAGGGCAAAGAAAAAGAATAGGAAGATGACAGCGCTCTGTTCCAAGGGCGTTCGAAGGGCCGTCATAAAACCGTCCGCTGGGGAACCTTGTGCCAAGATCTCTATTTTCTTCCGACTTTCATGCGCCTGAGAAGACGACAATAGCATCTGAATCGAAGTTCGCGCTCCGACCGCTACGAGGCAGTGTTAGAGTGTATATCCAAGAGGGCCTCCGGCAGGGCTGGACCGAACCGGACGCCGCGACGGGTGCACATTTGCAATCACAGGGAGGTTACGGAGCATGAAGCCGTTCCTATCGATCCTCGTAATTGTTGGGTTTTGCTTGGGGGTGAGTGGGGAAGACTGGACTTCGAAGGCGTGGGAGTTGGAGCGGCGCGGCGACGCCGCTGGTGCTCACGAACTGCTTGAGAAGGCCGTCCGTTCATCTTCCAACGATCCGTCGGCGGTGAGTGCCTACGCTGATTTTCTCGAACGCCACGGTGATCCGGGGGCGCGAGATCAATACCAACGCTTGTTGGGAATGTTCTCCGGCGGAGCTGAACGCGCCGACGTTGCTCGGCACCTGGTGGCGTTAGACCTGCTGGCGGGCGACAAGGAATCCGCCGTCAAGCATCTGGAAGTCTACCGTGCGGCGGGCGGCAATGCGCTCACCCTGGCGGCAGCCCCGTCATCCGCGACGAAGAAAGAAACTATCGACATCCCGGGGCCTCTGCGCTCCTTCTCGCGCATGGCCGCGCTTTCTCCCGACCTGGCGCCTGACGATGTGCTCGGCGCGTTGGCCCGAAATGTAGTGACCAACGGCTACCAGGCAACCAGCGGCTCCGAAGGTCTCGACCAAACCGAATACTTAAAGCTGGTGGTCCGGTACCTATCGCAGGCACGCGAGTTGGAAAAGCTGGCCGGCGCCGGCAAGGTAATCAAGATCGAGACCTGCGAGTCCCCTCAGACAGCAGATCTCTTGAAGGTGCTCGGCTATCGTATGCGCGGCGGGTGCGGCAGCGAGGTAATTCTCGAAACCGTTAACGCGACCCGCGCGTTCCTGACCATCGACTCCGGCTTCCCACTGGCCGATCTCGAAAGCGCCCTGCGAGCCAACCGTCTTTTTAGTTACGACTATCATCCGTCGCAAGTCCCCGTGATGTACGGTCCCGAATACTGGGCCTCGGCGAAGGAAAAGCAGACCGGCGAATTCATCGACTATTTCCTTTCAGACCCTTCCTTATGCCGGCTGTATCTCGGCATGAGCAAGCTCGAGCCGGCTACCGCAGCCCTGATGAAGGAAGCGATCCCTGTTACACGAATCAAGGTCTACGCGCACGTGCTCGACTTCTTTGGCGCCATGTTCACCATTCGCAATGGCCGGGCGGTGGTACCAGGCGGAGCACGGTCAGAGAAGGCGTGGGCCGATCTGGCGGGCGCCAGTCCCGAAAAGGGAACCGCCTTTTTCGAAAAGCTGATTGTTCGCGAGGACGGATGGCTCGCCAGCTATTTTGACGCCTTGATGCGGACGAGCGGCGCAGTTCAGGAATACCTCACCGAGCCCGAGCGGATGAAGCGCTTCTATGCCGCCGTACGCGGCAAAGTGACCAGCCCTGGCCCGGCCCGTCCAGTCTTCCGGGCCAACACAGATATGATGCTGCTGACCACTCGTCTGCGTATGGACGCAAATGGCCAGCCGCACATCCCCGGCAGCGTGGAGGTGTGGAAGAAGCTGTTCATCGATCACCCACACGGAAAGTACGACGGGAAACTGACCAAGTCCGCCGTGGGTTGGAAGACCTCTGACGATCTCCTCGAAGCCCTCTTCGGCCTGTCGCGCAAGGCCGTGGAGAACGAGCCGCTCAAGATCTTCATGGCTGTTAGCGACGTCAATCGCTACCGCGCCAAGCCCCTCGAGATAGCTACAGTGGACCGTCTGATGCGTGAGTTTCACACCTTCAGTGCGCAGTATCCAATCCTGGCGGAAGCGCCCGGTCTCTCGGACAAGAGCATCATGCAGTTCCTCGACACGGCTCAAGGACTGACTCAGATTAAGGATCAACTTCTTCGCGCCGACGCAGTAGGCTCAATGCAGGCTTTGGTGTCCGTCTGGCAGATTTTGTGCCGCGAGAGCAATATTCCGCCTGCCGACGCTGACGGCGTATTTTCCTCGATACTGACCGGATTCGCGAAGGTCAAGAACGCTCGCGATGTGTTCGATGCTGGACGAGGGGGAGTTCGCGTAGCGCTAGCCGCCACTAAGGCTCCGGCAAATGTTTCCGCGCAGGATCGGATGATGGACCTGATGGCAGGTGCAGTCACTCCGGCAGACACAGAAGCCCACACCCAGATGGTCCAGGACATGATCCGGATCTTCGAAGCACAGCGGCTCATTTCGCTGCAGATACTCTTCGAACTCTCGGACAATCTGGAAGCTGTCAGCAAAGGTGAAAAGCTGGATGCCGCACTCGTCGGCAAACTGGCGGCACGCATTTCCGAGATTCAACTGCCACGTGCGCAACTGAGCTCCACCGAAAAGAATTCGTTAGCGTTTGGTTATTGGACAGAGCGGCACATCGACAACCAGCGCAAGGTGAATCTGCGTGCTGCAATTGACAAAGCCGGTAACGACGCCGAGAAGTTGCGCGAAGTGCGGGGACTGCTGACGCCGTTCCTGCGCGATTCGCTGGTGGGCTTCACGTACGTCCACTATGCACCTCCGGGCGCCCAAATCCTGATCACTAATCCCGTCTTCGTCCGCAGCCACGATTTCATCGGACTCTCAGGAGCCAACCAGACTTGGCGAAATACTGAGGTCTTCGGTTCGGGTTGGCCCGCGAGCGCTGGCGGCCGGCTGGTCGGTTCGCTGGCGGCGGTTCCTTACGCCTTGGCGGAAGCTGAGCAGAATTTCCTCATTCCGTCACGAGAACAGGCTTTGATCTGGGGCGACCTCGTGCCGCAGATGATAGTCTCGGCAACCATCCCCCGCTGGTGGAACGTGACACCTGCACAGATGCATTGGGTGGGTCTGCACATGCATTACGGTGAGTTGATGATGGCGCAGTCCGCTGTGGATTCGCAGTTGCGAACCAAAACCATCGCGGCGCTCGAGAAACAAGCGCCTCCGGTGAGAGTGCGCAAGGTACAGGATCTGTTAGAAGCCGGCGACGTTCGCGCGGCGATGGACCAGGTAGTACCGTCGGAGCTTTTCCTGATCGGCGCCGACCTCGCTCGCGATCGCAATAACAATTCGGCGATGGCGATGGAGATTCGCAAAATGGCGGAGACTGACTCGGGCGACGTGAGCTACGAGAAGATTTCGCGGGCTTTCGGAACTCCGAAACCAACGTTGACGAACTCATACCGCACGGAACTGCTGAACCTGCGGACATTCCCGACCCTGATGGGTTATTCCAGCCGCATCATGGCCGAGAGTTGGGAATCGAATTTGCTTTATTACGCCTCGCTGGCTGATGATGTTCATCTGCCCCCGTCGCAACTGAACGTCATGGTTCCGATGTGGACGCAGCAGACCGTGGAGCGAATCTTCGCCACTCACCTGGAGGATTGGCCCGCACTGCTCAGGTCTCTCCGGCTGGTTGGAGATGATGTGCGAAAGAACGCGCGCAAGGTTATGACAGCGAGCGCGGGACAGGAATAAGGACGAGGAGGCAGCATTGAAGTCATCGCGCAAAATTGGTCTTGCCGGTCTGGGGATTGCGGCCGTTGCGGGCATGTTCTGGTTGGGGTCTGGCGTAACGCTTCAAGCGCAGGAAGACAAGCGACCCGTGTTTCGAGTGAAGGTGGACATGGTGGTCCTCAGCTTCACCGTCACCGACAACAAGGGCAAGTACATCACCGGGCTCAAGCCGAAGGATTTCAAAGTTACTGAGGACGGAATCTCGCAAAAGTTCTCCACCTTCACCGAGGGCAACAAGCCCCCTCTGCAGGTGAACGAGGACGGAACTACGAAGGCACTAATGGTCGAGGGCGAGGGTGGAAAGACGATCGAAAATCGCGCTGATGCTTTCGTCGGCACCAATGTGTTTGTCCTCTTCGACACGAGCAATTATATGTATCGCGGATTCGTCTACGCGTCCGACGCCATCGCTGATTTCGTCCGTGGTTTGGATCGCGCCGACTCGGTAGCCATCTATACCTATAGCCGCAACCTGAAGCGTGATGCACAGCTTGGCAAAGACCGTGCCGACGCCATTAGCGGACTACGCAAGGCTGTAGCCGGCGATGATTCAGCGCTCTACAACGCTCTGTTGCTGACCCTAAGAGACGCCGCCAAGGTTCCCGGCCGTAAGGTCGTCATCGTGTTCTCAAACGGACCGGATAACGCCAGCATGGTGGCGCCTGACGACGTCCGCGCGGTCGCCGAGGACGAGGGGATTCCG
The DNA here is from genome assembly GCA_038212445.1 of Bryobacterales bacterium. Lineage (GTDB taxonomy): Bacteria > Acidobacteriota > Terriglobia > Bryobacterales > Bryobacteraceae > TMP-7. Next base: position 24,164 of record JBBQUM010000032.1, read on the forward strand.
ATCTACGTCATTTCGACAAACGAAGTGAACAAGGATCCGATTTCCAGTGGCGTGTTCAAGCGAATTTCGCAGCGCACTGGCGGTAAGAGCTTTTTCGCCAAGACCTGGCAGAAGCAGGTGGAAGCGTTCGAAAACATCCGCGAGGATCTGGGCAACTCCTACACCATCACCTACTATCCGCAGCCGAACCCGAACGAGGGATTCCGCAAGATCTCGGTGGAACTGCTGTCGGATGTGGCCAAGAAGTATCGCGTCCGCGCCCGGCCGGGTTACCGTCCGCGCGGCGGGTTCTAAATCACTGCAGATTTGCCAATTCGCAGCCGGGGCGCGGAATCACCGCGCCTTGCCTGCATAGATCGAATTGAACAGGAGCTTGTAAGTGCCGTGCGGCTGGCCACGGAATGCTGCTTCAATGCCCAGCAGGTATAGCTTCCCTTCGCCGACGTCCGCTGAAGCTGCCGCCACGGCGCCTTCCAGATATCCTTGACCCCAGGCCCATCCGCTGCGCAGCGGAGTTGCGTTGGGGAACCACGCCACCGGCCTGACACCCCGTGCATCCGCATCCGGAGCGAGGTGGAACGCTGGACTGTTCTCAAAGAACACGTCGACTTCCGACGGCAGGCCGTACGCTACAGGGTTCGTGTTGTCCACCGTGACACGCAGCACTGAGCCCGGCACATAGAACTTCTCGCGGGGTAATGGACGTTCCTGGCCGTCGGGCATACGCTCCGCCAGGGCATTCTTTAGAGGAAGCCCGAAAAACTTCGCGAGGCTCGTCGAGCCACCCACGGTGACGATCGTCCCGCCCGATTCGGCGAACCGCTTGAGTTGAGGCATCGTCTTCTCGGTGGTTACCCGGCCAAGCCGGCTGCGGTATTCCTCGGGAATCTCATCCTCCTTCGGCTGGGGCGTTCCCCGGAAGCCTCCGCGTCCTCCGCCATCGGTGCGCGGAACCGCTCCATCGGGAAGGATCAGCACGTCGAAACGACTAGCTAAGTTACCCTCGTCCAGCGCGGCTGGATAAACCACCTCAAACGGGAATTCGAACTGTTCCAGCACCCAACGCGTCCAGCCCGAAGGCATCGAGCCGCCGTACTGATCAGCGAGTCCGATGCGAACCGGCTTCAACTGAATCGCGTCTCCCGCCGGACGTGCGTCGACACCATACACATCGATGCCGAGTTCAGCAGCCGCTTTTTGAAGTAGGGCGCGAGTCTGTGCCTTCGCAGGAATGTACATTGCGCCCGGCAGGAAGCTGCGCGATGCATACGAGATTTTCTGTTTGAACCAGAAGACGTCGTCTCCGTTCTTCAACAAGCGGTTGACCGCGATGAACGCGTCATTCGCCTCATGACTGATGAGAAAGCCAGACGGTTTCGCCGGCCCGCTCAGTTTCCCGGGTGGCGGCCTCTGCACCCCGGATACCGCTTCGAAGGGCCCTTTAAAGTCGTCCAGTAAGCGATCGAACTTCACGCCCATCTGATAGGCAAGCGTATAACCGGTTACGTCGTATGGCGGGATGGGCGGTCCGCCAGGATATTGGAAATCGTTTGGGTGATCCTGTGGTTCGAACATGTCGAGGACATGCGGACGGAAGGCCTGAGCGGACTTCACGATCCAAGAGCCGCTCCCATACTTCTTTCCGCGAACTTCGAAGTCCGCAGTTGCGCGCTCAACCGCAATGCCATTCTTGATCAGCGTGTTGATGAATTTCGTTGCCGTTGGGAAGTCGGGTTGATCCACCGGAATGATATAGCCGCGCGGGTCGCGCAGCGCGGGATCATGGAGGATGGTCTCGTATAGCTTCGTAGGAACGGTGGGCGCGTTGAACGGTGACGAAAGGTCCGGCGCAACCGCTGCTCCTGACGCGGTGGCTGTACCGTCGGCGCGGCGCGGGGCACCGGCCGGCCTCGCCTCGGCACTTGGCGGTTCTTTGGCTGCGGCTTGCTTGAGAGCCTCGATTCTCTTTGGCGTAATGGTCCAGGAGTCGCGACTGCCACGCTCGATTGAGTTCTTACCCATGCGGTAGAGGTTGAACAGTAGTTCCTCGCGATATCGCGAGGCGAGATCGAGAACGGCAAGATTGGCAGTCATTGAATAGTCCACCGACTGCTTGAAGTGCCACTTCTGCGGAGCAACGGGGAAAGGAAGATCGCCGGTCGGAAGCTGGCGCTGAGGCACTAGCGGAATGTCCATGGGCGTTGGATTTCCGATGGTTTCGGTCAGCAATCCCACCATGTTGTGAAAATAGGTTGAAGTCCGAAGTCCTCCGTTGTACCAGGTGGAGTACGACGCGCCGCTACGCATGGTTGCGCCCGGTTTGCTCTCTACGATGAAGCGGCTGTGCATCGCAGCACCCACCAGATTCAGCTCCATCATCGATAGCGGATCGAAGTTGTAGTTGAACGGATCGCGGAATGGCGGCGCGAAAAGCACGGCTCCGGCGGGCCCGGTCTGGTGGTGATTGTAGACAATCTGGGGAAACCACTCGATGAACAACTGCCGGTTGATGTTCGTCGTCTCCTTCATATTCGACATGTAGAAGTCGCGGTTGTTGTCGTGGCCGATATACTTCTGGTAAAGCCGTGGAATGTCGGTGGTGCGGCGTTTCAGCGGGTCTGATTGGCGCATGTACCAGCTCGACACAAGCTCCATGCCGTCGGGATTGGCGTGGGTGGCAAGGATAATGACGTCGTTAAGGATCCGCAGGGTCTCCGCGTCGTTGCGGCTGAGCATGTTGTAGACAAAATCCATAAGCTGCGCGGCCCCGAGCACCTCGGTGGCGTGAAGGCCGCCGTCGATCCAGATGACGGTCTTGCCTTCCTGGGCGAGTGAGTGCGCCTGCTCGTCTGTCAGACCCTCCGCATGCGCCAGGCGGCTCGAGATTTCCTTGTACCGTGCCAGCTTCTTGTGATTCTCCGGTGACGTTATGATCGCCATCCATTGAGGACGCCCTTCCTCCGTCTGTCCGATGTCCACCAGCTTCATGCGGTCAGACTCTTTTGCCAGCTTCTGCCACCAGGTTGTGAGTTGCATGTAGGTGGCAAGTTGGTAATCGTCGCCGATTTCGAAACCCAGTGCTTCCTTGGGAGTAGTGAGTTTCCGGGCTGCCGGCTGCGCCATGAGCGCGATACCCGTGGCCAAAAGGATGGGAAGAAGTATGGTTCTGCGAGAGATTGGCAAGATTTGCATGGTCAGCAGCTCAGGATTAGTATCCTTCGAGGGTAACGCGAATCAGTAGATCGGAGGACCGGCTGGATTTTTTGAGCTAACGGATAAAAAGAACTGATTATAATTAAGGAAGACTACAAGTTGTCGGATTAGCCGCTCTCGAGAGCTGGGGCACCTCTGCCACTGTTCTCGCAAAGCATGTGGTTCGGGAACCCGGGGTCCCGTAGCGGTGTCTGGCAAATGATGGAGATTCTCGACCGGCTCTGGCGAGTCAGATTCTCCGAACTGTCGTTTCAGTTTCAGTCGATGATTGCGGCCCAGAGTCGCGGTTGGAAGGAGACTCTCGAGGTCACATCCTGCGTTCGGTCTTGAGCCGGATCAAAATTTACTGTACCGCTAACTTTTGGAGTTCCAGATCCGTCTTTACTGTTTAATACAATAGAAATTCCAGCAGTCACAGCCTAGAGCCCCCAGAATGCAGTTGCCATCGAGCAGCACGGCCCCCGTCCAACTTGCGCCGCCATCCGGCCTGCTGCCGGAGATTGTCAAGACTCCGGTTAAGCCCCCGATCCGCTGGCCGTGGTGGGCCGCCGCCACGATTTTGCTCGTCGTGGTGGTGGGATACGTCCTTTACAAGCGGCAAGCCACCACATCCGAGATTGCCGTCGCCCATACTGTCAGGACAGCGCGGGTTGGTAAAGGAACGGTAAGGTCGACAATCCGGCTCAATGGTTCAACCGCCGCCGCCAACTCGGCGTCGCTGGTGGTGCCGAGTCTGCGAGGGAGTCGTGGCGACTCCGGCCGGGACCGTGGGAGTGTGCAGTCCGCAGCGGCCCCTCCTACCCTCTCCGCAGCGCCCGCGAACATTGGTCCCACGGGAAGTTCCACCGGTACAACCGGGAATTTGTCGAGCGCTTTGAAGGCGTCCACCAGTCGCGTTGGCGGAACCTCCACCACCACCTCGTCGTCGAGCACTACCTCCACCACCGCGGCATCTGCCGCCTTAGGAGCTAGCGGCCTGGGGTCTACCAGCGACGCTTTGGCGGGCGGAGGTGGGGGAGGAGGCGGAGGCGGCGACTTCCTTATTGTTCTCGAGAAAGTAGTGAAGCCGGGCAGCCTGGTGAAGAAGGGGCAAGTGATTGCCGAATTGGATCGCCAGAATATGCTGATGCGCCTGGATGACTACAAAGCTTCAGTGGTCCAGACGCAAGCTTCGCTGCTCAAGCTGAAGTCCGATTTGACGATCACCCGCCACGCCCACCAGCAGAGCGTGTCCAAGGCCAAGGCCGCACTGGATAAAGCCCGCCTCGACTTGAAAACGTTGCCTGTGCTGTCGGCTATTGACGCTGAACGCGCGAAGCTTGCCCTCCAGGAACACGAGGCTCGCTATCAGGAACTGCAGAGTGAAGCGGCATTGGTAACCACGTCGCTGAACGCGCAAATCCGCAACGCTGAAATCAATCTGCAACAAAGCAATATCGAACTGAAGCGTGCCGAGACAAATGTGGAGCGCATGGTTCTTAAGGCGCCAATCGACGGTTTGACGGCGATGTCAACGGTGCCGATGGCCGGCGAATTGCGCCAACTGCAACAAGGCGATCAGCTCTATCCAGGCACCTTGTTCATGTCAGTCGTCGATCCTAAATCGATGATTGTGAACGCCACCGTCAATCAAGCGGACGTCGAGCTGATGCGCATCGGGCTAAAAGCCGAAGTTCGGTTCGACGCTTATCCCGGGTTGGTTCTGACAGCGCATGTCTACTCCATAGGCGGCATCGCCAAGCCCGGCGGCCAGCGCGCCACTTACCTTAAGGAAATCCCCGTTCGGTTGAAGCTCGACGAGATGGATCCGCGCGTGATCCCCGATCTGTCGGTGAGCGCGGATGTATTGCTGGGCGGAGAATCGAGAGAGACAGTGGTGGCCCCGGTGGAGGCGATTATGCGCGACGGCGCGCCGTCAACCGCGGCATTTGTGATGGTGGAGAGCCCTTCAGGCTGGGTTCGCCGGCAGGTCGAACTCGGAGTTGCTAACAACATTCAGGTTGCGGTGCGCTCCGGACTCGCTGAGAACGAGATAGTCGCGCTGGAGCGCCCGTCGGAAACGGTCCATTAAGACCAGGGCGCAGGAATTAACAAGCAGGTAGATCGGATTCATGAGCAAAGATTTAAAGCCAAAGCAGCGGATTGGGCAGACGCCAGGCGGACGGCGCAAGCGGATGCTCATCTGGGGCGTGGTGCTGGCGGCTTGCGGCGGGGGGATGTACGCCGCCTATCGTTATAACGACGTAACCAAGGTCGAGGTTCCGGTAGCGCGGGCGCGTACTGGGGACTTCGTCATCAGCGTCCGCACGCGAGGTGAGATCAAGAGCGTTCAGTCGGTGATCCTGACTGCGCCTCAGGTGCCCGATCCTCGCATCGTCCGGCTCGCCGAGACCGGACGACCGATTCACAAAGGAGATGTCGTGGTGGAGTTCGACGCTGCCCAGCAGGAGCAGACGTATCTCGAACGCAACACCAGTGTCCGCACAGTCAACAGCGAAATCGTGCAGACCAAGGCGTCCCACCGCATGACGAACGAGAGCGACGGCATGAGCCTGATGACGTCGGAGTACAACGTGGAGCGGGCCAAGTTAGAGGCCAGCAAAGCCGAGGTCATTTCGGAGATCGAGGGCGCAAAAAATCGCATTGACGTGGGCGTCTCAGAAGGTGAACTGGGACAAGTGAAGACCACCATGGGCTCCCACCGGGTAGCTCAGCAAGCAGACCTCGAACGCCTGGAACAAAAGAAGGATAAAACCGTCCGCGATACCGATCGCGCCAAGGGCTACCTGACGAAGATGGTGCTTCGCGCACCGATCGACGGAGTGCTGAACCTGCTTCCGAATTTCCGCAGTTCCGGCTCATTCGGCTCATCTCCGCCTCCCTTCAAGGAAGGGGATCGAGCGTGGACCGGTGCAGCCATCGCGGAAATTCCGGATCTCTCCTCCATGCGCATCGAACTGAAGCTCGACGAGGTTGACCGCGGTCGGCTGCAGTTGAGCCAGGTTGCGAAGATTCGAGTAGACGCCATTCCGGATCGTGAGTTCAGCGCACAGCTTGATTGGATCAGTCCGATTGCCGCCATGAACTTCAGGGGAGCAGGAATGCCCGAGAAGACGTTTCCCGCGCGAGCGACGCTGAAAAGTCTGGATCCACGCCTGCGTCCGGGTATGAGCGGCACTGCGGAGATCGTCATCGAGAGCCAGCCCAACAGCATCCTGATCCCGGCGCGAGCCAGCTTCCTCAACAAAGGGAAACCGGCTGTATACGTGCAAAAGGGTGAGAACTTTGAGCTGCGGGCGATCGAAGTTGGCAAGCGCAACGATACCGACATCGTCGTGACGCGCGGCCTGAAGGCGGGCGAGATGGTAGCGCTCGAGAACCCAGTGGAAGCGGCTAAGAAGGCGAGGAAGCTGTAGCGAGCGATCCGTGCTCCGGCATTGAAATGCGATGAAGAAGATTCTGTTTCGAGTGATTCTGCTAGGCGTGATCGCCGGCGGCGCCTGGTATGGCTATAGCTTTTTCAAGAATCTGCCACAGCGGCAGGACACCATTGCGACGGCGAAGGTTCGCAGGGGTGACGTGGTTGTTCGTAGTTTTACCCGTGGCGAACTGCGCGCCGTCCGGTCGGCTACCCTGACAGCACCGAATCTGTTTGGGACTGTGCAGGTAACCCGGCTTGCTCCACTTGGCGCATTCGCCCAGGAGAAGAACCTGGTAGTGGAGTTTGACGACTCTGAGGTGAACTCCCGTCTTGAAGAGAAGCAGCTTGAGCTGGAACAGATCGACGAGCAGATCAAGAAGGCGCAGGCTGATCTCACGATTCGGAGCAATCAGGATCAGGTTGACGTGCTGAGCGCGCGTTTCGCGGTCCGGCGCGCTGAACTTGAGGTGCAGCGCAAGGAACTGTTATCGGCGATCGACGCCAAGAAAAACGATCTCAACCTCGAGGAAGCCAAGCGCCGCCTACAGCAGCTTGAAAGCGATATCAAGAGCAGGCTGGAACAGGCACAGGCCGAGATTGCGGTACTTCGCGAGCGAAAAAACAAGGGTCTGCTCGAACTGAATCGTGAACGTGCACGTCTCAGTCAGGTGAAGCTGTTGGCCCCGATCAGCGGCTTGGTTGCAGTTCGTCAGAATCGAACCGGATTCTTCTTCCCGGGAATGCAAGTGCCCGACATCCGTGAGGGTGACCAGGTTCAACCTGGTATCCCCGTTGCCGACATACTCGATCTGTCCGAGATGGAAATGATCGCCAAGGTGGGTGAAATCGACCGGGCGAATTTGCGCGAAGGACAGGAAGCAACGGTAGCCTTGGATGCGCTTCCGGAAAAGAAGCTTCGAGCCAGCATTAAGAGCATGAGCGGTACGGCGTCGTCTAATGCATTCTCATTCGACCCGGCTAAGAAGTTCGATGTCATCTTCGCTATCGACATGAAGGAACTGCTGGGCGCTCTCGGCGCCAAGCCAGACCAGATCCAGCGCATCCTCGCCACTGCCGAGTCGAATCGCAAGAAACCCGCCGGGGCGGCACCGATGATGCTTGGCAGGCCTCGATCACAGCCTTCCGGCGACAGCAAGAACGAAGGCGTGCCCGGATCCACGCCACCTCCGCCCGGACCGCCCGTTCTCGGGCTCGGAGGCTCGCGCCAGTTCAGCGACAAGGATTTGGCCGATGCCAAGCTTCCTCCGCCCCCCGAGGAGTCGACTCAGTTCGACGTGCTACTACGTCCGGGTTTGCTTGCGGACGTCGAGATCATTATCGAGAAGGTGAGAAACCAGCTTTACGTCCCAATGCAGGCGGTGTTTGAGCGCGAAGGTAAACCTGTGGTTTTTGTTAAGAAGGGCTCACAGTGGGAACCTCGCGTGATTAAGCCGCTCAAACGTAGCGAATCTGCGATGGTGATTTCCGAGGGCCTAAAGGTGGACGAAGTTATCGCACTCGCTGATCCGACGGCGCGCAAGACGGACAAAAAAGGGAAGTCCGACAAGGGCGGAGGCGCAATGAGCGCGCTGCCAGGAGGAGGAAAGTAATGGCGAATCTCTCCGGACTCCTTCCCGAATTGCAAATGGGGCTGACGAGCCTCTTTGTGCACAAGCTTCGAAGCCTGCTGACCATGCTCGGCATGATTTTCGGCGTCGGCGCAGTGGTTGCGATGCTGGCTATCACTGCTGGCGCGCAGAAAGAAATGATGAGCTACATCGACTTGCTCGGTGTCAACAACATCATCATCGAGGCCAAGGAGGCCGTAGACCGCAACGAGTTGCAGGAGCGGCGTTCGAAATCGCCTGGTCTGACTTTTCGTGATTTTCGCGCCATCTCCGAGAACGTGCCGGGCCTGCAAGCGCTGACGCCGCGCAAGCGATTTAAACCGCTTAAGGTTGTCCCTAAGCCATCCCAGGAAGTTCCGCAATTGATCGGCGTCCAGTCCGACTTTCTCGACATCAACAGCCTGCGGATCGTGGAGGGCCGATTTTTTAGTGATGAGGACGATGCCCGCTCGGCGCCCGTTTGCGTGCTCGGTGAATCCGCGAAAGTCAATCTGCTCGGCTTCGAACCGGCCGTCGGCAAGTACGTCAAGATCAACGATTCCTGGCTTCAGGTAGTGGGCGTGCTTGCGCAGCAGGCCACCGCTGATAGCGACGTCGAAGGTCTGGAAGTAGCGGACCGCAACAACATGGTCATCGCGCCTCTCAACACCGTAATGCGCCGCTTTGAAGACAACAATAGCTATCTGAAGGACGAGATCGACGGCATCTACATCAAGGTCGCACCGAATACGGACTCGATCGAGACTTCGAGCGTCGTGAAAGCGATTCTCAACAGCACACATAAGGATGCTGGCGATTTCAACGTCGTGGTGCCGGCCGGCTTGCTCGAACAGAAACGCCGCACCCAGTTCACTTTTAAGGTGGTGATGATCTGTATTGCCGGAATCTCCTTGCTGGTGGGCGGCATCGGCATCATGAACATCATGCTTGCGACAGTGCTCGAAAGAACACGCGAGATTGGAATTCGTCGCGCGATAGGTGCACGCCAGGCTGACATTGTTCGTCAATTCCTCACGGAAGCAGTCTTAATCTCAATCCTGGGCGGCCTGATCGGCATCCTGTTTGGATTTACGCTCTCGCAGGTAATCGCGAGAGCCGCCGGTTGGTCGACGGTGGTCACCGCCACCAGCATCGGCGTGGCATTTGGAGTGTCGGTGGGCATCGGGTTGGTTTTTGGAATCTACCCGGCTGTACAGGCGGCTAAGCTCGATCCGATCGAAGCTATCCGCTACGAGTAAGGGAATCTATGTACCGAACCGTTTTAACTTTCTTCTGCGCGCTGCTTCTGCCGGCCGCTATGCTAGCGGACGACGAACCTTACTTTCCGCGGCCGTCTTATTTCAAACGTCACTTCTCCACGGTTCCGAACAAGGTCGAATTGCAGAATCCAGTTCGTCTGGCCGACTTTTCCATCGGCGACAAACTGGAACTTTCGCTGAAGAATTACCTGGACCTGGTGCTGTCGAACAACCCCGACGTCTCGGTACAGAAGTTAAGCGTCGAGTATCAACAAAACGCCATCATGCGCGCGTTCGCGATTTTCGATCCGAGCGTTCTCGCTCGCTTCAATGCAACGCGACAGAAGACCGGCGCCACAAGCGCGCTTACGGGCGCCGATACCTTGAACCAGCTAACGCAACCTCTGAGCCTTTCCTATCAACAGGTGCTGCCTACTGGTACGGCGTACAACGTTGGCTTTTCAAATACGAAATTCTCCACAAATAGTTCGTTTGCGACTCTGAACCCAAGCTATACGTCAAATCTCGCGTTCAACGTCACTCAACCGTTGCTGCGCGGACGTGGCGGCTTCATCACTCGCCTGCCGATTACGATTGCGCGGAGCAGGTTGCGCAGCAGCCAGCTTACTTTCCAGGACCAGCTCATACAGATTGTTTCTCAAGCCGAGCTTGCATATTGGGCCGTAATCGAAGCCCGCGAGAATCTTAGAGTACAGGAGAAGGCGCTGGAACTAGCTGACACGGCACTTCAGCGGTCGAAAAAGGAGTACAGCCTGGGTGCCATCTCGTCGCTCGAAATCTTTCAGCCTGAAGCCAACTACGCGAGCGCACAAATTCAAGTAACCCAAGCGCGCTACATTCTTCAACAAACCGAAAATTCGCTGCGGCGACAGATGGGTGCTGATCAGGATCCCAGGTACAGCGACATGCCGATCACCCTGACGGAAGCCGTCACACCGCCAACGCTCACCTCGGCATTTGATAAAGAGCAGTTAGTACGGAAGGCACTTTCACTTCGCCCGGATCTCAAATCGCTAACCGAAACGCTGGCGGCTGACGACCTCGCGATCACCGGCGTCAACAATCAATTGCTGCCTGACCTTTCTCTCACAGCGCAATATGGCTCCTACGGTCAGGGTGGCACCTTCTTTTCGAAGCAGGATGTATTCTCCGGTGATGGGACGAAATCCACCGTCACCAGCATCATTCCGGGGGGGCCTACAGATGCCCTCGGGCAATTGTTCGGCTTTGGCCTTCCGACCTACGGGTTCGGCTTGACCCTGCGACTGCCGATCAAGGACCGTGCAACGTCGGCCAATCTCGCCGACGCGCTGGTCACCAAGAAACTCGACGCCTTCCGTTACAAGCAGGCCGCGCTCAATACGCGACTGCAAGTGTTGCAGGCAGTAAGCCAGGTGGAAAACAGCAAGGCCAGCGTGGATCTCGCGACGGTTGCCCGCGATCTCGCGCAAAAGCGCGTCGATGCTGAGCAGAAACGCTATGACCTCGGCGTCACGACGATCTTCTTCGTGCTGGCGGCTCAGCAGGACTTTACTACCGCCGAGTCGAACTTGGTGCGCGAATCCATCAATTTCAGGCGAAACCTTATCAATCTTTTGCAGCGAACGGGGGAATTGTTGGAAGAACGAGGCGTTACGGTACAGTAGGCGCTAGTGGGTAAGATCCGCGTCCTTTCCGACAACGTCGCCAACAAAATCGCTGCCGGGGAAGTGGTGGAACGTCCGGCCAGCGTTGTCAAAGAGCTTCTCGAAAATTCCCTCGACGCCGGCGCGAACGACCTGCGGATTACCGTCGAAGCCGGCGGCCGCAAGTTGATCCGGGTTGCCGACGACGGTTCCGGTATGCTTCGCGACGACGCGCTGCTCGCCTTCGAGCGGCACGCCACCAGCAAACTGAGCGACGTCAAGGATCTCTTGTCGATTGCCACGCTCGGATTTCGCGGCGAAGCACTGCCGTCGATTGCCAGCATCTGCCGGCTTGAACTCGAGACGCGCTCCGCCTCGGAGACCGCCGGAACGCGAGTCGAGATCGCCGGGGGACGCATCCTGACCTGTGAGGAATCGGGTCTCGCCGCAGGCACCACCATCACCGTACGCGACCTGTTCTACAACGTCCCCGCGCGTAAGAAGTTTCTGCGCTCCGAGCAGACTGAACTCGCCCACATAGCGTCACTGGTGACGCACTACAGCCTGGCGCATCCCGCCAAGAGTTTCCAACTGCGCCACGGAGACAACGAACTGCTGAACGTCAGCCCAGTGACGGAATTGAAGGACCGTGTCTATCAAGTGTTTGGGAGTCAGACGACGCGAGATCTCGTCGATATTGGTTATCATGAGCGCGAACTTCAACTCCCTCCTCCTTACCTGCCGCCGTCGGCATCAATCACCGCGCAACTTGAATCGCAGGCTGAAGCGGAGGCGGAGGGCAGTACGCGGGTTTTCGCTCTTCGCGGATTTATCTCGGGACCACAAGTTCAGAAGCTAAATCGCAATTCAATCTTCTTGTTTGTGAACGGGCGGCTCATCCGGGACAAAGTGCTGATGCACTCGATTTCTTCGGCCTATCACAACATGATTCCGCCGGGATCGTATCCCTTTGCGCTGTTGTTTCTCGATTGCGACTGTGAGGAGGTGGACGTCAACGTCCATCCGTCGAAAACCGAAGTCCGTTTCCGCCACTCTGGAATCGTGCATGATTTTGTCCGGGACGCCATTCGCGAAACACTCACCGCTCGCCGCCCCGTGAGCACGATGCCGATGCGCACGTCGCCCCAACCAGGCGCTGGACTGCCGTATTCAGATTTCACCGCTCGCATCCAGGAGGAGGGATTCGCCGCGCCGCCGAGCGAATTGTCGCAAGGCGCCAGCCTTGACGATCTGCCATCGTACACCTTGCACCGCGAAGCCGGTCCGGCGCCACGGTTCGACTTTTCCGACGCGCCGCCAGCGATACCGTCGACAATGCCGCAAGCCGGGGTCGCTTTGCGTGCGCCCGATTCGCATGGGGCGCTGCCCGTTGGCGCGTGGTCGCCCGAGGCACAGGATATGTCGGCGCTAACCGACCTGCGGCCGCTCGGACAAATCCACGATAGCTTCATCATCGCCGCCGGCCGTGACGGCTTGTGGATTATCGACCAGCACGTCGCCCACGAACGCATTCTTTTCGAGCAGGTCCTGCGTCAACGAGCCGCCGGGCGCGTGGAAACTCAACGCCTGTTGCTGCCCATAGTGCTCGAACTGTCGGCATCCCAGCAGATCGAGTATGACCGCATCGCATCGGAACTGAACGCCGCCGGATTTGAAACTGAACCGTTCGGAAACCGCACCATCGCCGTGCAGGGTGCTCCGGCGGGAATCAGCGCGACTGAACTCGAAGGCGTCATCTACGAGATTCTCGAGATTGCCGAACAGGAACTGCGGGGAGTGTCGGTGGAAGATTTACGCCGGTCGATCGCGGCGTCCATTGCGTGCCGCGCCGCGATTAAGGTCAATATGCGGCTCGAGCCGAGCAAGATGGAGTGGCTACTGGCGACGCTCGCTCGCACCGAATATCCGATGAGTTGTCCTCACGGACGCCCCATCGCGTTACGATACTCTACCCGCGAAATTCTACGCAGCTTTCATCGTATCTGAGCACCGGCGCACAACCGGCCAGCAAACTCTATTGCGCGGATCAAACTCTTCGTTGAGGCGCGACCCTGGCCAACGATATCGAACGCCGTGCCGTGATCGACAGACGTTCTGATAATCGGCAATCCTAAGGCGACGTTCACCCCGCCTTCAAAATCCAACAACTTTAGTGGAACGTGTCCCTGGTCGTGATACATGCAGACGATCGCATCGTACTTCTTCTGCCGGACCGCCATGTAGAAAACCGTATCCGGCGGGAACGGACCGTCCACCGGCATTCCGCGGGCCTGAGCCCACTCCACCGCTGGCCGTATCTCCCGAATCTCCTCATCCCCAAAAAGACCGTTTTCCCCTGCGTGCGGGTTAAGGCCGGCAACCGCGATGCGCGCATTCGGAATGAGCTTGGTGACGGCATCCGAGGTCATACGCAAGATCGTCTGAATGCGCTCCCGCTTGGCGTTTAGAATGGCTTGGGCAAGCGACACATGCGTGGAAACGTGGGTTACGATCAACTGGTCCGATGCGAGCATGATCGTGACATCGGTGACGCCGCACAGTTCGCCAATCAACTCAGTGTGTCCCACGAATCCAGGATCGGTGAGCTGGGTCGCTTCCTTATTCATGGGTAGTGTAACCATGGCGGCAATCTTTCCCGCTAAGGCCGCGCGCGTCGCTGACACAACATAGGACCTTGCAGCCGCACCGGATTTCCTGTTCAACACTCCCGGTGTGACGTCCGCGCGAGACATGAGTCTGTGGTCGATCACATTCAGAGGGCCAGGCCGGTAATCCTCGACAGTTGATATCAGACGAAGCTCAACCCCGTCCTGGTTATAAGCCTCTAAGGCCCCGGCATCGCCATACGCGACGAAGCTTTGCGAAATCTCGCCGTTCTTAAAGGCCTTCAATAAAATCTCAGGCCCTACGCCGCTTGAATCACCGACCGTGATTCCGTATAGATGACTCACCTGTCTTTCTCCAGTTCGAGTTTCATCCGCGCACCCTCGCCAGACGGCCCGGCGTGAATGAAAGGATGGGCGAACGCTGCGAAGATATCACGGCATGCCGACACCGCGCTTGCATCTCCTCCACACACCACTTTCCCGCCTTGTGCTCGAACCGTCTCGTGCCAATCGCATACCGGCGCGTCCAAATAGCCGACGCCGCGGGCCCGTAGTATCGCCGCCGTTTCCTGTGACTGTTCGGGAGTGGCGTTCGTCGTGTCGATGACGATGGTTCCAGCACGTGCCCCGGGAAGGGCGCTCAGCACAAGATCATGTGAGGGAAGAGCGCTGATGATGCGACGACAACGGAGCACGATCTCAAAGGGAGTGGCAAAGCGCCCCCCGGCCTCTTCCAGTTGACGTACCGCTTCGGTGTCAGTATCGTAGCCGACAACTTCAAATCGCGCCGCGATTAACCGCTCTGCAATCGCCAGACCGAGCCGGCCGGTGCCTATAATGCCGACAACTTCCACACCCCATCCTGTCATAGGCGCCGGTCGCTTGTATGACTAGCGGCTTAGTTCCAGCTTCTCGTGATCGCCAATCTTATCCGGACGCTCGCCGGTGGTCGCCGCCTTGATAAATCCCATCAGGTACGTCACCACGCCGTTGGGAGAGTCCCAGTACTCCGCCGCTTCGATGCTGACGTGAAGCAGCGTGAGTTCAGGATCGTCGAGACCCTTCGGGAACCAGACCATATAGGCTGGATTCCAAAGCTCCTTTGCCTTGGCACGATCATCAACAACGTTGGCTGACCCGGAGACCGAGACGTATTTGCTCGAGCCGGGATCTGCGAAGCTCACATTCACTTGTTGATCGCGTGCGATCTCGCCTGTTTTGCCGGTTGATTTCCCGGTGAGAAACCAAAGGTCACCGTCGAATTCGGTTTGCTGCATCGTCATCGGCCGGCTGTGGATACGGCCCGCCGAGTCACGTGTGCTCAGCATGCAAAATGTGATGTCTTTGGTTAATTCGCGAAGCTTTTCGATGTCCTGGTTGCGCGACATAGTTTTCCTCGCCCTGTTGACTCCGCGCGGAGTGGAGTTGTTTCAGGCGACGGGAAGCGCTTGCTCACTGTCGAAGACAGCCGCGAGCGCATGGATTACCGCCGCGATGCGTACAGCCGCGAGGATCGCCTCTTCGCTGATTCCCTTCGCACGGACCTCATGCTCGTGACTGGCAACACAAGCCTGGCAATTGTTGATCGCCGAAACGGCGGTGCACCAAAGCTCAAAATCGGCTTGCTCAACGCCGTGCGTCCGCATCACATTCATTCGCAGACGTGCAGGGATTGTCTTGTACTTGCCGTTTTCAGTGAGATGTAAGAAACGGTAGTAAATGTTATTCATGCCCATAATGGCAGCGGCTGATTTGGCCGCTTCGAGCGCGACGGGCGTGAGTTGAGTGTTGGCGTCGGCGAGGACGGCCGACAAAACTTCGGGATTGCGGGAGGCAATCGCACTGGCGACTGCCGTTCCCCACAACTGCTGCTGCGTCAGTTCAGGCTGACGCAGCAGGCTGCCGAGGTTTAGCTTAAGGTCCTTAGCATACGCCGGAACCTTCTCGAGAAGAACCTCGATGGACGCCATTAGACGCTGAGAGTCTGCTGGCCCTTGGTCCAATTGCACGGGCACAGTTCGTCGGTCTGAAGCGCATCGAGCACTCGGAGCACTTCCTGAGGGTTGCGGCCAACCGAGAGGTCAGTCACATACGCGAAACGGATCACGTTCTGCGGGTCCACGATATAGGTGGCCCGCTGGCATACGCCCGCGTTCTCATCGAGAATGCCAAGGCCCGTGGATAGCTCGCGCTTCACATCAGCGAGCATCGGGAAAGGCAGGTCCTTCAGATCCGCGTGATGCGTTCTCCAGGCATGATGAACAAACTCAGAGTCCGTACTGCCTCCGAGCACCTGGGCATCGCGATCCGTAAACTCGCGATTGAGCTTACCAAACGCCGCGATCTCCGTCGGACAAACAAAGGTGAAGTCCTTGGGCCAGAAGAAATAAATTTTCCACTTGCCCTCGTAGTCCTTGTCCGTAATCGTTGCAAACTCTTTACCCTTGTCCAGACTCACCGTGGACGTAAGTGAGTAAGCGGGAAATTTCGATCCGACTCCTAGCATCTGAAAAATTAATCTCCTTTTCTAACCGTTGGTATTTTCTTCGAACAGGATTCACAGATCCCGATAATTTCCATGTTCTGTCGTTCTACGTGGAAGCCAGCGGGAATCGTTGTCGGGACGCGCACTGGGCGAATCGCCGCGGCATCAAGATCGGTGATTCGCCGGCATCGTCGGCAAACATAATGATGATGTGGTTCCATGCGGGCATCGACCCGCAACGAACCATGATGCAAACTCACTTCCTGTAGCAAGCCAGCTTCCAGAAAGGTATTCAGATTCTTGTAAATCGTCCCCAGCGAAATAGATGGCACTTGGCGCCGCACTCTTTCGTAAATGGCTTCTGGGGTGGGATGTTCATCGCTGCCAACTATCGCTTGGTAAATCACTTGGCGTTGATGCGTGAACGCCAAACCTTGAGCTTTACATTGCTCACGGAAGCGGATCACGAGCTCACGATTGATCACTGAAATCCTATTACACGATAATAATTATCGTTTGTCAATTCTTCTTCTTGAGATGTGAAAGCGGACCGCGCCGATCCACTATAATTTGCTAGAAACCTTACGGAGGACGGAGCGACCTGATGAAACTCTCAACTGTGGCGACGATGCTACTGCTGGTGCTGGCTCCAGGGAGTAGAACCGTCTTCGCCCAGGTACGGCTATACGACGCTAAACGTGACGCGGCCGCGCAAGATGCGAAAAAGTCCGCTGACCGGATTCGCAACGGCGAACTCTTCCGCAAACAGGCCGCCAACGTGCAAGAGTTGATTCGTCGCGACATCACCACTACTGTTGCTGATGCGCGTGTGGAAATGCAGGCAAAAATCAATGCGCTGAGGCAATGGAGCGATGTCGACGACCTGCACACAGAGCCGCCTCCCAGTGCTCCTCCTGCGCCGGCTGACATCGCGGCCCGCACGGCCCGGCTCGCCAAAGCGAAGGATCAGATTAAGGCCCAGATCAACGCGCTTTCCGACGCCGCTGGAGACGACGGCGGTTTGAAAAGTGCCATCGACAAACTCGGGGATATCGATGCTGTTTTGAAGTTCGCCAGCACCAATGTCGCAGCCGGGAATCAGGGCGTCGAAAACGCGATATCAGCTCTCGATCAACTGCAAGGCCTCTACAAGAGCTATCAGGATCAATTCGATGCCGTGAACAAAGCCGCGGCTAAGCTGAATGATCTCAAGGTGGACGTAAAGATAGCGCTGCTGGCTCGGTTGAAGGTTGACGAGGACTATCTGACGACACAAGTGGCATTGCACGCGCGAAACACCCTTGAGGAAAAGCAGGTGGCCCACTGGCGGACGCAATGCGCCGTTCCTGCGAACATCCCCAAAGACGAGCTGATTGAAGTAACCCTCGACCGTTTGGCGTCGAGCCCAAATCAACTGGAACGCGCCGTGAGAGCGCTTTACGCCTGTGGATCACTGGCAGCCGAAGGAGCACTGCCGCAGAGGTTGTTGAAGCTAAGATTGGCACAACTGGAGCATGTGCGATCCATCCGGATCAGTGCCGCAAACGCGCGCATCTACGAGTCGGTGCTTGGGGGTGGAGTCGAGCGCCTCGCACTCTTCTATCAGGGCGGAATTAAGCCGGAAGCGCTGGCGCAGATCATCCAGGCACTGTCCGCCGCGGGAATCTTCGGCAAACTGGTGACCCAATGAAGGTCGGTGTGGGATGCCTCTGGGCCGCCGCGCTGCTCCTATCGTCCTGCGGGGAGACGAAGTTTGCAGAGCAGTACGCCAGTCGCATGAGCGAAGTGCTCAAGAGCTACCGCGATCAGGTGGACGCCAAGATTCTCGCTGAGCAACAGAGTTATGTCGACTTGGCGAAGACTTACGATCAGGCCAACGCGGAACGCGTCCGCAACTCCGTCCTGGTGGAGCGAAACCGGCGCGCCACCGCGACAGTGGACCGCCTGGTGCGAGAAAAAGCAGCCGCGCCCAACACAAGAGTTGCTTGGATCTCGCAAATTCACGGCGATATCGGTGCCTTTGCCGAGCTTGATTTCGAGCAATCCCAGGCGAGTCTCTCGCGCGAGGTCGACGCCTACAAAGGCTTCATCGCGGGACTTGCCGACCTTGAACAGGAACAGCGAAACCTCGACAATCTGAAGGATTCCCTGGAGGCGCTAGCGAAACCCAAGAGCGTGATTGCCAGGCTAAGGGGCGCCGGAGAATTCGGCTGCGAAGTAAACCGCAACTTCCAACTCCTCGATCTTGGGCAAAAGATTACTGCGTTGTCAGCCAAGATTCAGCAGGAAACCGATGAGGACAAGCGAAAGTCCCTCGGGAAACAGAAGCTCGACCTCGAGAGCCAGAAGAAGAATTTCACCGCGCCGTGCAGCGGAAGTTAGGAGTCCTGAGATATGAAAACCATCGACGACCTCAAGGTCATGAACTCCGGCGCAACCCTGAAGATGGAGATGACAGTCGAGGAGATCGACAACTTCCTTGACGATCCCGATCTGAGCCTCGCCGATGAATCACGGCTCATTTCGCGCCGGGCCTCCGTGCAGGCCCAGATCAACAACCAAATGCTGGTTCAAGCTCACCTGAAGGCGTCGGTGATCACGGTTGATTACAGTCCAAAGGACGAGCGCGATTTGGACAATCTGAACACGAAACTCGACAAATTCATCATCCAGGGCTTGACCGTTAGCGCCATGCTCGGCCTGGTTCCGAAGATCATCGACACCGCCGTCTCCATCGGAAGCTCATTGAACGCCCACACCGGAATGCCGGCGTAGCCTTACAAGTTTTCGCCAAGCGCCTGGTCAAGATCCGCGATGATGTCCTCCGGCGCTTCGATGCCGATTGATATCCTCACCAGGTTCTCGCGGATTCCCATTCGCTCGCGCTGCTTCGGCGATAGATCGCGGTGCGACGCCATCACCGGATAAAGCATCATCGTATGCACATCGCCCAGTGAGGTTCCGGCCACTACCATCTTCAGGCGGTCCATGAATGCGAAAATATCCCCCTTCGCGGCACCCTTCAATTCAATACTGACCATCGCGCCGTACAGTCCCTGTGGGAACAGCCGCCGGATCACGGAGGAGTCGGGATGATTCGGGTCGCCGCTGAAGTGGACCTTCTCGACACGCGCATGAGTCGCCAGCCAGCTCGCTACCTTACAAGCGTTGGCGCATTGACGTTCCATACGCAAGGGAAACGTCTTGATTCCTCGCATGCTGAGGTAGCTTTCGAAAGGTCCCAGATTCGATCCCGACGTGCGGTTCAAATTCCGCAGGGTAGGGAAGTTCTCTTCGTCGCAAATCACCGCGCCCCCAAGTACGTCGCCATGTCCCGAGAGATACTTCGTCAGACTATGGACCGAAAAACTGGCGCCAAGTTCCAGGGGTCGCAGCAGCAGAGGAGTGGCGAATGTATTGTCGACAATCAGAGGCGCTGCGGCATTTCGCGCGATCTCCGCGATCTTGTCCAATTCCCCGACTCGCAACAACGGGTTGCTGATCGTCTCCATCAGCACACAGCCCGGCTTGAACTCGGACGCGGCGCTTCGTACGGCCGCCGTGTCGCAGATGTCGACCCATCGCGTTTCGACACCCAGAGGCTCCAGGACGTTCATCAGTAGTTGGATTGTCGCGCCGTAGAGCGCACTCGCCGCCAAAACGCGTTTCGGCCGGTCGGTCATCGCAGCAAGCAACGCCAATTGCAGTGCGGCCATTCCCGATGCACAGGCAATTGCCGCATGACCCGACTCGAGCGACGTCAGCAGATCCTGCAGCGCCGACGTGGTCGGGTTGTCGTAGCGCGCGTAGGAATAGCCGGCCTGCTCACCGCCGAAGATGCGGTCGAGATCGGCGACACTCTCGTGCAGGTAGCTGGTCGCCGTGTAAATTGGCGTCGTGACGGGCACGTGTGGGCCGGGCTTCTTGCGGTCTCCCGCATGGACGGCCTGGGTGTGAATCTTCATTTCCTCTTCCAGCGAACGCCGTCCTTGGTATCTTCAAGGATCACCCCGGCGTCGGTCAGTTGCTTGCGGATTTCGTCGGCGCGCGCGAAGCTTTTCGACTTCTTGGCCTGCGTGCGCTCGGCGATTAACTCATCAATCTGCTGATCGGAAATGCCTCCCTCTTTTTCGGTGGGGCGCAGAACGTCGAATACGGAGTCAAACCGCGCGAGCAACTGCAATGCGGCCGGTGCGTTGCCCGCCATAAACTGTCCGCTGTCCATGAGCGTGTTGGTGTCGCGGACGTATTCAAACACAGCCGCTAACGCTTCGGCCGTGTTCAGATCGTCGTCCAGCGCTTCGTCGAACTTCGTTACCGCATCGGCCGTTCGCGTCGCTACGGCGGCGTCCTCGCCATCGGGGAACTTCGCGGTTTCCAGGCGAAGCTTGTAGTTGCGCAGGCGTTCGATCGAACTGCGCGCGCCGTCCAAACCATCCAAAGAGAAGTTCAACTTCTTGCGGTACGGCACCGATGCCAGCAGGTAACGGAGCGACTCCGGCGAGTAGCCCATTTCCACGATGTCGCGCAGCGTATAAATGTTGCCCACCGACTTCGACATCTTCTGCATGTCGACGCTCAGATGCTCGGCGTGTAGCCAAAAACGAGAAAACGGCTTTCCCGAGATCGCTTCTGACTGCGCGATTTCGTTCTCATGATGCGGAAAAATCAGATCCACTCCACCGGCGTGGATATCGAGTGTGTCGCCCAGATATTTCATCGCCATCACCGAACACTCGATGTGCCACCCCGGGCGCCCGTCCCCAATCGGCTCATTCCAACTGGGCTCACCTTCCTTCTTGGCTTTCCAGAGAACGAAGTCGCGCGCATCGGCCTTGTCGTATTCATCCACGTCCACGCGAGCGCCAGAGCGGATTCCGCTGAAGTCGTTGTGCGAAAGCTTTCCATAATCCGGAAACTTCGCGATCCGGTAATACACCGAACCGTCGCTCGTGTAAGTGAACCCCTTCTCGGCGAGCGTCTCAACAGCCTTCACCATGTCCGGGATTTCGTCGGTAGCCTTGACCAGCTTTTCCGGCGGCTGCAGACGTAGCGTAGCTGTGTCTTCGAGGAATGCCTTGGTGTATTTCTCCGTGTACTCGTAGATTGTTTGATGATTCGCCAGAGCATTGCGAATGATCTTGTCTTCAACGTCCGTGATATTCATCACGTGGTTCAGCGTGTATCCGCGCGCGGCCAGCCACCGGCGCAGGATGTCCTCGAACGTGAAGGTGCGGAGATTCCCGATGTGCGCGTAGTTGTATACGGTCGGTCCGCAGGTGTACATACGCACCTCGTTGCCGTGCAAAGGGGAGAAATTCTCCACCTGTTGGGTCAAGGTGTTATAGAAGCGCAGCGCCATAAGAGGGTAATGTCCATGGTAACAAGCGGTTACTTCGACCCGTCGGCCGTCTCTTAACGCCCAGCCGTTGGGTTTGGGCGAGCGGCTGTGGTTGAAGGCATCGGCGCCGGCTTGGGCGTGGCCAGAGTTTGGACTTTGATCGAGCCGATGACTTCCACTTTTACTAGCCTGCGTCCGAATTTAATCGCTTCCGCCGTCGTCGGCACGTAAACATCAAGCTTCCGACCCTGCACCAATCGCCCGGTGTCCCGCACCACGTACTCGCCCGAATAAGTACCCGCGCCGCTCAACACAATTAGAGTGCCCAAAGGCAGCACTCGGATATCGGCGGCTACAACTCCACGGGCTACACGGCTTCCATCCGCGGTCACACCTTGGAGCGCGTACGCACGCGCGATGTACACGTCCCCAGCCTTTACGGAGGGGGACTTCGCCGCGGGTCCGGCCACCGCCACGAGGCATGCCTGGGCGAGCATTGCGAGCCGCCAAACGCTATGGTTTGAACTTTGGAGGCTCATTCGTATCGCCGAAGTCAAAGCCGGCGAGGAATGCCAGTTTGACGATGTGTTCCATCTTCGCGTAGTTAATTTTCTCCGCGCTATCAGACGTCTGGTGGTAATCGGGATGGAATCCGGTGAACCACCATACTGCGGGAATCCCGTGCAGGGCGAATGGATAATGATCGCTGCGGAAGAAAACGTTGAGCGCCGGCTCTTCATCCCACTTGTAATTCAGCTTCAAGTCGACCATGTTGTTCGCTTGCTCCACAGCAGCCTTGTAGTCGGGACTGTAGTTCGTCCCAACGAGATTCAACTCGTTCGACGTATCGGTGGCGATGTCGATCAGACCCTTGGTTTGATCGCTCGGAGCTTCGTTTCGCCCGATCATATCGAAGTTAATCACTGCTCGGGTGGTCGCCAGGGGCCGCAGCGGGTGCTGAACGTAGTAATAGGATCCGAGCAACCCGCGCTCCTCCGCCGCGAACACCGCAAATATCATTGAACGCCTCGGCTTGATTTCATTGCGGGCAAACGCACGAGCCAGTGCCACCACGCCGACCGTCCCCGACGCGTTGTCGTCGGCTCCATGATAAATGCCGCCGTCGGCAGCCCTGCCGTCGTGATCATAGTGAGCTGAGAAAACAATAGTTTCGCTCTTCAATCGCGGGTCGCTGCCTTCCACCATCCCGATCACGTTCCAACTCGTGCCCCGCCGGCGGTCAGTCGCCGTCAAACGGATCTCGCCGCTGACGCCAGTCGGGCGGGAACTGGGCTTTAACGCCGCATCTATGGCCGACTGAAGTGCCTTTGCCTGTCCCCCGAGTATTTCATCGGCGATTTTGTCGCTTACTGTACAGGAGGGGATTTTCAACTCGCTGTCCACCAGCGCCTCGTTAGCCAGGCGTGTCCGCGCGCCGGCAGGAGTGGAACGGATGCGCGCCACGCGCTCCTGATTCGAAGGATGTGTACGGTTCGGCTCGGCTACCACCAGGACGCCCACTGCACCATGCTTCTGCGCCGTGAGCGTCTTCATGAATGCGCCCGCGTACCGCGTATTCCCTTTGCCGTTGAAACGCGAGTTGGGGTCGCGCTCTTGAGGCTCGTGATCGAAGATCAGGACCAGTTTGCCGCGCACGTCGATTCCGGCATAATCGTCATACTCCAATTCCGGTGCGCTGATCCCGTATCCGGCAAAAACGATCCCGCCGGTCGCCATAACGTCGCGGGGGAAGGCGCCAAAGGCATCCGGGAACGAGTGCTTGCTGCTCTTACCATCGCGCGTGATTGTCAGGCTGCTACCCTCCCGGTTCGCCCGGTACTCAATCAGAGGAACAGGCTGCAGAAAAGAGTTTCCAGCCAGGGGCTTCAACCCGGCCTTTTGGAATTCCGCCGCTACCCACTTCGCTGCGGTGTCGGAACCGGGTTGGAGCGACAGGCGCCCTTGGAGCGGGTCAGATGCCAGATACTCCACACCCTTCCGCAAATCCGCCTGCTGAATTGAGTTGAAGCCTGTAGCGATGCGTGATCGAGTAACCGACTGCGCCAGCACGAGGCCGCAGGCGGCCATAAGCAGCCAAATGCGCATAAGGTTATAGTTTAGCCCGGCTAAATCAAGAGTTGAGTCCCTATGCGTAGAGCCCGATGATAAACTTTCGAATGTGGCGTTCATAAACGAGAATTTCCTGCTGAAATCCGGTTCCGCGCAGAGGCTTTACTTCGACTACGCAGAGGCGCAGCCGATTCTCGACTATCACAATCACCTTCCGCCGAAAGACATCGCGGGTAACCGCCAGTTCGCCGATCTCTACGAGATCTGGCTCGAGGGAGATCACTACAAGTGGCGTGCGCTTCGTGCAAATGGTGTGGATGAGCGCTACATCACCGGCGACGTGTCCCCTTACGAGAAATTCATGGCGTGGGCTCGAACCGTGCCGTTTACGTTGCGCAACCCGCTCTACCATTGGACCCACCTCGAACTTTACCGGTACTTCGGCATCGACGCGCTGCTCGACGAACGGTCAGGCCCCGATATTTGGCGCCAGACGGCGTCGGCCCTGTCCACGCCCGCACTCTCCGCTCAGGGCATCTTGAGAAAGTTTCATGTGAAGGCGCTCTGCACCACCGATGACCCCTGCGATGACCTGCGCTATCACCAGGCGCTCGCTGACTCAGGAATCGAAACCGCTGTTTACCCGGCCTTCCGCCCCGACAAAGCCTTCCGCGTCGACGATCCCCAGTTCTGGAATTCCTGGGTGGATCGCTTGGCCGAGGTCGCCAATCGTGACGTGCGTAGCCTTCAGTCCTTTGTCGATGCCCTCGACGCGCGCCACGCATTCTTTCATTCGGCTGGGTGCCGTCTATCGGACCACGGGCTGGACACCGCTTTTGCTGATTTCTGCGATGAAAGCGTCGCCGCCAAAATCTTCGATGCGGCTCGCGCCGGGCGTGCGGCATCTGCCCTCGAGCGAGCGCAGTTCTCCTCCTGGCTCATGCTTCAATTCGCGCGCATGGATGCGGCGCGCGGTTGGACCAAGCAACTCCACCTCGGCGCCCAACGTAGTGCCAATACTTCCATGCTCGCGAAATTAGGGCCGGACACGGGTTTCGATTCGATCGGTGACAAGCCGCAAATCGATGCCTTGGGTGCCTTCCTCGACCGTCTCCAGCGCGACAATATCCTGCCCAAGATGGTGCTGTATAACCTCAACCCGGGCGACAACTACGCCTTTGCTGCAATGGCAGGCAACTTCCAGGGCGGAGGCATACCGGGGCGAATTCAATTTGGCAGCGGCTGGTGGTTCCTCGATCAAAAAGAAGGTATCGAGTGGCAAGTCAACGCACTGTCCAACTGCGGATTGCTCAGTCGCTTCGTCGGCATGCTCACCGATTCCCGCTCATTCATGTCTTATCCGCGCCACGAGTACTTCCGGCGCGTGCTCTGCAATCTCCTCGGCTCCGAGATGGAGAGCGGAGAACTTCCCAATGACTTCGACCTTGTAGGCCGTATGGTTTCCGACATCTGTTACAAGAATGCCGAACTCTATCTCAGCCTTCCGAGTCTTCAGGAAGCCCGGGTCCTGGTTTAGCCCGCCGCACTTCGCCTCAAAAAAGATAGACAGGCGGCGCGATGCCGTTTAGCCGCAGGTATACCTCCGCCTGTGCCCGGTGATGCGCGGTGTGCTCGAACATATTTAACAAGATCTCCCGCCCCGTCGCTTCGGGTCGCTCCCGCCAATCCACTTTGTAAGATTTCGCCAGTTGTTCGGCGCTGAGCTTCGGAATCACGCTAAGGACAAAGTCGAAGGAGGCCGCGAGATTGGAGAGGATCTCCGCCTTGGTCTTCCCCGGCGTCATCACGCCAGGCGGCAACTTCGCGCCGCTGATCTGCTGAAATCGAAAAGCTTGCGCCGCGCCAATATGGCTAAATAACGCCCCAAACGCCATCTCGGCATCCGTCGCCTTGAAGGCGTACTTCTCGGCCGGCATCGCCTCAGCCACCTCCAGCGTGAATTTCTTCGAGTTCCGCCACGCTTTGACCAGCTCCTCCGAACTAATGACCGGCGCCTCCTGCGCCCACAACGTTGTGGCCAGGCAAATGAGGAACAGGATTCGCATGGTGGTTTTAGACGAGGGGGTGCGAAAATAGTTCCTTGCGATTCGAAATTCAGGCGGTCTGTCCTCAAACCGGGGCTCGCGCCGGACTACTTCACACTGCTCACGGCACTATCGAGACACCTGTTTTCATGCCGGTTGGAACTCAGGCGACCGTCAAGGGTGTTCCGCAACGCGACCTCCTCGAAGGCATTGACGCGAAGATCATTCTTGGCAACACCTACCATCTCTTCCTTCGACCCGGCCACGAGCTGATCCGCAAAATGGGCGGGCTGCACCAGTTCATGGCCTGGCCGCGCGCGATCCTTACCGATTCCGGCGGTTTCCAGGTGTTCAGCCTCGATGGACTCCGCAAAGTGACCGATGAAGGCGTACTGTTCCGGTCGCACCTGAACGGCGACGCGCATATGTTCACTCCCGAGTCCACCGTGGATGTGCAACTAGCATTCGGCAGCGACATCCTTATGGTTCTCGACGAATGCCTGGCTTATCCGGCTAGTCACGAAGCCGCAAAACACTCCATGCGGCGTACGGTGGACTGGGCGCGTTCCGGTTTCGCACACTACCGGCGGCAAGCGGATCCCGAACGTCATGCCTGCTTCCCCATCGTGCAGGGTTCAATGTTCCCCGACTTGCGGCGCGATTGTGCCCAAGCTCTGATCGAACTCGACGCCCCCGGGTATGCCATCGGCGGACTCAGCGTCGGTGAGCCCCGGGTGCTCAGCATGGAAATGGTAGACGTTACCGCGCCCATGCTTCCGAAGGAGAAGCCACGTTATGTGATGGGTGTAGGCATGCCTGCGGAACTGCCCGAATACGTCGCTCGCGGCGTGGACATGATGGATTGCGTGCTGCCTTCGCGTAACGCTCGCAACGGCTATCTCTTTACAAGCGAAGGACGAGTGGTCATCAAACAAACTCAGTACAAGGACGACGCCAGGCCCGTTGATCCCGAGTGCACCTGCTACACCTGCCGTACTTTTACCAGAGCCTACCTCAGGCACCTCTTCCAAGCCGGCGAGCTCTTGTTCTGTACCTTGGCCACCATCCATAATCTGACTTATTACCTCAACCTGATGCGGCAGATCCGGTTGGCAATCCTCCGGGGCGAGTTTCCAGCTTTAAGAAAGCAGTTGCAAGAGCGCCTCGCGGCTGCGGTGTAGGTTCCGCTGGCAATGGCTAATCCGTTCTGGCAGTCCTGATAGACGTTGTGGACGCGAAGTAAGCCACTTGCTTCACTAATCAGCTACACTAGTTACAATCGATCCGCACGTGTTTTGTCACAGGTCCGCTTACTGCGGAATCGACCCTAAAGAGCCCGATGTTCTATCCGACACTAATACTGCTCCAAGCCGCGCAGCCCGGTGGGAATCCGATTCTCGGATTTTTGCCGCTGCTGTTTATCGTCGCCATTTTCTATTTTCTGGTGTTCATGCCCATGCAGCGTCAGAAAAAGCAGCAGGCCCAACTGCTCTCGAATTTACAGAATGGGCAGACGGTATTGACGACGGGCGGGATGGTCGGCACCATCGTTACTATTAATAGCGACGACACGCTCATCTTGCGGGTCAAGCCCGATAACATCAAGCTCCAGGTCATGCGCTCCGCGGTGTCCGGGCTTGTGAATCCAGAAGAAGTGAAAAAATCCTGAGGATCGGCCGCAACTAGTACAACAGCAACGGAACAAGCATAGTCATGACTCGAAATCTCCAATACAAGGCCCTGTTCATCGCGGCCGTCATTCTGGCCTGCCTTTACGGGGTCATCGGTTTGCCGAGGTCGATCGCCGACATCAAGACAAACTTTCATAAGAACATCCGTCTCGGCCTCGACTTGCGCGGCGGCAGTCAGCTCACCATGCAGGTACAGGTGCAGGACGCGTTCAAGGCCGAAGCCGACGCCACCATCGACCGGATCAAGGAAGAGCTGAAGAAGGCCGGCATCGACTACGCCGCCATCGACCGCAACGATCCGCAAACCATCGACCAGGCTGCCGATATCCAGGTAAACGTCAAGAGCGTTCCCGGCGTGAAGGCGGGCGATTTCCGCAAGCTGATCAATGACCGGTTTGGCGTCTCATGGATTCTCACGCCGCTCAACTCCACTGACTACAAGATGACCATGAAGACCACCGAGGCCCTCAAGCTTCGGAAGGATACGGTGGAGCAAAGCCGCAACACGATCGAGAAGAAAATCAACGGTCTGGGCCTGACTGAATCGACTGTGCAAGAGCAGGGCAACGCCGAGAAGGACGCCCGTTTGCTCGTGCAGATGCCCGGCGTCGACGATCCCGCGCGTATCAAGGAAATTCTCCGCACCTCAGCTATTCTCGAGCTTTTCGAGGTCAAGGACGGTCCCTTCAATACTCGCGAGGAAGCTCTCTCCAAGCACGGCGGCATTCTGCCTCTGAACACCCAACTCATGTCAGGCGCCACCCGCGCCGGCGGTCAGCAGGAGGGTTGGTATCTCCTCAGCAAGACCCCGGTAGTCACCGGCCGCGACCTGCGTGACGCCAAAGCCCAGCAGTCCGGGCAGACCGGCGGCTGGGAAACGGCTTTTGTCCTCGCCCAGGATGCCGCTAAGCGCTTTGAACGCTTTACCGAAGCCAACGTCGGCAACCGCCTGGCGATCGTCCTCGACAAGCAGGTTCTGACCGCGCCGAGCATCAAGAGCAAGATTAGCGACTCCGGCGTTATTGAAGGCATGGGCAGTCACGAGAATGCAGGCGACCTCGCTCTCAACCTGCGCGCAGGGTCACTGCCGGCCAGCGTCCAGTACCTCGAAGAGCGCAGCATCGGACCAGCTCTTGGCGCGGATTCGATTCGCGACGGAATCTATTCGGGTGTCGCCGGCGTTGCGGCCGTCATCGTCGTTATGCTGGTTTACTACAAGCGCAGCGGCATCAACGCGACGCTGGCTCTGGTGCTCAATGCCCTCATCCTCATCGCCGCGCTAGCCTGGTTTGACGCTACGCTCACCTTGCCGGGCATTGCCGGGGTCATTCTTACCATCGGTATGGCGGTCGACTCCAACGTTCTGATTTTTGAGAGGATCCGTGAAGAGTTGCGTAGCGGCAAGGCCATTCCGGCAGCCGTCGACGCCGGCTTTAATAAGGCCTTCCTGACCATCGTTGATACGCACGTGACCACCGTCGTGTCCTGCGCATTTTTGCTTATCTTTGGAACCACCGCCGTGAAGGGCTTTGCTATAACCCTGATGATCGGTCTGGTGGCGAATGTTTTCACCGCCGTCTTTGTTTCGAAGGTGATTTTCGACTTCGAATTGTCGGGCAAGCGCCAGCCGGCGCACCTGAGTATCTAGCCGCCCAGGAAACCCGTGCCTGGGACTGGACCGTTGGTCTCGGCACGATGCGTGGCGATGTGATAAGGTTTTTAACTTCTACAACGGGAACAATAAGGGGAACGCCGGTGTCTAACTCATTTAAAGGCCGGCAATGCAGGTTGCATGGAGCTATTTAAGAATACGAACTTCGACTTCCTCGGGAAGAAATGGCCTTTCATTGGATTGTCGCTTCTGCTTACGGCGGTCGGTCTGATCAGCTTGATGGTGAAGGGTGGACCCAGATACGGCATTGATTTTCGCGGTGGCGCGCTGATGTACGTGAAGTTCGCCCAGGAGCCTCCCGTGGAGAAGATTCGCAGCGCTGTTTCGGCGAAGATCCCGGGTGAAGTCACCGTCGTTAACGTTTCCTCTTCGAACGAGGTCGAAATCGGGACCGAGATTTCTGAAGAGAAGACTCTGAACGCGAACCGTCAGGCGATGGTTGACCTTCTCGAGGCAAACTTCAACCCCAGTGGTGCAGGGAAGTTGGATGTGAATAATGCCGGCGTTGCTGCGGTAGCCGATAAACTGCGCGATCCGCTGCAGAGGGCAGGCGCGAGCATGAGCGAGGAACAGCTTCAGACGACGGCCAAGGCGGTCGTGGATTTCAAGAACAGTCCTCCGCGCTCGGGATTGCTGAAGAGTTTTGACGAGTTGTCGGGAGTGCCCGGCGTCACGCCGCAGGTGATCTCGGT
Organism: Bryobacterales bacterium; assembly: GCA_038212445.1. Lineage (GTDB taxonomy): Bacteria > Acidobacteriota > Terriglobia > Bryobacterales > Bryobacteraceae > TMP-7. Next base: position 53,933 of record JBBQUM010000032.1, read on the forward strand.
TCTCAAGCAAGAAACCGCACTGGCGCCATTTACGATCCGGTCTACTGAGGTCGTTGGCCCGAAGGTCGGTGGGGAGTTAAGAAACAAGGCGCTGTTTGCCACGTTGTATGCTCTTGGCGGAATGTTGGTTTATATTGCTTTCCGATTTGAGTGGATTTATGGGGTTGCTGCCGTGATCGCGGTTTTTCACGATACAATCATCACGATCGGCTTGTTCTCACTGTTCAATAAGGACATCTCGCTCACCGTGGTAGCGGCGCTGTTGACCCTCGTCGGTTACTCCATGAATGACACGATCGTAACGTTCGATCGAATTCGAGAAAACCTGAAGTTGATGCGGCGCGAGAAGTTCGAGCCCTTGGTGAACCTGAGCATCAACCAGACTCTAAGCCGGACCATCTTGACTTCGGGCCTGACGTTTCTCACCGCGATATCGCTCTACCTTTTTGGTGGACAGGTTCTGAACGGGTTCGCCTTCGCGCTGGTTGTTGGTATCATCGTCGGAACGTATTCGTCGATTTTCATCGCCAGTCCGATTCTGGTGTTTTGGCAGAATTATTTGGAGAGCCGGAAGCGTAGCGGTACACCCGCCGCCCCGGTAGCTAGATGAGAACGAAACTTTAGCGTAGAGCGCCGCGGGCGCCCGGCTGAAAAGGGGAAAGGTCATGTTTGAGCAGACATTCGTCGACGGGACCGGAAAAACAAATAAAGGTTGGACCGTAGTCCTCTCCTTTATTTTTCAGATGCTCCTCATCACCGTGTTGGTCCTGATTCCGTTGATTTATACGGACACACTTCCAAAAGCGCAGTTAACCAGCTTCCTGGTGGCGCCTCCGCCACCACCCCCGCCGCCGCCTCCTCCTGCTGCTACCCCGCCACCCAAGGTCGTCAAAGTGGTGCCGCGGCAGTTTGATGCAGGACGTTTGATGGCGCCCAAGCAGATTCCGAAAGACATCGCCATGATCAAGGAAGAAGAACTTCCTCCGCCTTCGGCCTCCGCCGGCGTTGTCGGTGGCGTGCCAGGTGGCGTACCGGGCGGTGCTGCCGGCGGCGTCATTGGCGGCATCATTGGTAGCGTTCCCACTGCGGCTCCTCCCCCGCCCCCCAAGAAGGAAGAACCCAAGCCGGTCACTCCCCAACGAATCCGTGTCGGTGGAAACGTACAAGCCGCCAACTTGATTCGTAAAGTAACTCCACAGTACCCGCCGCTTGCCAAGCAAGCTCGTGTGCAGGGCACCGTGCGGTTCCAGGCCATCATCGGCAAGGACGGCACGATTCAGAATCTGCAATTAGTGAGCGGTCACCCGTTGCTCGTACCTTCCGCTACCGAAGCTGTGAAACAGTGGCTCTACAAACCGACTCTGTTGAATAGCGAACCGGTAGAGGTGATCACGCAGATTGATGTGAACTTCACGCTTTCTCAGTAGTGTTCCCGGCTCTCGGCGACTACCGTTAATGGCTGGTCCTCGCCGGTACTCGGATGCAGTTCGGCTGTATTTTTAGTTAGATCAAATCAACTCGCAGGAGAGACATATGCTGTTACAGTTGCAAGTCTGGGCGTTCCTTCTGATCCAGGAAGCCGCGCCCGCCATCGGTTTTGACCCGCGGTCAATGTGGAGTCAGATGAGCTGGCTCGCTCGCTTTGTGGTCATCGTCCTCTTCGTTATGTCGGCGTGGTCGATCGGTGTCATGATCGATCGTCTGATCGCCTTCAACGGCGCTCGTAGCCAGTCGCGTCAATTCGCTCCGGCAGTAGCCGGCGCATTGCGTGAAGGCAAACTCGACGAAGCGATTAAGATCGCTGACCGTTATAACAAAAGCCATCTGGCCAAAGTTGTTGTGGCCGGACTTCAGGAATTCCGTGCACATCAGATGAGTTCGGAAATACCAGGTGAGGAAATCGAAGCCTCCAAACGCGCTCTTGAACGCGCCGAAGCTATCGTGCACGCTGAAATGAAGCGCGGCATCTCCTCCCTGGCAACCATCGGTTCCACTGGTCCCTTCGTCGGACTGTTCGGAACGGTCGTCGGCATCATCAACGCCTTCAAGGGAATTTCGACTGAAAAGTCGACCGGTCTCGGCGCGGTCGCCGGCGGTATTTCCGAAGCGCTGGTAACCACCGCCGTCGGTCTGGTTGTGGCTATCCCGGCCGTCTGGATGTTCAACTACTTCACCAACCGCGTGGAAGCGTTTGACGTCGAGATGGGTAATTCCAGCTCCGAGCTGATTGACTACTTCCTGAAGCGCACGCAACAGAAAGCGGCCAAGTAACAGTTCGGTTTCTTAGCGAGTTGATAGCGGGCAGGTGGGACGACGTCCAAGCCGTCCCACCACCTGCGAGGCAACAGAGGACATATGGAAAAGAAAAAGGCGCAGGCTGTAGTAGGCGACATCAACGTCACCCCCATGGTGGACGTCATGCTTGTCCTGCTGATCATCTTCATGGTCATCACGCCTATGTTAACCAAGGGCGTTAGCGTGGATCTCGTGAAAACGAAGAACCCGATTGCCATGCAAGGTGCGGATAAAGAAGACGCGATATTGGTTGCCGTGACTCGCGATGGAAAAGTCTATCTGAGCCCTGGTAACACCCAGCAGCCCCCGGATCAGTTGCCCGCAAAGGTTAAGGACTTTCTTACGAACCGCCTGGACAAGACGGTTTACATCAAGAGCGACAGTCGTGCGCGTTATGAGAAGGTCACGGATGTCATCGACAATCTTCGCGCCGCTGGTGTGGATCAACTTGGGTTGCTCACTGAGCAAATCAAGGGCGCGGGCACCATGGATAAGAAGTAATAGGGTCAGGGTCTAAGGAGAAACTGTATGTCAATGGCAGTGGGCGGAAGCGGCAGCGGCGCAAAAGCCGACATGAACGTCACGCCTCTCATCGATGTGTTGCTCGTGCTGTTGATTATTTTCATGGTCATCACGCCTCTGACACCGCACGGGCTTGAAGCGTTGGTGCCTCAACCACCTCCGCCGAATCAGCCGCCGCCGAATCCGAACCAGGATCGCACGGTAGTCATCATCATCAATAAAGACAAGTCGATGTTGTTGAATACCGAGCCCATCACCGAATCGAATCTCGGAGCCCGCCTGGAAGACATCTTCAAGACGCGCGCCGAACGAGTCGTCTTCGTCAAGGGTGATCCGGACCTCGATTTTGCGTCAGTGGCTAAGGCAATTGATATCGCCAAGGGTGCAGGCCTCGATAAGGTTGGCTTGATGACGCCCAAGGTAGAGTCAGGACAGTAGCTTTTGGTTGTGGGCCGGTCTCTAAGAGGCCGGCATCGATTTCAATACGAACTAATTCAGTCCCACCAGGGAAATAATATGAATCGCAAAGTCCAATTTGGTCTGGCTGGCTTAGCCGGACTTGTGATGCTGTTCGGCACCGGCTGCGATCGCCTCAAGTCGCGCGACCGCCTTAATAAGGGTGTATCGGCGTTCAAGAACGCCAAGTACCAGGACGCTGTCGATAGCTTCAAGGAAGCCATCCAGCTCGATCCGAACAATCCCAATGCGCGGCTCTATCTCGCGACGGCCTACATGGTGCAGTGGATCCCCGGTGCGGAGTCGCCTGAGAACCAGCAACTTGCAGACGCCGCCAAACAAGAGTTCCTGAACGTCCTCTCTAAGGACGCAAAGGATAAGACAGCGCTCGCCTACCTGGCGTCGCTTTGCTACAATCAGGCCGGCTCCCTGCAGGGCGAGGAGAAGGTTAAGAAGCTCGATGAGGCGCGCGACTGGAACATGAAGCTCATCGAAGTCGATCCGAAAGCGAAAGAGGCGTTCTACAGCGTCGGCGTTATCGCCTGGTCGAAGTGGTATCCCGCGCTCGGTAAGGCCCGTGCCGAACTCGGCATGAAGCCCGAGGACCCTGGCCCCATCAAAGACAAGAAGGTCAAGGAAGAGTTGAAGCAGAAGTACTCCGGCATCATCGAGGAAGGTATCTCCAGTCTGAACAAGGCCCTCGATGTTGATAAGGAATACGACGACGCAATGGCCTACTTGAACCTCCTGATCCGCGAACGAGCCGATTTGGCCGACACGCCTGAGGAATATAAGAAGGAAACCGAAGTCGCTGATGGATGGGTCCAAAAGGCCCTCGATACCAAGAAGGCCAGGGCTGCCCGCCAGCCCGGCAGTGTCGGTATCACTCAGGAATCGAAGTAACCACTCGTTATTGGTTGACTGCGGGCTGCACTTCGGTGCACGCCCGCTCCCGTTTATCCTCCGCCTCGCCTCCTCCCTCCACGGTTTCACCCCATTCGCGTTGCCGCTTCCCCTCCTTAACCGTAACTTCAGTCCAGTATGTTACTGGGCAGATTTGCGATTCCGTGCGCTTTCATGGCCGCCGTGGTATTCGCTGCGGCGGGTGTGGACGATCCGGATTGGAAAGATGTGGTGGCACGCGGACGCGCCGCTGCCCGTACCAGCAACTACGGCGACGCGGAACGGCTTTTTCGCGAGGCGCTCCAGACTGCCGAAGCACGCAGCGATTGGGCACAAACTGCCAGTGCCCTCACCTATCTCGCCGTCTTCCTGCGCGACCGCGACCAGTACCAGGCCGCCGAACCGCTTTTCGTCCGCGCCATTCACCTCTATCGCGATCACGTCGACCCGGTCAATCTCCCCAGGGCGTTGAACAACCTTGCCGCCCTGCATCAATCGCAAGGGCATTTTGGCGAGGCCGAAGTCCTCTATCGCGATGCCGTTGATCTGGCTGCGAAACAGCAGGACGCCCCCGATGTCGGTCTGATCGCCGCCTCCAATCTGAGCTCCATCCTCGCCGGTCGCGGAAAATTCGAGGAAGCTGTCGCGGTGGTGCAAGTGATGCTGACGCGCATCGGCCCCAACCCCGCGCCTACTGAAGGCTACGCAACTGCTTTGAATCAACTCGGCATCGTCTACAAGCGCCTGGGCCGCTACGGCGAGGCGGAGAACCACCTCAAGCGGTCCCTCGACCAGAGGGAGAGGACCGAGGGTCGGGACGAGCCCTCGGCGGCCGTCGTTCTGAATAATCTGGGCGATTTGTACCTCTTGCAGGCGCGGAACGCTGAGGCTACGACGCTGCTCACTCGAGCCGAAACGATCTGCGCCAACCGTACGATGGAGATCACCCGTTGCGCCAGTATCCTGAACAATCTGGCTACCGCCGAGCAGGCTCTGGGCGATACCCGGAAAGCCGAGGCCCACCTCCAGCAAGTGATCTCGATGGCCTCTGCCCGAAGCGACGCGCGAGTGCCCTACGCCGCGGCGCTGAACAACCTGGCGCGAATCTATGCCACCCAACGGCGGTTTAAAGAGGCGACGGCCCTATTTCAGCAGTCCCTCAACGCCTGGGCCTTTGCCGACGCCAAGAATCACCCCGACTACGCCTCCACCCTCACCAACCTCGGCGCTCTCTATCTTCAACAGAAAAAATATGACATCGCCGAAGACTTGATCCGGCAGGCGATAGCCACCGACGAGCGGCTGCTTGGGCCGAACCATCCGAAACTGGTGCATGAACTGAATACTCTGGCAACGCTCTCCGCGCGCCGCAAGCGTTACTCGGAGGCTGAGGCACTCCTGCGGCGCACAGTATCCATCTTCGAGGCGGCTGAGCCCGACAGCGCTTCACTCGCACGGGCTCTGTTGAGCCTCGGAGAAGCAGTCGCTCTGCAAAAGCACTATCCGGAGGCAGCTGAACTGTACGGACGCGGGTTCGCCATGCTGGACAATCTGCGGGTGTCGCTGCCGGAGAATGAACTGATTCTGCTGAATCGTTACGAGCAAATTCTTCGGGCGATTCGCGACTACGCAAAGGCGGAAGAGATTTCAGCTCGGGCAATGCGCGTCCGTGTCAAAGCCGCGGTGGCGCTGGAAAAATCTCTAACGCCGCGGCGGTAAGCAGAGTCAGTTAGCTGGTAAACAACATCCCGGACAGCGCGTCCCGATAGGTCCGGCTCAGCTTCAGCTTGGTGCCATCCTTCAAAATCACCAGGTAGTCGCCCCGAAACCAGGGCTGCATTTCGGCGATTCGATCAATGTTCACGATCAGGGAACGATGGATGCGCGCGAACTGCGTACGGTCGAGCTTCGCCTCGAGCGAATTCATCGTCTCTCTGAGAACGTGGGTGATTCCGTTGCAATGCAGGCAGGCGTAATTATCGGCCGCCTCGATCCAGTCAATGTCACTTACATTTACGAACATCACTTTGCCCGCGGACTTGATTGCGATGCGCCCGCGGCTTGGGCGTGCGGGCGACAGCGTGTCCACCAGGGCAGCCAACTGATTGGAGAGCGTGTCCTCTTCACGTCTGGCCAATCGCTCACGGACCCGCTCAAGCGCCAAGCGAAAACGAGCCTCGTCAAACGGCTTGAGCAGATAGTCGAAGGCGTTCACCTCGAAGGCCTTGAGTGCGTAGCCGTCGTAAGCAGTGACAAACACCACCGCAGGTGGCTTCCGGGTGCCCACCTCGCGCAACAAGTCGAAGCCATCCATCTCGGGCATCTGGACATCCAGGAATACCAGGTCCGGCGTCTCTTGCTTCAGGAACGCCTGGGCATCTCTCGGATTTCCGCATTCACCCACAACTTCGATATCCGGCTCATCGCCGAGTAATCGCAGGATGCGTTTCCTGGCCAGCGGTTCATCATCGATCACCAACGCGCGCAATCTCTTCATGGATCACCTCTGCAACGGTCGGAACACAACTACGAAACGGAATTACAATTCTGGCCTCTACGCCTTCTCCTTGTGCACTGTGCAGCACTAGAGATTGCGCAGGACCATAAAGAGTCTCAAGACGGCCTCGTACTGAGGACAATCCCACTCCTTCGCGAACCGACTCTAACGGTGGGTTGCAAATCCCCTTGCCGTTGTCGGCCACAGTCAATAACAGCTTCGAACCCTCATGTACGGCTGTGATCTTGATTACGCCCACACCCGATATCCCGCCTAAGCCATGCCGAATTGCGTTTTCTACAATCGGCTGTAGCACAAGGCTTGGAACCAGCGCGTCCTGGGTGTCGTCGGCGATGTCGAAAATCACGTGCAGGTTGTCCGCAAACCGGGTTCGCTCGATGTCCAGGTAAACGTCCAGGTATTCCAGTTCCTGTTCGAGCGGGACTTCCTGCAACGAACTATCGCGCAGTGACAGGCGCAACAGTTCACTCAACCGCGCGATCATTCGGTCCGCAGCATCCGGGTCTTCATGGATCAACGCCGAGATGGTGTGAAGTGCGTTGAACAGGAAATGTGGATGCAGACGCCCTTTCAGCCAGCGAAGTTGCGCTTGGGCTAATTCGCCGTTCAGTCTCGCTGCGTTCAGTACTCCGTGTTGATAGCGCCGGTAATAAACGACAACGCAACTCACCAGCACCACCATGCAATACAGAACAAAACAATAGTCGGCGGAATATACGATGTTCCAGAAGAGTTTGTTCCATGAAAGAAACTTCCCTTCGTGGGCGTACATCCAGGCGGACCAGATCGACTTTGCGACTACCGTAAATGCCGCCGCTCCGAAAAGATGCGCCAGCACGCTTGGCCAGTACGGCCGTTTGTCCACCGGGAAGCGCCGCGCCCACCACAAAATTGCCGGAGTCAACGCAGCACAGACCGTCGTGAACGACAACTGCATGAACAGCATCGCTCCCCAACCGGTCTGGCTTGGCGAGAACGTGGACTCTAGGCGCATCTCCAGGCTGGACACGATGCCCAGCACCGACCACAGGACGATGATCGCCAACCCGGTAAGCCACGGTCTCGACAGAAAATGAATACCCCTTTCAGGGTTATACGTAGTCACGTCCAAAAAGATTGCATGAAACCGGCAAGGAATCTACCCTCCCACCGGGTAAACCGCCGTTTCGCCCCTGATCGACCGCGCCTTGCCCCGGAAACATTGCCCTGGTCATCAAGCACGCTTATTGTCGCTCTATGATCTCGCTAAAATGGGCAAGTATCTTCGTTTTCGGGATGTTGCTTACCGCCACGGTCTGGGCACAGTCCAGTGGTGAGCTTGTTGGCACTATTCTGGACGCGTCTTCCGCGGCTGTCCCGGGCGCCACCGTGGAGGCTAAGAACGTCGCCACTGGGGTGAAGGCCACCGCCACCGCTAACGGCTCGGGGCAATACAGGATCGGGAACCTGATTCCTGGAACTTACTCGGTGACATCCACGGCCGCCGGCTTCAGTCCAGCCTCGCTGCAGGGATTGAATGTAGACTCCAACAAGGTCGCGACAGCAAACCTCACTATGCAGGTTGGACAGGTTTCCACTTCTGTTGAGGTCACGGCGGCATCCGCCGTCATCGACACCACTACACCGACCATCCAAAGTACGTTCGACACCGCTGCAGCGCGCGATCTTCCGGTCACCAGTATCGGACTCGGTTCCGCAAATCTGGCTTTGTTGAATGCCGGAGTTGCCAGCAACGGCGGCCTTTCGGTTGGCGAAGGGCCATCTGTGGGTGGCCAACGGCCCTACAACAACAACTTCATGATCGAGGGAGTCGATAACAACAATAAGTCGGTCACAGGCTCAGTAATTCGAAATATCCCCAACGACTCGGTAGCCGAATTCACCGTCCTCCAGAACCAGATGAGTTCGGAGTATGGTCATTCCTCCGGCGGCCAGTTCAATACGATTCTACGTGGCGGCACCAACGAGATTCATGGGACTCTCTACGATTACCTGCAAAACCGGAAATTCAACGCAATCGACCAGCAGGTTCAGAATCAAGCCATCGCGAGCGGTGTGAAACCAGAGAACACGCGCTTTGACTCCAATCGCTTTGGCGGCTCCATCGGCGGCCCAATCCTTAAGAACAAGCTGTTCTACTACGGGCTCTTTGAATACAATCCGCTTGGGTTCGCATCCGTGCCGGCATCAGTCTTCGCGCCCACCGCCGCCGGGTATACCCAACTCGCTGGTCTCACCGGTATTAGCCAGACAAACCTCGGTGTCCTGAAACAATATGTTCCCGCCGCCGCCATCGCATCCAAGACCATCAGCGTTACCGGCGTGCAAATTCCGGTTGGGGCATTGCAGTTCACCGCTCCCAATTATCAGAACAATACCGCTGCGGTAGGCACGATGGACTACACGCTCTCGGAGCGCGACCAGTTTCGTGGCCGGTTCATCTATAACAAGCTGTCGCAAATCGACGTAGCGTCGTCTCTGCCTTCATTCTGGACGCTATCGCCGAACACGTACTACGTGGCGTCACTGGCCGAGTACCATAACTTCTCGGCGAATCTGAACAACGAACTGCGCCTCGGCTATAACCGCGTGAACCAGAACCTTCCAACGCCTGATCTGAAGTTCCCTGGGCTCGATGCATTCCCCAGTTTCGTCTTCAACGATCTCGGCCTTGACGTTGGACCCAATCAGGTCAGTCCCCAATCCAGCACACAGAACGTCTATCAGGTGATGGACAACGTCGCTTGGGTCAAGGGCGCTCATACACTGAAATTTGGATTCGACGGTCGAAAGTACATCGCGCCGTCCTCCTTCACCCAGCGTCCCCGCGGCGAGTACATTTACGGCACCCTCGACATTTATCTTAGGGACCTCACGCCCGACAAGGAAGCACAGCGCGGTCTCGGCAATGTCAATTACTACGGCGACCAGCTCGCGTTCTATGGATTTGTGAACGACTCGTGGCGCCTCCGTCCCAACGTTACGGTAAACCTGGGATTGCGCTACGAATACTTCACGGTTCCCGCATCCGAGAAGCTGCAGTCGTTGAATCACATCTCCGACGTGCCCGGCTTGATCACATTCAACGAACCCAAGTCGCAGACTAAGAACTTCGCGCCTCGCGTAGGCATTGCTTACTCGCCCGGCAAGGACGGCAAGACTTCTATCCGGGCCGGCTTCGGCATGGCGTACGATGTGCTCTACGACAACATTGGATCGCTTCAGCTGCCTCCGCAACTGAAGACGACAGTGGATATTACCAATGGCGGTCCAGCACTGTCCGGTGCTCCGAATTTCCTGAAGAACGGCGGCATCCGGCCGGATACCGGCGGAGGCGCTCTCACCGCTGACGCAGCGCGTGCACGCACTGCCGCTTTTCTCGGAAACTACATCGTGCCGTACTCCCTGCAGTGGAACTTTGGCATCCAGCATGTATTCGCCAAAGACTACACACTGGAAACCCGCTATCTGGGAACCCGCGGCGTCCATCTGGACATCCAGACGCGCCTCAACAAGCAGGCTGTTGTCACGCCGACCCACAACCTTCCGACCTACTTAACGCCGCCAAGCCAGGCGACGCTCGACGCGCTTCCGCTTACGCTCGATCAAATTTCAAGCGAATCGAACCTGCGTCCGCAATTCCAGGCGGCAGGGTTTACTAACGGCGGCTTCGTCTACAACAATCCGGCCGGCAACTCTACTTACCACGGTTGGGCCACCCAACTCACCCGGCGCTTCTCCGATGGGCTTCAGTTCCAAGCCGCCTACACATGGAGTCACCTCATTGACGACAGCACAGCGGACTTCTTCACCACGCTGCTTACCCCGCGCCGTCCCCAGGACTTCCAGAATCTGCGCAACGACCGCTCGAACTCAGCGCTCGACCGGCGTCACCGCATCACGGTCGCAGCCCTCTATGAGATGCCCTGGTTCAAGCATTCCAACTGGTATGCCAAGAACCTGATCGGGAACTGGAACGTTGCCCCTATTTACACTTACGAGACGCCCGAGTACGTCACGGTTCAGAGCCAGACGGATTCGAATCTCAACGGAGACCCGTTTGCCGATCGCGTCATCGTCAATCCAGCCGGGCAGGGAAATGTCGGAAGCGACGTGATCCCCCTCTGCCGTGGAGTGGGAGCCTGCGATCCGAACGACCCAGCTAGCGCTTCCCGCATTGTGGCGTATCAGGCCGTAAATCCGAATGCCAAATACATCCGAGCAGAAATCGGCGCCTACGCCAACGGCGGCCGCAATACACTCCTGGGCCGTCCCATCCAGAACTGGGATCTCAATCTGCTGAAGAACTTCAACGTGACTGAACGGTACAAAGTGCAATTCTCCGCCCAGTTCTTCAACCTGTTCAATCACGCACAGTTCGTTCCCGGGTTTGTGAACCGGGCCGACAACCCCACCGTGACCAACACCAGCGCCGGCGTTTGGAACTACACCACTCCCGGCACCAGCGAATTCAACAATCCCGAGGCGATCTACGGAAGCAATCCGCGCAATATCCAATTCGCTTTGAAGCTGATCTTCTAGTTCGTCAACTCTCCGGTACTACCTGTGAAAAACGGGCGGGGGCTATTCGGCTCTCGCCCGTAATTTTTTTAGGGCCTCACTGCGCCGTCGTACACTAAAGGTAGATTCCATGCTGTCTGAAACGGTGCCGGGGTGTCCTTCCGTCGACCCAGTCGAGCAACTCTACCAGGAGTTGGAGGATAAAGTCCGGGCTGCGCGGCCGCGTGAGGATCTGGCTCCTCTCTTTAAGGCCTACCAGTTTGCTGCCGAGCGTCACAAAACCCAGAAGCGTCGCTCGGGTGAGCCCTATCTGGTGCATCCACTAGCGGTTACTCACACCCTCGCCGACATGCAACTCGACCTAGTCTGCCTGCAGACCGGCCTTCTGCATGACGTCATCGAGGACACCAGCGCGACCTCTGAGGAAATTCGCAAATTATTCGGTGACGAGGTAGCCCGCTGTGTGGACGGCGTCACCAAGTTAAGCAAGGTCCATCTTTACTCGCGTGAGGAACGCCAGGCCGAGAGCGTCCGCAAGATGCTCCTGGCGATGGTCACCGACATTCGCGTGATCCTGGTAAAGCTCGCCGATCGCCTCCATAACATGCGAACGCTCGGCGCCCTGCCGCCCGACCGTCAGGAAGCCATCGCCAACGAGACCCTCGAGATCTACGCGCCCATCGCCCATCGCCTTGGGATGGGAAAAATCCGAGGTGAGCTTGAGGACTTGGCGTTCCGCTACGCCGAGCCTGAATCCGCCGAGGCCCTCATCGGCGAGATCGAAACCAAGCGTCAGGCCAACGAGGAATATCTAAAGGAAATTCGCCAGTCGATTGAACAGAACCTCGGTCGCGAAGGGATTCCCGCCAAAGTCGACGGGCGCGTAAAACGCGCTTACTCGGTCTATCTCAAACTGAAGCGCCAGAAAATTCCACTCGACCAGGTCTACGATCTACTCGCGCTCCGGATTATCACCGACTCCGTAAAGAACTGCTACGCCGCTCTCGGCGTGATCCATAACGAGTACCATCCCATCCCGGGCCGCATCAAGGACTTCATTGCAATCCCGCGATCGAACCTTTACCAGTCACTCCACACGTCGGTAATCGGTCCAGGCGGGTGCGCTTTCGAGGTGCAGATTCGTACCGACGAAATGCATCGCATCGCCGAGGAGGGCATTGCGGCCCACTGGAAGTACAAGGAAGGCAAACGCGGCCCTGCCGAGGACGATCAGCGTATCGCATGGCTGCGGCAGCTCGTCGAATGGCAGCGCGAGATGCGCGACCCCGGGGAGTTCATGTCCACACTCAAAGTGGATTTGTATCCGGAAGAGGTCTACGCTTTCACTCCTCGCGGCAAAGTCATTGTGCTGCCCCGGGACGCCACTCCTATCGATTTCGCGTACTCAATCCATAGCGACGTAGGCAACACGTGTGTGGGCGCGAAGGTAAATGGCCGCATCGTTCCGTTGAAGTACGCCCTGCGCAACGGCGACGTTATCGAAATTCTCACGCAGCCAGGTCACCTGCCCAGTAAGGACTGGCTCACTCTCGCCAAGACCACACGTGCGCGTAACAAGATCAAGCACGTGATCAACACCACCGAGCGCGCCAAAGCGGTGGAGATCGGCGAGAAATACCTCGAGAAGGAAGCGCGCCGCCTCGGCGTTTCGCTCAATAAGATCACGAAGGCGGAGCTCGAGGGTGTGGCCTCCGAATATGGCTACAGCAAGATTGAGGACCTGCATGCCGCGCTTGGTTATGGCAAGTTCTCCGCGCGTCAGGTATTGCAGAAACTCGCGCCCGATCAGGTTCAGCCCGACGAACCGCGCGAGACTCAGAAGCCTGCCTACGTGCCGCCAACCGGCGCCCCCGGCCAGCCCGACGGCAACGGCGATCTCGTCATCAAGGTCAAAGGAATCGATGATCTGCTGGTCTACCGCGCAAAGTGTTGCAACCCGATTCGCGGAGAGAATATTGTCGGTTACGTCACCCGCGGCAAAGGGATCGCGGTTCATTCCGTAAACTGCACAAACGTCCAGAACCTGATGTACGAGGTCGAGCGAAAAATCGAAGTCGAGTGGGCGCGCGCCACCGTCGAAAGCTTTCCTATTAAACTGACCATCCTCACGGACGACCGTCCTGGAATGCTCAATCAGCTCACTAACGTCCTATTCACCGAGCAGAGCAACATCCGCAGCCTCGAAGCCCACGCCGACCCGCAACGTGGCGAGTGCGCCGTGGTCGAAATGACCGCCGAGGTCCGCGACAAGAAGCAGCTTGAGCGCGTCGTCTCCTCCATCCGGCGCATCTCTGGCGTCCGTGACGTCGAACGAATTCAATAACGGAAAATGCGACCCAACCCCGAGCACATTGCCATCTCCAAGTCGAAGGGAATGAAGATCGACTGGGACGACGGCCACCGCAGTGAATACTCCCTTGCCTACCTACGCGACGAATGTCCTTGCGCCACCTGTACCGGTGCGCATGGCACCGAGCCTCAGAAGACCAGCTATTCGGCGCCATCCACCACGCCGTTTCAGATGTACAAGCCAACCCTGAAGATGAATGCGGTGGAACCCGTGGGCAGCTACGCTTTTAAGATCGACTGGAACGATGGCCACAACGCCGGAATCTACTCCTACGATCGTCTGCGTGAAATCTGTCCTTGCGATTCCTGCCGCGCGCTTCGAGGCGCCGCAACATCGGCCTGAACGGTGTGATAACCTCGTGCCCATGATTCGACGATCAGTTCTTTTTCTTATTACGGCCTGCACAATCTGGGCGGCAGATGTCTCCGGCAGATGGAACCTAAGCGTCGAGAGCGAGGCAGGGTCAGGAAATCCGACCTTTGTCTTTAAGCAGGAAGGCGACAAGCTGACCGGCACTTACTCGGGACAATTGGGGGATGCCAAAGTCACAGGCACCGTCAATGGGGAGACAGTAGAGTTCTGGTTTGAAGCATCGCCCTCCGGCGACAAGATTACGGTAAAGTACACCGGCAAGCTACAGGGGACCAATAAGATTAAGGGCGACATTGACTTTGGGGGGCTCGGCAAAGGGACCTTCACCGGCGAGAAAAAATAAAGGCCGACCCGGCGGAGGATCCGGATCGGCCTTAGGGTGCGAACTTCCTACAGCAACCGGAAGTTCACTTCAATCTGCGCTTCAACATTCACTGGCTTGCCGTCTTTCATGCCCGGCTTAAACTTCCACTTAGTCACCGCTTCGATCGCTTTCTGATCGAGGCCCAGACCGAGCGGACGAATAACTTTCACGTCACGCGCGAAACCCTTCGAGTCGACGATGACATACAACACTACCGTGCCCTGAAATTTCGCTTTGCGCGCTTCATCGGAGTATTCTGGTTCCACGCGGTAGACTAGTTCGGGTCGGGACACGCCGCCGCCGATCCGAAATACACCGCCGCCAACGCCGCCGCCCGATCCGGGGCCAAATCCTTGACCGCTTCCAGACCCAACGCCGCCGCCACGTCCTGTTCCAATGCCTCCACCCGATCCCGGGCCATTCGACGGCATTCCCATCTTAGCCAGCGGGTCGCCATACTGATTCATGTTGACCTGCGGCAATTGCGCGTCAGGTTGAGCGATGATCGTAGGCTCCATCGGAAGCTTAGGATTTTGATTCTCGATAACGGCACTAGGCGGGACAAATTGCTTATCCGCCACTCGAGGCAACTTGCCTTTGCTGGGGGGCGTCGGGGACCGGTCGCCACCACCGCCGCCACCGCCCATAGCCTGTTTCTGAACAACATTCTTGGGCTGATACGGGGCGAGATCAGGCGCGATCAGGGTTACATGCTCCTTGATCACCTTCTGAACTGCAGAGCTCGTTCCCAAAAAAATGAGGATAGCGATCAGGCCGCCATGAATCAGCAGCGACGTCAACCCGGCGGTCTTCTCTTGTCCGGCGGTGCCGCCCCAAAGCTCCTGGACAGGCACTGGCTTGGAGGTTAACTCCAATGGAGGCAATTTCTTAGGGTGAATCAGCTCATCGATCTGCGTGACAAAGGACTTGTACCACGGTACTTCAATCGTCGGCGCAAATAGACGCTGCAGATGGATGTCTGCATCGTTTGTTCCGCTACCGTTATTCACGGCTTCTTTTGGCTCCACAGTCATTTGTTCCATGCGCGCCTCGCCAGCCCAGTAGCAACAGCGATCCCGTCCACTCTCTTGGACGTAGATTTCATTTCCAAAGTTGCAGAAAATGGAACTTTGTCCAATAGAGTGATCTTGCTGAGAATTCTACCACATACCCTCCGGCCCGAAACCGCTCTATGGTTTTACGTAGAGCGCGTCAGCTTCGGATCGAGATCCCGGTTAAAAAAGCCTTGGACTGTTTCCAGAGATCGGGCAGAACATCGGTCATCTCATGCCCGGAATTGAAGATCCGCAACTGGCGGTCGGGACCTAGCTTCGAGGCTCGAATCGAGTTTTCCACTGGCACCACCTCGTCCCTCTCACCGTGAAGGATGAGTGCCCGCTGTGAGAACTCAGGATACCCGGGATATTGGGCGGCGTCGGTCACAAACGCGTAACCTAACTGTCGCTCGCGCTGGTCGCCATAGTGATAGACCGGGAGCTTGCCGGTCGTTCTCCAGCTCTCGAGACGGTCGCCGCCGAGCGTAGTTTCCCAACGCTCAGCCAGTCCGAATGCCGGAGCGAGTAGCACCAAGCCCTCCACCTCGGGCATTGACGATGCCAGGAGAGCCGATAAATAACCTCCCATGCTCGATCCAAGTAGCGTGACTCGAGACGCTCCCTCGGCCACACGACGGACGATTTCGAGCTGGCTCGATAGCGTCATACTCTCGAAAACCGGCGCCAGGTTTGGAACTTCCAGTCTCAAGCCCATCTCAGAAAAGCGGTCTGCAAAGTACCTCGCCTTCGTCGATTGGGGCGACGACGCAAACCCGTGAAGATAGATGTATCTCATCGGGCAGGATCCGGCGCCGGGAATTGTAGCGTGCTCTCAGAACCGAACTTCCGGAACGGGTTGTAGCTAAACCGATTCTCGGCGGTAAGGCCCCCGGTCCGGTATTCCCGGTGGATCACCGAAGCGGGCGTGATGACGTCGAAATCGCTCCTGGTGTACTCCACCTCGGCCTCCTCGCGAGTTTTGTCATTGCCATCCCCAGAAATTGCAACCACTCCAATTTTGAGGGGCAGTAAATCGGTTTCGCGAAACCAAATCTGACCCGCCATCGTTTCCCGAAGCGGGCGGCCACGGCCCCAAAGCGTCAGTGCGGCAGGCCCGCCCCGCTGTTGATAGTCCACCGCTATCGCTCTTTCCGTTCCAACCAGCTTTCGCTGGCCGGCTCCGAACTCAAAATGCTCCTGTCCGGCTCCATCAAAAAGCAAAAGCAATTGCCCGAAGTCTGTGACGGTTCCTACGAGTCCGAGTTTTTCGAAGTCTTCAAGCAACTTCCGTTTCGTCGAGTCGTTTCCGGGCCGGATGCTCGCCGCCAACCGTTCCACGGCACTGCTGCGGTCCGGCAGTGGCACTCCGTCCATCGAAACCGGCTTGCGGAATTCACGGATTCCCCCATCGGATAGTGTCGAATAGCCGTACTCGGAGACAATTTCGCGGGTTTGCCATTCCGGCGCGACCGGTGCGTCGACGGCTCCTATGTGCGGTCGGAACTGTCGTTTCACGGGCTTGATTGCCCGCTGGCGTAAGGTCTCTTCTGTTACCAGATCACAGGAGGTCTTCGCGAACAACGACGCCTCGTGCATCAGCCTGTCTAAGGCGCTCCTGATAATCGAATCGCCGAACAGACGCAGCGGTGCCGCCATCGCGGAAATCCGGAGAAAAGTACGCCGTTCCATCTACTCTCAGAATCGCACGAGGTTTCCTCATACTCTCGCGCGTCGCAGGAAAGTTTGGTCAAGTTCCAGTTGACGAAGGTCACAAAAGCGGTAAGATGAGGATTCCGTTCGCCTCATAACGAATTTCTATCGCGCTGGTAGCGGAAACTCGCAGGCGCGCGATAGAATCGTGAGGTTTGCCGAACATCATGGGGAGGTTTCATGTCAGTTAAGGAGAAGGTGAAGCAGATCATCGTCGAGCAGCTGGGTGTCGATGAGGCCCAGGTAGACGACACCGCTTCCTTCGTCGACGACTTGGGCGCCGATTCGCTCGATATCGTAGAGCTCGTAATGGCTTTTGAAGAAGCCTTCGATCTCGACATCCCCGACGAGGACGCCGAAAAGATTCAAACCGTCAAAGACGCGGTCGACTACATCGAAGCGAAGAAGAAGTAGCTATCCCTCGCCTTCGGGCGGCGGTCAAGCAAATTCCTTTCATAAACACGGAGTAGCATGTCACGCAGAGTCGTAGTGACCGGTGTGGGACTCCTCAGCTCGGTAGGCATTGGAACCGAGGAGTCCTGGCAAACGCTTCGCAACGGGCAGAGCGGCATCGGACGAATTACGCAGTTCGATCCCACCGCCTTCAGTTGCCGGATCGCAGGCGAAGTGAAGAACTTCGACCCCGCCGCGTATATCGAGAAAAAAGAGATCAAGAAGATGGGGCGCTTTATTCACTTCGCCATCGCGGCGTCGGAGTTTGCGCTCAAGGGTTCCGGCCTTAAGATCACGTCGGATTTCGCCGAGCGCGCGGGCGTTTACATCGGCAGCGGTATCGGCGGCTTTGAGGTGATCGAGCGGGAGCATAAAATCCTGCTTGAAAAAGGACCGAGCCGTATCTCGCCGTTTTTTATTCCGGCCACGATTATCAATCTGGCGGCCGGCAACGTCTCGATTCGCGCTGGAGCGAAAGGCCCGAACTCCGCAACAGCGACAGCGTGTACCAGCAGCGCTCACTCCATCGGCGATTCGTTCCGCCTCATCCAGCGCGGCGATGCCGACGTGATGATCTGCGGCGGCACCGAGGCTGCGGTAACGCCCATGAGTATCGGCGGTTTTGCCGCAATGCGAGCTTTATCCACCAACAACGACAATCCTGCCGGATCAAGCCGTCCTTGGGACAAACTGCGCGATGGATTTGTGGTTGGCGAGGGCTCGGGCATGATCGTCCTCGAGGAACTCAAATTTGCCAAGAAGCGCGGCGCGAATATTCTCGCTGAGATTGTCGGCTATGGCATGAGCGGCGACGCTTACCATATCACTTCACCGTCGGAAGACGGCGACGGCGCTTTCCGCGTGATGAGCAATGCCCTACGCGACGCGGGTATTGCGCCTTCCCAGATCGATTACGTAAATGCTCACGGCACGTCCACCGAACTGGGCGACAAGATCGAGACGGTCGCTATTAAGCGCGTGTTTGGCGAGCATGCTTATAAGGTCGCGGTGAGTTCCACCAAGTCGATGACCGGACATCTCCTCGGAGGTGCCGGCGGACTTGAGGCAGGCATCACCGTCCTCGCAATTCGCGACCAGATCGCACCGCCTACAATCAATCACGAAATTCCTGATCCGGAGTGCGATCTGGACTACATACCGAACCACGCTCGCCCCATGGCTATTACCTACGCATTATCGAATTCGTTTGGCTTCGGCGGCACCAACGGTTGCCTGATTTTTAAGCGCTATAACGGCAACTAGACCCACCCATATGAAGATTATCGTCGCAATCAAGCAGGTCCCCGTCCGCGACTCGCAGCTTAGAGTCGATTCGACCGGCAAGTGGATTCAGGAAGACGATCTCAGCTTCGAGATCAACGAACCCGACGCGTACGCGCTTGAAGAAGCCCTTCAGTTAAAGGAAAAGCACGGTGGAGAAGTGGTTGCACTCTGCGCCGGACCCTCGCGCGCCACGCAGACGATTCGCGAAGCTCTAGCCAAAGGTGCGGATCGCGCCATCCACATCGAGGACAACGACCTCAAGGGCTTGGACACCCTCGGCATCGCTCACCTGCTTGCCGCCGCGGTGAAAACTGAGAATCCCGACCTGATTCTCACCGGCCTGCAGTCAGACGATCTCGGCTACGGCCAAACTGGCGTTGTGCTCGCCGAACTGCTCGGCACGCCGCACGCCACCATCATCATGCAGGTGGAAAAGCAGGATGGCCGTATCAAAGTGAAGCGGGAATTGGAGGACGGCTGGTTCCAATACATGGAGATGCCGCTGCCCGCTGTGCTCACAATCCAGTCAGGCATCAACAAGCTCCGCTATGCCACCCTGATGGGCATCAAAAAGGCGAAGAGCAAAGAAATCAAAACGATCCCCATCGCTCAACTCGGTCCCGCTCCGCAAGCCACCGCCGTGCTCGAGCGGGTTTACGTTCCGCAGAAAACGAAACAAACCCAAATCTTTGAAGGTGACGCCAGGACAGTGGCTGCCCAGTTGGTTGAAAAGCTCAAGTTCGAGGTGCGAGTGATATGAGCGGCGTCCTGGTAATTATGGAACAGCGCGGCGGCGCCTGGAACCGCATGTCCTGGGAGACGCTAGCCGCTGGTCAGCAACTCGCTGCGGCCATGAGCAAGGACGTCTACGGCGCGGTAGCAGGGTCTTCGCTGGACGCTCTGGGCGCTGAACTCGGGCAAAAGAAACTGGCCAAGGCCAATATCGTCGACCACGCGCTACTCAAAGACTACACGGCCGACGGTTTCGCTTCTGCGCTGGAGCAATTGATCCGCGCCCATTCCCCTTCCGTCGTACTCTTTCCGCACAGCTACCAGGTGCGTGACTTTGCGCCGAAGCTAGCGGCCCGTTTTGGGCAGACGCTGATTAGCGACGTCATCAGCTTCAGGGTTGATGGCAACACTCCAGTGTTTGCACGTCAGCTTTTCCAAGGTAAGCTCAACGCTGACTTCCGGCCCGCCGGCGCCGGGCCGTTCTTCGCCTCCATCCAGGCCGGTGCCTTCCGCGCCGAATCACTTGAGGCTGGTTCTGCTCCAGTCGAGAAATTTGCGGCCCAGCTTGAAGCCTCGCAGATTCGCAGCACTCCGCACGAGCCCTTCCGCGAGTCCGCACGCGCTGTCGACCTCACCGCCGCCGAACTCATCGTATCGGTTGGCCGCGGGATCAAGGAGAAGGACAACATCCATATCGTCGAGGAGCTGGCCAAGGTGCTCGGCGCTGAACTCGCAGCGTCGCGGCCCATCTGTGACAACGGCTGGCTACCGATGGAACGGCAGGTCGGCAGTTCCGGCCAGACCGTCTCGCCGAAAGTTTATATGGCCGTCGGCATCTCCGGCGCCATTCAGCACCTGGTGGGCATGAAGGGCGCTAAGACCATCATCGCCATCAATAAGGACGCCAACGCGCCAATATTTGAAGTCGCCGACTATGGCATCATCGGCGATCTGTTTGAGGTTGTTCCGGCACTCGTCGCTGAAGTAAAAAAAGCCAAGGGCATCTAGCTTTTCTTCATCTGCGCGAATCCGACGAGATTGCCGGCGGGTTCGCGCACCCAATACTCGGTTGCGCCGTAAGACGTCTCGCGCTTCGATACGACTGTCTCGACACCCTTGAGACTTTCGATGGTTGCATCAATATCATCCACGTCGAAATACAGCGCTGACCTCGACAACTCGACGCTCTTAAGATCTGCCTGGGCGCTCTCCAGGCTCTGATACATCAACTCCACCGGCCCTTTCACCAGCATCGCGAAACCAGTCGAGCTTTCGTGCGGCACCTCGGCCACCTTCTCAAAGCCAAACCGCGAGACCCAGAACTCCACGCAAGGACCCACTTTGTTCACCACCAGAACCGATGTACATTTGCCAAAATTAGGTTGCATAGTCTAAATTAGACTAGCAGGAGATTTTCAATGCGTCAATCCGGAACTACTGCTTTGAAAGACCTCAGTGGAATCGGCAAGAAGATGCTTGGCGATTTCGCTCAACTAGGAATCGGCACCGTCGACCAGCTCGCCGCCGCCAACGCCGACGAACTCTACGACCGTCTATGTGCGCTCACACACGCCCGCCAGGACCCCTGCGTGCTTGACACTTTTCGCTGTGCCGTAGCTCAAGCGCGCAATCCGAATCTACCCGCGGAGCAGCGCAACTGGTGGTGGTGGAGCCGCAAGAGGAAATCGGATGGGGCGTAAGCCCGCCGTCACCACGCCGGATCTTGTCGTGCTCAGCCTGCTGGCGGAGAAGCCTTACCACGGCTACGAACTCAATCAGCAACTCGAGTGGCGCGAGGTGCGCGACTGGGCCGGTATCTCGCGTCCTCAGGTTTATTACTCTCTCTCGAAGCTGGCTCGTCAGAAGATGATCAAGCCGGTGGACGGCGACGAAGAAGGTCGCGGACCCGAGCGGGATACCTACACGCTGACCGCCTTGGGTCGCCGCGCGCTAGAACAGGCTCTGGAGCGTCCGGAGTGGGCGGAACAGCGTCCGCCGCCGCCGTTCCTTACCTGGATGGCGCTGTCGATGCACGCCGGCAAGAAGACCGTCCTTGAGCAACTGGAGCGGCGGCGCAGGTTCCTCGAACGCGAAGCCGCCCGCGAGCGAAAGACACTATTGGAGTTCGAAGGGTCGAGCTACGCGGTCCGCGCCGCACGGCAAATGGTCACGCTCACCATCCGGCAGTTCGAAGTCGAATTGGAGTGGCTTGCGTCCACTAAACTGGAGCTTAAACATGCAAGCGGTACATCTTGCTGATGGCCGGATCTCGCTGCGCAAGACGCCGAAGCCGCGCCGTCCGGAAGGGTTCTCGCTCATCCGTTTGCTGAGAGGCGGCATCTGCAATACTGACCTCGAACTCCAGCGCGGCTACTACGGTTACGCCGGAACTCCGGGCCACGAGTTTGTCGGGGAAGTCGTCGACTCCGACAATCGCCAACTCATCGGTAAGCGCGTCGTAGGCGAAATTAATCTCGCCTGCGGTGCATGCGAGTGGTGCCGGCGCGGACTCGGACGCCACTGTCCGACGCGCACCGTCCTCGGCATCGTCAAACATCCGGGCGCTTTTCGCGAACTGCTGACGCTGCCCGACTGCAACCTGCACGTCGTGCCCGACTCGATCTCGACTGACGAGGCTGTCTTCGTCGAGCCGCTTGGTGCCGCCTGCGAGATCCTCGACCAGGTTCGCATTCCGCACGGTGAACGTGTGGCTGTACTGGGCGACGGCAAACTCGGCCTGCTCATCGCACAGGTGCTCAACGCGCACGGCGCCGAGGTTCACCACTTCGGCCGCCACAAGGAGAAACTCGCGATCTCCGCCGCTGCCGGAGTGCGGGCTGAGATCGCAGGGAAGCTCCCGCGCTCGTCATATGACTTCACCGTCGACGCGACAGGATCACCGGAGGGCTTGCGACAGGCGGTTTCCATGACGCGCCCTCGCGGAACGCTGATCCTCAAGTCGACTGTGCATGGCATGGTATCCATCGACACTGCGCCTGTCATCGTCAACGAACTCACGCTGGTGGGCTCGCGCTGCGGCCGGTTCGAGCCCGCGTTGAAACTGCTCAGGAGCGGCCGCGTGAAAGTGGCGTCGATGATCGCCGACCGCTTCCCGCTTAGCGCCGCTCCAGAAGCGTTCGCCCGCGCCGCGGAGAAAGGAACGCTGAAAGTCCTGCTCGATGGCGACTGAACTGTCCGGCTGGGTCATGCGCCAGACCTGGACCGATCTGCTGTTCGCGCATTGGCCGGTGTCCGTTTCCACGATGCGTGCGTTGGTGCCGGAACCGCTCGAACTCGACACGTTCGACGGCAGCGCGTGGATTGCCGTAGTGCCGTTTGGCATGTCGGGCATTCGCGGGCGCGGCCTCCCACTTCTGCCCGGCCTCTCCAGGACACTCGAACTCAACGTTCGCACCTACGTCCGTTACAAGGGTCGTGGCGGCGTCTATTTTTTCAGCCTCGACGCCGCCAGCCGGGTGATTGTTCGCGGCGCCCGGATCACCTACCGACTTCCTTATTACGACGCGCGCATGTCCTGGGATGGCAGTCGCTACGAGAGCGTACGAATGCATAAGAATGCTGCGAAAGCGGAGTTCCGCGCCGAATACAAACCCACGGGGCCGGTGTTTAATGCGGTGCCGAACTCACTTGAACATTTCCTGACGGAGCGTTACAGCCTCTTCACGGCGTATAGTGGCAAGGTTTATCGCGGCGATATTCAGCACGAGCCCTGGCCTCTCCAACCGGCCGCGGCTCTGGTCGAAACCAACACCATGACCGGCATGGAACTATCCGGGACGCCACTCCTGCACTTCGCCCGGACAATCGACGTCCGCATCGGCCGGATCCACCGCGTCTAGAGGGCGGGTTCCTGCTGTGTCATGCAGTGCAAGGTCCCCAGCCCGAGAACCAGGTCGAGGCAGTGAATTCCAATCACTTCACGCCCCGGAAAGAGCCCAGCGAGAATACTCAGAGCTTCTCGATCCCGAGGGTCGTTGAACGTCGGCACGAGCACGAGTCCATTCGCGATGTAGAAGTTTGCGTAGCTGGCAGGCAGTCGCTGACCGTCGAAAAACACCGGCGCCGGCATCGGCAGCGTCACCACGCGAATCCCCTCGAACCCGCGCAGGATCTCGAGGTTCTCCTGCAACGGCTCAAAGTTCGCCTCACCGCGATCGTCCTCGATTACCGTCACCACGGTATCGTCGCTGACGAACCGCGCCAGATCGTCGACATGCCCGTGCGTGTCATCGCCCGCAATTCCGCGGTTCAACCACAACACGCGATCGATGCCGAGGTAGTCGCTCATCACGCGTTCTACCTCTTCTCGCGAACGTCCGGGATTGCGCGCCTGCACCGGCGAGAGCAGGCATTCCTCGGTGGTCAGCAGGAGGCCGCGCCCGTTGACGTCGATGCTCCCGCCTTCGAGAACCCATCCGGGCTCAAAGCGCCGCCGGTTAAGCCGCCGCGCGACTTCGGCGGGAACCGCGTTGTCGCGAGCCGAGTTATCGTACTTCGCCCAGCCGGTGAAGATCCAGTCGGTAATCGCGACCTCAGTCGCATTCTTCACGAAGATCGGGCAAAAATCGCGAGTCCAGCTGCGGTCGGTGGGGACCTCGAACAGTTCCACGCGGCATAGATCCGCGCCGCACTTCTCGAAAATCGACGCCGCGCGCGCAAGCTCAGCCGCGCTCGGCACGAGCACGTTCACGCACTCCACACGCGACAGCCGCCGCACGATATCGCCGTAAACCCAGGCGATGGGCTCAAACTTTCCTGGCCAGTCAGACTCCTCATGCGGCCACGCCAGCCACGTAGCCGCGTGAGGCTCCCATTCGGCCGGCATCCGAAATCCGAGCTCGCGTGGCGTCAACCGATCCACCTCTGTGTGAGCTGGCCGTACGCGTCGATTCGCCGGTCGCGCAGGAAAGGCCAGTTCCGGCGTACTTCATCGCTGTGCCGAGGATCGCACTCCGCCACCAGAATTTCTTCCTGATCCGTCGACGCCTGCGAGATGACTTGACCGAAGGGATCGGCGATGAATGACGATCCCCAGAATTCCAACCCGTGGTCCGCTGGACCCTCAAATCCCACTCGATTCACCGCTGCCACGTAGACGCCGTTCGCGATTGCATGAGCTCGCTGAATGGTGCGCCACGCATCGAGTTGCGCAGCGCCGTACTGTGTTTTCTCGGATGGATGCCAGCCGATCGCCGTCGGGTAAAACAGAATGTCCGCACCTTGGAGGCTCGTTAGCCGTGCGCCCTCCGGATACCATTGGTCCCAACAAACCAGCACGCCGATGCGGCCGAATCGCGTATCGAAATTCAGAAATCCGAGATCGCCGGGAGTGAAGTAAAACTTCTCGAAGTAGAGCGGATCATCGGGAATGTGCATCTTTCGATAGATGCCATTGATCTCGCCCTTCTCGTCGATGACGACAGCCGTGTTGTGATACAGGCCGTGTGCGCGCTTCTCAAACAGCGAAGCAATCACCACGACGCCGGCCTCGCGAGCCACTTTCCCGATGGCTTCGGTGGAAGGTCCCGGGATGGGCTCGGCGAGCGCGAACAACTCGGCGTTTTCTTCACGGCAAAAATATTGGGATCGGAAAAGCTCCTGAAGACAAACGATCTGTGCGCCTTGTTTTGCGGCCTCCAGGATCTTCCAACGCGCCTTCTCCAGATTCTCGTTCGGATCCACCGCGCAGCTCATCTGCACAAGGCCTACGCGGAACTTTTCATTGCGGAACGGGGGCATAATGTTATTGTCCAACGAATGCGCTTCCCTTTCTTTAAGTACTTCTCACCGGCTGCCGCCGCGATGTTTCTCTGCGCATGCGCACAACAGCCGAAGGGCGACTCGTTCTCTACGCTGTCCGAAGAGTTCGTTCACGAGTCGCTCGCGCTGTCCCCGGTTTCAGCCACCGCCGTCGGCTTTCATGAGTACAACGGTGCGCAGTTCGACGGTCTGCTCGACGATCTCAGCCGCAACGGACTGCAACGTCAGCACGCATTCTTCGCGGGCTTTAGGGCCCGTCTGGACACAGCCGTGGACCCCAGCAAGCTCAACGCTGAAGATCGTGCCGACTACGACATCATCGACGATCAGATCTCGCTTTCCCTCCTCGAGCTTGAAACCATCCAGAGCTACCGCCACAATCCCACGCTCTACGTTGAGCTGCTGGGCAACGCGCTCTTCACTCCGTACTCGCTCGAGTACGCTCCCAAGCCGAAACGTTACACGCAGATCATCTCCCGGCTCAATCACGTTCCTGAGTTTCTCGCCAACGCCAAGCTCAATCTCTCCGACTCTCCAGAGTCATGGAATCGCGTCGCCCAAGAAGAGAACGACGGCAATATCGACTTGATTGACCACACTCTGCGAGACGCCTGTCCGTATGATCAGCGCGCGAAGTACGACGAAACTGCCGCCGGCGCGCTCGCTTCAATACGCGATTTCACCAGCTGGCTACGTACCGATCTTGCCCACCAGGCATCCGACTGGCGCCTCGGCAAATCCAATTACGACAAGAAGTTTCGTTACGCCCTTGGCACCGACGTTACTCCGGAAGAACTGCTACGTCAGGCGGAAGGAAAGCTTCGATCGATCCGGCACGACATGGAGCAGTTGGCCGGCGCTGAAGGCGTAAAGAACGCGCTTGATCGCATCGCGCAAAAACACGCAACTCCGGAAACGTACTTCTCAGACGCAAAGCGCGATCTAGCCGAAGCCGCTGACTACGTCCGCACAAAGCACTTGCTGACGCTGCCAGAAGGCAACAATCTCGATGTCATCCCGACGCCCGCCTTCATGCGAGGCGTCTACGGCGTCGGCGGGTTCAATCCTGCTCCCGCGCTGGAGCCGAAACTCGGCGCCTATTATTGGATTACCCCGGTGGACCCGAAGTGGCCCAAGGAGCGCATCGAATCCAAGCTGCGCGAGTACAACTACTACGGTCTGAAAATTCTCACCATTCATGAGGCCATGCCAGGACATTGGGTGCAGGCGCAGTTCGCTGCCAAGGTGCAGCCGGATACCCGGCGCGTTCTGCGCGGCGTGTACGGCAATGGTCCTTATGTGGAAGGCTGGGCCGTGTATGCCACCGAGGTGATGGTGGACGAAGGCCTTCTCAATCACGATCGTGATTTTCAGCTCACCTGGTACAAACAACTGCTGCGCGCAGTCGCCAACACGGTTTTAGACATTCGCCTCCAGACCATGGGTATGACCGAGCAACAGGCCATGGATTTGATGCTCAACCAGACCTATCAGGAGAAGGAAGAAGCGGTAGGCAAGTGGCAGCGCGCTCAGCTTTCGTCCTGCCAGTTGCCGATGTACTTCCTCGGCTACCAGGGCTGGAAGGACGCGCGGCAGGCCTACACGTCACAGCGTGCGGGCACATCGATCTCCGCATTCCATGACGCCGCGCTTGCTGAAGGAGCGGTGCGGCTGCCGTCAATCTCCACTCTGACCCGAACCAAGTAAGTCGCGGCCGTACTTACTTTCCGAACCACCTCAGCGGCGCTTCAGTCAACCACGGCAAGTAGGTGATCAGCAGCACGCTTACGAATAGAATGCCCAGGAACGGAAGCGTGGCCCACATCAAGTAGCTCATCGGTTTCTTGAATCGGTAGGCGGCCAGAAACAGGTTGATTCCCACCGGCGGATGCAGGTAGCCCAACTCGAGGTTGGCGAGGAAGATGATCCCCATTTGCACCGGATTGATCCCATACAAAGCCCCGAGCGGATGCAGCAGCGGCACCACTACTAGAATCGCGGCAAACACGTCCATCAGCGCCCCCACAACCAAGAGCGCGATGTTCAGCACGAATAGGAACAGGAGCTTCGAATGAACGTTGGCCTGAACCCAGTCAATGATGTGTGCGGGCACCTCTGCGTTCACCAGGTAATTGGTGAAGCCAAGGGCTACTCCCATAATCAGCAGCACGCCGCCGACGATGGTGGCGCACTCGACGAACACCAGGTCATAGTCCCTCACCAGATTGAGGTCGTGGTAGACGAACGCCTCCACCACCAGAGCGCAAAACGCGGTGAGTGCCGCGGCCTCCGTCAAAGTCCCAAAGCCGCCAAAAATACCGATCACCATCAATGCCGGAATCAGAAGTTCCCACTTGGCCTCCCAGACGGCAATCCCAGCCTCGCGTGCATTGAAGGGCTCCCTGACTGCGTTGCATTGAAGGCCTTTGTAGATGCCCATCGCCGCCACCAGCGAGATCATCAAGGTCAACGGCAGGATCGCGCCGATAAAGAGTTGATCGATCGGAGTCTGTGAGTAGACGCAGTAAAGGATAGTGGGCACGCTCGTCGGGAACAGCAGCCCGATCGATCCCGAAGACGTCACCAGTCCGATGGAAAACTTCTCCGGATAACGCGTGCGCACCAGGACGGGAACCAGCAGTCCGCCGATGGAGAGAATCGTCAATCCAGATCCAGCCCAGGTAAACATGGCGCAAATCAACACCGTTACCAGTGCCAGACCGCCGGGCATCCAACTGAACAGCGACGTGAAGACCTTCAATAGCCGCTTCGTGGCGCCGCCCTGCACCATGAAGTAGCCGGCCAGCGTGAATAGAGGAATGGAGGGGAGTAGCGGCGATGCCACTAGCCGATACATCTCCACTGGCACTAGTGCCACGGGCGTCGAAGCATTCCAGAACAGCAGTAGAGCGACGCCGCCGAACACCGCGAAAATCGGCAGTCCTAGCAGCGCCGCGGCAACCATAACAGCGACACTCGTCCAGAACACCGTAGGTTGTCCGGCCGGAATCCAGTACCCCATGGCGACCGGAACAAGCAGTCCCAACGCGGCAATCGCGCGTGCCGGCCAGCGACCGGCGCCCCAAACGGCCCGTGCCGCGATTGCGCCGAAGCCGAGCGGCATGATGACGATGAACCACCATTTGAACAGCCCGGGCAGAAGAGTGGAACTGGCCTGCCGCTCGCTTTCGACGAAAAGATAACTTGCCCACGCGAGGCATCCCGAAACCGCGGCCAGCATGAAACCCGTAAACACGGACACGTACGGCCGAATGCTTTCTGGAAGAAATGTGCTCGACGACAGTGCCAGCAGTCGTCCGCTGCGCGCGGCAAGTGCCGCTCCCAGCAGTCCCACCCACAGTGTCAATTGCTGAACCAGTGCAGGCGACGCGGGAATGCCTGGCAGATGCAGGATTCGCGTCGCCATCTCGATTACCGGCAACAACACCATCAGCATCAGCGCAACGACGGTGAGGAGGTCTTCGCCGATGTTCAGCCAGGTCCGCCGCCCTGCGCTCGCAGGTTGCAGTTCTGGAGTCACTTCTTCTTCGCCTGAGGATTCGCCTTGGCCGGCACAACCGCCTTGGCTCCGGAATGCGCCTTCCGATAGTCGTCGCGCAGTCGCTTCACCTGGTCAAAAAGGTCGGCTGGCATTCCGCCGCCCCGAAGCGACGGCCACAGGCTTCCCTCGATTAGCGACCGCCATTCACCACTCGATTTGTCATCGGCTTTCACCACCACGAGGCCGAAGCCTTGCATCAGCGCAATGGACGTGTCTTCCAACTTGTGGATCTCGTCGCGGATCTGCGGTCCGAAGATCAGGGAGATTTCGAGCAATTTCTTGCGCGTGTCGGGCGGAATCTTGTCCCAGGCGTCCTTGGAGACGAGCGTTGCCCCAGTGAGCGGCGCGAACTTGATGTCGAGCATGTTCTTGGCTCCGCCGAACCACTGACTCCCGAGGGCGACTGCGGGCGGCGCCTGAAATGCGTCGATCAGGCCCGTTTTAAGACCCATCAGAATGTCCGTCGCCGCGAGCGAGACAGGCTGAAAGCCTTTGCGCTTGTAGAGTTCGAAGGTGGTCGCGTCACCCTGAAGCACGCACAGTTTCAACTGTTTCAGTTCATCGGGTGAACTAGCGGGCTTCTTGGTAAACAAGCGCACCCATCCGGTGTCGCCCCAATTCAAGACCACGAACCCTCTGGCAGCCAATCCCTTCTCAAGCCGTGCGGATATGTGGTCGCGAACGTAGTCCAGTTCGTCCCACGAATCGTACATTAGCGGGATCTGCAGCGCTGAGGAGTCTCCGTCGATTCCGCTCAATCCGGCTCCCGAGATGGCCACTGCCTGAAGCGCATGGATGCGCATTTTCTGCACCATTTCAGGCTCGTCGCCTTGTTCGCCACTCGGGTAGATTTTCAGCAGGACGGTACCGCCAGAGGCCTCTTTCCACTTATCTCCCATCTGGTTGAGCAATTGGTGCCAGCGCGAGTTGCGTGGCGCCAGCGTGCCGAGTCGGATGGTGGTCTGCGCCGTCAACGTCGCGGTGAGCATGAATGAGATGATTGCGATCCGCAGCATAGAGATTCCTTCACCCTGATAGTCACTGCCGGTCCAACCCGCGAGTGAACACCGCTCGCCTTCCGGCAACCATCAATTCTAGCGGTCTGAGATGGCTTACGTTAGATCCCTCGCGGAGGTTCAAAGCGGTGCTTCCGCGCACCGCGGCCTCTAGGAGGCGACGATCGGAGTTCTAGAAAGTAAAGCCGATCAAAATATCCGCCTGGTTCTGGTTGAACTTCAACCGACCGTTCACGCTGCTGGGCGACTCGAAGTTCGCGACTCCCCAGCGCGTGAAGCGGATCTCTGGCGAAATCTTCAGCAACAACACATTAACCTGAAGTCCCGCGCCCAGTACCAACCCCACATTCGAATCGTGGGCAATGTCGTTGAACGACTGACCGCATGTGCCGCCCAGACAGCTAACCGTCTGCTTGATCCCCATCAGGTGCTTGAACGAGATTCCGCCGACGGCGTACGGCTTGATCAAAGGCAATCCGCCGCGAATTTTCGCCATGATCGGAAACTCCCACGACCCGGCTTTGGTGTTGGAGTTCAACACGCCGCCAACGCCCGGTACGAAAGTGCCCGAACCATAGCTGTACTCGTATCGCCTGTAGAGTGCGTCGGCCTCAATGCCGAAGCCCAATGGCAGACGAATCTCCGCCGTCGGTCCCACGATGAACCGCTTTGTGTCAGCAGTGAATGTTGCCTGACCCGCTGACACGTTGAATGAATCCGTGAACGGCGCACCCACCTTGATGCCGAATGAAAATGGCTGCGCAAAAACGGCCACAGGTACAGACGCCAGTAACAAGACGCAAAATCGCATATACGATTTAGACCCGCGGCAACTCGTATGGTTTCCGGTATTCCTTAGTCAGCAAGGCATTGGCCTCCCGGTCCGCCCCAAATGTCTCGGTCCTGCCGTCGAATTTCACATCCCGACCCAGCTTGTACGACACGTTGCCGAGATGACAGAGCATCGTACTCAGCCGACCGATCTCGATATCCGAATTTGGCTGCTTTCGGCTCCTGATGCACTCCAGGAAGTTTCTCTCGTGGAACTCGCCCTCAGCCTTCGCTTCCGCTCCCGGCGTCCCGTCCTTCCGAAAAATCTTCCAACCGTTGTTGCCCACCATCAATGTTCCTTCGGTCCCGTAAAAGGCTGTGAAGAAATCCGTGCCGCTCTTCTTCTTCGTCTCCCCGGTCTCCCCGACATGCGCTTGCTGGTCCCACGCGAAGCTGCGCAATTCGAAATGCAGCAGCAGGTCCCCGTAATCCCACGCCACCGTCTGCGTGTCCGGTACCTCCTTCGCATCGTCCAACCAGTAGATGCCGCCCGTCGCCGACACTCGCTTGGGATAGACGTGAATGTCTTTATGCAGGGCCTGGATTCCCCACAAGGCAACGTCGAGTACGTGCACTCCCTGATTTCCCAACTCGCTGTTGCCATAGTCCCAGAAGAAACGCCAGTTGTAATGGAAGCGGTTTGGATTAAACGGGCGCTTCGGTGCCGGCCCAAGCCACGCGTTGTAGTTGATGCCGGCGGGCGGATCGGTGTCAGGCGGATTTCCAATGGTCTCGCGCACCTGGTAAATCCAGGCCTTGATCAATGCAACCTTGCCGATGCCGCCCGATGCAACCGTCTCAACCGCAGTCCGAAAGTGTTCACCGCTCCGGCGCTGGGTCCCCACCTGCATCACACGGTTGTACTTCCGCGCGGCATCACGCAACAACTGACCTTCCCGAATGGTCTGTGAAAGTGGCTTCTCGATGTAGACATCTTTGCCCGCCTGCGCGGCTAGCAGGCCCATTCGCGCATGCCAGTGATCCGGAGTCGCGATCATCACCGCATCGATGTCCTTGTCCTCGAGGACGCGTTCAAATTCCTTGAGGTAATCGGGCTGGCGTCCCTGCTTGGCTGCCAGTTCGCCGCCGACCTTGCGAAGGATTTCCTCGTCTAAATCGCAGAACGTCTTGAACTGCGCGCCGGCCTCAATAGCGGGGAGCGCGATTTGACGACCCCGATTGCGTCCGCCGATCAGCGCCAGCGTGACGCGTTCATTCGCGCCCAAAATCGATCGCGCGGCGATTGCGGTCGTCAGAAATGTCCGGCGGTTCAGCATACGGGCGATCATATCGAATCTGCTGTGCTGCGGCTAAGATGGAGGAGATGTCCCTCGACGGTCTGCGCGTATTGGCGTTTGAAAGCCGCCGCGCCAAGGAAATTGCCGAACTCATTCGCCGTCAGCAAGGCGAGCCTTTTGTGGCTCCGTCTGTTCGTGAGGCACAGGTCGAGTCAAGCGACGAGATCTTCGAGTTTGGTGACCGCTTGAGTGCAGGTGACTTTGACATGATGATCTGTCTCACCGGCGTCGGGACACGACGGTTGGCTAAGGTACTCGAAGGGCGCGTGGATTTTGTCGCTGAACTGCGCAAGATTACGGTGGTGGCTCGCGGTCCAAAGCCCTCTCAGGTGCTGCGCGAACTGCAAGTCCAGGTAACAGTGCAGGTACCTGAACCCAATACCTGGCGGGAATTGCTCGTCGCAATCCAAGACCGGCCCGAGCGTCGCGTGGCCCTTCAGCAATACGGACGTCCCGCTCTCGAACTCATCGCGGGGCTCAAGAGTCAAGGCCGCGAAGTCACTGCCGTCGACATCTATCAGTACGATTTGCCTGAAGATCTCGAACCGCTGCGGGAAGCCGCCCGTCGACTCGCCCGCCGTGAGGTCGATGTCGCTCTGTTCACTACCGCGATTCAGGTGGTCCACCTGATCCACATCGCGAGGGAACAGAACACTGAGGAGGCAATGCTGAGGGGACTCCGCGCCGCCTTCGTCGCGTCTATCGGGCCCACTACCTCCGAAGCGCTTGAGGAGGCTGGCATCACGCCTGCCTTCACTCCTTCACACCCGAAGATGGGGCTGTTGGTGAATGAAGCGGCTTCGCTTCAGATCCCCCGCCTAGGAGTTGCCTGATGCCCGATAAGGATCCCAACGGCATGCAGATGGTGGGCCGCTACCTCTCCATCGCGATGATGCTGCCTCTGGCCACCTTCATCGGGTACGTCATCGGCTATTACCTCGACAAGGCTTTCCACACTGGGTTCCTGAAGATAGTCTTTCTATTGATCGGAATCGCGTCCGGGTTTCTCGAACTGTTCCGCGAATTGAACAAGGACACCAAGAATCAGTGACGGCCGAGGAGGCGTTCTATACTCGCGCCCTGCACCGGATTGACCGCTCGGCGCTGGTTTTAGCCGCCCTTTTCGTCGCTGGAGTCGCCGTCCGCCGAGGTTGGCGCGATGCCGCCGGATGCGCCATCGGCGCGGTGCTCTCGTTCATCAATCTGAAGCTTTGGAAGCGGCTCGTGAATTCCACCGGCAGCCCTGGCCGGTCGCCTGCGTCAGCCGTGCTCTTAGGACTCCGTTACTTACTGCTCGGCGGGGTCATCTTTGTTATAATCAAGTACTTTGAGGTCAGTTTGCTCGCCGTTCTCGCGGGGCTGTTCGTTACCGCCGCCGCTGTTATCGTCGAGATCGTTTATGAACTGATCTTCGCTTCACGTAACCCATGGAACACGAACTCTGGCTAACTAAGCTCTTTAACGATTACCTGGCAGGCGCCGCCAACAGCGTGCTCGGACTTTTCAACGTCCACGCAACCAATCCGGCGCGTCCGTGGGAAAACTTTTTGGTGATGGAGATTCTGGTTTTCTTCCTCATCGTTGTTCTGGTGGCTGCCGTCAAGAGTAGTTTCTCGGTGGACAAGCCCGGCAAACTCCAGCACTTGTTTGAAGTGATTTTCGAATTTCTCGGTAGCACCACCGAGGAGGTTGGATTACACCACGGTGGCAAGTACCTGCCTTTCTTCGGCACGCTCTTCATCTTCATCCTGTTCGGCAACCTAATTGGCGTAATTCCAACCTTCGAATCGCCGACCATGTTCCCTGCGGTCCCCGCAGGCTGCGCTCTGGCGACTTTTGCTTACTACAACTGGATGGGATTTCGGGAGCAGGGCATCGGGAAATACCTGGCACATTTCGCCGGGCCCATGCCTATTCTCGCTCCCCTGATGGTGCCAATTGAGTTGGTCAGCCATCTGGCGCGGCCGATGTCGCTCACCATTCGTCTCTACGCCAACATGTTCGCCGGCGAACTGGTGACTGCCAAATTCCTCGTCCTTACGTATCTAGTAGCGCCGGCAATTTTTATGGGACTGCACGTTTTCGTGTCGCTCCTGCAGGCTTATATTTTCACGCTAATGACAATGATTTATGTCAGCAGCGCGGTTTCGCACGAACATTAATTCAGGCATTTTGCGCCTTGAGCGTGAGGGCGGCGGGCTCCCAAAGCGATGTCGTCAACCACCCACTGAAGGCAAGTTCATTAGGAAAGGAAGTTCAATGAGAACCAAACTCACGTTGTTATTCATCATCCTGTTCGCGCTCGCGGCTCCGGTCTTCGGTCAGACGCCGGTCGCAACCAGCACCGGGATCCTGTCGTCGCCGGCCGCCGCCATCATCGGTATGGCCATCGCCTCCGGCCTTTGCGGTTTGGCCCAGGGTAAGGCCGTCGCCGGAGCCACCGAAGCCATGGCTCGCAACCCAGGAGCCAGCGCTGGAATTCGTTTCGCGCTGATTCTCGGCCTCGTCCTGATCGAGTCCCTCGCGCTTTACACGCTCGTAATGGCCTTCTCCTTCGGTAAGTAGCTTTCGTAAACCTCGGTCGGTGGTGATTCTCATAATAATCGCCACCGATCGAATCGCAGATCGTCAGCCTTCAATGAAACTCCACGGCATCTTCCCTCCCATCGCCACTCCCTTCGATAATCAAGGCAACCTCTACAAAGCCAAAGTCCAGCACAACATCGAGAAATGGAACCAGACGGGGCTCGCGGGCTACGTGGTTTGTGGCTCTACGGGCGAGAGCGTCTACCTGACACAAGAGGAGAAGTTTACTCTCTGGGAGTGGGTGGCGCAGTACGCGGACTCCAAAAAGCTACTGCTCGCTGGCACCGGATGCGAGAGCGTCCGCGAAACCGTTGACCTCACCAATCGCGCGGCCGAAATAGGCTACAAAGCCGCCATGGTCCGGACGCCCCACTATTACAAGGGCCTTCTGAACAACTCCGCGGCGCAGACACTCTTTTTTCGCGCAGTTGCCGACCAGGTGAAGATCCCCATCATGATCTACAACTGGCCGCAAGCCACTGGCGTTGATATTGCGCCGGAGGCCGTTGTCGCGCTATCGCAGCATCCCAATATCATCGCTATTAAAGAGAGTTCGGGCAGTCTTGAAAAGGTAATGCAGATGATCCGCGAGGTGAAGGCCGGATTTCAGGTGCTCGTCGGTTCGGCGCCAACGCTTGCTCCGTCATTCGCCGTCGGTGCGGTGGGCGCGGTGCTGGCGTTCGCAAACGCCGCACCTTACGCCTGCATCACAATTTGGGAAGCTCATCGGACTCGCGACACCGAGGCCGCCATGGAATGGCAGGGCCGAATTTCTCGAGCCGCTCAGCTGGTCACGACGAAATACGGTATTCCTGGCCTCAAGCACGCCATGGATCTTAACGGATTCTACGGTGGTCCGCCACGACTTCCGCTGGTTCCCATCTGCCCTGCGGCGCAGAAGGAAATAGAGGAAGCTTTCCACGGAATTCAGGGCTAGGGCCGATACAGTACCCGTTCGGAAGTCCCGGTACTGCCCCCTGCGTCTGGGCACAATTTAACCTTCCGCTCCATTAGCATTTTCTCATCGAAGGATGAGCCTGAAGCGGGGCGTTGAGGGTGGGTGAGGCTGGAGTCTTTCTTTTGTTTGAGGAAAGAAGCAATCGTAGGCGCTGTGGGAATGTGGGAAACGCGGGAGCGTTTTCCAAGGGCGGTG
>JBBQUM010000033.1:0-81372 GCA_038212445.1 Bryobacterales bacterium
AGGTGTTCGGATGGATGAAGACAGTCGGTTTGTTGCGCAAGACACGCCATCGCGGGTTGGAGAAGGTTGGATGGATATTCACCTTCACGGCTGCCGCCTATAACCTCGTACGGATGCGGAACCTTCTGGAGCCGGTGATTCAGACCGCGTAAGTCCGGGGCGAAGTGTATCTGGAATTTCGTATATGACGATTTGGCCACGTATCCCCCTACGTGTGCCTCCTCCGCAGCCTCAAATTCGACCTCTAATTGAGTCGCTCGAAGCTCCGGAAATCGACAGATTGCCGACAGAAGCCTTTTTTCAGCACCCTGCTATAGTTCAACTGCGTGCCTCTGTGAACGCCTCGCTCGCCACCTAGAAGGGAATCGTAGCTACTGCCAGTAGTTGCGATCCAGACTCCGATATTGGACCGCCTCCGCCAAATGCTTCGCGCTAATCCTCTCGCTCCCTCCCAAATCTGCCACCGTCCGCGCCACCTTCAAAATACGATCGTGCGCCCGCGCCGATAATCCCAGCCGCCGCACCGCCATCTCCATCGTCCGCTCGCCCGCATCGTCCAACGCACACACCGCCCTCAAGGCCGAAGACGGAATCTGCGCATTGTCGTAACCCCGCGCCCGCTGAATCGCCCGCGCCGCTTCCACCCGCGCCCGCATCTCCGCCGACGACGCCCCGCCATCCTTCGCCCGCATCTCCTTGAAGGGCACCGCCGGCACCTCAATATGTAAATCGATGCGATCCAATAACGGACCGCTAATCTTGCCGAGATACTTCTGAATAATCGCGCCCGTACACCGGCATTCATGCGACGTGTCCCCATAAAACCCGCAAGGACACGGATTCATCGCACCCACCAGCATGAAGCTCGCCGGGAACGTCAACGTCATGTTGCTCCGGGCCAGCGTTACGCTGCGTTCCTCCAGCGGCTGCCGCAGCAACTCCAAAACGTTCCTGGGAAACTCCGGCAGCTCGTCCAGAAACAGCACTCCGTTATGCGCAAAACTAACCTCACCAGGACGCGGCGTGCCGCTCCCACCCCCGATCAGACCGGCATCCGAGATCTTGTGATGAGGTGAACGGAACGGCCGCGACGCGAGCAGTCCCACTCCCGGCGACAGCAGTCCCGCGACGCTGTGGACCTGCGTGGTTTCCAGTGCCTCCGCAAACGTCAGCAGCGGCAGAATGCCCGCCAGCCTCCTCGCCAGCATCGTCTTTCCCGACCCGGGCGGTCCGATCATCAATAGGTTGTGCGCTCCCGCCGCCGCCACTTCGAGCGCTCGCTTCGAAACCGTCTGTCCTCGCACTTCGGCAAAGTCCAGGCCCGCAGAAACTTCATTCAACGGCCTCGACCATTCCGGCTTTACTGGTGCGAATCCCTCCGGGGACGCCAGAAACCGCACGACCTCGGACAGGTGGCGCATCCCGAACACATTCACGCCTTCCGCCACTGACGCTTCCGCCGCGTTGTCGAACGGCACCAGTAGATTCTGGATGCCTTGCCGCCGCGCACACGCCGCTACCGAAAGCGCGCCCCGCACCGGCCGTATGCTCCCGTCAAGGGACAGTTCACCGACAAAAAGATGGTCATCACTCGCCCCCACCACACCCATCGCCCCAAGTATGCCGAGCGCCATCGGCAGGTCGAACCCAGCACCCTCTTTCCGTATATTGGCCGGCGCCAGATTGATCGTTACCGACTTGTTGGGATACCCGAAACCCGAATTCAAGAGCGCGGATTTTATGCGCTCCCGGCTCTCCCGAACCGCCGTATCCGGCATCCCTACCGTAATCAGGTCACGAGCCGTGCCAGGATACATGTCCACCTCAACATCGATGAGGTGTGCATCAATTCCATACACCGCCGCCGTCCGCGTGCGAAAGAGCGCCACTGGTAGTAGTGCGTTCCCGCCGGCAAAAATCGCTGAAAAAGAAACGGCCGGCTTGACCCTTCAGTGGAACACCTGATTCCCCGCCAACACATCGCCCGGTACGATGGGGAATGCGCGTCCTGGTTCCGCTCTCGGTTGCCGGCATGTCCGCGCAAACCAGACCAGAGCAGGCGCACACGCTCGAACAATTGCAAGATTCCGGTCCCGGGGCCGGCAATCTACAGCCGCTATCGCCATGCTCCGGGATGCCGACGAAGCCGTGCGTGCCATGGCCGCCGATACCCTCGGGAGTTTTGGAGCCGGCGCTCAGGCTCCAGTCAGGCCGCTCGTCGGCTGCCTCCCACATCCGTCAGATCATGTCCGCTCCCGCTGCGCCGCAACCTCGGCCGCATCCGTCCTGTACCCGCCTGTGCGGTGCCGTTCCTCACCCCGATGCTTTCTGACCCGTCCCACGACATCCGCTCGATGACGCTGGTCAGACTAGCCGGTATCGGGTCGGGCGTCGCCTAGGGCATCGGTGCGGCCCTCAGTTGCGTCGACTGACAGGAACGCGAATGTTAACCTATGGCGCCGAGGGCGCCCGCTGCTGCGGCGCGAGTGGAAAAATGACCGGCGGTCTTGTTGAGCAACGCCACCAACTCGCTGACGGGTCGCGGTGCCCCACCTGCGCCGCGCTCTCAATGACAACCATGACTGGGCGAGGAACAACGCCTCCCGCGCTCTGCGCGTTCTCAGAGCATCTGTCGAAAGTGCGAATCCAGGAGTTCGGGTATCCCTCGAAATGAAGGGCGCAACCGGTCGGGAGCAAGCCGGCAATCGAGGACCTGGTGAAGCGTCTCGCCAGCGACAACCCGGTTCCACGCATCGCGGCACTTCAGCAAATGGAGATGTTCAAAGAACAGGTGTCGGCCTATTCCCCCGCGCTTCTCAGCCGGTCGGGAGGCGGGTGGGATGCCCGGACAGCGTCCGCGCTCTCACCTCAGGCCTCTGCTAGTGCTAATCTACTCCGCAACAAGGTTTGCTTACCGGATACTCTCCGGAAAATCTCACCTCGCGTGTGAGGGGCCGGCCAGGAATAGGGCGGATCGCATAGTTGGCGATCCGGTTTCAGGCGGCATAGATGGGGCTCATCAAAGGAAATCTCACATATGCAGATCAAGTCAACTGTAATCGCCGCATTCATGCTGGTAATTGCAAGCGTGACCGGCATCGCCCAGACCTTTCGCGGCAGCATTGCGGGCACAGTGGTTGATTCCACGGGCGCGGTTGTCGGTAACGTCAACATCCAGGTAACGAATCCACAAACGGGGCTAAAGCGCGTAAGTGTTTCAACAGACGCCGGAGAGTTTTCTGTACCCGATTTGCCCCCGGGACTCTACAACGTCACGGCGACTCAGAGTGGCTTTGACACGATGAAGGTCGACGGTGTCGGCATTGAAGTCGGTAAAGTCACAACGATCAAAATCCCGCTCCGAGTGGCCTCACAATCTCAAACCGTCGAGGTAGCGGCAACGGCCGTCAGCATCGACAGCGAAACATCAACCATCAATCAGGTGATTCCCAGCAAGGCTGTACAGGACATGCCGCTGAATGGACGAGACTTCACCCAATTGGTAAAACTGGCGCCGGGGGTGAATGGCGCCGGCTCCATCAACGGCACCCGCACTTCACAAAACAACTGGCAGATTGACGGTGCCGACAACAATGACGCCTGGCACAATTCCGCGGCTATAAACCAGGGCGGAGTGTCGGGTGTTGCCGGAACCCTTTTGCCAATCGACGCCATTGACCAGTTCTCCGTGCAAAGCAACGCCAACGCTGAAGCGGGACGAAATGGCGGCGGCTCCATCAACATGGTGATCAAATCCGGGACAAACGGACTGCACGGCACGGTCTACTACTTCAACCGCAATGACGCCCTGGCGGCGAATACACCCTTTGCACCCGCCGGGGCGCCTAAGCCCAAGCTGAAGAACAATCAGTTTGGAGCTTCGCTGGGTGGTCCCGTAATCAAGGACAAGTTGTTCTACTTTGTAACCTACGAGCGCCAGAAGTTTATTGTCGGAAACGGCACGAGCGCTACGGAACCATCCGACGCCTGGGTTCAGCAGGCCACCGCGGTGTTAGCGAAATACGCGATGCCCGTGAATCCTGTAGCCACAAAC
Organism: Bryobacterales bacterium; assembly: GCA_038212445.1. Lineage (GTDB taxonomy): Bacteria > Acidobacteriota > Terriglobia > Bryobacterales > Bryobacteraceae > TMP-7. The sequence goes on from JBBQUM010000033.1 coordinate 4,055, forward strand.
CTGCTGGCCTTCTGGCCGCAACGAGGCAGGACGGGTCCAGCGACTACCAACAACTTCTTCAGCACGGACAACAGCAACAACTATTCGGATAACGGCATTGCCAAGATCGACTATCTGATTAACTCAAAAAATAACATCGCCTTCCGATGGTTTGTCGGCACGGGCGCGCAAACCGCCCCGGTCGGTTCTCCCTACGTTGACTACTACCAGGTGGCGCCAAGCCGGATGCAAAACTATTCTCTGGTGTTCAACAACGTCATCACCTCGAAGTTCGTAACCCAGACACTGCTCGGGGTGAACTACTTCAAGCAGACGTTCAACGACTTCAACACCGGCTTTAATCCGGTGGCAGCCGGCCTCAACACGGGCGTCACCAATCCTTTCCTGTCCGGCTCCCCAGATATCGCGATTAGCGGCTTTGATGAGATCGGCCTGACGCCACCGCTCGGCCGCATCGACACCACCGGCCACATCACCGAGACCGCATCATACACCACAGGTCGTCATCAGTTGCGGTTTGGAGGCGAGTATCGCCGCGCAGTGCTCGATGTCTTCTATCAACGGAATGCCCGCGGGACATTTTCCTTTGATGGCACGCAGGGGCCCTGGGCGAACGACAGTACGGTGTCGAGCAATTTGAAGAGTCTTGCCGACTTTCTCAGTGGCAAGGTCTCATCGTCCTCCATCCAGGTGGGCCAGATGCAGGATGTCTACTACATGAACTCGTTCTCCTGGTTTGCCCAGGATACGTTCAAGTTATCGCCTAAGCTCACGTTGAACTATGGCATCCGCTGGGAATATTTCGGCCCGTTCTACGACGACAATAAACGCTTCTCAGTGTTTCTTCCCAATAAAGGAATCACGTTTATTCCGGATGGGCTATCCTCTCTCTACCCGAAGCGTTATAACAATTTTGCCCCGCGCTTTGGCTTCGCATACTCGCCCGATACGAAGTGGGTAGTTCGGGGAAATTATGGAATTTACTATGACTCGCCCAACCTGAATGGCTTTGGCGACAATCGCCCGCCAAACTCCGGCGCGACGGGCATCATCTACAACCCGGCGGGTCCGAGTCCCATCTTCTCGACTACGAGTAGCAACTACACCATTCAATCAGGCGTTCCGGTCTTCGGGAACCCGCAACTTCCGCCGCCGCCCTATGGCGTATTTTCGGTGGATCAAGGGTTCAAGAACGCTTCGGTGCAGAACTTCTCCCTGAATACCCAGTATCAGTTGGGCTCTGGTGCAGTGGTAGAAGCCGGGTTCACCGGGAGTTCAAGTCATCATTTGCTATCGGTACTTGATATCAACCAGCCTGCCACGTCTGCCCTCGGCACGGCAGCAACTCGCGCAGCTCAAAATACGACCCGCCCGTACTACTCGACGTTTCCGAATTACGCGACGATCAACCAGGTGACAACTGGAGCGAATGCGAACTACCAGGGCTTTGTCGCCAGTTTGCGCACGCAGTCGTACCACGGAGTCACTGCGAAATTCAATTACACTCTGGGACATGCGCAGGACGACGCTTCGGGGATTCGCGGGTTGAATCCCACCAATAGCCAGAATCAGCGCTTCGACTTTGGAGATTCCTCTTTTGACGTCCGGCACACCTTCTCCAGCTACATCACATACGAAGTTCCAGGGTTGGGAAAAGGTCCAAAATGGTTAGTTCGCGGCTGGCAACTGAATTCGCTGCTCTCCTTCTACAGCGGGCTTCCGTTAACCGTGGTCGCGGGCAAGAACATCAGCGGAACGTTCGAGGGCCGCGACCGGGTGAATGTGATCGGCGATCCGTATGCCGGCGTCAGCCACTCGCTCACCAACGGATATGTCCAATGGCTGAATCCCGCGGCATTCGCTTTTCCGGCCAACGGCACCTTTGGCAATGAAGTACGCAATTCGATTCGTGGGCCGCGTTTCGCTGATGTGGACTTCTCAGTGTTCAAGACGACGAATCTAACGGAACGAATCAAGGCCCAGTTACGGGTGGAGATGTTCAATGTCTTCAACCGCACAAACCTCCCCGTCCCGAACGCAACATTGACGTCCGGAAGTTTCGGCCGCATCAGCGATACGATTGGCGACTATAACGGCGCCACTGGTATCGGTGCGGGCGAACCGTTCAACGTCCAGCTCGGCTTGAAGATCATCTTCTAAGCCCCTTCAGTCCCGGCCAGCCTGGAGTTCTTGACTGGCCGGGATCTCAGCAATAAACAATACAAGGATCTATCGGCGGCGATCTTCGCGGCCTTGGAACTGCAGTGCAAGATTCAGCTGTTCGGATCACGTCATCGCAAGCGCGCATGGCTGCTTGCTTCTAGCCGCCGAAGTCGTGCGGGGCCTCCGCCAAATAGGTGGGGCATTTCTAAGAGACTCAATTGCCGCGCTGAGTCGCGGGTCCACTACGCTCGTTTGGAGCTGATCATGTGAAGGCGCCAAGACTGAGGAACGGTCTGGCGATCACGAACTCTTCGCTCGAGTCAACATTCCTTCCGACTGTCGCGCAGTCAGTCCAGAAATACCCAGATGCCCATCTATACAGCCCCGGCGACAGCAATCCCGCGACGCTGTGGACCTGCGTGGTTTGGAGTGCCTCCGCGAACGTCATCAGCGGCAGAATGCCCGCCAGTCTCCTCGCCAGCACCGTCTTTCCCGATTCCGGCGGCCCGATCATCAGTACATTGTGCGCTCCCGCCGCCGACACTTCATTCAACGGCCCGACCATTCCGGCTTCACCGGAACGAATCCCTCCGGGGACGCCAGAAACCGCACGACCTCGGACAGGTGGCGCATCCCGAACACATTCACACCTTCGGCCACCGACGCTCCCGCCAAGTGAGAGTTCACCGACAAAGAGGTTGTCATCACTTGCGCCCGCCACACCCATCGCCCCAAGAATGCCGAGCGCCATCGGCAGGTCGAAACCCCCAGCACCCTCTTCCCGCACATTGGCCGGGGCCGGATTGTTACCGACTTGTTGGGATACCCGAAACCTGAATTCAAGAGCTGCGGATTTGATCCGCTCCCGGCTCGCCCGAACCGCCGTATCCGGCATCCCCACCGTAATCAGGTCACGAGCCCTGCCCGAATACATGTCCACCTCAACATCGATGAGCTGAGCATCAATCCCATACCCGTCCACGTGCGCAAGAGCGCCACTGGTAATAATGCGGTCCCGCATACAAAAATCGCTGAAAAAGAAACGGTCGGCTTCAACCCTCAGTGGAACAACTGATTCCCCGCCAACACATCGCCCGGTACGATGGGGAATGCGCGTCCTGGTTCTGCTCTCGGTTGCCGGTATGATATCCGCGCAAACCCGACCAGAGCGGGCGCACACGCTCGAACAATTGCAAAAGGCCGGTCCCGGGGCCGGCAATCTACAGACCGCTATCGCCATGCTCCGGGATGCGGACGACGCCGTGCGCGCCATGGCCGCCGATACCCTCGGGAGTTTCGGAGCCGGCGCCCAGGCCGCGGTCAGGCCGCTCATCGGCTGCCTCCCCGATCCGTCAGATCATGTCCGCTCCCGCTGCGCCTACAACCTCGGCCGGATCGGTCCTGTCGCCGCCGAAGCGGTGCCGTTTCTCATCCCGATGCTTTCTGACCCGTCCGACGACACCCGCTGGATGACGCTGGCGGGACTGGCCGGCATCGGGCCGGCGGCCGCCGAGGGCATCGGTGCTGTCCTTAGTTGTGTCGACGACAGGAACGCCAATATTCGCGCGGCGGCATTGGATGCGCTCTCCCGACTAGCGCCCGCCCTCGACGGCATTCTGCCTCTCCTCGGTCCGGCGCAGCTTGACAGTAGCCCGGATGTTCGTCGCGCGGCAGCCGGCGCCCTTTCGCATTGGGCCGCCGCGGGACCCATCCCCGCCGCACTGCTGCGCAGTTTCTTACGCGATCCGGACTACACGGTCGCCAGCGCTGCGATGGGTGCAATATTCCGGATGCCGCAGCGCGACGCTGGAGGTTTCGTCAGCGACCTGGTGGCGCTGCTCAACAATACCGCCGGTCATTTTTCCACTCGCGCCGCCGCAGCGGACGCCCTCGGCGCCGTCGGTGACCCGGCCCTGGTCGCGGTGCCCGACCTGCGCCGCGCTCTCCATGACAACCATGACTCGGTGAGAAACGCCGCCTCCCGCGCCCTGCGCGCTCTCAGAGCATCTACCGAAAGTGCAAATCCAGGAGTTCAGGTATCCCTCCAAGCGAACGGCCCAACGGTCGGGAACAAGCCGGCAATCGAGGACGTGGTGAAGCGTCTCTCCAGCGACAACGCGGGTGTACGCATCTCGGCGCTCCAGCAAATGGCGATCTTCGAAGAACACGTGTCGGCCTATGCCGCCGCCCTTCTCAGCCGCTTCAACGAGGGTGGCCTCGAAGAAAAACGCGCCGCGATTCGAGTGATGGGGCACATGCGGACCAATACTGTCGCCGTCGGTCCGGCGTTGCTCGAACAACTCGACAATGAAAATCTACGGATGGACATCTTGCAAGCCATCGGCTCCATGGGGCCGGATGCCGCGCCCGCCGCTCCGAAACTGATCCCGCTCCTCAAGTCTCGAGACAAGCAACTCGCCGGAGCAGCAATCTCGGCCATCGGCGGCATCGGTCCGCGCGCTTCCATCGCCGCAGCCCCGCTGGCGGAACTCCTCGAGAATCCGGACGAAGAGGTCCGCCTACAGGTTCTCTATGCTCTGAACCACCTGTTCAGCGGCGCTTCGGCCGCCTTGCCGGCAATGATCCGCACGCTCGATGATTCTAGTTCGCGAGTGCGCGGTGATTCCGCCTACGCCATTGGCCAGGTGTTCGCAGGTCACCGGTCTCACGTGGAACTACCTGCGGCGGCCGCTCTGAAACTCACCGCCTTGCTCAAAGACGGCGATGCTGGCGCCCGCGAACATGCGGCCTACGCTCTAGGCTGGGCGCTGCCGGTAGGGGACAGAGTGATTGACGGGCTCACCGCCTCTTTGGCCGACGGCAGCCATCAGGTACGGGCGCAAGCCGCGCGCTCTCTCGGCATTTGCACGAAACCGGAGAGCATCCCGGCATTGGTCAAGGCTCTCGGCGATCCCAGTTCGGAAGTGCGTACGGCGGCGGCTTGGGGCTTGTCTCACTTTGGGGCGGCGGCCAATTCGGCGGTACCGGCACTGAATCGTGCCGCCTCTGACGCCGACCTTGAGGTCCGCCGCGCGGTGCGGCAGGCGATTGAAAGGATCCAGCGCTAGGAAGTGGGGACAGAACTCTCGATCACCACCTGCTCAGCTTGCAGATCGTAGCCTTCATCCTTCGCCGTCTGGATCGCACCATTGCGCAGGACGTCCTCAGAGGCGTTCTGCTCAACCTTCTGCAGTGCACGCTTGATCACTTCCAAGCCAAAGTGAATCTGCACCTGCCAGCGCTTCTTCGACGGATCCCACGCTACCTTCGCATTGGTGGCTCGCAACACAGGTCGCCCCCTCGTGGAGAGATTTAAAAACCTACTACTCACCAATATCGTGAGCAGCCGCGACGGAGTCAAGGGCCTCCAGCGTCCGCTACTTCTTTTCCTTTTCCCGGTCCGACTCGCTCGCCTTCTTCCAGCCGGCCTCGGCTTCACGCGCTGCTTTGCCAAGTTCCTTGCCCACTACCTTTGCGGCCTTCCCGGCTTCCTTCGCGACGGTGTGAGCAGCCTGCCCAACCTTACCCGCGGCCGTGTTCGCATCGGCCTCACGCTTCCTGGCGGCCTCGTCCGATTCGCGGGACTTGAAACATCCCGTCAGCAGCAGCAAGGCGATAATTGACACTCTGCGAAAATTCAAATCGTTTACTCCACCGTGAATTGTTGCCGCGATTCCACTGTCTGGCTGCCCAACTTGTCACTCGCCAGCACCACCAGCGTGTACTGTCCTGGCTTCATCGTCTTGTCCAGATTCAAACTCAGTCCGGCCGGAAGGAATCGCCGTGGATAAAAGGACTCCTGCTTTTCTACCGCCGCATCAGGCTGGCGGAACATCGACTCGCCGGTGGGCCGCAGCACTTCTAATCCATACCCCACTTCAAAAGCGTTCTTGCCGCCGAACTTGTAGCCGGTGATGTCGAACCGAGCCCACAGCGAGTCGCCGGGATGATAGACGGCCGGAGTCAGCGGATTCTTGCCGTCCTCGGTCCGGTAGAAATTGAAAGCGCGGATCACCAGTTTGTCGCTGGGCTCAATATCGACACCCTTCACCCGGAAGGTGGCCTTGCCTTGCACCTGCGAAATGCCGACACGGTCGGAAATTCCCATCTTGATGGTGTATTCGCCACTAGGCGCAAAGGGCGGGATGGCGATCGTTACACGGACTTTCGGAGACCAGTCCTTATCCTTCTCATCCAGTTCGGTATCGACTTTGCCTTCCTGCATCTCAATGATCGGCAAGCCAGCCGGATCGGCCGCCTCCACTGCATAGGTCAACGACATCCGTTGATCCTCGTCTCCGATTGCCTTATATCCGGCAATGTGGAAGCTGAAGAAGATCGGCTCGCCTGGCAGGAAGGTATATTGACTGCCCACCGTGGGGCCGTCTTCATATTGACTGAGCGCGATCTGTTGGATGGCGAGCGGCTTCGTCGCACCCGCGGCGGCCAGGCACGCGCAAGCAACCCATAGCCGGGAGATCATGATAACCCTATCTTACAAAGTCCCGCGCGCAGAACTACATATTGGGATCAAGCTTTAACGGAAGGTTAATCAGCGCCGTCCGTTCAGTGCCATCGTCGTCAGAGTCGGCCACTCGCAGCTTGTAACTATTGGTGGGGACATCGAACAGCAGCCAGCCCTCTTCCGTTCCAGCTGGCGAGAGCCTGCGGATTACGCCCAGCCATCGATCTACTCCCGAACCATCCGTGGATTCGGGATAGGTGTCGCCCTTGGAGTTGCTCAAAACCAGCCCCGGAATGCTACGGTCGGTGCCGCCGCTGTTGGTTACGGTCACCCGCACCAGCAGGAAGTTCCGTTCAGGCACCCGGTTCGTTGGGAAAGCGCTCAACTCCTGCTTCCACACGGCCTCAAGGACATTGTAAGTGAGAGATCCGACCTTGACCTTCTCCCCCATATCGAAAACATCTTTGGGTTTTTCCATCTTGCCGCAGCCATTCAGGCAAAACAGCGTAACCAGAACGGTAGCCGGACACGTAACATGAGATAGGCGCATAATGACTGGGATCTGTCCTTTGACTATACCGAAAACCGCACGACGCTTCGCACTCTTGGCAGCTTTTGCGTTAACTGTAATTCTGGCGATGCCGGCCCGGGCACAAGCCGTGCACCCGGTCACCGGGCGGCGTATCGCGCCCACCATGAGTGCCTCAGGCGCAGACTGGCTCGACCGGAATGAGCGTGAGTTGGAAGAAACCCCTGAAGCCGCCATCAATGCACTCCAGGTAAAGCCGGGCATGTATGTCGCCGATGTCGGCGCCGGCACCGGCTACTTCACGGTGCGGCTCGCGCACCGCGTGGGACCCACCGGCCGAGTCTACGCAACAGATGTGCAACCGGAGATGCTCTCAAAACTCCAGGAGAACGTGGAGAAAGAGCATCTGAACAACGTCGAAGGAGTGCTCGGCACGCAGTCCGATCCCAGACTTCCAGCCGGCAAACTCGACATGATCCTCATGGTGGACGTCTACCACGAGCTTGCACAGCCGCAGCGGATGCTGCGGGAATTGCGCAAAGCCCTGAAGCCTACCGGGCGGCTGGTGCTGATCGAATACCGCAAAGAGGATCCCACCATCCCGATCCGTCCCGAGCACAAGATGAGCGCCCAGGAAGTGAAGGCGGAAGTGGAAGCCGAGGGCTACACTCTGGTCAACCTGGCCAAGGATCTGCCTCGGCAGAGCATCTTCTTCTTTGAGATAAAGAAGTAGCCTACTTCTTTTTCGGAGGCGTGATGATCGACTGACGGTCGCCCGCCGACCACGCGTCCTGGATTTCTTTCTCCGGCATGCCGTTAATCCGCCCCAGCAGAATGCAGGCAGGCAGCGCGTGGGCGAGGTGCTTAAAATGCGCCATGTCCTGGAGCGATCCGAACGCCCGCTCTTTCAATTGCGTTAGCGTCGAAGCGTCCCGTGACTCGGTCAGATTCACCAGTGCCACGGCAGCGTTGTTGCGGTCGGTCCACGATACCGAGTTGAGCATTTCAATGAACCATGTGGGCGAGATCTTGATGCCCGAATCCGGATTGAGCGTGGCGTACACCGAGACAGCCGCGAGCGCGCGAATGGCGTTGCCGCGCACGGTGTCGTCGGCGTCCTTCAAGGCGAACTGGAGATCGTCGACGATCGTTTCTTTCTTCGGCGCATAACCGATGACGTAAGCGGCGATGGCGCGCTGCTCGTCGTCGGCCGAGTTGTGGAGAACGTCGCGCAGGTTGGCAAGGTACTTTGCCGCCAGGCCGACAAAACGCTCCTGGATCGCGCGCGACTCCGGATCGGCCATCAGCGAGTGGCCGTGCGTGAGATCCTCGGCGACTACACCGCGCCGCGCGGCTTCTGCAACAGTGCCAAGGAAGCGCCGGTAGGTGACGGGGATCGACTCGTCGAGCGCGACCTCACCTTCAGGCGGGGTGCGAACGTCGAAGTGAGGGGCGCCGCGCTCCTCGATGCCGACATACAGAATCGCACCCCCCGCTTCGTCGCAGCATGCGGCTTCGAGGTGCGCCGCTGCAACACCTGTGATTTCGGTGAGACGCTCCTCAATGTCGCCCTTTGACCCTGACAGTTGACCGCCCTCAGCAAAGCCGAGCGACTTGCGCACTCGCGCCTCGGGAATCTTCTTGAGGCCGTAAAAGTCGATGGTGGTGATCTTGGGGCCCTGGTTAAAGCCGAAAGCCAGGGCACCCCAAAAAGCGATGGTTAAAGTGATCAGCCGCAAAAACATTTGACGTATGCGGCCATCGATCGGCTACGCCTGTTTTTCGGCCAGCGGTCCGATGATCGGCAGTACCAGTTTGTCGTTGTTGTAGGCCTTGTACATCAACATCAACCAGGTAATCAGAGCGCCGAGGGAAATGGCCATCCAGCCCAGCAGGTCGATGATCCAACCGAGGATCGGGATGTGAGCCAGGATAGTGGCAATCACCATAAAGGCGATGCTAACGATGATCATACCGACATGAAAGAAAATGGCCTGGAACGCGTGGAAACGGATCGTCCGGTTCTGGTTGTAAGGCGCGATAACCAGGAAAAGGATGCCGGTCAGGAGTCCTAGAGCGTAACAGAGGGCACTCGCGACGTTGTCCGTCAGTCCGCCTGCACCGGCAACAGCCTGCGGTGGAGGAGGCGCTGAGAACCCGCTCGCCGGCGGAACATCCCCCGCTGGCGGCGCTGCGCCCGCCGGCGTGCCGCACTTAGGGCAGAACTTCCCTTCGACACCCGACCCGCAATTCGCACAATAGGTCATGAATCCTCCAGTGGCTCATGATACGAGATAAACCTCTGATGTTGCAAGTACTTTGCTGCTTTAGGGCTTGGCGCGGACTTCAGTCAGAAGCTGCTTCACGGCCGCATCCAGTTGTGAATCACGGCCGGTGTACGTTTCACCGACGGGACGCGTGACGGCGATATCGACGGGTCGGGGATTGTTCTCCATGTTCTTGCCGTCGGACCCCGTAATGAGCGTACCGGGCATGCGCATTACCGTACCGTCAACCAGCGGCATAGCGCCGGTATAGATGATCCAACCGGCTGTAGGCTCTCCCACAACTTTGCCGAGCTTGAGTGTACGATAGCCCTCAGTAAAATCCTCGGCGTCGGAGAGCGAGTGCTGATTGACAACGAGCACGGTGGGCAGCTCGAGCGAGCGCTGACCGAGGACGGTGCGAGCACCTCCGGGAGGCGCTCCACGATTGGTCATCGTCATATACGGGCGACGAGCCAGCACGTCGAGCGCGTAGGCGTTCACGAAGCCGCCATTGTTGTTGCGAATGTCGATCACCACGCCGCCTTTGGAACGGTTGCCGGCATCGAGGTCCAAATAAAACTGCGTCAACGATTCGGCGGACATGTCACGCATGTGGACGTAGCCGAGTTTGCCGTTGCTGGCCTTCTCGACGTAGGCTCGATTGTCCTCCACCCACTTGCGATAAATCTGGTCAGCGAGTGTCGCCACCGGACGCACCGTCACCTGCCGTCCGCTCACATCCAGCGTGACGCGCTTGCCGATCTTGAATTCGAGCAACTGGTCGAGGTTCACCTTGGGTCCGAGCGTTACGCCGTCGACGGCGCGCAGTTCTTCGCCCACCTGAATCTTTGCGATTTCAGCAGGCGACTGCGGCAGCACTTCGGTGACCTTCAATTTGCCCGACTGCTCATACTCGGCGCGATCAAACGTGAGTCCAAGCTGGCCGACGTTGCCGCGCGGTCCGGGACCTTCGCCACCGGCAACCGGCGCCGACACGCCGGAGTGCGAGGAGTTCAGCTCGCCGATCATCAGGCGCAGAATGCGCCGCAACTCGTCGGGCGTGCTGGCGGCGTCCACCAGGGGTGCGTAGGTCTTGCGGATGGCATTCCAGTCAAGCCCGTGCATCTTGGCGTCATAGAAGCCATCGCGCTGTCCGGCCCATGCCTGTTCGAAGACTGCGACTTTCTCCTTGGCGAAGTCGACATCCATCTCCGCGTTGACGGCGACGGCGCGCGCCACTCGTGTGTCGAGCGGAATGAGTTGCAGCCGGCCGCCTTCGAGATAGAAAACTTCCTTGGAATCGGGAGAGAACTGCGCGTGGCTCTTCTGGCCGGGCGTCGACGTGAGTTGGCGTGCGACCCGTTCACCACGGCCGCGGCGGGGGCCATCCTCGAGCGGGTACAGGTAGAGATTCGACTGAGTACCGACGACGGCGGTAACGAGCAGCCACTGGCCGTCCAGGCTGATTTGCGGCCCGTTGACGTCGAGACCGATGGGTAGCATTGACGTGCGTAGGCGGATGTTATCGAACGTGATGTCGACCTTCGGCGGCTCCTTCTTTGCTTCCGCATTGCCACCGCGGGGGCCGCGCGGAGGTTCGGCTTTGAAGAGATCCTCGAACTTCTCCTCGGTGAATTTCGGGAGTTGCGGAGTTAAGTCGATGCGGGCAATCTGCGGAGATTCGGTGCGCTGACCGGTGCTATAGAGCAGGTACTTGCCGTCGGGCGACCACTGTATGCCGCCGGTGTTGGTGTTGGCGAGGAAGCTGATTTGTTTCGATTCGCCGCCGGCGGCAGGCAGCACGAAGAGATTTCGCAGCGACCCTTCGCCGGCCGCGGCGTAAGCGATCCACTTGCTATCGGGCGACCACGAGAATCCACCCGCGCCGCCAAAGCCGCCGGCGATAAAGCCGGTGACGGCGATGCGATCCTGCTTGGAGGCGGCATCCATGATGTGGAGTTCCTTGCGGTCGCGCAGGTAGGCAATGTTCTTGCCGTCGGGCGAATAGTGAGGGCCCTGATCGGGCACGGGCGCACTGGTCAGCTGCGTTTCCTGGCGCTTGGCGAAGTCATATTCGAAGACGTGGGTGAGGGCGTCACGCTCGCTGACATAGACGATGCGTGTGGAGTCGGGCGACCATGCAACCTGCGCCTCGGGACCCGCCGTTGCGGTGACGCGGATGGCGTCGCCACCGTCGCGGGCGCTGGCGGCAAACACCTCGCCATGACCAATGACGGCGATCTTCTTGCCGTCTGGCGAGAGCGCGAGGTCAGAGAACTGGCCGACGGTGGTGCGGACGACGCTGGGTCCAGAGGCTGAACCGACGAGCGTGAGCGGGACCGCGAAGGCCTCGCCGCTGCGGGTGTCAAGCTGCCAGATCTTGAAGTCGTGTTCGAAGACAACGGCGCGTCCGTCGTAGGCGATGGACGGCCAGAGGACACGGCCGCTCTTGAACTTCGTAATCTGCTTGGGCTGAGCGCCGGGAGCGATGTTCCAGATATTCTGGGCGCCGCCGCGATCGGACATGAAGTAAAGCTGCTTGCCGTCGGGCATCCACATAGGCCAGTGATTGCGCCCATTGAGGTCGACGATCTTGGTGTAGGACGGGGTGGCACCTTCCTTGCGAACCCAGATCTCGGATTCGTCGAGGTGGCTGTGGCCGTTGCGCCACCACTGGTTGTCGCCGACGCCGCGGGCGGCAAATGCGAGGCTGCCGTCGGGCGCGGGGGCGGCCTGGAATTCGTTAACGAAGCGGTCGGCGCTGACTGCCATGGGCGTGCCGCCGGCGACGCTGACGCGGAAGATGTCGTTCTTGCGGTTGACGTCCTTGGAGCCGGACGAGAAGTAGATCCACTTGCCGTCGCGCGACCAGCCGTCGAGTTGTTCGAGGCCGTCATCGAAGGTCAGGCGCTTCAGTTCGCCGCTGGCAAGCGTGAGCAGGTAGATGTCGCCGGCGCCGGTGCGTGTGGAGACGAATGCGAGGCGCGAGCCGTCGGGCGAATAGAGGGGTCGCGATTCCTCGGCGGGATGGGACACGAGCAGGTGCGCTTCCCCGCCCTTGGAGGGAGCGATCCAGATGTCGCCGCCGGAGACGAAGACCATTTCAGGGCGAGTGGGGCAGAGAGCGGGTTCGGTGAGGTAGGGAGTTCCTGCCGAGCACAATACGGCGATGGAGACCAGTAGGAGGACCGCGATTCGCATAAGTACATAAGGTACCGCGGGCGGGGTTTTGGTTACTGGCTTTCCGGCGGTGCTGCTTCCTTCTCGCTGCGTTTCCCTGCGCGCTTAAACGAGCCGGGAGGCTCGTTTTACTTCCTCTCGATGCTTTCCCTGCGCCTACTTTTTTAGCCAGGCGATTAGGGCGGCGGGGTTGTCGCTGATTATGGCGTCGACGTTGGCGGCTACCAGTTTTTCCCATTGGGCGGGGGTGTTGACGGTCCACGGCACTACCTGCAGTCCGGCGGCGTGGGCGGCGGCGACACGTTCGGGGGTGACGAGGCTGAAGTGTGGGGAGACGATGGGTGCGTCGCCGGCGTCTTTGGAGGCCTGGACGAAGTCGCGCTTGTCATCGTTCTCAAGCAGAGCGGAGCGGCGGATCTCGGGAGCTAGCTTCTTCATCACGAGCAGGGTGCGGAAGTCGAAGGACTGGAGAATTACGCGCTTCTCGAGTTTGTGTTTGCGGATGACGGCGAGGACGAGTTCGACGAACTTCTCCGGGCCGGGCGAGAGCAGCGGCTTGTCGGGGAAGATCTTGGTCTCGATGTTGAAGTCGACCTTGCTCTTTTCGGCGAAGGTGAAGAGTTCATCGAGCGTGGGGATGCGGGTGCCGGGAACGGTTTGTTGAGTTGGGAAATTCGGATTGCGAACAGCGCCGCAGTCCCATTCGCGGACTTCTGCGAGCGTGAGGTCGTGGATATTTGCGCTGGGCTTGGGGCCGGAGCAGACGGGCGGGTGCAGGACAGGGTCGTGAGAGACGACGACCACGTTGTCCTTGGTGATGGCCATGTCGAGTTCGAGTACATCGACACCGGCGGCGATGGCGTATTGGAAAGCAGGGATGGTGTTCTCGGGCCGCATGGCGCGTGCGCCGCGATGTCCGTGGACGAGAATTTTGGGAGCACCGGCCATAGTCACAACGATGAGCAGGACAACGCCGAGCAGCTTTTGCATACGACGATCATATTGGAAACGGATTTCATTCGGATTTCAGAGAGCGGTCCATGAGGTCGCGGATGGCGTCGCGCGGAGATTTTTCGCCGCGGAGGATGGCGTTCATCTGCTCGGTGATGGGCATCTCGATGGACTGGCGGCGGGAGAGATCGACGGCTGCCTGAGCGGTTTCGACGCCTTCAGCGACCATGCGCATGCTGCCGGTGATTTCAGCGAGGGAGCGTCCGGCGGCGAGTTCCATACCGACGCGGCGGTTGCGGCTGAGGTCGCCATTGCAGGTAAGGACGAGGTCGCCTAAGCCGGCGAGTCCGGCGAGAGTGCGGGGGCGACCGCCGAGGGCGACGGCGAGGCGGCTGATTTCGGCGAGTCCGCGAGTGACCAGCGCGGCGACGCTGTTGGAGCCGAGTTGGAGTCCGGCGCAGACGCCGGCGGCGATGGCGATGACGTTCTTGAGGGACGCGCCGAGTTCGACGCCGATGGGATCGTCGTTAGTGTAGAGGCGCAGAGTGGGTCCTGAGAATGCGGCCTGAATGCTCGCGGCGAGGTCCTGATCTTCGGAAGAGATGACCACGGCGGCGGGTTCGCCGCGCGCGATTTCCTTGGCGAAAGTAGGACCGGAGAGGACGGCTATGCGCGGTGTGAAACTCGTGCCCACCACCTGTTGGATGACTTCAGACATCCGGAGGAGTGTGCCGTTTTCGATCCCTTTGGTGGCGCTGACGATGCTCATGCCCGGGGTGAGGTGGGGCAGCATCCGCTGGTAGACGGCGCGGGTGTGATGGGACGGGGTCACGCTGAGGACGGTTGCACCGGAGGACAGAGCCGTCGCCAGATCACTGGTGGCATGTACGTTGGTGGGGATGATGAAGCCCGGGAGGAAGATGGCGTTTTCGCGGCTCTCCTCGATGCCGGCGGCGATGCCAGGTTCGTGGGCCCAAAGCGTGACGTGCTCGAAACGCGGGGCAAGAACGATGGCGAGCGCGGTGCCCCAACTGCCTGCGCCGATGATGGCGAGCTGAGTCATCTGGATGATTTGAACTTAAAGAGACTTTCGGTGCCGGCGCGGATCCGCGAGATGTTGGCGCGATGGCGGTAGATGATAAACGCGCCAGCGATGGCGGCGGCGATGACCATGACGGCGGGCGGGTGGAGGATCAGCCAGACGCCGAACGGGAAGAGTCCGGCGGCGACGATGGCGCCAAGCGACACGTACTTGGACGCGACGACGGTGATGAGGAAGATCACCAGAACAGCCAGCATCGGCGCGGGCGCGAGGTATAGGAAAGCTCCGATGAAGCTGGCGACGGCCTTGCCGCCACGGAATTTAAGGAATACCGGGAAGGCATGTCCGGCCATGACGGCGAGTGCGGCGGCGCTCATCCAGAGAGGGTCATGGTAGGTGAAGCGGTCGGCGACCCAGACGGCGAGAATGCCTTTGGCGATATCGAGCACGAGCGTAACGATGGCCGCGGAGCGCCCGCTGGTGCGGAGAACATTAGTGGCGCCGATGTTGCCGGAGCCGAAGTCGCGAACGTCGCGACCGCTGCGGAGCTTGACGATGAGGTAGCCGAAGGGGATCCCACCGAGCAGGTAGGCAAAGAGCAGGACGATTAAGGGCGTCATGGTTGAGCGAGAGAGTACTCGTCAAGTTTCGTATAGACGGAGCCTGCGTGTCCGGGCTCGCTGCGGTAGAGGAAAAACCGATCGGGTGAAAACTGGCCAAACTCGACATTCTCGAGCGCGGCGATGGCGCGGCGCAGAGGATCGAGCGGTACGGGCTCCTTGATGCGGGCGAGGGTGAGGTGAGGCGTGTAGGCGCGGGTTTCGGTCTTTACGCCCAAGGTGCCGCAGAGTTCATCGGTGGCGCGGGCCAGATTCGCGAGTCCATCAGAAGCGTGGATGGCGGCGAACAGAACGTTGGGGTGATGCGGGTTGGGAAACCAACCGAGTCCGCGGACGCCGATGTCGATAGAAGCGGTGGGACGGAGGGTCTTGAGGGCGGCGTCGAGTTCGGGCAGCTTTTCGGGCGGCCAGGCTCCGATGAATTTCGTTGTGATGTGCAAATTGTAGGCCGGGCTCCACTTGATGTGGGCATGGATACGGAGATGAGACATGAGGAGGTCAAGTTTCTCCTCGGTACTTTTCGGCAGATCGATGCCGGTGAACAGTCTCATTCGCCCTCGGTAACATTGTAAGCAGATTGCCCTCGCAGATCTTGTCCGAATCATTTTACGCGCGCGATGTAGTTACGGTGGCGCGAGAACTTCTCGGCGCGGTGGTGGTGTGCGGCGAATGCTCGGGGCGGATTGTCGAGGTGGAGGCTTATCTCGGGCTCGAGGATCCGGCGGCTCATGCTTACCGGGGCATGACCGAGCGGACGCGGGTAATTTTCGGCCCGCCTGGACGAGCCTACGTCTACTTCATCTACGGAATGTACGATTGCCTGAATTTCGTAGCCATTTCAGCTGGCTGTGTTTTGATTCGGGCGCTGGAGCCGGTATCAGGAATGGAAGAGATGTTCGGGCGGCGTCCGGCGGCGAAGCGGGTGGAGCAGTTGTGCTCCGGTCCGGGAAAGTTGACGCGGGCGATGGGGATCACGCGGGCGTTGAACGGGCACGACGTGACGCGGCGCGGCGAGTGCTACGTGACGAGGGGGCGGCGTCCGTCGGAGATTCTGGCGGGCCCACGGATCGGAATTTCCAAGAACGTCGAGCCGGAGCTGAGGTTCTGGCAGGCGGGCAGCGCGTTCGTTTCGCGGTAGCTTACTTGTTTCGGAAGACAGTCTATCGACGGACCTCCTCTAATAACGAAACGGAGCCAATGGCGAGTGGCGAGACTGCCTGCGGCATTGGTTGGCGAGTGGCGGCAAAAGAGCGGATGGCCTGGGCATGGGCTTGCTCGGCCTCTTCTTCTTTCCGTAGTTTTTGGAGTTTAGCCAAGTCGGTGCAGGCGCGGTGCCAGGTTCGCTCGATGGTGTTCAGGTAGCGAGTGATGGTCTGGAAGGCTTTTCGGGCTTCGGGTTCGATGATGCATTCGAGGTCGCCGAATTTGTTTAGGACGGCGGCTTCGGTTCTGCGGGCGCGCTGGAGTCGCCACCAATTCTGGGCGATCTCTTCGACGAGCATGGCTTCCTGTTCAGTGGCCGGTGAATGGTCGCGGACGAGTTGACGGTGGAGCTCGTCGTACTCGGCTGGGTTCTCGCCCTTGGTGACGACCTGTTTACCGGCGAGGCCGTGGCGGGTAGCGTTGAATTTAGAACTCTCGATGCCTTCAGGCGTTTTGGGACCGGTGCTCGACAGCGCGTTCACACGGTTTGCATTGATCTGACTTATGGTTGCCATAACTGTCTCTCTACCTTTATTGGAGCAGGCGGTGTCAAGGATTTCGGCTATTTGTGATGTTATGTTGTTGAATTGATTGTGTCGATTATTTATGACTGATGGCCGCGGATGAAGGCGATTTGAGAAAACCATGAACCTTTTCGGATCGGATTTGATGGCGGCCGGATATGCTCAATCGAGGCCCGGGGTGCATCCCTGGGTGGTGCGGCGAGCCTTGGCGCGGTGCGAGGCCACGACGTTTGGAACGGTGTTGGATGTGGGCTGCGGATCGGGGGTGTCGACGCGGGCTCTGGAGGGAGTTACGGACTTTCGGGTGGGCATGGAGCCTGCGGTGGCGATGCTAGAGTTTGCCGGTGCGGTGGCGCCGGGCGCTCATTTTCTTGCTGGAATAGCCGAGGCGATTCCGCTGCGGGACGAGTCGGTGGACCTGATCACTGCCGCGGGTTCGCTGAACTATACGGACGTCGAGCGATTCTTCGGGGAGGCCGGCCGGTTATTGCGGCCTGACGGCGTGGTGGTGGTCTACGACTTTTCGCCGGGCCGTAGCTTTCGTGAGTCGAAGGCACTGGATGAATGGTTTGAGCGCTTCATGAAGCGCTATCCGGCGCCAGTGAGTGCGGGTCGGGTGTTGAGTCCAGAAACGCTGTCGGGAATGTTTGCGGGTTTGCGGGTGATGGGATCGGAGTGGTTCGAGATGGGATTGACGTTGAGCCCGACGTTCTACGTGGATTACATGTTGACTGAAACGAACGTTGCGGCGGCGGTGCGGGATGGGACGGCACTCGGAGAAATCCGAGGGTGGTGTGAAGAGACGCTGGCGCCGGTGTGGGCTGGTGAGAACCGCGAGGTCCTGTTCCGAGGATATTGGTTTACCGCGGGCCGGCTTCGCGATAGTACACGGTGATGGGGTGTTGCTTATAGGTGGACTGCGCCACTGCGCGGAAGCCCGACTTTTCAGCGACGCGGATGGACGGGGCGTTCTCGGGATGGATGATGCAGGCGGTACGGACCAAGCCAAAGTGAGTGTCGCCCCAGGCGAGCACGGCACCGACGGCTTTAGTGGCGTAGCCCTTGCCATGGGAGCTGGGGGCGAGGACCCAGCCGACTTCCGGGATGCCGTGGAGGGAGGGCTGAAGGTTACGGTGGTAGTCGCACCAGCCGACCTCTCCGACAAAACAGCCGGTGGTTTTCTCTTCGACCACCCAGTAGCCGAAGCCGAGCAATTGCCAGTGTCCGATGTAGCGCAGGAGCCGGCTCCAGCAATCCTCCTCTGAAACCGGAATGCCTCCGAAGTGGCGAACGACTACGGGGTGGGCCCACATGGCGGTGGAGGCTGGGAAATCGCCGGCGGTGTGACCGCGCAGCCGGAGTCGCTCAGTTTCGAGAACGGGGACGGACATGAGGACATTTTACTGGTCGAGAATGGAAGCATGGACGGCGTAAGGATGGACAAGTGGCTGTGGGCGGCGCGATTTTTCAAGACGCGCTCGCTGGCGGCGCATGCCTGTGAGCTGGGCAGGATTGACTCCAACGGAAACACGGCCAAAGCGGCCCGCGAAGTTAAGATGGGCGACCGGTTGCGGGTGAAGAATGACAGCGGGGAGTTTCTGGTGGAGGTGATGGGGCTGAGCGAAATGCGCGGTCCTGCGGCGGTGGCGCAGACCTTGTACCAGGAGACGGAAGAGAGCAAAGTGGCGCGGGCGAAGGCGGTGGAGGAGCGGAAGGCGATGCCGAGTTTTGAGCGTATGCGTGACGGCAAGCCGTCAAAGCGGGACCGCCGGGAAATCGGGAAACTGCGCGGCTGGTAGTGGCCCAGCCGCGCGGAGATGAGCTACTTCTTCGGAACCGAGATGGTGATGTTGCGGTAGCGGATGACGCCGTGGTGATCGCCCTGGAGGAAGAACGGGCCGGGCTCGGATTCATTGCTGTCGAGAGCGCCGCCGGTGGGTCCAGGAATTTCCACATTGTTGTGGTAGACCTTGCCGTCGCGGACGACGGTGACGTGGCGGCCGACGAAGGTGATGTCGAACGTGGTCCATTTGCCGAGGCCCAATTCCGCGCCGGGAGGCGGCGGGTAGTGACTATAGATTGCGCCCATTTCGTGATCGGGCAGTGAACCGCCTTCGGTGCCGACCTGGACCTCATAGCGACCGCGGAGATAGATGCCGCTGTTGCCATGTTCGGGGCAATTGACCTCGATGTGGAGTTTGAAGTCCTGGAATTTCGCGGTGGTCTTGATGTTGGCGGCGCCCGGTCCGCGCTGACCTGTCACCTCGGGATTGTCGTTTACCAACTCGCCGTCGCGGGCGATCCACTTGCTGTTTTGCACGTTGCCGATGGGTTCCCAACCGGTGAGGTCCTTGCCGTTGAAGAGGGGCGCGGGAGTGGTCCAGGCGCTGGGCATGGGGCGGTCGAGTTTCGGGGCGCGGAGGCCGACTAGAGCCGGGCCGTCGGCGTCGCCGCGTTTTTCAATGCCGGTGAGTTTGTCCTTGCCGGCGGAGGTGAGTTCCCAATTGATGGCCGGGCCGCGGCCTGCGGGCGAGACGGCGACAATCATTTTCGCGCCGTCGACTTTTGCGCCGGCGATGGCGTGCCAGGCGCCGCCGCGGGGCTGTACGCGTCCTTCGATCTTTCCGTCTTTTTCGAGAAGTTCCATCCATTGCGGATAGGGAGTTCCGGTAGCGGGGGTGGCGGTCATATCCCAACGGCCGAGGAAGGCCTTAGTATCCTGAGCGGCTGCGCTCCACTGGAGAACCAGGGCGGCGGCCGCGACAAACAACATTTTTTGCATCGTTACCAATGTATCGTTTCGCGTTCGCTGAGGTATGTTCTACGCGGCGTCTTTTGTTGTTGTTTGTTGGGGTGGCGTGGCGCGCGTCTGCATTCCTTTAGACGGGTGGGGAGACCCGTCCTACTTGCTACTGATCACCCGCCTTTTTGCGCCGGAGGTGCGCGAGGAATTCTGTGACGCGGAACTACGACGCGGTTTCGCGCGCGATGCTCGCGCGCTGAGGGCGTTTCTAGATGGCGAGATGCGAGAGAAGCGCTTTGGTGGAATTGTCACGGACTGGGACGCTTATGTGCGGCTGTTTGCCGACGCGGATAAGCAGGCCGTGGCGCTGGGCGAGGCGAGCGTTTGTTATTTGTGGTCGCACGCGGCGGCGAAGTAGATTGCAGAGAAGATCCTCGACGCAAAGATCGTCCTCATGCTGCGGGATCCGGTGGAGCGGGCCTATTCGCAGTATTTGCATGGGCTGCGAAACGGGGCAGTCCACTGGAGTTTGAGGGAACACATCGAGCGCGATGTGCGGCGCAAATCAGACGAGATTTCGGTCTACTATCCGTTTTGGAACACGGATTGTATGCGGAGCAGGTGGGGCGTTTTCTGGAGGAGTTCGGTGAGAATGACTGGATCGGCCACCACGAAGATTTCAAGCAGCGGCCGCACGAGATCTATCGCGACTTGTGCCGTTTTCCGGGTGTGGACACGAATTTTGTACCGGACATGGGTGAGCGCCATCTGAAAGCCGAAGTACCGCGCCTAAGTCTGATTGGATGGACGAAGCGATCGGGGCTTTGGGAGAAAGCGGCGAAGCTGACGCCGCAGAGTGTGCGTCCGCTGGCGCGGTTGATGCTAACGCGATCACCGAGCCCGATGAAAATAGATCCGGCAGACCGTCAATACCTGGTGGATTATTACCGGGAGGATGGGATCCAGCTAGGCCGACTCTTAAATCAAGCAGCCCGCGTAGACTAGCGCGCCGCGTCTTCGATCTCGATGGCGAAGACGGAAGCGTAGTTCTTCACCGGCACAAAATTGAGATGGAGCTTGCCTTGAGGATTTGGGGCGAGGCCGTTGTAGTGAAGAACGAGTGGACGTCCGGCGCCGGTTTGATTATAGATGTCGACAGAACGGGCCAGCAGCACACCATTGCAGAGGATCTGGAAGACGCGATTGCCGTTGCCGTTGCCGCCGGGATTTTCGGGACCCCAGTAGGTTTCGGCGAGATAGATAGCGAGATTGTAGATGCCGTCGGCGACGGGGATGGCGTAGTCGATGTTGCCGTAGAGTTCGGCGGTGTACAACTCTGGATCGTTGCTGCGGACGGGGCCGGAAGGCGTAGCGGTGCGACCGCCGATTCGATAATTATCGGGCCACCATTTGAGGCCGCGGCTGTCGAGGTAGGGCCGGTCCTGCGCCGTGATACGAACCGGATTCATGCGATGGGGCCGCGCGGGGGAGAGTTCGATGGCGCTAACCATGGCGCGGTCGACGCCGCTGATAAAGCGAAGGTGGAGTTGTCCGTCGCGGTCGGGCGACACATCCTTAAAGACGCGGATGTCGGCGATGTTGGCGCCGCCCGAGTCGGTGTAGACGTCGAAGTCGCTGAGGATGCGGTGCCCGTTGGCGACGATGTGGAAGAGGCGAGTGCCTTCTCCGCCGTCCTTGGGCTGATCGGGCCCGAAGGTGGTCTCGGCGAAGTAGAGGCGCATTTCGTAAGTGCCGGCCTTGAGGGGGATCTCGTAGCTGAAGTTACCGGTACGGCCGCCGAGGAAGAGTTCAGGGTCGTGAGTTCTAAGGATGGGGCGTGGGGCAGCCTCGTAGGGCTCGCCGCCGGAGTAGAAGCGGTCGGTGGCCCAGTCTTTACCGGAGTGGTCAGTGAAGGCAGTTTTTCGGCCGGGGCAGAAGCGAACGCTCAGTCCGGCGTCGGCCAGGGCCTCTTCGGCGATGAGGCCGGGACTGCGATCGACGTTACGGCCGGCGGCGTCGGAGGCAGCGGGTTGACGGCCACGCGCTACCAGGACGACGACGAGGAGAGTGGCGACGCCGGCACCTATGAAATATAGATAGCGGTTATTCCGGGTTTGGACGGCGGGCCGCTGGGCGCCGATTGTTCCGGATGCCTGGGCGGCGAGAGCTGACTTCACGGCGACGATTTGGGCGACGGGCGTGCCGCCTTCACCGGGAGAATCGGCGGCGACGAAGTCCGGAACGTAGGAGCCAGTGGGGATCACCACCCTGAGGTGGCGGGTACTTCCTTCGTTCAGGTAGAAGTCGCGGAGCTTCTTCCGGAGGCGATGGACTTCGACACGGGCGATGGCGTCGTCGGCGGGGACGAAAGTCTTGGGGCGTCCGAGGACTTCGACTGCGATGTTGTATTCGGTGATCTGGTGGAGCTCGCCAGCGAGGTAATGCTTACACAAATAGTCAAGCAACCGAGCCGTCCGCGGCGACCGCGCGAACGTAGGCGATGTCATTAGGAAAGCTATTTCGGCTGTAGCTTCCTCGATCTTGGAGGTCCCCTGCAACATCCGGTTGGAGAAACTTTGTGCCCGAGTATATCACGGAAAGTACGTCGGGTTGCAACGTTTCAACTCAGGTACGTACCTGATAAACAGTGACTTTGTAATCGAAACGCACTTGAAACCGCTTTGTGACACCTTCGTACTGGATGTACTCCGGTTGTCTTCTTATACTCACGAAGTACAATTCCAAAATGCTTGGGGAACAGGGTACCGTGAGATCACTTATTAAGAAAACACAAGGCGCATTGTGGTTAGCCCTCATGTTAGGGGCAGCGTTTAGCCTCCAGGGCCAGAACGTGACGTCGACACTGACGGGCACGGTGGTGGATGGTTCAGGTGCAGTTGTGCCTGGCGCCGCTATTGTTGTGAAGAGCGAGAACAGCGGTGACATTCGCCGCTCGGTGAGCAACGGGGACGGGTTTTTCACCGTTACGGCATTGCAGCCGGGAAGCTACACGGTGACGATCGAGTCCAAGGGTTTCAGCAAGTGGGAGCAGAGGAGCGTTGTTCTGAACGCCGCCGATAAGCGGAACCTGAACGACATCAGCCTCACGGTTGGCTCGTCGGCCGATACGGTGACGGTAGAGGCGACGGGCCTGGAAGTGACGCCGGTTGACTCGGGCGAGAAGTCCCAGGTAATCACGACCAAGCAATTGCAGAACATCGCAATCCTGGGCAGCAACGCAGCCGAGTTCATTAAGATTCTGCCGGGCATGGCGATCACGGGCGGCACGCAGAACCAGGCATCGTACACTGGCGAGGTGCACGGCACCGGCAACGGCCCGATCGGCAGTTTCTCGGCGAACGGGCAGCGCTCGGGCGCGCTCGACATCACTTCTGACGGCGCGCACATCATTGATCCGGGCTGCAACTGCGGTCAGGCAGTGGACACGAACGTCGATATGACCGCGGAGATGAAGGTAATGACGTCGAACTTCGGCGCGGACGCGCAGAAGGGGCCGATCGTCATTTCGGCAGTGGGAAAGTCAGGCGGCAGCAAGTTCCACGGTCAGGCGTATCTTTATTTACGGGACCACTCGTTCAACGCGAATGACTATCGCAACAACGCACAGGGCTTAAACAGCGCTGGGCAGTTGATCGCGCCCAAGCCGGAGACGCGGTTCGTCTATCCGGGCGCCAACATTGGCGGTCCGGTACTGATTCCGGGCACCAACTTCAATAAGAATCGCGACAAGCTTTTCTTCTTCTTCGCCTACGAATATTACAAGCAGACGGTGGACAACGGTTTCTATCAATCCTTTGTTCCGACGCAAGGGATGCGTGACGGCAACTTCGCGCAGTCTTATTTGAACAGCGTAACGAGCCCGTCAGTTTCGGGCGCGGTTTCGGCCGAGCCTACCGCCTATCCGGGCGGTGTAATTCCGAAGAGCGCGATTGATCCGGTGGGGTTGAAGCTAATGAGCCTGTACCCGCTGCCGAACGCGAATCCGGCGAGCAACGGCGGTTACAACTACATCAATGTGTCGACGAAGCCGCAGAACGCTTACCAGCTCCGGCCGCGTATTGACTGGAGCATCAGCGACAACACAAAGCTGTTTGTCAGCTACAACCGTCAGCGCGACACTGCGTACTATACGGATACGCTGTGGTGGAGACCAGATCCCACGGTTCCTTACCCGACGCGTTTGATTGCCGGCAACCAGTCCGACTCGATTTCTGCGAATTTGACCAAGGTTTTCAGCCCGACGCTGACCAACGAATTCGTTTTCACATACACGAGCCTGAACCTTCCGAACTCTTTTGAAGATCCGTCGAAGGTGGATCCGGCGACGCTGGGCACTGCCTATACGAGCATTTTCAAGTCAGGCGTGAAGCAGATTCCTTCATTGACTGGCTGGGGCAACAGCTTCGCGAACCTGATACAGCCTAGCGGCTTCCAGCTTACGGGCTCGCTGTACGCGAAGAAAGCGCTGCCCACGATTTCGGACAACATGACGAAGGTGTGGGGCACACACTCGATGAAGTTCGGCTTCTACTGGGAGAACACTTCGAACAACCAGCCCTCGAACAGCAATGCCAATGGCGAATTCATTTACGCCAACTGGGGTGGTAATACGAGCGGCAACGTCTACAGCGACTTGCTGACGGGCCGCATTGCGCAGTACACAGAGAGCAACAAGGACGTGCTGTACATCATGGCGTACAAGTCCACCGACTTCTATGCGACGGATTCCTGGAAGGTAACGCGACGCCTGACCCTCGACTACGGTCTCCGCTTCCAACATCTGGGTCCCTGGTCTGACACGGACGGCACCGGTTTTGCGGTATTCGATCAAAGCAAGTACAGCAACAATCCGGCGGACGTAAACAAGCTGACGGGTATCCTGTGGAACAAGATTGATTCGTCGGTCCCGCTTTCAGGTGCGAAGTCGAGAGCGCTATTCTACAATCCTCGATTCGGTTTTGCCTGGGACATCTTTGGCACGGCCAAAACGGTTGTCCGCGGCGGCTTCGGCGTTTACCACTTCCACGACGAGCAGAACGTAGTGGGTGGTGCGCTCGGCATCACTAAAGGCGCTTACAGCTACACATCTCCTGGGGCGGTAACGCTGTCTGATATCGCCAACATCTCGGCGAGTTTCGTAGCGCCGGGCGGCGTTAACGTGCTCAACCGGAATGACGATCAGCAGCCGATGACGCGCAGCTACAGCTTCACGATTACGCAGCGGATGCCGTTCCAGTCGTCGTTCGAGATCAGCTACGTCGGCAACGACGC
Source organism: Bryobacterales bacterium (assembly GCA_038212445.1). Classification (GTDB taxonomy): domain Bacteria; phylum Acidobacteriota; class Terriglobia; order Bryobacterales; family Bryobacteraceae; genus TMP-7. The sequence goes on from JBBQUM010000033.1 coordinate 29,034, forward strand.
GAAGCATCTCAGCAACTGGAATAACAACTTCGGTCAAATTAACGACATCCCGTACGGGACGCTGTATAAGGCGGGCGGGCAGTACACAGAGGGTAACAACTACAACCCGGACGCCTCGTCGTTCCGCCCCTTCAAGAATTACCAGACGATCAAGGTGACGGAGCATCAGATGTACTCCAACTACAATTCGCTGCAGGCGAGTTGGAACAAGCAGTCGGGCAAGATCAACTATCTGGCGAACTACACGTTTGGGAAGTCGTTAGGAATTCGCGGAGAGAGTGGCGCGCCGACAGGCGATCCGCTGACGCTGGCGAATAACTACGGCGTACTTGGCAACGATCGTACGCACATTTTCAACCTGGCGTACGTGATTGAGATGCCGAAGCTGAACAAGGGCAGCCGGCTGGTGAAGGGCGCTGTTGACGGCTGGCAGATTTCGGGCATCACTCAGGTACAGAGCGGCGTCAATATTCAGGGCGCCGTGACGAACAACTTCAATCTGGGTGGCACTGTTCCGGCGGGGACACGGCTTCCGGACGGCACGATTACCACGAAGGACGTAGGTGTAAGCAGTGTTCTCATCAACGGGTCGCCGGATATCTCAGCGATGCCGAGAATCACCTGCGATCCTCGGAGCGGGCTGAAGGAGAATCAATTCATCAATCCGAGCTGCTTCGCGGTTCCGACGCCAGGGAATAACGGTCCGTTCATCATGCCGTACATCAAGGGACCGGCCTTCGTTAACAGCGATCTGACGCTCTTCAAGAACTTCAAGTTCGGCGAAGGCGAGAAAAAGCTGCAGTTCAGGTTGTCGGCGTACAACTTCCTGAACCATCCGCTTACGACGTTCGTGAACAGCGACAACAACCTGAACCTGGGCTTTAATGCCGCAGGGGGGGGGGTGACGAATCCACGGTTCGGCTATGCCGACACACGGACTGGCCACCGCAGTCTGCAGTTCGCGTTCAAGTATTACTTCTAAGCTGAGTTTTCGAGTTATGGCTACCGGGGGCGGCTTAGGCCGCCCCCTTTTTTATTTTCCGGCTATCGTATGTGTAAGGACCTATGATTCGAGTTGTACTTTTCTGCGTGATCGCGGTGTGCCTATACGCACAAGCGGACGTGCAGAAGGCGATTGAACTGCACCAGAGCGGGGACTACGCGGGAGCGATTGACGGCTACCGGAGTTTTCTGAGGGAGCATCCGGAAGCGGCGGCAGTCCGGTCGAATCTGGGGGCGGCGCTGGCTCATGAAGGGCACTATGAAGAAGCCATCCGGGAGTACACGATGGCACTGGATGCAAGTCAGGGCGCGACGCAAGTCCGGCTGAACCTGGCTCTTGCTTATTTCAAAGCGGGCGACACGCAGAACGCGATCAACCACCTGGAGCGGGTCCACAAGGAAGCTCCGGAGCAAGCTCAGGCGACGCTGCTGCTGGCGGCGAGTTATTTACGATTTGGCGAGAACAAGAAGGTAATCGCGCTGCTGGACCCGATTACCAGCCTGGCGACGGCGGACCTGGCGTCGGCCTATCTCATCGGCACGGCGCTGATCCGCGACCATCAGGTGGAACGCGGACAATCGTGGATTGACCGGATTCTGAAGAACGGCGAGAACGCCGAGGCGCGCCTGATCATGGGCACGGCGAAATTCATGGCGAACGATCTTCCGGCGGCCCGCGCCGACCTGGAGCTCGCGGTGGCGTTGAACCCGAGCCTCGCTGAAGCGCACGCGTACCTAGGGTTGACACTGCTGCGGGCGGGAGATACGGCGGCCGCGATGAAGGAGTTCAAACGCGAGTTGGAACTCGACCCGAACGATTTCGATGCCAATCTGCAGATGGGCGTGCTGCTGCGGCAGGACGATAAGCCGGATGAAGCGCGGCCTTATCTCGAGCAGGCACTGAGAGTCCGTCCAGGTGACTACGGGGCTCGCTATCAACTGGCGGCGATTGACCTGTCGGCGAACCGCCTGGACTCGGCGCGGACGCGACTGGAGACGATCGTCAAGGAAGTGCCGGAGTTTGTCGAAGCGCATGTTTCACTGGCAACGCTTTACTATCGCGAGAAGCGCAAAGAGGACGGGGACCGGGAGCGGGAGACGGTTCGGCGGCTAACGGCGGCGGCACAGGCCAAGCAGACTGAGGGCCGGGCGGTGCAGCCGTGACGAGCTTATTGCTTGTGTTGCTGGCGTGGCAGTCTGCACCGGCTTCGAAGATGGCGAGTGACGCGGAGCAGGCGTTCCTGAACAAGAGTCCCGAAGCGGTGGGGTTATACGCGAAGGCGCTGGCCGCCAATCCGAAGTGGAAAGACGGTTGGTGGCGGGTGGGGACGCTCCAGTATCAGAAGGATCAGTGGGCGGATTGCCGGGACAGTTTTGCGAAGCTGGCGGCGCTGGATGCGGCGAGCAGTCCGGCGTGGAGCATGCAGGGATTGTGCGAGTACTCGAATCGTGAGTACGAAGCCGCGATGCAGCATTTGAAACGCGGACAGGAAATCGGCGCGGGTGAAGGCATCGACGAAGTGGCGAAGTTCCATTTGGCGAAGGTCTACGGCAAGCTCGGCGATTTCGAAGCGGCGCTGGGCGTGTACGCGCTGATGGCGCAGACTTACAAGGAAAAGCAGGCGTGGGTGACGGCGGCAGGCGTGGCGGCATTATGGCGTCCGCAGTTGCCGGAGGATGTCCCGGCGCAGGATCGCGAGCTGATCTTTCTGGCGGGTCGTGCGTTCTGGGATGCGGCGACGCGCAATGTACCGGAGGCGCGAAAGAGCTTCGAAAATTTGATGGCGAAGTATCCGAATGCGCCGGGGGTCCACTATCTGTATGGCGGGTTCGCGGTGCTGGAATTGCCGGACGAAGCGATTCCGGCGTTCGAAGCGGAGTTGAAGGTCCAGCCCGATCATGTAGGGGCGCTGACGGCGCTGGCGGCCGAATATTTGCGTCGCGGCGAGCCGGCGAAGGGATTGCCGTACGGTCAGAAATGCGCGGAAAAGCTGCCGAATTCGTACGCAACGCATGCGCTCTACGGGCGACTGCTGGCCGAGAGCGGCGATTTGAAGAACGGCGTGGTGCAGTTGGAGATGGCGCGGAAGATGGCGCCGGAAGATCCGCAGCCGCACATTGCGCTAGCGTCGGTGTACGCGAAACTGGGGCGTCCTGAAGACGCAGCGCGCGAGCGGCGGGAGTTTTTGAAGCTCAAGTCGATGGAGAAGAAGCCGGCGGAGCGATGAAGCGCTTACTCGGATTTTTCCTACTCGCGGGGGTGGCGGGCGCGGCCAATGAGGATTGCGTAGCGTGTCACCCGAAGCAAGGCAAGGCGCACGCTCCTACGAGCATGGCGCGGGCGTTGGAGCCGGCGTCGCGTGGGTCGATCCTGCGGGCTCACGAGAAGCTGACGTTTGAGCAGGGGCCGTATCGTTACACCATCGAGCGCAAGGGCGACGCGAGCGTGTACACAGTGAGTGACGGCAAGGACGAGATGCGAGTGCCGGTGGCGTGGGCGTTTGGACTGGGCGCGGCCGGCCAGACCTACGTGTTGAACAACGCGGGCAAGTGGTACGAGAGCAGGGTGAGCTATTACAAAGACACCGACGCTCTGGATTTGACGGTGGGGGCGCGTCCGGACGTACCGCGGAGTCTCGAGGAAGCGCTGGGGCGAGAGCTTTCCGGGCGGGGCGCCGCCGAATGCTTCAACTGCCACGCGACGGGAGCGCTGCCGCAGGGCGAGTTGCGGGTGGACCTGCTGACGCCGGGAATCCAATGCGCGCGGTGTCACACGAAAGCGGCGGCACATGCGGCGTCGATGACGGGCAAGGAGACGCCGAAGGTAGTCCCGGCTCGGCTGGGAAAACTGGCGGCGGAAGAGACATCGGAGTTTTGCGGGCAGTGCCACCGGACATGGTCGCAGATCGCGACCAACGGTCCTCACAACGTAGCGAACGTGCGATTTCAGCCGTACCGGCTGACCAACAGCAAGTGCTTTGACACGACGGATGCGCGAATCCGGTGTACGGCGTGCCACGATCCGCACGAGGACGCGGTCCACCAGATCGGGTTCTACGACAGCCGCTGCGGAGCGTGTCATAGCGCGAAGTCGGCGAAGGCGGGGGCGAAGTTGTGCAAGGTCGGCAAGGCGAATTGCGCAAGCTGTCATATGCCGAAAGTGGAGTTGAAGGAAGCGCACAACGCGTTCACCGACCACTGGATCCGGGTGGCCCGTCCGAACGCGCCTTACCCCAACTAATTTTCCTGTCCGCCCCGGCGATTCGACGCAGGTGGCATCAAAAGCGCTAAAGTAGGGACATTCCGGCCCTGCTGGCCGACCTCATCTCGCACCGTCCGCGAGAACCAATTGTTAAAGGGTGATTCAAACAACATGCGGCACGTGTATTTACTCGTGGCACTTATAGCCACGTCTGCGTTCTTGCCGGCGCAGACATTTCGCGGCGAGATCAAAGGAACAGTTGAGGACGGGTCTGGAGCGGTGCTGCCGGGCACAGCGGTATCGGCGATGCACAAGGCGACGGGCGTGGGACGCAGCACGGTGAGCGGGTCAAACGGTGATTTCTCGTTTCCCGATATGCCAACCGGCGTTTATACGGTGGCGGTGGCGAAGCCGGGATTCCAAGAGCAGAAGGCGGACGTCGAAGTAGTGGTGTCGCGCGTAGCGTCGGTGAGTTTCAAGCTGCCAGTGGCGAGTCAGAGCTCGGTAGTGGAAGTGAGCGCGGCGGTAGCGACGATTGAGACAGACTCGACGACGCTGACGGGCGTAGTGGACACCAAGACGGTGTCTGACCTGCCGATCAACGGCCGAGACTTCCGTCAGATGCTCAAGTTGAGCGCGGGCGTGAATCCGCTGGGCTACTCGGTGAACGGGAACCGCACACGCGGGAACAATTTCCAGATCGATGGAGCGGACAACAACGACGGCTTCCAGAATAATTCCGCGGTGAACCAGGGCGGCGTCGCTGGTATCCCGGGTACGCTGCTGCCGATTGAAGCGATCGATCAATTCTCGGTGGCGACCAACGGTAGCGCGGAGATGGGGCGGAACGGCGGCGGAGTGGTTAACCTGGTCATAAAGTCGGGTACCAACGGCTTGCACGGCAGCGCGTATTATTTCAATCGCAACGAGTATTTTGCGGCCAACACGCCGCTAGCTCCGGCGGGCGTGCCGGTGCGTCGCATCCGCAATCAGCAGGACGGTTTCTCGCTGGGCGGGCCGATCATCAAGAACAAGACGTTCTTTTTTATGACGGGCGAATTGCAGAAGGCTGATGCTGCGAACGCGACTGGCGTCACGACGCTGTCGCCGGCCTGGCTAGACCAGGGTCGCGCGGTGCTGGCGGCCTATGGAATCACGGCCAATCCGGTAACCAACAACCTGATCTCGTTCTACCCGGCGCGCATCCGGACGGGACCGGCGGTGACCAACAACTTCTTCTCGGTGGATGCCAACACGTACGACAGTTACAACGGCATCGTCAAGATTGATCACAGCTTCAATTCGAAGCACTCGTTGAGCGTGCGCTATTACGGCGGCACGGGCACACAGGCCGCGGTAGTGGATTCGCTAGCGCCTTACAAGGAGTATTTCCAGGTAGCTCCGAGCCACATGCATAACGTGTCGGTGGCGTTGAACAGCGTGCTGACGCCGTCGATTGTGAATAACGTCGTACTGGGCGCGAATTACTTTCTGCAGGTGTTCAATGATTACGACACCAGTCCCGATCCGATCGCGGCGGGCCTCAATACGGGCGTGACGGCGCCGAGCCTGCATGGTTCGCCGACCCTTCGCATCTCGGGCTTTGCCACCGCTGGAGCGACGCAGCCGCTGGGACGCACGGACACAACGGGTCACGTGACGGATACGCTGTCGTGGAATCATGGCGCGCATCAGCTGAAGATGGGCGGCGAGTACCGGCACGCATTGCTGGACATTTACTATGACCAGGGCACGCGCGGGACGTTCAACTTTGACGGCACACGGGGTCCGTGGTCGTCGAACTCGGCGTACTCGTCGCAGCAGAAGGCGCTGGCCGACTTCCTGGCCGGCTATCCCACTAACTCGAGCGGCGCGACGATTGTGCGTCCCGCACCGGGCACGTCGGTGACGGGCAGCTTTCTACAGCGCGACTACAAACAGAATTCCTTCGATCTGTTTGTACACGACAACTGGCGGCTATCGCCGTCGTTCAACGTGAATTTCGGAGTACGGTATTCGTATTTGTCGCCGCTATCGGATGCGAAGAACAGCCTGACGACGTTCCTGCCGAGTGCCGGAATCGTGGGGATCGGGCAAGGGATCGACACATTGTATCCGAAGGACTGGAACAATTTCGCGCCGCGCATGGGATTTGCGTGGCAGCCGACCAAGAACGGCAAGACGGTGATCCGCGGCAGTTATGGGATCTTCTACGACGTTCCGGCGGTGGTGTTCTTTGCTTCGAATAACGGCGGTGGAAACGGCGGTGCTTCCGGCATCAACGCGAATCCGGGCGGACCGCTTCCGATCCAATCGGTGAGTGCGCCTCCCGGGCTGGTGCTACAGAGCGGTGTGAACCCCTGGGCGTCGGCGACGGTACCGATTCTGGGCGTACTGTCGGTGAATCAGAATTTCGCGACGCCTTACGTGCAGAGCCTGGCGTTCAATGTGCAACGCGAGACGTGGAACGGCGGCGTGGTGCAGTTGGGGTATGTGAGCAGCCTGGGCCGGAAGTTAGTTTACACGCGCGACATTAATGCGGCGGTGGTGGGCACTGGGACGGTGCAGTCGCGACGGCCGTACAACGCGCTGTATCCGACGCTGGGCGCGATCAACCAGTTGGAGTCGGCTGCCAGTTCGAATTACCATTCGTTCCAGGCGCAGTTCACGCAGCGGTTGTGGAAGGGCGTGACGACCAAGCTGGCTTACACGCTTGGCCATTCGATAGACGATGCGAGCGAGCCGCGCAACCTGCTGCCGGCGAACAGCTACAACACGCGTCTCGATCGGGCGGCGTCAGACTTCGACGTCCGGCACATCTTCAATGCCTTTGCGTCGTACACGGTGCCGTCGTTTACGTCGCACTGGAAGCCGTTGACGCAGGGCTGGCAGATCAACACGCTGGTGACGGCTCATACCGGGCAGCCGATTAACTTCCGCGCCGGCACGGATGCCAATGGCGACGGCGATACGTTTGACCGCATCGATTTGATTGGCGATCCTTTTGCGAGTCTGCCGGCTGCGCCGAATGCCACCAGCCGTACTTGGGTGAATCGCGCGGCGTTCAAAGCGGCGGCGGCGGGGACTACGGGCACGCTGGGACGCAATGCTATCTATGGTCCTGGATTCTTCACGGTGGACCCGTCGCTGTTCAAGGAGTTCGCGATTCGGGAACGGCTGCGGTTGCAGTTCAGGGCTGAGGTATTCAACGTCTTGAACTGGGCTAATTTTGCGAATCCGACCACTACGTTTAACTCGGGCAGTTTCGGGTTGATCAGTAATACGCGTAATGGTGGGGGTGCGCCGGGGCTCGGGTTTGGAGAGCCTCGCAATGCGCAGTTTGCGTTGAAGTTGTTGTGGTAAGTGGGTGGGGCGGGTTTCGGCTCGCCCCTCTTTCTGCTTGGGTTCGTGCGGGTGTGTGTCACGGCCGCCCTTCCTTCCCTTCCCTGCGCGCTTAACGGGCCGGGAGGCCCGTTTTACATCCTTTCCTGCTCCTCTGGGTATTCGTGGCGGAGGGCGGATTGATCGAACCGTAGACACGAGCGCGAGCGGATCGCTGGCGCGCGTACCTGGGATGCAACCCCGGGATTTGGCGGAAGCGGATCAGCAGGCCCAGCAGCCGAGCGGTTACTAATTTTGTTGCTACCAGACGGCACGCGCCTAGCGGTTGGCGGTGCCCGGTTTGCGAAGCGGCAGGAACTTCTCGTAGTCGAACGTGACGCCGAGGAAGACCAGGCACATTTCGTCGGTGGTGCGTTCGCCCCAGGTTACCGGCACGATGGGGTTGTTGGGATTTTTCGGATTGCCTTCAGAGTTGTCGAAGGTGCAGGTGAGTTTTACAGTAGCACCCGAGTGGATCTCGAGCGGGTCGACGTAGGTGTAGGACCCCTGCCAGTTGAAGTTCCAATCGTCCTCGAGAATCATCGGTCTGACGGTGCCGTCGCGGTCAACCACTTCGGCGTTGATCTTACGGCCGAGCAGGTGCATGTGCGGGTAGATCCAGATGACTTTGCCATCCATGAAGGGCAGCACCGGCAGTGACGCCTTCACATCGTACTTGTCGGCATTGGCTGGAATCTTGAACCCGGTATTCACCACGGGGATCATAAACAGCCGCTGCTGAATCGGGTCTTTGGAATAATACAAGCCGATCTGAGTCTGGTCAGGACCGGTGCGACCGACGGGATAGTAATGGACCTGCATCACGATTCGCGCGCCCTTGGTGACTTCGATGCCGATGCCGGTGGGGAGGAAATGCGGACGCTGTCCGGGCGCCCAACCGCCGAGCGAGCCGTTGAGGGTGAGACTGAAGCCGGGTCCGCCGAAGCAGCTATAGCCGGCCTGGCCGTCGGCGCCATCCATCTTCTCGGCGTAGCCAGTGGTGTCAGTGAACAGGAGGACATGGTGGACGATCTGGCGGTTGCCGGGCAGAACGTCGATGGCGGTGAGGTACTGGTTCGCGTCGAAAGTCGCGGGCATGACGAAGCAGCGGTAGACGTCGGCCCCGCGCGGCGGAGTGAATTCCGTACTCATAGCGACCACCTGATCGGGATCGCCTAGGGGCCACTGCCCTTTGGACTCGATGGCGGGCGGCATGTCAGCGGAGTCGCCCTCGGGGACGCCGGCGTCAACCCAATCGAGGATGGTTTTCTTCTCGTCGTCGGTGAGGCCGTAGGAATCGCGGAACTCGCCGTGGTTGGGGACGGGCTTCCAGGGCGGCATCAGTTTGTCGTTGATGACGCGCTTGATGTCGTCGCCCCAGCCGTAGACGGTGTCGTAGGTGGCGACTGAAAAAGGCGCGATGTCGCCCTCGCGATGGCACTGGGCGCACTTGGCCTGCATGATGCGGGAGACTTCCTTGGAGAAAGTCGGCTGCGCCATTACGGGCAGGGCAAGCAGCGAGGCGGCTACAGCGAGGCGGGTAAGAGTCATGATGGTCCCAGAGATCTCCACCATTATCGCCTAAATTCTATCTGGAAATTGTGACGATGGCCTGAGCTTCAGCGGAGCGCCCTTCGCCGACTGGGCCGATCTTTTCCGCGGTCTTGAATTTGACCGAAACGCGGTCAACTTCGAGTTGGAGGAGTTGGGCGAGGCGTTCACGCATGGGCAGCCGGTAATCCTTAAGCTTGGGGCGTTCAAGGATGACGGTGGTATCGACGTTGACGAGCGTGTAGCCTTTGGCGCGTACGAGGCCGGCGGCGTGTTCGAGGAACTTAGCGGAGTCGACGCCTTTCCACTGGGGATCGGTATCGGGAAAATGCATGCCGATGTCGCCAAGGGCGGCGGCGCCGAGAAGCGCGTCGGTAACGGCGTGGAGAAGGATGTCGGCGTCGGAGTGGCCGTCGAGGCCGAACTCAGAGGGGATGGTGAGTCCGCCGATGACGAGGGGCCGACCGGGGATGGTGCGATGAACGTCCCAGCCGAGTCCAGTACGGACTTCGATCAAGCCGTACGCTCCTCGGTCTCGTCGGCAGAGAAGAGTTCGGCCAGTTGCATGTCGCTGGGCTTGGTAATCTTGATATTCCGATCGGAGCCCTGGACGACGGTGACTTCCACCTGCTCAAGACGTTCTACGAGGCTGGATTCGTCGGTACCGATGAAGCCGTCGTCATTGGCCTTGCTGAAGGCTTCCATGATGAGTGCGTAGCGGAAGACCTGGGGCGTTTGGGTGAGGATCAGATTTTCCCTAGGAAGGGTGGCGCGGACCTTGTCCTTGTGAACGCGCTTAACGGTATCGACAGGAACGATGCCGACGATGGCGGCTCCGGTTTCACCGGCCACGCGGATCACTTCCTCAATGCGGCGTTGATCGATGAAGGGGCGGACGGCATCGTGGACGGCGACGAGGTCGGTATCAGGGGCGAGCGTGGCCAGTGCATTCATGACGGAGCCCTGTCGACTGGCACCGCCTTCAACAAGCCGGATGGGCTTGCCGGCGGGCTCATGCTCGAGCATCTCGCGCACCCACTCGATGTCCTCGGCGCGGAGCGCGACGACTATCTCTGAGACCGACGGCGCGTTGGCGAACTTGCGGATGGTGTGGATGAGGATAGGGACTTCGTCAAGCAGCATGAACTGCTTGCGGCTCGTCCCGCTTTTTTCAGGCGATGGTTTCGCCATACGCGTGCCGAGACCGGCCGCCGGAAGAATGACGGAGACTTTCATCGTTTCAACGATCTTATTGTAGTCCGGTCGCGAAGCCAGCGTTCAGCAGGCGCGCCGCTTTTAGGTTGTTCTGTAAGTGTTGCTGAAACGACTTGCGATTAGGTAGAAATTAGCGCCGTAGTGGTTTTGCTTTCATCTGTTGTTATGAGACCGAGTAGCTGGGTGCTGCAAGTTCTTATTTCAAGGAGAAGATGACTGTGAAACGCATACTACAAATGTTCGCGCTTGGTAGCGCGCTGGCGTTGGCTGCTTCGGCTGCCGACATTGTCGATACGGCGATTTCCGCTGGGAATTTCAAAACGCTGGTGGCCGCAGTTCAGGCCGCCGGACTGGTGGACACTTTAAAGAGTGCTGGTCCTTTTACCGTTTTTGCGCCGACAGACGAGGCATTTGCCAAGTTGCCGGCCGGTACGGTGGAAGGACTGTTGAAGGATCCGGAAAAGCTGAAGAAGATTCTGACCTATCACGTGGTGGCGGGGAAAGTAATGGCTGCCGACGTGATGAAGATGAAGAGCGCGAAGACCGTGGAAGGTAGTTCAGCGCGCATCATGACCAAGGGAAGCATGGTGATGGTGGACAAGGCAACGGTCGTCAAGGCCGATATTGAATGCGATAACGGCGTGATCCACGTGATCGATTCAGTGATCATGCCGAAAGACCTTCACTAAACCAGCCGGTTCGTCGTCGTAAGAATACGCCGCCTGAAGCGAAAGCTCCCAGGCGGCGTCTATATTTAGAGTGATCATGCAGCGAGTAGCAATAGCGGGCGCGTCGGGTTATATCGGCGGGAGACTTGTGCCCCGGTTGCTGGAGCGCGGTTACGTGGTGCGGTGCCTGGTGCGTTCGCCTGGGAAGCTGCAGTCACGGTCGTGGTCGGAGAATCCGCTGGCGGAGGTTTGCCGGTGTGACTTAGGTGATTCGGAAGCGTTGACCAGGGACCTTACGGGTTGCGACGCAGCATACTACCTGGTTCACTCGATGAACTCCGCAGGTGCTGAATACGCCAAGCGCGATCAGGAACTGGCGGCGGTATTTGCAAAGGCGGCGAAGGCGGCGGGCGTAGGACGCATTATCTATCTCGGTGGTCTGGGCGAGACTGGCGAGGATTTGAGCGAGCATTTGTCGTCGAGACGCGCTGTGGAAGAGACGCTGGCGTCGACGGGCGTGCCGGTGACCACGTTGCGCGCCGCGATGATCATCGGGTCAGGCTCGGCATCGTTTGAGATTCTGCGCTACCTGGTGGAGCGTCTGCCGGTGATGATCACGCCGCGATGGGTGAGCACTCCGTGCCAGCCGATTGCGATTCAGAACGTCATCGTCTATCTCGTAGAGGCGCTGACGGCGGTCGAAACCGCCGGACGGGTGTTTGATATCGGCGGTCCTGACGTGCTGTGCTATCGCGACATCATGCGGATCATGGCGGAGGAATTGAAACTCCCCCGGCGGTGGATTATTCCGGTTCCGTTTCTAACGCCGCGTCTGAGTTCGTACTGGATTCACCTGGTGACTCCGCTCAGTCACGACATCGCGCGACCGCTGGCCGAGGGTCTGAAGAATCCGGTGGTTTGCCGTGAGGCTCAGATTCAGGCGATATTGCCGCAGGCCCTGCTGGGAGTGAGAGGCGCGATACGGGCGGCGCTCGATGAGGCGGCGGGGCAGGACGTGGAGACCACCTGGTCAATGGCCGGTGTACTGCCGGGCGATCCTGACTGGGCGGGAGGCACGGTATTCGCGGATGAGCGGTCACTCGAGGTGGCGGCGCCCGCGTCGGCGGTGTTTCGCGCGGTGTGCCGGTTGGGTGGAAGCAATGGCTGGTACGGTTCCGCCTGGCTCTGGTGGATTCGGGGTGCGATGGACCGCTTGGTGGGCGGCCCGGGAATGCGAAGAGGGCGGCGCAATCCCGACAAGCTGATGTTCGGAGACGCGCTGGATTTCTGGCGGGTGGCGGGACTGGAGCGCGACAGCCGGTTAGCGCTGCGCGCCGAGATGAAGGTGCCGGGAGAGGCTTGGCTCGAGTTCAAAGTGGAGCCCCTGAGCGACAACCGGTCGAAACTACATCAATTGGCCAGGTTTCAGCCACGTGGTTTGTTCGGACTGATTTATTGGTATATGGTGTTGCCGTTCCACCACTTCGTGTTTAACGGAATGCTGCGCGGGATTGCGCGAGAGGCGGAGAAGATCAGCCACCAATCGCGTACATCGGCCGGGGCGGCGCCACAAACTTTACCGAGTTGATCTCATGGCCGAGCCATTTGGCGCGTATATTCTCGCGAATGGCATTTTCGACTTCGGCATCGGAACCGGTGCGCAGCAATCCCCGGACGTCCATCTCTTCAATCGCGAACAGACAATAGCGCAGCTTACCGTCGGCGGTGAGGCGGATGCGATTGCAATTCAGGCAGAACGGCTTGCTGACGGAGGCGACGAAGCCAACACGGCCGATGCCGTCGACGAACTCGTATTCAGTGGCGGGCGCGCGCGGGTCGGCGTCGGGCACTGCGTTCAGCGGGCCGATTTCGCTTGAGATCATGCCGATCATGTCGTCGGCGGTGAGCACCTTGTCGCGCAGCCAAAGTCCCTGGGCGTCGAGCGGCATGAACTCGATATAACGAATTTCGATATCGTTATCGCGGCCGAAGCGGGCCAGTGGCACGATGTCAGGTTCCACAAGATTCTTTACCGCGACGGCGTTGATCTTGATAGGGCCGTAGCCAAGCTTGCGGCAGACCTGGATGCCTTCGAGCACACGGCCGAGATCGTCGCGGCGGGTGATTAGCTTGAAACGCTCGCGGTCGAGTGTGTCGAGGTGGATATTGATCCGCCGCAGTCCAGCATCATATAGTTCGGCGGCTTGTGCTGCGAGCAGCACGCCATTGGTGGTGAGCGCAATGTCGTCGATTCCTGGAATGGTGACGAGGCGCCGCACCAGATGACTCAGATTTTTCCGTATGAGGGGCTCGCCGCCGGTGATCCGCAATTTGCGCACACCGAGACCCGCGGCGATGTTGACGAAGCGCTCGATTTCTTCAAACGACAGGATGTCTTCACGCTTGCCGAAGACGGGGTTGCCGTCGGGCATGCAGTAGAAGCAGCGGATATTGCAGCGGTCAGTGACACTAATCCGGAGATTGTCGTGCACGCGTCCGAAGGTGTCGACGAGCGGGTTCACTTTACGGCCAACATGCGGTTGATGGGCACGGCCGCACGCTCAATGATTTCAGGGGAGAGTTCCACACGCGGTTGCAAATCGCGCAGGCAGTCGCGCAACTTCTCGAGCGTGTTGAGACGCATGTAGGGACACTCGGAACAGTTGCAATTCTCATTGGCGACGAAATAGAAACTCTTTTCGGGCGAGCGGCGACGCAGCGAATGGCCCACTCCGCTTTCGGTCATCACGATGAATTCTCTTGCCGGCGAGGCGACGCACCAGTCGATGATGGCGGAGGTGGAACCAATGAAATCAGCCATGGCCAGGACGTCGGCCGGGCACTCGGGGTGAGCGGCGATGAGCGCCTCGGGATGCTCGGAGCGTGCCTTGACAACGCGGCGGGCAGGAAATGTCGCATGGACGATGCAGGCGCCCTGCCAGATTTGCATATTCTCGCGGCCGGTCTGACGCTTCACATAATTGCCGAGATTGATATCGGGCAGGAACAGGACCGGCTTGTCGGCGGGAATGGAATTGACGATCGCGACCGCGTTGCGCGAAGTGCAGAGGATGTCGCTTTCTGCCTTCACGTCCACCGAGGTGTTGATGTAGCTGACGATGACGTGATCGGGATGCGTACGGCGGAAGGCGCGAATCTGGTCGGCGGGGCAACTGTCGACGAGGCTGCATCCGGCGTCACGGTCGGGCACAACTACGGTGCGGGTGGGATTGAGAACCTTAGCGGTCTCGGCCATGAACCAGACGCCGCAGAACGCGATCACGTCGCCCTGAAACTGCTGGGCCCGACGGGCAAGTTCGAGGCTGTCGCCCACCGCGTCGGCGATCTCCTGAATTTCGGAGTCCTGGTAGTGATGCGCCAGGAGGATCGCATTGCGCTTTTGTTTGAGGTCGGCAATCTCTTCGACGAGGGTGGGAGTGATGACCATGGAACTGATTGTTTGATTCTACCAGCGGGCTGTTTGATTCGCCCCTTGCGTCGGAAATCGCTAGCTGTGACAATCAGGAATCGAGAACGTGGGCAGGAACGAATGTAACCTGAGTCACGTCATAACGCAGGGTCTTCCAAGATGTATCGCACCTTCTTTTCCTTATTTTTCCTTTCATCTATCGCCTCGTTTGGGCAGAACTTTCTCAACTGTACGGCAGCGGCAAATCCGCCGCTGGTCAGGCTGGAAGGGATTGCCGAGCGCACCGGGGACGTCACGTTCTCGTGCACCGGCGGACAGCCGAACGCGGTGATCACTGGCAACCTGGTCATTTTTCTTTCGGTAAATGTCACAAATCACGTTTTGCCGGACGGCGGTGCAGATGTGATTCTCACGGTTAACGGCGCTCCAGCGAACGTGGCCGGACGAGTGACCGCAGCCAATGCCGTGACTTTCAACGGCCTATCGTTCGCGCTTACGCCGCAGGGGACGACGGAGTTGCGCCTGCAGAATTTGCGAGGCAACGCGAGTCAGTTGATTGGCCAGCCGGCGCGTCCAATTATGCTGCAGGCGAGTTTCACGGGCGGGTCGCTGCTGACGTTCACCACCAATCAATTCTCGGTGGGCGTGCCGCAGAGAGCGCTGTTTGCGACTTCGGCCGGGCGGCTGATTTGCGCACAAACCGGGTCGCCGCTGCCGTCGACGCTGGCGTTCGCGAACCTGGTAGCAGCAGGGACCACGTATTCCTCCACGCGTATCACCGAGGGATTTGCGACGGCGTTCGCGCCGAAGAGCGACATCAGCAATCAGAACGCCGATTCGGGAGTGCGTGTGATTTCCACTTACTCCGGCTTCCCGGCGGGTGCGCGACTCTTTGTACCGGACGTGATCGCGGGCTCTGACGCTGACCGCCCGACGTCGACTGGCGATTTCGGCCAGACTGTCTCGGCGGGCGCATACACGCCTGGAAAAGGCCAACTGCTGCTGGTGCGCGTGATTGGCGCCGACGCATCGGGTGCGGGCGGAACTGTGGCGCAGAGCGCGCTTGGAGCAGTCAGCGAACTTGCGCTCGCTAACGGCACGGCCACTGTGGTGTACGAAGTGGTGGACTCGAGCACCACCGTCCGCGAGAGCGCCGCGCTGCCGGTGTTTCTGGGAGTGGCACCGAATGGTCCAACGGCGGTAACGGATTCGAGCGTAAATCTGGCGCCGGTGTCGACGGTGGTGACCGCCGGCAGCGCGCCGATTCCGCGATTCATCTCCATCACGCCGGACACTGACTGCACGGGGTTGGCGGACTGCTCAGCATCGTATTTTCCGCATCTCGCGGTAGGCGTATCGAGCCTTCGCCTGGTGACGGGCAGCGCGGCGACGGGCTACATTCCGGTGAGGAATGGCGGTTCGGGCACACTGGTCTTCAGCGCCAGCACGAGCGCATCGTACCTTACGCTGTCGCCGTCGCAGGGTGTGAACAACGGGACGATTCGCGTGGACCTGAATCCGAACGCGGGCTTGACGCCGGGCGTCTACAACACGGCGATCGTAATCGATGGAGGTCCTGCGGCTGGACAGCAGGTGATTCCGGTGACGGCGGTTGTCGATCCTCCAGGAGGCGGGGCGGTTGTGCCGACGGTCGGCTCGGTGGCGAGCGCGGCAAATGGAGCGATCACGGCGGTGGTGCCTGGGTCGATCGCGAGCATCTACGGATCGGGCTTCACCGGCAAGATGATCGTGGCAACGTTTGACGGCGCGCCGGGGACGGTGTTGTTCTCAAACGACACGCAAGTGAACGTCGCGGTGCCTCATGGAATCGCAGGAAAGTCGAAGGCGCAACTGGTGCTTTCGGTCGACGGCAGGCAAAGCAGTCCGCTGATGGTGGATGTGGCGGCGTCGGCTCCGGCGATCTTCCCTGGGGCGGTGCTTAATCAGGACTGGTCGCCCAATGGCGTGTCGGCGACGGCGGCTGTAGGGTCGGTGCTGCAGATCTTCGCGACGGGACTGCCGGCGACCGGGACCATCACAGCGAAGGTGCACGATCGCGTGATTGCGGTTCCGGCCTATGCGGGACCGGCACCGGGGCTGCCTGGAGTCCAGCAGGTGAACGTAGTAATTCCTGCGGACCTGCCGGCGATGCAGACTTACGTCTACGTGTGCGGCGGCGACATTTGCAGTCCAGCAGAGAAAATCTGGATTCGCTAGTTTCGCTTCAAACGCAGCGCAATTGAGCTCTGGAACTCCGGCGAGTCGACGACACGCTGACCGCCGGAGTGCCTGAACTTTTCCAGCCGTTCCACAGTGCCGGTTTGGGTATTGATCCATCGACCGGTGTACTGACCGGCGGGCAGGGCGAGTGTCACTGAGGCCGGTCCGCTACCTTCGAAATACATGGCGTAGTCGTTTGCGGACGACAGCACCCGCGCATAACAACCGGCGGCGTGCTTCACGCTCTTCGAGTCAGGTTGGACGCTGGTGAGCGGCATGGAGTGCAGAAGATCGGCGAGCACGCGAAGTTGTTTGCGCAGCGCGACGCTGCCGCCGCCGGGTCCATTGGGTTCTGTATCCGTACCGTCCTCATGCCCGACGGTGAAGGAGTAGTCGAGGCTGTTAAAGCCGCTGCCGCCGGCCATCATAAAATTCCACGCCTGGCGGGCATACTTGTCGTCCACTGATCCCAGAAATCCAGTCTCGTCGTAGACCAGCGCTTTGTCGAGCCCGTAGTTATCGGTGACCGCGGCGGGATATGCGTAATGAAAGTTGACGACGCTCACACCGGGCGCGAGCGAGCGCACCGGGAACCCGAAGTTGCAGCAGTTCTGCGCGATCAAGTGCTTGTTGGGAAGGGATGACTCCTCGCTGCTGATCCACGAAGCAACGCGCGCTTGCCAGGCCATGGAGAGATCGTCGGGCAGGTCAATCGAGTTGGGGTAGCGATCGCGGGCAGGCGCCTGGAGGTACGGGTTCATGACACCACTGAGCACGGGACGATCGGACCACGGCTCGTTTTGAATCTCGATGATGACGTTGTCAAAGCTGTTGACCTCGCGGACCAGTTTGCGGGCATAGCGCTCCTGATGGGCGAGCAGATTGCCGTTGTCGAGCGTGTGCAGCTTTTTCCATTCGATGGAGTCAGTGGCACTCGTATTGTTTGCGGGATTGAGCGGGCTGATGGCCCACTGCGCTTCCTGATAATGCGAAGTGAACAGCGTGATCTCGACAATGATGCCGCGCTGGGAGGCGCCGGCAAGAAAGTCATGGAGGCGCGTGAAGTACTCGGGATTCCAGTTCGCGAGATCGAATTTATTGCCGCCACCCGCATAGCCAGGCGTGGCGCTGCGTGTCCAGGGAGCGATGAAGCGGCCACTGGCTGGCGCAAGCGTATTGCGCCGAATGCCGAACGACTTCGCGGGGACTTCGACATAGCTTCCGCCGAACAGCCGCGTGTAATTCATGCCGGCGGCAGATAGGGCGGCCAGATACTTCTTGTAGTCGAAGTCGGCATTGAGGACGGACCCGTAATGTTCGGCGCTGGTCACCAGCGCGATGGGCTTGCCGCGGAACAGGAAGTAGTGGCGGTTGGCGGGATGGAGGGAGATAGGGGTGGCCGCGTGTGTCCACTGGAGGAGGATGAGGACGAGTGCGGCTGCGCGAAGCGTCATAGGCTTGTTTGTGGCGATTGTATCGTGTCGCGGATTGCAGGATAGGCGTTAAACAGACCTGAAGCTCAAGATAGCCCATTGCGTGTGATACGATATCCGCTTGTTTGGTTTGGCGAGGCATTCATGAGTCCCAAGGAAGTCCTAGAGTACGCGCAGAAAGAGAATGTCAAGCAGTTCGATTTGCGCTTTACCGATCTGCCTGGCTTGCAGCAGCACGTCTCTTACCCGATCTCTCAACTAACCGAGGATTCGTTCACCGAAGGCTTCGGCATGGACGGCTCGAGCATACGCGGATGGGCAGCGATCAACGAAAGCGACATGCTGTTGATCCCGGATCCGTCGACGGTATTTCTGGATCCTTTCATGGCAACGCGCACGTTGATCATGACGTGCGATGTAAAGGACCCGATCACGGGGCAGCGCTACGATCGTGATCCGCGCTGGATTGCCAAGAAAGCCGAGTTGTATCTGAAGAACTCCGGCCTGGCGGACACGGCGTACTTTGGCGCGGAAGCAGAGTTCTTCATTTTCGACAACGTGCGTTTTGATCAGAACGCGCACAGCGGCTACTACTTCATTGACGCTGAAGAGGGACGCTGGAACTCGGGCCGCAAGGACAACAACCTCGGCTACAGGCCGCGATACAAGGAAGGCTACTTCCCGGTGCCGCCGACGGATCACTACCAGGATCTGCGGGCGTCGATGGTGAACACGATGATCGACTGCGGTCTGGACATCGAGTGCCATCATCACGAAGTTGCGACCGGCGGTCAGTGTGAGATCGATCAAAAGTACGACACGCTGGTGAAGAGTGCCGACAACATGATGACGTACAAATATTGCGTCAAGAATGTTGCGTGGCAGGATGGCCGCAGCGTGACGTTCATGCCTAAGCCGCTGTTCGGCGACAACGGCAGCGGAATGCACGTGCACCAGAGCTTGTGGAAGGGCGGCAAGCCGCTGTTTGCGGGCGATCTGTATGCCGGACTGAGCCAGATGGCGCTCTGGTATATCGGCGGTTTGTTGAAGCACGCGCGGTCACTGGCTGCAATCATCGCGCCCACCACAAACAGTTATAAGCGCCTGGTGCCCGGCTATGAAGCGCCGGTGAACCTGGCGTACTCGCGGCGCAACCGTTCAGCTGCAGTGCGCATTCCGATGTACTCGGCCAGTCCGAAGGCGAAGCGTGTGGAATTCCGGCCGCCGGATCCATCGTGCAATCCTTATCTCGGATTTGCGGCGATGATGATGGCCGGACTGGATGGGATTCTTAACAAATTGGATCCCGGCGAGTCGCTCGACAAAGACATCTACGATTTGTCGCCGGAAGAAATGAAGAACGTGCCCTCGATGCCGGCTTCGCTTGAAGAAGCGTTGAGCTGCATGGAGGAGGATCACGCGTTCCTGTTGAAGGGTGATGTATTCACCGAGGAACTGCTCGAGGCCTACATTGCTTATAAGCGGAGGGCTGAGGCGGATGCAATACGCCTGCGGCCGCATCCTTATGAGTTCGCGCTGTACTACGATATTTAACGGCTTTCCCCCAAGGCAGTACCTTCGGCGGGCGCCTTCGGGTGCTCGCCTTTTTTATTGCCCGCAGGTGATTTCCAGGTGGGATAGCATGAGCGCATGACCGAAACTACTTCGACCGAGAGTCTTATTCCACACTCGATGGTGACCACAAGCTTCACGCTGGACGGGTATCGCATTGTCCGGAACATTGGCGTTGTGCGTGGAATTATTGTGCGCTCGCGCAGTGTCTTCGGGACGATTGGAGCCAGCCTGCAGACGCTGGTGGGCGGCGACATCACGCTGTTCACAAACCTCTGTGAGGAGACGCGGCAGCATGCGTTTGACCGCCTGCTGGTGCATGCCTCGGAGCAGGGCGCCAATGCAATTATCGGCGTACGCTACGACGCGACCGAAGTGATGCAGGGCGTAACCGAAGTGCTGTGCTACGGCACCGCGGTTAAGGTTGAGCGCAGCGCGTGAGGGCGGGTGCGGCAGGTTTGTTGCTGATGGCTGCCGCGACGGCCGGGGAGCCGTTTGAGTCTCGCCTGGACAGTTTATTCGCTCCGCTAACCGACGGACGCTCGCCTGGCTTCGCCGTATCGGTACGCAAGGGCGGGAAAACGGTGTACGAGCGCGTCTCTGGAGTGGCGGAGTTGCGCACGATGCGGCCGATCGACCGGCGGTCGAATTTCCGGCTGGCGTCATTCACCAAGCAGTTCACCGCAGCGAGTATCATGCTGCTGGTTCGCGACGGGAAACTACGGTACGACCAGACGCTCGCCGATATCTTCCCCGGCTTTCCGGATTACGGCCGCAAGATCACCGTGCGGCATTTGCTCACGCACACGGCAGGCTTGCCGGACTACGAGGACTTGATGGAGAAGTCCGGCAAGAAATGGACCGCCGAGCATCAAATTCAGGACGACGAGGTGCTTGCACTGCTCGAACACGGATCGGCGGCCTTCGCGCCGGGGACCTCGTGGTCGTACAGCAATTCAGGGTACGTGATGCTCGGGCTGATCGTCGCGAAGATTTCCGGCATACCCTTCCCACAGTTTTTGCGTGAACGGATTTTCAGGCCGCTTTCGATGGGTAACAGCGTGGCCTACGTTGCCGGCAAGAGCGGAGTGCCGAACCGGGTTTATGGACACTCGAAGCGTAACGGGCAGTTTGTTGAAACCGATCAGAGTTCGACGTCGGCGACGCTCGGGGATGGCGGTATCTACTCGAACCTGGCGGATCTGGCGAAGTGGGATGCCGCGCTCGACAAAGGCACGCTACTCACTCCTGCGGAGTTGAAGACTGCGCAGACCGCGGTGAAACTTGTAAACGGCGCGCCGACGCGATGGCCGGCTCAGACGGGCGACGACAATCTCAACCCCGGCAAACCGGTGGCGTACGGTTTCGGCTGGTTCCTCGATCCATTCGACGGCCAGGAACGGATGTGGCACTCCGGCACGACCACAGGGTTTCGTACGGTGATTCACCGGTTCGTCCATGACAAGATCACGGTGATCATGCTCAGCAACCGTACCGATCTCGATGTCACAAAACTCGGCTTGGATGCGGCGGCGATCATGCTGAAGCCGTAGCCGCGACCGCTGCCGCTTCGGCCAGTACTCGCTGCCGCAATTTTGCCGGCGCCAGCACTTCCGCGCGAGAACCCATGCCGAGCGCGACAAAACACGCCTCGTGCTCGTCGTCAAATTGAATCTGGACGGTCACATGATCGGCGCTCTCGTCGATGATGGATGCGATGCGGCGCGTGGTGATCCATTTCGCGACTTTGCGATCGAGGCGCAGCGTGACCTCGTAGCGCGCGATCCCTTGAAACTGCTGCATCGAGTTCTTCCACCAGGACGCGAGGTCAAACGCAGGCGGGCGCGCGCAGGCAACGTCGAGCAGTTCGGGTTGCTCGATGCGGGACACGCGGTAAGTGCGATATCCGCGCGGCGTTTGCGCCACCAGGTACCACGACGAACCTTTGGCAACGATGCCGAGCGGGTCGACGACGCGCTCCGAGCGCTCGCGACCGGGCGGGCAGTAGTGGAAGCGCAGTTTGCGGTCGCGCGAGACGGCGTCCTGCACAACGGGCAGCGACGTCAGATCCTCGTTTGAACCGTGCCAACCTTCTATGTCGACGAATAAGCGCTGACGGATGGAGGCTGCTTTGTCCCGCAGTGCGTTGGGAAGGGCTGCCATCAGCTTCCCATAAGCGCGCTCAGCGGCGGCAGCCAGGGGAGCGTCGCCGATGATGCGCGGCTGAGCCATCATCAACCCACGCAGTTCGATTTCGTCGAGTCCGGGAACCTGAGTTCGCCAGTCCTCGTCCAGTTGCCACCCGCCGCGAGAACCGCGCAGGGCATACACGGGGACACCCGACGCGCTGAGAGCTTCCATGTCGCGATGAACCGTGCGCTCGGAGACTTCGAGACGCGAGGCGAGGTCGCGAGACGTGAGGCGTCCGTGAGCTTGAAGTTGGAGGAGCACCGAGAGGAGCCGATCTGCCTTCACAATTCATTCTCGCGCTGAATCATGACACCTCATGGCATATATCCACCTTTTCGCATTAAGAAATCTGTTTCCGCATGAAGGTTCCCTTGTCCCAACAGACGATGCTTCTGCATCAGTGGAGAAAACAAGATGAGACAACAAACCAGAAAGCTGTTCGGAATGGGAGCGGGGCTTGCCGTGCTCTCCTTATTCATGTCGGCGGGGATGTTGACCGCGGAAGACGGAAAAGGCGGCGGGGGTGGCGGTAACAATAA
Source organism: Bryobacterales bacterium (assembly GCA_038212445.1). Lineage (GTDB taxonomy): Bacteria > Acidobacteriota > Terriglobia > Bryobacterales > Bryobacteraceae > TMP-7. Next base: position 51,437 of record JBBQUM010000033.1, read on the forward strand.
CAACAATGCGAGCGAAGTACGTCTGCGGACGCAACTCGCCGGTGCCGCGATCACGGGACAGACGCCCTCGGGCCATGCTGACTTCCGCCTGGAGTCGTCGCGAAACCGTTCGCGGCTGAACGTGGAAGTGGAGCACGTCAACCTGCAGGATGGAACGATGCTGGACGTGGCCGTGGTCCACGCAGGGGTGTCGACCAAGGTGGGAACAATCAAACTCAAGCTGGGATTCGGCGAACTCGAGTTGAACTCGCAGGACGGCGACACGGTGCCCGCGGTTGTTAGCGGCGACATGGTGACGGTGAGCAACGCCGGCAGTCCGATCCTCTCTGGAGTCTTTTAAGCCCCTGAACGGGACCGTCGCGCGCTGGGCGGTCCCTATTTTCTAAAACATGACAGGCTTTGTCATATTTAGAGCCGTACGATGTAGGCATGCAGCTTACTGAGTTTTTCCTGGCGCAACTGGAGCGTGAGGCAAAGGGTACGCGAAAGGCGCTGGAGCGTGTACCCATAGGCAAGAACGATTGGAAACCGCACGAGAAGTCGATGCCGCTGGGCTATCTGGCGGCTTTGGTGGCGCGGATGCCGGCCTGGATCGGGATGATGGTGAACGCCGATGAACACGACATCAACCCACCCGGCGGATCGCCGTACAAACCGAAAGCCGCGGAGACGAATGCGGAATTACTGAAGAGCTTCGAGGAGTCGATGGATGAGGCACGCGCGGCACTCCAGAACACCAGCGACGATCATCTGATGAAGACCTGGCGAATGCTGTACGGCGGACAGGTAGTGAGCGAGCAGGTGCGCCACGTCGCCATTACCGACGCGGTGTTCACGCACCTGGCGCATCATCGCGGACAGTTGACCGTGTATTTGCGCTTGAACGATGCGGCTGTGCCGGCCATCTACGGACCGTCCGCCGACGAGCGGTTCTAGGCGACTAACCGCCCGAACAGATCTGCGAGCGTTTTCTCCGGCGCCGCGGTGAGGCCGCTGTGCACTTGCGACACCTGGATCACGGTGCTTCGCGGCGACACAAGCCAGTAAAAACGTTCACGCGCAGGCATACGCGCGATGGGGCCGCCGTCGGGCGCGCCCGCACAGATGCGCGCAATCGCATCCAGGTGGCGCATGACAACCTCGACGTCGATGCCGGGAGAGAGCGCGATGAGCCGGGCGGGGTCGACGGCGATGCGCGCCCCGAGAAAGGCACACTCCATGGAGAAGACGATCACACCGGCGTTGATGAATTCCTCGCGGTCGACACGCGGGACTACGCGGAGGGTGGCGTAATCATACGAGACGAGCGCGCGCATGAATGGCCTCCTCTACGAACAGTGGCGCTGCGTCCAGGCGGCGCGTCAGAAACTCCAGGTAGCCGGCACGCTTTTCTTCCGGCGTCGCGGCGCCGATCTCGGGCGTCAGCCATTCATCGGGAACCTGACTGAGAATGTCGCGTAAGACGGCGGGCGAGAGCAGAGCACGCGCGCTCCTGCCGGCGTCTTCGATGGACGCGGCCCAAGGCAGCAGCACATGATCGCGGATGGACGGGAATCGCGATTGGGCTTTCTGCGGGATGTCGCGCCAGTCGTGATGGAAGTAGAGCGATGCACCATGATCGATCAGGTAAAGCCGGTTGTGCCAGCAGAGCAGGTTGGGATTGCGCGGCGTACGATCGACGTTCGTAATGAAGGCGTCGAACCACACGGCTAGCGACGCGACTTGCGCGTCCACCTTATCGCCGGCCGAACCCTCGAACATCACCGAGCCCGGCAGATAGTCCATGGCGAGATTCAGGCCGGCGCTCGCCTGCAGCAACTGCCGGATCTCCGGGTCAGCTTCATTGCGGGACAGTGCAGCGTCGACAGTGGCGAACACCAATTCAGGCACAGGCAGGCCGAGCGCTCGCCCAATCTCACCGGCGATCAACTCGGCGACTAAAGCGAGCACGCCCTGACCAGCGCCGCGAAACTTCAGCACGTACATTCCGTCGTCGTCAGCTTCAACGATGGCGGGGAGAGATCCGCCTTCGCGGAGCGGTGTGACGTATCGAGTGGCGTAGATGGTTCGCAGCATGGTCGCTTGCGTTTCTGAAGCGGTAGAGTATCTAATGTTACCTAAAGGTCTGGTGGCCGCGCCGCCTATCAAGGAGAGCTCAAAGTGAATTCCCGTTACCTCATCATCTCTGCAACCCTTCTATCCACCGCGCTCTCGCTCGCGGCCCAGGACAATCCACTCAGCACCGAGGCCAAGCAGGCGTGGACCCGGACGAAGAACAACCTGATCGGCGCGGCCGAAAAAATGCCTGAGGAGAACTACGATTTCAAGCCGTCTCCCGAGAGCCAAAGTTTCAAAGTGCTCGTTGCGCACACGGCGGACTCCGCACTGGGCACTTGCTCCGCATTTAACGGTGAACGCAAACAGGGCGGCGCGTCGAAACTCGCAACCAAGACCGAACTCGTGAGCGCACTCAAAGAGGATCTTGCGGAGTGCGATAAAGCTTACGATGCCCTGACCGACGCCAAGGGCGCGGAGATGATCCAGAGTCCGCGCGGCAGCCGTTCGCGACTTGGAGCGCTTTATGGAAACACGATCCATCTGGAACACGAATACGCACAGATGACTGTCCACCTGCGGCTCAAAGGGCTTGTTCCTCCGTCCTCTGAAGGCCGCGGCGCGGGCGGCGGGCAGCGTCCCGCGTCAAAACAGTAACGGCCATCGGGAACATTTCTGTTTCAGGTCCGTCTAAAGCGAAATGACGCGACGGACCTTCATGCTTGCGGCCCAGGCTGCGGCTACCCGTCTTAGCGGGGCCGTGGCGCTGCCCGCCGGACTGCCGTGGACTCAGTGGGGCGGCCCTCACCGCAACTTCACAACCGAAGCGAAAGGCATAAAGAGTTGGGCCGCGAGCGGCCCGAAAGTAGTCTGGAAGCGTGCGCTCGGCGAAGGGTACTCGTCGCCGTCGATTGAAGGCGGAGTCGCTTATACGCTCTACGGCAAGTCGGGCCAGGAGATCGTGACGGCGCTCGACGCGGTCACCGGCAAGACCCTCTGGGAGCATGCGACGCCGTTGACATTCAGGAGCGATGCTGCGGGCGATGTCGGCAACGGACCCTACTCGTCACCACTGCTGTTGGGCGATCGCGTCTACACTACAGGAATCGCGGGCCGGCTTCAGTGCCTGAACAAAAAGACCGGCAAGGAAATCTGGGTTCAGCAGCTTTGGGAATCGCACGGCGGGACGCGCACGATGTATGGCTACGCATCAAGCCCGCTGGCGTTTCGCGACACGCTGATCCTGCCCGTGGGCGGCAAAGGCAAGGCGACCATGGCGTTCAAGCAGTCGGACGGATCGGTGGCTTGGGCCAAGGGCAATGTTCCCAACGCGTACGTCTCCCCGCTGATGATCAGCGTCGACGGTCTGGAGCAGTATGTCGCGGTGATGGACGGCGCTGTCTTCGGACTTAATCCATTCAACGGCGACCTGCTGTGGCAGATTCCCTGGCGTGCGGACTACGGCATCAGTTGCTCCATGCCGGTCTGGTGTCCCGGCAACCTGCTGTTCGTCTCCGCCGAATATGGCGCGGGCACCAAGATGATCCGGCTTGAGCGCAAGGGCAACGAGACCAAGGCGTCGGAGGCGTGGACGTCGAACCGCCTGCGGCTTCATCATGGCAACGCGATGTACATCAACGGAGCGCTGTATTTCACCAGCGGCGGCAAAGGAAGTCAGGCGATTCTGAGCGCCGTGGAAGCTTCCACCGGCAAGATCTACTGGCAGGAACGCAGTATCGCGAAGGCAACGTTCGTGCTGGCCGACGGTAAGTTGATCACTTTGGACCAGGACGGCAATCTGATGCTCGCCGCCCCATCACCACAGGGGTTCAAGGTGATCTCGAAGACGGAATTGCTCACCAACATATCGTGGACGCCGCCAGTGTTGGTGGGGACGCGACTTTACATACGCGATCGCAAGAGCATCATGGCGGTAGAACTGGGATAAGGAATGCTGATCAAAGATTTCGTATACGCGGCGCGCATGTTGCGCAAGAGCCCTCTATTCACGCTGGCGGCGATCCTCACAATCGGCCTTGGCGTGGGAGCCAGCACAGCGATCTTCAGCGTCACCAACGCGGTGATGCTGCGTCCGCTGCCGTATCGCGATCCGGGACGCCTGGTGTACGCGATCGGCGACTTACGCAAGCGCGACGTAAAGGACTTCCCGTTGTCGAATGCCGGCTTCCTCGACCTGCGGAACGGCACGCGCGAAGTGTTCGACGAGGTGGGCGCCGTGTCGACTGGACGCGGAGCGGTGCCGCGCGAGGACGGCACGTCAGAGCAAGTGCGCCTGGCGAACGTCAGCACGAACTTCCTTCAGATGCTCGGCGCGAAGCCGCTTGCCGGGCGTATGTTCGAAGACAAAGACGGCGTTGCGGTTGCTGCGCCTAATAAGGCACCGGCCGGGCAACAGAATCAGGCGAGACCGCCGGCGATGGCGATCCTGAGTTATGAATACTGGCAGCGCCGGTTCGGCGGCCGCGCGGATATTATTGGCCAGGCCATGCCCGGACAGGGCCAAGGCGCTACCGAGATTGTCGGCGTGCTGGCACCGGGCTTCGAACTGCTGTTTCCTGTCGAAGCGAACATGGAACACCTGCCGGACGTCTTTTTCGCCGCGCGGATCCCTTACGACAATGAGAATCGCAACCAGGTGCAGCATCGCGCCATTGCGCGGCTGCGGGACGGCGTCAGCATCGAGCAGGCGCAGAATGTCGCCGACCGCATTGCCGCCGAGGCCCGAAAGAACTTTCTGATTTCGGGGACCGCCGGTTATGCCATCCGGCTGGAACCGGTGCACAAGCATTTGATCGCCGAGGTTCGGCCGGCGCTGCTGGCGCTGACGGGCGCTGTGATTTTCCTGCTGCTGATCGCCTGCGTGAACGTGGCGAACCTGCTGCTGGTGAGGGCATCGCTGCGCGAACGCGAATATGCAGTGCGGACTGCGTTGGGCGGCAATCGGTGGTCGCTGATTCGGCAGTCGCTCGCGGAGGCGTCGTTACTTGCCGGTGGCGGCGCGGCACTCGGCCTGCTACTGGCTTGGGCGGGAATCAATGAACTGCGAGTGATGGCCCCGGCTGAACTGCCCCGCCTCGACACCATACGGATCGACCCGATGGTGGTGCTGTTTGCACTGGGATCGAGCCTGATCGCCGCGGCGATTTTCGGCATGGTGCCTGCGCTCCGCGCGTCGAAGCCCGAGATCGCGCTCTTGCTACGCGGCAGTGGACGGACGTCGGGTTTGGGCGCAACCGGATTTCTACGAAGCGCCGCAGTCATAGCCGAAGTGGCGCTGTCGTTTGTGCTGCTGATTGGCAGCGGCTTGATGCTGCGAAGCTTTGTCGAATTGCAGCGAATCGCGCCGGGCTTTGATCCAGGCCACATGCTCACGTTTCAGGTGCTGGGCGGCCAGCGCCGTCCGCAATCTCCGGCGCAAGCGGAGGCTCTCATTCGCAACCAGTGGTCGCAACTGAAGACGATCCCTGGCATCGAGAACATCACCGCGTCAACGCCTTTCCCGCTAACGGGCGGGTTCAGCCCGATCCGATGGGGGCTCGAAGCAGCGCTGGCCGATCCGACAAAGTTTCAGGCCGTCGATTTTCAGATTGTGCTGCCCGGTTACTTCGAGACGATGAAGACTCGAATTCTCGAAGGCCGCTCGTTCACCGACGCTGACAATTCGCCGCAGCGGACGCTGGTGGTGATCGATACCGCGCTGGCGGCCAAGGCTTATCCCGGACAGTCAGCAGTGGGTAAGCGCCTGCTAGTCCGCATTCGTGGTCCGCAGCCGGAGTGGGTAGAAGTGATCGGCGTAGCCGAGCATCAGCGCACCACCAGCCTCGCCGTCGCCGGGCGGGAGCAAATCTACTTTACCGACGGATTTGTTGGGCACGGCGCTGTGGCTCGCTGGGCGATGCGCACGTCGGGAGACCCGGCGAACTACTCCGCGGCCGCTCGCGCCGCTGTTCTCAGCACGGATCCGAAAGCGGTGATCCTGGAAATGAAGCCGATGGAAGCGGTGGTAAAGGCGGCGCAGGCAGGAACGCGGTTTCAGATGCTGCTGATCGGAGTATTCGCGGCCATCGCAGCGCTGCTGGCGAGCGTGGGACTCTACGGCGTGCTCTCGACGGTGGTCCGTCAGCGCACACCGGAAATCGGGGTCCGCATGGCGCTGGGCGCCGCGCCGTCAAAGATCTTCGCGCTGGTGGTGAGCCAGGGACTGACGCTGAGTGCCATGGGCATCGGCGCGGGACTCATCGCCGCGTCGATTCTCACCCAGGCGATGCGGACCATGCTCGTGGGCGTGCGTCCCACCGATCCACTGACGTTTGCCGGAATGGCGCTGTTCTTTTTCCTGATCGCGTGCGTCGCCTCATGGCTGCCCGCTCGCCGCGCCGCGTCGCTTGACCCCACCATCGCGCTGCGGGATGAATAGAGGATGGCTCATCACCTCGCCCAGATCAATATCGGACGCTTGGTAGCTCCTATCGACGACCCGCGCATCGCGGACTTCGTCGCGCAGTTGGAGCCAATCAACGCGCTGGCCGAACAGTCGCCGGGCTTCGTGTGGAGGCTGAAGTCAGATTCCGGCAATGCGACCGACGTGCCCTACAACGACGACCCTTTCTACATCGTGAACATGTCGGTGTGGGAGTCCGTGGAGGCGCTGCGTCATTACGTATATTCGTCACGACACATAGAAGTATTTCGAGACCGCGCGAAGTGGTTCGAGAAAATGTCTCAGCCGCAGTACTGCCTCTGGTGGGTGGAGGCCGGGCACGTGCCAACCGTCGCCGAGGGTAAGGAACGGTTGGAGCACTATCAACGCCACGGCGCTACGCCTCACTCCTTCTGGTTCTCGCAGGTATTCCCTACCCCGCTCGAGCAGGAAGCAGGCGCGTAGGTGACGCCGGAAGAACTGCACTACCTGCTGACGCGGCACGTGATTGACAACGGACACGCGCCGACCATTGCGGAGGTCGCGACGGGCGCCTGTGCTCAAGCGTCGGAGATCGAGAAAGCGCTCGGCGAGTTAAACGCCATGCACGGCGTGATTCTGGTTCCCGGTTCCACACAGATCTGGAGCCTGCATCCTTTCGCCCTGATGCCGAGCGCGTTCTGGGTCACCGCGGGTGCCAACGGCTGGTGGGCAAACTGCGCGTGGTGCTCGCTGGCCATCGGCGCGGCGCTTCAACAGGACGTGGACATTCATACCGCCGACGGCGCTGAAGGAGATCCCCTGCGGTTCTCGATCCGTGGCGGCGTATCGTCGCGTCCGGAGGTGCTGATGCATTTCCCGGAACCGCCCGAGCGCTGGTGGAACAATCCGTACTGCCCGTGCGGCAACATCCTCTTCTTCTCGTCCTCTTCAAGAATCGACGAATGGTGCGCCCGGCATGGCCGCCCGCGCGGAGCCACGCTGGACATGTGCAAAGCGGTGGATCTCGCCGAGCGTTGGTTTGCCGACTACGCATCTCCACACTGGCGCCGGAAATCGCCCTCGGAGGCTGCGTCGATTTTCAGTGAATTGGACCTGGATCCCAAGTTCTGGCGCGTCCCCGGCGCGTTTCGCTGAGCTACTTCTTGAAGGCGGACTTGGCGCGCTGCTTCAGCTTGTCGAAGAAGCCGGGCTCCGGCACTTCAGGGGCTTTGGGTGCGTTAATCGCGGCGGTGGCGAGCGATTCGGGCGAAAACGCTTTGGGCGGATCCGCCGGCTCAGTGCCGACAACATTCACGCGCATGCCGGTGAAGCGGTAAGTCTTCTTGACGAACGCGCCGCCGTCGTCCAGGATCACTGAGAAGGTGCCGCCGGCGCCGCGCCCGCCGGTCCCGCGCAATGCCGTGACCGGATAATAGCCTTTGATATTGCGTTCCTTATACGCCGTCTCGTAACGATGGCGGCGCAGATTCCAGGTGAAGACGCGAAGGCCGTCGAACTCCCACGGGTCACCTCCCTTGGCAATCGTGGTCCAAAGCCAGTCGTGCTTCATCTGCCCGCCGTCTTCCACGTCCGACAGCGCGAAGAAGGATGTGATGCGATGACCTTCGGCGTACTGCGCCACTTCCACCGGGATGCCCATAACGAGCATACGGAACAGTACCCAACCGGAGCGGCCATCCTTCAAGCGGACCAGGCTCCAGTCGTCCATTTGCGCCAGCGCCGGGTCCTCCTTCTTCTCGCTCGCCGACCACCTGGGCTCGCTCTCACGCGCAAATTCCGTTTCAGGTCCCGGCGCCGGCAGAGCTGACCGGCTCAGTTCGAGCCAGTTTGCCGGCAGGGCGGGGGCAGCGGGCATCGGCGGCGGCGGGATGCGCTTTACGTCTTTCTTCGCCTGTTTTCTCACCGGAAGTTTGGGCGCCACCGTGGCAATGGGAGCCGCCGGAGGAGGAATCTTTGGTGCGAGGCGATGACCGATGACATCGACGCTTGACCCTTCGGCGATCTGCCCAAAACTGGGTGAGACGCGGCTCGGCTCAGTATGTACGTTGAGTGTCTCAAACACGCTGGCTGAGCCCTGGGAAACCATCTTCGCGGCAGCCTCTGAGAGTTGCCTGAGTTCGTCCATCTGAGCGGTGGACAGCAACTGGCGCGAGTCAGTCCAGCCCAGCGCGCCGTTGCCTGCACGAACGCGCACAAACCGCCGCCGCGTCTGCACCACTTCCAGTTTGTCGCCATGTTTGACGGTGGCCACTATCGGCGAGCGGGGCGCAAGTTCCTGGCGGATGTTCAGGGTCGCAGCCCCCACGTAGGCTTCACCAATCGCCGGCGGCCCCTTACTCGAACTGTCGCAGGCGGCCAAAAACAGCACGGCTACAAAGACCGGCAGGCTGCACAGCGGAGTTGTCCTCAAGGCGTTCCGGAACATCGGCTATCCACTAATCTAACAAGCCCCACCGCGCGTTCAGCGGTTGGATATGATAGCCATCGGACTCAACTATGACACCGGTACCTACAAATCAACAGCAAGCGCTGGTCGAGCGACTGATGAACTCCTGCGGCGGGTCGTACACGCCTGACGTTCGGCGCCGTTATTACATCTCCGGACCGCAATGGGCGGCAGCATATCCCGGGCACGCGTTGTTCCACGCGCCCACCCGCGACGACGTGAGTTTCGAGTCGGCGATTGAGGCTTACGGCAAGATCGGAATTCCTTATTGGGCGACGCATGACACCGACGTCATCCCTACTGACAAGCTCTTTGGAGATGAGCAGTGGGCCATCGTTGAAAGGATTCAAAAAGCCCTCGACAACAACGGCCTCAAGTGCTCGATGGTCACCACCGAGACTTTCCACCATGCGGTGTGGGCCGCGAGTCCGGCGGCTGAAGCGCCTGAAGTTCGCGCCTACGCTGCTGAGCGATTGAAGAACACAGTCCACATCGGCCACAAGCTCGGCGCGCAGTTTGCCGTTTACTGGCCGGGATCGCTCGGCTACTTCGTACAAGGAGCAATTGAAGAAACCGAGACCTTGAGGTGGTACGCCGAGGGACTGAACGCGGCTTGCGAAGCGGATATCGAACTGGCCAAGCAGTACAACCGGCCGACGCTCAAACACTGCATGGAAGCCAAACCGTTTGAGCCTCAAGCCGAGATTCTGCTGCCCACGTCAGACGCCATGCTGGCGTTCATCTTCTCCGGCTTGCTGAAGTACCCCGACATGGTGGGACTCAATCCGGAGTACCTGCACGAACTGATGTGGGGAGCCGCGCCGCGCGCCGCCCTGGCCCGTGCCATCCTCTGCGGCAAGCTCTTCCACTTCGACATTAACGACGGATACCGTTTGAAACACGACGTCGACATTGCGGTTGGGCTCGTCAATCCCCTCGACTGGCTCAACGTGCTGGTGCTGCTGCGCAGCCATGGCTACAACGGTCCGTTCAACCTCGACTACAAGCCGCCGCGAACCACCAGCAATCACGGCGTATTTGCCGTAAGCTTCCCCACTGCGGTGGACCGCTTCATCACTCTCTGGGAGATGGCCGGCGACGCCATCGCGGATCCGATCATCAAAGAAGCGACGACCGCGCTGCGAGGCGGCGGTGGCGCGGTGGCCGATCCGCGCGATGTCGACGCGATCACACGCAACAACAAGGAACTGCTATCGCTGCACGAGCTGATCGCGCACCGCCTGTTCCAGATCCTGGTTGGCGCGCATCGCGGCCGTCATTACATGGTGTAAAGGCGACACGTTATTGAGGGTCGGTCCGTCTACATCCAGGAGCGTATGTCAATGGCCGACCCTGATCTGATTCATTGCCCCGCCTGCTCGTCGTGGAATCGCGTACCGCGTGACCGGGTGACTGCGGGTCAACGTCCGGTATGCGGCAAGTGCAAGGCGCCGCTCGAAGCCGCTCATGGCGCGCTGGTGGTGACTGATTCGAATTTCGAAGCCGAAGTCACGGCGTCACCGCTGCCGGTCCTGCTGGACATGTGGGCACCGTGGTGCGGCCCGTGCCGCATGGTCACGCCCATCGTCGAAGAACTCGCTGCGGAACTCAGGGGACGCGTACTGGTGGGCAAATTGAATGTCGACGAAAGCCCCGTCTCAGCTGGACGGTTCAACGTCCGCAGCATCCCCACGCTGCTCGTGCTGAAGAACGGGCGCGAAGTGGATCGCATGGTTGGCGCGCAGCCAAAGGGCGAGATCGTCCGTCGGCTCCAGGCCCACCTGTCGTAACGGCTAACGAAAGGACCTGAGGTCAACCGGCAGGTGCGCGACGGAGTTGAAGGAATCGAGCGAGATTCGGCCGTCGCCGTAAACGAATTCTGTGATCGACGTATTTCTCACGCGCCAGTTGACGTCGAGGAACGTCCGCGACGGCGCCTTCAGCACTCGCTGCATTACTAGTCCAATGGGCCCACCCGAAGTGAATACGGCCACGCGACGGCTACCCGCCACGCCCTGTATCGCCGCAAGCGAAGTGCTGACGCGATGCTCGAAAGCGTGGAACGGCTCAACCCCCTCCACGTCCACTGACCCGTCCAGCCAGAGCACCATCGCGATCTCAAACATGCGCTGGAAATAGCGATTCTGCTGCGGCGTGCCGCGCGCTTCTTCGAACTCCTTGACGAGCGAGGCGAAGCGTTCATCACGGGCAGCGAGTGCAGGCACCAGCACCGACAACACGCCGGGCGCGTCGTATTCATTCCATCCGGCGGTCGCCTGCGAAGACGGCCAGTCCACGCCATGCGCCGCGAAGACTCTCGCCACTGCGGCCTCGGTGGCGGTCTGGCGCGCGAGCGTGCCAGTGAACACGGCGTCCACACGCTCGCCCGTCGACACCAGATACTCGCCCACCGCTGTCGCCTGTTGCTCTCCCAGCGACGACAACTTGTCTGACTCGCGCTGGAATGGAGTCGCCTGGCCGTGGCGAATCAGAACCAGCGTGCTCATCCGGTAGTTTGCGTCCGCGCCGCTTCCGTCTTCTTCAGTTCGAGCTTGGCTACTGACTCCAGATGCACTTCGTCCGGGCCATCGGCAAGGCGCAGCGTACGGGAGTTGGCCCACATCGACGCCAGTTCGAAGTCCTGGCAGACGCCGCCTCCGCCGTGCGCCTGGATGGCACGGTCAATCACGCGCAGCGCCAGATTCGGCGCCACCACTTTGATCATGGCGATTTCACTGCGCGCCACTTTGTTGCCCACGGTGTCCATCATGTAGGCGGCTTTGAGCGTCAGCAGGCGAGCTTGCTCGATCTCGATGCGCGACTGCGCAATGTCGGCGCGGATGGTACCCTGCTCGGCAATCGACTTCCCGAAAGCCACGCGGCTGCGTACCCGCTTGCACATCATCTCGAGGGCGCGCTCGGCAACGCCAATGAGCCGCATGCAGTGATGGATTCGCCCCGGACCCAGGCGTCCCTGCGCGATTTCGAAACCACGGCCTTCGCCCAGCAGCAGATTCGCCGCAGGCACCCGGACGCCTTCAAACAGGACTTCTCCATGACCGTGCGGCGCATGGTCATAGCCGAACACAGTCAGCATGCGCTTGATCTTCACGCCCGGCGCGTCCATGGGCACCAGCACCATTGACTGCTGCTTGTGCTTGGCCGCGGTGGGATCGGTCTTGCCCATGAAGATGGCGACTTTGCAGCGCGGGTCGCCTGCACCAGAGGTCCACCACTTGAGCCCGTTGATCACGTACTCATCGCCGTCGCGACGAATGCTGGCTTCGATGTTGGTTGCGTCCGACGAAGCCACCGCCGGCTCAGTCATGGCGTAGCACGACCGGATTTCGCCCGCCAGTAGCGGCTTGAGCCAGCGCTCCTTGTGCTCATCGGTCCCGTAACGCTCAATCACCTCCATGTTGCCCGTGTCGGGCGCCGAGCAATTGAAAACCTCGGACGCAAAGACAACCCGGCCCATGATCTCGCACAGCGGCGCGTACTCGAGGTTGGTGAGACCTGCGCCTCTGGAGGATTCCGGAAGGAACAGATTCCACAGTCCCGCCGCGCGCGCCTTGGGCTTCAATTCCTCAATGATCGGCGCGGGCTGCCACCGGCTCTTATCCACCTGCTCGTGGAAGGTGCGCTCGTTTGGATAAATGTGCTCGTCCATGAAAGCCTGGACGCGCTGCTGCAGGTCGCGGACCTTCGGTGAATAATCGAATTGCATCGCTTTATCTCCCTGTGAAATGGGGCGCACGTTTTTCGAGGAAATGCGCCACCCCTTCCTTGAAATCTTCTGACCGCAGGCTTTCGATCATTGCTTGCTCGGCCGAGACGGTTGCTTCCTCCAGGCTCTGGAACATCGCATTGTATACCTGTTGCTTGATCACCGCCATGGAGCGCGGTGAAACCTCCGCGGCCAGTGACCGTGCGTAGGCGCGGACATTCTCCATAAAGGTGATGGCCGGAAAGACGCGGTTCACCAACCCCATGTGAAGAGCTTCGTCGGCGCCGAGGATGCGTGCCGACAGTAACAGGTCGAGCGCATTGGCCGGACCAACTAAGCGCGGCAGCATCCACGCCATGCCGTATTCCGCAATCAAGCCGCGGCGCGCAAACGCCGTTCCAAATTTTGCCTCGCTCGAAGCAAACCGCATGTCGCAGTACAACGAGAGGATCAGCCCCAAGCCCATCGCGTGCCCGTTAATGGCGGCGATAACGGGCTTGCTGAGCGACGGGAAGTAGGAGTACTTCCGCTGGAAGTCCGGCCGGACGCCTTCCTTCAGGGGACCGCTGGTGTTGTGCCCCAAGGCTGCCGACGCCTCCGACGGCAGATCGCCGACCTTCGTCAGTGTCTGCAGCAGCGACATATCCGCGCCGGCGCAAAAACCCTTTCCAGCTCCGGTGAGGACGATCACTCGCACAGCGGAATCACTCTCGGCGGCGGCGATCGCGGTCCGCACCTCGCCGTCCATTTCGCCCGTCCAGGCATTCAACTTCTCAGGACGGTTCAACGTAATGGTGGCCACTGCGTCGTGTACTTCGAAAAGAATCGTCTGATAACTCAACGGTGTGTTCTCCATTCTGGATCGTTCAGATGCGGCACGCCATTCAGGCTGAACAGCCGTACCTGACCTTCTCGCACACGCAGGACCGTGATCGAGGTGTTGTAAAGCACGCCCGCAATTCGCAACAGGCGTTCGTCGCTGATTTCGAGCGCTCGTGCAGCCCAGACAGCCGTGGGCGTGGCCGATGTGAAAACGATCACGTTGCCTTCCCTGCCGTTGGGCATGGGCGCGCCTTGAATGCGCCGCACAAACGCGGCGAACGATTCGCCGTCGTAGGGCAATTGGCCGCGAATCCACGCCTCGACAATCTTGATGTCGCTCGGCAGCCAGCGGCGGTGGATGCCGGCGTTGCTATCTCCGCGGCTCGCCCGGATCTGCTCGGTCATCTCCTCGAACTCTTGTTTGAACTGCTGATCGCTCGCGCACAACTGCGGAGCAAGACCACGGTACACCTGATCGAGATCGAACTCCCGCCATCCATCGTCGTCCTTCACGGTGGGAAAGTCGAGCCCGGCACGCGCGTATGCCTCGGTGACCTGCCTGGCAGTTTCCAACTGCCGTGTCATGCCGCCGGAGTACGCGGAGTCGAAGCGCAGATTCTGCGCCGCGAAATATTCGCCCAACAGGCGCGCCTGCTCCCGGCCCAAATCCGAGAGCGTATCGTAGTTGTCGCGCGTCCCCGCCTGGCCATGACGGATCAGATAAACGTAGCTCAACCGTGTCGCTCCGCGAGTGTAGCCGCCAGACGTACCAGCGCCTGCGCCCGTCCGCCAAACTCGCGAAATCGCTCGTCGTTGGTCTGGCCGCGGTGGAACCGCACGTAGATCTGCTGGACAATCACCGCCAGTTTGAACACGCCCAACACTTCGTGATAGCCGACGTTCGACACATCGCGCCCGGTCTTCTGTGCGTACCGCTCGATGAACTGGTCGCGCGTGTACCACCCTGGCTGCAGCGTGATCGCGGGAATGCCGGCCGTGCGCACTTCGTCGCCATTCGCCCATGACCAGTAGCAGAGTGTGAGTCCGAGATCCGCCAGAGGATCGCCTACCGTCGTCATCTCCCAGTCGAGCACTGCGCCGATGTGATCCGGCGCACCATCCGCCAGCATCACGTTGTCGAGCTTGAAATCGTTGTGGACGAGTGTCGGCGGGCCGCTCGCGGGAAGGTGCTGCTCCAGCCAGCGGATCACGGCGTCCATCCCGGAAACTTCTTCCGTCTTGGCGCGGTGCCAGCGCTCGGTCCAACCCTTCACTTGTCTCTCCACGAATCCCGCGGGCTTGCCGAGCGACAGCAGACCATTCTTTTCGAGATCGATGGAGTGCATGCGCGCCAGGCAGTCGATGAACGCTTCGCTAACGCGCTGCGGATATCTCTCAAGCCCGGCCACCGCCGCTGGAATCTGATCGCGAAGAATGTAACCGTGCCGGCGTTCCATTAGGAAAAATACGGCGCCGATGATCGAAGGATCTTCGCAAAGATGGAAGACTTGCGGCGCTTCAGGGAAATGAGGATGCACGGCGTGGAGCACCCGGAACTCCCGCGCCATATCGTGCGCCTTGGGAGCTACAGGACCCAGCGGTGCGCGTCTCAGCACGTACTCTCGCGCTCCGCATTGCACCAGGTAAGTGAGGTTCGAGTGGCCTCCGGGAAACTGTTCGAGCGTGAGCCCAGTTTCCACACCTTCAATCTTCCCGGAGAGATAGTGTCGCAGGGCCTCAACGTTGAGTTCCTCGCCCCTGCGCACCGCGGCAGTGTCGGAGTGCACTTAGCCAGTGTAGATCAACGACGCCGAACCTGGATCTCGACTGCGATACGCTTGACGGGCAGGAATGAATCTCAAGGTCAGTCGCGTGCTTTCCATCGCGGGAAGGCAACTCGAGTGGGGACTCAAGCTCGGCGCACTGGGAGCAGTTGTTGGCTGGATTGCGGGTTACGTGTACACCCTCGCAACCTGGGAAAACCCTTTTGGTGACAAGCACTGGGAAGCTACGTTCCGGGCGCTGGCCTGGGCAGTAGGCGGCGCGGCCTGCGGAGCCGTGGCCGGTCTCGTTGCAGCCACAGTGCGCCGGAGCGTTCCCGCCCCTAGCCGAGATAAGTCTGATAGTCGGCCGCAGACATGAGCTGCTTTACCGCGGCCGGGTCACTGAGCTTGATCTTCACCAGCCACGCTTCGCCGTGCGGATCGGAGTTCAGCTTTTCAGGAGCGGTGGTCAGCAGTTCGTTGATCGCGACAACCTCACCGGTGACGGGCGCGTAGATGTCGGAAACCGCTTTGACACTCTCCACTGACCCGAGCGTCTTGCCGCTCTCCACCGCATCGCCAACTTTCGGTAGGTCGACATAGACTATGTCGCCGAGTTCGCCCTGCGCGTGATCGGTGATACCGACAGTTCCGGTATCGCCCTCAACGCTCACCCACTCATGTTCTTTGGTGTAGTAATACTTCTCGGGATAAGTGCTCATTGGGCTCGTTTATAAAAAGGAGTTGGGACAGTGACGGCGTCCACGGGTTGTTCGCGGATGATGATCTGAATCGTGCGGCCGGGTTCGGCCATCGCGGTGGGCAGGTAGCACAGCCCGATGTTCTTGTTGAGCGTCGGTGCGGGTCCGCCACTGGTAACCCACCCGGCTGGCGCACCGTCAACGTGCACGGGATAGCCGTCGCGGCCGATGCCGCGGCCACGCATCTCAAAACCTACCAGCTTCCGCGTGATGCCTGTCTCGCGCTGCTTCACTAACGTATCGCGGCCCATGAAGTCGCCTTTGTCGAGCTTGACGATCCACGCCAGATCGGCTTCGTAAGGACTGATGGAGGCGTCGATCTCGTGGCCGTACAGCGCCATCTTCGCCTCGAGGCGCAGCGTATTGCGGGCGCCGAGTCCGCAGGGTTTGATGCCGAATTCCTGGCCGGCGTCGAAGATCTTATCCCACACCGCGGGGGCATGCTGCGGATCGACGTACAGTTCAAGGCCGTCTTCGCCGGTATAGCCGGTGCGCGCAATCCGGGCGGGAACACCGGCCACTTCGCCGTCGGTGAACCAGTAGTATTTGATGGCCGGGAGATCGGTGGACGTCAATTTGGCGACGGTCGCTAGCGCCTTGGGTCCCTGAACCGCAATTTGCGCGTAACGGGGTCCGGCGTTTTCCACCTTTGCGCCGAAGCCCTTGAGGGAAGCGATGTGCTCGAAATCCTTATCCTGGTTGGAGGCGTTGACGCACAGAAAGAAGCTATCGTCGGCAACCTTGTGAACGAGAATGTCGTCGACAAAGCCGCCGTGTTCGTAGAGCAAGCCGGAATATTGAGCCTGACCGGTTTTCAGCTTGGCGGCGTTGTTGGTAGCGGCGTAATTCACTAACGCGAGGGCGTCGCTTCCACGAACTTCAATCTCACCCATGTGGGAAACGTCAAATACGCCCACGGCGGTTCGGACGGTGTGGTGTTCGTCGATGATGCCGGAGTATTGCACCGGCATGTCCCACCCCTCGAAGTCGACCATTTTGCCGCCCATTCGCCGGTGTACAGCGTTGAGCGGAGTTTGCTTCAAAGCCGCGGTAGTGACCATGAAAGCACCACTCTAACATGCCAAATTACTTGGGGCGGATTTCGCCGTCTGTTAGAATCGGGCCGTGGCGGCTGCATCGTCAAAACCGGCGTATTCTCGCGAGGAGGTGAGGCGGGTTCTGCGCATTACCGAGCGCCAGCTGAAGAGTTGGGAGAAGCAAGGGCTCATCGCTGAGCAAACTGATTTTGGGTTTCAGGAACTGCTGGCCATGCAGACGCTGCTGAAACTTCGCAAGGACAAGATTCCACCGGCCACCATCCGGCGCGCGGTGAAGGCTCTCCGGCTGAGAGTCAAGCATATCGCCAATCCGCTGACCGAACTTCGTATCTACACCGAAGGCTCAAAAATTCGCGTAGACATCGACGGCAGCACGATTGAGCCGGTGTCCGGGCAGTTGCTGCTGAATTTCGACGGCGCGGAGTTGAAGAAGTTGCTCTCCTTCCCGACTCGCGACGCCGAAGCCGAGAAGGCGAACGCGGGCCACCGGCGCAAGGCAGAAGCGGAAGTGCTCTTTGAAAAGGGCCTGGAAATGGAGCAATCGGGCGCGCCCACCGAAGAAGTGGTGGAGATTTATAAGTACGCCATCCTGCTCGATCCCGCAGCCACCGGAGCACTGGTGAATCTGGGCACCATCTACTTCAACGCGCGCGACATGCAAAAGGCCGAGCATTTTTACGTAATGGCGATTGCCGCGGACCCGGAATACGCGCTGGCGCATTTCAATATCGGCAATCTCTATGACGAAGTCGGACAGCGGGTGAAAGCGATGGACCACTACCGGTCGGCGATCAAGCTGAATCCCCGGTATGCGGATGCCCACTACAACATCGCGCTCCTCTACCAGATTGCCGGTGAACCGTTAAAAGCCGCGCACCATTGGCGCACGTATTTGAAGCTCGACCCTAACAGCTCTTGGGCCGTTATCGCGCGGCGGGAGATGGAGAAGATCCGCGACGCGATGATGGTGCGGGGCAGCGGCAACCAGGCCCTGCGCAACGCGCCCTAGCGAAGGCCTGCCAGTTCCTGCAAGCGCCGCCAGTTGGCCAGACAGCCCTGCTGGAAGCGCGTGATCTCAGCAACGGGCAGTTCGGCATAGCGGGACTCAGTGGCCGCGTAGGTGCCGAAGTCGACAGGCTCGAATGTTTTCGGATCCCGATACCAGTCGTCCCGCAGCGCAGGATTGCCCCGCAGGTCTAACCGTTCACGAAAACGATCGCCCTTTCCAGGATCAAAAACCATCAGCGGGAACGCGCGTGAGAGCACGGCGAGGCGCGCCTGTGCCGTGGCTGAATCATCGGCGATGCCGTGATCGGTGGTACATGCGGAGTAGCAGACCACCACCGCCGGGCCCGCGAAATCGTTGGCGTCCATCACTGCTTTGTAGAAGTGGTTGAGATGAGCAGGCGTGCTTTGAGCGACAAAGACGTCGCGGTACGCCAGCAGACGCGCCCCGGCGTCGCCCACCGGACTAGCTGCGCTTTTGTCGAGAATCAGGACTTTGATGTCGAGACCGGACTCGAGCAGATGAGCAAGCGAATGCATCCCTGCCCCGAGCAGGGCATCCTCGGCTCCCACCACCCAAAGCCGGCGTTTGGTGAAGCCTTCACGGTTCCACTTCAAACGGATTCCAATAGCGTCAGCCGGAGCGTTCCCTTTGAGGGAGTTGGCCCAGGAGACTTGATACGGGTTGAACGGGAAGGTTGACCCCGCGGCAGTATGGCAGCCGCTGGCGGCTACTACGCCGATGTGGTCGGCGCCGTAACAGAATCCCGTTGCGGCCAGCATCAGGCGGATGGCGGTTGACTCGCCGCATCCCTGACACGAGCCCGCGCCTCCGGTGTACAGGCGGGCTCGACTGGCGAGCAACATGTCGCCCAGGGATTTGTCGGCGAAGAAGCGCGCCGGCGTGTCGGGGAGGGCGTCGAAAAAGTCACGGGCGCGATCATACAGATGCAGATCCACCTCGGCCTTGGGCACCATCGCGAGCGCCTGGCGGGTACCGCACACTTGTACGCACTCGCCACACCCTTTACAGCGGTCGGCGTCGACATAGAGGCCGAAGAGGCCGCCGGTCTCGCCTTTCTTCAGGAAATTCTCGTAATACTTCTGAGTAAAGCTAAATTGCTGGTGGATTTCCTGCGGCGCGTGCTCCACATTCTCGGGCTCGACAACACGCGCTGAGATGGCGCTGTCCGGACACAGGTTCACACAGTCCATGCAGCCGGTGCAGTTCAGCGCATTGAACCGGGGAATCTCGGGCGCGATGCTCCTAAAGCTGCGATGAATGGCGGATCCGCCGGGCATCAGTCCGCGGGCGGCATACAGATCGGCCTCGATTACGTTTTCACGGCCTTGCACGTAGTTGCGCAGAACGTGGTCGCAGAAGCCGGGGGGAATGAGTTCGGGATCCTCATATGGAGTGAGGTTGGTGCGAGCCCGGCGGACCGGGGCCGCAGCCTCATAGTCCGCAATCTGCTCAGGGGGCACCACTAGGGCGACCTCGGCAAACGCGCGGCGGATCAGTACAAGATCCTGCTCGATGGCATCGTTTCCGGCGCGTTCGAAAATCTGGGTCAGGCTGTTGCGCACGGCCGCGAACAGCGTGTCCTCATCCATGGCTTCAGGACGGAGAGGTGCAATTCGCAGGAATACACCCAAGAGTGCAATCCCCTGGAGCCTCTGCGCCTTGGCGGAGTCGCCAGAGACTTCCCGCGCCAGTTTAAGCGAGTCGATGACGAACAGATCGATATGCCGCTCCCGGAGCGTCCGCCGGACCGGCAGGGGAATCGAGTTCCACACGGTCGCGGGAGCCACTTCGGTCTGGAGCAGGAGTGTTCCACCAGGACGTAGTCCAGCGAGCGGCTCAGAGGTCGCAAAAGCCGACGGTGAATGGACAGCGACAAAATCGACCGTCGTGGTGGCGGAGTGGAGCTCGAATTTCTTAGGAGCGAAGGCAGCGAGCGTCGTGGTGGGCAGACCGCGCTCCTCGGCGCCGTGTTGAGCAGCGGCCGCAGTCTCAACGCCGAAGACGTCGTTGGCCACGGAACTCAGCAACCGGGCTGTCGAAACGGAGCCAAACCCGCTGATCGAGTGGATTCGGACCGAGAAGGCACCGGCTGGACGGTTGTCAATCTCCGGAGGAGTGCTCAACGCGTCAGGATGCTTGATGCCGAGGACGAACCGGCGCCGGCCGTACGCCACGATATTTTCAAAGGCAGCCACGATGTTGGCAGGCGTGATGGGACGTCCGCCCAGACCTGCCGCCCCCGAGTAGACCTCAGGAATGCGGAGCAGACGCGCGTCGTCACCCATCTGCGCGCTCGCCAGTGCAGCTTTGAGCTCAAGAGTAAGCGGGTTGGATTCAGCAAGCGGAGTGTCGGTGCGCTCCACCACCGCCACCGAGCGGCAGCGTGCGAGCGCATTTACTAGTTCCGTACGAGGAAATGGCCGCAGCGCGGTGATGCTGATGCAGCCAGCGCGAACGCCGCGCGCACGCATCGCGTCGACGGCGACTTCCGACGCCTCCATCATGGAACCGAGCCCTACTACGGCATGCTCGGCATCCTCCATCCGGTAGCTGCGGATAAATCCGTAACGGCGTCCGGTGAGTTCGAAATAGTCGGCCATCGTGGTGTCGATGGCGGGCCGTACGCGGTCGCAGAAGAACCGCTGAGCAATGCGGCCCTTCATGTAGCTGTCCTGATTCTCCAGCGGACCGCTTACTAGCGGCTGATGAGGATTGAAGAGATTGCGCAGACGCCGCGAGGGCGCACTGGTAAACAGCTTCATCAGGTCGGCTTCAGGCAGCCGCACGGATTCGAACGCGTGGGTGGTGACAAAGCCGTCCTGGACGATGAAGAACGGGGTTTCCGACAGTTCGGCCGCGCGCCGGCCGATCACGGTCAGATCGGCGACTTCCTGAGGATTGCGAGCGAATAGGATGGCCCAGCCGCAGTCGATCACCGAGAAGATGTCGTCGTGCCCTGCCTGAATGGTAATCGCCTGCGAGGCGAGGGACTTCGCCGCGACGTGCATGACGATGGCGAGGCGCTTGCCGGCCGAGGACTGGAGCACCTCGGACATAGAGAGCAGGTCCTGTCCACCAGTGAACGAGGTAACGCGGCCGCCGGCGAGGGCGAAGCCTTCGCACGCTGAGGCAGCGCTGTGGCCGCACTCGGACTGTAGGCATTGGAGCGGCTCGCCCCAGAGATTGCGCTGATTCTGCGAGACCCGTTTGAAGCGTTCGACCATACGGTCAGCGGGAGGCGTCGGATAAACGAAGGCGGCCTGCGTGAGGTGGGATTCCACCCAAATCGCTGCCTCGGAACCGTCAGCTACTGTGCGAACTCCGGGAAATCGAGGCGCGCGTGAGTGTATGCGCTCCGCCGGAATCAAGGTCCCGGTCATTTTGATCTCTCCACGAGCTAGAAGATGCAGATCAATGGCCAATCGGTTTTGAAGGACTTAATTGGTCTAGCAAGGCGTGAAGTTGAGTCATGTCGCTCAAGTCAGCGCAGGATCGCACATAACTAGACCTCAACTGTCCGCAATTTGCGGAACTAGCAGATGAGAGTCTGAAGGTAGTTCGCAAGTGGCTGAAGTTCGATTCCGGAGCTACGAAACGCGACGTACTTGTCGGGGCGGATCAGGTAGAGGCAGGGCTTGCGTGCGCCATAGCGGCTGTGAATCGAGCCATCGGGGTCGGGCACAATGGTGCCTGTCCATGAGGCGGGATGGGCGGCGATCAGGCAGGTCTCGATGATTCCGGGGAACCGTTCCTTGACCCAATGTGCCAGCCCGGCGAATTGCTCGAGAACCGCTTCGTCGGGGCGGTTGCCGGTGAAGAGCAGGAGCTTGAATGCTTCGCCGCCAAGGGTACGGGGGATGGCCGGGGCACGGTCACCAGTGACCAGGGCGGCGTGGCGCCAGGAGCCTGCCTCACCGGCGAGAACCCCGTTGCGATAGTGGATCCTGGTAGCGCCGAGGCGTGCCGCGGCACGCTGCTGGATGTTCTCGAACTGTGACAGCAATCCGGCCGCGCTGTTTCGAAGTCCTTGTGCGAGGGGGTGTCTGAGAGTCGCGAGAGAGGTGATGTCGGCGGCGAACTCGAACGCACCGCGGGCCACGGGCTCGCGTTCAGCCGAGTAAGAGTCAATCAAAGACTCGGGCGCGTGGCCCTGAACAACCAGAGCCAGTTTCCAGGCCAGGTTGTAGGCATCCTGAATGCCGGTGTTCATTCCCTGCCCGCCGGCGGGGTTCATGACATGTGCCGCGTCGCCAGCGAGCAGGGCGCGTCCTTGGCGGTAATGCTCGACTTTGCGCGGAAGCAGCCGGAAGCCGGAGATCCACACCGGTTCGCCGAGCTTGGCATCGAGGGGAATGCGGGCATTCCAAACCTGGTGAAAGTCCTCTACGCCGGCGGCTCCGGCTCCGGCGACGATGACGCGATGAAGGCCGTTGGGAAGCGGAAAGACGGAGATGAGCCCGTCCTCATGGAGCCAGGAAAACCATTCGTCGTCGGGACGGTCCCAATCGATGCGCACGTCGGCAAGCAGGTAGTTGTCGGCCTCTCCGTCGCCTCCGAAGTGCACGCCGAGAGTATGGCGCACGGTGCTTTGAGCGCCATCGCAGCCAACCAGCCACGACACCTGCGCGGTATGGCTGCCGGATTCCTCGGCGCGGAGGAAGACGGACAGGCTATCGGGACGGCGGTCGAAGCCGACGAGGGTGGTGCGGCGCTCGACGACGACACCCAGGGACTCCAGGTGGGCGAGCAGGATGCGTTCGGTTTCAGGCTGCGGGAGGTCGAGAGCGAAGCGGTAGGCGCTATCCAGTTCGTCGAAGGGAAACCGGACCACCAGCTTCTTGCCGGCGAAGACGGAAGCGCCGTGGATGGGACGTCCTGCCTCGAGCATGGGCTCGAGGAGGTCCATGTCGGCGAATATCTCGAGGGTCCTGGCGTGGATGAGGACGGCGCGCGAGGTGTTCGAGGGCGCGGGAGCGTGATCGATGATGCGGACGGGCACGTTGCGGCGGGCCAGTTCGGAGGCGAGCACCAGCCCTACGGGTCCCGCGCCCACGATGAGGATTTGCGGTGTGGGCGGCACGCCTCTAGCGAGCCAGCCTCAGGCCCACCATGAACACATGGGTGCGGAAGCCTTCGTATTGGTAGTAACGCTCGCCCAAGCCGTAGTAGCGCCACTCGCTGAACAGACTGGCGTGTTCATGCAGCGGCATGGAAAGACGGGCCATGGGCTGCGCGTAGGTGGACGGCCGGCTACCCGAACTCTTGAAGATGGATCCGCCGAGGCTGAAGCGCGGCGCGTACTTGCCGCCGCGGGCGGCGCAGTCAAACAGCAGTGTTGCGGTATTGGCGTTGTCGCGGTAGCGGGACACGTCGCTCTCACCTGTTGGCAGGAAGTAGGGCAGCGAAGTCTTGAGGGACGAGAGCGTGTAGTCGCCGAGGATGGTGTAGCGCTTGGCGTTATTGGGATTCCAGGAGAAGCCGAGAGAGGCCGCGCGTGAGCGGAAGTCGTAGTTGACGCCGGGGGTCGGATTTTCGTTATAGAGCGCCGAGAGCGAGGCCGTGAGCGAGAGGCTGGTGAGGGCCTGGTAGCGCACGCGGGCGGTGCCTTTTTCGTAGTCGTGGAGGCTGGTGCGGAAGTAGTTCTTATAGGTGGACCCGATCTCGGTATCGAGCGTGACGCGCAGTTTTTGGGCGACGCGGATCATGGCGCCGGCCAGCAGTACGTTCTGATTCAGTGTGCCCAATTCGGTGTCGGTGCCGTTTACCTGGGGAGCGCGGACGCGCGCGTCGCCCCAGACATTTCGAAAGCCGCCGCGCAGGCTGAGCCATGGAGCGATCTCGACGATGGCTTCGGTCTGGTTGCGGTTGTAGGTAATGCGCAGGCTGTCGGTGCCGGAGGAGAGCAGGGGCGTAGTGAAAGCCGAGGTGAGCTGTGTCAAAACCTGGGCGCTGGTTACGGGCAGGCGGTCGACTGTGACGGACTCGAGGATCCGGATACGCGAAGACGGCCGTAGTTCCGCATAGAAAGCGCCGGATGAATGCGGCTGGTTGGCGCTTGAAAACGCGATATTGCTCTGCGAGGCGAAGAACTGAAGGGTGGCGGGGTCGACGAAGTTCCCGAACGCTGTGTTGTTGTAGTTGGTGGTGACGCTGGGGTTGCTGTAGAGGAACTGGCCGGACAGGTCGAGCCAGGGGAACGGCGTGAAGGTAGCGAGCGCTTTTGTGAACGCTCCATTGCCACGGACGCGGTAGAACTGGGTCTCGCCGTTCAGGAACAGAGCCTGGCCGGCAATGGGCGTAGTGCGGTTGCCGAGTTCCTGATGATTGATTGATGTGCCGTCATCGTCCTTAAACCAGGTACCGCCTTCCTCGACGGTGAGGTGGAACTTTGAGAGTTCGACGTTGACGCCGCCACGGACGCGGCGGCTGCCGTCGTGGAGGTTATTCGAGACCGGGTACTCGTTGCTGTTGGTTACGAAGGTAGTGATGCCGCTGCCGTCGCCGCCGTCACTCGAGAACGCGATGTAGGGGCTGAAGCGGGTGGTGGGGCGGAGCCGCAACTCGGCGTCGAACATACGCCGGCGAATGTCGTAGCCGCGTTCAGTCATCAATCCGCCGGTGGCGAGGAAGGGATTGGCGAACGAGGGGAGGAAGTTGAAGTAGGCGATGTTCTTGTAGTCGATGTGGAGGTCGTAGGTACGTTCTTTGGTGGCGTCGAGGCGGGCGGTGGAGTAGGGGTCGCCGCCCCAGCCGGTGGCGAAGATGTTGACGCGATCGACGTACTTGCGGGTGGGGCTGAGGTAGTGGAGGTCGAGCCCAAAGAGTTTGGCACCTTCGCCGAGGTTGACGGTGGTGCGGTAGACGCCGGCGTTGCCGGAGATATCGGTATGGACGCGGAAGCCGAAGTCGACGGAGCCGGTGAGGGCTGGTTCAGTTGTGGCGGCGACTGGAGGGGCGGCGTCCTTGCCGGCGGCCTTTTCTTCGGTCTTGGTTTGTTCCGCGGGCGCCGGCTGAGTCGCGGTTTGCGCGACGGCGAGGAACGGGAGGAGTACTGCGATCAGGAGCTTCATCGCGTCAACGTCCTATCCACGTTGGATCCGTGGACTTTGATATGGCACACGCTGCAATTGCGGAAGCGGGCACTTCGCAGGTCGTGGAAGGCCGGCGGGATACCGCCGAGAGTGGACGTCTTAGCGGCGTTGACGGCTCCGAAGTTGGCGTGGCACTCGAGGCAGAGGAAGCGTTCCTCATGCCGGACCAGCATGCGCGGGTTGGCGGATCCGTGCGGTTCGTGGCAGGCAGAGCAGCCTTCGAGTTTCACGGGGGCGTGTTCGAAGGTAAAGGGACCGCGCTTATCGCCGTGGCACTTGATGCAACCGGGCTCGTTGGCGTTCACGGATTGAATGAGTTTGGGACGGATGCCGCCGTGCGGGTTATGGCAGTCCACGCAGGACATGGCGTTTTCGGGGAGCCGGTGTTTGAAGGGCTTTTGAAACTGGGCCCAAGTGCTGGCATGGCATTGCGTACAGAGTTCGTTAATTTTGGCCGGCTTGGCGTTGACGATGGAGGCGGATTCGCCTTTGTGCATGGAGTGGCAGCCGACGCAGGAGACGCCATTACGGCCGTGGCCGCCCTGAATGCGTCCGACGTGAGTGGCCTGGTTGGCGTGGCACTTCAGGCAGGTCTGATCGACCTTACCGGCGGGCGCTTTGGCCGGGTTAAAGATGTCGGCGGCCGACATGGACTCAACGTGTTTACTGGCCGGACCGTGGCAGGCTTCGCAAGCCTTCTCGGACCAGCCGCGTTTTTTGTCGATTTCAACCGCGTGGTGGCGGTTGCGTTGGAAACCTTTAAAGATGTCCTCGTGGCAACCCTGGCAGATATCGCTGCCGGCGTAGGTGGCCTTGGCATTAGGATCGGGCGCCGCCTCTGGTGGAGGTGTGGCGGCGGCGCCCTTTTCAGGAGGCGGAGTTTGGGCAAAGACGGTGAGCGCGGTTAGCAAGGCGAGAGCCCATGCGTATCGTAGTGAAGCCTTAAACACCGGGCTCATCGTCTTTGTCCTTTCGGCCTTAGCAATTTACTAGCGTGCGTGAACCTTGGTCACTGAGAACTCGGAAGTATTTGAGTGACAGGTTGAGCAGCTTTCACCCAGCGTCGTGGTATTTACCAGGGCGTGGGAGGCAGTGGGTATCGTCGCGTGGCAGCCAGTGCAAGCGGTTGTTGTCGCTGCCATGGGGCTGATGGGCGCCTGCGGATTGATGGTGGGATTGCGGCCTTCAGGCAGTTTGGTTTCGGAACCGTTGACGTGGCACATGGCGCAGTTGCGGCGATCGCCGGTGGCGCCGGTGGGCGACATGGCGGGGTAGCCGACGTCGCCGAAGTCATTGTGACTGCCGCCGAAGCCGACGATTACGTAGCCGTTGACGCCCTGGGCGGCGAGTTCCTTACCGGTGTGGATTCTGTGGATCATGTACTTGAAGTCCACAGACTGCAGCGGCGAGGTTTTGTCGGCCGGGAGAGTGGCTTGCGCCTTAGTAGGCAGATCGGTTTCAGAAGGATTGTGGCAGATGACACAAGCTTCGATCTGGTTGCGATTCTGTCCGTGAAGTGACAGTGTCTGGTGGCACTGGTTGCACTTATTGATGTCGACCACCTGACGGCGGGCA
The DNA here is from genome assembly GCA_038212445.1 of Bryobacterales bacterium. Lineage (GTDB taxonomy): Bacteria > Acidobacteriota > Terriglobia > Bryobacterales > Bryobacteraceae > TMP-7. The sequence goes on from JBBQUM010000033.1 coordinate 78,209, forward strand.
ACGAGAGGGGATCCATCGACTGAGAAGTTGATGACCTTATTTATGGCGCCGACTTCAGTGGTGGTTTCCTTCTTGGTACCCGGGAGTACGACGAGGCCGCGGCGACCTTCGATCATGATGGTGTAGGTGCCTTTGGCGTCGGCCGGAATGCCGTGCAGGAAGGTATAGACGCAGGTACCGGAGGTGTCGCACTTGGCAGCCGCGGTGCCGGTGGTGGGATCTTCGGATACGTAGCCGCCGGTGATGTAGGCGGGACCGGTGAACTTGGTATAGCCGTAGTCCGGCTCAGTGGGACCGGCGAGCACGAGGGCGACGCGGCCTTGCGACATCGCTTTGATATCGGTGAACAGAAGGGGTGCGCCGGCATAGTTCTTCTGGGTCCAGGTGATGGTAGGGTTCGTGCCGGCTGTGCCGTTGTCGACTTTCACCAGCGTGAAGACCAGACCAGGAGCGCTGGTGGTGGTGGGCACGGTGGAGGCCGGAACAGTGGCGATGGTGTGGGAGCCCTTGATGCTGGCGTCGAGTTCGAGTTCACCCTGCGGGATGTGGCAGGTGGCGCACTGGTTATCGCTGACCTGAGCGAGGTCGACGTGATTCTGACCGCTGGCGAAGTTGACGTTGTCGTGGCAAGCGCCGCAAGCGGCGCGAGTCGGCTTCATATACTGGGCGGCCTGGGTGGCTCCGCTCTTCTGGTCGTGGCAGGTTTCGCAATTGCGGACATCACCGGGATAGGTAACGTCGGAGAAGTCGCTGACGGCGTTGCCGAAGCCGACGATGGTGTATGGGGTGCCGGCGACGACGCTAGGCAGAACCGGGCCGGCATGAATCCTATGGATCATGACGGGAAGGTCGACGGTATTGCCGGTTTCGGGGTTAGTGGTCTGGGGCGTGTGGCACATGGCGCAGTATTCGACGCCGCGGCGGCTACCGCCATGGAAAGCGATGGAGTCGTGGCACTTGTTGCAGGATTCGCTACGGACGACGTCGCGGACGGTGGTGACTTTGGAGCCGTCGGGCACGAAGCTGAACATCGACGTGTCGTAGTAGGTGGCCAAGTCGAACTCAGTGAGGTTGCGGCTCGCCTGGCAGCCCACGGTATGGGTGGCTGAACGATCGTAGCCTGTGGGGGCTTTCTTGGCGAACGTGTAAGTGTACTGACCGTCGGCAACCTTGGCCCAAACTCCGCCGGTGTCGGTGGAGGCCTGGGTGGCCGTCTTGCCGAGGGTGGGCGGGTAGGTGCTGGTTTTGACGCGGGTTGTGTAGGCCGTGTACTGAGTTTGACCCTTAGGGATGACCGCGATCATGCAGCTGACGGAGACAGCACCGGGGGTGGTGATGCCGTCGCGATCGAGCGGTAGGCCTTTAGGATCAAGCATTTTGACCTGGGCAATGACAGTTCCATCAGCGGCGATAGACGCGCCGGTGACGGTTACGTCGAGGCCTGGACGCACAAAGTTGACGGTATTGGCGTCGGCGTAATAGGCCTTGTCGTGTTTGGTAAAGGTCGCCTTGGTGGAGCTAGCCGTGACCACGGAGATGGCGACGACGGCGGCGATAGCGAGTAGTTGGATAGATTTTGAGAGAGTATGAGGAATCCGCATGGACTAAACCCCACGCCGGTAGTGCATTCCGACTTCCAACTCCGAAACAGGGGATTTGGCATTTTTCCTCAGTAACTTAGTCCGGGCAGGGTGAGGGGGAAACCCACAGTACGAGGGGAGAATGCCGCTGAATGGTGGGGCAAATCTCTCAAAACTCGGGGTTGGGGGAGGGGTGGAGGGGGGTGGTTGGGGGGTGGGGAATCCCGATTTGCGAGGGTGTTGGGGGTGTCCGGTAATGGGATTAGCGTCGTTTCGCAGAATAGTGGGCGAGGTAACGTGGTACCCGAGAATTGTGTTCGAAAGTGGGACTAGGTTCGTTTGGCAGAATCGTGAAATGGCGGAGGAGGGAGCTGCGGGTTGGGTGTGCTGGTGGATTTGGCGAGGGAGCAGGGCTCTGACGGCAGGGGCGTGCCGTGTGGGTCGACTGTGCTCGCGGGATTTTTGGATTTTTCTTCGGGAACTGATCATGAGCCCAGTTTCGCGGGGTGGCAAGAAGCGGAAGGGGGTTGAAAGCTGCAAGTAGTTGAGCGGAAGGGAGAAGAGAAATCTCGGCGAGCTAAACTGCGATCGATCGCGGAAATGCTCGGTGAGCATCATCGTGTCGCCGCGGACGATGCGGCTTCAATTAGGCCGCGATCGATCGATCGCGGAAATACGATGCCGAATGGTCTCGAGTTTGGCCGGTGGTCTCGCTTCAATTAGGCCGCGATCGATCGATCGCGGAAATTCGTTTCTGGGTCCAGAGTGGCTTATCCAGCATTTTCATGCTTCAATTAGGCCGCGATCGATCGATCGCGGAAATGTGGACACTTCGACTTTTCCGACTGCTACCAGTACCGTGCTTCAATTAGGCCGCGATCGATCGATCGCGGAAATAGCAGTTATTCATCCGGCTGGGCGAACTGCCCCGCGCTTCAATTAGGCCGCGATCGATCGATCGCGGAAATAGCCATACCTGCTAGTGGCTTCCGATCCCACTGGGCGATGCTTCAATTAGGGCGCGATCGATCGATCGCGGAAATATGAATTGATCCGAGAAGGCAAGGGTCACTTACTTGCGCTTCAATTAGGCCGCGATCGATCGATCGCGGAAATGCGTTGGTTGAGTGGAGGGGAGCTACCCGATGGAATCGCTTCAATTAGGCCGCGATCGATCGATCGCGGAAATGACTGCGAGAGTTTGACCAGAATTGATAGAGCGACGTCGCTTCAATTAGGCCGCGATCGATCGATCGCGGAAATGTCTCTGGTGTACACCGGATCAGGCGTCATCGATTCGCTTCAATTAGGCCGCGATCGATCGATCGCGGAAATATGCGCTGCGCTCCCGCCTGCCCCATCGACAGCATGCTTCAATTAGGCCGCGATCGATCGATCGATCGCGGAAATGCGTGAGCGATCGCACTCGTGCCGTCGATTCCGCGGCTTCAATTAGGCCGCGATCGATCGATCGCGGAAATTTTATTTCTGATGACGTCATGACTTCCGCACCCGTGGCTTCAATTAGGCCGCGATCGATCGATCGCGGAAATATGATGCTGTGGCACTCGGGGCAGCGGCCCT
>JBBQUM010000034.1:0-80549 GCA_038212445.1 Bryobacterales bacterium
TCTTGTAGCTTCATCATCCGCTCCACTTCCGCGGCACAGTAAAGCGTGTTTGGGTTCACCCATCAAGCTTGCCTCCGCCGCTTAGCTCGAGCGGACACATCATGTGTGAACTCAACCGGACAGATCACATACTAGCGACACTTTACGCTTCCCTGCTACCCTATGAAAGCGAAGTTGACTATACTCGTGTACGCCCTCGAACTCGGAGGACTTCACAATCAAGGAGACCTTCTATGCCATCCGTAGAAGATTTTAAGCAGAAGTACGCGCCGGCTTTCGACCTCATGGCGAAAGGCGGCGTACGGCTCGACCACCTGCACGTGCAGGACGATAAGTTGGTAATCGCCGGGGCCGCGTGTTCCGAAGAACTACGAAACGAAATCTGGACCAAGATCAAAGGCGTCGACGCCTCTTATTCCGATCTGAGCGTTCAGATCGACGTTGACTCCAGCCTTCCGGCGCCTCCGCCCGAAGGCAAATCCTATACCGTCAAGTCGGGCGACACGCTTTCGAAGATTGCCCAGGAATTCTACGGCAACGCGAACGAGTACCCGAAGATTGCTGCCGCCAATAACATCGCCGATGCGAACAAGATCAGCGTCGGTCAAAAACTGATCATTCCCGCCTGATCATTGGTCATCCATTTGGGGCGGGCTCATCCTGCCCCTTTCCAGCCCATGAAAAAACTCATTCTTGTCATTCTGATTCTCGGCATTGGCTTCTTCATCTATACACGCAGCGGCAGCGACGTCAAGACTCCCGCTACTCCGCCGCCCACCGCCACCTCCGAACCCAAGGCTCTTCCCCAGGCAGATGCCATCTCTGGCTCAACGCTGAACAAAGCCTTCCCGCGGTCCGACAGCGAATTCAAACTCACGTTCTCGCAAGAGAAGGATGGCTTCTCGCAAGCCGACCTTAGCAAAGCCGGCGCCAAAGTAGCCACACTCACCGTGTCGGACACCGACGCCAACCCCAGCGCCCGCGATAAATTCAAATCCTCAACGCGTAACATCGGCGGGTTTCCTGCTGCCTCCGTCGGATCGCAGGGCACCGCCGTCCTCGTCGGCAACCGCTATCAGGTGCAGGCGCGCTCCGTCTCACCGTCGTTCACTGAAGGGGATCGCGAAGCTTGGCTCTCAAAATTCAAACTCGACGCGCTTGCCAAGGTCACAAAATAACCCGATATGAGTAACTCGATCGATCAATTAGTCGACAATCTCTCCACCGGCGGCCTCACCGTTCGCGCGCTGCAGTTGCTCGATACCGTGGTCCCCGGTCAGTGGCAAAACGTTACCGGCTTCGATAACACCATCCGCCTGGTGACCGGCGAGACTGACGCCGAACTGCTCGGACGCGTCCGCACTCGCGCCATCGAACTCTTCAACGACTCCTCCCAGGGCTACCAGCGCGCAATCTCGATCTATCAGTTTATCGAGAGTGCCGACTCCAAAATCGGAATCGCAGCCGTCGCTCACAAAATCGGCGAGAGTTTCGGCTTCCTCAGTTTCCTTGACCGCATTACGCCCAAGCCCGAGAAGGCGCAGACGGTGGACCTCGCGATGAAGGTCGTGGCCGAGTCAGCGGCCTATTGCTACACCAATGGTCTGCCCGGCGACAGCGTGAGCGACTTTGCGTCGGCGCTGGCGGCATACGGCAAAGAGAATCTCATCCGCATGGCGGGCATCGTCACCTTCGACGGACTGATCCCCCTTGGCGACGCCTTCGGTTCCAAACTCATCTCGACCGTCCAAGGCCTGAGCGCTTCCGACATCGAGTCCAACCCATTCTTCCAGCGCGCGAAGAACCTGCTGCCCGGCGACGGCCTGTCGCTGGTTACCCGCAACATCGGAGCGGTGGGCGACTACGTCTCGAATTTCGCCGCCAGTCATGGCATCACTCGCGATGGCGTCCTCGGCGGACTGAAGAAGTTCATCGACGTCACAGACGACAAGATGGACTACCTCGGCGCCTTCCTTGACGTCAGTCTGAGTTACATGGAGCACACGGGCACCCAGTCAGTAGCGCGCAGCCTGATCGAGCGCGCCGTCGGAGAAGTCTAACAGGACCGTGACTCGCTTCACCTGCAACATCTGCGGCGCTTCCAACACCCCGCGCGACGTTGACCGTGAGGTGGCAACCTGTTGGAAGTGCCGCTCCTCCGAGCGAATCCGCTCGACACTGCTCACACTGTCCGAGGCGCTATTCGGCGCGGAACTCGCCCTGCCCGACTTTCCCCGCCTGAAGAGCGTTCGCGGCCTTGGAATCAGTGACTCTGACATATACGCCGGAGAACTCGAGCGCTGCTTTGACTACACCAACACGTTCTATCATCGCGAGCCACGCTTCGATCTCACATCGCCCGATGAGGGCCACTACGGACTCTATGACTTCGTCATCTGCTCAGACGTCCTAGAGCACGTTACCCCGCCCGCCGACCGCGCGATGCAGACGCTCTTTCGTGTCCTGAAACCCCACGGCCAATTGATCCTCACGCTTCCCTTCTCGGTTGACCCTACGTCCATCGAGCATTTCCCACACCTGAAGAGCTTTGGCATGTCTGAGGTGAATGGCCGCACCGTGGTGGTCGCGCAAAAAGATGACGGCGCCTACGAGGTGTTCGATAATCTCGTGTTCCACGGCGGTCCCGGATCTACGCTGGAGATGCGCATCTTCAGTGAGGACGACCTCAAGACACGCTTGGGCGCGGCAGGCTTTACCAGCGTCCGCGTTCTCACGATAAGCAGTCCGCAGCACGGCGTCACCTTCGCCGGTCCGTGCTCGCTGCCGATCATCGCTTCGCGGGGCCCGTTCCAACTCGAGGGTCCAGCCATCTCGGAGTTGGTTGGCCAGACCTCGCGCACGCTGGCCGCTGTCCGTAATTCAAAGTGGCTAAGACTGGGCCGCAAGATCGGCCGCGGGCCGGCCGTCTAAGTCCTCACTCCGCCCTGAGCGCTTCCAAGGGCGAAATGCGACTGGCGCGCAACGCCGGAATGAACGCCGACGTACCCGCCGCGAGACCCAGCACGGTCACGGACAACAAGTTGACTCTCAGGTTGTAAGGGCTCATCCCGTACAACCTGACTTCCGAGGAACCGCCCCGCAGCCAACGTCATGGGCACTCCAACAAACAGTCCCAACAGCACCAGTCCCAAGGCGCCGCGCAGCACCAGCGCGATTACCTGTCGCTGCCCCGCGCCGAGCGCCATCCGGACACCGATCTCATTTACCCGCCGGCCGGCGTTGTAGGCCGTGACTCCGTACAGCCCGATGGACGCGAGAACTAAGGAGAGGATGCCGAAGAACGACGTGAGCCGCGCCAGCAGGCGTTGCTGCGTGAATTGCGCCGACACTTGCTCCCGCATGGTCCGAATGGAAATGACCGGAAGGTTCGGATCCACTGCCGCGAGCGCTCGCCGAACATCCGCGACGTTCAGCACAGCGCCCGGCCTCATCCGGATGACGATGTCGTGCAGAAAATGCGAACGCACATCTCCCTCGGTAAATGCGCGATTCGGGAAGGTGTCATACTGCGCCTCCGGCATATAGAAGAACGCGCCCACTGGCTTGTCGAGGTTGTAGGTGAGGTATCGGACATCCTTTACTACGCCAACTATCTCGTACTGCCGCGACGCTCCTATCTCGGAACGTCCCACACGCTTCCCGATTGGGTCTTCGCCCTTCAGGAACTTCTTGACGAAAGCCTCGTTCACCACTGCCACGTGCGTTGAACCGGAAGTATCCTCCTCGGTGATTCCGCGACCTTTTAAAACCGGGCTTCCGAGCGTATCAAGGAAGCCTGGCGTTAGTCGGACAAACGATGACGAATTGTCATCCTTAGGCCCGGGAGCAGGCCGTCCGTCGACGTAGATGCCGTCGTTCCAGCTATCACCGCTCAACGGCGAGTAGCCGCACAGCGCCACCGATGACACGCCGGGTATGCCTGTGAACGACTCCCGAATGCGCTGGTAAAGCGAAGACAGTTGACTGGCCTTGTATCCGGCGAGCTGCGGATCAATGTTTGCGACGGTGCGCCCCTCGTGCTCGAACCCAAAATCCTGGCTCTCCAGGTTCGTCAATGCGGCCGTAAGCAGACCAGACGCCGAAAGCAGCACCAGCGACAACGCTGCCTGCATCACCACCAGCGCCTTACGCGCCAGCGAACCCGACCGGCTTGTCGACCTCTTTGCGCCGCGCAGGGCCTCAATCGGATCCACTCGCGCCGCCATCCAGGCCGGCGCAATCCCAAAAGCGATGCCCGTAATCAGCGACACAGCAAAAGCAAACGCGAGAATCGGCGCCGATATCGAAGTGGTCAGGGCACCGCTGGTCACGCCTGCCTCGTTGGTGAACGCAAAGTGCAGAATCAGACTCGTCACTCCCGACGCCACCAATAACCCCAGGGTGCCTCCGACCAGCGAGAGAAGAACGCTTTCAGTGAGGGCCTGCCGCACCATCCGTCCGGGACGCGCCCCCAGCGCAACGCTCAACGACGTCTGCTGTCTCCGCTCAATCCCCCTCACTAACATCAGGTTGGCGACATTCGCGCACACAATCAGCAAGACAACGCCGGAGACCATCATCAGAATCTGCAGCCAGTGCTCGAAGGCTTCCCGCATGCTGGTAATACCCGCACCGCCCGGACTCAGATAGAGCGTCTGTTGCGGCAGGTTCAACCGCGCATTCTCGTCCATGTCGCCCCAGTGCGATCGTAGCCACTGCTTCAACGCTACCCTCATCTGTGCTTCAATGGATGCGGCGTTCGCGCCGGGCTCGATCCGCCCAATGATATCCAGCCAGTGGGTCGACGGCGGACGGAGCAGCGACCCATCGCTATGAATCAGCGGCTCAGTGGCAATCGGCATGAAAAGGTCGGGCGGATTACTCCGCAAAGTCTCTCCGAAAAACGCCGCGGGAGTTACTCCTACGATGATGAATGGCTTCCCATTGAGGCTAAACACACTGCCGATCACAGCGAAGTCGGCATTGTATTTCTGAGTCCACAGGCGGTAACTCATTAGCGCTACCGGAGTGGCGCCGGATTGGTCATCGGCCGTCGAGATGGTACGGCCCACCTGGGCCTGAATCCCCAACATTCCGAAGTAATTGCCCGATACAAACTCCCCCGGTAAACTCTGTGCCACTTGGGTGCCACCAACACGTCTCACGCCAATAAGCCAGGAGCCCGCCTGAAACGCCGCCAGTTCCCGAAATCCCTTGGTGTTGTCGCGCAGGTGCTTATACAGATCGTAGGAGAAGATCGAAAACTCGTCGCCCTGGTTGTAGCCGCCCCAGACACAGCAATGTGTCTCTTTACCGACACGATAGAGCTCCGACGGTTTCGCGACAGCCAGTGATTTAAAAATCACGGCGTGTACCAGCGTGAAGATAGAAGTGGTGGCTCCAATTCCCAGCGCCAGGGTCGCCACTGTTGTGATGGTGAATGCCGGAGATTTCCGCAACCGCCGGATCGCCTGTCGCGTGTCTTGTATCAATGTCTCCATAACTGGCAATCCGCGCTGATCCCGGTAGTCCTCTTTCAGCGCCTCAACCGCACCGAACTTCAAAACGGCCTGACGCCGTGCCTCCACTGGAGTGAGGCCATCGCGGATATACTCCGCCGTCTGCATGGCCAAGTGTTCTTCCACTTCAGCCCTCAGGCGATCTTCATTTCTCCTGCGCCAGACCCAAGCGCTCAACCGGCTCCAGAACCGCCTGACCGGCCTCATTTGAGATCCTCCGCCTTCACGGCAAAGAACCGCTCAATGATCGCCGCCGTCTGTTCCCAGTCGCGCGTCTCCGCCTGAAGCTGCTTTCGCCCATCCTTGGTAAGCCTGTAGAATCGCGCCTTGCGGTTGTTCTCCGACGCGCCCCAATCGGACGCAATGGAGCCCTCCTGCTCCAGCTTCAGCAGCACCGGATAAAGAGTTCCCTGGTTGAGGGTCAGCAGATCACCGCTGATCTGCTCAATACGCCGCGCGATCCCGTAGCCATGGAGGGCCCCGAGCACATCCAGCGTCTTGAGCACCATCAGCGCCAGCGTGCCTTGCCGGACATCTGTTTTTTCCTTCATGTCGCTTCTTTGGGTTCCCTACAGGAAGGCTGCCACAGGTCCTTTGGGAAAGCAACAGGAGTGCAAGAGCCTGGAGTTGGAGCCTGAAGCGCGACGTCATTTCGCGCCGGCCCACCGCCGTGATGTCCAGCGCCCGACTATCGAGATCCTGGGCTACCCATTTCCTATTGAGCGCGACACGCAGCAGCGCGGCGCCCAGCGATCCGCCAATGTGCGGCCGGCGTTCGCTCCAGTCCATACACGCGTAAGCGAAACGCCGGCGCAGATTCAGCATTGCAGCAACGTCGATCTCCAACCCTTCGAGCGCCTTGATGCCGCGCGGCGTAAGTTGGTAGCTCTCTCGAACCAGCCATCCCAGCCCAACCAGACCGTCGTGGAGCGACACGCCCAGCGTGCCCGCCATGTGGTCATAGCAGGTCCGCGCCAGCCTCAACCGGGTGGGCGTATTCGGCACGAACTTCGCTCGCGGACGCCCCGCCAGGACACTCAGGCTCTCGAGTGCAGCGGCCACGCGCGGACCGTCGAGGCTGTAGTAACGATGCTTGCCCTGCGCCAGCAACTTCACCAGACGCTCGTCCTTTAACCGTGCCAAGTGGACGCTCGCCGTCGACGGACTCACTTCGGCCACCATCGCCAGTTCGGTACTGGTTCGCGCATGTCCGTCAAGTAGCGAAAACAACATCCGCGCCCGCGCCGGTTCACCAATCGCCTGGGCAATCCGCGACACCGCCAAATCCGCATGCTCCTTTGCATCCATGATTTGATGATAAACGAAGCGTCTCCGCGGGACTGGCCTCAAACTGATCACATGCATCCGGTAAACCGGCGCGCGGCCCTGCAGTTGCTAACCAGCCTTGCGACGGTTGCCAGGGATAAATCCATGACCATCACCTGCTTCATCCGCTACCAGATCGATCCGTTCCAGCGCGACGCCTTCAAGAGGTACGCCGAAAACTGGGGACGCATCATTCCCCGCTGCGGCGGCCACCTGCTCGGCTATTTTCTTCCGCATGAGGGAACCAACGACGTCGCGTGGGGACTAATCGCGTTCGACAGCCTACGGTCGTACGAAACCTACCGCGCTCGCCTCAAGTCCGACGCTGAAGCCCGCGAGAACTTCGCCATGGCCCAATCCAAGCGCTTCATCCTGCGCGAAGAGCGGACCTTCCTTGAAAACGTCGACCTCAAATGAGTGCACAGCGTCAGCGATCGCCCAAGCCCGCAATCTCCCGGAAGTGTGGATCGCTTCGCAGCGCTGCAAAATCTTCATCGCGCGCCAACCGTGCCTTCAACGGCGCGACGTCCTTAAATTTCTCGATCCAGCCCATTGCGGCGTCCCGCTTCCCCATCTTCAAACTCGCCACCGCCGCCGAATAGGCGATCCAAGCCGACCGCTGGTTGCCCAGGGCAATCGACTGTTCGTACTCAGTGACAGCGGCACTATAGGCGCCGCTGCTCATCAGCGCATCGCCAAGCCGCCGTCGAATTTCGCTGTCCCGAGGCCTCTCGGCGGCGATTTTCCTGAACTCCGCGATGGCTGCGCTCCAGTCTTCGCGATACACCGCACCGGCCGCCTTGCCGAGCGTCACGCCGGCGGACAACGTCGCTTGGTACGAGGCTTTTGCGTGCTGCTCGAGAAAGTCCAGCGTCCGCTCGACGGTATCGTGGGTCACCGGATCATCGTCCAGAGCGTCGAAGGCATGCCTGGCTGACGGCAGGTTGATCACGCTAAGGGGAGCGTTCATAGTCAGCGCCCGCGCTACCAGCGCGTCAATGGCCCGGTTCTGCGAAACGTCGTCGGTGCCCACTCTCACATAGAGCAGTGGCAGGTCCAGGCGCAGTTCCGTTGCCTCGCCCGCGCCGTAATAGATCACCGCCGCTTTCAACTCGCGATTCGCCGGGTCCATCGCGATCGGTAGCCCTGCACGCACGTTCGCCGAACACACCCACATCGATACGTTGTCCGGATCCACCCGCAATTCCGCGGCGTGCCCGCGCACATAGTCGAGAAGCACCCGAAAGTCCGATGCCACTGACTCAAGCCGCGAATCCATCGTGATGCCCGCCAGCCCTCGCGCGGTCACTACTCGTCCCCAATCCTGGTAGATGGGCCAGCGCTTCAAGTCTGAGCTTCCAATGCTATTCAGGAAGATGACCACCGGCGACCGCTGGGCCTGCGCTGGACGATACAAATCAAATTCCAACTTGCCGCCGTCCACCTGCCGGTAGACTGTCCCCTCTACCACCTCGACCGACGCGGGCGTCGGGAGCGGATACCGCAGCCGCAGTTCCTGCGCCTGGAGCGCCATACAAGCCAGCGTCATCAGCCAGAGACGGAATCGCATTCTGTTCCGACGTCGACGGTCGTCAAATCGTTAGCACGCCTGGCCCCGCCATCGCGACGGCTGGCTTCACCCGCGGCTATAGACTTCTTGCAGTAACGCCCGGATATAGCCGTAGCAATAGGCAAACGCCTGCTGACCGCCGGTATCGCCGTCGATGTGCGGCACATGGTCTGGCATTAGCATCCCGTCAAAGCCCACTTCCTTATAGGTGCGGATCACTTGGGGAAAGTTCACGTCTCCGTCGTCGGGAAACGTCTCGCGAAAGTTCAAGAAGCCGCCCGTGATGTTGCGGAAATGAACGTTGAAGATCTTTCGCCGCGACCCGAAGTAGCGGATCACGTCGTGGATCTCGCGATTCGGATCCTTCAACATCTCCGACACCGTGCCCTGGCAGAAGTTCAGTCCGTGATACGGACTCTCCTGAATGGCGACAAACCGTTTCAGGCCCGCGACGCTGCCAAGCACCCGGTGCACGCCGCGAAAGCCGCGATCCTCGGGCATCCCCGGATCGTGCGGGTGGCACGCCATCTTTACCTTGTACTCATTGGCGACAGGAATCACGCGATTCAGGAAATAGGTGATTCGCTCCCATGCCTGCTCTGAGCTCACCGGACCGGCCTCGGTCAGCGGCGGATTCTGCTTGGCCTGGTCGTAGACAAAGGTGCTGTAGCGGGCGCCGCCCCTGCCCCGGGTGGTCTCGGTGCGCACCACTCCGAGTATCGACATGTTGTATTTGAGCGAAGGAATTCCTGCGCGGGCCGCGTTGCGAATCATCTGGCAGATATCGTCGATCTCCCGATCACGCTCCGGACTCTTGCCGAGCATGATGTTCGGATTCTCGCTCTTGGTAATGTAGGCAGAACTGAGGGGCAGCGGGACCAGATCGAGTTTGATGCCAAAACTTTCGACATGCTCGCGAAGCTTGGTAAGGTCCTCAACGGACCACTTGCCATCGAACTTCGCCGACGGCAGTCCGCTACAGATGTTCTCCACTCCCAGCGCCGCCAGCACATTGAGCGGGGTCGCGGTGGACTGGGTGCCGAGCTTCATGCGCCCCGCCGCCGGTGCGGCATACATTTTGGTTCCCGGGATTCCTACAGCCAGCGGCGCGGCGGCGGCTTGAATGAACGTGCGTCGTTGCATCGCGGTCAATTCTTCCACAACCGTTGACATTGTGCAATTGTGCTATCTTCTGTCAGTCCGTAGCGGGCATTCCACACTCGACGAGCGAGGTTTCTGATGCTGAAGTTAACTACCTGGTTACTCGTGGCCGCCGCCGCGGCAACCGCCGCCGACAACGACAGGGCCGCTGACCGCGAGGCCATTCGCGCCCATATCGACCGTATATTTCAAGCGTTCATTCACAAGGACGCGGCCGAATTACGCGCCACCCACGCAACCAACTGGCTCGGCTACCTTGAGGGATCCGAAACCATGCTTCGCGGTGTCGATGGGTACATGGACTGGAGCGGCCACTTCCAGCCCGGGAATCCTTACGGGATGAAGAGTTACAAGATGCGGGAGTTCGACATGATTTTCAAGGGAGACGCCGCGTTTGTATGCTTCGTCGCCGACGTCAACGCAAATACGCCGAATGGCATCATGACACGGACTCTCCGCATCACCGACTTCTACACCAAGCAGGACGGGCATTGGATCCAGAACGGTAGCGACACCCAGCTACACCCGGTGTCGATCGCCGCCCAGTACGAATCGCCGCGGCGACTGTCCGACCAGGGTAAAAAGGATCTGCTCGAGGCACGCGAGGCCGTCTGGCGGGCGTTTTTCGCCAATGACCGCGCCGCGCTCGACCTCCTTATCCCCGACGACCTAATCACAATCGAAGCCTTCGACGACGACTTCGGTCACCGCGCCAGCGTTGTTGAAGGAGCCGCCCGCATCGCGGAATCGGGCATGAGACTCGCGCGCCTTGAATTCCCGAAAACTGAAATCCAGGTTTACGGCAACACCGCCGTGGTTTATTCCACCTACCACTACGAATTGGAGAAGGACGGCCAGCGTACACCGGCGTCCGGACGTGTCACTGAGGTGTTTGTCCAGCGCAATGGCAAATGGGTGAATCCTGGCTGGCATTTGGATGCCGGCACACCGCAGCGATGACGGAACCGGACGAGCTAAGAAAGGGCGAATCGCTATTGGCCCACCGGCGCCCTGGGGAGGTTCTAAAGTACAGCGGATCAACGTGAAATAATGCTCCCGCATGGGTAAACTCACACGACGCGGGATGATGGCCGGCGCAGGCGCGGCGGCGGTATTGCCGGCGGCTCTGACCGCAGCACCGGTCACAAACTGGCCAGTCGCCGAAGGTTCCGGGACGCCGAAGCTATGCCTCGAACTCGGAGGCGGTCCGCTGTCGGTCGGAGTCGACGATGAGAAGGGTTTCCGCCGGGTGAAGCAGCTTGGAGTGAGCCACGTCATCGGCGGAGGTCCGCGGATTCCGTGGGACGAGGCGGTGTTGAAGGCTCGTCTCGATACGTTGAAGGCGCAGGGTCTGACGCTGTACAACCTGATGATCGGCGGCTTCCCCAATGCTCTCTACGGCAAGCCTGGTCGCGATGAAGAGATCGACAAAGTAATCCAGTCGGTGAAAGTGGCGGGCCGGATCGGGTTGCCCGTCGTCGAGTACAACTTCTATTCGCACCGGATCGTTGAGGGCTATTACGAAGAGACCGGACGCGCAGGCTCAGGCCACACGGCGTTCGATCATGCCAAGGTGAAGGACCTGCCGCCGCTGCCTGCCGAGGGCGTCCACACGATCGACGAGATGTGGGCTAACGTCACCTATTTTCTGAAGGCGGTGATTCCCGAGGCAGAGAAGGCTGGCGTCCGCATGGCACTGCATCCCAACGATCCTCCGGCGCCGCTAAGCCGCGGTAGCGGCCAGATTATGGGGACGCTCGCCGGCTGGAAGAGGCTGACAGACATCGTGGCGAGTCCGTCCAACGGCATCACGTTTGACTGCGGTGTGACGCGTGAGATGGGCGAGGATCCTGTGGAGGTCTGCCGGTATTTCGCCAGTCGCAAGCGCATCAACCATGTTCATTTCCGCAACGTCCAGGTCCGCAAACCCTACGAAAACTACGCCGAAGTCTGGATCGACGAAGGGCAGGTGGATATGTTTGCGGTAATGCGCGAGTTGATCCGCCAGAAATATACGGGCACCATCTATCCGGAGCATCCGCGGGCGATGGATTACGATCGCGACCAGGCGGGTTTCAAGACCTACTATCCGGGCGGCGGAGGTTACGCCGGCTTCACGTACAACGTCGCCTATGCGCGCGCGATGATGCAGGCTGCGCTGTCAATTGCTTGACGCCGAAAGGCCCGGTTTCCCATGCTAACCTGAGAATTAGAAGCTCCCTGGGAACTGATGCTAAAAACCAAGATCGACACACCTGAAGATCTCAATCCTGTCGAAACAAACGAGTGGATTGAATCCCTCGACGAGATTATCGACCAGGAAGGCCCCGACCGGGCGTCTTACCTGCTTCAGCAACTATTGGCCCGCGCGTCCGATTTCGGAGTAACGGCGCCTCTGCGGCTGAACACGCCGTATCGGAATTCCATCCCGCCGGAAGAGGAAGTCCCCTACCCCGGTGACCGCGCCGTGGAGCGCCGTCTCAAGAGCCTGGTGCGTTGGAACGCGATGGCCATGGTGGTGCGTGCAAATAAGTACGACCCCAATATCGGCGGCCACATATCCACCTACGCGTCGCTCGCGACGTTGACCGAAGTCGGCCTGAATCATTTCTTCCGCGGCAGTTATGGCGACCAACCGGGCGACTTCGTCTATTTCCAGGGTCACGCCTCACCCGGTATGTACAGCCGGGCGTATCTCGAAGGTCGTTTGAACGAACAGCACCTCGAAAACTTCCGACACGAACTGCGCGAGCACCCGGGACTATCGAGCTATCCGCATCCTTGGTTGATGCCGAGCTTCTGGCAGTTTCCCACGGTGTCGATGGGCCTTGGACCGATCTGCGCCATTTATCACGCCCGGTTCATGAAGTATCTCGAACAGCGCGGAATCATTCCAGTAACCGGACGCAAAGTATGGGCTTTTCTGGGCGACGGCGAGACCGACGAACCCGAGTCGCTCGGCGCGTTGACGCTGGCTTCGCGCGAACGGCTCGACAATCTGATTTTCGTTGTGAACTGCAACCTGCAGCGGCTCGACGGTCCGGTACGCGGCAACGGCAGCATTATTCAGGAACTCGAAGGCGCGTTCCGCGGAGCCGGCTGGAATGTCCTCAAAGTCATTTGGGGCACCGACTGGGACGACCTGTTTGCGCGCGACAGCAATGGTCTCCTGCTTAAGCGCATGAGCGAAGTGGTAGACGGTGAATATCAGGCGTTGAAGGCGCGCGGCGGCGCGGCCATTCGCGCTGAGTTCTTTGGCAAGTACCCCGAACTCCTCAAACTCGTAGAGCACATGACCGACGAGGAAGTGGGCAGGCTGCGGCGCGGCGGTCACGATCCTTCAAAGGTCTACAACGCTTATAAGCGTGCGGTTGAGTACACGGCCGGCCCGACGGTGATCCTGGCAAAGACCATCAAGGGCTACGGCTTGGGCGAGGCTGGCGAAGGCCGCAACGTCACTCATCAGCAGAAGAAGTTGAACGAAGACGAACTGGTGCAGATTCGCCGCCGTTTCGACATTCCGATTCCCGAAGAAGCGGTCCACACGATTTCGTTCTACCGACCGCCGGAAGATAGTCCGGAGATGAAGTACCTGCACGAGCGCGTGGAGGCGATGGGCGGTTCGGTTCCAGCGCGCAACACCAAGCGCATCGAAATCACTGCTCCACCCCTGGAATTCTTTGCTGACGCTCTGCAAGGATCGCGCGGACGTGAGGCATCCACGACAGCGGGATTCGTAGCAATTCTGAAAACGCTGCTGAAGCACCCGGAACTAGGCAAGTTGATAGTCCCGATTATTCCTGATGAAGCGCGCACTTTCGGCATGGAAGCGATGTTCCGCGAAGTCGGCATCTACGCGCGAATGGGACAGTTGTACAAGCCTGTGGATTCGAACGTCCTGCTCTACTACAAGGAGGCGCAGAACGGACAGATCCTCGAGGAAGGCATCAACGAGGCGGGCTCGATGGCGTCGATGATGGCGGCAGGAACGGCGTACGCCAACTACGGCGTGCCGATGATTCCGTTTTTCACCTATTACTCGATGTTCGGTTTCCAGCGCATCGGCGATCTTATTTGGGCTTTCGCGGATTCACGCGGCAAGGGCTTCCTGATGGGCGGCACGGCCGGTCGAACCACGCTGCTTGGCGAAGGTCTGCAACACCAGGACGGTCACAGCCCCGTGCTCGCGAGCACGGTCCCTACGTGCGCCTGCTACGACCCCGCTTTTGCTTACGAGACCGCGGTGATTGTCCAGGATGGCATCCGCCGAATGTATCAGGAGAACGAAGATCTCTTCTACTACCTGACCATCTGCAACGAGAACTACGTTCAGCCCGCGATGCCGTCTCCCGACGTACGGGAGGGCATTCTCAAAGGCATTTACAAGTACAAGCCGGCGGCGAGCGGCAAGGTGTCCGCCCAGCTTTTCGGCAGCGGTCCAATCCTGAACGAGGCTATTCGAGCGCAGGAGATCCTGGCCGAACGCTACAAGATCAACGCCGACGTCTGGAGCGTAACCAGCTATAACGAGCTAAGACGTGATGCATTGCGCACCGAGCGCTGGAACCGTCTGCATCCCACTGAGGCGGAGAAGAAGCCTTACATCGTCACCGCGATCGAAGGCGCTAAGGGACCGATTATCGCGGCCACCGACTATATGAAAGTTGTTCCCGACCAGCTTGCACCGTGGCTCGACAGTCGCCTGGTGACGCTGGGAACAGATGGTTTTGGACGCAGCGAAAACCGCCAGCATCTGCGGCGTTTCTTTGAGGTTTCGGCTGAGGCGATTGTGGCGGCTACGCTCGCGCGCCTGGCTCGTGACGGCAAGTTCGACAAGGCGCAAGCCCAGCAGGCCATCGCGGATCTCGGCATTGACGCCGAGGCTCCGGATCCCTCGCTCCGTTAACCCACGTGCTCTATCTCACTGAGGACCAGGTACGCGCTCTGCTGCCGATGGCGGAGTGCGTTCGCCTGATGCGCGAAACCTTCGATGCACTGCGCGACGGAAGCGCTCAGAATCAGTCGCGTCGCCGGCTGGTCCTGCCGACCGGCAGCATGCTGCATGCCATGGCGGGCTCGATCGGCAAGTATTTCGGCACGAAGGTCTATTCGGCCCACGCCAAGTACGGCGCGTACTTCTTTTTCCACCTATTCGACGCCGAGACGGCCAAGCCGCTGGCATTGATGCAGGCCAACTATCTTGGACAAATCCGAACCGGCGCGGCATCGGGATATGCCACCGATGTGCTCGCTGACCCGCAGGCGTCGACGGTGGGACTCATCGGCTCGGGTTTTCAAGCGCGGGCCCAAATCGAGGCGATCCTCGCGGTACGAGCCATACGCGAAGTGCGGGTGTGGAGCCGCAGCGAAGAAAAGCGGCGCAAGTTTGCGGAAGAGTGCTCGGCGGCTTTCAAAATCTCGGTGAAGGCGGCAGATTCAGCAGAAGAAGCGGTGCGGAATGCTGACATCGTCGCCACCGCCACCTGGGCGAAGGATCCCGTGATCGAGTCCGCGTGGGTGAAGGATGGCGCTCACGTGAACGCCATGGGATCGAATCAGGCGACACGACGCGAGATCCCAGCCGATCTGGTGAATCGTGCAACCTTGATCGCAGTGGATTCGATTGAACAAGCCAAAATCGAATCCGGCGATTTACTGCTCGCGTGGAAGCCGGAAGACTGGCAGACGTCGCGCTTAATCGAGCTCAAGGACGCAGCAGGCAGCAAACACCCGCCCGGCATCACAATCTTCAAGTCGAATGGCCTTGGAGTAGAGGATGTCTCGGCTGGAGGCTTCGTGTACGAGCGTGCCTCAAGTTTGGGTATTGGATCCGCGTTGCCAGGATTTGAGTAAGTCGGCAGTACCCGCAAACGCGAAGCTTCAATACTGTTTCGGCGGGTAAACGTAAACCTAGTACGTGTAGTCTATACTGCCAAGTCGGCACTACGGGCTCATGCTAGACGCGCGCATCTTGCACTTCCTGACCCTGGCTGAGGAGTTACACTTCGGGCGGGCGGCAGCGCGGCTGTGCATCTCTCAACCGGCCCTCAGCGGCAGCATCAAAAATCTCGAAGAGCGGCTGGGAGTGCGCCTACTCGATCGGAGCAGCCGCCGGGTGGAGTTGACGCCCGCAGGAGCAGTCCTCGCTGAACGTAGCGCGAACCTCCGGGAACAAGTCAATCAGACCCTCTCGCTGGTGCGTGGCGAGACATCCGTGGGACTGCTCCGAATCGGCTACTCGCCGCTCGTCAACCTCGACTGGCTCAGCGGCGTAGTGGCATCCACCGCGGAACTTCAGGTGGAGGCGGAGTGGCTGAGCCATCACTCGTCCGACCTGGCGCAGTTGGTGCTCGCCGGGCGGCTGGATGCAGCCATCGTGATGGGCCACGTACTTGATGCGGACCTGATGAGTGAACGATTGTTGCGTGAGCGGGCGTTGGTGGCGCTGCCGTTGCAACATCCACTGGCGTCGCGGCGCTGTGTTTCAGTTGCTGAACTCGCGCCAGAAAATCTGATTACGCTGCGCAGTGATCTGAACCCCGGTCTGCAGCGGCAATTCCTTACCTTGTGCTCGGACAGCAATTGGCGCCCGGCGATTGTCCAGGAAGTGATGACCTTCGAAGAAGCTCTTCACTTCACGGCCGAGAGTGTTGGTGTGAGTTTGGTGCCGGGGTGGGCAGCAATGAGCTTTCTCTCGTCACGGCTGGCGTTCCCGGAATTGTGCTCTCCTCTGTTCTCCTTCGAAATCGAATGGATCACCCGCCACAACCGTCTGTCGCCCAATCTCCCGAAGTTGCTTGGGCTGCTCCGAGCCCGACTGAATTTGGCCGGAGCATTAATAGCTGCAACCAATTAATAAACTTCAAAAACTGATTTGAATTGTTAACGCTCTTAACGTAACATAGCCCAACTAGTACTGTCACTTTTTAGTGCCACGCCGAGGGGTCGTAGTGTCCTTGAGCGGGTGAGGACGCTTGGCTTCAACACCATAGCTGCGTTCCGGCAAAAATGCGCCGGCGTACCAACGGGGAGAATTATGTCTATAAATAGAGACCTTAAATCTAGTGAAACGACGCGATTTAGCGTGTTTTTTTCCTCTTTTATTCTGACGACGAGCCTCGTCAGCGGCCAGGGATTCGCTCCTTCAAGCCCAGCAAAGGATCCGGGCGTGCGCGGCGGGCCTGCCGCCGCGGGGGGCGCCATCGCCGGACTGAGTATTCAACAGATGGGGTTGTTCAATTCGAGCCTGGCAACCTTTAGCGAAGTAGACTCGGTGGCTGGTTTGATGCCAGGTGAGGAAGGGATCGGCCTGGGCCCAGGCTTCAACATGAACAGTTGCAGCGGCTGCCACAACTTTCCCGCAATTGGCGGAAGCAGTCCGGCGGTAAATCCGCAAATCGCTGTGGCGACAGCGCACGGAGCGCAAAACCGCATTCCGTCTTTCATTACGATTGACGGTCCTGTCCGTGAAGCGCGCTTCAAGCGCAACGCGGATGGCTCCGCAGATGGCGGGGTGCATGACCTGTTCGTAATTACAGGCCGCACTGACGCGCCCGCCGGCTGCAACGCTCAGCAAACGGACTTCGCCACCCAACTATCGAGAGGCAACGTCTCGTTTCGTATTCCAACACCCACTTTTGGGAATGGGCTGATAGAAGCGATACCGGACGCGACCATCCTGGCAAACAAGAACTCGAATTCCTGGTTGAAGCAGGCTTTGGGAATCACGGGGAGGGAGAACCGGACCGGGAACGATGGAACATTGACGCGCTTTGGGTGGAAGGCTCAGAACAAGTCTCTCTTGATCTTCGCCGGCGAGGCGTACGCCGTGGAACAAGGCGTGACTAACGAAGTCTTCCCGAACGCGCGGGAAGCTGATCCGAGTTGCGATCAGAATGGACATCCTGAAGACCACACGATCTTCACGACAGGTATTTCGGGCGATGTGGAGCAGTTTGCCATATTCATGCGCTTTCTGGCTCCGCCAACTCCGGTCACGTCTTACGGAAACGTATCCGCTGCGTCAATCAGCCGGGGGCACGATTTGTTCGCGCTGGTAGGCTGCAATCTCTGCCATACGGAAAGCATGAACACCGGCAAATCATCTGTGGCGGCGCTAAGCAATCAACCCGCGCGCCTCTTCTCAGATCTACTCGTTCACAATATGGGCAGCACGCTGGCGGACGGGGTCTCACAGGGCAATGCCGGTGAGAATGAGTTTAGAACCGCGCCGCTTTGGGGACTAGGACAGAGAATCTTCCTGCTCCACGACGGTAGGACCAGGGACCTGATTCAGGCAATTCAGGCACATGCATCGCAGGGATCTGAGGCGAACCTGTCCGTTGCAGGATTCAACATCCTGCCCGAGGCTAGCAAGCAGGATCTCCTGAACTATCTGCGATCGCTCTGACGCTTACTCCTGCAGGGGAAGTTGCTGATCGGAGTCGCGCCAGGCGCTGATTTTCAGGCGCCGGCAGACCCAGCAAAGCTCCTCCGCGGAATTGGGGGCAGACTCATTTCCGCAGACGACACACTTGGCGGCCCGCTTTGGCTTCACGTCATCGAGGACAAGGCGGGCCTGTTCAAGCACCTCACGAGTCAACGCGTCGTCAATCAAGGGTTCAGGCTTGTTGGCGACATTCGGAGTTTGAGCAGGCTTCTTTTTCAAAACTATCCTTCAATCCATGATACCGCGCCCTGGGTGAAGGCCCCGATGGACGCGTGAACGCGAACTATGCGGCGCGGTCAAGATCAAGCACGTAAGCAGCGTCCAGCGTACTTGAACATCGCGGACACTTCTGCCCGGGTCGTACAAAGACCTTGCGACCGGAAACGACCGCGTACGCGGGAACTTTGTGCGTACACATGGGACAGTGGGCGGCACCGACATGAAGTGTCGGTGTCGAGACCTTATTTGCTGTAGCCGGTAAGTTTGGAGTCATCCCAGAATTCCCTCCTCTGCTCGTAACAGACGAAGCTCGGAGGGAAAAGGATGCTGTAAAGTTTGATAAATGTCAGGAAGTGCGGCTGCTACGCGCGCACCTCGTAAGCCATCAGCATTCCCTGATTCCTGATATACAAACGACCGCTACACACTACCGGATGGGCCCAACTGGGCAGACCGGTGTCGGGAATGTTGAAGCGCCCAAGTTCCTTGTACTCGTCCGGAGATGCTTCGGCGAGACCGGCGGTGTTGTTCTCCCCAAGCAGGAATAGCTTGCCGTCGGCGTAAGTGAGCGAGCCCTTACCGACGCTGCGGTTTTTCCACATCACCTTGCCGCTAGCGAAGTCCATGCAGGTGAGGATCGCATTGGAGAATCCGTAGAGATGGCCCTTGACCAGCACGACGCCGCCATGGTGATTCATCATGTCGCGGTTGAAATAGACCTCGCTCGCGCGCAGTTCGCCGCCTTCCGCCTTGAGATCGAGTAGCGCGCACCCGGTGCCGTAGTTGGATGTGTAGAAGGCCTTGCCGCCGGCGAAAATTGGGGTGGTGCAGTTGGCGGTACCGTTGGCCACACGTTCATAGCGCCACAGCAATTTTCCATCGCTGGCACGGACGCCGGCCGCCGATCGTGCGGTCAGAGTGGTGTAGGCGCGGACCCCACCGGCATCAATAGCGATCAAGGACGAGTAGCCAGCTGGATCGCTCAACTCCTTAGCGGACCAGATATCCTTACCGGTCATCTTATTCACGGCTACGATGCCGGCGCCACGACCGCCTGGCGTGAACACAACTTTATCTCCGTCCACCAGTGGGGATTCACTGATGAGCCAGTTTGGGTTGGAGCCGTGAAAATCGGCGAGCATGTTCTTCCGCCAGACAGCGGAGCCGTTTGACGTCTTCAGGCAGCGGATATCGCCATCCTCGCTAATCGCGTAAAGCAGATCGCCGTCGATGGTGGGCGTGCCTCGCGGACCGGGGCCTCGATCCTGGTCAAGACGCTTGCCCAAAGGCGAAGTCCAAAGCATCTTGCCATCGGCGCGGTTGAGGCAGAATACGACGCTCTCGCCGGATTTGGAGCCTTGAAGATAGATGCGGTCGCCGGCCAGGGCGACCGAGCCGTAGCCGTCACCTAGTCCGTCGGTGCGCCAGGCGAGTTTTGGACCGCCCGAGGGCCACGCTGACAGAAGTCCTGTATCGGCCGAGAGCCCGTTGCGATCAGGACCGCGCCACTGCGGCCAATCCGCCACGCTTGCGGCATCGGCCTTCCAGGATGCGAAAGCCGGGGCCAAAACCACCGGCAGGAAATCGCGTCTTCTCATGCGGACCATTGTAGCCGCGAAACTATGTCTGGACGTCGAGGACGCGGACAACGATGGCCGTCATGTCATCGTGCTGGGGCGCGCCGTCGGCGAAAACATCCGCGGCGACGAACAAGCGGTCGATGATCACGTTCGCGGAAAGGGTGCGGCCTTCCTCGATCACGGGGATCATGCGCTCTTCGCCGAACTCGTCGTCGGCGTGATTCATCGCTTCTGAAATTCCGTCCGTGAACCCGACCAACACGTCGCCGGGGTGAAGTTCCACTGTCGATTGCGAGTAACTGGCGGCGCTGAAGAGACCAACCGGCGGTCCACCGTCCTCCAACCGGATCACGTCCCCGTTTCGACAGACCATTGGCGCATTGTGGCCGCCGTTGACGTAGGTGAAGATTCGTGACTGCGGATTGTACTGGCCGTAGAAGAATGTGGCGTAGCGGTTAGAGGGCGACGTGTCGAAGATCAGCCGGTTCATGTTGTTCATGAGCGCGGCAAGGTCGGTAGGTCCTGTGATGGCTTGCCCGCGAAGGGAAGCTTGAAGGCTGGCCATCAGGAGCGCGGCAGGAATTCCTTTGCCGGATATATCGCCGATGGCGATGCCGAAAGCACCGCCGGGTACCTCAACGAAGTCGTAGTAGTCGCCGCCGACGCCCTGTGCGGGGCGGCAGTGTCCGGCGTAGTCGAGTCCGGGCACGGCGGGGTACTTCTGCGGGAAGAGGCGCTCCTGAACTTCACGCGCGATTTCCAATTCGCGATTCAGGCGTTCACGCTGGGCAACTTCGGTCGCGACCACGGCAGTCAACTGCGCGTTTTCGAGTGCGAGTCCGGTCTGCGCAGCCACCGACTGCAGCAATTTCACGTCGCTACCTGAATAAGGCTCTTCGGATTGCTTTTGACCGAGCGCGATGAAGCCGTGGAGTTTGTCCTTAACGGCCATCGGCAGCACGAGTTCGGAGTCGAGCTTGCTCAGTTCATCAGATTCGGTAACGGTGAGGTCGCGCGTCCAGGAATCTGGGTCATCGCGGTAGATCATGACGGGTCCACGGATGTCCCGGAGTTGCCGGACGATGCCTGAGTCGTCTGCGAATGCCACCCTCGGCATTTCGGCAAAGCCGTGCGAATAGGCGGGACGATAGCCGTCGCTGTATTTCAACAGCAAAGAAACCTTGGGCACATGCAAGGATTCGGATAAGCGGGTGCCGACGGTTTGAAGCAGCGGCTGCGTTTCAACGATAGTCCGAACTTCATCGCTCAAGTCAGCGAGGATTTGCTCGGCGGCATAGGTTTCGCGGAAGAAGCGCCGGTCAACCCACCGGGAGACTCTCCCGAATATTCGTCTCAGGAACAGCACGCCGATGACTCCGAGGCAGATGAGGGCAATCAGTTGCACTCCGCGCACATGCCACTGAACCGCAGCAAAAATGATGAACCCTATGAGAGCGCCGATCAAAATGCCGCGCGTTACTGCCACTCCGCTGCGAGCGAGGGTGTAACGCAGCCCAAGCCGCAACGCCATGCGGACGTCCATGGCTCGCTGCACCACAATGACGTAGGCGAGCGTGATGGGAAACAGCAATTGCAAAAGCAACGCAGGAATCACAAACCATTCAGGGAGGGAGTCGAGTTCACCGCCTCGGATAAAACCGATGAGCGCCAGAACAAACATCGGCGTGAGACTGAACATCGTACCCATCCAAATCAGCTTGATACGGCGCCGGGCGTCCTTGGAGGGAAGCGTGCCGCTCTTTTCGCCAAGCTGCATGAAGAAGAACGAAATCGGGATGGAGAAGAAGATGAAGACGTAGCGGCCGAGAGTTCCGTTTAGCGTTTGAAGCAGGGCTGGAGCGGCGCCATATTGTACGCTGATCACGGCGGTGGTGATCCTCACTATTCCCCACAGGGAGACCGGAGCGATAAGCAGCCATTTCAGCCAGGGCCATTTTTGTTCCAGACGCGAAGGCACCGGGAAGAATGTGCCGAACCAAAGCATTGCGATGGGCCAGGTGCTGAGACAAACTGCGATGAAGAAGATAGCGACGGGCCGCAGCCAGTCGTCCCAGGCGTAAGCGTACCGCATGAGACCGCCCCCAGATGCTTGGCTGAAGCTGGCCATCAGACCCAGAACGATCCAGGCGAGTTTGTCGAACGGGCGTTGGAAGGCAACGAAGAATCCTAACGCGAGGCAGAAAAGTGGGGTGACCAACCGGTAGATCAGATTGATGACGATGGATTTTTTGGACGGCGGCTGATCGGCTGCGATCAGAACCAGCACCTGGCGAGTGTCATCGCCGCGCATGGTTCTCAGCTTCACCGAACCCCCGGGTCCGGCGGCGGCGATGGCGCTGGCGAGACCACCCTCACCGCTGTAAGGGCGGTCGTCAACAGTCAAAACGCGATCATCAGCTTCAAGTCCCGCCTTCTTGGCGTTGGGACCGGCCCAGGCGATGCGATCCTTGCCTTCAGTCATCGCGAGCGTCGGCGACGGCGTGCTCGCGGGGAAAAATAAATCCGCGATCAGATTGGCGCTGAGGCGCAGTTGTATGGTGAACGAGACCAAGGCAAGGACAGCCAGGACGAACAGCTGCGGTGGGTACGCGGATCGATTCCTCATAGGAGCGAATTGCGATGATAGCGCCGTTTTAGTCGAACGGCGAGACTTGGCTGCTGATTTGAATGCCGAATCCTTCGAGACCGCCTATTTTCCGGGGATGATTGGTGAGCAGACGTATGGTGGACAGCCCAAGATCGGCGAGTATCTGCGCCCCGATCCCGATTTCGTGCTGAAAGCGGGGCGAGTCAGAAGGGGCGAAATTCGGTTCCTTGCCATGAGAAGCAAGACGCTGTTTGCCGCCGTCGGAATGCATCTTGAGTCCGGGTCCGCTTTGATGCAGGTAGACCAGTGCGCCGCGTCCTTCCTGAGCAATCCGCTTCATCGACGCCTTCAGCGTTTCATGACAGGAGCAGTCGAGGGATCCGAAAACATCACCCAAGACACAGTGCGAGTGCATGCGAACCAGCACGCCTGGCACACCTTCGATGTCACCCTGAACCATGGCCAAGTGCCGCTCAGGACCGATGGAACTGGTGTACTGGATGGCGCGGAAAACGCCAAATTCGGTATTGAGGCAGCCTTCCGCGTCGCGGCGGATGAAACGCTCGTGATGGAGACGGTAGCGGATGAGGTCGGCCACCGAAATCATCTTGAGGCCGTGGACGGCGCAAAACTCGCGTAGCTGCGGGACGCGCGCCATGGATCCGTCCTCATTCATGATTTCGCAGATGACGCCACCGGGCTGCAGCCCGGCGAGGCGGGCGAGGTCCACGGCAGCCTCGGTTTGTCCAGCGCGAACCAGAACTCCGCCTTCGCGGGCGCGAAGAGGAAAAACGTGTCCTGGACGGGCGAGATCACGAGCTTGGCTCAGAGGATCGATAGCGACGCGAATCGTGTGAGCGCGGTCAAAAGCGGAAATTCCGGTGGTGACGCCCTCGCGGGCTTCAATGGACTCGCAGAATGCGGTGCCGAAGCGAGAGGTGTTGCTGCGGCTCATAGGAGGCAGTTCCAGCCGGTCGCAGATGGCCGCGTCGAGCGGAAGACAGATCAGTCCACGGCCGTGTTTGGCCATGAAATTGATGATTTCAGGGGTGATCTTCTCCGCGGCGATAGTGAGGTCGCCTTCGTTCTCGCGGTCTTCGTCGTCCACAACGATCACCATGCGGCCGTTGCGGAAATCCTCGATAGCCTCGGGGATGGGGGCAAATGGCATATGTGCTCTGTCTCTAAGGATAGTAGACTGCGAATAGGGGTCGCAGGAAGATTTGGCGGCCGGGCGGGAACTTTTCGCTACAAAGTAGCGTTCCATCCCATAAGAGGAGTTTTATGACACCGGTACGAAAGTCGTTTGTCGGCATCATTCTGTTAGCGGTTGCGGTTTCTGCCGCAGTGGACCCCGCACTGCTCAGCCTGGTTCCCGCGGGCGCTACCGCGATTAGCGGTATCCAGGTGGAACAGAGCAAGGCCTCCAAGTTCGGACAGTACGTCCTGGGACAGATCAGTTCGGACGATCCGCAGATGGCGAAGTTCATCGCGGCCACTGGCTTTGATCCTCGCCGTGACCTATCTGAGATTGTCGCAGCCACTACCGGTACCGGCGCCACCACGCAGGCGATTGTTCTGGGACGCGGTGTTTTTAATCCGGCGCGGATTCTCACCACGGCACAGGCTGCCGGCGCAGTCATCACCTCCTACAGCGGTGTCCAATTGATCGGCGAGAAGGATTCAAAATCCGACAACGTTGTTGGTTTCCTGGATGCGTCAACTGCGGTGATGGGAACGTCAACCGCAGTTAAGGCCGTGATCGACGGTCGCAACAGCGGACAGAAGCTGGACGCGGCAACCCAGAACAAGGTCCGCGATCTGGCAAGCGTCAACGATGCATGGTTTGTATCGACCGTACCGCCGAGCGATTTCTTTGCCGGCAAGTTAGGCGACTCTGGCGTGAACCAGGCAATGGGCGGCGCGAATCTGTTCCAAGCAGTGCGGGCAGCCAGCGGCGGAGTGAAGTTCACTGCAGCAGGAATCCAGCTTTCGGGCGAGGCGCTCACACGGTCAGACCAGGACGCGACCGCGCTGGCTGATGTCATCCGGTTCATTGCCGGACTCTTACAGCAGGCCAAGGATCCGAAGGCGCAAGAGGCGGCAACGCTGCTCCAGAGTCTACAACTCTCCACTCAGGCGAGTACGTTGAAGCTTTCTCTTTCGCTCCCCGAGGAATTAGTAGAACAGCTATTCATGCCGCATGCGCACCTAAAGGGCAATGCTCGTCCGCACAAGACCACCGCATCACTGCGATAATTGTTTCCACGAGCGGACGGGCAGTCCTGTCCGCTCTCTTAACTCATGCTTGGAATTGACCGCCGTGCGGCTCGCGTAACCTGGACGGTCGTCCTCATCGCGCTGGCGCTGCTGCTCGCCTTTGAAGCGCGCGAGACCATCATGGTCTTCACCCTGGCGCTTTTTTTCGCCTACATGCTGTCGCCGCTGGTAGAGCTGATTTCACGTTTTACTCCCAAGCGCGTGTCGCGGAATGTATCACTGGCAGTGGTTTACCTGATGCTGGTGGGCGCGATCATAGGGATCGGATTCCTGCTTGGAGGGACGCTGGCGGACCAGGCGGCTACCCTAACTGCAAAACTTCCTGAGTTGGTCAAGGCGCAGGACCCTCTGGCCGGTCTTCCCTTCCTCGACTGGCTGGGCCCGTACCGCGATCGCATTCTCGAGGCTGTGCGCGGCCAATTGTCCAATCTGGACAAGAACGCGATTCCGATTCTCAAGCAAGCCGCGACGGAAATTCTGGCGCATGTGGGCAGCGTGCTGACGACAGTCCTGATCCCGATTTTGGCGTTCTTCTTTTTGAAGGACGGTCACGAAATCAAAGAGGCAATGCTGGACTCCGCCCGGGATCCCGCCAACCGGATGCTTTTCGAGGACATCCTGGCTGACATACACGTGATGCTGGGCCATTACATTCGCGCACTGATCACCCTTTCAGCGGCGACCTTTATCAGCTATTCGTTATTCCTGCAGGCAACCGGTGCACAATACGCGATGTTGCTGGGCGGCGTTGCCGCAGTGCTGGAGTTCATTCCGGTGGTAGGTCCGCTAACGGCGGCAGTAGCCATCGTGCTGGTCTGCGGCGTCACTGGCTACTCGCATATCGTCGCCGTTTTAGTGTTCATCCTGGTGTACCGGATGTTCCAGGATTACGTCCTCTCGCCCTACCTGATGGGGTCGGGCGTCGAGTTGCATCCGTTACTGGTGCTGTTCGGCGTGTTAGCGGGCGAGCAGATCGCTGGCGTCCCCGGCATGTTCTTTTCGGTCCCGTTGCTGGCGATTCTAAGGGTGATCTACACACGCAGCGCTCGCTCCACCGCGGCTGCCGATCTCGCGCCATGAGGCTGGTGTGGCTGTGGTTGATCGCGCCGGCGGCGCTGGCTCACGTAGTCTCGATGAGCACCAGCGACGCCAAGCTCAACGGGTCGCAGCTTGATGTCGAGTTGCGGATGCCGGTGTACGAGGTGGCGCACCTGAAGCAACCCGAGTCTGCGTTGTTCGACAATCTGCATTTTTTCGGCGCCGGCGACGAAGCGCGCCGGGTTCGTCAAACCTGCCGTGAGGAATCAGAGAATCTCGTCTGTTCGGCGACCTTTGTGTTCCCACGAGACGTCGACGAGTTCAGCGTGCGCTGCACGTTTCCATCGATCACGGTGCCGAATCATGTGCATCTGTTGCGCGCGACGCACGGACCTTTGAACGATCAGGCGGCCTTTGACTCGTCGTTCACCGAAGCTACGCTACGCTTCCGTCCGCCGACGGCGACTGAAATCTTCGTTCGCGAAGCGGGAGCGGGCTTCTGGCGCGCCATCGCCGGTCCGGCCCAGATTCTGTTCCTCATCGCCTTGCTGTTGGCCGCGCGCGGATGGCGCGACTTAGGTCTGCTGTTTGGAACCTTTGCCGCGGGGCAACTCGCCGGCGCGTTACTGATTCATCCGGAACGCCTGGGACTAGCGCCACGATTCATTGAGGCCGCCGCAGCACTCTCGGTCGCTTACCTCGCAGTGGAACTAGTGATGCTGCCAAACGCCGGCGGACGCTGGGTGGTGACAGGAGTCCTGGGGCTCTTCCACGGAATGTACTTTTCGATGTTGCTGACCGCGGGCGAGTATCAGCCAGGCCTCTTTCTGAGCGGCGCGCTTTCGGCTGAGGCGCTTCTCGCAACGGCGGCGTTCTTCGGAGTACGGCGGATCCCGTTCCAGCGGGCGCTCGGCTACGCACTCCTGGTCGTGGGGCTCGGCTGGTTCATTCTGCGGCTGCGCAGTTAGGCGGGTACTGCGTTCAAACGGCCGGTCCTCTGCATATAGTCGCGGAGGGCGTCGTCGAGTGAAGGCATCGGATCGATGCCGAAATCAGCCAATCTGAGGTTCGCTAGTGCTGAATACCGCGGACGCTTCGCGGGCGTACGATACTCGCGTTCGTTGGTGGAACGGAGATTGGGTTTGACACCAGCGGCTGCGAAAATCTTCGACGCGAATTCAAACCAGCTAATCGGTGTGCCGCCGCCGATGTGGAATACGCCCGAGGCTTTCTTTTGCGCGAGGTCCGCGGTCCTCGATGCGAGAGCTGGAGCGTAAGTGGGAGACGCGAAGTGATCCTCGACCACCCGAATGGGATTCGGCGAGGCAGCGAGACGAAGCATCAGTTCGACAAAATTTCCACGATTAGTGTGCGCGCCGGCAGGACCGAAGACACCGGACGTGCGAATGATGAGCGGATTGTCCAGGTAGGCTTCAGCATACAGTTCACCACCATATTTCGAAACCGCGTAGGCGCCCAGCGGATGCGGCTTGTCGGCCTCAGTGTAGGCGCGGCCGGCGGTGCCGTCGAAGACGTAGTCCGTGGAAAAGTGTACCAACTGGGCGTCAGTCTGGCGGGCTGCCAGCGCGAGATTTCTGACGGCGAGAGCATTCACCTGATAGGCTGCTTCGGGGTCCTTCTCGGCGACATCCACCTGATTGTATGCGGCGGAATTCACAACCAGCGCCGGGTCGAGGTCTGCGACGCACTGCTCGACGATGCCGCGGCTGGTGATGTCGACGTCGGATCGCTCGAAAGCTTTTACTTCAAACCCGCGCCGCGAAAACTCGGCGACCAGTTCAACACCTAACTGCCCGCCGGCCCCGAATACGATTACTCGATTGGACATATGTGAACCTTCAGAATATCAATCTGAAGGCCACCCAGCAGGCGGCTACTCTTCGCGGAGCACACGCATGGGGTCGAGGCGGGCCGCGCGAATGGACGGAGCAAGTGAGGCTAATGCCGCAACCACGAGCACAATGCCGAGGACGGCAATCATTGTGGTGGTGTCGGACGGTGTAACGCCGTACAGCATTCCCGAGAGGAAGCGCCCGAAGCCGTCGGCGAGCAGGGCCCCCACCGCGCAGCCTGCCAGCGTCACGCCCAGGCCCTGCAGCACAAAGCGGGAAATGATCTGGCTGCGCAACGCGCCGAGTGCGAGCCGTAGCCCAACTTCGCGGCGGCGCAAGGCGACAAAGTAGCTTAGAGTTCCATAGAGTCCGATGCAGGCCAGCGAGACAGCCGTAACGGCGAAGAAGCCGAGCAGGATGGCGCTCATGCGATTTTCGGCGAAGGCATTGCTGAGATGTTCGGTGAGCGGCTGAACCGCGAACACCGAGCGGTTCGGCTCAACTTCGTGAATCTTCAAGCGGAGCGTCGACGCCATGCTCGCCGCGTCGCCGTGCACGCGAACGAGGTAGTGCGGATCAGGCGTGGGACTGCTCGTGCACCAATAGGCGGTGGGGACGGGTGCGTGATCGAGTCCCTGATCCCGCGCGTCGGCCACAACCGCGCGAATTTCACCAGCCGGCGTGAAGTTCCCAGGAGCCTGCAGGTGATGACCAACCGCCTCGCCGCCAGGGAAATAGGTATTCGCGAAACTGCGATTGACAGAGATGCTGTAGTACGGTCCACTGACGTTGGGACAGGGATCGCCGGCGATGATGGGGACGTGCATCGTGGCGAAATAGCCGCGCGAGACCCAGCGATTCTCTGACACGATCTTGTGCTGGGCGTCGCCCTGATCCTCAACTATTTTCAACTCCACCGGGGAACTCAGCGGGACGCCCGGTAACTGAGCGGACGTGGCCGCGGCTTCGACGCCAGGAGACGCCCGCAGCGCATCCAAGGTGCGATCGATGCGCTGAGTCAACCGCTTCATGTCCGCGGTCTCGCCCCATGAACCGCTCACGCGCAGTGTGAGAACGTGATCGGGATCGAAGCCCGGCGACACGCGACCGAGCTCCTGAAAGCTGCGTAGAAACAATCCGGCACCGGCAAGCAAAGTTACGGCCAGCGATACCTGCACACCTACGAGAAGCCATTGCAGCCGGCTGCGGCTTGACACTTGCGTGCGGCCGGCTTGCGATAAGGCGCAGGAGAGTCCTTCGGTGGTGGCTCGCAAAGCGGGGAGAAGCGCGCAAACCAAAGTCGCGAAGAGGGCGGACCCGAGCGTATAGACGGCGAGGCGCCAGTCGACATGAATTTCGCTCACACGGGGAATGTTGCGGGCGAGGAGGCGGAATACAGTGGATGTGCCTGCCGCGGCCGCGATGCCGAGCGTCGCGCCGATGGCGGCCAGCACAAACGCCTCGGTGAGCAGCTGCCAGATTATCGTGGCGCGCGACGCCCCAAGTGAGAAGCGTATGGAGATCTCATGCTGGCGCTGTGCGGAGCGCGCAAGGAGAAGGGCGGCGATGTTAATGCAGGCGATTAGAAGCAGCACCGTGACGGCTCCGAACAAGAGCCATAGGGACCTTCTGGCGCTGCCCACAGTCGTATCCTTCAGCGGCTGAATTTCGACAACGATGTCAGCGTCGGTCTTTGGGAAAGCGCGACCGAGATTCGTTTGAACCGACGTGAGATCGGCCTGTGCCTGCCCGAGAGTCGATCCGGCCTTCAGGCGACCGATGACCGTGTACCAAGTGGACTCGCGGCTCTGCGCATATTGAGAATCAGGCGCCACGGGCAGCCACATGTCGACATCGCGGTCAGGAAACGACGGCGGCATCACGCCGACGATGGTGTAGCCGCTTTTGCCAAAGTACACCGCTCGGCCAATTGCCGAGGGATCGGCGTTGAACCTGCGGCGCCAATAGCGGTCGCTCAGGATGGTCGCGCGGGGGCCGCCGAAGTGCTGCTCGGCAGAAGTGAAATCACGGCCTATGGCCGGCGCAACTCCGAAGGTCTGGACGAAGCGCGGGGAAACGAGGCCTTGAGTAACCTTCTCCGGGAGGGATCCGGAGGTCTCGGAATCATTCTCGGTGTAGAAGCCGAACATTGAGGTAAAGGTGGAATTCATCCGGTTCCACTCTTCGAGTCGGATAGGCGCAACGGCGCGTTCGCGGCCTGGCGATTTTTTGAGGCCCTGACCGATCTGGACCAGCGAGTCGGCTTCAGGATAGGCCAGCGGGCGCAGTAGAATCGCGTTGATCGCTGAGAACACCGCGGTATTCGCGCCGATTCCGATGGCGAGCGTCAGGATAACGGTAAGGGCGAAAGACGGTGACTTGCGGATGAAGCGGACCGCCGCCTTGAGGTTAGCAACCACACCGTCCAGCAACGCGGACCGGTGAACGTCGCGCAGTTCCTCCTTCATTTGTTGACGACCGCCGAATTCGAGGATGGCCTGCCGGCGCGCTTCCTCGGGCAACATACCGGAGGCGATGTTATCGTCCACCAGTTCCTGAATGTGAAAGCCAAGTTCAGTGTCCAATTCTTTGTCGACCGGATTTTTGCGGAAGTTCCACCAGGACATTTGCGCGCCTCCTACTTGGCGGTTTGCATGATCTGCGTAACGGCGCCCGCGAGCCTCGACCAGTTCGATTCCTCCTCGGTCAACTGCTTGACGCCCTTGGCCGACAGCGCATAGAACTTCGCTTGCCGACCCTTCTCTGACTCTCCCCACTCAGCCTTCAGCCACCCACGCTTTTCCAGACGATGCAGTGCGGGGTAAAGCGAACCTTGCTGAACTTGCAAGACGTCTTTTGAGATTTGTTTGATGCGAAGGGAAATGCCGTACCCGTGGACTGGGCCTAGCGCGACGATCTTGAGGATCAGCATGTCCAGCGTCCCCTGCAGCAGGTCGGATTTGTCGTTAGACATCCACTCTCCTAGACAATCTACACATTAGGCGAGGATATGTAGAATGTCAAGGAGAGAGGCGTGATTAATGTGAATAGACAGTGGACTTGGGGTGGTAAAGGTGCCAGTCAAACCAGTAGTCCTTGATGGTAGTGAGGGGCTTGAGGCAACGGCCGGCGGACTTCCCCGACGTCGCACAGCCTATGAAATTCCATTCGCTGCCCGTCGCGCTATCCATCAAGACTCCCGATGGAGTGCGATAGAAGTCCACTTCCCCAGCGCTACTTTCGAAGGCACGTACGGACTTGCCGTCAGGCCCGACCACGAGGATGATCCGATGGGAACCCAGGTTGTCCAGCACCAGCTTTTGCTCTAGAACACGAGCGAGCGGATACGCGCGGCTGACACCGTCGAGTTCGATACCGAGCATGAGAGTGCGAGCAGCAGTGCCTGTCTTGGTGGTGTCCACCACGGTGGGAGCCTTGAGCATTCGGCGCTCCCAGTCCTTCGGCTCGTACTGTTTCTCGAATTTCGCCACTGGAAGCAGAACGGTGCCTTGCGGGTTCTCGCCGCGCCAGAGGCCGAATGTAAGCTCGTCGCAGTGGATCAGTTCCAACTGCTTGCCGGCCATGGGTCCGGAGACAGCTTTACCGTTGATCTGCTGCCAGAAGGAGCCGGTCTCCTCATCGCGCATCAGAAAATTCTGATTATTGATTCCCGCGAGATGGAACGTCAGCGACCGCCCGTCGATCTCGCGCCTCCACACCAGACCGGTGTGACAGAGCGTTCAATACGTGGCAACAATCGGCACACCTCCAACACGATCGTTGATGATGTGGTGGTAACCCATGGTTCTGATCGGGTAGGCTCGCGGTTGACCGCTGACTGAGACTGCGAGCACCATGTCGGCGGCGTCCACTTTGGCATTGGCCGCTGTGATGAAGCGGGCGCCGGGGGCGGGATGGAACATTTGTTCGTAGACGTTCACGTAGCTGAGCACGGTGAAGAGCACGGTGAAGGTGAAGATTACCGAACCGCCCACGCGCGACCAGAGGCTAAGTGTGCGTCTCCAGAGCAACACCAGCAAAGCGAGGCTCGTGAGCGAACAGACGATTGCCAGTCCGGGCCCCCACCGCTTCACCACGAGTGCGATCGACAGTTCAGTGGCCTGCTGCGCCCGGAACGGGCGGATTACGTACATCGGGTATGCAGAGCAAAGGAATGCGGTTACCAGAAGTGCGCCCAGGATGAGCCATTCAGTTCTTATCTTCATCGCCTCGTCTTAGAAGATCAGTTTAAGTCCGAATTGGAATAATCGCGGCGCGCCGGATGCGAGCACGCGGCCGAAGTTCGGGGACGAGATGTCATTCTCCGGCAGGCCGAACTTCGCGTGGTTCGCGAGATTGAAGCACTCGGCGCGGAACTGGAGACGAAGACGTTCGGAGAGCGCCAGCGTCTTCAGTAGAGAGAGATCCACGTTCGCAATGCCGGGTCCGCGAACGACGTTACGCCCGGCGCTACCGAATTTGCCGGCTTGCGTCACCGGGTCAAGCCGTCGAAATGCCGACCGGTTCACCCACTGGTCAGCCGTATGCGGTCCGGAGTTCGGGTCGCCGATGAGGTCAGGCCGGCTCGAATAGAAACCGGTGATCTCAGGCGAACTCCCCTGAAGAGCAACGTTGGCGCTGTCATAGACGGTGAAGGGTGTACCAGAGGAGAAGTTGAGGATCGTGTTGAGCTGCCAACCGCCGAGCGCTGCCTTGGCAAACAGCGCCGACAGATGAGGCGTGGGAATCTCGTAGCTGCCGCTGAACACAAAGCGGTGGCGGGCGTCGAACAAAGACGGTCCATGCTCGGCGCGAAGATTCGCTGGATCCTGGGCGAGATCATTCTCGCCGCCTACCAGCCGCGGGGCGGAACCGGCGACGTTGAAGCTGGAGACGTAGTCGAGGGTTTTCGAAAATGTATAGGAGCCGAGAAACGCGAATCCGCTATAGAACCGGCGCGAGAGTGCGAGTTGCGCCGCGTGGTAGGTGGAGTTGGTCTGATTCGTCAGCAGGCCGACGGAGGCGAAGTCGCAGGAACCTTGCGTTCCATGGCAGCCGGCGTAGGGCCGGCGCTGGTCGGCATTGTCGGACGTCGCACCGGGACCGTAGATCGCCGGATTCGCTTCGATCATGCGCGGCAGACGTGTCCCCTTATTGCCGATGTAGCGAGCGTCGAGAAGATAGGCGTTGCCGAGTGATCGCTGAATTGAGAGATTCCAGTTTTGCGAATATGGCGGTCGCATTCCGTTCTCAATTGTCAGCACCGTGGTGGGTTCAGGGAATGAGTTTGCCGCAAACGGATTCTGGCCATTCCAGGGATTTGTGAAGTTGATGGGAGCGGACAGTTGACGCGCCTGCGTCCACGGGACGGCGCTGAGCGGCGCTTGCAGCGGCGCACCGACGCCATTGGTTACCGAGTCATAGAAGATGCCGTAAGCCGCCCGGATTGACGTTTTCCCGGATCCACTGGGATCAAAGGCGAAGCCGAGGCGCGGCATCAGACCTTTCCAATAGACCGGCGCGATGCCGTCGGGTACTCCGGGGTCGCCGGGGAACAGCAGGCCTTTGGGGGCGTTGGCGTACACGGTGGATTGCTTACCGGGCGACCACGAGTTCATTCGATTTCGAATGTCGACGTACGGCGTGCTCACCTCCCAGCGAGCGCCGTAGTTCAACGTGAGGCGAGGCGAGATGCGCCATTCGTCCTGGGCGTACGCCGCGAACTCGACATTGCGCAATCCGCGGTTCATATCGCCGCCGCCCTGAAAGAACACGACGGGGAATCCGAGGAGGAAGCTGGCGAATGAGTTGCTCGCCGGGAATGGAGCGAAGACGAAGAAGCCGTTCGAAGCGATACCCTCGGCCATGTTGATCTGATTTCGGCGGAAGTCGATACCAACTTTGAAACTATGCGCGCCGCGAGTGTGCGACAGAGAGTCGTTGGCTTCAAATGTATTCTGCGCGGTGTCGCGGGGCCCTGTGATCGGATTGCCGACGCTGGCGTAACCGCTCACGATGAAAAAGGGCGAGCCCTGGGCAGCAGGTAGCGTGGTTTCGTAGTTGAAACCGAGATCGCGCGGCGACGTGTGATTCAACGGACTGTCCGTGGAGAAGACGTTTCGAAAGAACCCTCCACGAAAGTTGTTGATGGTGGACCCGCTGAACAGGTGCGTTTCGGAGATAGCTGCGCGCAACGTTTTGATTTCCTCGCCGACGGGGAAGCCGGGAACATCGGCGCCGGCGATGGAGAGAGGGTCCTCGTTGGTGTTGGCGGCACGTGTGAAATGAACCGAAAGCTGGTCCCGTTCTCGAAACACATGGTCAAAGCGCGCGCCGCCGTGGTCGGATTGATTCTTCATTACCTGGGTGGCTGTAAACAGGTTTGGCCCGGCATTAGCATGCGGGTAGAACTGAAGAATCTTCAGGGCAGTTGCGCTTTGGGCCGCGAGTGGAATTTGGTTATTGGGGAATGGCTGACCGCTGAAATAATTGATGAGAGGAGCGGGCTGGCCGGTTTGCGGATCGCGCAGGTCAGAGAAATCGCCCGTACGCTGCAGATCGCTCGGGACGGTAGCTGCGCGGGTGACGCCCTCACGATTGCGGAAGCCCTCGTAGTAGCCGAAGAGGAAATCCCTGTTGCGACGCAGCGGACCGCCCAGCGTCGCGCCGAACTGATTCTGTTTGAGCGGCTCCGCTTTAGTTGAAAAGAAGTTGCGCGCGTCAAGAACATCGTTGCGGAGGAACTCGTACAGCGTGCCGTGCACATCATTGCCGCCTGAGCGGGTGACGACGGTGGTAGTAGCGCCCGCCGTGCCGCCATACTCGGGCGGAGCCGTCTGGGTGAGAATGCGAAACTCCTGGATGGCGTCGACGGGAGTCTTCAGCGCAAAGCCGCCATCGACGCGGTTCACGTTCGACACTCCGTCGAGCAGGTAGCTATTGGACTCGGGACGCTGGCCGTCTACCGCATAGGCCTGCCCCGCTCTGAGCGACCCGCCCGCCGTCGCCAGTCCGGCGGTCATGGGCGCGACGCCAGGTTGAAGCAAGCCAAGCTGAGTGAAGTTGCGGCCGTTGAGCGGAAGATCGAGGAGTTCGCGACCGGTGACGACGTTGCCGATGACGTTCGAGCCTGAGTCGACAAGCGTCGCGATGGCAGTGACGTTGACGGCGTCAACTCCGCGGGCGACCTGAAGTTGGACGTCGATTCGCGCGGTCTGGCTGAGATTGAGCTGGATACCGGACTGGGCGTACTCCGCCAGATTCGGCGCGCTGACCGTCAAAGCGTACTCGCCGGCAGGTAGATATAGATGGTAGGCGCCGGTGCTCGTCGTGCTCTGCGAGCGCGTGATGCCAGTCAGCTTGCTCACCGCTTTAACGGATGCTCCTGCGATCACGCCGCCTGACGCGTCGGTGACTTGTCCTTCCAATGCAGCGTTCGTATCCTGAGCGCTTACGGCCGCACACAGAATCAGCAGACCGAGTGCGTTTCTGAAGTCCAACGTGGGCCCCCTTTTGGCTTAGTCAACTCAGCGTAGGAGCAACCGGGTCGCGCAGCAATAATAGAAATGCACTACCGACAAGCCAGTGGCAACGTGGTACAAGACAACGATGAAGACTTTGTGCTGCACTACTGGACTCGCGATTCTACTTAGCCTTACGGCTGTCGCGGCGGAGTCAAAGGGAACGCCCACGAAAGTAACCGGATGGGTGCTTGATTCCGCCTGCGCATATACCAAAGGTCTGGAAAAGCCAATCAGCCGCGACTGCGCGCTGGCGTGCGCAAAGACAGGCTCGCCGCTGGTCATCCTCCGAGACGATGGTGTCATTTTCCTGCCAATCTCGGACTCCATGCCGGCTGTCGGCCAGAACGAGCGGTTGCTGCCGTTTGCCGGGAAGCGCGTGACGGTCTCGGGTCGTACATTCACGCGCGCGGGTGCGCAGGCACTCGTGTTCGACAAGATCGAAGCGGCGAAGTAAAGAGTTCAGGCCGGCGGAGTTTGCAATTTCGCTCGTTTTGCGGCGGCCGCAATCTGTCGACTGCCGCGCAAACGGCCGACGAGCGTTCCAGCCAGCGCGCCGCCGAACCCCGCGAATTGCGAGATCACTGAGTTTCCGCTGACCTTGTCGGCGACCAAGGTCGCGGTCACGAAACCGGCCAGCGAGTATCCGGCGATTTTAGCGATGCGCGCTGCCCTCACGACTACCAGCCTAGCAGTTGGGCGTTAGCGTTCGGCCGTCATTAGCAGCACTGCCGCGCCGTTCGCCATAGCCTCGTAATAGCTGGTGAAGCGTTTGGGCTCAGACGCGCTGTAGGCCCTCAGGTTGTTCGCCCAGCGAAACCCGATCGGTTCGTACCAAAGCTCGGCTGTGACGCGGAAGGGACCCTGAGCACTACCGACCGCAACGGAATAACGAATCCGGTGCCCGGCACTGGTGAAAGCGGGATCCTGCGCCGCGTCGCCCTGCACCGCAATATCCTGCTTAGCGGCTGCCTTATTGAAGCCGTGCGGAAGCAGCCGGTTGTCCTTTAAGTAGCGAGTCGCCGATAGCAGCGATGTGGTGACATTGCCCTGTTCGTCCTGAAGGATGGGCTCGTAGATCTGAACCTGATCCGCGCTGCGGATTTCCGAGTAGTGCGGCTCGTAGCGCTTGGGATCAGCGTCATTGTCATTGCCCTCGATGGACCCATCCGGGCGAAGGGCGCCCGACTCAAAGACGATGCGATTCGCGCCGTCACGCACCACGAAGTGCAGCCATGCGCGCCGCGACGGATAGGCGGTCGGAAATTTGTGGCCGCTCAGGTTCTCAACGGTGACGTCGGCTTCAAGCCGCCCGGCGTGCATCTCAGGCGAGGAAATGGACAGCTTCGCGGTCTTTTCCTTGAGGAAGTCGACTGTGCGATCCGCAGCAGCGGTGAGTTCTTCCGGCGGTGCGATGACACTGAGGTCGTCGCGATACCGGTTGAGCATGCGCTGCATGAAGAAGTTGGAGGCAACGAACTGATGGCGGCGTAAGCCTTCGCGAGGTACACCGAGAACGCTGGTGATGCGGACCGGTTCATCCACCAGCGGCATATGGCACGACTGGCAGCTTTGCTTTTCGCGGTAGTCGCTTTCGAGCCATTCGAGATAAGGCATCTGCTCCGGAAATAAGGGTAGATCCCTGCCCGTGGCACTCCCGGGCTTCGTAAAAAGCGTATGGCAGCTCGCGCAGACTTCGGAGTCCTGAATGTGTTTGCGCTGGTTCGGCTGAAATCCGCCACTCGACGTCTGCATGATGCGGGTTTGTCCTTTTTGAATTTCGAAAGGACCGTATTCCGCGTGAACACCCTTGCTGTCCGGCTTGTCGATGATGAATCCGCCATTGAAAGTTTCCGGAGTCCCCAACTTCTCCTTGCTGATCTGATGACAGACCGAACAGGAAACGCCATCGGCGGACTGCTTCTTCGAAGGATCGTTGGAGTCGATCGGCAAGTGCTCGAAAATCTTCCCCTCGCCCCCGCGTTGCCTGGCTTCGAAGCGTGTGATGGGCATATGACAAACAGAGCACTCGTCTTCGATGAGAGCGGTGGATTCAGGATGGTCGATGGACTCGCGTCGTACGCTGGCCTGCCAGTAGGGGTCGCGCGATGAGTTGGCCATCATGCTGGCCCGCCAATCATTGGAGATGGAGACGTCGCGGCCAGACAGCGTGACAAGATTGGTATGACAGGCGAAGCATCGGTCCGATGTCTGGATGGCCGCTTCATCCTTGCGCGCGGTGGCTTTGTTGCCCGCGGCGGCGGCAGTAGACAACAAGACAATCGCGGCTATGCACTGGAGTTTCATCGCCACCCCTCGAAGAGCCCGCCATCCTGCCGGTCCCAAAGGAAGTACATCATCAACTGGATTGGGCGTCCGGGTGTATTGGTGACGGGCACGCTAACGCCGAAGTCGGCACGGATGTGTTGGCGCCGGCTGACGGTCACCTGGAACTGAGGAACGACGTCCCAGTCGACAGTGGCGCCCGTAATCAGATCGCGCGAGGCGACGGCCTCGACAATCGGCGACCAGAGGCGCCCGAGACCGTGATTGTCGCTGAAGCTCTTGCCGAGAGCGGTCCTCAAAAAGACCGACTTCGGAGCTTTGTCGGAATTGAACGGCAAATCCGCGCCGCCCTGCATTTGCAGGAAGCTGTTGGATGGCAGCCGCTGCGCAAACGAAGCGAAGGTTCCGAAAGTCGTGGTGCCGGTGCCAAAGCCCCGGTCGCGATTGCCCGTCGGCAGCGCTACCTCTGCCTGGATCGCGAGAATGCTGCCCGTGTCGAGGCTCGAGAAAAACACATGCTTCAGACCGATTGCAATATCGCCCACACCACCCAGCCAACCGGTTCCGGAATGGTCAAAGCTGAACGGAATGGCAACCTCGAGTTGGTCCAATCTCCCCAGGCGCTTCTCAAATCCCATTTCATTCGTCACGCCTGGCGCGCCGCGGACGTTCACCGCCGAAGTGATAATCGTTTCGTTTTCAAGAAACGGTTTTTCGGTAACCAGCGCGCGCGGAAAGTTCAACTCACCCCGCGGCCAGCCCTTCTCCCTACAAAAACCCCGTAACGCTGCCACCACCATGTCGATCTGCTCGAGCGTCAGGGCGTCGCGAAACGAGGGCATGATCGGAGTGAATCCACGCTCCGGTCCGCCGTCGCGAATAACGGCCTTGTAATCGCGGTCATACTCCGGGGTAGTCTGGTCGCACTTTGTGAAATCCGGCATGGTGGCAGGCGGGTCAAACCCGGTCCGCACCTTCTGAGCGCCTTCGCCATGCTGCCCGTGACAGCTAATGCAGGCTGCCCGGTAAATCTCGTCACCGGTGCGAAGTTGGAGTTGGGAGCCCGGAGGCTGGGCCAGGAGCGGCGACCATTCGAACAAACCAAGCATCAACCATACGACTCGAAGCCTCATCTCTCCACCAAAGGATAGCAGCAGGCCCGCCCTATAATGGGGCGAGGGTCGCCCTGGGAACGCGACTGTCAGCCAGCTAGAGGGAGCACATGGCAAGACCAGTCATATTGGCAGTAGATGACGACTCAAACGTTCTGCAGGCAGTGGAGCGGGATCTCCGAAATCAATACGGCGAGCGCTACCGGATCCTTTCGTCAAGTTCGGGTGAAGCGGCGCTCGACGTGCTTAAACGGCTGGCAAAGCGCAATGAGCCCGTCGCGCTGTTGGTAGTGGATCATCGTATGCCGGGCATGACGGGCATCGAGTTTCTCACCATGGCGATTCAGGAATTTCCCGATGTGCGGCGCGTGCTGCTTACCGCCTACGCCGACACCGAGGCTGCTATTCGAGCGATCAACGTAGTGAAGCTCGATCACTACCTGCTGAAGCCGTGGGACCCGCCCGAGCGCAATCTTTATCCGGTGCTCGATGATCTGCTCGATGAGTGGTCAGCCAGTTACCGTCCGGCGTTCGAAGGCATTAGAGTGATTGGGACGCGGTGGTCGCCACGGTGCTATGAGACGCGTGAATTCCTGGCTCGCAACCAAGTCCCTTACCAGTGGATCGACGTTGGAAAGGCTGAGCGCGATCCGGCGCTCGTGAAGATCCTGGACGGACTTGGAGAACAGCGCAGCCACCTGCCGATCGTGATTCTGGCCGACGGCAGCGTCCTCGCGGATCCTGCGCAAAATGAACTTGCCGATCGCATTGGGCTGCGCACTCGAACGCAAACCACCTTTTTCGATCTCGCAATTGTCGGCGGCGGACCGGCGGGTTTGGCGGCTGCAGTTTACGGCGCATCCGAAGGACTGAAGACGGTGATCGTGGAGCGCGAAGCTCCGGGCGGTCAGGCAGGATTGAGTTCGCGGATTGAGAACTACCTGGGCTTTCCCTCCGGTGTGAGCGGCAGCGACCTCGCACGCCGCGCGGTGACGCAGGCTCGTCGTTTTGGCGCCGAGATCCTATCGCCGCAAGAGGTGGTAAAGGCGCGCGCCGAGGGTCCTTACCGCATCCTGACCCTCACCGATGGATCAGAGTTGTCCTGTCATGCGTTGATCGTCTCAACCGGTGTGCAATGGCGAAAGCTAGATGTACCAGGCGTCGACCGGCTGGCGGGCGCAGGTGTCTACTACGGCGCGGGCTCCACCGAATCCGTGTCGTGCCGCGACGAGGACGTCTATGTCGTTGGCGGCGCGAATTCAGCCGGGCAGGCGGCGATGAACTTCGCCCGCTACGCGCGCCGGGTGGTCATGCTGGTGCGTGGCGAGGGGCTCAGCGCCACAATGTCGCAGTATCTGATCAACGACATTGCGCGCACGCCGAATATTGTCATAGAACCTTTTGCGGAACTCGCGGAGGTCCACGGGGAAACTAAGCTGGAGGAACTTTCTATCAGCTGCAGGAAATCGGGCACTGTCAGCCGGGTGCCGGCTAGCTGCATATTTATTTTCATCGGCGCTGAGCCACGGACAGAGTGGCTGGACGGATTTATCAGTCGCGACGACCGGGGATTCATTGTCACCGGCCCGGACCTGAGCCCCGCGGGAAAGCCGCCGCCGGGGTGGACCGAAGAGCGTGACCCATTCCTGTTGGAGACCAATGTTCCCGGCGTCTTCGCGGTTGGCGACGTCCGGCACGGCTCTATTAAGCGTGTAGCCTCGGGCGTTGGTGAAGGTTCCATCGCCATTCAATTCGTCCACAACTATCTTGCGAAGGTCTGATGTGACACCTGTTCAAACAAACGATCTGGCGGTAAGACTGAAGGGCGTACCGGTTTTTTCAGACCTCGCCGACGAGGATCTGGCATGGCTCAGCGAGCGCATGGAGGTGGTCCGCTTTGAGCCGGGCGAGGTGATGTCGGTGGAGGGTTCGGTGGCCGACCGGTTGATCGTGGTCCTCGATGGCGAGATCGTCGGTCAGCAGGAGCATGGAGGCGGCGATGGG
The DNA here is from genome assembly GCA_038212445.1 of Bryobacterales bacterium. Taxonomy (GTDB): domain Bacteria; phylum Acidobacteriota; class Terriglobia; order Bryobacterales; family Bryobacteraceae; genus TMP-7. The sequence goes on from JBBQUM010000034.1 coordinate 40,526, forward strand.
CGCTTTTATATCGCCCGCGCAGGCCAAGTGACTGGCATGCTGCCGTACTCCCGATTGAAGATATTTCCGATCACGACGCGAGCCAGCGTGACCAGCACCGTAGCGACGCTGCATGTGGATCACTTTCCGGAGATGCTGGGCCGGCAGCCCGCGTTGGGACAGAAGCTTGTGGGCGTAATGGCCGATCGGATTCGCGAGGCCACCAAGACCGATCAACAGCGCGAGAAACTCATGGCTCTCGGAAAGCTGTCAGCGGGACTTGCCCACGAATTGAACAATCCAGCAGCGGCAGTTCGTAATGCAGCCACTAATCTGAAAGCTGCGGTAGAGGCCATGCGGACGGCGGAGTTGCATCTGGATCGGCGTGAACTGCCGCTCGCGGACCGGGCATTTCTGGCGGCGCTCGAGTGCAATTGGTCAAACGAGCATCCACCGGCGGCGCTCGACTCGCTTGAACGGAGCGACCGGGAAGAGGAGATTGGCGACTGGCTGCAGGCACGACGCATTCCCAATGCGAGGTCGTTGGCGTCCGCGCTGGTGGACGCCAGTTGCGAAATCAAGACGCTCACCCTGCTGGCGGGTAAGTTCGAGCCGGAGATACTCGCCGATGTCATCACGCGACTCACAACCTCGTTCACTGTGAGCCGGCTGGTGGATCAGATTGAGAGCGGAACTTCGAGAATCGGCGAACTGGTGCGCGCCATCAAACAGTATTCCTACATGGACCAGGCTCCCGAACAGGAGATCGACGTCCATGACGGCTTGGAGAGCACGTTGATCATGCTCCAGTACCGGCTTAAACACGGGATCGCAGTCACGCGGGAGTACGATCGATCGATTCAAAAGATCAACGCCTTTGGCAGTGAGTTGAACCAGGTTTGGACGAACTTGATCGACAACGCGATGGACGCGATGGAAGGGCGTGGTCGGCTACTGGTGCGCACGGCATCGGAGGGCGGGCGCCTGCTGGTTGAGATTCGAGACAGCGGACCTGGCATTCCAGCGGAAATTCGCGATCGGATCTTCGATCCTTTTTTCACAACCAAGCGGGTAGGGGAAGGCACTGGCCTGGGTCTCGACACGGTGTACCGAATCGTCCAGAAGCATCACGGCACGATTCGTGTCGACTCCGAACCCGGCCGGACCTCATTTCAAATACGAATTCCGTTTGCAGGGTCTCAGAAATAGCAACGCCTATTTGATTCGAATACAGCGATCAGGTTCCTCGATCCAGGTCTGAGCAGCGGACTCGATTACGCTCTGCACAGCCGACCGAACCTCCGCGATGGTGGATGTCCTAAAGGAGATCTCCATGATGAATGGGCCCGGGGGCGACTCTGGAGATCTTTGCGGGATCAGGCAGAAACTCTGGCAATTCTGAATCTCCTGCACGAGAATTGAGGACACGCCGATTGACCGCCATCGTTCCAGCAGGCCGCATACGCTACAGTTGAATTCGCCAAACCACTTGTCGCCCAGCATGCAGTTGCCCTCGGCTGGAAACTGGCGGCAGCGGGGGGCCGGACCGCCTAAAGCGCTACTTGCATAGGCGGACTCAGAAGTGGGGAGCATGTTGTGAATAGCGCGCCACTTACGAATGGTAGACGTCCAGACCGATTGAGCGGCCTCGCTCAATCCTGAAAGCAGCGGTGGAGGGCTCTCTTCGGCGAAGACGGCCATCAGGACATCGCCGGCGGTATTTCTCGGCCGGACGAGCACCTCAGTCACCGCCACGCCAAGCCAGTAGCGCTCCAAGCCGGTGAGCGTACAGTACCGGACGATCCCGTACATCTCTGACTGGCGCAGTTCGAGGAGCACAGAAGTACCGCTGGTGACAGCGTCGGAGCAGATGAGCCCGACGCCGTGGGCGGAGATATTCAGCACTTCGACGGCGTAGCAATGAAAACCGTTTGGCTTGGCTACCCCGGACGGCAGCACGGTGAGGCTGGCCATTAACTTCACCGGGTAGCGCGGTTCGGTGCGGCGTTCAACACTATCCGAGGATGGTTCGGAGGCAATGCCAATTACATACTCGGCGTCGCCGACTCGACGGCAGTAGCGTACGCATCCCAGCACATACTCGCCTTCATCCAATCGCAGCGCAATCTCAGTTTGGGGAGGCAGTGGCAACTGAATGCTGACGCATAGTCCGGCGCCGGACTGATCGACGACAACCGCCCGGCACACCGTCGGAACGGACTGGCCGCCACTGACTTTGAGAACGCCGGTCCTCTGAATGTCGGCGCGAGGGCTGCTTCTCCGGTCCATAACTCCTATCTCTTTGCCGCCTCGCGGTTCAACCGGCGGCCGGCAAACAAGCCGCGCTTTCGCACTTGCGGTCACAACTGAGTTATCGCCCGTTATCGCATGAATATGAGGGAATCAACCCCGGCGTCCGCCGATTGCGGCAATCAACTGGACCTCCCCTCACGCGGCCTCCGTCGATCCCGTCCCTCACAATCGTCACCTGGAACGTCCCTTCCTCCCACGTGACGCCATCTCAAGGGTCTGTGATCTTGCGTCATCTCTGTACGACCACGCCGTGGCGTTGGACTGCCTTAAAGGAAGGAAACTTCCCCGAACGGCAGGCAGTCATGGACAATACTGTCTATATCTACAACAATCCAATCAGATCCTGTACTCCTAAACGTGATAGTCAGGATTGCACCAGGGGTGGTTTCGGTGACACTGAACTGCCACGTCGCAACAATAGACGGTGGCGTAGTCCTGGAATTTTGTCTGGACAGTCGAGTTTCCGTCCAGTTCGTAGTGCGATTTCACAGAGTGTCACCGGAATTCCCGGGATGACGCGTGAGTCGTTAAGTGCGATTAAAATTTGGGGTTTGCTCGTAAACTGTTGGAGGCGCGGACCGGAGTCGAACCGGTGAATAAAGGTTTTGCAGACCTCTGCCTTACCACTTGGCTACCGCGCCGGTCGGGTGGGTTTCTAAATATATTGTAGTGGACGTTGGAGGCGCGGATGAGAGTCGAACTCATGATGGAGGTTTTGCAGACCTCTGCCTTACCACTTGGCTACCGCGCCCAACTATATGAGCAGACTCAGTATAACACGCTATTTACGGCACTTTCGAGAACTCTCGATCTAGTACCTTGGACACAATGTTACGATCAGCTTAGACCTTTTGCATGGCCGAAACTTCTCCTGAGTCGTCCGCTGGGGTCGTCGACATCACGATTCTCGACGACGATCCCGACTTTCGCAATTACCTCGAAGATTTCCTCAAGGATGAGGGCGCCTACTCGGTACGCGCATTCGGGCACCCTGAGGACCTGTTCGCGGCCGCAGATCAACGCCTGCCCGATATTGTCCTGCTCGACATGAAGATGGGCGAGTTCCGCGGAGATAAGGTGCTCGAGCAACTTCTTGTGCGCTGGCCGGGACTGTGCGTCATCATCATTACCGGCTACCCCTCGCTCGAAGATATGCGCGCCACCTTCAAATTGAAGGTTTTCGACTATCTGGCGAAGCCCTTCTCGCTGGCACAGCTTCGCCAAACGCTGAAGAACGCCATCGAGCATTTCGGACTAGGGCGCACTGCCCAGGACCGCCTGCGCGAGCGACTCGGCCACAAAATCAAAATGCTGCGGGTGGAGCGTGACTGGTCGCTCAAGGACCTGGCCGCCACCACCAAGCTCAGCGTCAGTCAGATCAGCTCGATTGAGCGCGGGGCGAATCTCCCGAGTATTGAGAGCTTTCTGGCGATTTGCCGGGCGTTTGATAAGAAGCCGTCTGAGATCCTGGCCGCGATCGAGTTCTAAATAGATTTCCCCACAACACCCGCAGCGCCGTCTTCGGACTGAGGACGCTGGGCGGAGGCGCCATCAGATTGGCTACGCGGTGGAACGCCATCGCCACCGCGGGGTCGTGATGCCCTGCCCGGCTCAAACGCGCCATATACCAATTGATGACGTTCACCTGCGTGTTGCGCGGACCAACGGTCTCAGGCATCCGCAGGTCGGCGCCGACGGCTACGCTCCACGGCATATCTACCACCTTCGCAGCGCGTTGGAAGAAGCGCTGGGCCAGGCCGGTTGGTCCTTCCGCCACTGCTTTGCCGAGTTCGATGGCTTCGAGGGCCGAGGTGGACATGCCCTGCCCGTAGATCGGATTGAAGCTGCAGATGGCGTCGCCGAACACCAGGTAACCCTGCGGAAACCGCCGGAGATTTTCGTAGCGGCGGCGCTGGCTTGCTGGAAATCGCGCTGTGACCGCGTCGCCGATGGGTTCAGCGTCGCTGACGACGTCGTAGATGTCCGGCGAGGCGAGTCCTTTGGCAAACGCGATAAAGCCTGGAAGGTCGCTCGGAGCCGACCGTCCGAAGTAGCCGACCAGCGTCACCGTCCAGCGATCCTCCTCCTGCGCCAGCAGCACGCCGCAGCACTTACCTTCGACCGTGGGCGGCACAACCGCCAGAGCGTCGCCGCCGAGATGCGTGGGACGGCGGCGGAACAGTCGCGTGGTATACGCAATCCCAACTTCAACGCGTTCCTCGACTGGCTTTTCGTAACCCGCCGCCTCGAGCCACGCAGGTGAGTGTGAGCCGCGTCCGGTAGCCTCCACTACGAGGTCTGCTTCGATCACCTCGCCTCCCACGCGGACGCCGGCTACGCGAGCATGGTCTGACGTCCACTCGAGATCGTCGACATGCGCGTTCGGGCATAGGTTGATGCGGGGAGTCTGACGGATACGCCGCCGGACCAGCCCTTCCAGCAGCGGGCGACTCATCAGAAAACCTTCGAGCCCGCTGGGAAACTGAACCAGCCGGTCGCCTTCCTGGAACCAACGGCCCTTCAGGATTGGATCCACGCGGACGGCTCCGGCGGTCGCTAACTCATTTGAAAAGCCGGGAAAGAGCTTCTCCAGTACCTCGCGTCCGCTGGCCAGCAGTCCGTGGGTATGACGTCCCTGCGGCACCCCTCGCCGGTTCTCGCAAGTCTCCGGGAGAGGGTCGCGTTCGAGCAGGGTCACTCGTTCGTAATGGTCGGACAGGACGCGTGCCGCCAGCATCCCGCCCATACTGCTACCGATCACGACGGCGTGTTTCGTTGAACCCATGAAATCACCTCAAAAAAGCACTACGAGTGTCTGAATAAAACGGATTTATACTGGAGCGGACATGAAAGCTTTGGTTCTCTTCGCCCTGCTGTCGATTGCCTCGTCGGCCCAGCAGACAGCTCTCGACCGGTACGTTGCCCACAAGGATCCCGTATATGCCTGGAAGGTTGTCACTACCTTACCGGGAAACGGCGTGCGGACGGATGTTCTCGAGCTGACCTCGCAGACCTGGCGGACCTCCGCCGACGTCGACCGGCCGGTCTGGAAGCACTGGCTCTCGATTACCCGGCCGGCGCACGTCACGACAAGAAAAGGGCTCCTCTTCATCGGCGGCGGCAGCAACAACGATCCGGCACCGTCGAAAGTGAGCGAACGCGCGGTGAGAATTGCGACCGAGACGGGTTCAGTGGTCGCGGAATTGGGGATGGTCCCCAATCAGCCGCTTCGCTTTACAGACTCCCTCGATAAGGGCCGCAGTGAGGATGATCTCATCGCTTACTCCAGGGTGAGGTATTTTGCGGACCGCGACGAGACTTGGCTTGTCCGGTTGGCGATGGTGAAGAGCGGCGTTCGCGCGCTGGATGCGATCCAGGAGTTCATGGCGTCGCCGGCTGGTGGCGGAGTGAAGGTAGACCAATTCGTGGTTGCGGGAGGATCCAAACGCGGTTGGACCACGTGGCTGGTGGGTGTCGTGGATCCACGGGTGGTCGCGATTGTGCCGATGGTGATTGACGCGCTCAACAGCGAGGAGATCACGAAACATCACTTTGAAGCGTACGGCTTCTTCTCGCCGTCGCTCGGAGATTATGTGAAGCACGGCCTGTTTCCGGGCAAAATCGGGACGCCGGAGTATCAGGAAATACTGGCGATCGAAGATCCTTACAACTATCGCAATCGGCCGTCGATGAAGATGCCGAAATTCATGATCAACGCATCGGGCGACCAGTTCTTCCTGCCGGACGGCTCGCAGTTTTACTACAACGACCTGCCGGAGGAGAAGCACATACGTTACGTCCCAAATGCGAAGCACAATCTCGCAGGGTCGGACGCGCAGGACAGTCTGCTGGCGTTCTATCAGGCGATTGTGAGCGGGAAGCGGCGGCCGCGGTTCTCGTGGTCGGTCGGCAAAGACGGGTCGCTGACGGTGAAGCCCGTGGATCCACCCACCACCGTTCTGCTGTGGCAAGCAAGCAACCCCGAGGCGCGTGATTTCCGGCTGGACGTGATTGGGAAGGCGTACCAGTCGACTCCGCTGACGGCGGACAAGGCGGGTAATTACATTGGTCGTGTGGCCAAGCCGAAGAAGGGCTATACGGCTTACTTTGTCGAGTTGGAGTATCCGGGTCCGGGCAAGACGCCATTCAAATTTTCGACCCAGGTACTGGTGACGCCCGATAAGCTGCCGTTCAAATGGGACGAAGCCGCCGCCAAGTACCCGCAGAAGTAGTCGCCCACACCTCTAATAATCGGTGTCAGAGACCGATTCCGCGGTGTCTGACACCTGTACCCGCAAAATAAATCGGTCTCTGACACCGATTTATTGCGGACATGTTATCTTGACCTTTGCGAGCTATCCTAGCGCGGGTCGGCTGGACGATTCTGGCCTTTGTTCTGATTGAGGGCTTCGTCTTCCGCACAGACCTATATCCGTCGATCCTCGAGCCCGATTCCACCACTGGACTGTACGAAACACAGCTTGGAAACGAGCTGAAGCGAAGTTCGCCTGGAGCCAGGCAGGTGCTGGCAGTGGGACATTCGCGGATGGGTCTGCTGCCCCGAATCGCCAACGACGCCTCGACGGCAAACAGCTACCGGTATAGCTCGATCGCCCTCGGCGGAACCAGTCCCCGCGTCTGGTATTACGGCATGCGAACGGTTGACCCGACAACCAACCGCTACGCCGCCATCTGGATTCCCGTCGACGATTACAATGAGCCGGACCGCTACGACGAGGATGACGACCACGAGTCCGATCTGCACTACATCATCCGCCGGTTGACTATCGGCGACACTCTGCCCTTCACGCTGTCGTACCATTCCTGGGCTTCGCGCTGGTACGCCATGCGCGGCATTCTGCTGAAAAGCTTCGTCTACCGCCGCGACTTTCAGGACTTCCTGGCCCACCCCCGCGAGCGAATCAAGAAAGCGCGGTATTACGAACGAGAGTCGGCCGGCTGGTATTACGGATTTGAAGGCGAAGAATTCAGCCTTGCTGGAATCCAAGTGGACTGGGCCAAGCAGGAGATCGTGTTTCCGCCCGCGGTAAAAGAGGGAGAACGGCAAATGATCAAGGGCGTTCTCTTTGAGAACCGGCCACCGCGATCGGGCCGAGAGACCGCCTATTTCCGGCGCTGGTATAGCGCCATTCTCGAACGCTATAGCGGATCGCGAACCCGGCTGATCTTCTTCCGCGTGCCTCGCGGGCCGGTGGTCCGCCCAGATGAGCCGCCGCCGGTCGCGGATTCGGCCATCCGCCAGATCGCCAACGAGCCCGGCGTCACTGTCCTCCCGGAGGATACCTTCACCGACCTTGAGCGTCCCGAGTTGTTCGGCGATGCGCTGCATCTGAACCGGCAAGGAATGATCCTCTTCTCGAAGAGAGTGGCAGCGATGACTCCTCAGATTGTCGAGGAGCACAAGTAAATGCTCTTCAATACACCCCAGTTCTTCGGTTTTCTCGCCGTTGTGCTGGCGCTGTTCTACCTACTGCCGCGCGCTGCCAGGAAATACCTGCTGCTAGCGGCAAGCTATTTCTTCTACCTGAGCTGGATCCCGAAGTTCATTGCTCTACTGCTGCTACTCACGTTAATCGACTACACCGCCGCACTTTGGATCGAACGCTCCGAATCTCCCCGATCGCGCAAACTCGCGCTGATCATCAGTCTCGGAGCGAACCTGGGACTGCTGGGATTCTTCAAGTACTACAATTTCTTCGCCGCTAACATCGCCACGCTCATCGGACGGCCGTCCACGGCGTTTGCGATGAGCATTATCCTGCCGCTCGGAATCAGCTTTCACACCTTCCAGAGCATGTCGTACGTGGTTGATGTGTACCGTCGGGAGCAGAAGCCGATTCGCAATCTGATCGACTACGCGCTCTTCATCGCTTTCTTCCCCCAGTTGGTAGCCGGTCCGATTGTGCGTGCCCGTGAGTTTTTCGTCGACTTGTACGAATGGCGCCGCCCAACCACCGCCGAGGTGTCGCACGGAGCCCTGCTGGTCCTGCTGGGTCTGGCCAAGAAGGTCGCCATCGCTGACCGTTTTGCGCTGGTTGCCGACCGCTATTTCAACAGCGTCCACACCAACACCGGTATGGTCGGCGCCTGGACAGCGATGCTCGCCTTCGGCATTCAGATCTTCTTCGACTTTTCCGGCTACACCGACATGGCCATCGGCATGGCGAAGCTATTCGGATTTCACTTCCCGTTGAACTTCAGGCGTCCTTATCTGGCCACCAGCATCACCGAATTTTGGAGGCGCTGGCATATGTCACTTTCGCGCTGGCTGCGGGACTACCTTTATGTTCCACTCGGCGGTAATCGCGGTAGCCGCCTCCAGACCTATCGCAACCTCATGCTGACGATGCTCCTGGGCGGACTCTGGCATGGCGCCAGTTGGAATTTCGTCATTTGGGGTGGTTACCACGGGGCGCTCCTGAGCGCCGAGAGAATGCTTGGAGTGAAACCCGAGGGCGAGCGGGTACGCTTCAGCCTCGTCTACCCCCTGCGCATGATCCTGACCGTCGCACTGGCACTGATAGGCTGGATCTTCTTCCGCGCACAAACGCTCGCCGACAGCGTCTACGTGCTGAGACAACTGACAGTTCCCCGCGGCGATAGCCTCATTCCCCCGGTAGAACTTGGACTGCTGGCGTGCGTCGTGATCCTCGCTTTTGCCGAAGAGCGTTTCCGCTGGTTCGAAAAAGTGGCGGAAGCACCGGCATGGGCCTACGGACTGGTCTGCGCCCTGCTGCTGATGTTTGTGGAACTTGTTGGCTACACCGAAAAAGCTTTGCCGTTCGTCTATTTCCAGTTTTGAGCTGTTGCAAAACACAACACGGCGGTGTGCCTCATTACGCCCAGCATTAGCGCGAAAACGCGCCCGCCCCGGGTGGTGCAAACCCAAACTTAGACCAAAGCAGCCTCAGCGACTTGGCATCGAGAATGCATTCTTTTCTTGCGACTTGATAATCCGGCCGCAGCGCGGACTGGCGCACTGTAGCAGAATTCAACGCCGAGACCTGTCCGAAAGGAAGCACTCATGAGCCGAGATGTTCTTTCTATTACTGACGAACGAACCGGACGGCAATACGAAGTCCCGGTTCGAAACGGCACGATCCGGACGATGGATTTGCGCCAAATCAAAGTGACCCCAGACGAGTTCGGAATGATGGGGTACGATCCAGCATTCACCAACACCGCATCATGTCAAAGCAAGATTACCTACATCGACGGTGACAGGGGAATCTTGCGCTATCGCGGCTATCCAATCGAAGAGTTGGCCGAACGGTGCACTTTTCTCGAAGTCGCATATCTCCTGCTAAAGGGCGAACTGCCAACCGAACAGGAGCTTCAGGATTTTGTATATGAAGTGACGCACCACTCGATGCTTCACGAGACGACAAAGAAGTTCCTGGAGGGATTCCGTCATGACGCGCATCCGATGCCGATGTTGATCAGCACAGTGGCCGCGCTCTCGACGGTTTATAACGACGCCCGCAACGTCTTTGATCCTCAAGAGCGTCACCGGAACATTATTCGCCTGATTGGCAAGATGCCCACCATCGCCGCCTATGCTTACCGGCATGGTCTCGGCTTCCCCTATGTCTATCCGGACAACGATCTGAGTTACACCGAAAATTTCATGAACATGCTTTGGAAGATGGTGGAGCCGAAATACGCGGCCAATCCCACTATCGCCCGGGCCTTGGACATCCTGTTCATCCTCCATGCCGACCACGAGCAGAATTGCAGCACGAACGTGATGCGCAGTGTCGGCAGCTCGCAGGCGGACCCATTTGTCTCGCTAGCGGCCGCCACCGCGGCGCTCGCGGGCCCGTTGCATGGCGGAGCCAACGAAGAAGTGCTTCAGATGCTCGACGAGATCGGCACGCGGGACAACATTCCGGCTTACATCGCGAAAGTGAAGGCCGGCCAGATTAAGCTGATGGGCTTTGGACACCGCGTGTACAAGAACTATGACCCGCGCGCGCAAATCATCAAGTGGACTGCTGAACAGGTCTTCCAGGTGACGGGCAAGAATCCCAAGTTGGAGATCGCCCTCGAGTTGGAAAAGATCGCGCTTGAAGACGAGTACTTTGTGAAACGCAAGCTTTATCCGAACGTTGATTTCTATTCAGGGATCATGTACCAGGCGATGGGCTTCACGCCGGCCATGTTCACCGTGCTGTTCGCGATTCCGCGTACGGTCGGCTGGCTCGCGCAGTGGGAAGAACTGATCACCGATCCGGAGCAGAAGATTGCCCGTCCGCGACAGGTCTACACCGGTTACGAGGAACGCCATGTTCCGGTGAAAGCGGCCAAGACAGCCGGGCACCTGGTTTAGGCGGCAGCAGCCGCCAGGGAGCGCCGTCGAGCGGTCAGGGCAAGTCCAATAAGCCCCACGGCGATAAGCACAAATGTGCCCGGCTCAGGGACGCCTGGACCCGAATACATGAATGTCTGAGCGGTCAGCGCGCCGCCGAGAAGGACGCTGGGTCCCCCGGCGATTAGTTCTGAGTGCATAACGCCCGCCGAAAAGGCGATAGAGCGATATGGCGCCAGCACCAGGGCATTGATGGCGGACTGCCCGGTGGCGCTCAACTGCAGTCCCGAACCGGTGAAGTTGAAGATGACATCGTTGACGCCGATTCCGCCCGCGAGTTTGATCGATGCGTTGTTGAGGTTCATGCCACCGCTCACGTTTACAACCACTTGCGTGTTGGCAGCACTCTTGATCGTCAGGGTCTGACCGGAGTTGAGATTGATGCTGTTCAGGTCGATCACGGTAAGGGCGGATTGCGAGTTAATCACTGTGTTTCCGTTGATGGAGTTGCCGGGCAGAAACAACGTGGGTGCGAGTTGGGCAAAGATGGTGGACGCGTTCAACGCGTCTTGGCTCGCCAGCGACAGATCCTGGCCCGAGTAGATGGCGCCGTTTACGCTCTGAGGGTTGAGGATGGACGCGCCGGCCTGCATGTAGACGTTGCCGTTCACTACGGTCGGCGAGTTGGCAAGGAGCAGGTCGCCGGACGAACCGGCAATGCCGATATTGCCGTTAATCACTCCGTTCACGGATACCGTGCTGGTATTCACCAGTGTCAGCACCGACCAGTTCAAGGGTCCAGCAGAGCCCAGGCTCTGGAACACCGTGCCCGCAAACAGGCTGGGGGTTGTGAAAGAGAATCCTGCCAGTGCTGCTAACACGATTAATTTTGCCGGGCGTCTGCTCATCGTCTACCTATCTCCTAGTCCGCTCTAAGTGCGGGTGCTAGGCAATTGTGGCGTTTGGGGCGCAGGACGAGAACAGCTAGAAAGTCCCAATCTAGTACCGGGAACTAGAAGGGACTATAGGCCAACCTTTGGCTAGTGAGGGCGGTACGAAGGTTCAAGCGGCGGGGGTTGCGGGCTGCGCCTGCACTGCAGTCGCGGCGGTTGCCGCCTCGCGAGCAGATTTGCGGAACTGCTTACGCCGGTACATTCGCCGATCCGCCTCAGCAAGCAGTCCCTCGGCGTCCGCGATTTCCTTGCTCAGCTGAGCATAGCCCGCACTGAGGGAGACGACGTTCTCTCCCACAAGGCGTTGGCCGGCTTCAATTACCAGCAAATCAAGTTCGATAATGCGCTGGTCAAGAGTATCGGGATCAATGCCCGGCATGACGAGGACGAATTCGTCGCCGCCCATACGCGCTACGTAGTCGTAGTTGCGGCAGGCATGTTTGAGCGTCGCCGCTACGAGCCTCAAGACATCATTACCGACGAGATGACCGAACCGGTCATTCACTTGTTTGAAGCCGTCAAGATCGCAAACAACAACCGCTAGTGTCGCTCCGTCGCGAGTGCAGCGGGATACCTCACCGTCAAGATGCATGAAGAGCGAGCGGGCGTTGGGCAGATCCGTTAGAAAGTCCACGGTGGCGTTGGTCTTCGCTTGCTCGTACTTGAGTGCGTTTTCGATTGACGCGGCCACCTTCGAGCTGATGGCCAGCAGGACGCGTAGTTGATCGCGCGAGAAGGCCTCGCGTTCCGAAGAATACAGAGTCAGCGTCCCGATGACGCTTTCCACTCCCTCGAGCGGTACCGCCAGTGCCGAGTTAAGGCGAGGCGCATTTCCCGAAGCCCGGGCGTACCCGGGCTCTAGTGAAGGGCTGCCATTTAGGATCGGACGGCAGTTCCCCGCCACCCAGCCTGAGAGTCCCTCACCAACCGCGACTTCAAGGGACTGGAGTATGGCGGCGTGTTCGCCCGACGCAAATTCGGGACGAAGGTTGTGCTCACGGACCAACGAAATGCAGATCGCGTCGTAGGGGACCATGCGTTTCACGCGCGCCGAGATCACCCACAGGGTTTCCTGAACGCTGAGCGAATTGCCGAGATCCTTGGCGAGTTCGAAAAGTTCCTGCGCTTCCTGGCGCGCGGCGGCGATGGAAGCAAGAAAGTCGCCGGCGTTGGCCCGACGATCGCGCTGTCCCGGGTCGGCGGTCTCAAAGCCCGCACCCGGCTCCTTGCCGCGCTCGATCTTGATTTCGGTAGACAGCTTGGCGAGGTCATTCGAAGTGACGCTGCTCTTAGCTCGCTCTTCAAGCTCGCGGTAGCGCCGGTGAAGTACCTCGATCACGCGCGGGTCAAACGCCGAGCCGCTCAGTTTGAGCACAACATCCATGGCCTCGTCGAGAGGCAACGCTTTACGGTACTGCCGGTCTGAGGCCAGCGCATCCAGACAGTCGACCGCCGAGAGAATTCGCGCCCCAATCGGAATCTCTTCCGCCCGCAGACCATAAGGGTAGCCGGTGCCGTCCCACTTCTCGTGATGCGCGAGTACAATCGGCGAAACCGGGTACGGAAACTTCACACGGTCGAGGATCTCGGCGCCCACTACGGGATGGATCTTCATCTTCTCGAATTCTTCCGGCGTCAACTTACCAGGCTTCGAGATGATGTGTTCGGGAACCGCGAGTTTGCCGATGTCGTGGAGCAGTGCAGCAGCTTCAAGTGCGTGCATCTCGTCCTCGCTCAGATTGAGTTCCTCGCCGATGGATAGGGCGTAGACCTTCACTCTCTCCAGATGCTGGTGCGTGGTATGGTCCTTCGCCTCGATGGCCAGCGCGAGCGCCTCAATGGTTCGCAGGTGGAGGGCCGCCACCTTTTGAGCGTGAACCTTCTCGAAACGGAGTTTCTCCAGGTAAAGCCGGTACGACCGGTAGACAACCACAATCATCGGGACAGTGAGCAGCGCGATCTCCCAGCCAAAATAGGTGGAAAGTACATTGAAGATGCCCGCCACTGAAGCGCCCAACAAATAGTACGGAAACGCCCAGAAGTAACAGTCACGCCACACCGAAATGGCGGACTTCTTCTCGGTGAGTGAGATTACGATTGCAACAAGTCCGGTGTTCGCTACGAAAAAGACGATGGCAGCGGTACCCAGCGTGATGGGACTGGAGAAGCCAATCTGCTTCCAACCGGACCAGTGGTAAGCACCGTAGGAAAACCACGTCGCCAGCGCAATGCTGGCAGTGTTGAACATCAACTGGATCGGCTTTGGCCTCTTCTGCGCCTTCCAAAAGCACTGAACCAACGTGGCGCTGCAACCTAAAATCAGGGTTTCAGCCAGCGAGAGTTGAACAACACCGATCAGCGTGAAGAGAAAGTACACCGACATTGTGCCGGTAACATTGGGAAGAGAGACCTTCAGGCCTGAGCCAAGTACCGTGATTACAAAGTACATGGCAAAGCGAGCCCAGTTGTCGGAATGCCAGCTCTCAGTGGCATAACCAAAGACCGCGAATCCGGCAATGGTCACCGAGTAGATGTAGAGCTTGGCAGTATTCGACAATCAGGTATCCGCCAATTGTTTATCGGCACACATGCGGGTAACCATTAGCGAATGTTCCGAGAAGCTCAGTAGTTCGGAGTACGTACTCAGTCCCATAGAAGTAGGTAACTGACCTAAACTTCTGATCAGCACGGCCGATCTACCAGATGGATGCTGCGTGTCTGTATTCGCGAAGTGGTCCGCAATGTACTGGCGATTACAGCAGCGCTCCTGCTGGCGTCAATGCTGGCGGCCGTCGGTACCGGCTTTGGCGTCGACGAGCGCGAACTCGACCGTCGCTTGACGGAGGAAAGCCATGCGGCCATCCGGCAAACCGCTCAGGAATCGAGACTTTCGCCCGGCAGGATGCTCCAGTTTGCATCGCGTGCCATACACGGCGACTTCGGAACCTCAACCAGTCTGGGACGTCCAGTGGCGGAACTGCTGCGCGAGCGCGTGGCTGCCACCCTGCCTCCTCTGGCCATCGCCTGGCTGATCACAGTAATCGTTGGCGTGTCTGCGGCTGCGTTTGCCGCCCTGCGTCCCAGGGGGACGGCCAACCTGACGTTAACCGTCGCCAGTACCTTCCTCATTTCCATTCCCTGCGCCGTCCTGGCACTGCTCTTTGCCTGGATGCGGCTTCCTGTAGTGGCGGCACTGGTGGCAGCAGCAATCCCGCAGGCATTTCGCTTCGCCCAGGGCGTATTGAATGGCGCGGGCGGCAATTGGAACCTTCTAGCAGCGCGCGCCCGAGGCGTGGGCGGGCCGGGACTCGCAATCCGCCACCTTCTGTATCCGGCGGCCCCAGAACTAGTGGGCGTCGCGACGATGACATTGACTTTCCTGATCGGCGCAGCGATCCCGATTGAGGCGCTCAGCGGCGTGAGCGGTCTAGGTCACCTGGTTTGGCTCGGCGCAATCGGCCGCGACATCCCCGTAATCGCCACCATGACCCTGCTGGTATCGGTAGCCACGCTCAGCGCTGGCGCTCTCGCCGAATTGTCCGCCGCCGCAATCCGCACCCGGAGGACTGCATGACCGTCCCTCGCTTGGCGCTCGGTCTTGTGGCCGGGCTGCTGCTCGCTTCAGGAGTCGCCGAACTGGCTCCCCACTACGCCTACGACGAACAGTTCCGGGATGCTATCGATGCCCCGCCCTCCCGCCAGTACTGGTTGGGGACCGACAGCCTGGGACGCGACCGTTGGTCGAGATTCATCTACGGTACACGCGTCTCGCTGCTATTGTCGATCACCGCCGCCGGCTTGTCGGTGGTCATCGCAGCGGGCGTTGGGATCGTATCGGGCTACTTGGGCGGCACGGCCAACACCGTGGTTTTGAGTGGTGCGGACATCGTGCTATGCGTCCCCTGGTTCTTCCTGCTCACGGCGGTGCGAGGAGCATTGCCACTGAATACAGAGCCGCTGGTGTCGGTGGTACTTACCTTCGCTCTGCTTGGATTACTGGGTTGGGCTGGACCGGCGCGGGTGCTGAGCCTGCGGGCACGAGAAATTGCCGGATCGGATTACATCCGCCAGGCGACGGCTTGCGGAGTACCCAAAGTCCGCATTCTGCTCCGCCATGTCGCGCCAAACCTGACGCCTATTCTACTAACTCAGTTCTGGATTCTGGTGCCGGCCTACATCATTGCCGAGGCGAATCTGGGGTTGCTGGGGCTGGGAGTAGCGGAGCCGCTGCCCTCGTGGGGTGTATTACTGAAGGATCTGGAAACGGCAGGAAATTGGGGAGCACCGGCAGTCCTGGCGCCTCTGGTTCTGTTAGCTGTCGTGGCCGGATCGCTTCAGTTAGCGTTCCAGCCACGACAGCGCTCCAGCAACTAGCGCCAGTGGCCTTCAACGAAGACATACCCGCCACGGCGGTGCGCCCAGTGAGCCGGCACCCAATGGGCTCGCGGACGTGGCGGCATCACCCACGCACCCTGTTGCCACCCGTAGGCACGGCCATCCCAACGGTGATAACCAGGTGTCCAGACGTAGCCGCGGCCTGGAGACACGATGCGGGTTTCACGGATGGGCCTGGGAGGGCCCACGCGAACGAAGATTTCAGCCGCGCCAGCCGACATGGTCAAGCCGACGCCAATCACTGCAGCGAGAATTGCTTTGCGAATCATACTAGCCTCCTCATTCAATCTCGAATTACTGACCTGATAAAGATCTACTGGTGATCGCGATCGCGGTCGCGCTCACGGTCCCTTCCGCGATCCCGGTCACGATTGTTGCGGTAGTCGCGATACTCGCGATCCCGGTCATGACGCTCAATGACTGCCCGTCCCTCGAAACGCTCACGAGGGGCAATATACGGGTGACGGTACTCGGCCCGATTTACCCAGGTACGCTCCCACGGCCGGCGATCAATAATTACTGCGTGCGAACGCCAGTCCAGACCCGGTCCGCCCCAGCCCCAGTTAGAGAATCCGCTCCCAATAAAAACGCGCGGACCAAACGTAATGCCAAACGACACTCCGCGCGCTGGTCGGGCGAACACCACGCCGGAATTGTAAACCGGAACCGCATAGTAACCAGCCTGGACGGGCTGAATCTCAATGTAGCCCCCGGCGTTCACGATTCGGGCATCCTGCGAATCGCGAAGGTAGCCATAATCAAGCGCCTGCCGGCGCATATGCTGGACCGAGTCCATTACTTCGGGACGCTGTCCGAGCACTGCATCACCCAATTGCTGAGTCCATCCCATGTCGGAAGCCATCATGTCCAGAATCGAGGGAAATGGGATGAGTGCGACTACGCTCGGCTGCCACGGTAGGCGGTCAGCGTTGATGGCCGCAGCCAGGCGGTCACCGTTCAAATAGCGATGATCTGATGCCCATTGCCCCGCTGAACTGATCTGGTCCGGGTACGTAGCCGCTGTCAGTACCTCAGCCAGTAGTGGATCCGGATACAACGCCACCCGTTGAACGAGATTGTCCAATTGGGCGGGAGCGAAAGAAGGACCCTGCGCGCCGTAAGCAGGTTGCTGCTGCGGGTACTGCTGTTGGGGATACTGTGGAGGCGGATACTGCTGGGCGAATGCCGCCGCTGCCAGAACCGGTACTAAAAATATTCGACTCATCAAACTTGCTTCCTCTGACAAGGAGGACGCAGCTATGAGCAGGACCGTTTCTGAAGTGGGAATTACTTTAATTTCATAAAGAAGGCGGGCTGCGCCCGGCAAGCCCGCCTTGAAAGACCACTAGCTAAATGGTGTGAGTTAGTTACACCCACCAAGCGGCGGCAGTGCCTTCCTTGATCATAATTTGATTCAGGAAATTCGCAGCCTTGGTAAGTCCTTCATCCGGCGACATGAGTGTATCTTCATGTTCAATCGAGAGCACGTAGTCGTATCCGAACATCCGCAGCGTGGAGATGAACTCCGTCCACCAGGCGTAAGCATGGCCGTATCCGCAGGTGCGGAAGATCCACGCACGGTTACGCTCATCGGTGTACTTCTTGGTGTCGAGAACACCGGTCCTGGGCAGGTTGGACTCGTAGATCTGAGTGTCCTTGGCGTGGACGTGGAAGATACAATCGCCCAACACGCGAATAGCTTTGATGGGATCGATGCCCTGCCAGAACATGTGGCTCGGATCATAGTTGCAGCCGATCGCCTTACCGCAAACGTCACGCAGACGCAGCATCGTCTCGGGACTGTAGGACAGGAAGCCCGGGTGCATTTCGATGGCGATCTTGACGCCGTGGTCCTCGGCGAATTTCGCCTGCTTGGTCCAGTAAGGAATAGCTTTCTTCTCCCACTGCCAGGCGAGCACGTCCAGGTACTCCGGCGGCCAGGGACAGGTTACCCAGTTCGGGTATTTCGCCTTGTCGCTGTCACCAGGGCAACCGGAGAAGTCGACCACTACCGGCACACCTAACTTCTCGGCAAGCAGGATGGTCTTCCGGCTGGTTTCTGAATAAGCCTTTGCCACTGCGGGGTCAGGATGCAGCGGGTTGCCATGCGAACTCAAGGCGCTGATAGAGAACCCGTTATCGGTGAGCTTTTGTTTGAACTCCTTCAGTCCGGCCTTGTCCTGCAGCATCGAAAGCTTGCAGTGTGGATCGCCGGGATAGTTGCCGGTGCCGAGTTCGACAGTTGAAATATCGAGCTTCTTGAGTTTCTCGAAGACTTTTTCCAGCGGAAACTGCGAGAGAAGAGGTGTAAATACGCCGACGCGCATATAGTCGTGCTCCTGTGTTAGAGATCAGTCCATCTACTCAAAAATTGCAAACATCAAGATATCACACGGGCTCGTGGACGCTGATAGAATGTGCCTTCCGTTAAAAGAGGAGGCCAGGATGACTTTTCGATCCGGATACAATCGACGTGGGTTCCTGGGTGCCGCAGCCTCGCTGGCAGGCGCCAGCTTTTGGGCGGACCAGGACGTTGAGGCTTACCAGAATCACATCACTACCGCCTCCAAACCGGCTGAGTTGAAGATCACCGACCTCAGGATCGCGACAGTGGCGCGCGCGCCGATGACCTGCCCCATCATTCGCATCGACACCAACCAGGGCATCTATGGGCTCGGCGAGGTTCGCGACGGTGCGAGCAAGAACTACGCCCTCACCCTCAAGAGCCGCCTGCTCGGCGAGAACCCGTGCAACGTGGACAAGGTCTTTCGCAAGATCAAGCAGTTCGGCGGACACGCACGCCAGGGCGGCGGCGTTTGCGGCGTCGAGATGGCGTTGTGGGATCTGGCCGGCAAGGCATACAACGTGCCCGTCTATCAGATGCTCGGAGGTAAGTTTCGCGACACCATTCGCTGCTACGCCGACACCACTGAGGATCACGATCCAAAGGAATATGGCCGGCGCCTGAAACTGCGTCGCGACCAGGGCTTCACCTGGCTCAAGTGCGACCTTGGCGTGGACCTGCTCGAGCACACGCCGGGCACCCTAACTATGCCGCTCGGTTCATCGGTGGCGATGGGCCAGAAGACGGCGCATATGTTCACCGGCATCGAACTCACCGAGAAGGGCGTCCAAGGCATGTGCGACTACGTTGCACAGATCCGCGAGATGGTGGGCTGGGACATACCGCTCGCCGCCGATCACTTCGGTCACATCGGAGTGAACTCATGCATCCGTCTGGGTCAGGCACTCGAAAAATACAACCTGGCGTGGCTCGAAGACATGATTCCCTGGCAGAACACAGACCTGCTAAAGCAGATTAACGATGCGGTGCACATTCCTCTGCTGACGGGCGAGGATATTTATCTTAAGGAACCCTTCGAGGTCCTCTGCAAGGCGCATGCGGTAGACATCATTCATCCCGACCTGGCGACCTCTGGTGGAATCCTCGAAACTAAGAAGATCGGCGACATGGCGCAGGAGTACGGCGTACCGATGGCTATGCATTTTGCCGGCTCTCCGGTCTCTTGTATGGCTAATGTTCACTGCGCAGCGGCGACTGAGAATTTCCTTGTGCTTGAGAATCACTCGGTGGACGTCCCCTGGTGGAACGACCTGGTGGAAGGCGTTGAGAAGCCCATCGTAAACAGAGGTTTCATTCGCGTGCCGGAAAAACCAGGCCTCGGAGTTACGTTGAACGATGCGGTGATGAGGCAGCACCTCTTCGAACCGGGTTACTTTGAACCCACGCCGCAGTGGGACGGCGACCGGTCGAATGATCGCTTATGGAGCTAGGATACCGGCTGGCACAATGGCTCGAATTGACCGAGGCGCGCAATGTCGCCAATTGGGCCGTGGAGCATCTGGAGGTCGGTGGCGGTATCGCATCCTTTGCCGGTCCAACATCACCGATTTCGCATGCCATCGGCGTCGGGATGAAAGGACCAGTAACAGAAAGCGACATCGAGACGCTCGAGGAATTCTACAAGACTCGCGGCGCTCCGTCTAATCTCGATTTGTGTCCCCTCGCGGATCCGACATTGATGGAAGTGCTCGGACGCCGCGGCTACCGGATCACTGAATTTAACAATGCGCTGGTTCGTCCAATATCGGGTCCGATGAATGCGCCGCCGTCGGTGCGGGTGGCTAGCGCCGAGGAAGCAGATATTTGGACCCGGACGATGCTCGAGGGGTTCTTTGAGCGAGGTGAATTGACGGCCGAAGAGATAGGCATCGGAAGGCCGATCTTCACCATGCCGGGCGCGGTGGCCGTGCTGGGAGAGATGGACGGTCAGCCTGTAAGTGCCGCGGCAGGATGCCTACGCGACAGTCTTTTCTACTTGTTTGGAGACTCCACGCTACCGGCGTTTCGTGGCAAAGGACTACACGCGCAATCTATCCAAGCACGTCTGGCATGGGGTGCAGAGCAGGGCGCAACATTCGCCGCTGCCTGTACAATCCCCGGATCGGGGTCACAGCGAAATTACGAGAAAGCCGGTTTTTCAGTCGCGTACACGAAGATGAATATGTGCCGGAATCTCTAATAAACGGCCTCGCGAGTGACTACGCCAAACAATTGATTACCGATAATTTCCCCATGTTCGTAAGTTTGAGTAATTTGACTCTCGACATGACAGTAATGAGATACTGCAAGTACTAACACAACTCACTTCGAGTGAATGTGAATGCAGTCGAAATTTGGTCTTAGGAGAGTCAGTGGACATAACAAACGTAATCGCCCAGCTGGAAAAACAGAAGGAAGCAATCGAC
The DNA here is from genome assembly GCA_038212445.1 of Bryobacterales bacterium. Lineage (GTDB taxonomy): Bacteria > Acidobacteriota > Terriglobia > Bryobacterales > Bryobacteraceae > TMP-7. The sequence goes on from JBBQUM010000034.1 coordinate 61,265, forward strand.
AGGGCACTTGCAGCCCTGCGCGAAGTTGGTGGCACTTCACCAGCGCGTAGCTCTGTCAATCGTCCGGCAGCCGCAGATACCGGACGCGTTCCAAAGAAGCGAAGCGCGCAGGCGCGCAAACGTATGGCTTTGGCGCAGAAAAAACGCTGGGCAGCATTGAAGAGTGCAACCGGCACTGCCGCGCCCGCTGCCTCCGCTCCAGCCGCGAAGAAAGCGACGAAGAAGCGCCGGCTAAGTGCTGAAGGCCGCAAACGAATCATTGAAGCCGCTAAGAAGCGATGGGCGGCCGCAAAGAAGACTGCAAAATAACATCAGAAGTGAATTTGATATGGGGGAGTGATGGCGTCAACTCCCCCGAATCGTCCGGCCAGGGCTAGGCGTGAGTTTTTACTTCCTCTGCGGCCAGTGCCTTCACTCCGTATTCCACGCCAGCGTCAAATGCTTGCATGTTGAGCTCTTTAGTATGAGCAGGAACACTCGAAGCGACGGATTTCTTTAGCGCTTCCGTGGTGATCAATCCAGTGATCGCCGCAAAGAATCCCACCATCACAATATTCTGCATCATGCGCTTTCCCAACGCCTCGGCGATACGTGTGGCCGGGCATGCATACACGCGAACACCGGTTTTGAGGTTTGAGACTCGCACGAGATCCTGCTCAATCAGCAAGATCCCTTTCGAGTTGATCTCGGGAGAGAATTTCGCGAATGCTTCCTGACTCATGATCACCATGACTTCAGGACTAGTCAGGTAGGGATACAGAATTGGTTCATCAGAAAGTATGAGACCCGCCGAACAGGATCCGCCTCGAGCCTCCGGTCCGAAATTCTGGACCATGGTCGAATACCCTTCCTGATAGATGCATTTGGCTTTGCCAATGACGATAGCAGCCATGATGACGCCCTGGCCGCCAAACCCGGCGATCCGAATTTCCTTTACTGACATACCAGTGCCTCCCGGTCCTCGTAACGGTCGCCCATTGATGCGTGCATGTGACGTTTGAGCAGAGTGTAGTAGTCTTCCCGATCGTCGCGATCGACAAACTTACCGACGAGGATCTCTCCGTCCCGGCTCAGGCCCGCGTCGGCCGTGGAAGCGCCGTCCTTCTTCCGGCTGTGCTCCTTGTACTGCTTCATAGTGTCTACCGCCTCGCCCATCTTGTTGCGGCGTTGATAGTAAGTGGGACAGGGAGACAGCACTTCGATGAAACAGAATCCCGGCTTGGCAAGCATTTCCTGCATTGACTTCGCCAGTTGGCGCACGTGGAAAGTGGTCCAGCGGGCAACGTAAACCGCTCCGGCGGCCTCAGCCAACTGTGGCAGGTTGAAGGCCGGCTCAAACGTGCCATAAGGATTGGTGGCGCTATTCACATGGTCGGGCGTGGTGGGCGCGGTTTGTCCGCCCGTCATCGCGTAAATCAGATTGTTCACGCAAATCACTTTGATGTTTACGTTGCGGCGTGCAGCATGGATGAAGTGATTGCCGCCAATGGCGAACAGATCGCCGTCTCCCGAATACACCACTACGTCAAGGTCGGGCCGCGCCAGCTTCAGTCCGGTGGCGAAAGGAATCGCGCGTCCATGGGTGGTATGAAACGAGTCGAGATCCATATATCCGGCAACGCGTCCGGAACAGCCAATACCGGAAACGATCGACACCTTGTCGAGATCACACTTGGACTCAATGAGAGCTCGGGTAAAACAGTTGACGGTGGTTCCAATGCCGCAGCCAGGGCACCAGATGGTGGGTACCCGGTCATTGCGCAGGAAAGGTTCGGAAGGATTGCGGACCTGACACAGTTCACTCTGACATTCACTCATCGGGCGGCCTCCAGGATGGCATCGACTATCTGCTCGGGACTATGGACTGTGCCGCCTGCATGACTCACCGGAATCACTTTGGCGAGTCCGCCGGTAGCGCGCTGAACTTCGTGGACCATCTGGCCCAGGTTCAGTTCGGGAACGACAAATCCGCGAATGTGTCCAGCCATTTCGTGGATTACCTTCTCGGGAAAAGGCCACGGGGTGATGAGGCGGAACATTCCGATTTTCATCTTCCGGTTGCCAATCTTCGGCGCACGCTCGCGGACCATCTGGATGGCTCTCATCGCCACTCGCGACGTGATCCCATACGCAACCACAACTACATCAGCGTCAGCGGTGTCGATGGACTCGTTCAGCGAAATGTCATCGATGTTGTTGCGGATCTTATCGCATAGCCGCCGGACCAGGACATCCTGGGCTTGTGGCGTAATCACCGGATAGCCGTTCTCGGCATGCGTGACGCCAGTGACGTGGAAACGATAGCCGTCGCCGGCCTGAACCATTTCCGGAACCCCGTCGTCGCAGGGTGCATACAGCTTGTAGTCGGCGGGCTTCTTCTGGGTGCGCCGGCGGGGAGTCACCTCGATCTCTGAAGCCGGGGGAATTACGACTTTCTCGGTCATGTGGCCGACACACTCGTCCATCATGAACATCACCGGCACGCGGTATTGCTCGGACAGGTTGAAAGCGCGGACGGTGAGGTCGAAGCACTCCTGCGGAGAATTCGGCGCCAGAGCGATGATCTCGTAGTCGCCATGAGAACCCCACTTGGCCTGCATCATGTCGCCTTGCGCCGGGAGGGTCGGCAACCCGGTGGACGGACCGCCGCGTTGAACGTCGACGAAGACGCACGGAGTCTCAGTCATGGCCGCATAGCCGATGTGCTCCATCATTAGAGAGAAGCCCGGACCCGAGGTGACCGTGAACGCTTTGGCGCCGCCCCAGACTGCTCCCTGAAGGGTAATAGAGGCGGCTAGTTCGTCCTCCATTTGAATGAAGATTCCGCCGACTGTGGGAATTCGCGCAGCAAAGCGCTCCACAATCTCGGTTGAGGGTGTGATGGGGTAACCTGAGCTAAATCGCGCACCTGCCGCTAAAGCTCCCTCACAACATGCGTGATCTCCGTCTAGAAAGTGAGTCCCGGTGAGTACGCCTTTTGGATCTGCTTGCATTGCCTAAACCTTCTTTTCCCGCCATCCGTAGATAGCGAAATCGGGACAGTACATCCCGCACAGGTCGCAGCCCGAACACTTTTCAGGTGCAACAACATGCGGGGGATGGTAACCCTTGGAATTGAACGCCGGCGAGAGTGCCAGCACGTGGGTGGGACAGAATTCGACGCAGAACGCGCAGCCCTTACAGCGCTCGACGGTGATGGCAACTGAGCCCTTAGCCATGAACCCTCCTGAAGTCTTAGGCGGCAGTTCAGGGGCCAAACGGTCCGGTTTATCTTTTTAGGCTATTCGTGGAGATGAGACCGATCGCGCCGGCGGCGACTGTTGAGAAATGCCACAGCGGAGAAACGTTGGTGCTCGCTACGCTCCGGCAGCGCCCGGCATGGCGGTCTCCGCACGGGCCGGCAGTGTGAAGGTGAAGGTGGTACCCTTGCCCTGTTCTGATTCCAGCCAGATTTCCCCGCCCTGTGCCTCAATGATTCGGCGGCAAACTGCAAGACCGATTCCAGTGCCTGGAATCTCCTGACCGTGGAGCCGCTTAAAAGGGTTGAACACACTCGCCTGATGCTCCTCGGCGATGCCGATACCGTTGTCGCGCACGCTCACCTCCCACACACCTGAGGTTGCCGACGTGGCGGAGATGGAGATTTCGGGTGGCCGGTCGGGCGAGCAGTATTTCAGAGCATTACCGATCAGGTTCTGGAATACCTGGCCTAACCGGACCGGATCACCGAGCACTTGGGGGAGAGCGTCCACCCGAATCGTAGCCTTGGCGTACTCGATACTCTCATTGAGGTTGCCGAGCGTCCACGACACCACCTCGGAGAGGTCCACGAGTTCGGGCGGACTGGCCTGCTGTCCCAACCGCGAATACGTGAGCACGTCGTCAATGAGCAGGCTCATGCGGCGTGAGGCCGATACGACAAACTCGAATAGGTCCCGTTCGTGCTCGCCGATCTTGTCGCCGAGCGCGCGATCGATCAACTGCAGGTGAGTAGTGATGGTCCGCAGCGGCTCTTTCAGATCGTGACTGGCAATGTAGGCAAAGTGCTCCAGATCGTCGTTGGAGCGGCGCAAGGCGCGATTCAGTTGCTGGAGCTTGCGATTGGCGCGCAGCATTTCCGCATTTGCCTCAGCCAGGCGATGCTCGGCGCTGCGGATTCGCAATAAGGCGCGAATTGAGGCTACTAGTACATCGGGGTCCACCGGCTCGGTGAGATAGCTGTCGGCCCCGCTGTTCAAGGCAGCGGTAGCCTGCGGCGCTGAGGTTGCCGTTGCCGAGAGCTGAAGCACGGGCGTCGAAGAATACTGTTTCTGCGCCTTGATTCGCCGGCACACCTCGATACCGTTGATATCAGGGAGATGAACATCGAGCAGCACCAGGTGAGGGGAGTGACTGTCGAGAAGCTTGAAAGCTTCTTCCCCGCACCCGGCCTCTACCACATCGAAACCAGCCACCTGCAATACACGGGTTCGGGCATAGCGGGCCGGGACGTTGTCATCAACGTTCAGAATGAGCGCTTTGCTCATGAGGGTTCCTCTGGTCGACGCTCCGGTCCGCCGGGTTGGGGAGTGATCGAGAGCTCGTCCGCAAACATCAAAGGTTCATTCAGGACTTCTCGGATCGCCGCGAGCGCCTCCGAATTGTCCTTATCTTCCTTTGAAAGTATAGCCGCTTGCCGTCCCGCCAAGCGCTCGTAATCTCTCTGATTCAGTCGTCGCGAGGTATGGATCACAACCGGAATCGTCTTGGTGGAAGGATCGGACTTGAGATCGTCAAGAACCTCGAAGCCGGTGCGATCGGGCATGTTGAGGTCCAGCAGGATCAGCGCGGGACGCTCAAACCGGGCACGCTCGGCACCTTCGGCGCCTGAAGACGCTTCGATGATGCGATAGCGGGAGCCGCGGAATCGCTGGGCGGCAATGTAGCGGGAGGTTTCCTCGTCATCGATGATGAGGATGACATCGGAGACTGGCGAGATTTCCCGTTCTTCAAGGTCGGCCTGATGCAGAGGTATTTCGAGTACGAAAGTTGCACCTTCACCGGGGACGCTGTTTAGCGTGAGCGAACCGCCGAGTAAGTGGGCGAGTTTCCGCGATAACGGCAATCCGAGCCCGGTCCCCTTGTACTTGGTTTGCATGGGTCCGCGAACCTGGGTGAATTCCTGGAAAATTCGCTCCTGTTGCTCGACGGGAACGCCAATACCCGTATCGGCAACCGCTATCCTCAATACCTGCCCGCTGGTTGCCGAGGAAACTCGCACTTCGCCGCGCTCGGTGAACTTTAGCGCGTTCGAAACCAGGTTGCGGAGAATCTGCCCGAGTTTTGACTCGTCAGTTTCAATCAGAATCTCAGGTGGATCATCGAACACCAACACTACTCCGTCACCGGTGGCGAGAGGCCGCAGCAATCCGCGCTGCGCTCTCAGAAACTGCCCCAGGTCCACAGGAGCCAGCGTTACTTCCGTTTTGCCGGACGCTACTTTAGCAAGATCCAGCAGGTCGTTGACGAGTTCCAGCAGTTCGCCGGCGGCCTGACGAATATAGCCAACTTGACGCTCCTGCTCCCCGCTAAGGTCACCATCAATCCGGCGGAGCAGTAATGAGGTCAACCCCATGATCGAGTTGACGGGCGTGCGAAATTCGTGGCTGACGTGTGAGAGAAAGCGCGACTTCAATTCATCGGCAGCTCGCAACTCCACGGCCTTTTCATCCAGTTCGGCATACAATGCCACCACGCCGCGATTGGTTTCTTCCAGTTCCGAATTCAAACGCGTTAATTCAGACTCGCGCCGCATCAGTTGGGCTTCCCGCAGGCGTACGGCTTCCAACGCCTCAAGCAATTCGTGATTCTGTGTCAGCACCTCCTCTGGTGCGCTACGGGTGCGCTGCCCGGCGAGTTTAGCAGTGATCGCCTGCAGATCGAGGTGCGACTCCGGCGGCAGGATCTTGCCCACTGTGATCACGGTGTTGCCGGGCTCCGTCGCGACGTGAAATGCATCCATGATCCGGCGCGTCCCGGCTAGGCCAATACCCATACCTGTGGTCGAACGGTAACGGCCTTCGAGGATCGACTCGAGTTGAGCGATACCCGGACCCGCATCGGATACGCGCACACGTAGCATGTGCGGAGCCGACGCGGTTTCAATGAAGAATTCAACCCGACCCGAACCTGCGTACTGCTGGGCGTTTCGTGCGACCTCGGAAACGGCGGTCGCAATCCGTACCTGATCGGGACCTGTAAAACCGCACAGCGCCGCCAGTTGCCGGGCCCGCTGCCTCGCCGCGACGACGTCCGACTGCTCCCGGATCAGGCACGATAACACCGGGGCTGAATTGGCTTTTACCGTCAAGTCGCCCCCCCGAACCTGGCGGCGATGACGCAGACGTCATCCCTTCCCCGATTCGCATCCCGGTAGAGGACGGCAGCAATCAAGGCCGGATGGCGTCGCAGGAGTCCCGGATAGCCGGCAGGGTTCCAATTCGATACGAGCCCGTCGGAATGCATCACCACCACGCCGCCGTCGGGGAGCGAGTATTCAAACTCCTGATATCGGTTAGCAGTGTGTCCGGCGGTGCCATTGTGCGAGACCATATGCTGAACTTTTTCACCGAGAATCATCCCGGCAATGTTCCCGATACCGGCATACGCCGCACGCTTGCCGGAGGAATCGAGCGCGACTGTGGCGACGGCCGCGCCGCGGGTGGAGCGCAAGGCTCCGTGAACCCTCTCCAGCACTTCTCCAGGACGGTAGATGTGATGTCGATCGAAGGTTTGAGTAGCGGCGTTGGACGCATCGGCAGCGAGTAAACCGTGGCCCAAGCCATCGGCCACCAGTATCGCCAGACTGCCGGACTCCTCCCGAACGGTGCAGTTGTCGCCGCATGCAAATTCCCCGGGATAAGGAACACGCACCACGCCAAACGTCCAGCGCGTTTCCGGCTTTCGCTTTGCGTACTTGCGCGCCAGAATCACGGTGCCCTTGCCGAGCTGCGTGTAGACATCGAAGTCGTCTGACATGCGGCGCAGCGCCCCGAGCCCTGTGCCAGGGGTCCCCACGCTCGAGAACCCGTCGGTGAAAGCAGCATCGAGACTCACGATTCCCGGACCGCGATCAATCGATAGGAGTTCAACGCCACTGCCATCATGCGGCGATAAACGCCGGACGGCAACTTCGCAGCGCTGGGCGTGCTTGAAACCGTTCGTGGCCAGTTCAGTGGCCATAATCGCCACCTCACCCGATGCGGTTTCGTCCAGACCTTCCAGCGCCGCAAACTTGCAAGCCGTGCGCCGGATTTCAGATATGCGGCTCGCGTCGTCAATCAGAATGTGCTCAGCCAGGTGGAGCATCACGGTTTCCAACGTGCGATTACGATGCGCGTCCCTTGACCCGGTTTTGATTCGATCGAGAACTCGCTAGACAAACGCTTCGCGCCTCCCAGCCCCAATCCCAATCCGCCACCGCTGGTGAAGCCATCTTTCATGGCCTGATCGAGGTCTGCAATCCCCGGCCCCTGATCTTCGAAAGTGAGACGCACTCCACGTCGTCCGGTATCCATTACGAGTTCAATCCGGGCTGTACCGCCGCCACCATACACAACCGTATTGCGAGCCAGCTCACTTGCTGCCGTAACGATCTTCGTCTGGTCAACGAGACTCATACCCGCCTCGACGGAATAGGTGCGGACCGCCTGCCTTACCAGGACCACATCATCCTGACTGTTCAGCGGTAACTCGCGCGCCTTATCAACCATCTACTTCAGGCCTGGCCCCTTCGGACTCCCGCAACAGATCCATCCCGCGATCCACGTTAAGGGCAGTCCGTACACCTGGCAGGGACAATCCAAGTTCGACGAGTGTAATGGCGACAGAAGGCTGCATGCCCACAACCACCGTCTCGGCATCGAGAATTCTGGCCATGCCCGCAATGTTTGCCAGCATCCGCCCGATGAAGGAGTCGACGATGTCGAGCGCGGAAATGTCGATCAGCACGCCTCTCGAATGGTGTTGAACAATACGGCTGGTCAAATCATCTTGAAGTGTGATGGCCAGCTGGTCGTGCATATCAACTTGTATGGTGACGAGTAGAAACTCACCAAGCCGCAGTATCGGGATCCGTTCCATGGCGAGAGTCTAAGCCTTTGTGATCGTCAAATGAAGCCGTTTCATCGCGATCTGAAAGGCATCGGCGAGGGTGGCCTTAGTGATGACATTTCCTAAATCGACGCCCAGGTGAATGATAGTCTGCGCAATCTGGGGTCGGATGCCGCTAATGATGCAGTCCGCGCCCATCAAGCGCGCCGCCGCTACGGTCTTCAGGAGATGCTGCGCCACCAATGTGTCTACGGTAGGCACACCCGTGATGTCGATGATGGCGATACTGGCGCTCTTGGCAACTATCGCCTCGAGGAGATTCTGCATCACCACCTGCGTCCGGTTGCTGTCCAGTGTGCCAATCAACGGCAGCGCGAGCACTCCATGCCAGAGCTCGACGACTGGCGTCGACAGCTCCATCATTTCCTGCTGCTGCCGGGCGATAACTTCTTCGCGACTCTTCTGATGAAGCTCAGTGGTGTGGAGGCCAAGCCGGTCAATGAGGGCAGAAGCGGACCAGATCTCCCCAATCATTTTCGCCGGCTCGTTCTCGTAGAATTTTTGAATTCGATCAAAGAGTGGCTGCTTCAAGGAAAACACGAAGCGCGCTGTCTCAGAAGGTGTGGCACCGGCGATGACACGACGCTTCGACAGGTCGTTTAGCAAGTCCCGGACACGAGCCCATTCAGGACCTGAAATGTCCTCAAAGTTACCAGCGCCTGTGGCGTCCCGCAAAGCCGCTAAGAGCGTCTGAGAGTCGCTGCGAGCTTCGGATTGCGAAATCAGATCCTTCCGCGAACTTAAGCTATCTGCCTGAATCTTAAGCCAGTCGGCTAAGAGCTCACTTTCAAAGCGATCAATAACCTGCGCAAGCGCTGACCTTTGCACTGAACCTCCCCAGTTCGTCGGATCCGTTTGTAGATGCTAACAGCCTGCCCATCGTAACTAAAAAGAATCGAAGCGGCAATGCTGCGCTTTAGGAGGCGGGTTCGATGACGGCGCCCATGGGTCCGGTGGATACTTCCATTCGCCAATCGGCACCAAATTGATGGATTTGATTCCTGGCAAACTCGGCGTGCGGCAACTCGCAGGTGATGACGATTGTCCGTCCCTGGGTGTCCACTTCTACCGCTCGGCGGAACGCGTCCGTAGCCGAATAGGCGAAGAGCTTAGTCAGCATCTCAATCACGTATTCATAGCTGTGCGTGTCGTCATCGAGCAGTACGACGTGAAATTGCGGGACGTGTTCTTCCCGTTCGGTGGCTTCGACACCCGGAGAGGCGGTAGTCTGCGTGGAGGCGCCCGCCGCCGGCTTCCGTTCAAGAGTCATTCCTGAACTTATTCAATCACAAAACCCGGCATGGCCAAAATCAGTCGGTGGCGGCCGGAATATTTTTAGCGCAGAATCGGATTAACTATCTGACGAGGGCTCTATCGGAAGGAGGGCTGGAAATGAATCGGCGAGGGTTTCTATTTGCTGGGGTGGCGGCGTTCCCTGTGTTGGCGAGCAGCCGTACGGTGAAGATTGCGGAGTTTGCGGCATCCGGCCAAAAGAAGGGAGTGGCTGAAGTGGAGAGGATACAGAAGAGCGACGCCGAATGGCAGAAGCAGTTGACTCCCGAGCAGTTCTACGTCACACGGAAGAAAGGTACCGAACGGGCCTTCACAGGCAAGTTATGGGATAACCATGCCGACGGCCTGTACACCTGCATCTGCTGCGGGACGGTGCTGTTCGATTCAAAGACGAAATTCGAGAGCGGCACAGGTTGGCCGTCGTTCTGGGCGCCGGTGGCGAAGGAGAATGTCGCAGTCGGAACGGACGTGAGTCTCGGCATGGTCCGCGACGAAGTCAATTGCGCGAGATGCGACGCGCATCTGGGTCACGTATTCCCGGACGGTCCCCGGCCGACTGGCCAGCGCTACTGCATGAACTCAGCCTCGCTCGACTTCCACAACCGCGGGTAATCGGTGTCAGAGACCGATTTCTGAAAGAATCGGTGTCAGAGACCGATTTATCGGAGGCGAATCTTCTTTCGGAACTCCGGCATCGAATAGTCGTAGACTGAATGTAGGAAAGGGGGCGCACCGGATTCGACGGGATCGAATCGTTGTGGAAAGGCGTGTCGGGTTCCGAGCTCCCGTTAAACGATCGGAAAACAACAACTGCCAATACGCAGTTTGCATACGCTGCTTAATTAACTGAGTAGCCGCTTCCGGCTTTTAGGCCCGCATGGGGGCCGGCAAGCGTCATCATGGCGGGATAGGCTGATGGCTTCTGTTCGTAGCCGAACGCCGAGACCAATCGGACTAAGTGGCAGCTATCTTCGCCGGTTCAACGGGCTGCCGCCGACAAATATGAATCGGACACACACGTAGGCTTTTCATGGCGGGCTTTCTCGGACGCGGGTTCAATTCCCGCCGCCTCCACCACTTCCTATGCTCTACCAACGACCGCAGTGATCCTTTACGCTTAGACCTTCGGCTGTTCATGCGACTTTGATCATCGCCATTTAGCCACTGAAGACTCGGCCAGCCTAGTTGAATAGTACCCCTGGTACTATTCGTAAACTTTTACTTTTCCCAGTTATCTGTTTCCAATTGACGAGCGCACCGATATAATTATTGATTAACATGCCAATAGAAGTTGCATGTCCTGACTGCAGTAGTCGCGACGTCAGGACTACGAAGGTTAGATCATTCCCGGATCGTCTTCGGCAATTCATTGGAATCTATAATTTACGATGCAAGCGCTGCGACCGTAGGTTTCGCGGATCTCTCTGGAAACCGAGCATGGTGCGATTCGCGCGTTGTCCCAAATGCTACCGCACGACACTTAGTACGTGGTCGGAACAGTACTATAACCCGCCAGCCTGGACGGTCTTCCTCCTCCGCATCGGCGCTACGCCCTACCGTTGCGATGCTTGCCGATGTAATTTCGCTAGTTTCCGCGCCTGTAAGGAAAGATACTTGTGGCGAAAACACGGAAACACCACCGGTGCTAGCAATACCAAAGCACGTGCATGAATGGCGCCCTCGCCATCATCGCCGACATCCATGGAAACCGCTGGGCGCTTGACGCCGTTCTCGAAGACATCCACCGGCGCGGCATTCCTAACCTCGTCAATCTAGGCGACCATTTCTATGGTCCGCTAGACCCCGGCGCCACCGCCGAACGCCTGCTGCAGTTGCCCGCCCTGGCGACTATTCGCGGCAATCAGGACCGTCAACTGATCGAACCCCTGCCGGCGAATCCCAACCCGACACATCTCTATACGCTGGCTGAACTGGACTCCCCCGCACTCGATTGGATCCGCACGCAACCGCCCGCGTCGTCGCTCGGTCCTATACTCCTGTGTCACGGCAGCCCTTCAAGCGACGTCGAGTATCTGCTTGAAAATGTGACTCCAGAGGGCGTCCGCCCCCGCATTCCCGATCCCCTCCAGACACTGGCGACCACTATCCTGTGCGGGCACACCCACATTCCGCGTCTCGTCCAGAGCGGTCCGCAGATTTTCGTGAATCCGGGCAGTGTCGGACTGCCCGCCTACTCAGACGACCTGCCGTACCCCCACCGCATGGAAACCGGCAGTCCGCACGCGCGATACGCGATCCTCGACGGCGATCGCGTGGAGCATATCGCCTTGGCTTACGATTTTAGAGCGGCCGCCGCCGCTGCCCGCCGGAATCTTCGGCCCGACTGGGCGTGCGCACTCGAAAACGGACAAGCAGATCCGTTATAATGAATTTGGGTGCAACCCACAAGAATCACTCTTAAGGACATTGCTCGCGAGACGGGCGTAGACGTTTCCACCGTTTCCCGGTCGCTGAGCGGTTCCTACGGCATTCATACGGAGACGCGCGAGAGAGTGCTCGCGATTGCCGCCCAGCTCAACTACAGATCAAACCGGGTGGCCCGAGGCCCGGCCGTCAAGACACACAGCATCGCCCTGATCGTCAACGACATCCGCAATCCGTTTTTCGCCGACGTCGCACGCGGCGCAGAGGACGCAGCGTTCGCCGCCAACAGCGATCTGGTGCTCTGCAACAGCGATCTGAATGCGGAAAAGCAGATGCATTACATCCGGTCGCTCATCGACAAGCGTGTCGATGGCATTCTGATGAACTCCGTCGGCACGCTAGACCGCGCTCAACAGGAATTTCTCTCGCTCAGCGGAGTACCGGTTGTTCTGTTGAATCGGGCCAAGTCGCAGTCCAATTTCTCAAGCGTCATCCCTGACAACACCACCGGCGGGTTTCTCGCCGGAGCCTACCTGGTCGAGTTGGGCCACCGCCATATCGTGCATCTCTCAGGGCCGCAGGACTATCCCAATCTGCGCGAACGTGCCCGGGGTTTCCTAAAGGCGACTGCCGGTCATAGCGCCGTCATGCCGTCATTTGTCCACGGCAATCAGACTTTTGCCGGCGGCTACGAAATGATGCGCGCCACGCTCCAGAGGGATGTATCGATCACAGCAGTTTTCGCAGGCAACGACATCATCGCGTTTGGCGCAGTGAGGGCGATTATTGAAGCCGGAATGCGCGTCCCCGAAGACGTGTCGATTATTGGATTCGACAACGTCGATATGGCCTCAGTAATTCATCCGCCGCTGACCACGATCCACCAACCCAAGTACGAGATTGGCTGCAATGCGGTGGAGATGCTGTTAGCGGCAGCCGAGCACAAGGGTCCGCCGCTTGCCGAGCACCGGGTGCTACCGGTGGAACTTATCGAGCGCAGCAGTTGTGCTCCACCGCGAACCTCGGCAGTCTAGCCCCCCGCCGGCCTCAGGTCGACACCGGAAGGGGAGCCGGATGCAGCCGCGAAAACGCCGCTTCCACCCACTCCGAAGGAAGTTCGTCCACCGACGCTCGCATGCGTTGCTGCCACCAGCGTGAGATCTCCTTGAGGTCCTCGCGCTGATAGCGATGCTCTACCAGTTCGAAGCTGTTTCGCCTGTACAGCGTGACGTCGATTGGAAAATCGACATTGGACGCGCATAGGCGGGTCGCATCAAAAGCGAGAACTCCAAGCTTGAACGCATAAAGAAGCGAATCGGAACGTGTCAGCGAACGCTCGAGAATTGGCTTCCCGAATCCTGAATTTCCGATGATCTGGTAAGGGGTGTCGACGCTAACCTCTACCCAGTTGCCCTCTGGATAAACCATGTAGAGCCGGTGCGTGGAGTCTCCGGTCATCTGACCGCCGATCAGAGTGTGAATGTTGAAATAGAGGTCGGCCTGCTTGAGCGCGTGCGATTCCTCAGTCGCCATTTGACGGATCTGCGCAGCGTACAAATTAACCAGCTTAAACAGCCGCTCGCGCGCACCAGTCTGTTTTGCAAACGCTTCCTCAAAACCGAGCAGAGCCTTGTCGCGCAACGAGCGCAGGCCGGAGTTCTGGATAAAGAAGGAAAAGCCCGGGCCTCTATAGGTAGCGACTTTGCTCGCCGTGAGCGATTCTGAGCCCGAGATCACCCGTGTATCGGCGATGCCGACCAGTCCTTCGTCTACCGTAATTCCCAAACAGAATGTCATTCGAACCCTTCAAAAATTATGATTTGATTGCGTTTGCGAAACTCTGAAAAATACCGATTTGGCCGGGATCACGCACCTGGTTTTCGGGATGCCACTGAACACCCAGCACAAAACGGTTAGCCGGACGCTCCAGAGCCTCGATGATGCCGTCGGCCATGTTCACCGCCGAAACCCGCAGCCCCTCGCCCACCGAGGCTACGGCTTGATGATGGCGGGAATTAACGGCCCAGGTGGACTTGCCCGCAATGGAAGCCAGCAGCGTGCCGGGCTCGATAATCACCCGGTGGACGGGCAGACCGCGGTCGGCCGTATTGACGCGATGCCGGGCGACGTGTTCGACGTGCTGATTGAGAGTGCCGCCGAACACCACGTTCATTAGCTGAACGCCACGGCAAATCGCCAGTACAGGAAGATTCCGGGCCACTGCATCTTTCAATACCCGTGTCTCAATAGCATCCAACTCAGGATCAGGCGGTTCGGTCTCCGGGTGCGGACGCTCGCCATAGAGCGCCGGGTCCACGTCGCTTCCACCCAACAGCATGAGCCCCTCGTGCGGCGGAATATCCACCGTGCCGGCGGGAACCAACACAGGCTCCAGGCCTGCGGCAAGGATTGCCTGACGATACGGGTCCGTCTCATCAAGATCGCGATAGATCGCCAGGACCGTGTGTTTCCGTGGGCTACTTGGCTTCAATTAGCCATTGTCTCAGTTCAGCGGAAATACCGCCGACATCGGCCCACGCTAAAATAGACAACGGTGGAGTAGAACCCTGTAGATTCCGTGCAACGCCGGCAGCCACCGTTCATCTAACTGTTGGTGACGCGCAAGGCTTGTGCGCACGGATAGGGGTATTCGAGATTGCTGATCCGAATCGGCTACGACATCCAATTTGAAGTTCCAGCGCCCGTGACGATGGTTGCGCTAATAAACGTGTATCCGTCGCGCGTCGACGATCTACGTGAACCGGACGAGTTGAAAATCGACCCGCCTGTGCCGGTCGACTTCTATCATGACTCCTTCGGCAATCAGTGCGCGCGCTTTATTGCGCCGGCCGGCCGCTCACGGCTCCACGCGCGCAGCTTGATCGAGGACTCAGGACTGCCCGATCCTGTCGCGCCCAACGCCACCCAGGCGCCGGTTTCGAATTTGCCCGCCGAAACTCTCCAGTACTTGCTCCCGTCCCGCTATTGCGAAGTGGACCGGCTCTCGAATACGGCTTTCGAGTTATTCGGCAACACCGCCCCAGGTTGGCCGCGCGTCCAGGCGATCTGCGATTGGGTCCATATGAAGACCACATTCGGCTACGAATTCGCGCGATCGGGCAAGACCGCGCTCGACGTCTACACCGAGCGCAACGGCGTCTGCCGCGACTTCCAGCATCTGGCCGTGACCTTCTGCCGCGCGATGAACATTCCGGCTCGCTACGTCACCGGTTATCTCGGTGACATCGGTATCCCCCCGGTTCCTTGCCCGATGGATTTCAGTGCCTGGTTTGAAGCCTATCTCGATGGTCGCTGGTGGACCTTCGACGCGCGCCACAACGTGCCGCGAATCGGCCGGATCCTCATGGCCGTTGGGCGCGACGCAGCGGATGTCGCCATCACTACGGCCTTTGGCGCAGCGCCTCTGAAGAGCTTTACAGTCATCACCGACGAGGTGAAGTAGCCTGTAACCCTGGCTGATCGGCGGCTGTAGAATGGGTGCATGTCTACAACCCGCCGGCACTTTATCGGGACGTCGCTAGCCGTACCGCTGGCCGCGAGCGCGCAACAATTCCCGCGTGTCAGGGCCAATGACAAGATTCAAATTGCCCTTATCGGCGCAGGTGGCATGGGTTCGGGCGACGTCGACTCGGCGCTCGAAACCGGACAGACCAAACTGGTAGCGGTGGCCGATGTCTACGACGGCCGTTTGACGCGCGCTAAGGAGCGCTGGGGCTCGGACATCTTCACCACCCGCGACTTCAGCGAGGTACTCGCGCGCGCCGACGTGGACGCAGTCATCGTAGGCACGCCGGACCACTGGCACTCGGCCATCTCCATCGCCGCGCTCAAGGCAGGCAAGGACGTTTACTGCGAGAAACCGATGGTCCAGCGCGTTGAGGATGGACAAGCGGTGGTTGAAGCCGCCCGGAATAGCGGCCGCATCATGCAGGTGGGCAGCCAGCGCGTTTCGTCCGTCGTATATGAGAAAGCCCGCCAACTGCTGGCAGCGGGCGCCATCGGCGAACTGAATATGGTGGAGGCGTGGTGGGACCGGAACTCCGCCATCGGCGCCTGGCAGTACTCCATCCCCACCGACGCCGACGAGGAGCACATCGACTGGCAGCGCTTCCTGGGCCGCGCTCCCAAAGTCCCCTTCGACTCGAAGCGAATCTTCCGCTGGCGCAATTACCGGGATTACGGAACGGGCGTGGCGGGCGATCTTTTCGTCCACCTATTCAGCGGCATGCATTACGTCACCGGAGCCATTGGTCCAACGCGCGTCTTTGCCACCGGCGGGCTGCGTTTCTGGAACGATGGCCGCGACGTGCCGGACGTGATGCTCGGACTCTACGATTACCCCAAGACTGACCGGCATCCCGCCTTCAACCTCGCCCTGCGCGTGAACTTCGTGAACGGCGCCGGCGAAACCAGCGGCTTCCGTTTCGTCGGAAGCGAAGGCATCATGACCATCGGCAACGGCGTCACTCTCGCCAAACAGCCGCGCGAAGCCGAGCCCGGCTACACCATCGAGACGTTCTCCAAATCGACGCAGGAAGAATTCATCAAGCAGTACCGCCAACAGTATCCGCAACAGAAGCCTACTGCCGACTCAATCCGGCCGAAATCGGAAGAGGTCTACCTGCCGCCGCCGCGCTACAGCGATCACCTCGACCATCACCGCGTATTTTTCAGCGCTGTCCGTTCACGAAAACCCGTCGTTGAAGATCCAACCTTCGGCCTGCGCGCAGCCGGACCGGCGGTGCTTAGTAACGTCAGTTATTTCGAAAAGAAGATGTGCCACTGGGACCCGTCGGCAATGACGGTGAAAGGATAGTCCGATGGCAGCCAACGACACGATTCAGATTGCGCTCATCGGCTGCGGCGGCATGGGACAGGGCGACGCGAAGTTTGCCACTTCCCTGCCCGGCGTAAAACTGGTAGCCGCCGCCGACCTCTACGACGGCCGCCTTGCCCATATGAAGGAGACTTACGGCAAGGACACCGCGACCACGCGCGACTACCGCGAGATTCTCGCGCGCAAGGATGTCGACGCCGTGATCGTCGGCACGCCGGATCACTGGCACTCGCGCATCACCATCGACGCTCTCAATGCGGGCAAGGATGTGTATTGCGAAAAGCCGATGGTCCAGAAGATCGAACAAGGCAAGCAGGTGATCGAGGCGCAGCGGAAGTCCGGGCGGATCCTGCAGATCGGTTCACAGTACGCAAGTTCGATGGTGTATCAGAAGGCGCGCGACCTGCTCGCGGCGGGCGCCATCGGCAAGATCAACATGGTGGAGGCGTGGCTCGACCGGAACACGGCCATCGGCGCCTGGCAGTACTCGATTCCACCAGACGCGAACGAGCACACCGTCGACTGGGACCGATACCTGAGCGACATCGCGCCGAAGCGTCCCTACGATGCCAAACGCTTTTTCCGCTGGAGGAATTATCGCGACTACGGCACCGGAGTGGCCGGCGACCTCTTCGTCCATCTGCTGACGGGCGCGCACTTCGCCACCGGCGCGCTGGGTCCCAATCGGATCTACGCCACTGGCGGCCTGCGCTATTGGAATGACGAGCGCGACGTTCCAGACGTGATGCTGGCGGTACTCGACTATCCGGATTTCTCGCTCACCTTGAAAGTCAATTTCAAGGCCGGCGGTGGGACCGAGGATTTCGGCGTGCGTTTTGTGGGCACCGAGGGCACCATGAAGACCGGCTTTACAGAACTGGTTCTGTCGCGTCACCCGCGCGAGTCCGAACCAGGCTTTACCATCGACACATTCTCCAAGGCTGAGCAGGAGAAATTCATGGCCGAGTACCGCCGGCAATATCCGAAGCAGTCCGCATCAAGCGACGCGATACGGCCCGACCGCACCGAGCGCTACGTACCGCCCCCGAGTCACAACGCGCACCTTGAGCATCACCGCAACTTCTACAACGCCGTACGCTCACGCAAACCGTTCTTTGAAGACGGGGTGTTCGGATTCCGGGCCGCCGGTCCCGCGCTATTGACGAACACCAGCCTGTGGGAACAGCGGACCTGCACCTGGGATCCGGAGTCAATGACTGCCGGCTAGCCGGTAAATCTCCATCGTCTGTTTGGCTATGGTGTCCCAGCCGAGACTCTGCTCCGCGCGCCGGCGTAGCTGGACGCCGAGTTTCGTGCGAAGCTCGTCCGAGTCAAGCAGTTGCATCACTCGGTCCGCGAGTTGCTCCGCGTTGTCTGGCTCAATCCAGACTCCGCAATCGCCCAGGTAATCCGGTATCCCCGCTTTGCGAGTCGCGACAACCGGGAGAGAGCTTGATGCCGCGAGTCCTGCGGGGTAGCCGGCAAATCCGCCGGTGAATGGTAGCAGACAGATTTGTGCCGACTGATAGAGACTGAGCGCCTCGCCATGGGATAGCTGATTGAGCCAGCGAATCTCGTTTTCCACTCCCAGCTGCCGTGCCAGCGCGCCCGCCTCGGGCGGAGTCTCAGCGCCGTAATGCCCGTGAATCTTCACTTCGGGAAGCTGGTCGCCAAGCCTCTGCCTCAACTGCGCGACGGCGCCGAACAAAACGTCGAGTCCTTTCCCCTTCATGAGCTTGTGTCCGCCATAGAACACCAGCCCTGCGCGCGTGCGGCCCGCGTCCGGCGCAGGTAGTTCCACCCCGTAGAACACTACATGAATCTTCTCAGGCCTGACGCCCAAGGCAATCAACTTGTCCTTCAAATCGTGTTCATGGACGATCAGCGCGTCGGCGCGGTTATAGATGGTGTTGGTCTCGGGATGCTCGGTCTGGTAGTTGTCCAGTTCGTGAACCGTGATGATGCGTGTGGCCTGCGTTGCCTGTTTGAGCCAGTGAAACACGACGTTCGACCCGTAGGCATTGAGAATTTGCTGAAAGTGGACGACGTCGGCACTAGCCGACATCCGCGCGTATTTCTGTGCGCGAAAGTAGTAGGCGACGTCGCGCGCCTTCAGCCGGAGGTTCCGCTTCCAATCCGAGGCGGAAGGATAGTCGCCGATGTTGACCATCTCGAAGTAATGGCAATCGTCGGTCTGAAATTTGCGGCCGACTTCGATGGGGTCGCCGCACCCGCAGTTGGAGGCGAGCCATTCGACACTCGCGCCCGCCTGCCTCTCCAGCGCTTGCCGGAGCGACTAAACGTAAGAGCCGTAGGAGGTCTGAAAGGGACACCCGATTATCGTCAGTCTCATGATTCCTCCTTGCGAGCGGAATTCTGCAGGCTACGAAGCGCGGCACCGGTGGCAGGCACCAGCCGCGACCGCCATTGATAGAGCAACCGGCCATAGGCGTTCTGACGGAAAACGAAGATCGTCGAGTGACGATGCACGGTGGACGTCCACTACGTTTACCAGTCCTCGCAGTCGCCGCAGAGATAGAGTTCGCTCAGACCCGACGCAGAGCATTAATACAGGATCGCTTTGACGATGAGATGCCC
>JBBQUM010000035.1:0-77587 GCA_038212445.1 Bryobacterales bacterium
TGCCGGTAGACGCCGTATCCCGGCCAATCGAGAATCTTGGTGAACTCCCGCTCTGTCAAACATGCGAGTTTAGCCTATCCCTTCACATTCCTGCGCAGAGCCGAAAATAAGAGCAAACCTAAAGACAGTGGCGATTCCCCCCGATAAACGACCGTGGAACCATCTCGCAGTTCACGCACCGACCTTCGTTTCACAATCGGAATCGTACTGATCGCCGTCCTGTTGTGGGTGGGGATTGGCTCGAATGTCATCGGCATGGCCTATGAACGCGACTTTCTGAACCTTTATACGGGCGGACTGCTGGTGCGAACCGGACATCTTTCTGACTTGTACAACTTCGAGGTGCAAGCGGCTACCCAGGACCGCCTGGTGCCGGGCCTGAAGCTGCACTTTCCATTTGTTCGGCCACCTTTTTACGCGCTATTGCTCGCCCCGCTATCCCTACTGCCTGTGAAAGTCGCCTTCCCAGTGTGGATTTTGGCGCAGATTCTGGGCATGCTCCTGGTGTGGGCGTGGGCGTGGCGCCGTTTCGGTCCGGACTCGCTGGTCTATTGTGCGTTCTTTCTGCCCACCTCGCTCGGCATCGCGCACGGGCAGGATTGCATTGTGCTGCTGCTGATGATGCTCGCCGCGTGGAATTTTATTGAGAACGGTCGGGACCGGGCGGCCGGATTGACGCTGGCGCTCACCCTTTTCAAGTTCCACTTGTTCCTGCTTCTCCCGATCGCGATGCTCTTGCGAAAGCGCTGGACGATGCTGACGGCCTATGCAGCGGGGGGAGCTGCGTTGGCGCTGGCATCGTTCTTCCTGGTTGGGCCGGCGGGCGTCCAGGGATACATTGATTTACTCACGCGACGGGACATTCAGACGCTGTCGCCGTCTCCAGAGATGATGGTGGGCTGGAATTCGATCGCGGTGAACGCCGGGTCGCTGGTCAGCGGACTGGACTCGGTCTGGTTCAAGGGCCTGTTGTCCGCTCTGGCGGTTGGCATTGTGGGTTGGAGCGCATTGAAGGTCCAGGAAGACGCCCGGTGGTTCTGGACGGCGATTCTTGGGTCGATGATGCTCAGTCCGCACACGTATGAGTATGATGTGGCGAGTCTTATCATCCCCGCGTCGATGGCTGTTTTCACCGCAAACGATCGTGTATTGCGGATGGCGGCGCTAGCGGCACTGATTCCGCTGCCCTACTTCTTCACCATTGCAGGAACGCCTTGGGCGATTGTACCGTCCGTGGTGGTAGCGGCCTTTTTCTTAATGCTATCGGGCGTTGTACCGGCCCGGATGGCGCTGGCAATCCAGCAGCCGATTCCGGCGTCGGGAGCCTGATCCGGATCATTGATATACTGAAGTTGACTGGGAGGCACCAAAGCCCACATGACGTCCCGCCGACGCACTCTATTCTTCGCTCCTTTGATCGTCCTAGGCTGCTCCTTAATTGGAGGGTTTTTTGGACCCGAGGGAGTGGTCACCGCTTCAGCGGCCGGCCCCGAAGATGACATAAAGGCCAGTTTGAAGGCGTTCACCAAGGTCTACGACGCGGTGGAAGAGAACTTTGCGGACAAGGTAACAGCCGACAAAGCCATCTATAACGGCGCCATTCCCGGCATGTTGAGGACGCTCGACCCGCACTCCAACTTCTTCGATCCGCGGGCGTTTACGCTTTTGAAAGAAGATCAGAAGGGTCATTATGCCGGAGTGGGCATGACCATCCAGCCGCGTAACGGCAAGACTTTGGTGCTTGAGCCCTTCCCGAGTTCTCCCGCCTTCAAGGCTGGCATTCGGCGTGGCGACACGATCCTGTCGGTAAACGATAAAACCACCGAAGGCTTAGGATCGTCGGAAGTAGCGGATATGTTGAAGGGGCCGCGCGGAACACCGGCCCAGGTGATGGTGGCGCGCGAAGGCGTTGACCATAACCTGACTTTCAATTTGGTCCGTGACGAGATTCCGCGTTTTAGCCTGGTTCCTGCGCCCTTCTGGCTGCGTCCGGGCATCGCCTACACCAAGATTCTGTCCTTCTCTGAGACCACCAGTCGCGAACTGGAAGACGGTTTACGCAAGCTGGGCGAGAACGATGTCAAAGGGCTCATCCTCGATCTGCGCGACAATCCCGGCGGTCTGTTGACCGAGGGCGTGGACACGGCAGGCCATTTCCTGAAGAAGGGTGACACCGTGGTTTCTCATCGCGGACGGGCATCGGCCGAAAAGCCGTACACCGCGCGCCGCGGTAGCGAAAAACACGACTATCCGATCGTCGTTCTGGTGAACAAGTATTCGGCATCCGCGGCAGAGATTGTAGCGGGCGCCCTGCAGGATCATGATCGCGGCTGGATTCTCGGTGAGACGACGTTCGGCAAGGGTCTCGTGCAGACGGTTTATCCGCTCAACGAGAACGCCGGGCTCGCGTTGACGACGGCCCACTATTACACGCCGAGCGGCCGCCTGATTCAGCGCGACTACTCCAACATCTCGTTCCTCGATTACTACTACAACCGCAAGGGCGAGACCAAGAATATGCAAGACGTGAAGATGACCGACAGCGGCCGCACAGTTTACGGCGGTGGCGGGATCACTCCTGATGAGAAGTACTCCGATCCGAAGCTGAACAAGTTCCAGATCGAACTACTGCGCAAGCAGACGTTCTTCAACTTCTCGATCCACTATTTTGGACCTCGCGAGAGCGTGAAGGAGCCCAAGGGCTGGGACCCGGACGAGGCGCTGATTAGCGACTTCCACCAGTATGTGCTGAAGAACGGCGCCGAGTTTACCGAGGCTGAATTCACTGAGAATCACGACTGGGTAAAGAGCACGTTGAAGCATGAAATGTACCTGACGGCATTCAACAAGGAAGACGCCGACAAGACGTCCCTTGAAACCGATCAGTACGTGCTGAAGGCGATGGACGCGCTGCCTAAGGCAAAGGCGCTTCAGGATAACGCGAAGAAGATGCTGGTGCAGCGGACTAACCCGCGCGCGGCAGATCAGACGCGCCGTTAACCGGCTTAAGCGACGTGGCTCAAAGTTGAGTCACAATAGAATTTGCATCCACAGATCACCGTCCTGGACGCAGGCGGACAATACTGCCATCTCATCGCGCGCAAGGTACGCGACCTGGGCGTGTACGCCGAAGTCCGGCCGAGCGAGTGCGTCGCCGCTGAGCTTGAGGGCCGCAAAGGCATCATTATTTCGGGCGGGCCGAGCAGCGTTTACGAAGCGGGCAGTCCGACGATGGACCCTGCCGTTCTGGCCAGCGGAACCGCGGTGCTTGGCATTTGCTACGGCCAACAACTGATCGCTTATCTGCTGGGCGGGCGGGTGCAGAAGGGCGACAAAGGCGAGTACGGCTTTGCGCGCCTGAGCACAGGGCCGTCGAACGCGTTGTTCAAGGGTGTTGAAGGCGACCAACAGGTCTGGATGAGCCATCGCGACACGGTGGCGCAAGTTCCGCCGGGCTTCAAAACGCTGGGCAGCACGCCCACTTGCGCCATCGCGGCAATGGCGGATGAAGGCCGGAAACTCTACTCGGTTCAGTTTCACCCCGAGGTGGTCCACACACCGCGCGGACTCGAAATCCTAAGCAATTTTCTTTTTGGGATTTGCGGGTGTGAGCGCGACTGGAACGCGACCGGCCAGATTGAGGCCGTGGAGCGGCAGATTCGCGACGCGGCGGGCGACCGGAACGTTTTCTTCTTCGTCAGCGGCGGTGTGGATTCAACTGTCGCCTACACGCTCTGCCTGCGTGCGCTTGGTCCCGACCGGGTTTATGGCACGTACGTCGACACAGGACTGATGCGTGAGAACGAGACGGCGTTTGTTGAGGGTGTGTTTGCGCGTCTGGGCGCAAAGCACTTTCGCGTGGCGCATGCGCAGGCGGAATTTCTAGGAGCGCTCGCGGGCGTTAGCGATCCCGAGAAAAAGCGGCACATTATTGGTGAGCAATTTGTCGCGGTGCAGGAGCGAATTCTCGAAGAGGGTCACTTTGTCGACGAAAGTTGGATTCTCGGCCAGGGAACGATCTACCCGGACACCATTGAGTCCGGTGGCACTAAGAAGGCGGATCTGATCAAGACGCACCACAATCGCGTTGCCGGCATCCAGAAGCTGATCGATAGCGGTCGAATCGTGGAACCGCTGAGCCAGTTTTACAAGGACGAAGTCCGGCGGATCGGGCGGGACTTGCGGATTCCCGATGAATTTCTCAACCGGCATCCGTTTCCAGGACCGGCGCTGGCCATTCGCTGCCTATGCGGGGACGAGCGAGCGGCGCTCGAGCAAACCGCAGATGGGTGGGTCGTTCCGATTCGCTCAGTGGGAGTCCAGGGGGACTCGCGCAGCTACCGTCCCGTGCTTGCGCTGGAGCAGTTGCCGGCGTCCACGGAAGTGGCAGCAGACCTGGTGAACCGGATTTCGGGTGTCAATCGCGTGATCGCGAAGGTGGCAAGTTGCCGCCCCCTCGGAGAACTTGCCGTATCGGCCGCCGGACTGACATCGGACCGGCTCGACCGACTGCGCCGCGCGGATGCCATCGTACGCCATCTCTCGGAGGATAGCGGGTTCGACCGCTCCATCTGGCAATTCCCTGTCGTGCTGATCCCGCTCGGCACTAGTGACCGGCCGGATTCCATTGTGCTTCGTCCGATTGATTCCGTAGACGGCATGACGGCGCAAGCGGTAATCATGCCGCAGGCGTTACTGGACGCACTCGCTGCAGAGTTGCTCACCGTGGCCGGGGTCGCAGCGGTGTTCTATGATCTGACGAACAAGCCGCCCGCTACTATCGAGTGGGAATAAGGCTACTTCAAACCTCTGCTGCCGAGGATCCGGCGGACCTTCTTGGGTGAAATCGCCAGT
Source organism: Bryobacterales bacterium (assembly GCA_038212445.1). GTDB lineage: Bacteria > Acidobacteriota > Terriglobia > Bryobacterales > Bryobacteraceae > TMP-7. Next base: position 4,855 of record JBBQUM010000035.1, read on the forward strand.
CGCTTAGCCACTCGCGCGACCTTCTTGCCTTCGCGCTCCCACACTTTAGGGATGATCAGTTCGGCGAACTCCTCGGCGATCTGCTGGAACGACTTTTCTCCAACAATTCCCTGCGACCAGTCGAGCAAAGTGGAATTCATCGAATCAGTGCGAAAACTCTTGCGTTTGAGCACCTGTAGATCCGCCCAGATATAGTCTTGCGGTTCGGGACGCAACAATTCAGCTGCGCGATCGTGGCATTGGCGAGCCAGTTCACGGCCATGAGAGTCCAGGAAAACGTCGCTGCAGAGTGTGAGCCCCTGCCACACGTTGGCGCGCGCAATGAGGCGGCGATTCTGGGTTTGTTCGGCGAACTCGAGGGCGTCGCGTGCGAGGTCAGCGGCGAGTTGGGCGTGGTAGGCGGGATCGCGGGGACCTTCGATTTGCTCTTCGAACTTGGTGTTCTCAATCATCGACTGAAGGATGCGAGCGCGAGAGAGCAGAATGTAGTCGGTCTTTTCCTCGCCCATGGAGAAGGCGGTGGAGGCTTGGTCGGCGGCGAGATCGAGGTCGCCACGATCGAGGAAGAGGTGGCCCAGGTTGACGTGCACGTTGCCGAGGCGGGCGTGGATATCGCGCTCCCTGTAGATTTCGCCAGCTTCGAGCAACGCCCGGTGGGCATCGCTGCGGAGCTGATCGATGAGGGCGCGGGTAGACGATAACTGGGTGTTGTGGGAGCGGCGCGCGGACTGTTCGTCGAGCTGCCGATGAAGCTGGAGCGCCATGAGGCGTTTGACGAAGGCGGCGTTGACGAGGGTGCGGGCCATGTGCGGATGGCGACGGTCGTGGCGAGCGTACTCTTCGACAGCGCGGTCAAAGTGCTCGAGGGCCTGCTGATAACGTCCACCGCGGCGGGCGATGCGTCCGAAGGCCGATTCGATGTTGCCGCGAGCGATGTGGTCGTCGGTACGGTTGAGTGCGGCCGCGGCTTCCTTGAGCATGACGGCGGCTTCAAGCGGCTTGCCTTTCTGGAAGTAGAGCCAGACTTCGAGCACCTGGACAATGGCAGCCATGGGCTGATAGCCGAGTTCGTGAGCCAGGCTGCGGGAGGCAACTGCGTAGGTGAGGGCGTCGTCGTAGCGGCCTTTTTTGCGGAGAGAGCGGGCGGTCCAGAAGTTGGCGATAGCGATGACGCCGCGGTCGCGGATTTCATCCTGAAGATTGAGGACAAAGCGGAGGCGCTCGATGGCGCGGTCGGGTTCCTCTTCGGCCATGGCGACGACGGCTTCAGCCATGCGCACGTGCATGAAGTCGGCGAGGGTGAGCCAGTCGCGGCCGCGGGCGGGATATTGAGCGATAAGGGGCGTCAGGAGCGCTGGACTGGCGTAGCCGGCGTCGACCCATTGCGCGAGAAAGCCGAGGAACTCGGCGGCAAACGGCGCGTTGCAGTCGAACTGCTGGATGAGCGTTTGATGATTGTCGAGCCAGCGGGTTCCCTCGCCGATGTTGCGATCGACAATCAGTTTGCGGAGGAGCGCAACATCTTCCTTGCGGATACCGGCAGCCACTCTTGAGATTGTAGACCGGTCGGGTCAGTGTGCGGCGGTGAGCTTCAATTGTTCGCGCAGCCACTGCTGACGGTCGGCGACGGCTTTCGCGTTGAGACCGTGGCCGGCGTCGTAATACTGCATCTTCTTGGGCTCTTTGGCGGCCTTGAAGAAAGCTTCAGCGCGCGGGCCAGGAACGTAGGGATCTTTGTTACCGAACTGCAGAAAGACAGGCGCGGGCGCGGCGGCGGCGATGTGTTTGACGGGATCGAGGGGAGCGAGAGTGTCGACGACGGCCTGACGCTCGGCGTCGCTGAGGCGTGTGCCGAGGAGGAACCAGTCGCTGAAGGAAGTGGTGCCGGCCTGGAGCGCCCAGGCGGACACACGGCGGTCGACACTGCTGAGAACGGCGCCGTACATTGCGCCGAAGTCGTGACCGACGTAGGCGACGCGTTTGGCGTCGACGCCTTTTTGAGAAAGGAGGACGTCGAGTGCGCGGCGGAGATCCTTCACTGCTTCGACGGAGTTCTTGAAGTCGTCATTGCGATTGCGACGGGGGAACCATTCGGCATCGGACCACATGGTGTCGATGAGCAGCGACACAGCACCTTCGTGGGCAAGGTCGATGGCCTGGCCGAGGAACTGGCTGCGATTAGAGTCGTGAGACTCGGGGTCGTACCAATGGACGAAGAGGACGCCAGGAGCCGACTTGAGGTCACCGGACGGGCGGACGAGGTAGGCGCCGATGCGGCCGCCGGAGGCGCCGGCGAAGGTGACGTCGCGCACTTCGATGCCGGTGTCGTGCAGGTCCACCGCCTGTTTGCGGTAGTCAAAGTTCTGAGCCAGGGCCGCGACCGCGAGCGCAGCGACGGCGAAAATTTTAACGCGCAACCAAACCCTCCAAGACTTTTCTGACGTCGGCCGGATGGAAGCCGAAGGGACCCGGCTTGCTCTTGAACGCGATACGGCCATCGCGATCGACGACGTACAGCCGGTCCGGCCATCCCGTGTAGTCGCGCTCAACGGCGTTGTCGAACTTGTCGAGCACGGCAGGGATCTGAATATTCAGTTTACGCACACAGGCACCGGCGACGTTGGAGCGCTCGTCGTAGTCCTCGGGCGTAGCGAAGACGACGCTCTGGCTGAGGTTGGACGACGACTGCCACAGGTCGGCGGCATGAGCTTCGAGGATGTAGACGATGTGGAAGGCCACCTTGTCGCGATAGTCGGCGTAGAGTTGATTGAGCGCGGGAACCTCCCGGCGAAAAGGTGGTCAAGTGTAGCTCCCGAACACGAGCACCACGGGGCGTCCACGCTCGGACGAGAGGCGAACGCGGGAAGTCTTGTCGACGGACTCCAGGTCGAAGTCGGGCGCGGCGTCGCCAGGCTGGAGCGAGCCTCCGCGAGCCCGGGACCACATTGTTTCGAAAGGTGCGAGCATCATCGCGGCGGGCGGGAGTTTCGCCATTTTGGCGGCGAACTGCTCGGGAGGCATGCGCATCCACGCATATACGGTGAGCGTAAAGACAGCCCAGCAGAGTGCGACGACTCCGAAGATTTTGCCTATCACCCGTATCAATCTCATGCCCCGTACTTGTTGCGCTTCTTGCGCGGCCGGAAAGTCTCGGACGTCACGAGCGAGAACTGCAACCGCTTTTCAACGGCGTCCACCCGATCGAGCCTGACCGTCACCTTTTCACCGATCGAGAACTCACGCCGCGTGCGCTCACCCACGATTTTGCGTGTGTTCTCGTGGTACACGTATCGCTCGCCAGGAAGCGATTCGATGGGTACCAGTCCTTCGATGAAAAGCGTTTCCAATTCTACAAAGAAGCCGAAGCGGGTGGTGGAGATGATGAGTGCGGCGAACTCTTCACCGACGCGATCGACCATAAACTTCGCTTTTTTCCACTCGACGAGATCGCGCTCGGCCTCTGCGGCGCGGCGCTCGGTGGCGGAGCAATCGTCGGCGATGACATGCAGAGTCTCAGGCTCCCATTGCGGCGGTTTCCCATCGATCCGATTGGCGAGAATGCGATGGACCATGAGGTCGGGATAGCGGCGGATGGGCGAGGTGAAGTGTGGGTAGCTTTGAGCGGCGAGGGCGAAGGGGCCGCGGTTGTCCTCACTGTAGCGCGCCTGTTTGAGCGAACGCAGCATGAGGAAGCTGAGAATGCGCTCCTCGGGTTTGCCTTCAATCTGCTTGATGAGCTTCTGGTAGTTGCGGGAGGAGATCTGGAAGCCGGGGTCGGCCATCTCGACGTCGCGGCGAGGCTTGCGGCCGTCGCGAGAATGTTGGACGTTGCGGAAGCGTTTCACCGGCATGGCGCCGATGCCCATCGAGTAGCCGAAGGTGAGTGCGAGTTCTTCGAACTCCATCACGCGCTTGGCGTCGGGCACTTCGTGGATGCGGTAGATGGAGGGGATGTTGTTGGACTCGAGGCTGGCGGCGACGGCCTCATTGGCGGCGAGCATGAATTCCTCAATGAGGCGGTGAGCGATATTGCGCTCGCTGCGCACGACGCTTTTCATTTCGCCGAATTCGTCGAACTCGATGATAGGTTCTGGCAGGTCGAAGTCGATGGAGCCGCGGCGGTGGCGCTTGCGATTGAGGATAAGGGCGAGTTCCTGCATGAGCTCGAAGCCGGCAACCATCTCGGAGTACTGAGTGCGGAGGTCAGCGTCGCCTTCGAGGATCTGGTGGACCTTGGTGTAGGTCATGCGATGGGCGCTGCGGATGACGCCGCGTACGAGCTCGACGCCGACAAGATCGCCGCGGTGGTCCATTTCCATGAGGGCGGACAGCACCAGGCGGTCCTCACCGGGGCGGAGGGAGCAGAGGTTGGTGGACAGTTCCACCGGCAGCATGGGGACGGCGCGGTCGGGAAAGTAGACGCTGGTGCCGCGTTTGAGGGCTTCGGAGTCGATGGGGGAGCCGGGACGAACGTAGTGGCTGACGTCGGCGATGTGGACCTGTAGGGCGTAGTTGCCGCTAGGAAGTTTTTCGACGAGGACGGCGTCGTCGAAGTCGCGTGCGGTTTCGCCGTCGATGGTGACGATGGGGAGTTGACGGAAATCGCGACGGAGAGCGATTTCATTGGGGTCGAGGGCGGCGGGGAAAGAGGCTGCTTGATCGAGGACTTCGGGAGGGAACTGGTGGGGGATATGGTGTTTGCGGATGACGATTTCGACGTCGACGCCGAAGTCGTCGGGCCAGCCGAGGATTTCGATGACGCGTCCGGTAGACTCGCCGTCGTCGTCGCCGAACTCGAGGATTTCGATGTTGACGACCATGCCGTCCATATCCTCGGGGGTGGAGACGTTGACCGGTTTGACGCCGACGCGATTGGGATTTTCGGGAGCGGCCGGAGGAATCTCCATGCCATCTACGATGCGGACCCATTGTTGGATGCGTTCGTCGAAGGGGCGGACCCAGGCGCCATTGCGTTTAAGGCGGAATTCGCCGACGAGGGTGGCGTGGGCGCGTTTGAGGATGCGGACGATTTCGCCGTCGGCCTTGGCGCCGGTTTCGATGCGCACAATGCGGGCTACGACGCGGTCGCCGTTCATGGCTTTTTCGGCGGACTCGCGTGGGATGTATACGTCGCCGCGAATATGCTCGAGCGGCGTGTCGGAGATGACGAAGCCGTAGCCGTCGCGATGGACGTTGAGGCGGCCGACTACAAATTCGCGGCTGAACCGGGGGACAACAAAGTGGCTGTTTCTTGTTTCGATCAGTTCGCCGCGGACGCTAAGATTTTCCAGTTGGGACTCGAGCTGTTTGCGCTCTTCGCCGCGTATTTTAAGCTCGCGGACGAGTTGCTTGAAGTTCGCGCGGGCTTGCGGCAGGCGTGAAATATGCTGCACCAGAGCAGCGTCGGAGAGCACGCTTTCAGTATAGTGGGACAAATGGAACTGAAGTCCGTGCGCATGGAGATTCCCGAGAATGGAAACATCATTATCGGGCAGAGCCACTTCATCAAGACGGTGGAAGATTTGTACGAGGTTATGGTGAATTCGGTACCGCAGATGAAGTTTGGAATTGCCTTCAACGAGGCGTCGGGGGACTGCCTGACGCGGGTGGACGGCAACGACGCCGAGTTGCAGTCGGTAGCGGCGAAGAACGCGACGGCCATCGGCGCGGGGCACAGTTTTGTGATCGCAATGCGCGAGGGCTATCCGATAAATGTGCTGAGCCGGATTCACCTGGCGCCGGAGGTATGCAGCGTGTTTTGCGCGACAGCGAATCCGGTGGAGGTGATTGTCGCCGAAAGCGAGCAGGGACGGGGGATAATGGGAGTGATTGATGGAAGCTCTCCCCGTGGAGTTGAGAGCGAAGAAGATGCGAAGAAGCGACATGGATTTCTTCGCATGATTGGCTATAAACGTTAGCGTTTCAGCGGTTGTCCGCGGGCGCTGTGATAAAATCGGAGTTTCAAGTCCCAATCCGTCCGAAAGGAAATTCTATGCCACTAGTTTCAATGCGCCAGCTACTCGACGAAGCGGCCAAAGGCGGTTATGGCGTTGGTGCATTCAACGTTAATAACATGGAGCAAATTCAGGCGATCATGGAAGCCGGCCGCGAGACGAAGTCTCCGGTAATCGTGCAGGCAAGCCGCGGCGCGCGTTCCTATTCGCAAGACAATTTTCTGTATCATCTGATGCTGGCAGCGACCGAGCTGTATCCGGAACTGCCGATCGTATTGCACCAGGACCACGGCAACAGCCCCGAGACCTGCAAGTCGGCTATCGACATGGGCTTCACGAGCGTCATGATGGACGGATCGCTTGAAGCGGATGGCAAGACTCCTTCGAGCTTCGATTACAACGTCAAAGTAACTCGCGAAGTGGTGGAATATGCCCACGCACGCGGCGTGACAGTGGAAGGCGAAATCGGCTGTCTCGGTGGCATTGAAGACGGACACGGCGCAGGCGGCGACGGACTGAGCCACTTGACGGATCCGACGCAGGCAGCGGAGTTCGTAGAGAAGACCGGCGTAGACGCGCTGGCAATCGCCATCGGCACCAGCCACGGCGCATACAAGTTCAGTTCCGCTCCCACTGGCGAGACGCTCAAGATGGACGTTCTGATCGCGATCCACAAGTTGTTGCCGACCACGCATCTCGTGATGCACGGCTCGTCGAGCGTACCGAAGGATCTGCAGGACATCATCAATCAGTTCGGTGGCAAGTTAAGGCCGACGTGGGGCGTTCCGGTGGAAGAGATCCAACTCGGTATTCGCAATGGCGTGCGCAAGATCAACGTCGACACGGATTGCCGCTTGGCGATCACTGGCGCGATCCGCAAGGTATTCGCCGAGAAGCCCGAAGAGTTCGATCCGCGCAGTTACCTGAAACCGGCTCGCGACGCCATGAAGAAAGTTGTGGCGCAGCGCATGACGCAGTTCGGCCAGGCGGGTCACGCAGGCGATTACAAGCCGATGCCGCTGGCTGAAATGAAGAAGCAGTACGAGCGCGTTCCGGCCGCGGTGTAGTTTTTAGAGCGCCTGTTTTTGAAGGCGCCGGAAGTAGGTTTTGGCTCGACCTACGTCCTTGAAGATTTGAGCCTTGAGTGCGTCCGGGGAGTCGAATTTTTTCTCCGGGCGCACTCGCCTCAGAAACTCCAAACGAATCCTCTCAGGCTTTTCGGCCACCAATGGCGAGAGCAGGTATGTCTCCACCGTCAGGCCGCCGCCATCCTCGAAAGTCGGCCGAAACCCAACGTTCGTAATTGAGTCCCAACTCTTCCGCTCATTATCGAGGTCGAAAGTGCGCGTAATGTAGACGCCGGTTTCGGGCAGCAATTCGGCACGTGTTTCGAGATTAAGGGTTGGAACAGTCTCCTTGGAGCCAACACCTCGCCCCGAGACGATGGTGCCGCTCACAGAGTATGGATGCTGCAGCAGGCGGCAGGCGATGGAGACGTCGCCTTTCTGAATCAGTTTGCGGATTCCTGTGGACGACACAACGCGGCCGCGGATTTTGACCTCATCGACAACCTCAACGGTAAAGCCGTATTCCTCGCCCAACTGGCGCAGCATTTCGACATCGCCGGCCTGCTTCGCGCCGAAGCGGAAGTTGGCGCCCACGAGCACCGCTCGGGCATCGAGGTCGTCGCACAGGATCTGGCGTACGAACTCATCCGGCGACAGCCGTGCCAATTCCTCCGTGAACGGCATGATCACCACATGATCGATGCCGGTCTCCATCATCATCGCAGCGCGTTGTTCAGGCGTGGTGAGCAGCTTGGGAGACTTGGACGGTGCCACAACACGCGTTGGATGGGGGTCGAAGGTGAGCACCACCGGCTTCCAATCGTGCTCCTGCGCGAGTTCCACCACACGGCGCATGATCCTACGATGCCCTGCGTGGAGCCCGTCAAAATTGCCGATGGTGACGACGGAATTCATCAGCGGGCCACCTCGCTGGTGATTTCAAGGTCATCGTAGGCAAGGCGCACGTGAGCCGGAAGTTTCGCTTCGGTGCGCGCATGGCCGAGGTCATGTCCCATATGCGTAAAAAAGGCGCGGCGCGGCTTCAATTGCTCCACCCACTGGAGAGCGCGGTCAAGCGTGGTGTGAGTGGGATGAGGCTTCAAGCGAAGCGCGTCGAGAAACAGTACATCGAGGCCTTCGAGCATCGCCAGCGACGCGGCTGGAATGTCGCTGTGGTCGGTGAGATAGGCGATATCGCCGAATCGGAAGCCGTGGGTGGTGCCTTTGCCGTGAGCGAGACGGATGGGCATGAAGTTCAGTCCGAACAGATTGATGGGATCGGAGTCGAAGAGGTGAACGTCGATCCTGGGGCGGGAGGATTCGGTGGGCGAATCAGAGAAAATGTATGAGAAGCAGCGGCTGATCGTGCTCATTGTCTCGGCGGTGGCGTAAATCGGGATGTTGCCTCGCTGGACAAAATTAAATGGGCGGACGTCGTCGAGGCCGAGTATGTGGTCGGCGTGCGAATGTGTATAAAGGATCGCGTCAAGGCGCCGGATGCCCGCGCGCAGAGCCTGCTGACGAAAGTCCGGGGTAGTGTCGATCAAGACGTTATGGTCCTCGTACTGCACGAGGACCGAAGGACGGAGGCGGCGATCGCGCGGGTCCGGCGACAGGCACACGTCGCAGTCACAGCCAATTGTGGGGACGCCCACACTGGTACCCGAACCGAGCACGCGAAGCGAAATGCGCATCAAGCAGAGGGCTCGCCGGTTGGCGGCGCCGGCGATTGAGCTTCAACGCCTTGAGGTTGTCGATCCTTGGCTGCGTCGAGTGCCTGCACAAAGCGGAAGCGCAACTCGGTAAGCGAGTTGCCAATCAAGCGCTGCTCCTCCAGACTCAGGTTGCCCCGTGTTTTAGTTTCGATCATCGACAGCAGATCGATCGTGTGCCGGGCCAGCCGGGTGTCGGGTTCAGGACGATCTTTCTCTTCGCCGAAGTGCACTAGGCCTAGCTGCATTTCAGCCTGCACCCGAAGTGACATCACGAGGAATTCAAAACTTGGTTCTGGGATCCGCGGGGTTTCGTCTGCGCTCATACCTCCTACTATCGTAGAAGAAGCGAGACCGGTACGCCCGCCCGCTTACTGGGACTTCGAGAGCATATCAAGGCCGGGAAGAATCGACAGCAGCAGTTCAGCTCTCGGTTTTCGCAATTCGGCAAGAGTTGCACGATCCATCGGCTTTCCATCGAGAACCGCCAAGCCGAGGGTGGCCGCGCGATTGAGGTTGTCCGAGAGCGACTGGGTCTCAGCCAGCAATCCCGTCAGGACGGGGCGGTTGTCGCGCCACTGTTCGAGCATTCGCCGGACGGTCTTCATGTCCTTGGCCTGGATTGCAAACTCGAATTCCTTAGCCTTGCGGCTTTCCGGACGGGCCGTATCGACTAGACGGTTGAGCGGGAAAGTCGAAGTGTACTTGCGCCCTTTCTCGCGCTCATAGCCCTTCACGGGTTCGACAACTTCGGCCAGCGTGCGAATGGGCTCGAGCGGCGAGGCTCCAGCAAGGCGCTCCAGCATGGAGTCGAAGCTCGAGCGGTGCGTGAGGCCGAGCACTGCGAGTTTCCGGCTCACCGGCTCAAGCCGGCGATACATTGAATTGACGTCACGCACGTTGGCTGGAGACCAAAAGCGCTCGGCAATCGCCGCCGCCCGCGGCCAGATGCGCTGGTCAATGACTTCGGGTGTCATGTACTCGGTCCATACGCAGGCTTCCCCGCCGAGGATCAGCGCCTGCTGCTGAGGTGTGAGCGCGCCCAGTTTGGGATCGAAGGGATCCACCAGATAGTGCTGTCCCGCGGGTTGCATCAGATCGAGATAATAACCTGCTGACAACAACCCCGCGTAGCCCTGCCGGGCCGCGTCGACGAGCGACTTCTGACCCTGCCAGCTTTGAATCACGATGTCCTTTGGCAAATCCGGATCCAGAATTTCATCCCAGCCTTCCATGCGCTTTCCATACCTGGTAACCAGCGGCTGAATTCGCCTATTGAAATAACGCTGGAGTTCGTGATTGTCCTTGAGATGATTGGCGCGCATGAAGGCTTGAATCGAGGGGCTGGCTTTCCATTGCTTGCCGGACACCTCGTCGCCGCCTATGTGGAAGTAAGCATCTGGAAACAGCGCCGCCATCTCGCCGATGAAGACGTCGAGCACCTGATACAGCTTCTCTTTCGACGGATCCATCGTGGGATCAAACACGCCAAAGCGCGGTTCAACTTCAAACGGACCAGGCGCGGATGCAAGCTCGGGCATCGCAGCGAGCCAAGCGGTTGTGTGACCGGGAATATCGAACTCGGGAACCACGCGAATACCGCGGTCGCGGGCATAAGCAATCACCTGACGGATCTGGTCCTGCGTGTAGTACATGCCATCCGAGGCCTTTTGCTGCAACTGCGGAAAGCTCTTGCTCTCGACACGGAAACCTTGATCATCCGAGAGATGCCAGTGGAAGACGTTCAACTTCACAGCAGCCATGCCGTCAAGGTTTCGGAGCAAGACATCCACGGGCTGAAAATGCCGCGCCACATCGATATGAAGGCCACGCCAAGGGAAGCGCGGACGGTCATCGATGGCGACGGCACGAAGGGTCCACTTAGTCCCGGTTTGCTCGATTAATTGGAGGAAGGTCTCGACGCCTCGCAATATGCCGAGCGGATTTGCCGCACTCAACACGGCACGTTGGGAAGTAATGTCTAGCTTGTAGCTTTCGTCCTCGCCCAATTTCTGGACTTCGGCGGAAGGACTGGCGCAATTAATGATGAGGGTCGCCGAACCGCCGGACAGGCGCATTCCAGTCTGCCGTGACACACGGTCCAGAATGCGCATTTTCAGCCGGTCAAGCCGCGGCTCCTGGTATCCCTTAAACTCGATATCGAACGATTGCGTAATCGTGAGGCTTCCGGACCCCGCGGCGTATTTGGCCGGCACAGGCATCCAGTTCCAATCGGCCGCCGTGAGTAAGCTGCAAGCGGCGAGCGCCAGCAGCGAAAGTTTGATCTTCATGTGTGTACAGGCCTATTGTATGCAGCGGCCTGCACCATCGCGCTATTCGTCGCGTAACGCCTTCATCGGATCCAGGCGCGCGGCGCGTACCGCGGGAATCAAGCTCGCGGGCAGCGCTACCAAGGCCAGCAACAACACCGACAGCAGGATGGTCGACGGATCGGTGGGACTGAGTCCGTAGAGCAGTTTCGAGATAGCCTGCGCGGCGGCAAGCGACAGCGCCGTTCCCACTAGCAGTCCTGCAAGCAGCAGTTTTCCGCATTCGCTACCGATCAGCGTCAGTACAGTGCGGCGGTTTGCGCCCAGAGCAATGCGGATACCGATCTCACCGCGCCGACGCGCCACAATGTAAGCCATCACTCCGTACAGTCCGATGGAAGCGAGCACAGCAGCAAGACAGCCGAAGAAGCCGGATAGCGTGGCCATGAGACGCTCGCGCAACAGCGAATCGGAAATCTGCGCATGGAGCGTGTAGAAGTTTAGTCCGATCGCGGGACTGATGGCACCCATCTCGCTCTTGACCGAGGCAATCAGCGCGGGCGCCGCGAGCCGCGATTGGCTGACGACCTGGAGGCCTTCGCCCGGGTCCGGCATCTGTTCGATCGAAGTGAAGACGGTCGGGCTGAATGGATCGCTCAACCGCACATACTTCGCGTCCTTCGTCACGCCGATCAGTTCGTAAGTCGCTTCAGGCTCCCCTGGGCCGGTCTCGATGCGAATCTGTCGCCCCAAAGGGCTCACGCCGTTCAAGAACTTCTTGACGAACGATTCGTTAACGATGGCAACCCTCGGAGAACTCCGTGTGTCGCCTTCGTTGAAATCGCGGCCGACGAGAAGCGGAGTGGAGAGCGTCCGGAAATAGCCTGCTGTGACGCCGCTGAAGTTAGATAGGAACTTGCCGCTGGGATTTGAACCAGAGAATTCGAAGCGCTCGTTCCAACGGTCTCCGCTGATGGGGACGATGGAAGTTGCCGCAGCCGATTGTACGCCAGGGATGCCGCGCATCCGGTTGAGAATATCGCGCTGCATCGCGGGCCGCCGTTCGGGCGGATATTTCAGCCGCGAGAAGCTAATGTCGCTCACCAGAATGCCGCTCTCCTGAAATCCGGGATCGAGAGTCAGGAGTTTGTGCAGGCTGCGAACAAACAGCAGTGCGCCCACTAACAGCACCAGCGACAGTGCCACTTGCGCCACCACTAGAATGCGACGGATGCCGAACCGCTCGCGCGTGGATGTGAGCCCGCGTCCGGCGGCTTTCATTACGGCACCCGGATTCGTGCCGGTGGCGCGAATTGCCGGCATCAATCCGAACAGGAAGCAAGTCAGGAGTGCGAGCGCCGCTGTGAAGCCAAAAACTCGCCAGTCCGTGCCCAGATCCACGTACAAGGGAGTGTCGGTCGTACTGAGAAACTGGACCAGATAGCGGCTGAGAAACTGAGCGAGCAGCGCTCCACAAACGGCACCAATGGATGCCAGCAACAGACTCTCGGCTAGCATTTGCCGGATCAGCCGGAGTCGGGAGGCGCCGATGGCCAAGCGGACGGCGAGTTCACGCTCACGGGCGCTGGCACGAGCGAGCATGAGATTTGCGAGGTTAGCGCACGCGATCACAAGCACCAAGCCAGCGATCCCAAGCAGGATCATCAGAGGGTCCTGGTAATCGGCGCGCAAGTCGGAGACACCTGATCCTGCGGATTTTGCAATGAGTTTGTAGTTCAGGTAGTCCTTGGCCGATTCAGGCGTGTACACCGGTGGTAGCGTGGCTTCAAAGATGCCGGCGGACAGCGCTTGAACATTCGCCCGAGCCTCGGCGACACTGATGCCCGGCTTCAGGCGGCCCATCACGGCGAGCCACCAATGATGACGCTTCGGCGTGTGCGAGTTGTCGCCTTCAATGATGGGTTCGGCACACACCGGAATCGCCACATCGAACGTCCGGCCCACTTCAACACCGTAAAAGCCTGCAGGAGCTACGCCGATAATTTCGAACGGCTTTTGTTGGAGATGAATCTTGCGACCGATTGCCGACGCCTGACCGCCATACTCGCGCTGCCAGTAGGAATAGCCGAGCACCGCGCCGGGAGTTCCGCATCCAGGGCGATCGTCGGCGCTGGTGAAGAGCCGGCCCGCGGCCGGAACCGCACCGAGAGTGCCGAAGAAGTCGCCGCTGGTGTACAGTCCCTGGATGATCCGAAGCTCACCACCATCGGCTGTGTTGAAGCCACGAGCGGACCAGGCGAAGATACCGGCGAGCGCTTGCTGGCGGGTGCGAAGTTGCTCCCAGAGCGCATAGGTGAAATTCGAGTGCCGGCTGCTGAAGTTTCCGGTACAGCACTTCTGATTCGGACCGATCTGAATCTCTACAAGTTCCTGCGGTGCCGCAACCGGCAGCGTCCGTAGACGGACCGCATCGAGAAGGTGGAAGATTGCGGTGTTGGCACCAATGCCCAATGCCAGGCAGAGTGTCGCAACCGTAAAGAATCCAGGCTCCAGGCGAACCAGACGGGCGGCATAGCGAAGATCCTGCGCAACGCTCTCCAAGAAGCCGATGGTGTTCATGCGATGCGTGTCCTCCTTCGCGGTAGTGAGATTCCCAAATTTGCGCCGGGCTGCCCAGGCGGCCTCGCGTGGATCCATCCCGCGGGCTATATTCTCATCGATCTCGTGCTCGAGATAGGCTTCTATCTCCAAGGCAAAATCGTCATTGCGACGACCACGACGAAAGTAACGAAGCCAGCTCATCAGTTACTCCACCGCGGGTCCGAGAACACGGGCGATGGCGCCGACAATCTGATCCCACCGGCTGCGTTCTACCGCTAAATGCTTGCGTCCCGCCGGAGTAATCCGGTAATACTTCGCTTTCCGGTTATTCTCCGATGTCCCCCAAAAGGAGGCGATGAGGCCTCGCTCCTCAAGCCGGTGTAGTGCCGGGTAGAGTGAGCCGTGTTCTACCTGAAGGATGTCTTCTGAAGCGTGCTCGATGGCATAAGCGATGGTATGTCCATGGGCCGGCGCCAGCATAACGGACCGCAGGATGAGCATATCCAAGGTACCTTGCATCATGACGCCCCGGTCATTGCTCTCTTTGCGTCGCGTCATTTCCAGAATCTACCACAAGACAGTCTAGTGGAGTTAGTCAAGTGCGTTTGACGGCGAAATCCCGGAGCGGTTAGTAAGATTTTTACTTTTCTGAATACCTTGACCTTCGACCTATCCACGAGTATTCTAAGCGGTAGAAGGTTGAGGTATCCATGCCGTCTCCCCGATTCCCGATTCCCCAAGGCACTCTCGATATGCTGATCCTCCAGATTCTCTCGCTGGAACCAGCACATGGTTACGGCGTCGCGCAACGGCTGGAACAGGTGTCACAGTCAGTGGTTCAAGTGAACCAGGGCTCACTGTATCCAGCACTGCACCGGCTGGAACAAAAGAACTGGCTGCGGGCTGAGTGGAAGCAATCGGAAACCGGGCGGGAGGCGAAGTTCTACTCACTGACGGCGAGCGGCCGGAAGCAACTCGCCGAGGAGAGAAATAGTTGGGCGCGCCTGGCGGGAGCGGTCCAACTGATTTTCGATGAGGGTGGCAAGTCATGAGATGGCTATTGAACTGGCTCCGTCGACGGAGCATGGAACGGGACCTCGATCGCGAGTTGAGCTATCACACCGACCGCCGGGTGAGTGACCTGATGGCCGCCGGTTTCTCCCAGCAAGATGCCCGGCGGCAAGCGAGACTCGAACTCGGCGGGTGGATGCAGGTTCAGGAGGAAGTCCGCGACGTTTGGCTCACGCGCTGGCTGCGCGATTTCATTTACGATCTTCGCTTCTCGTTGCGGTCGTTCCTCCGCAGTCCGTCGTTCACCATTACGGCGGTGCTTTCACTCGCCGTCGGCATTGGCGCGACCACGGCGATCTACTCGCTGGTGAATCAAGTGCTGCTCAGCGAGCTTCCGGTCCGCCATCCTGATCGTCTGGTACTGGTGGACTGGAAGGGTGATCAGGCGGCGAACGGGTTTGGTAGCTACAACCTGATGTCCTATCCGATCTGCCGCGATCTACAACTACAGGACCGGTTTTTCGACGGCGTCCTTTGCCGTGCCGCGACTACCGTGAATCTCGCTATCGGTGAAGAACCGAAGCCCGTCGGCGCGGAACTGATCTCGGGCAGTTATTTCTCCGTGCTGGGAGTGAGCCCTGCACTCGGACGTTTGGTGGATGCTGCTGATGACGAGAGGCCAGGTGCGGGACCGGTGGTGGTGCTGGCTTACGATTTTTGGGAGGCACAACTCGGCGGCGCGGCGGACGTAGTAGGCCGGAAAGTCTTGATCAACCAGAGTCCGATGACCATCATCGGCGTCGCCGCCCGCGGATTTCGGGGAATTGACGTTGGCCAGGTTCCATCGATATGGATTCCCGCTTCCATGTCAGCGCAGGCCAACCCCGGCTTCAAAGATCAATTGGATCGCCGGACGCGCTGGATGCAGATTTTGGCGAGCTTGAGACCCGGTATGACGCTGACACAGGCTCAGGCAGGACTGCAGCCATGGTTCAAGGGAATGTTGGATGAGGACACGCGGCGGCCGGAGTTTCCGCGAATCACCGCCGAGCGGCGTCAGCAATTTCTCTCCTCGTCGTTGACGCTCACTCCAGCGCCGCAAGGCCATTCCGTCTTGCAACGCAGCAGGACTTCGCAACCGCTGTGGGTGTTGTTCGCGGCAACTGGCGTCCTTCTGGGCCTCGCCTGCCTGAACGTGGCCGGGTTATTCCTGGCGCGCGGTTCCGCTCGGGAGCGGGAGTTCAGCACTCGATTGGCCCTGGGTGCTTCGCGCGGGCGCATCAGCCGGCAAACCCTCACCGACGCCACACTGCTGTCCGTTACCGGTGGCCTGGTCGGCATTGCGCTGGCGCCGCTTGTGATCAAGACTCTGATCGCATTTCTGCCTCGCGACACCGCCGCGAACGCTCTTACCGCATCGATCGATCTCCGCTTGCTGCTTTTCACTTTTCCGGTGAGCGCGGCGGCGGGAGTCGTAAGCGGCTTGGCGCCGGCTATTCGCACAAGTCGCGGCTCGCTGATCTCTCCATTGCGTGAGCGGGCCGGAGCTACGCTGCGCGGCGCGCGTCTCAGAAAAGCGATAGTGACCTTGCAGATCGCATTCACTCTGGTCCTTGTCATCGGCGCCGCTCTGTTTGCGAGAACCCTGGCGGGTCTCATAGCAAAGGGACCAGGGTTTGCCACCTCGAGCCTGGTGGAGTTCAGCATCGACCCGCGTCGAAACGGATATTCGCCGGTCGAAGCGAGCCGGCTGGTCAGGCGGATCGACAGTGAAATTCGCGCTACACCAGGCATTGACGCGTCTGCCCTGATGCGCTTCCAGTTGTTGACTGGCGGGAGTTGGAATAACCCTTTGACTATTCAGGCCGACAAACGCATCACGACCGACCGCGATGTACACCTCAACTCCGTTAGTCCCGGCTTTTTTTCAACGCTCGGAATCGGACTCGTTGCAGGCAGAGACTTCACCGAACGGGACTCACGCCCGGTAGGGGAGTCAGGAAGGCGCTCCGCAATTGTCAACGAGGCTTTCGCGAGCCGTTACCTGGCGGGCCGCAATCCGATTGGCTTGCGCATCGGAGAAGGATCCGGACCCGATGTTACAGCGGATATCGAGGTGGTTGGCGTCGTTAAGGACATTAGCTATCGCGGGATCCGCGAAGAGTCGGAACAAGCCTACTTTCCAATATTTGAAGGCGGCGATTCAGGCGGCAGCTTCTACGTGAAGAGCCGTGGGAATCCGGAAAGCACTTTTCGATTGATTCGCGAGATCGTTCGGAAGGCCGATCCGGCGATGCCGGTGAATGCACTGCGGACGGTGGACGATCAGGTTAACCGGTCGCTGAACACCGAGAGAATGCTGGCGACGTTGTCCGGTGGCTTCAGCACCTTGGCGCTGTTACTCTCGCTTGTCGGCCTGTACGGTGTCATGTCGTTTGTGGTGACGCAGCGGACGCGCGAAATCGGTGTCCGACTGGCATTGGGCGCCACCACAGGTTCGGCGATCTGGTTAGTCCTGCGCGACGCCATCATGATGATTGCGGCGGGCGCGGCCATCGGGTTGCCCTGTGCCGGCGCGCTCGGGCGGTTAGTCGAGTCTCAATTATTCGGCGTGACGCCAACCGATCCATTGACCATCGCCGCCGCGACTCTGCTATTGACGGTGGCGGCTCTGGGCGCCGCGCTCATTCCGGCCTACCGCGCCTCCTCGGTGAATCCGGTTGACGCTTTGCGATTCGACTAGACGCCAATCGCGGCGGTATGTCGAAACTTCTTGACAACGTAGGCCGCTCATGGTTTCATCAGATCACTACCCTAGCGATCTGAGTATATGGCGAATTCGAACTCGGCGCAAACCGCCCTCGACATGTTGATTCTCACCATCCTTAGCCGGCGAGGTGCTTCGCATGGCTATGGAATTGCCAACGCCATCCAGGAGGTTTCTGAGGAGGCCCTCCGGGTGGAGGAAGGGTCACTGTATCCCGCGCTCCACCGTATGGAGGAAGCTAGTTGGATCACGGCGGAGTGGGCCGTTACCGAGAATAAGCGGCGCGCGCGAATGTACCGGATCAACCGTGCAGGAACAAAGCAGCTGGAGGCTGAGAAAGAGAAATGGAGTACGTTTTCGGCGGGTGTGGCCCGCGTGCTTCGCATGGCGTAGCGGGGCCGAACGGGGGACTGAGGAGATAGCTTGTCCTGGCTAACGAGACTCAAGAACGCATTGAACCCGCAGCGGCTGGATGATGAACTTGCCGCAGAGCTGCGCGATCATGTCGAGCGCCGCGCTGAGGACCTTCGCGCCGGCGGCTTGAGTGCCGCCGAGGCTGATCGGCAGGCCGCGTTGGCCTTTGGCAACATAACCGGACTACGCGAACAAAGCCGTGAGCTGAAGCTCTGGACGACACTCGAAGGAACGAGCCAGGACGTTCGCTACGCCTGGCGCGGACTGCTTCGCAATCCGGCCTTCGCCGTGACCGCCGTCCTGTCGCTTGGGCTGGCCATCGGTGCCAACACCGCGATCTATTCGATTATCGACGCTGCCCTTTTCCGATCGCTCCCGCTGCCCCAACCGGATCGGCTGTTCACACTGACATCGAATGAAAGTGACCCTGCCGGAATGCCGCCGTCCGTCGACGCCACCCCGTTCAGTTACCCGCTGTTTGTTCAACTGCGCGAGGCGGCTGCCGGCTCTGCGCAGCTGGCCCTCTTCGACACGCCGAGTCTCGTTGAGGCACAGGCATTCGATACGAACTCGCCTTATGAGGATGTGACCCGGCAGTTCGTTTCACCCGACTCGTTCAGTGCGCTGGGAGTTCCGCCCGCTCTCGGCCAACTCTTCTCCTCGAGCGAGGATCATTACCCTTCGCCGCGAGCCGCGGTGGTGATTAGCCACGACTACTGGAAGCGGCGTTTTGGAGGTGATACCGGCGTGGTGGGACGCAAGTTCATTGTGGACGGTAGAACATATTCGATTCTCGGCGTTGCCCGCAAAGGGTTCTCCGGCATCGAAGCAGGCAAGCACGTCGATGTATGGCTTCCAGTCACTGTGCACGACCCTACAATTCTGACAACGCCCGACATCCGGATCTTTCATATCCTGGGCAGGCTCGCGCCGGGCACGGGAAGGGAGTCACTGGCGAAGCGCTTGCAGCCTTCCTTCCAGCAACATCAGGAGACGAGAAGTTCTGTCGCGTCAGGGATGTCCGCGGCAGCGCTCCGCCAGCTAAAGCAGTCGCGGCTCACGGCACAACCGGGGGCGAACGGACTGTCGTCGTTTCGCGGGACTTTTTCAAAACCGTTATGGATCCTACTGGTGGTTGCCGCGTGCATTCTGCTGATCGCCTGCGCCAACGTAGCGAGCCTGTTGTTGACCCGCTCCACTGCCCGGGCGTCGGAGATCTCTCTGCGTGTTTCCTTAGGAGCGCGCCGAGCGCGTCTGGTGCGTCAACTTCTAGCCGAGAGTCTATTGATCTCGCTGGCCGCGGGAGCACTCGGATGGGGAATCGCTTATACCGGTGCTCCGGCGCTGGTGGCTATGGTTGCCACCAAGGCCAGTCCGGTCCGACTCGATCTGGCTCTCGACAGTCGAGTGCTGTGGTTCTGCGGCACTGTCTGCTCACTGGCTGCACTGTTCTTCGGGCTGTTGCCCGCCTGGCATGCAACCAGCTCGGCGCCGATGTTTGCTCTCCGACATGCCGCCGGGCAGACCGGACGCCTTCGCCTGAGTCGGCTTTTCGTTGGCCTGCAAGTGGCATTCGCATTTTGTCTCGTCACCGGTGGGGCAGGCTTCCTATTCAGCCTGCGCAATCTGGCCGCAGTAGATACAGGTTTCGACGCAAAGGGAGTAACCGTGCTGACGATCACCAACTCAGCGCCACAGCACGACCGCCAGTTAGCGCTGATGCAGCAGCTACGCTTGCGTGCCGCCGCGCTACCAGGCGTGCAGGGTGTAGCTGCCGGCTGGATGGCGATCTTCTCCGGGGCGCGCCGCGAACAGAGGGTGGTCTTACCCGGCAAGCCGCCATCGGAGCGGCAGGAAACGTTCTACCGTGTCTCGCCCGGCTACTTCGCAACTCTGCGCACTCCTCTTCTCGGCGGACGTGACTTTTCGCCGGCCGACAATGACAACGAACCTGTGCCAACGGTCGTAAATCGGGCATTCGCTAAGAGATACTTCGGAAACGAAGAGGTACTCGACCGTGAATTCAGGCGCGACGACGGCGTGCGTCATCGGATTATCGGCATAGCCGCCAATTCCTACTTTGGTGACCTTCGGCACGGACCGGAGCCCATCGTCTACATGCCGATGAAGCCTCCAAGGGCATTCACTCTCTACTTTCGCTCCGCGTACGACCCGGCCTCGGTGGCAAACATGGTTCAGCACGAGGCCGAGACGTTGGGGTCAGGAATACGGGTGAGGGACGTAACGACGATGGACGCGTTGGTAGGAAGCACGATGTTAAGAGAGAGGCTTCTCGCCTGTGTGGGCGGCGCTTTCGCATTTCTTGGTCTTATCCTGGCCGCCACTGGCCTGTTCGGACTTCTGAACTACTCGGTCACCAGAAGAACGCGGGAAATTGGAATCCGCTCCGCGCTTGGGGCCAAGCGATGGTCGATCTATCGTCTGGTGCTGCGAGATCTGGCAGGCATCACCGGAGGAGGGTTACTGGCCGGACTGGCCGGCTCGCTCGTGTTGATGCGCGTGACACGATCGCTTCTATTCGGCATCGAGCCGGTGGACCCGCTTGTCATCGGCACGGCACTCGCCGTTTTCGTTATCGCCGCGGCGGTCGCAGGTGGCTTGCCGGCCCGGCGCGCCGCCAAAATCGATCCTTTAGTCGCCCTGCGATACGAGTAGCCGCATCACCACCCCCCGTTGCTCGCAAAAGCGGAGCGCGGTAAGCTGATGAGCACATGAGTGACGCCAACGCTGGCGCTGCCGCCGGCAGAAGTATGGCGCCGTCGGAAACTGGGAATGAGTGGGCAACACGCCAGGCTAACTGGTCGGTTCTCATTCTGAAGATCGCGCAAGGCGATCAAGGGTCGATGGCGCGTCTTTACGACGACACGTCGCAATTGGTGTATTCGCTCGCCGTGCGCATGCTAGGTAACACCGCCGACGCCGAAGAAGTTGCTCTCGACGTGTATAACCAGGTTTGGCGGAGCGCCGAGCGTTACTCTCGCGATCGGGGCACTGTATTCGCCTGGATCATGAATATGACTCGCAGCCGCGCCATCGATCACATTCGTTCACGCGCCTTGCGCAACAAGACGAGCGAACCAATCGAGAATGCCGACCTGCTTCGTGATTTAGCCGATACTCCGGATCGCCTCTCCGAGGTAAATCAACAGCGCATCAAGATCCGACATGCCATGGGTCAGCTCCCGCCCGATCAGAGAGTGTGCATTGAGATGGCTTTTTTCTCCGGATTGAGCCATTCAGAGCTGGCCGAGAAATTGGGGGAACCGCTGGGCACCGTGAAAACGAGAATTCGTTCAGGTATGCTGAAATTACGCTCAGCATTGGGTGACTTGGCGTGAGCGAAGTGTTAAATGGATTGGATTTCAGCGCGGATGAAATCCGCGGCATGGAGAAAACTGTTGCTTGCCTTGCATTGGCAGGTCCAGCGCTGACTCCGCCTCCGAGCCTCCGTGCGCGGCTACTGGAAAATCTTCAGCCCCGCACGTTCCTGATCACGCGCGGCTCCGACAGCGGCTGGAAGCGATTCCCGGCTCCCGGCATCGAGTTCAAGCACCTGATGAAGGACCCTCAAACCGGCACTCGTTCGTTTCTTTTACGGATGCAACCGGGCGCGGTGCTCCCTCCTCATCACCACACCCAAGCCGAGCACTGTTACGTGGTTGAAGGCGAAGTCAATGACGGTGAGCATTCGCTCACGGCAGGTGACTATGAATTGCGCCTGCCCGATTCGGAACACACCGCTGTCACCACTTCGCAGGGCGCGGTAATCCTCATTATTGCCGGCGCTCACGACGAGCACTAATCACGATGAATAGTTTTGTTCCAGGCATTCCGGCGGCATCGGAGTACAACGCGGCGTATGGCGTCTACATCGGCAAGGCAGAGAAATTTGCAGCGCCGATTGACCGGCTGGACGAACAACTGTCGGAAGTCCTGTCGCTGCTCGAACCGCTGAATGAAGCCCAACAACTCCACCGGTACGCTCCCGGGAAATGGAGTGTGAAGGAGATGCTCGGCCATATCATCGACGGCGAGCGAGTCTTCTCATACCGCGCTTTGCGAATTGGGCGCGGCGACACCACTCCCCTGCCCGGCTTTGAGCAGGACGGCTATGTCACGCTAGCGGAGTCGGATCGGGTGGAGTGGAGCGAACTGCTGGAGGAGTTCGAGCATGTCCGCCGGAGCACGATCCTCATGCTGCGCCACTTCCCGCCGACTGCCTGGGTGCGCATGGGCACGTCGAGCGACATCTCAGTGAGCGTTCGCGCGATGGTGTACGTGATCATCGGGCATGTCGAACATCACTTGGGAATCCTCAAAGAACGCTACAGCCTTTAGTGGCGGAAGTGGCGGACTCCGGTAAAGACCATCGCCAGTCCCAACTTATCTGCGGCGGCGATGACATCGGCGTCGCGCACTGAGCCACCGGGCTGAATGACGGCGGTAACGCCATGCCGCGCCGCTTCCTCCACTCCGTCAGGAAACGGGAAGAACGCGTCGGACGCAACCACCGTTCCCGTCAGCGGCAGCACGGCTTTCATCGCGCCCACTTTCACAGAGTCAACCCGGCTCATCTGGCCCGCACCGGCACTGACGCTCTGCCCAGCGCGTGCGTAGACGATGGCGTTCGACTTCACGTGCTTTACAACTTTCCAGCCGAATAGAAGCGCGCGCCATTCTTCCTCGGTAGGCGGACGGACTGTTTTCACTGCCGCCTCTGAGCGATCGAGACGGTGAGAATCCTGGGTCTGCGCCAGGAAGCCGCCTGAGATCGACCTCACGACAAGTTCCTCAGCCGTCAACTCAGGAATGCGCACCAGTCGCAGGTTCTTCTTGGCGCTGAGCACCTCCAGCGCCGCGGCAGAGAAAGCAGGAGCCGCAATCGCTTCCACAAACAGTTTGGCCACCTCGCTTGCTGTTTCGGCATCGAGTTCGCGATTAAACGCCAGCACTCCGCCAAAAGCAGATATGGGATCGGCTTCGAGCGCTTTACGATAGCTTTCGACGAGCGACATCGATTCGGCGCAACCGCACGGGTTGGTGTGCTTGATGATGGCCGCCGCGGGATCGTCAAATTCCCGAATGAGTTGCCAGGCAGCATCCAGGTCAACCAGGTTGTTGTAGGACAGCTCTTTGCCCTGAAGTTGCTCGCCCGATGCAACGCCGCCATGACCTGTCGAGTAGAGCGCCGCCGACTGATGCGGATTCTCTCCGTAGCGCATAGTCATCGAGCGGCGGGCGCGTAAATCCAGCACTTCCGGAGTCACCTCTGGCTCGTCCTCAAAACGCCCGTCATTGACGTGAATGCGCGCAAGCCGGGCGCTGATCGCGCGATCGTAGCGGGCCGTGGTGGAGAAGGCCTGCTGCGCCAGTCGCCAGTGCGTGGCGAGGGACAAAGATCCTCCGCTGCCTCGAAGCTCCGCGAGCAGATCACCATAATCAGCGGCAGAAGTGACCACCGCGACATCCTGGTAGTTCTTGGCGCCGGCGCGAATCATCGTTGGCCCGCCGATATCGATGTTCTCGATCAGTTCCGAGACGGTGGCTTCCGGATTCGAGGCGATCTTTTCAAATTGATAGAGATTCACCACCACCATGTCGATGGCGGGAATGTCGTGTTCGCGGATGGACTTCATGTGCTCGGGATTCGAGCGCATTGCAAGCACGCCCCCGGCTACGCGTGGGTGAATCGTCTTCACGCGGCCATCCAGCATTTCGGGGAATCCAGTAACGTCGGCAACTTCGCGAACAGCCACGCCCGCGTCGCGCAAGGCACGCCAGGTGCCGCCCGTCGAGATTAATTCGATACCAAGTGAGGAGAGTCCGCGGGCAAATTCAGCGACGCCGGTTTTGTCGGTGACGCTGATGAGCGCGCGTTCAATTTTCGCCATGTGTGACCATTCTGGCATGGCTGGGCGCCTTCATCACCTACAATTAGAATCGTGAGCTATCCAGTTACTTTGATCCCGGGCGATGGAATCGGACCCGAGGTCACAGCGGCCGCCGTGAAGGCTATTGCTGCAACCGGCGTCGACATTGAATGGGAAAAAATTGAACTCAACGAGGAAGTGATTTTAAAGACGCGGGAAACGCTTCCCCGCCCTGTCATCGACTCGTTGCATCGTACTCACACGGGTCTCAAGGGCCCGGTGACGACGCCGATCGGCGGCGGTTACACCAGTGTGAACGTGGCTCTGCGCAAAGAGCTTGACCTGTTCGCGAACGTGCGCCCCGTGCGGACCATTCCCGGTATCAAAACCCGATACCAGGATGTGAAGATCGACATGGTGATCTTCCGCGAGAACACCGAGGATCTGTACGCCGGCCTGGAGCACGAGGTGGTACACGACGTGGTCACCAGCCTCAAGGTGATCACGCGTATCGCGTCGATGAGGATTGCGAAAGACGCGTTCAAGTTCGCCCGCTTTACGGGACGCAAGAAGGTGACGGCGGTCCACAAGGCGAACATCATGAAGCTGAGCGACGGCTTGTTTCTGCGATGCTGTCGCGAAGCAGCTGCCGGTTATCCTGAGATCGCGTATAACGAGCTGATCGTCGACAATGCGTCGATGCAGATGGTGATGCGTCCCGAGCAATTCGACGTACTGCTGATGCCGAACCTATATGGCGACATCGTCTCGGACCTCGCAGCGGGCCTGGTGGGCGGACTGGGAATCGTGCCGGGCGCGAACATCGGCGAGAAGCATGCGGTGTTTGAAGCGGTCCACGGCAGCGCGCCGGACATCGCAGGCAAAGGGATCGCGAATCCAACAGCGGTAATGCTCTCAGCGGTGATGATGCTGATTCACCTGGACGAGCAAGATGCCGCCAACCGGCTACGCGACGCCATTCTGTCGGTCTACTCCAAGGGCGAGACCATGCCCGGCGACATCGGCGGCAAGGCAACTACCAACGAGTTCACCGACGCAGTGATCCGCGAGATGAAGTAGCTTACCAGCTCAGTCCGTGACCGAGCGGGAACAGCGTTTTGTAACCAGCATCGGCGCGGTTGAGGCTGGTTGATGCGGCCGACGGCCAGGTGAACGACAGCTTCCCTTTGGGCTTGTGTTCGCCGAAGAGGACGTCGGTGACGCCCTGGCCTTCAGTTCCGGGCAGCCATGCGGCGACGACGGCGTCGGCGCTCTTGAGGATTTCGTCGATGATCAGCGGACGGCCTGAGAGCAGCACGACGACGACGGGAATGCCGGTGGCCTTCATGCGATGGACGAGCGCGACATCCTCGGCGGCGAGCGCGAGTGAAGTGCGGTCGCCGAGCATTTCGGCGTAGGGCATCTCGCCAATCACAACGATCCTGACTTTTGAATTGCCGGGCTTGTCGGCGCCGGCACTGTAGCTCGCGCCAGGGACAACCTTCTTTATGGCCTGCAGAATAGTGGTGCCGCCGGTGGTGGTGGCTCCCGCTTTACCTTGCCAGGTGATGGTCCAGCCGCCGCACTGACGTCCGATGTCATCGGCGGCGGCGCCGGCGACGTAGACAGCCTGAGATTTGTTGAGCGGCAGAACATGATTGTCGTTCTTCAGGACTACCACTGACTCAGCGACGGCCTGGCGGGCGACGGCACGATGCTCCGCTGAGCCGAAGGTTTTGTGCAGACTGCGGTCGGCGAGGTGCGAGCGCTTCTCATTCATCAGGCCGAGGGCAAATTTCGTACGTAGGATGCGGGTGACGGCGTCGTTGATGCGCGACATTGGAACCTTGCCGTCCTTCACCAGTTGGAGCAGCGTCGTGTAGAACTCCACGTAATGTTCGGGCACCATCACCATGTCCATTCCGGCGTTGATGGACTTTTCGATTTGCGCGGCGCGGTTGCCGGGAAGTTGATCGAGAGCGTTGTAGTCGGAAATCAGGAAGCCCTCGAAGCCAAGCTCGTCCTTGAGGATCTCGGTCATGAGGCGATGGGAGGCAGAGCACTTCTCACCATTCCAACTGCTGTAGGACGGCATGACGGTGCCAGCGCCGGCGGCAATGGTGGTGAGATAGCCTTGCAGGTGGATCTTACGCAGAGTGGCTTCATCGAGGCGAACGTCGCCTTGATCGAGCGGGAAGCGATCGGACGATCCCTTCTGCTTCGGCATGCCGGTGCCGAAGGAAGTGCCACCGTCGGCAAGATAATGTTTGGCGCAGGCCAGGACGGCCAGCGGGTCGTCGAGTTTGCCGCGCTGGAGACCGCGAGTGGCGGCGGCGCCAAGCTCCTTGACGATGTCGGGGGACTCGGAATAGCCCTCGTACGTGCGGCCCCAGCGAATGTCCTGCGGCACGGTGACGCATGGTGCAAAGGCCCAATTGATGCCGGTGGCGCGAATTTCCTCGCTGGTGATGCGAGCGGCAGCCTCCACGAGTTTCGCGTTGCGGGTACAGCCGAGTCCGATGTTGTGCGGGAAGACGGTGGCGCCGATCACGTTGTTGTGGCCGTGGAGCGCGTCAACGCCGTAGAGCAGTGGAATGCGTGAAGGCGTCTTGAGGGCGCGCGCCTGGTAGCGGTCGTACATATCCGTCCAGGACATGAGGTCGTTGCCGGACTTGGGATCGGAGTCGCCACCACTGAGGAGCGAACCGAGATGGTACTTCTCGATGTCGTCGAGGCTCTTCAGATACATCTGGTCAGGCTGAGTCATTTGCCCGATCTTCTGCTCGAGCGAGAGGCGGGCCAGGACGGGTCGAACCTGGGGGTCGAAGCGGGAGAAGGGGCCGTCCTTCTTTTCGGCCCGGAGGGCAGTTAAACCGGCGACGGAGGCGGCGAGAAATGCGCGACGGGATGAAGTCATGCCACTCCCATATTACGACTCCATTCTCCGAAATTGGGAAGCAGCTAAAATCTCTATCGAGGCGAGTTTCACGGGCATCAAAGGGACATGCAGCGGCAACAGCACAAATGGATGAGGAGCGTGCTGACGGTTGCCTCGCTATACAACCTGATCTGGGGCGCTTGGGTGGTGCTTTTTCCGGCGGCGATTTTTCGCCTGCTTGCAATGTCGCCGCCGCACGAGTTGTGGATCTGGAAATGCCTGGGCATGGTGGTGGGCGTGTACGGTGTCGCCTACGCGTTTGCGGCGGTCGATCCGGTGCGCCACTGGCCGGTGGTGGCGGCGGGACTACTCGGAAAAGTCCTAGGACCGCTCGGACTCGTGAGTGCTGCGCGGTCGGGCGAATTGCCGTGGCGTTTCGGCTGGGTATGCCTGACCAACGACCTCATCTGGTGGGTTCCTTTCGCCTTGATCCTGCGGGCAGCGTGGCGCAATTTTCGACTGGAGCCGGAGCACGGGCGCAGTTTACCCTGGCAACGGGCACACACGGAATGGGGACAGGCGCTGGGCGAGCTTTCCTTCGAAACGCCGGTACTGCTGGTGGCACTCCGTCACGGGGGCTGCACATTCTGCCGCGAGGCGCTAGCGCTGCTGGCCGAATCCCGACCCGAAATTGAAGCAGGCGGTACGCGAATCGTACTCGCCCACATGGGCACACCCGACGCGGGCGCCGCGCTCGCCGCACGCTACGGGTTGCAGGATCTCGCGCGTGTCGCCGACCCGAACCGTTTGCTCTATCGGGCGGTGGGATTGCGGCGAGGCTCGATACGGGAGGTGCTGGGTCCGCACGTCCTATGGCGGGGTTTGACGGTAGGTGTCCTGGGGAGGCACGGGGTAGCTATACCGGTCACCGATCCGTTCCAAATGGGCGGCGCGTTTCTGCTGCATCAGGGACGGATCGAGCGCGAGTTCCGGTATCGCGATGCAGCCGACCGGCCCGATTTCACTGCATTAGCCATCTAAACTGGAGTGGATGAAACTTCAGGACAAGGTGGCGATTGTCACCGGCGGCGGTACCGGCGTGGGCCGGGCGATTTGCGAGCACTTTGCCGGCGAGGGCGCGCGAGTCGTGGTGAACTACAGTGCGTCGCAAGAGGCCGCCGAAGCGGTGGTGGACGGCATCCGCAAAGGCGGCGGAGATGCGATCAGTTTCAAAGCGAGTGTCGCGGTGGACACTGAGGCACACGCGCTTGTCGACGCCGCGGTAGAACGATGGGGACGGCTGGATGTCCTGGTGAACAATGCCGGCTGGAGCAAGCGTACGCCGCATCATTTACTGGACGATCTCACCGACGAAATCTGGGATCGCACGCTAAACGTGAACCTGCGCGGCACCTTCTATTGCACCCGCGCGGCGGCTCCACATTTGCGCAAGCAGACGGGCGCGTCGGTTATCAACATCGCCTCAGTGGCTCCGTACACGGGCGACGGAAGCACGATCGTGTACGCGGCGTCGAAGGCGGGCGTGATCAGCATGACGAAGTCGTTCGCGCGTGTGTTTGCGCCGGACGTTCGGGTAAACGCGATTGCTCCCGGACTCGTGCATACCCGCTTTGCCGGCTGGCCAGAGGAAACCTTCACTATTGGTGCGCAGCAGAGTCCGCTGCGCCGGATCTCGACGGTGGACGAGGTGGCGAATGGCGCGGTGTTTCTGGCGGCCGATGCAACGTCGATGACGGGCGAAACGATCCGGATTGACTGCGGCGTGATTGCGCTGCGGCGGGCCTAGTGGAAGCAACGCCGGCCGCATGGTCCGAATGGATTTCGCCCGAAACCGTAATTTCGCAAGTCTTCAACACGGCGCCGTTTCTCGAGCGCCTGCTGCCTGCGCGGGATGATGAACGGCTGGTCGCGTCCGGCCTGGGACCGCCAGGCTACCTGCAGATTCTCGCCAACTGGCGGAACATTCTTCGCGAGGAGCTGTCGACCGCGGAACAACTGCAGGATTACTTCGCGCTGTGTCTGGCGTGCCACCACGCCACGGTAGCGACGTTTGTGCCGACGGATGTCGACTCGAAGATTCGCGGGCTGTGCTGGTGCGCGACGACAGATGAAGAAGTGCTGCGCGGCATGCTCAGCCTGGCGCTCGCAGCCCGCCAGTGGAGCCAAAAGGAAGTCTCGCGCCGGGAAGTGCGCGGAGTGAGCGGTCACAACGGAGAACACTGGAGCGCGATCGCTGGGGCGCTAGGAAGGTTCCTCGAACTCGGCATGAAGGGATCTGCCGATGAGGCGCTGGCGGCCATTGAAGACGAGATTGCTCGAGAGCAATCGGTGTTTGATGCAGTGGCGCGCGAGCCGGGCGGAGAACTCGACCTGCTGATGATCGCGATGTCGATGGCGCATAACCGCGGCGATTTGTCGCAGGGCATGAGCTATTGGCGCGGTCGGGCGGCCACGGCAATGCGTGAGCATTTGACCGAACGCGGTAAATTCGCATTGGCAGTGAAGGTCTACCAGCAGACGGCAATGTCGGCCGAGGGGCACCGGCACTATCCGCTGCGTCCGGTGAAGGCGCTGAGGCGGTCGGCGGAGACGCTGCTGCCGCTGGCGCCGTTTCTGGATGATTGGGGCGGTAGGGTGGTGCGGTTGGAGGAGCGGTCGGAAGTGCTGGAGGCGCTGGTGACGGGCTGCAGGAAGATTGAAGGGCAGCAGGGATACTTTCGGGCAATTGCCGGGATGCAGGCTGCGGACCGTCCGGCGTTTGAACGTGCGATTGCGGGAATGTCGAATTCAGCGCGGAAGCATTTGCGGGAGCCGGAGATGCGAAAGCGGATTGATGTCCCGCGGAGTTCGTTCGAGTCTATGATGCGGAAGCGAGTAGCGACTCTAGGCATTAGCGGGACGCGTTAGAAATCCCCACTTGACAACCTAGTGAAGCGAGGCGCAGAATGGCTGCCAGAGTCCACTGGGATGCCAAGTGAAGACAAGCCCCGAATACAGGTTTTACAGGGAACGCTCGATCTAATCGTCCTGCGCACGCTCACCACGATCGGTCCACAACACGCGTACGGAATCGCTTCGCGCCTTCAACAGGTGTCGGAGGATCTGCTCAACCTGAATCAGGGTACGCTCTATCCGGCGCTGGTCCGACTGGAGCAGCAGGGTTGGATCAAGGGAACGTGGGGCAAGACGGAGAGCAACCGAGAGGCCAAGTTCTATGCGATTACGCGAGCGGGCGAGAAGGCACTGAAGAGCGAGACCGAGCGCTGGCGCAGGCTGTCGGGACTGGTGGACAAGCTACTTCTGGAGGAGTCATAGATGGCCGCCCTCCGCAGATTCGCTTTGAAGATCTTAAGCCTGGTGAGCAGGGGACGGCAGGAACGGGACCTCGATCGCGAAATCGCCGCGCACCTCGCGCTAATGGCTGACGATTTCGAACTGCGCGGCATGACTCGCGCTGACGCGCAACTAGCCGCGCGCCGCGCTTACGGCGGGGTTGATCAGGCCAAGGAACTCCATCGCGACGAGCGGTCGTTCCCCTGGGTAGAACAGACATGGCAAGATGTTAGACATGCCGGAAGAGCACTGGCCCGGACGCCGGCTTTCACCCTGGTGGCGATTGCGACGCTGGCACTCGGCATCGGCGTCAACACAACGCTCTTCACTGCATACAACGCGCTAGCGCTGAAGCCGCTGCCGGTGAGCAAGCCGCAGGAAGTCGTGCGAATAAAACGCTGGTTCGACACCGGCGCGCGGGGCGACATTCAGTTTGCATTCTCAACCGGCGAGTTCGCCCATATTCGGGAGCGCTGTTCCGGATTCTCGAGCGTCGTGGCGACAAGCTGGCCGCTCACCGTGGTGGGCGAGCGGGAGACATTCACAGGCCAAGTGGTGTCGGCCAACTACTTCACTGATCTCGGCGTTACCGCGCGGATTGGACGTACGTTTCTACCGGACGAGGACCGGGCTCCCGGCGCCAATCCGGTGATCGTCCTCAGCTTTCCCTTCTGGCAGACGCGCTACAGCGGCGATCCAAGGATTATTGGGGGCTTGATCAAGATCGCGGGGACATCGTTCACAATTATCGGAGTTACGCCGGAGAGCTTCACCGGGACATTCGTATATCCGCAGGTGCCCAACTTCTGGGCTCCGCTCTCCATGCAGGCTCAGTTACAGCCGGGGAACGACTGGCAGCGATCACCCGGCAATTACCGACTGCAGTTGCTGGCTCGTCTCAAGCCTGATGTGACACGCTCCGGCGCACAGGCTGAGGTCGACACGCTCGTGCGCCAGTTGACCGCGACGCCGGAAGCGCGTGATAAGACCGAAGCGGTGACGCTCACCCGCACCAGCTTCGTGGCCGACAGTGACGACCCGCGTTTCCGGGCGTTCGTGGCGGCGCTCATGCTGATTGTCGGCATGGTGTTGATGGTGGCCTGCGCCAACCTCGCCAACATGCTGCTCGCCCGTGGTGCGGCTCGACAGCGAGAGATTGGTGTACGACTGGCGCTCGGCGCAAGTCGTGGACGCGTTGTCGCTCACCTGTTGACGGAGAGCGTGCTTCTGGCGCTGGCCGGCGGTACAGCGGGCGTGATCCTGTCGATCTGGACAAGCCGGCTGTTATGGATCGAGCTTGCACGACTGCTGGCGATTGCGGGTCCGGGGATTCTACTCTCCATGAATCTGAATCCTGATTACCGCGTTTTCGCCTATGCCATTTTGCTGTCGCTCGCCACTGGCGTGCTCTTCGGACTGACGCCCGCTCTTCAATCAGTCAGGCCGGATCTAATCACGTCGCTGAAACAGGAGGGGACACCGCTCGGGCAGCGACTGGGGCGCTCAAAGTTGCGCGGCCTGCTGGTAAGCGCGCAGGTAGCGGTGTCGATGATCCTGCTGGTATTCGCCGGATTTCTGACGCGAGGACTCGTTCGAGCGCAGTCTGTGGACACGGGTCTGCAGTCGAAGAACCTGTTTTTGCTGTTCGCTGAGTATGACCGCGATCCCGCCAAGGCGGCCACGCGCGAACGTCTGCTGCTCGAGCAATTGCGCTCGTTGCCGCAAGTGCGAAGCGCGGCCACCGGGGGCGTGCCGATGATGGGTACTTGGACTCCGCAAATGATCGCAGGCGACAGGCGTGGCCGGACGCTGGGTAGCTACGCGTCGTCGCACTATTTCGAATCGACGGGCATCCCGCTGGTTCGAGGCCGCGACTTTCTGGCGCAGGAGACCAACCTGGCTCCGCTACAGGCGGGGGCCGGTGTTCATGGATCGTCGCGAGCGGCAGCCGAACGCGCAGCGATTGTCAGCGAGTCGGCGGCGCGGATGTTCTGGCCGGGGCAAGATCCGATTGGGAAGCAGTTCCAACTGGACATGGACTTCCGCGGCTCCCTTGCGGATTTCGAGGTGGTCGGCGTGGCGAAGGACGTGCGCTTTGCGAATCTCACGCGGGTTGATCCGTCGCACGTCTATCTGGCGGGGTACACGGCCGGTACAACCGCCATTCTGCTGCAGGTGGAAGGCGATCACGCGAGCGCCCTGAAGGCGATCCGGAAAGCGATTGAGACATTCGACCCGGCGCTGCTTGCAAACGTGAACCTGCTGGCGCTCGAGGACGGTCCGCTGAGACTCCAACGATCGATGGCGAGCGCATTCGGCATGTTCGCGGTGATCCTGGCGGCGCTGGCGCTGACGCTGGCGGGCGTGGGCATCTACGGCGTAATGACATACCTGGTTACGCAGCGGGCGAAGGAAGTTGGGATTCGAATGGCGCTCGGTGCGAGCCAGGCAGGAGTGTTGAACGCGGTAGTGGTCCGCGGTCTGCGGCCGGTGTTTTCCGGCATCGCGATCGGGGCGGTGATCGCCGGCGCGTTGTCGTCGGCGCTGCACACAACGCTGGCGTTCCCCGGATCAATCGACCTTCTCTACGGGGTCCCGTTCTATGACCCTGCGACCTTTCTCGGACTCGCTGGATTTCTCGCCATGGTAGCGGCTGCGGCGAGTTTCGCGCCGGCGCGGCGGGCGATGCGAGTGGATCCGATTGAGGCGCTACGCCACGAATAGGCGTTATCAGCTGGTGGCGGAGGCGCGGCGGCGGTGGGCTGGATTGCGGACTGGGCGGACTTGCTGCACGTCGGCGGACCAGCGGCCCAGGGCGAAATCGCGGCGGTAGCCGGAGGTCAGGTCCGAGATGGTGACCTTGACGCGACCGCTCTCGTCGCACGAGTATTCTTCCTGAACCCAGTTATGCATGGCGCCGCCGCTGCGAACGACGGGGATGTCGGCCAGGTCGCCTGACGTGCGCAGGGATGGGTCAAACGCGAATAGGACACTGTCCCACAGCGTGACGTCGCCGGTGGGTTGTCCGGACGGGTCGATGGCCGAGCACTCGACGTATCGGAAATGTCCGAGGTTGTGGGCGGGATGATAGCCGCGGGTGACGCGGACCGGATCGCCTCCGGACGGGGGCAGTTGAAGGCCGGCCTTGAACAGGACGTCGAATTCGACATTCTGTCCGTGATCGGATTCGCGCCAGACGCCGAAGTTTTCGGCAAAGCGGTCGCGCACGCGATAGGCGGAGGCACGGTCGGCGGCGATGGCGAGTCCGATGGCAGTGGCCGAGCGCATGTAGGCGGAACGACGAACGCGACGGCCGAACGTCTCTTTCAGGATGCGCGATACAGCAGGCAATTCCGACCCGCCACCGGTGATGTACAGCGTGTCGAGCGGATGATCGGGATGAGCGGCCAGAAGGTCAGTAACCATGGACTCGGTCTGACCGATGAGCGGGCGGCAGCGATCGTAGAAATCTGACGTGGCGACGGAAACGGCTTCCCAACCTTCGCGAACGCGCTCGAGGTCGATGACGAGTTTGCGAGTGTTGGGATTGAGAGCTTCCTTGCGCTCGCGGCACTCGTCGAGCAGGCGGAACAGCTCGGCTGAGGTAAGCGAGTCGCGCTCGGCGGTCTCCATGCCGCTGGCTTCGAGAGCTAGCGCGGCCAGGATCTCGTCGAAGTCGTCGCCGCCAAGGTCCTGAATTCCGGTAGAGGCTACAACTTCGTGCGCGGCATTAGACACATCGACGAGAGAAGCGTCGAAGGTGCCGCCGCCGAGATCGTAAACCAGGAGCGTGGAGGAATTCTGTGCCTTGCGCGCGGCCTGATCGCAGTGGCCGTATTCGATACTCGCGGCCGACGGCTCGTTGAGCATTCCAAGCACCTGGAAACCGGCGGCGCGGAAGGCTTCGGCGGTTAGGAATCGCTGATTGCTGTTGGCGTTGGCGGGGACGCCGATCATCACTTCAAAGCGTTCAGAGGGCTGCAGGCGCAGGGTGGACGACGTGCGCAGTTGACGATTCAGAGCATCCAGCAGTCCTACCAGGAGCGCCGGCAGTTCGGCGGTGGCGGACTCGGTCTCGATCAGCGTGCGCGGGCCTGAGCCCTTCAGGAGGCGCTTGAGCGAGCGGATGACGGTCCAGTCGGGGCGGCCGCTCACCGGCCAGGTATCGAAGCCATAGCGGATCTCGCCGGGGCCCAGCGCGACGAGCGGCGGGAACCAATCGCGAGTCTGATGGTCGGGACACTCGAAGTGGACCAGCGGATAGTTGCCACGGTCCGCCGAAGCCACGACGATACGGGTTGTGCCGAAGTCAATGCCGAGTTTCATGGGCGGGTGCTGGGCTGCAACTACTATTTTAGGGTAGCCGGCGGCTGCGGGGTGGATTTTTGCGGCGGCCCGAGCGAGGCGTCAATCAGTTCGAGGCGGCGCTTGGGAGTCTCGCCGTCGACGGGCTCTTTGTTAAACGCGTCGAGGACCTCCAGGCCTTCAATCACGCGGCCAAACGCGGTGTACTTGCCGTCGAGGTGGGGCGCGGGACCGAGCATGAGAAAGAACGACGTGGTGGCGGAGTCCGGATCGTCGTTGCGGGCCATGGAGACAATCCCGCGGACGTGATGAATGTCGGCGCGGAACTCGCCCTTGAGGGGATGCACCCAGCGGTCAGCGGGATGACCGGGCGTGACGCGGGTGTCGGGCATGCCGCCCTGAACAACGAAGTCCTTGGAGATGCGGTGGAAGGCGGTGCCTTTGTACCAGCCGGTAGAGACGAGCGTGAGAAACGAGCGGACGTGGTTGGGCGCCCAGTCGGGCTCAAGCGCAATTTTCACTGGGCCGAGCGTGGTGTTGAGGGTCACGGTTCGGCGGAGGTCGTCGACGGGGGCGTTGAGAAACGGGTCGGTCTTCTTTTTGTCGAGGGCGATTTTGAGGATCCGGACGGGCTGTTGCGTGAGGCCTGTATCGTCGAGGGCGGACTGCGAGATCTTTTCGACGACCCTCATGCCTTCAGTGACGCGGCCGAACACGGAGTACTTGCCGTCGAGTGCGGGCTGCGCGTTGACGCAAACGAAGAACTGCGCGCCGTCGCTGTCGGCCTTGCCGGGGATGCTGATAGTGGAAACGGCGCCGCGCTCGTGCTTGAGGTCGCTGAATTCGGCGGCGAGCAAGCTGAGTCCGCCGGAGCCCCAGAGGTTGCGAGGCGTGGCAGGGTCCTTCAAAAGCGGATCGCCGCCCTGGATGATGCCGCCGGCCACTACTCGGAAGAACGCGCTTCCGTCGTAGTAGCCTTTCCGGGCAAGGTCGATAAACTGCTCGACGTGCTTAGGTGCTTTCGCAGACGCGAATTCAAAGCGGAATTCGCCGGCAGCAGTGGTGACAACCGCTTCGAGCGTATCGGCGGGCTGTGCGCAACAAGCGGCCACGAGCAGGACAAACAGCGAAAGCGGGCGCATCGCTGACTATCGTATCGCTCTAGCTTTCGATTTTCGTATAAGTGTCGATGAGGGCCGGCTCGTCGAGGAGGTCGGCGGAGATCTGGCTGAACATTTGAAGGTGCGCCGATGCTGCGTGGCGCTTCAGATGATCGAGTGAAGCCCAGTTTTCGTAGAACACGAAACGGCCGGGCTCCTTGGTGTGGACGTGCAGGTCATATTGCACGCATCCTTCCTCGGCGCGTGTGGGCGCAAGGAGCGCGAGAACGGCCTCACGGAGTTCGTCTTCCTTGCCGGGTTTCGCTATCATCTCGGCAACAACAGTTAGCAAAGGCATCTGGAGATGATGATCGCACGGAGGAAGGCGATTTTAGAGAACCATGGCGGCGCGCTGACGGATCTCGAGGCAGCCTTTGCCGGTGGGCAGCATTTTGCCGGGGTTCAAACGGCCGTCGGGATCGAAGAGGCTCTTGATGCCGGCCATGGTGTCGAGGGTGGCGGCGGTAAACTGGTCGGCCATCAACTCCATTTTTTCCATACCCACTCCGTGTTCGCCGGTGATGGAACCGCCGACCTTGATGCAGTAGCGGAGAATCTCTTCTCCGGCTTCGCGAGCGCGGACGAGTTCGCCGGGCTTGCGGGCATCGAACAGGATGATGGGGTGCATGTTGCCGTCGCCCGCGTGAAAGATGTTGCTGATGGTGAGGCCCGAGCGCTCGGAGACCTGGTGGATGAAGCGCAAGGTAGGGGCGATCTGGGTGCGCGGCACCACGCCGTCCTGCACGTAATAAGACGGGCTGACGCGGCCGACGGCTCCGAAGGCGTTCTTGCGTCCCTTCCAAAGCAGGTCACGCTCGGCGGCCGATTGCGCGACGCGAAACTCGCGCGCGTGGCATGATTCGCAGGCTGACCGGATCTGCTCCACCTGCTCCTCGACGCCTTCGCGCAGACCTTCGAGTTCGATCAGCAGCACGGCAGCGGCGTCCATGGGATAGCCGGCATGAGTGGCTTCCTCCACCATCCGCAGCATCACGCCGTCGAGCATTTCCACTGCAACCGGCGTAATGGCGCGGGCGGTGATCTCGGCAACGGTGTCGCCGGCGTCGTCGGCGCGGTCGTAGATGGCGAGGATAGTCTTCACCATTTCAGGCGTGCGCATCAGGCGGACGACGATTTTGGTGACGAGCACCATGGTGCCTTCAGAGCCTGTCAGCAAGCCGGTGAGGTCATAGCCCGGCAGGTCAGTTTCAGCGCCGCCGGTTTCGATGACGGTACCGTCGGCGAGGACGACTTCGAGGCCGAGGACGTGATTCGTGGTGACGCCGTAGGCGAGCGTATGCGGACCGCCGGCGTTCTCCGACACATTGCCGCCCATCGTACAGGCGCGCTGGCTGGAAGGATCGGGCGCGTAGAAGTAGCCGTTGGACTGCACGGCGAGCGTGACATCGAGGTTGACGACGCCAGGTTGGACGACGGCGCGCTCGTTGGCTAGATCGATTTCGAGGATGCGGTTCATGCGCGCGAAGCCGACCATGAGGCCGCCTTCGCGGGGGATGGCGCCACCGCTGAGCCCTGTGCCGGCGCCGCGTCCGACGACAGGAACGCCGTATTCCTTTGCTGTTTTCACCAGCCCGACAACGTCGGCGGTGGAGCGCGGAAAGGCCACGTAGTGCGGGCGCGCTTTGTCGACGCCGCCGTCGTACTCGTATAGGAGGAGGTCCTCAGGGCGATGGAGTACTGCGTTCACGCCGACGATTTTCTGCAGAGCCGCGAGTAGCGCGGGGTTCACAGGAGTGACTGGAAGTAAGTTAGGAAGGTGGGGTCGGTCCAGTTCTGATCCTGGGCGACCTTGAAGAGGACTTTGCCTTCCTGGTTGATGATGTAGGTCTCGGGGATCATGAAGGTCCCGTACGAGGCTGGGATGTTCCACTGTGGATCGAGGGCGGTAAGGAATTCGGGCTTGCCCTTGGCTACGAAGTCGCGGTAGCGCTTCTCGTTTTTGTCGACGCTGACGGCAAGCACTACCACGCCCTTGTCCTTGTAGCGGCGTGCGAATTCGTTGAGCGAGGGCCATTCAGAGATGCAGGGCGGGCACCATGTCGCCCAGAAATTCAGCACCAGCAGTTTGCCTTTGAAGTCGGTGCGGCTGACGGTGGGTCCCTGGTCGGCTTTGATGGTGAACTTGGGGGCGGTGTCGCCCTTGTCGATGACCTTTTGTTCGAGCGTGCCGGCGACAACATAGACAACGGCTATGGTCAAAAGGACAATCGCGGCTTTGAGAGCGAGATCCAGCTTACTCTTCGACATCGTTTCTGATTCCTAGTTCTATTCTATCTAACGCCGCTGGCTGCACCAGCCGATTTGAGGATTATCGTGTCTCCTTCCATGACGAGACCCAGTCGCTTGCCGTTCGTCTCCTTCCCCTCCTGAGCCTTGCGATTGTTCAATTTAAGTGCCAAGTCCTGACGAAGCTTCTGTTTGGCGGCGGCATCTTTCACGAGACTTCGTCGGGATGGCAAAGGTTGGCTGGCTTTTCGGTCCAGCGTCGCGATTGCAGATTAGTAGCAACGACGATCTTTGGCTGGGCGAATTTGACGGCTTGAGCCGCCGGCACGACGGTCATTGGATTTCGTATCAAGCCGCCGATCTGGAGTGAACCCGAAGGCGAATGTCGAACTTGCGGTCACTGAGGGCTTCGTTTGGGCAGCGGGCGGCAGGGCGCGTGGTTCGGTTCGACGGTTCGCGATGGACGGTCGCGGCCACGTCGGGTGGATCCCGTCCCGTGGCGATTACGGCCAATGGCGAGCAGTCATGGGTTTTGGACACGGCTGGGTTGTTGACGCGTTGCGCGCTCGATCAGTGCGAAACCCATGGCGTCGCCAGGGAGATTCAAGGACCATCCTGGGGGCGGCGCTACCCTTCGAACGTGAACTCGCTCGCCTGGACAGATGGGTGCTGTGGCTTGTCCACAGAAGCGCGTGGTATTCGCGTGACGGTCAGCACTGGACTCATTGGGACGGCGCGGCGGAAGCGCATTTCTTTTCACTCGGGATGGCTGATGGCCGGGCATGGATGGGTACAGACCAGGGGCTAGTGGCGGTGGGGGAGGACCTCAAGGCGGACAGATTCGCGGTGTCGCCGCCAGCAAAGGAAAGTTGGCAGTCGCGACGGCGACGGGAGCCCTTACCAGCGAGTTTCGACCGCGTGTCAGCGGTGAAGTTCGACTCAACCGGACGGATTTGGGAGGGAGAGTTCCGGACTCCCGAAGCGATGGCACGGGCCGGATTGGCCATCTTCGCGGCAGCGATGTTGGGCATGGTGGTGTTCGGGATTTCACGCCGCTTCCGGGAAAGTGCCGGCAGCCAGTCTCAAGCTCAGCAACAGGCCAGGGAGATGCTTCCGCCGGACCTGGCGGGACACCCACCCGCGATTCGTGTCTTAAACGCAGTGAGGTGTTTGCGCGCTTCATGAGACGTTACACCCCGCGCCACCGCACTCTTGGCGGCCGGCAGAGCAACTGAATCGGCTACGCGAGAAATTACCGAAAGGCGACAACGTTCAACTGACGGCATTCGATCATGCGAACTCGCGAACGCATCGAATGAACTCCGGTAGTACGACGAGGCAGAGACGCTTTACGAGGGTTCCCTAAAGGCTTCCGGAGCGCGGCGAACCGTATTCGCGGCTGGCCGAGATTCAATTGCTACGCCGGCAGACATCATCGGGAACAGTGACGCTTTGCGAGCAGGCAATCGAGCGGGAAGACGCGAGTGGGGCGATGACAAAATTCTTCAATCGCGACAACCGGGGTCAGATGTGGGCCAACCTGGCTTGGGTGCAGGGCGCAGCAGGCCGCTTGGCGGAAGCGGATTGCGCTTTGGCGAAAGCTTTTGAGATCCCGGATAGTCACAAGCCGGCGCGGGCATCGATTTTGTGTCGCGCGGAGAACGTCTCGGGCTTCGAGGCATAGATTTCGTCGTAGGCTTTCCGTTCACGCTCAACGGCATCCTGCGCGAGACGAACCCGTCACAGCACTGCCAACAAAGCCGCGTGCCATCCACCTCGAAGGAAGCGCTCAGTGTTTCTGCCCGTAGCGCTTTACGGTGTAAACGCCCGCGAAAATGATGGACATCGCAATTACCTCGCGGACTCCAAATGGCTCACGATACGCAATCCAACCCAGAATTACCGCCACCATCGGATTAATGTAGTTGTAAATCGACACCACCGACACGGGTAATTCACTCATCGCGTAAATAAATGCGCTGTAGCCCACAATGGAACCGAAGGTCACCAGGTAGGCCACCGCTGCAATGCCGCGCCAGTTCCAGACAATCGGAGCCGACGGAATCAACAGCATCGGAAGCAGCAACGCCACGCCGGTGGCGAGTTGCTGCACCCCGCCACTGACGATCGGATGCGTGTCGCCGCCTTGTCTCCGCTGCAGGATAGCTCCCGCCGACCATCCCAGGCAGCCCAGTTGCAGCACCAGAAATCCAGCCAGCATCGAGCTGTTGATGCCCGCCAAACCGTCGCGTGAAAGCAGCACGCCAACGCCGGCCACTCCGATTACCATCCCTAAAATCGTGGGTAAGTGCAGCGACGCGCCGCCAGGCACGAGGGCCTCCATACCAACCATCCAGAATGGTCCCGTGGTGATGAAGAGTGCGGCAAGGCCGCTCGGCACCCATTGCTCCGCGATGGCCAGGCAGCCGTTGCCGATTCCCAGAACAATGACGCCATTTAGCGAGGTGCGCAGCAGTTCCTTTCCTCGCGGCAACGCGTAGCCGGCGATCTTCGCGACGCCGACAATCAAAATCCCGGAAATCAGGAAGCGCGAACAGACCAGGACTAATGGCGTAAAAGTCTCGAGCGCGATGCGGATTCCCAAATATGTCGTGCCCCAGAAAAAGCAGACCGCAATTAGCGCCACCCAAGCTTTGAATTGTGGATGATCCCGCAAAGGTCAGGGTACCATTGGGAGTGATTCTCACATTCACGATTAACCCAGCGGTGGATCGTACCGTGCTTGTGGACCACCTCGCTTTCGAGGATCGCGGCTACATTCTTTCGCGCGCCGATAGCGCCGGTGGCCGGGGTATTAATGCCTCTCGTGTGATTCAATCCTTCGGCGGCAAAACCGCGGCCATCCTCACGGCCGGCGGCAACACGGGCGCCAAGATCGAATCGCTGCTCAAAGAGGAGGATTTTCCCACCGACGTCGTGCCCATCAAGAACGAAAGCCGCACCAATTTGACGATTTCAGACAAACAGGGCCTTACCGTGAAGCTCAACGAACTCGGCCCCGCTCTGGACGAGTCGGAATTGAAGGCGCTCAAGGACACCGTCGAGAAGCGAATCGGGAAAGCGTCCTGGTTGATGATCTGCGGCAGCCTCCCGCCCGGCGTAAAAGCGCACTATTACTGCGAGATTATCGAACTGGCTCGTAAGCACAATGTCGACACGCTGCTTGACTCCGACGGCGATGCTCTGCTGCACAGCCTCGAGGCGCACCCCACCGTGGTGACGCCGAATCAGGGTGAGGCCGAGCGTCTTCTGAATCGCGCCTTGCTCACGCGCAGCCAGTTTCTCGAGGCGGCGCTGCGCATTCACGCGATGGGTGCAAAGTCGGTTCTGCTCTCGCTGGGCGCCAGGGGCGTGATTGCAACTGATGGACATGAGACGATCGAGGTGATGCCGCCCCGAATCGATGCTCTCTGCCCGATCGGCGCCGGCGACGCGCTCGCAGCCGCGTTTGCATGGGCCATCGAGAAGAAGAAGAAATTCGCGGATGCAGTTCGCTGGGGCGTAGCCGCTGGCACTGCCTCGGCAGCCATGCCGGGTATGAATTTCGCCCCGCTCGACAAAGTGAAGGAGACCTATAAACGTGTCGAGGTTCGAGTCGCCCGGTAACCTCGTTCGCACTCTCGTCGCAATACTATCGGCCTCTGGCGCCGTCTTCGCCGCCGACCTGAATACCGATCTTCACAAAGCCGCCCGGGCCGGCGACGCAGCCCAGGTTCGCACTCTGCTCGACCAGGGCGCCAAGGTCAACAATCGCGACACTCTCGGCGGTACCCCGCTCCACGACGCCGCCTGGTCAGGCGATCGCGACACCGTACTGCTGTTGCTCGAGCGCGGCGCTGATATCGGCGCCCGGCACCCCGAAGCCGGATCCACCCCCCTGCACTACGCCATCATCACCCACCAGACCGCCATTGTTTCGCTACTCCTCGACCGCGGCGCTGACGCTACCGCACGCTACCGCAATGGGTCCACCGCACTCCACCTCGCCGCCAACCGCGGGTACGTCGACATCGCCACTATCCTCATCGCTCGTGGCGCCGCCGTCGACTCCACCGATTCCGCCGGCGGCACACCGCTCGATGAAGCCGTATGGCGCGGCCAGGCCGCCATGGTGGAATTCTTGATTTCGAACGGCGCAAGGTTCGACCGTCGGGACGCATCCAGCGGATCCACTCCGCTCCACGAAGCTGCGCTCAAAGGACATACCGACGTGGTTGCAGCACTACTCGCCGCCGGTGCCCAAGTCAACGCCCGCGACAACTCCAACGAGACCGCGCTCGATGTCGCCCTGCGCTTCAAGCAGGCGAAGGTAGCGGACGTCCTGCTGGCTCATGGCGCCACGCTCGACAACACAGAGCATCCCGGCTCACGCGCGTTGCACGACGCGGTGATGCGGGGCCAGGCCGACGTGGTGGAGATGTTGGCGTCGAAGGTCCCTGACCTGAAGAGCCTGCGGTTCAACGGCACAACGCTGCTGCACGACGCCGCGCTCAAGGGGTACCGGGATGTCGCGGAGTTGCTGATCGACAAGGGTCTGGATGTGAACGCGCGCAACTCAACAGGCGCAACACCACTGCACGACGCCGCCCTCGCTGGCAATCGCGAGGTGGCGCTGCTGCTCATCGCCCGAGGCGCGGACATAAACGCCCAGGACGGCGAGTCCGGCGCGACGCCTCTTCATCTAGCGGCGTCCTGGGGACGCAACGAGATGGTCCGCCTGCTGCTCGAGAAAGGCGCCGACCGCGCTATTCGCGATCGCAATGGCCATTCGGCGCGCGAGGCCGCTCTCGCCAGTAGTCAACCTGAAGCCGCAAGCATCCTCGCAGCCGTTCAGCCGCGTTGATACAGTAACCAGCTATGGCCCTTTGGCGAGTGCTCACTCGCAGCCTGACACCCTCCCTGATCGACCTGGCTTTCCTTTATCCGGTCATATTTCTACTGTCCGGGCCGGCAGGAGTCAGCAATCTGTTGCGCGATGGAGATACCGGTTGGCACGTCCGCGCCGGGGAATGGATGCTGAACCATGGCGAGGTACTGAAAACCGATGTCTTCTCGTACACTAAACCCGGCGCCCCCTGGTTCGCCTGGCAGTGGCTCTCCGAGATCATCTTTGCAGGACTGCACCAGCGATTCGGCCTCGCGGGAGTCGTCGCGCTCTCCGTCGTAATTCTGTGCGCCACCTCGGGACTGCTGTTTTCACTCGCAAACCGTCGCAGCAATTCGTCGCCCCTGGCCATCGGATTCACCTTTCTGGCGATCGCTGCCACCACAGTCCACTGGCACGCACGGCCCTTACTGTTTTCCATGTGCCTGACCGTCGTGTTCCTTTACCTGCTCTGGCTTTCACGCGACGGCGAGCGGATCGGCCCGCTAATCCTGTTGCCGCTACTCTCGGCAATTTGGGTGAACCTTCACGGCGGCTTTATCACCGGCATCCTTTTGGTGGGCGCCTACGCGGCTGCCCAACTCTGTGAATGGCTCTTGGCGACAGCCCCTCCAGACACCCTGCGGAGATTCCGGCGTCTCGCGTTAACCGCCGCGGCCTGCCTTGCCGCCACCCTGATCAATCCGAATACGTATCACGTTCACGTTTTCATCGCGCAATATCTCCGGCAGTCGTTTCTCGACCGCATCCCCGAGTTCATGTCGCCCGATTTTCACGCCCGTAGCATGTGGACCTTCGAGTCGATGCTGTTTGCCGGATTGGTATTCACCTTCTGGAATGTCCGTAGAGGCCGGTACGCCGACGCGCTCCTTATCATCGTCACCGGTCACATGGCGTTGGTAGCGGTTCGGAACGTCCCGATTTTTGTTCTGATTGCCGCGCCTTCTGCCTCAGTATGCATGCGAGAGTGGCTCGAGTCCCTGCAAACCTCCACCGCCGCCGCATGGCTAAAACGTGGAGCTGACAGCCTTCTCGCCGGAATGTCGGACCTGGTCGAGTCGTCGCGTCTGCCAGTGATTGGCCTGTTGGGCCTGACGCTGGCGATCGGGATGATCCTGCGCCCCAACGCATCCGGCAGATTCCACGTCCAATTGGACGCCCGTTTGTTTCCTGCGGCGGCAACGGACTACCTGGCGACACTTCCCGCGGAATCCCACATCTTCACCAACGACGAATGGGGCGACTACCTTACC
This sequence comes from Bryobacterales bacterium, assembly GCA_038212445.1. Taxonomy (GTDB): domain Bacteria; phylum Acidobacteriota; class Terriglobia; order Bryobacterales; family Bryobacteraceae; genus TMP-7. Next base: position 48,606 of record JBBQUM010000035.1, read on the forward strand.
TACCGGTTGTTCCCGCGTACCCGGGTCTACGTTGACGGACGCAGCGACTTCTACGGCCAGGAATTCATGGAAGCCTACGGAAACACAGTTGAAGGGCGCGGGGACTGGACCGCCGACTTCGCGCGCTATGGTGTGGAGACGGTGTTGATGCCCGTGGACTCAGCCCTCGTGTCCATATTGAAGCTGGCGCCAGGGTGGGTCGCCGTCTACGACGATCACCGCGCCATCATTTTCCGACATATATAAAGGTGGTAACGGAAGATTTCGTGCACCAATGCGGGTGATGTCCAATATATGTACTAAAGCCAACACCCTACCCGGCCGATAAATGTCTTAGTGGTAGGCACGCCGGAACTAAGTCCCGAACTCGCTGACGCAGCAGATGTCCTGAGTGACCAGCTTCGAATTCACTTACAGCGTCTGGCCGAGGCCTTAATGCCTTACGCCGATCTGTTGGAAAAACGGTTTCTGGCACGCCTCAGAGCTCTCAAGTATCAGAGAAAGCAAAGAGATGCACTTGCGGCGATCACTCTGGGAGCAGCCGCCCGCATTCTTACCCGCGGCATGCAACCGCTACGCTTTATCGAACAGGTGGAATATAACGGCCGCAGACTGGCCAAACTCAACCTGCCCCCAAGTGCGATTCTCACGGCTTTGCTCGAGTACGATCGCCTGTTGACGCCGACTCTTAGTGACGCCATGCCGGGCGAAGGAGGCAATCTTCAGTGGGTGCGAGAACAACTTCATTTTTGCGTCATCCTGACGCTGAACAACGCCTACTATCAAGTCCGCGAGGCAGAGACCCAGGCCTTCTACGAGCTGTTCCGGGTGGAATTGGAATCTCGAAACCTCCACCAGTTGCTGGGCAGATTCATGGAGACTTTGGTCTCAGTCTGCAACGCCGACGCTGGTCACCTTTATCTGCTTAGCGAGAACGGCAAAACCTGGTCCAGGCAGGCTGGGCTACCGAAAGACACTGATACCCACACGGTCCCCAATACCGCGGCTCTCAAGAGGTCGCTGTCCACGCCTCGGTATCTCGACAGAAAGATGTCCGACAGCCGGCCGCTGCTCGATGAGAATTGGAACGACCGCTACGAATCCTGCTGGTCTATTCCGTTGACTGCGGGCGGCAAGATCGCGGGTGTGATGCAGTTCGGTTTCCGCCGTCACTACGAATGGCTGCCGCGGGAGCAGGAACTGCTCGCCGCCGCCGCCGAACGTTGCCTGATGGCCGCCGAGAAGGCTCGGCTGATGGAAGATCTCGCAGCTAGCGAGGAGCGGATTCGCCAACTCGCTGAGCATATGCTGCACGTCGAGGAAATGGAACGCCGCCGGGTGAGCCGCGAGCTTCACGATGAAGCCGGCCAATCGCTGCTGTGCATCCGCCTCCAAATGGAATTGCTGGAGCAAAGCCTCCCCGAACACGAAGTGGAGTGGCGGGCACGGCTCCGCGAAGCTCGGGAGATGACCGAAAGGACCATCCTCGAGATGCGTAGGTTGATCGCCGCTCTCAGTCCCGCTGTGCTCGAACAGCTGGGCCTGGGCGCTGCCCTGCGGCAATTAGTCAATCGTTTTCGCCGGCTTCATCCCTGCCGGGTTCGCCTTCAACTGAATCGCACCGCAGGATTGCCACAGAAAACCGAAGTCATCGTTTATAGGCTGGTTCAGGAGTGCTGCAACAACATCGGCAAGCATTCTTCAGCCTCCCATGTAAACATTTCCGTCTCGTCTACCGATGGAATGTTGAAGCTGATCGTAGAGGATAACGGAATCGGCTTCAAGGTAGACGAAGCCTTAGCGCGACGTGATTCATTCGGATTGTCAGGAATGCGCGAGCGTGTGGCACTGCTGGGCGGTCGGTTCCGGGTAGATAGTAACCCTGATGGCGGAAAACGCGAGAAGGGCACAAAGATCCGCATCGAACTGCCGATATCGACAGAAGGGAGACGCCGTCCTCCCGAAGTAGCAACAAGGGACGGGGTGGGCTTAGCAGTACGAGCACTCCCGAAGTAATGATTCGCCTTCACGGCGAAATTCTTGGAACAAGGTCGACTAGACATATGGCCAAAATTCGAATCATGCTGGCGGACGATCATACGTTGTTCCGCCAAGGTATCCGGACGCTGATTTCAGCCGAAACCGATATGGAAGTTATTGGGGAAGCTTCTAACGGCGGCGACGCGGTCGACAAGGCCGCGGAAGTGCGTCCCGACGTTGTGTTGATGGACATTGGTATGCCAGGCCTCAGCAGCTTCGAGGCAACCCGTCAAATCAAGAAGAACCGGCCAGAGACGAAAGTCCTGTTCCTGACAATGTACGACGACGAAGATTACCTCGTCGAAGGCATGGAGGTCGGAGCCAGCGGCTACGTCCTGAAGGACAGCCCCTCGGCCCAACTCGTCGCCGCAGTTCGCGACATCTGCCGCGGTGGCAGCTATCTCAGCCCCCGTATGCTTTCCCAACTGGTGGACGATTTCCGTTCTCGTATCAAGTCGGCCAACCGCCTGCCGCGGTTCGCAACACTCACCACCCGTGAGCGCGAAGTATTGAAGATGCTCGCGGAAGGCAACTCGGTCAAAGAGATTGCCTGCGATCTGAACCTCAGCGTTAAAACAGTCGAGGCCCACAAGTTCAACCTCATGCGCAAGCTGGACATCCATAACAAGGCTCAGCTGGTCCAGTACGCCATCCAGAAGAAGATCATCAAAATCCCCAATCTCGTCTAGCTCGACTACGCGATCTGAGAATTCTGCGGCTTGGTCCCCACTTATACAAGTGGGGACCAAACCCTAATCAGATCGTGCGCGAACCTCTACTCCTACCCCTCGCCTCCCTCATCGCGGGCATTTGCCTCAACCACTTCATCCCCTTCTCTCTTCTCGAAATCGGCTTCACCATAGCGCTGCTTTCAGTTGTCTCGCTGCTGTCTTACGGATTCGCCTCGCAAACCTTCACTCGGATCTCTGTCGCCATAACCTGCATCGCTGCCGGCGCCTGCATGAGCGTGATTCACAAGCCCAGCCCCAACCCGACCATCGATGCCACCTCGGAAGAGACCGTCATCCTGTCCGGCTGCGTTGTGGATCCCCCCATCTTCACTGTTGACCGCGAGCATTTTTCGGTGGAACTCGCGCCCGGCGCCCGTGCCCGCGTGTCGATGGCCCTTCGCCCTGGCGACCCGCTCATAGCCCTCGACTACGGCCAGCAAGTGGAATTCGACGCGCGCGTCCGCCCGCCTCGCAACTTCGGCAATCCGGGCGCGTTCGACTATGTCCGCTACCTGGCCCGCCAGGAAATCTTCTGGACAGCATCGGTCCGCGCCGGATCGAAGATCAGCATTCTCCCCGGCGTCTGCGGATCGCGCGCGCTCGGTCTGATTTATGGCTTGCGCCAAAAAGCCCTCGCCCAGATCGATTATTTGTATCCGGGAGACGCCTACGCTGCGGGCATGATGGATGCCATCCTGATCGGCGATTCCACCCGCCTCGAGAAGGTTTGGACCGATCACTTCCGCCGCACCGGGACGTTTCATGCGCTGGTGATCTCCGGCCTGCACGTCACCGTACTCGCCGGCGTCCTGCTGTTTCTGCTTCGCGTGTGCCTGGTGAAGGAACTTCCGGCACTCGCGATCGCCGCCCTCGGAGCCTGGCTCTACGCCGGAGTATCCGGATGGTCCGCGCCCGTCGTTCGTGCCGCCGCAGGCTTCTCGGTGTACCTCTGCGGACGCTATTTCTTCAGGCGAGGCCGCGTACTCAACATGCTTGCCATCATCGGAATCGGCTATCTGGTCTACGACCCGGGGCAACTCCTGGACGCGAGCTTCCAACTCTCGTTCTTCTCGGTGGCGGCAATCGGCGCCTTCGCAGTCCCGATTCTCGATCGAATGTCGGGCAAATATCGCGACGCGCCGCGAGACCTCGACGACATCGGACGCGATCCCCGCATGACACGCCAATCCTCAGCCCTGCGTGTTGAACTGCGCCTGTTAGCCGAAACGATTCATGCCTGGGTTCCATTCCCAAAGAAATGGACTCTGACTATCTTCAGCTACCTCGCCCGCTTCGCCCTCTGGACCTTCGAAATGATCGTTATCTCAGCGGTGATCCAGATCTCGCTGGCGCTTCCCATGACGCTCTATTTCCATCGCATCTCGGTGACCGGACTCACCGCCAATCTACTGATTGTTCCGCTCTTGTCCGCGGTTGTTCCAATCGGCTTTGCCGCCGTGTTCACCGGATGGCACCCTTTCGCCTGGACCGCGCTCCAGTTGTTGAGAGCGTCGGAATCGGTCGCAAACTGGCACACCAATTTCGAACCCGGCATCCGCGTTCCTGACCCTCCCTTCTGGCTCGGCATCACACTGGTGGCGGCGCTACTGCTCACTGCTGTGTCGTTGCGCCTGAAATCGCGCTGGTGTTGGCCAGCCATAATCACATCGCTCAGCCTCTTCGGGTTGATGTTTGCCTCCCCTTTCAAGCCCGACCTGTTTCCAGGAACTTTGGAACTCACTGCGATCGATGTCGGCCAGGGCGATTCCCTCTTGACCGTGCTGCCCAACGGTCGCACCATGCTGGTGGACACAGGAGGTGTTCTCGCCTTCGGCCGCCGGACGAAGCCCAGAATGGACACGGGCGAGGATGTCATCTCTCCATACTTATGGTCGCGTCATCTGCGCCACCTGGATGTCGTCGCCATCACCCACGCGCACGAGGATCACATTGGCGGCCTGAACGCGATCCTCGACAACTTCCGGCCGGCTGAGTTGTGGATCGGGGCCACGCCAGACGCCGACGGTTGGATCGGCCTCGAGAATCACGCTCGTGCGCTCGGCACAAAGGTCGTCCATCTATATGCGGGTGACCGTCGCGACTACATCGAAGTACTGGCGCCGCTCGAAGGATACGAAGCGGGCCCGGCCGCAAAGAACAACGACTCGCTCGTTATGCGCGTCGTCTACGGCGAACACTCGCTACTGCTCATGGGCGATCTCGAGAAATCCATCGAGTATCAGCTAGTGGCCAACGACGCCATACGTCAGGCCACGGTGCTCAAGGTAGGCCATCACGGCAGCCGGACTTCCAGCACTGAAGAGTTCATCGCTGCCGTCCAGCCCGAGTTCGCCATGATTTCCGCCGGCTTCGAGAACTCGTTCCACCACCCGCACCCGGATGTCCTGCGTCGTCTTGAGGATCACCACGCGTTTGTGTTGCGAACCGACCTCGAGGGCTTGCTCACCATACGATCCGACGGGCACCGTCTGTTCGTCAGCAGGCCTGCTCACGAAGCATCGCCCTGGTTATCGGATTGGGCAGAGACTGGGCGCTGAGCTATTCCTGCCAGTCGCGCCGCTTGTCGCCCAGGCTCAGATCGAGATTCACTGCCGCGCTAATGAGAGCCAGGTGAGTGAACGCCTGAGGGAAGTTTCCCAGGGCCTCGCCGCGCGCCCCAATCTGCTCGGCGTACAGCCCCAGATGATTGGCGTACCCGAGCATCTGTTCGAACATGAGACGTGCATCGTGCAGCCGGGCGGGTTCTTGAGCGCCGGCGCGCGTGAGCGCCTCCACCAGCCAGAACGTGCAGATGTTAAACGTGCCCTCGGTGCCCTTCAAACCATCGGGCGTCTTGTCGACGTCATATCGGAAAACGAGTCCGTCGGAAACGAGTCCGCCATCTTTCGGAGACTTGTTCATCGAGTCGAGCGTACGCAGCATTCGCGGGTCGGTCGGCGACACGAAGAACACCAGCGGGAACACCAGCGTCGACGCATCGAGCGCGTCGCCGCCGTAATGCTGGACGAACGCCCCGCGTTCCCGCGACCATCCCCGGGTCATAACATCTTCATATATCTGATCTCGTACCTTCAGCCAGCGGTCGCGATCAGCCGGGAACGAGCGCTTGTCCGCCAGCCGCAAAGCACGGTCGACAGCCACCCAGCACATCACTTTCGAGTAGGTGAAGTGACGCCGGCCGCCGCGAACCTCCCAGATCGCCTCATCCTTGTCCGTCCAGTGGTCACAAACCCAGTTGGTCAGCCTGCGCAGGTAAAACCACAGGTCGTAGGAGATGGGGTTGGCGTGCTTGTTGTAGAGGTACACCGAATCCATCAGCTCGCCATAAATGTCCAATTGGAGCTGATCGTAAGCGCCATTGCCGATGCGAACCGGCGACGATCCTTTGTATCCCTCCAGGTGATCAAGCGTCTCCTCGGTGAGCGTGTGCCGGCCGTCGATCCCGTACATCACCTGCAACGACCCCTCGGGCGACATCTCATGACAGCGGGAATCGAGAAACGCCATGAAGGCCGTTGCTTCCTCCGTGAAACCAATTCGCAGCAGGGAATAGAGAGTGAAGGCGGCGTCGCGAATCCAGGTATAGCGGTAATCCCAATTACGATCGCCGCCGATGCTCTCGGGCAGACTGCAGGTGGCCGCCGCCACAATCGCCCCCGTCGGCTCGTACGTGAGTAGCTTCAGTGCCAGCGCCGACCGCAGAACCATCTCCCTCCACCGTCCCCGGTAGGTGCACTTCGCCACCCACGCACGCCAGTAGTCGATGGTCTCGTGGAATAACTGGTCGGCTTCTTCGTCGGTCAGCCCGATAGGCTCATCCAGCGTTGCGCCCCTCAACCGGTGCAACTCGAAGCTGGTGCCTTCCCCTTCTGAGAGCGTAAACTCGGCGGCGACACTCTGGCCATCCGTGGTCATCGGTACATCGGCCGCGAGCGCGAGATTGAGGCCCTTTGAGAAGAATTTGGCCCCGCCCGGCACAATCCTCACCTCGTGACTGTCCCTGGCATAGTTGAACGCCGGCGAACAGGTGAGCCTGAACGTCATCGTCCCGCGCACCACCTTCACCCGCCGAACCAGCCCGTGGTATCCGATGCCAGAGTTGCGCTTGATGCCGATCGGCATGTGGTCAACAATCTCGCCAACGCCTTCGGGCGACAAAAACCGCGTCACCAGAACATTGGTCTCGGGCCAGTACAACTGCTTGTGGCTGATATCCTCTTGCGTCGGACAGATGCAGAAGCGCCCACCCTTGTTATCGTCCAGGATTGCCGCAAACACACTAGGTGAATCAAAATGCGGGAAACACAACCAGTCGATGGAACCTTGCTTTGAGACGAGTGCGACCGTCCGGAGATTGCCGATCACTCCGTAGTCTTCGATTGGTTGATATGCCATGAGCGCTGACGGGCGTTAAACTCCCTCGCTCAGGCGTTCGGCTTCTTCAGCGGCGGCCGGACCGGCGGCAATTGCTTCGGCAATTAATTGGCGGGCACGCAAAGCATCCCCTTTCGGGACCCGCACCTCAAAGCCGAGATTGGGCAGCACCGAGTCTCCAATGACGATCGTCTCAATTCCGGCGTCCTTCAAAAGCGAACTGACCGCCGTAGCCTCCATCTCCTGCGTCAAGCCACCAGCAGGTCTCGAAAAGACGGTCTCCAAATCCAATTCTTCAGACTCGCTACCAGACTCGGCGCCCGCAGGCTCACGCCGCACAAGTTCCTCAGCAGCGCTCAGATTCTCGGTCTTGACCCGAACTTCCCAGGCGCCCTGGGGAATGCCGGGAGCCTGATCGTCCAGCAACACAGCCGGGATTCCCTGCGCCTTTAGAACTTCAAGTTGGCCACGGGCATCTTCCTCAGCGGTCTCATCCGCGCTGCGGAAGACAGTCACGAGCTCAGATTGATCTGCCATATCCATGAGAATGACACAATCGCCACCCAACAAGTTTCGTTAAAAGTTAGCCCCAACCTGTCCCGTCTCGAAGGTTACCGATAGAACGAACTTTAATGTAAATGTAGACAAGGTTAGGGCGGCATCGTTATAGACTGAAAGTACAACCTAGCTTTTTAAACTCTTCTCGACGAGCCGTAGCTTGCGTCGTGGCCGTCAGTTGCCCTTCTACCCGTGTAGGTGGACGGGCCCGGAACGCTCAGCCTCGGGATTTGCGGGTCTAAGCCCCGTGTGTCGTTTTGCTGCCCACTTGAGCCGGGTGAGTGTTTTATTGGGAGTTGTAGATGTTGCTGCGCCTCGCTCGTCCTCTGTGCGCGCTGGTGTTTTTCGCCTGCTTCCTCCTCCCAGAACCGGCCGCCGTTGCCGCGGACATCACTGGGGGCTCGGGTGTCCTTACCGTTTCGGTCGACCCGGCCGGAAGCTACGAAATTGTCGCGGCCGATCAGGCATGGCACTTCAACGGATCGACAGGCGTCCCGCTCTCCAACGTCCTCGTCAGTTCAGGCAATGACGGCATCGGCTTTTATAGCGAGATCTCGTTCAACCTCCATACCGACGCTCTCCGGCACGCAGGAATACGCGCTTATCGCGACCGCGCTGTTGTTCTGTTCTCCGTAACGTGCCTCAACGCCGCACCGAATACCTTCAATTTCCCGAATTGGACAACTTATCCTCGGACGCTCGACCACCTCACCTTCTCGGGAATCTTCGCGCCGCCCACTTTCAGCGGCTTTGCTCCCGAAAGCCCTTGGATTTTCTTCGATTCCCACGCCAATACTTTCATCCTCTCGCCCGCCTCCAACTTCATGACCGCGACCTCAAACTATGGCCCGAATTTCGAGTTGAATAGCGGCATCTCTCCGCAGATCACAAACCTACCCAACGGCTTTCAACACCGGACTATGTTGGTTGTCGAGAAGGGCATCAATCGGGCGTTCAACACCTGGGGCAACGCGCTCACGACGCTGCAAGGCAAAATCCGCCCAGCCAACGACGCCGATGCCACGCTGCAGAAGATCGGCTACTGGACAGACCGCGGATCGCCTTACTACTACAAGACCGAGCCCAACATGACGTATGAGCAAACGCTCAAGGCGATCAAGGGCGACTTTGACCGTGTTGGCATCGGACTGGGCCATGTCCAACTCGACAGTTGGTTCTACCCGAAGGGTCCGAATGCAAACTGGATCGACAACGGAAGCGGTATCTATCAGTACTCGGCGGCGTCGCCTCTGTTCCCCGACGGACTGAAGAAATTCCAACAGGATCTCGGTGTGGCGCTCGTCACCCACTCGCGCTGGATCGACCCCACCAGCCCTTACCGCGTCCAATACCAGATGTCCGGAAATGTGGTGACCGACCCGCTATTCTGGAGTCAGGTAGCCGATTACCTCGCCAACTCTGGCGTTTCCACCTACGAACAAGACTGGCTGGGCGACAAGGCGCGCACTGATTTCAATCTGACTGACGGCGACGCATTCCTGGACAACATGGCATCCGCGATGGCCCGTCGCAACCTCACCATCCAATACTGCATGCCCACCGCCAGGCACTTCCTTCAAAGCTCCAAGTACAGCAACCTGACTACGGCGCGTGCCAGCGACGATCGCCTGGACGGCATCTATTGGACCAGCTTCCTCTACTCCTCAAGACTGGCGAGCGCCGTGGGCGTCTGGCCCTTCACCGATAATTTCCTCAGTACCGAGACCAATAATCTGCTGCTGGCAACGCTGTCCGCCGGCCCCATCGGCATCGGCGACCCGGTGGGCACCCTGAACGCATCAAATCTTCTCCGTGCGGTACGGCGTGATGGAGTGATTGTGAAACCCGACGTCCCGCTTACGCCGATCGATGCGAGCTACGCCAATGCCGCCCACGGTGTGGATGCGCCTCAGGTGGCATCCACCTTCACCGACCTTGGCCCTATGAAGACGCTCTACGTTTTCTCCTATGCCACCGGCGCAAACAAGCAGATCAAACTGAAAGCCTCGGAACTAGGTGTTGATCGCCACGCTTTTCTCTACGACTATTTTGGCGGAACAGGCAGGAAGATCGGCCCCGGCACCCAGCTCAATACCCCGATCACCGGCGACCTCGCCTACTGGGTGATCGCGCCGATCGGACCTTCCGGAATTGCAATTCTCGGCGATCTCGATCAGTTCGTATCAATGGGTCACCAGCGCATTTCATCTTTCATGGATGATGGCAAAGTACATATGACCATCGCCTTCGCCAAAGGCGAAAACTCCCGCGTGATCACCGGCTACTCCCCTGAACCACCGCAGGTCTCCGTAGGTAGCGGGCTTGTTGAAGGCGTGAAGTACGACAATGTGACCCACCAATTTCGTATCCTGCTGACACCGCTCAATAACGTCGCCTCGATTACAATCGGACACGCCATACGCGCCGCCTCAGCAGCGGGCAGATAATTCACTCGTAACGCGCCGGGTTTTGTTACGTCAAACAATCGATGTAACGATATTCCCGCGTAACACACAGTAAAATAAGAGCCAAATCCGAAACGTATAATTGCGTTGAGGGTTCCTAGCAAGAGGGCCGATAAAGCTCTTCTTGAGGCTTGAAGGAGGTTGCCCGTGTGCGAAAAACGAACAAAAGTAAGTATTTCAAGGACTTCTGCAATCTTCTCTTGCTCTCTTCGTGTATCTCGGCGTCTTCTCAGGCTCAAGTCAACGTACTAACCGCCAACGGCGGGAATGAGCGTGCGAACGCTAACCTTCAGGAATATCAATTAAATACCTCCAATGTCGCCCCTGGCCTATTCGGTAAACTTGCGACTTTTCCCGTAGATGGATTGGTTTATTCGCAGCCGCTATACGTAGGCGGCTTGTCGATCCCTGGCCGCGGCACCCGCGACGTGCTGTTTGTGTCTACTATGCACAACAGCGTTTACGCTTTTGACGCAAATCCGTCGGCGCCAGCCACTCCGTTGTGGAAGGTAAATTTCGGGACACCGGTGCCCAGTTCGGTCATCTTCCCCGTATATAGCGACATCGGATCGGAAGCCGGCATCTTGAGCACCGGCACCATCGACCTTCAACGCGGCGTCATTTACGTTGTCGCTGAAACACTGAGAACGGGCACTCCGATATTTTCCCTGCACGCGCTCGACCTCACCACCGGAGCGGAGAAACTTGGGGGTCCAACAGTGATCACAGCTACCGTGAATCAAGGCGGCCAAACCGTGGCCTTCGATCCCAAGTTCCATCTACAGCGCCCGGGGTTGCTCCTCGCTAATGGTGCCGTATACATTGGCTTCGGGTCCGCTGCGGACCAGGTTCCGTGGCACGGATGGGTGATCGCCTACGACGCCTCAAACGTGTCGCGCCAACTCGCGCCGTTCGTAACAACGCCTTCTGGTATGGGCGGCGGCATTTGGGAGTCAGGTCGCGGACTAGCGGCGGATTCGGCCGGCGCAATCTATGCCATTTCCGGCAATGGCGACTATGACGGCGTTGCCAATTACGGCGAAAGTTTCCTGAAGCTTACCGGGACCACGATGTCGGTGAGTGACTGGTACACGCCTACCGGGTGGAAAAACATGGAAGATTACGACGGCGATCTCTCGGCCGGTCCCGCGTTGATTTCCGGCACTCACCTTATGGTGGGAGCGGACAAGCTCGGCTATGTCTATCTGCTCGACAGCAGCGCAATGGGCAAACTCGGCGGGGGCGCCACCAAGACTGTTCCGCCGTCCGGCGGCTTGATTTTCAACTTCGCATTGTGGCCCCGCGGAACCAGCACCTACATCTTCCAGCAAGGCTACGGAGAAGGACTGCGCTGCCTCGAAATTACCGGTAACGACATCAATCCCACGCCTCTCTCCACCAGTTCAGTGATTCCGGATACGTCGCGCGTGGGCATCACACTGTCCGCCAGCGGCGCGCTCAGCGGAACCGGTATTGTTTGGGAAACAACCGGGGATTTCAGCGCCGCGTTCACCCCCGGAACACTGCATGCGTTCGACGCATCCAATCTCGCCAACGAACTTTGGAGTAGCGATACCAATGGCTCGCAAGACCGGTTGGGCTCATTCATGAAGTTCGTAAATCCGACGGTCGCTAACGGCAAGGTTTATGTCGCCACGGGATCGAACACAGTGGTGGTTTACGGACTCCTGTCACAACATTCGGGCGGCAGCGCCAAGCCGCAAATTACCGCTGTCACCAATGGCGCCAGCTACGATCAGGACGCAATCGCTCCTGGCGAACTCATCACGATCTTCGGTACAAATATCGGACCAGCAGCGCCCGCCCAGCTCCAGCTCGATGGATCAGGCCTGGTCGCCACCAGCATCGGCGATACTCGCGTGCTCTTCGATGGCGTCGCGGCGCCGATGGTTTATACGAGTTCGGGACAGGTGAGCGCTGTCGTGCCGTTTGGCGTGACCTCCTCGACTACACAAGTTCAAATCGAGTTTCAAGGTCAGGCGTCCGAGCCGTTCACGGTTCCGATTGCCCCTACCTACCCCGGAATCTTCTCAGCGGACGGTTCGGGAAGTGGACAGGCCCTCATTCTGAATCAGGATGGAAACTTGAACGCACCTGACAATCCGGCGGCGCCCGGTTCGGCAATCGTCTTTTACGCCACCGGCGGGGGCGCCATGTCCCCATCGGTTCCGGATGGTTCCGTGACCTCAGGCGACAATCTCGCCTATCCGGTCCAAAAAGTGACGGCGACTATCGGCGGTGTACCGGCGACTGTCCTCTACGCAGGAGGAGCGCCTGGCATGGTTGCCGGCGTCCTGCAGGTGAACTTGACCGTCCCAGACGGCGCTGGTGCCGACGGCGCCAACGAAGTGGTGATTCAGATCGGAGCCCGCGCCAGCCAGTCGGGCTTGACGGTGTCGCTGCAAGCGGCCCCCGCCGCGATCGCCTTGCCCGTCGGCCAGCGTGCCCAAGGGCGCCGCCGCTAAGCAGTCGCCAATGAATTCGGCTTCCAGCTAGAATGGGACGTGGAGGTTTTGAATGGCCCAGGATAGCGGCAGCAAGATGATCTGGTTTGTGGCGGGTGCCGCCATTGGCGCAACGGTCGCGCTGCTGTATGCGCCGCAGACCGGCGACGAAACACGAAAACTTCTCGGTGACAAGGCACGCGATGGACGCGACTCTCTCGCCGATTCCGGTCGCGACATGATGGAGCGTGGACGCGATCTTTATGACCGCGGCCGCAAGATGGCGGATGACGCCGCCGACATGTTCGAACGCGGACGCAAAATTGTCGATCGTGCGGCTGAAACCGTCACGGATCAGGTAACCGGTTAGTTCCACCCTACCCCGGAGAAAGTCTCTATGAGCACCACCTTCGCAAGTCCAACGGTATCTTTGTCTCCGTTCGCCAATGAGCCGTTTGTCGACTTCACCAAGCCCGAAAACAAGGCATTAGCGCTTGCTGCCTTGGCAAAAGTACGCGGCGAACTCGGCCGTACCTACCCGTTGCTGATTGATGGCGAGCGCATTGAAACCGGCGATCTACTCAAGTCCGTTAGTCCCTCCAAACCCAGCGAGGTGGTGGGCCTACACCACAAGGCCACCGCCGAATTGGCGAAACGCGCGATTGAGTCAGCCCACGCCTACTTCACCGAATGGAGCCGCACTTCCGCGGCTGACCGCATTAAGCTCGTGGTCCGCGCAGCCGGCATCATCCGACAGAGGAAACTGGAACTCGACGCGTGGCTCGTGCTCGAAGCGGGCAAGACCTGGCCTGAAGCGGAAGCCGACGTCTCCGAGGCGATCGATTTTCTCGAGTACTACGCGCGCCTCATGGAGAAGCACACCAAGCCCGAGTCGACGGTGCAGATGCCCGGCGAAAAAGGCCAGATGGTTTACATTCCGCTCGGCGCCGGAATCGTCATTCCCCCGTGGAACTTCCCGCTCGCCATCATGGCCGGCATGACGGCGGCCGCGCTGGTGGCCGGCAACACGGTTGTCGTAAAGCCGTCGAGCGACACGCCAACCATCGCCCAGAAGTTCGCCGAAATCCTGCTCGAAGCCGGATTCCCCGCCAAGTCTTTCTCGATGTGCGTAGGCAGCGGCGCCGTGATCGGCGATCTGCTCGTCGAGCATCCCAAGACGCGGTTTGTATCCTTCACCGGGTCGCGCGACGTGGGCTTGCGGATCAACGAACTGGCAGCCAAGCCGCAAAAGGGTCAGATCTGGATCAAACGTGTAGTGGCGGAAATGGGCGGCAAGGACGCGATTCTGGTGGACGCCGACGCTGACCTCGACAGCGCCGTCGAAGGCGTGGCGCTCTCCGCGTTCGGCTATCAGGGCCAGAAATGCTCGGCCTGCTCGCGCGCCATCGTACACGAGTCGATCTACGACAAGTTTCTTGAGAAACTCAAAGCTCGCGTATCGACGATGACCGTCGGTGAGTCAGAGAAGTTCGAGAACTACATGGGCCCCGTGATTAACGGCGGCGCCCAGAAAACCATCCTCGGCTACATTGAGACCGGCAAATCCGAAGGCCGTCTCATTACCGGCGGCGTTGCTGCCGCAGGCGACGGCTACTTCATCCAGCCCACAGTGATCGCCGACATCGACTCCAAAGCCCGCCTGTTTCAGGAAGAGATCTTTGGACCGGTGCTGGCTGTTACCAAAGCTCGTGATTTCGATCACGGCCTCCAATTGGTGAACGATACCGAGTACGGCCTTACCGGCGCAGTGTACACGAAGGACCCCGCGAAGATCGAGCGCGCTCGCGCTGAGTTCCACGTCGGCAATTTGTACATCAACCGCAAGTGCACCGGCGCTATGGTCGGCGCGCATCCCTTCGGCGGCTTCAACATGTCCGGTACCGATTCAAAAGCGGGCGGCCCTGACTACCTGCTGCAGTTCCTGCAAGCAAAATCGATTGCCGAGAAGGTCTGATACAATCAAGGAACCCCGATTAGAAGGGGACCAGAAAGTACAGATTCCAGGGTCAAATTCGAACGACGCGGCGAAAGGGAGCCTTCGGGTTCCCTTTCTCCTTTTCAGGAGACTTATTTCGTCGCTTCGAAGAGACCGGCAGCACCCTGCCCCCCGCCGATACACATCGTCACCACGCCGTAGCGGGAACCGCGACGCGCCATCTCGTTCGCCATCGTGCCCACCATACGCGACCCCGTCATTCCGAAAGGATGCCCGATCGCGATGGAACCGCCGTTGACGTTTAACTTCTCAGGATCGATCCCCAGCCGGTCGCGACAGTAGACCACCTGGACCGCGAACGCTTCATTCAATTCCCAGATATCGATGTCCTGCATGCTCACGCCCGATCGCTTCAGCAGTTTGGGTACTGCGAACACTGGCCCAATGCCCATCTCGTCCGGCTCGCATCCCGCAATTTGGAATCCGCGAAAAACGAGTTGATAGGGGATGCCCAACGCATCCGCACGTTCGCGCGACATGAGCAGAGTCGCCGAGGCGCCATCGGACAGTTGCGAGGAATTGCCGGCTGTCACGCTGCCCTGCCCGCTATTGGGGTCGAAGTGCGGCTTCAGCGATCCCAGGGCCGCCAGCGTGGTATCGGGACGGTTGCATTCGTCTCGATCCGCACAGACCTCTTCCTTGCCCGCAACCTCGCCCGTCTTCTTGTCGAGGATGGCCCGCGTTACCTTCATCGGTGCAATCTCGCCGCCGAAGAATCCTTCAGACTGCGCGCGCGCCGTGCGCTGCTGGCTAAGGAGCGAGTATTCATCCTGAACCTCGCGGCTCACGCCATAGCGTTTGGCCACTACCTCGGCAGTGTCGCCCATCACCATGTAGATTCCCGGCAGCCGTTCCTTCAACGACGGATTGGGATCGTTGTCGCGCGGCGCCATGGTGATGCTCTCAACGCCGCCGCCGATAGCTGCATCCACGCCCTCGTGGACAATCTGGTGCGCGGCCAGCGCGATTGCCTGCAGTCCCGACGAGCAGAAGCGGTTCACCGTCATCGCCGCGACACTCACTGGCAGTCCCGCTACCATCGCAGCAACGCGCGCCACATTATGCCCTTGCGAGCCGTGCGGCTGTCCGCATCCCAGTACCACGTCCTCGATCTCGTTCGGATCGAGCGCCGGCGTCTTGCGCAGCACGTCGCGGATGCAATGGGCCGCCAGTTCATCAGGCCGCGTCAGGTTGAATGAACCGCGAAACGACTTGGCCAACGCTGTCCGCGAACTGGCGACAACGACTGCCTCCCTCACGCCGAAACTCCCGTTTCACGCTTGTAAGCGGCGAAGGTCTTTCCCTCTTCCGCCAGTTGCTTCAGCAGCGGAGCGGGTTCCCAAAGCTCGCCATGCTGGGCATGGAACTCATTGATCCGCGCCAGCACTTTATCCAGACCTACGGTATCCGCGTACCACATCGGCCCGCCCCGGTAGATCGGGAACCCATAGCCGGTCAGATAAATAATGTCGATGTCCACCGATCTAAGCGCGTAGCCCTCTTCGAGAATGCGCGCGCCCTCGTTCACCAGCGCATAAATGCAGCGATCAATCATCTCCCGCGAATTGATCTCACGCTGCGGGATCCCGGCTTCTGTCGCCCACTGCTTCACCATCTGCTGGACCTCGGGATCCACCTGCGGGCGGCGATTCTCATCGTACTTGTACCAGCCGGAGCCGGTCTTCTGTCCGTAGTGGCCCATTTCGCACAACCGGTCCTCGGCAAGAGGCTGCCGGACCCCAGGCTTCTCGAGATGCTTGAACTCCTTACGAATGCGCCAGCCGACATCAAGGCCGGCAAGATCGCCCGTAGCCAGTGGCCCCATCGCCATCCCAAAATCGTAGAGCGCTTTGTCCACTGCCGGTATGCTCGCGCCTTCTTCCACCAGAAACTGCGCCTCGCGGCGGTAGGGCCCGAACATCCTATTGCCCACAAAACCGCGACAGTTGCCCACCAGCACGCCCACCTTACCGATCTTCTTCGAGATCTGCATGCAGGTGGCAATGACGTCTTTGCCGCTCTCTTTGCCGCGCACGATCTCAAGCAGGCGCATGACGTTCGCCGGGCTAAAGAAGTGAGTTCCGATCACCGCTTGCGGACGGGAGGTTGCCGACGCGATCTCGTCGATGCTGAGCGTCGATGTGTTGCTGGCCAGAATTGCGCCTGGCTTACAAATCTTGTCCAACGTGCCGAAGATCTCTTTCTTCAGCACCATGCCCTCGAACACCGCTTCCACCACCATGTCCACCTTCTCGAATCCGTCGTAGGTGAGCGTGGGCGTGATCAGTGCCAGGCGCTGATCCATGAATTCCTGCGAGAAGCGGCCCTTCGCCACTGAGTTTGAATAGTTCTTCCGAATCGTGGCCAATCCCCGGTCCAGCGCCGCCTGCTCGGTCTCCTTCAGTAAGACCGGGATGCCGGCGTTTACGAAGTTCATTGTGATTCCGCCGCCCATAGTGCCCGCGCCAATCACCGCCACCGAATTCACCGGGATCGTCGGCGTGTCCTTTGGAACATCGGGAATCTTCGCCACTTCCCGCTCGCCAAAGAAAACGTGGATCATCGACTTTGACTGGTTGTCGAACAGACATTCATTGAAGAGTCGCGCCTCTTCCTTGATGCCCTCCGCAAACGAGAGCATGGTGGCCGCCTCCACCGCATCAATCGCGGCAATCGGCGCCCGCATGTTGCGATACTTCTTGCGTGCGGTCTCACGCGCGGTGGCGATGGCGGCCGCATTGTCTGCGGCATCGCGCAACTTTTCCTTGCGATCGCGGGTCTTCGGAGCAGGCTTGCCCGCAACCTCACGTGCAAAGGCGACCGCCCCGGCTAAGAGATCACCCTCGATGATCTTGTCGACGATGCCTAGTTGCGCGGCCACCGGCGCCTTTATGGGCGCGCCATCCATACACATGTCCAGCGCTTTGGCCACTCCCGCCAGTCGCGGCAGGCGCTGCGTACCACCGGCGCCGGGAATGATCCCGAGTTTCACTTCCGGCTGTCCAACCAGGGCCTTTGGCGATGCCACGCGGTAGTGACCGGCCATCGCCGTTTCGAGTCCCCCACCAAGTGCGGTGCCGTGGATGGCCATCACCACCGGCTTGGGACAGTTCTCGATTTTTTCGAGAATCGGATTGAGCCCGATATCCCGCTTCTTTTCGCCCGACGTGATCTTGCCAAACTCTTTGATGTCGGCGCCTGCGATAAAGGTAGTCCCGCTGCCAATCAAAACCGCGGCAGCGACGCTCGCATCGTTGGATATGGCATCGATGGCCGCCGCGATGCCTTCCGGCACCCCAGGGCTCAGCGCGTTTACCGGCGGATTATTGATCGTGATGATTGCGATGTCGCCGTCTTTGGTCAGTTGTACAAGTTCGCTCATAGTCGCTCAGTTTGCTGTCGCCAGTTTCTCTTGATCGATCACCATGCGCGCGATTCGCTCGCGGTGATAGGTTGCGTCTCCGAATGCCGTCTCGCTGGATTTGAAACGGCGGTAATGGAGGTGTAGCTCATTCTCCCACGTGAAGCCCATGCCCCCGTGTATCTGTATGCCGCGATTGCATACTTCGCGTGCGGCGTCACTGGCGTACATCTTGGCCACCGACACGGCCACGCTCGCATCGGCGACGCTCTCTTGTAGCGCATAGGCGGCGTAATAAACCGCCGATCGGGCGCTCTCCAGCCATAGAAACATATCCGCGCACTGATGTTGCACGGCCTGGAACTGGCCAATCGGCTTGCCGAACTGCTTTCGCGCTTTCGCATATTCCACCGTGAGATCGAGCACGCGATGCATGCCGCCCACCATCTCAGCGGCCAGTCCGAGAGTGGCCACATCCAGCGCCGTCGCATACGGCCCGGGAAGTCTCTCCGCCGGTGTTGCGTCAAACTGCACCGCGTAGAGTTTGCGCGTCAGATCCATCGCCGGCATGGGCTTGATCGTGATGCCTAGGCGCTCGCCCGCAGGCACTACATACATGGCGTTCGCCGTCTCGACGACGAAGACGCCGGCCGCAGCAGCGTCGGCAACGAACAATTTCTCACCCGTAATCAGGCCCTCGGACGCTGTCACCGAGGCGCCCGGGGCATCGTGGGTAGCAAATGACGCCTGGAGTTCGCCGTCGCAAATCCGAGTGAGGTATTTCCGCTTCTGATCAAGCGTCGCTGCTTCTTCAAGAATGTGCGCGCAGCACACCACCGTCGAAAAGAATGCGCCCGGCACCAGCGCCCGTCCCATCTCCTCCAGCAGTAGTGCGAGCTCAACCTTGCCCAGGCCCAAACCGCCGAATTGCTCGGAACAAGTGACGCCCGTGAATCCCTGCTCGGCCATCTTGTCCCACAGCGCCCCATCATGCGGGTTCGACGACTCCATGATGCGCCTGACCTCCGCCGGCGGGCACTCTGCCGCGAAAAACTTCCGCGCGTTATTCCTCAGAATGAGCTGGCTTTCGCTCAACCCGAATTGCATGCTGTCCTCCGCTTAATAGCTCTTGGGAAGGCCTAAAACAAAGTGGCCGATGATGTTCCGTTGAATTTCCGATGTGCCCGCTTCGATGGTGTTGCCGCGCGCCCGCAGGTAGCTGTAGGCCCAGGTCCCGTTGTCAATGGCATGGCTGCCGCCGGCTGCTAACTGACCATATGGGCCCAGGAGTTCCTGCGCCACTTGCTGTAAGCGCTGGTTCAGTTCGCTCCAGAAAATTTTCTGAATTGAGCCTTCGGGTCCAGGCACACCAGTCGCACTGATGCGGCTGAATGCGCGCAACTGATTCCATCGCATGATCTCGATCTCGGCGTAACACTGCGCCAGTTTCTGCCGGATCACCGGATCCTCCGACGCGGGACGTCCGTTACGCTTCGTCGACCGCGACAGCTCAATCAGCCGGTCGATATTGCGCCGGTACATGATCTGCAGGCCCGCGCCAAACGTGCCGCGCTCGTGCATCAATGTGCCAATGGCCACGTTCCAGCCATCATTGACCTTGCCCACCACGTTCTCCACCGGGACTCGAACGTCGCGGAAGAAAAGCTCGTTGAACTCGCTCTCGCCGGTCATCTGCTTCAGCGGACGCACTTCGACGCCCTGCGTCTTCATGTCCACCAGCAGCACCGTCAGGCCTTTGTGTTTCGCCGCCGCAGGATCCGTGCGCACCACCAGCTCGCACCAGTCTGCCGCCCAACCATAGCTGTTCCAGACCTTTTGCCCGTTGACGCTGTAGTGGTCGCCATCAAGCAACGCTGTGGTATTCAGCGCGGCCAGATCCGTCCCCGCTGTGGGTTCGGAGAACCCCTGACACCAGATCTCCTCCGCGCTCAGAATTTTCGCCAGGTACCGTTTCTTCTGCTCCGGAGTTCCAAACGCGATGATCGTAGGGCCGATCAGCCCCAGTCCCAGGACATTGGCCATCGGCGGCGCCTTCGCGCGGGCCATCTCCTCATAGAAGATTGCCTGCTCCATCAGCGACGCGCCGCGCCCGCCGTATTCCTTGGGCCACGAAATCCCTGCCCAACCCCCTTCGAAGAGCTTCCGCTGCCACTTCTTCAGATACTCAAACCGCGATTCCAGCGATTCTTCGCGACGTTCATCCCAGTCCTGTGGAACATTCGCGGCGAGCCAACTCCGCAACTCGTCGCGGAATTGCTCCTCACCTGCCGTCAACCCCAAATCCATAGCCGATCCAGCATATCACCGGCATCCAGCAGGCTTTGGGACACGTAGTATCAGATGCAATGATCCGGATGATTCTTGCAGTACTGGCGCTGGCCCTGGTGGTCTGGCTGATGGTTGACGTGAACCAGATGCATCATGCCGATCTTCGAAAGTTCGACCCGCACGTCGTCGCTCGCGTCGAGACCGATATGTGGCGGTCTACTACCACCGCAGGCCTGCCGCCCTCTACCTTCAAATGGCGGGCCTGATGCGCACCCAATACGGCTTCTCGTTTTCGCAGTCACAGTTAGCCGCCTGGCACGCCGCGCACGCCGCCTTCGTATTCAAGAAAGGCCATAACCGGACCGAGTACGAACAGGCGTTGCCCTCCCTGCGCCGTTTCTACACCATGATCCGCCGCGACTCCAGTATTCCTTTTGATATCGACAAAGCCGCCCGGTTGGAATTGGAATGGTGGATCATCCACCGCGATCGCGATCAATACGGCGTCGAGGCGCTGAAGAAATCACTGGCCGAACTGGAAGCCTGCGTGTACCAGATGCCGGCCGAAAAGTTCTCCGATCATGCCGCCGCCCGCGCCGACGCGATGGTGCTGCGCGACGCCGGCGGCGACTGGACGCGCATCGGCCAGTTGCTCGATCTCTCCTGGACCTCGCTGCACGACGCCGTCGGCCAACCTGCCTCCGCCGCATCGCGGTAAACTCGAAGTATCCGCGTACTTCTCCGCTCAGGTGGTACCCGTGTTGTTCCGATTCGCAATTCTCACCGCTCTCCTCGCGTTCGCCCTTCCGGCCGCCGAAGTTGACGCCCTCGCCATCGATTCGAACCTCCGCGTTCGTCACATGCCGTTCCGCACGCTCCTCGATCCCATCTTCAGTTCGTCATCGAGTAACAACATCACTGGCTATACACGTTGCGGCGACTCGGCTCTGTGGACGGGCGCCTATCTGGCCGCCGAGTCGTTCCGTTATAAGGTCTCGCCCACCTTCGACGCACTGCAAAACGTTAAGACAACCCTCGCCGGCATCCGGGATCTTGTCGGCGTCACATTCGACGACCGGCTTGCGCGCTGCATCGTTCCCGACAACTCTCCCTATCAACCGGGCATCGTCAAGGAGGAATCCCAAAACACCTCCTATCACGGGGGGGCCCAATTTACGTGGATCGACAATACCTCCCGCGATCAGGTTGTGGGCGTGTTCTTTGGACTTGGAGTTGCCTACGATCTGGTCGACGATGCGGCCGTGCGAAGCAGCGTAAGTGACCTTGCCACCCGGTTGCTTACCTATATTTCGCATCACCAGTGGTCGCCCAACAACGACATTAAGTCGACTTTTGAACTGCGGCCTGAGGAACTCCAGATGCTCCTCCAAGTGGTGCGCCATGTAAACCCATCAGCCTCGATCGGCGGCCCCCTCATCAACCTTCCGGTTCAAACCGCGGTCTCGGTGGACACTCTCTCCAACAGTTCTTACTTCAAGTTCAACCTCGACTACATGTCGTTCTTCCATCTGCTTCCGCTGCAGAATAACGACGCCAACCGGTCGGCCTACCGCATCGTACGCTCCTATACGGCAACCCACCAGAACGCATTCTTCAACGTGGTGGACCGCGCGCTCTCCGGGCCCGACCCCCTCCGCGATAAGGAAACCGCCGACCTGCTCGACCAGTGGCTCGCGCGTCCCCGCCGTGACTTTGCCGTCAACCTCAGTACCGTGGTTCGTGTTTGCGGAAGCGAAGCCTGTCTTCCAATTCCGGTCCGACTGCGCGTCCCGACTGACTTTCTGTGGCAGCGCAGTCCGTTTCAACTCAGCGGAGGCGGCACTGGCACTATTGAAGGCGCCGGCGTTGACTATCTGCTGCCCTATTGGATGGCTCGCTACTACGGCGTGATTCCCGGCTCCATCCAGCCCGCCGCCGCGCCCGGATTGTCCGTCGCACCCAGCTCCATTGCGTCCTGGTTCGGCGCGGACCTTGCCGCCACAACCGCTGTGTCCACCCAACAGCCTCCCCCGCAGACTTTGGGAGGCGTCACGCTCACGGTTACGGATTCTCTGGGAGTCTCGCGGCCAGCCCTGCTCACTTACGTGTCGCCCGGGCAGATCAACTTCGTTGTGCCCGACGGCACAAGCATCGGCGTCGCCACGTTCACAACCGGCCATCAGACCGCCAACGGCACCGTCGCCTCAGTGGCGCCCGCTTTGTTCAGCATGAATGGCGCCGGTAGCGGTGTCGCCGCTGCCACTGCCATTGCGACCATCGCTGGGAATCCCGGATCTCAGTCGCCACTGCCTGTATTCCAATGCGGCAGTGCTGGATGTACCTCGGTGCCCATCACGCTGGGTATCGACACGCCCATCTACGTCACGCTGTACGCTACCGGTGTCCGCAATCGAAGCTCGCTCCAGGCGGTGCATGTGACCATCAACCGCGTTTCTGTGCCTGTACTCTTCGCAGGTCCCTCGCCCGAGTTCGCCGGCCTCGACCAGGTGAACATCGCGCTTACGCTCGACTTGCGCGGCGCGGGCGAGTCCAAGGTCGTCCTCACCGTCGACGGGCAGGCGTCGAACGCCGTCACCATTAACGTGCGCTGATGTCGGAAACATCATTGTTACGCGACGGGGATTGGTGCGGTGCTGGCTGCGGCGTGGAACCTGGCGCACCCGCGGAGAACGTCCAGAACGACATCATCTCCGACAATCCGTCACACTCCATCACCGTATTCGCCAGCGCCGCCCAAACAAGGAAGTGTCCCGGGATTCCTTCATCCCCTCGACATTCCACTCGTACAGAAAAGCGGCAGCTTGGGCATACTCGACCCCTGCTTCTCCTGAATTACTTCACTCACAGCCCGGCAGACCCGATCGTACATCGCGATATTCTCCTCCGTGCCGAACAGGCAAAGTTGTAGAGCGGGTTCCCGTGCTCGCCTCGTAAAAAATCGCGTGAAATCGCACGTAACGGAAATCAGTGACTCTTCTGACAGCCTCGAGATCGTTTCGATAGCTTTCGCGTAACGCGAGAATGGCGCGGCCGGAACCGAACATCTGCTCCCAGAAGTGAGGAAAAGGAGTCGCTTGAGCCTGAGCGTCTACCTGAATCGCTTCTTGTCCGCGGCTTACCGCTGCCGTCAGCAGAAGCAATAGCGCGGTGCATGTGTTTCTCATGCCCCCTTGATCATAGTCAGGAGGCAAAACGTTTCATCACGCGTCCACTTCACCGCCAAAGCAGCTCTCAAACGCCTCAGTTAGTACACGCTCGGTTAGCAGGAAAGGCAGCTTTTCAAAATGGATGAGGTCGATCGCGTGAGAAACAACATCGCGTGGGTGACATCGCCTCAGCGCCTTTCCCGTCGTCGTATAAAACTTCTCGACGAACTTTCGGGGCAATTCAGGCTCGAAAGGAAGCTGCTTGAGTTCGCAAAAGCGTTCGAAAATTCTGATGAATTCCCCGGTTTCCGGATTCCTCACCAGCATCTTGTATTGCATGCGCCTGAGAAACGCCTCATCCCCAAGATCTTGCGGCTTGAGATTCGAAGAGAAAATCAGGAACGCCTCAAATGGCACCGTCATCTTGCCGCCTGAGTTGAAGCTCAGATAGTCGATCCGGCGTTCCATCGGGACAATCCAGCGATTCAAGACTTCCGCTGGCGATACCCGCTGCCGTCCGAAATCGTCGATCAGGTAGATGCCGTTATTGGCTTTCAACTGAAACGGAGCGTCATAAACGCGCGACCCTGGATTGAAACTCAGGTCGAGCATGTCGAGCGTCAGTTCACCGCCCGTCACGATGAACGGCCGCTTGCATTTCACCCAACGGCCGTCGCTGTGCGAGTCGCTATTCGTGAAAATAGAGACTTCGCGCTCCTCTTCCACCGGATGGTGATAGATGGGGTCGAAGACCTGGACAATGTTCCCCTGACATTCGATTGCGTAGGGAATGTAGACCGGCCGCGCGCTGATGTTCTGTAGCGCCTCCGCCATGTACGTCTTCCCGTTGCCGGGCTGGCCATAAATCAAGAGCGAATTGCCCGAACTGATCGCCGGCCCAATCTGCGTCAGCGTGCGGTCAGTGATCACCATGTCGCGATAGGCATCCGCCAGCCGCGGCTTGGACAACCAGCCCTCGGGCGGTCGCTGCAACCGTACCACCACGGAGTACTGCGCCATCGGCACCGGCACCGGACCGGTGTATTGATCCTTCTCCAGATGGTCCTTGGCCATGTTCCGGCCTATGTCGGCAAGTGCAAAAACCGCGCTCGTGTCGCCCATCCCCGACGAGCGCTTCACCTGGATCGCGTGACTGCGCTTCAGTGAGTCCACCATGTTCTGAATCACACTGAACTGCACGCCCAATGCACCTGCCAGGTCGCGACCCAGCATCTCACCTCGAAAGAACAGCATTTTCAAGATGAGAGCCTCAATCATGGATTGCGGAACTCCCGTGTCCTCGATTGTTTCAACAACTGGTGGCGTAATGTCATCAGCCATGCGGTGATTTTCGACTAAAGGCTCAGTTTGGGTCATCACGGTGGGTCTAGAGCGAGTCTACGCACCACCGCATGAACAAGCAATGGGACGGGGGTTGCAATATCTCTAAGGGAATTCCCCCTGACGGCTCAGCTAAAATTGAAATTGATGGATCCTCACCGCTCCGTGCGAATGTCAGAAGCCCTCCGCGAAGAACTCGACGAGTTGATTGAATACGAGATGTCTGATCCGCGCGTCACCGGCGTCACAGTAACCGAAGTACTACTGTCGCCCGATCGCAAGAAGGCCCAGGTCCGAGTCGCCATGCCGGCTGATGAACAGGCGCGCAAAGATGCGCTTGAAGCCCTCGAACACGCTCGTGGCTTCCTCAAACGCGAAGTCGGCCTGCGGCTCATGATGTTCCGCATGCCCGAACTTTACTTCGAGGCGGACGTCGCTGCAAATCTCACCATTCGCATGGAGAGCCTGCTGAAGCGGGTAAAAAAAGGCCGCCCGCGCGACTAGCGCACCGCGTCGGAGCGAACAAGGCTACTTCTTCGCCGATACGGACGTCTTCTTAGCTGCCGGCGTACCTTCTTTGAGTAGATCGGTGATCACAGCACGAAGGTGCGCTTCGTCCTGTAGCTTCTCATCGCCATTGAACGGACTCTGCACCCGGATCATACCTTTACGGTCAATTACCGCAACCTGCGGCACAACCCAGCGCTCGTTTTCGTTGATCTTCATGAAGCCCAATACGGGGGCCTGCTCGGTTGCGCCCACCGGGAAGGTGACGCCGTACTCCTTGATGAAGTCGTTGACCAGCATGATCGCCATCTGATTCGATGCCACGGCAATAGGCTGAAAACCCTGCGGGCCCAGTTCCTTGTAGAGCTTGGAAAGCATCTTGCACTCCGCCTGGCAGTGCGGGCAGGTGGTCATGATAAAGGACAGTACCACCACCTTGCCTTTGTAACGGCTCAGCAAGTCCTGCTTGCCGCCGGGGTAGTTGATCACAAACTCCGGAGCCTGGCGTGGCAGTTTATAGTCGCCGGCCACCGCCGGCAAGAGGAATAATCCCAGTGAAAGTGCTGCTGCAACAACAACTCGACTCATTGTTTTATCAGTCTACCGTAGTGGAAACGGGCGGTGCCGGAAGCCCTTCCAGACTCGAAACCCGCTTCCCTTCTAATCGGACGTGGAACGCGCCCCGTTCGTTGCGCCCCTCCATCTCCGTTGCTGAATCGACTGTGAATTCGATGCTTTTCGACTTCCCCTTCAGCACGCTGCGATACATCCCGAACCACCGGTCGGCCCAACTCTCTGTTTCCCATTCCGACGCATACGCGAGCACCGCGTGCTTGTCTTTCTTGCCTTCGTAAATCCGAAAATCGCCCCCGCGCCAGTGCGGCGACAACTTCAACGCCTCATCCCGCGTCACGTACTGCTCCCCCAGAATCTGGTGATCGAACTCCCCCACCGAGCCTGCCGTCAACAATTGATAATGCCGCGGCTCCGGCACCTCGGGCGGGGTCACCGTCACCGGCGTCTCCCGCGTGAAGTACATCGAAGGATGGAGAATCTCTGAACTCGAACGGGGCGCCCGTTTGAAGACCTCTGAAAAGCCCTGCTTCCCTAGTTGCTTGAAGACAGCATCCTGAAACAAAACTCCCTGGTTGTACGGAAACACCATCGATTCCCGCAGGTACAGCGGCGCTCCATCAAATACCGGATACTGCGATCCGCTTGAGCCGCCCGCGCCGCGCATGGTGTCAAGAATCACATCCGACGGACGCGCCTCACCACCGCTCAGCTTGGAACTGTAGGCCCACATGAGCCACGTCGCCTGCCCCTCCATCACCGCTTCCCGCGCCGTCGCATCGTCGTCGCTCTGATTGCCCTTGCTGATGTATTTCGAGAGCGAATACTGCTGATCGGCCAGCGCATGCGCGAGTTCGTGCACCAGTACAATGCGCTGCTCAATAAAGGTTGACGAGCTTTCCGTGATGAACAGCCGCTTCTTGTTGTAGTCGTAAAAAGCTGCAGCCTGCTCGGTCACCAGATCCACCGTCGCCTTCTCCAGGTCGAACTCCTCCGGCACCAGGCCGAACAGCTTCAACGTCAGCGCCTCAACCCGCATCTCCTCGGGCTTCACCACCTCCTTCAGCCGCTTCTGGACGAAGGTATGCAACTGCTCCTTCGAAATGAAGTCTGCCGGGACCTTCCTTTTCACCTTCCAGCCAGTGATCTCGCTCAGCCCCGACATGATGTCGTCGATCTGCCCGAACAGCAGACGCGACTCTTCGTTCGGTGTCGAGACCTTCTGTGCGAAGCAAATCGCCGCGGCCAAAAGGAGGATGAAAATTCGTCGCATGTGGGAAGTACGCTACAATCTAGTTTCCACTCAATTCTCTGGAGAACCAAATGGCAGACGACAAGTTATATACCGCTGTGAACCTCGGTAGCGGCACTTTCCTGATTAGCAAACCCAAGCGTAAAGCTCACAAAAGACGCCAGTCAAAGCTCAAAGGCACCGTCCGCGGCGCTCGCAAGTAACTGTTCCGGTGAAAATCACCGACCTTAAAATTTATCCGGTCGCCGTAGCCGACCCTCCCCTTCGCAGTTCATATGGTCTGCACGCGCCCTACGCGCTGCGGACCATCCTCGAACTCACCACCACCGACGGAATCACCGGCATCAGTGAGACCTATGGCGGCGATCAGCAGATCGCAACCTATGAGTCGTTGAAGCCGCGGATCGTCGGTATGGATCTGTTCCAACTCACCGCCCTTTGGCGCGACCTCACGGTGGCCAACCCCGACGGGAATCGTAGCCAGACCTGGCAGGTTCCTGGCGAAAATCCGGCGGACCGTGGGACGCGAGCGTTCGCGGCCATCGAGATCGCCTGTCTCGACGCGATCGGCAAAGCAGTCAACAAGCCGTTGTGCGACGTGGTGGGCGGCCGCGCCCGCGACGAAGCGCCTTTCTCCGCCTATCTGTTCTACAAGCATGCCGGCGGCGGCGGCACCGGCGACGACGCCCGCGAGGATGAGTACGGCGAAGGACTCTCGGCTGAACAGATGGTGAAGCAGTGCCGCCAGTTCGTCGCCAACTACGGGTTCAAAGAGATCAAGCTGAAAGGCGGTGTCCTCGAACCCGCTGAAGAGATCCGAACCATCCAGAAACTTCGCGAGGACTTCGGCGCCAGTTATCCCCTCCGCATCGATCCCAACTGCGCCTGGAGCGTCGACACTTCCGTCGAAATCGGCCGAGCCTTGAAGCAAGAACTATCGGACGGTGGCTATCTCGAGGACCCCTGCGCGGAGATCGACGGCATGGCTGAAGTTCGCCGCCGCCTGCTCGCTGAAGGCAACCATACGCTATTCGCTAGTAACGTGGCAGTCACCTGTTTCGCCCACGTTCCTCAGGCCTGGAAGGCCGACGGCGTCCAGATTGTCCTCTCCGACCCTCACTACTGGGGCGGCATCCGCAAACAGCAGCAACTCTCGCATCTCTGCGAAACACTCGGCATGGGCTTGTCCATGCATTCGAATAATCACCTTGGCGTGAGCATGATGATTATGGCCCACGCGGCAGCATCCAGCCCTCACCTCACACACGCTTGCGACACTCACTATCCCTGGCAATCGGCGAAGGATGAAGTGGTGGTCGGCGGACGCGTCCCCATCGTCAACGGCTGCGTGCGCATCACCGACAAACCCGGACTCGGCGTCGACCTCGATTACGACCAGCTTGCCCGCGGCGTCGAGCGCTACCAAAAACTCCCGTACCGTAAGCGCGACGATGAGGCTGAGATGCGCCAGCATGTCGACCCGAATTGGCGACGTATCCTCCCCCGCTGGTAACGCCGCGTTTCACGGCTTTTTTCGCCTGACGGCAAGTGGATCCTACCGTTCAACCTGGGCTCGTCCTACGACGTCACCGCCGGCGGCGAACGCTTCGTCATAAATATGTCACGCGACGAGAGTCAGTCATCCCCGATCACGATTATCACGACTGGCGAAATCTACTTAAGCGGTAGAATGACTCATCGTGGTTCGCGGTACCAAACTGGGTCCGTATGAAATCCTCGAACCGCTGGGCGCCGGCGGCATGGGAGAGGTGTATAAGGCGCGCGACACCCGCCTCAACCGGACCGTCGCCATCAAAGTCC